>CAVZVL010000001.1:0-114663 GCA_963778725.1 uncultured Gaiellaceae bacterium
ATCCCGTCCCACAAAGGGACTTTGGCGGCGGCATCCTGATTCCATGGGCAGCCGACGGAGGGACCGGCGCGACTGTCACGATCAGCGACAGCGTTGTCACGGGCAACCGCGCAACCCCGACGACCACCACCCCCAGCGGTGGGGCTGAGTGCCCCGACGGCCCCTGCCCGTTCGCGCGCGGCGATGGCGGCGGAATCGGCAACTACGGAAACCTGACGCTGATCCGCACGACCCTCAGTCACAACGTGGCCGGCGGACCTGTTGCCAGCGACGCCCACGGCGGCGGCATCTGGAGCGCCGGAGTCGGCACGCTCACCCTTGAGAACTCCGCCGTCACGGGCAACGAGTCGACTGTCGCAATACCGAACGGACGCTTCGCGATCGGCGGCGGCGTCCACATTCAGAACGGAGGCGGCCTGAAGATCACGAACAGCGTGGTCGCCGGCAACACCGTCAGCCTCCGCAGCCTTCTGCCGGGCGGGCTGGAGATGATCGCCAACGGCGGCGGCGTCCACGTCGGCGACGACAGCGACGTGACGATCGACAACACCCGCATCGACGACAACGCCGTCATCGTCGACGATCCCGCCGGTCAGCCGTCCGGGTTCGACGCCGGGATGATCGTCGGCGTGAGCACGCTCACCCTCCGCAACAGCACCGTGAACGACAACCGCGTGATCGCGAACGTGGCGGCGACCGACGACAACGGTGCGAGCGGCGGTGCGATCGAGCTCGACGGAACTGCAACGATCGAGAACGCTCACATCACCGGCAACAGCACGACGGTTAGGAGCTGGGCCGGAAACGCAGCAGCGGTCGGGGCACTGCAGACGTTCGGACAGGATGCGCAGTCGGTCGTCAGCAACACCGTGATCAGCAACAACACGGCCCGTGCCTCCTCCACAAATGGCGCGGCGAGTGTCCTTGGCGCCGGCGTCGCCAACAACGGACTCCTCGAGCTGCGGAACGTGCTCATCGCCCGGAACGTCGCGGCGGCCAGTGGGCCGTCCGGGTTCGCCCAGGGGGCAGGCATCTGGAACGGCCTCATCTTCAACCCACCCCCGGTACAGCTCGTACTGGTCAACACCCGTGTCGAGCAGAACACGATCACGGGAAGCCCAGGGGTCACCGTCGCGGGAGCTGGACTCTTCACGCAGTTCCCGGTGGCGCTCACCAACAGCCCGATCGAGCAGAACACTCCGGACGACTGCTTCGGCTGCTGATAGATCGGCGAAGGCGGGGCCAACGCGGCCCCGCCTTCGCCTTCTGCGCCGGCGAGTTAACAGTCGACGGCGAGAAGTGCCTGTAGTCCTTCGTGCTGCCGCTCCACGCACCGCGAGCTCGGCGCGTGGGTCGAGGGCTCGCGGCCCCTCGGCACGGACTGGAAGCCGACCTGTTCTCGAGGGCTGGGAGAAGCCCGCCGGGCACTGACCTCGCCTACGCGAGGTCTTCGATCATGCGGGCGAGCTCGTCCGGCTTGTAGCCCTGACGCCGCGCGAACTCGACGAGCTCGCGGGCGCGCGCGACGACTGCGCCGCGCTCCGGCGTGCCCGACACCGTGATGCCGCGGCCGCGGCGAAACTCGAGGAGCCCCTCGTCGCGGAGCTGGCGGAGCGCGCGCAGCACGGTGTTCGTGTTCACGCCGAGCTCGGCAGCGAGGTCCTTTGCCGGGGGTAGCCGCTCTCCGGGCTTCGCCTCACCATCGGCGATCGCACGGCGGATCTCGGCCGCGACCTGCTCGTTGAGGTCGAGCGGGTCGCTCGGGTCAACCTTGACTTTGGGCATGGTGATATTCATATTAGCTTCATGAACTCGAGGCCGCAAGCGTGAGCGTTTCCCTTCCGCCACGTCCTCCCGATCTCGGCGATCGGCCGCTGGAGCCGGAGGCGCTGATCGAGGAGGCCCGTCGACGCGCGCGCCGGCGACGTCAGCGCAATCTGGTTGGCCTGTTGGCCGCGATGCTCGGAGCGGTCTGGCTCTACTCGCTCCTCGGTGGGTCGGGGCCGCAGAGCGGCTCGGCGTTCCTCTCGGAGCCGTCGCCCCGAAGCGCGACGCCTCCGAAGGCAGCGCTCCCGGAGGAGCTCTCCTACAACGCGAACGGCGGCGTCGTCCTCATCCGTCGCGACGGCACGCGCCGGCGTCCTCGCGCGGGCGACCTACCGGCACTTGCCGAATGGCAGAGCTGCTCGCTCGTCTCTACAACGGGATCGAGTGGTCCCAGGACGGCTCGAAGCTCCTCGCGCTGCGCTGGGGCTCTCCGCGGGCGCTCGTCGTCATCGACGCGAAGGGCGCCGTTGGTCCGACGATCGCTCAGGCGCTCGATGGTCGCTGGTCGCCCGACGGCGCCCGAATCGCGTTCGTTCGTCGCGAGCCCGGACTCGGGCGCGCGCTCTTCGTGGCAGGGAGCGACGGACGCGGCCCAACCCGCATCGCCACGCACCTCGCGGCGTTTTCGTGGTCTCATGACGGAACGAGGCTCGCGTACATGAGAGCAGGTGCCTCAGGACTCTTCATCGCAGCTGCCAGCGGTGGCGCGGCACCACGCCAGGTCGCGATCGCCGCGTGGGTCGGCGCACCCCCCGCGATCGGCGGGGACGTGCAGTGGTCTCCCGACGGCTCGCTCATCGCCTTCGGGACCGGCAGCGGAGTCTTCGTCGTTCGCCCCGACGGCACGTCGCTCCGCCAGGTGATGGCAGGCGGGTACGGGATGGTGTGGTCGCCGGACAGCAGGCTGCTCGCGGTGGCCGGCCCTGCTGGACCCACGTTCGGAGACGTCTCGCTCGTCCATGTCGACGGCAGCGCGCCGCGCCGGATCGCACACTGCCCATGCACGTTCCGTGGTGCGACGGGTCAGTCGCTCGCATGGTCGCCGGACGGCAGTCGTATCGCGTACATCAGCGGACGCGGCAACGCGGTGAGCACGATCCGCCCGGATGGATCCGGTGCCGTCGTCGTCGCACCGCGGGCGGTACCTGGGCCCTCGGGGCTCCAGGTGTACTGGCCGCTTTGGCGACCGGGTCACCACGACTAGTGCTCATGCGGTCTCCAGCGCTCGCTGTGCTCGGACTCGTGCTGCTGGGCGCTTCGGTGCTCACGCCGCTCGGCGGGGCGACGTCGCCCGGGAGGAACGGCCGAATCGCGTACATGCTCAAGGATGGCGCGGACCACTGGCAGGTCTGGGTGGCGAGCAGTCGGCTCACCAATCCGAAGAAGCTGACGAACGGCGCAGCGGACAGCGGCTGGGCCGTCTGGTCTCCGGACGGAAAGATGCTCGCGTTCGACAGCAACCGGTCCGATCCGGACCCGAACGATGCGGACGTCATCAACGACGTGTTCTCCGTGCGGCCCGACGGAACCGACGTGACGATGCTGACCGACTCGAAGGGACTGAGTGGAGAGCCAGCGTGGTCTCCGGACGGGGCGTTGATCGCCATGCAGGCCGACCGTGGTGACCCAGTCCACGGAGAGGGCATCTACGTCATGAACGCGGACGGAACAAACCTGCGGCGGGTCACGGTTCCACCGACCGGGTCTGAAGATGGGAAACCGCGGTTCTCGCCGAGCGGAAAGCAGCTCGTCTTCACGCGGTTCCGAGGCAAGGATCTGGCCGAGAAGGCTGCCGTATTCACCGTGAGCCTCGACGGAACGCATCTGCGTCGGCTGACCACATTCGCGATTCACGCCGACGACCTGGACTGGTCCCCCGACGGCAAGCGCATCGTCTTCGACGGGTACCCGAACCCAGGCGGGTACGGCCACATCTACGTCATCGACACCCACGGTCGGCATCTCCGGACCCTCACGCCTGGGAAAGCCGGTTCCGCCGATCCCGTGTGGTCCCCCGACGGAAAGACGATCCTCTTTCTCGACAACCGCGTCGTCGGCGGCCGCGGCCGGACGGGACTCGCGACGATGAAGCCCGACGGATCGGCGGAGCGGTTCATTTCGACGCGCAACGCGGAGCTGCACCAACCCGACTGGGAGAGCGTTCACTGAGCACCGACTAGGCTCGGCGAGTGGACGTCCTCGTCCTCCAGCACATTGCGTGCGAGCCGCCGGGCGTCTTCGAGGACGTTCTCGACGAGCGCGGCGTCGAGCTCCGGCGCGTCGAGCTCGACGAGGGCGAGCCGCTCCCGGACTGGCGTCAGTTCGACGCGATCGTCGCGATGGGCGGGCCGATGTCCGTCAACGACGAGGCGACGCTGCCCTGGCTGACGGAGGAGAAGCGTGCGGTCGGCGAGGCCGTCCGCGCCGGGAAGCCGTTCTGGGGCGTCTGCCTCGGCGTGCAGCTTCTCGCGGCCTCACTCGGGGCGCGGGTCTACCCGGGGCCCGAGCCAGAGGTCGGACTCCTTCCCGTCGAGCTGACCGACGAAGGCAAGGCCGACCCTGTGTTCGCCGGTCTCGAGAGCGGGCTCGCGACGCTGCAATGGCACGGCGACACGTTCGAGCTGCCTGTCGGCGCCGTGCGGCTCGCACGTTCGCCGGCCTACGAGAACCAGGCGTTCCGCTTCGGCCGCGCGTACGGCGTGCAGTTCCATCTCGAGGTCTCGGCCGACATGGCGCGCGACTGGGCCGACGTGCCCGAATACGTCGCCTCGCTGGAGCGAACCCTGGGCGCCGCCGGCGCACCTGCCTTTCTCGCCGCGATCGAGGAGAGCGCCGACGACATGCGAGCCGCGCGGGCGCGTGCTGTTCGAGCGCTGGCTCGACCGCGTCGCCGCCTAGTGCCCGTTGTAGGAGAAGTGCATGTAGTCCTTCGTATCGCCGGTCCACGAGCCGCCCCAGCCCCACCCGATCGAGCGGAAGGCGGCGACGACCGCCGGCGTCACCATGCCGCGACGGAGCGGCGAGCGGTCCATGTACCGACGAGTCGACGGGTCATGTGACATCCCACACCCCACGTACGGGTTCTCGCGCGGGTTGAGATCGATGGCGAGGCCGTACGCATGATTCGACCAGTGCCCCGATCGTGTGCCGCCGGTGCAGGGCGACGGCACGGCTTGCCGGCAGTGGAACGAGCCCGAGATGTCGTTGTCCTTCGGACGTCCGCTCGCCGGGCCGTACATGTCCGAGAGATCCATGTGCCGGATCGGCCAGCGCAGCTCGTAGAGACGGCGGAAGACGCCCTGGAGCCGTCCCGCATACGTCGCGCTGACGACGAGCTGGCCGCGATGCGCCTGGTCATCGAAGCCCCAGGTCGTGACCGTCAGCAGGCGAAGCCCGGAGAGCGAGACCGGGCAGCCTGCGCGCCAGAACCCTCGATCCTGGAGCTGTGCGCGAAGAGGCGCGGGCAGCGGCCGGACGGAGCTTCCGAAGCCCTCCCCCGCCTCGGCCTGGAGGGGAAGGAGCGCGAGCACAACGAGCAGCGCTGCGACGAGCCTCGTCACGTGGCCCATTGTGGCGAAGCTCGCTACCCGGAACGAAACGCCCAGACGCGGACGAGCACCTCCGGCTCGCTCGTCGGCATCGCTTGGAACTCGTCCCCACGCTCGACGAGCTCCCAGCGGCCGGACGCGCCGAGCTCGGCCATCTTCTCGTCGTAGCCGGGCGGCGTCCGGTCGGAGCGGAGGGTGAACACGAGGTAGCCGCCGCTCCTCGTGATCCGCACGAGCTCGTCGAGGCATGACGCCGGCGCGTGCCCCGTCGTCAGGACGCCGCAGGCTACGACCGCGTCGTAGGCGCCGTCCGCGATCGGCAACGGGTCACCCAGCCGTCCTTCGCGAAGCTCGCCGTAGACACCCTTGCGTTCGGCTTCGGCGAGCATCGCCGGGGACAGGTCGAGCGCGTCGAGCGATGCGGAACCCGCGCTCGATCAACGCGAGCGCCGAGGAGTCCCGTGCCGGCGCCCGCGTCGAGGATCCGCGCACTCCTGCTCGAGCAGGCGCTCGCAGACGTCCGCGACGGCAGCTGGGGATCGGTAGTCGTCCGGCCCGGCGAGGTCGTGGTCGTAGACCTCCGCGATTCGCTCGTACTCGGCGCGCAGCTCGTCGAGATCGCGCGCGCCGTAGAGGCGGTCGACGTCGACCCGCCGCTCGGCGATGGCTAGACCCCGCGGGGCGAGCGGTCGTCGAGCGCGACCTTCATGAGGTCGCGGATCGACACGATCCCGACGACCTTCCCTCCGAGGACGACCGGGAGATGGCGGAAGCCGCCGTGGATCATCAGCGTCGCGGCATGGTCGGTCGTGTCCTCCGGCTCGATCGTCTCGGGATGTCGCGTCATCCAGTCGGCGACGGGCGCGCTCGCGTCCTTCCTGCCGCGACCGCCTTCATGACGTCGCGCTCCGTGAGGATCGCCGCGATCGCGTCACCCTCGAGCACGACGACCGCACCGACACCTCGCTCGGCCATCGCGGCGGCGGCCTCGCGCAGCGTCGCGTCCGCCGAGAACGTCAGCAGGCTCGACGTCATGTGCTCGGAGACGAGCGGCATCCGTCGATTCTACGATTCGGCCGTGGAAGCGCTGCGGAGCCCCGAGCGACCGGCCGCTGCCTGTGCGGTGCGGTGACGTACGAGGTGCGCGGGCCGTTGCGCGACATCGTCATCTGCCACTGCAGTCGAGTGCCGGCGCTGGTGCGGGCACCTCGGCGCGTTCTCCGCAACGCGCGTCGCGCATCTGGCGGTCGGCGAGACAGCGCGCTTCGCTGGATCGACAGCCCGGACAGCGTGCGACACGCGCGGCGCGGGCTTCTGCAGCGGAGTGCGGATCGAGCCTCTTCTGGCAGGCGGCTGACGTCGAGAGGATCGGCATCGCAGCCGGGACGCTCGACGCAGCCAACGGGCCTCCGGGTCGCGGCGCACATGCTACACCCAGTAGGCGGCGACTGGGACGAGCTCCCCGACGACGGGCTGCCGCACGAGTCGGGGACCGCCGCGCTCGAGATCCGCTGGACCTGAGGTTGGTGCGAACTCGGCACAGGGGTCGCCCGAGCGCCCTTCCTATACTCGCCCGCCTGACCGATCTCGTCTCACCGCTGCGCGAACTCTTCGGCTTCGACGCCTTCCGGCCCGGGCAGGAGGACGTCGTGCGCGCGGCGATCGCCGGACCGCGACACGCTTCGCGCTCATGCCGACCGGCTCGGGCAAGTCACTCACGTATCAGCTCGCCGCGATGCTCCGTCCGGAGCCGACGCTCGTCCTCTCTCCGCTGATCGCGCTGATGAAGGACCAGGTGGACAAGCTGCCGCCTCGGATCGCTGCGACGGCGACGTTCGTCAACTCGTCGCTCTGCGCGGAGGAGACCGCCGCGCGGCTCGCCGCCGTCACGCGCGGCGAGACACGGCTCGTCTACGCCGCGCCCGAGCGGCTGCGGCAGGCCCGTTTCGTCGAGCTGCTCGCGGGAGTCGGGGTCGGCCTCGTCGTCGTCGACGAGGTGCACTGCGTGAGCATGTGGGGCCACGACTTCCGCCCCGATTACCTCTTCATCCGACGAGGTCTCGAGGCGCTGGGGAGCCGACGGTCCTTGGCATGACCGCGACGGCTACGCCGGAGACGGCACAGGACATCGGAGACGCGCTCGGTCGCACGTTCGAGGTCGTCCACACGAGCGTCGATGCGCCCGAATCTCCGCTACGACGTGCAGGAGGTCGTCGAATGCCGAGGATCGGATCGAGATCCTCGTCGAACGGCTCCGGCTCGCTCCGCGGCGGTTCGGCGATCGTCTACGCGCGGTCGCGCCGCTCGACCGAGGAGCTGGCACGCGTCCTCCGCGGCCATGGCGTTCCAGCGCGAGCACTACCACGCCGGGCTCGAGGCAGAGGAGCGAACTCGAGTCCAGGACGACTTCGTCGCCGGGCGCGTGCAGGCCGTCGTCGCGACGACGGCATTCGGGATGGGCATCGACAAGCCCGACGTGACGGCTCGTCTGCCTCGTCAACTACCCGGACTCGCTCGAGGGCTACGTGCAGATGGTCGGTCGCGCCGGGCAGGGACGGCGAGCCGAGCGAGACGCTCCTGCTCGCGAGCCCGAGCGACGCGAACGCGCGCTGCGGCGCTTCGCCGTGTCAGATGTGCCCACCGCGTCCGAGCTCCGCTCGGTCTACCGCGCGGCTGCGCGGACGCAGGTGGGCTCGTGGATCCCGACGAGCTTGCGGCTCTCGTCCCGGAGCGAGACGTGCGCGTTCTCGTCGGCATGCTCGAGCAGGCCGGCCTCGTCGTGCGCGGCTTCGACGAGGGGCGACTCATGCGGATCGAGCTCTCGGCCGCCCCCGACGACGCTCGCGAGCGGGTCGAGGCGCTCCTCGCTCGCGCCCGCCTCGTCGCCGAGGCGCGTGCGGACCGGGTCGTCGCGTTCGCGGAGAGTCGGACGTGCCGCCACGAGCAGGTGGCAGCGCACTTCGGCGAGTCGTTCGTCGGCGCCGTGTGGAAGCCTGCGACGTGTGCGCGCCGGCCACGCGAGGATCGGCGTCGATCTCGAGCCCGCCGCCCTCCGCTGCCGGAGGACATCGGCGAAGCCGATCGTCGACAGCGGTGGCGTCGCTCACGTGGCCGCTCGGCCGCAGAAGCCTGGTCGCGACGTTGCGTGGCTCGTTCAAGGCGCCACCCTCCGCACGCCGGTCCGCCGCGTATCGCCTGCTCGCGGCGGCGACCGACGCCGACGTCCGGCGCTGGGTCGGCCTCCTGGAGGCGTCGGGCGCTCTCGTGGAGACGACGACGCCCGACGGATTCCGCGTCTTGCAGCGTCGACCCACGGTCCGACCGCCGGCGATCAGGACAGTCAGGTCGGACGACGTCGACGAGAGCCTCGTCACGCGCCTTCGCAGCTGGCGTTGGAGCGCTCACAGGAGGACGCCGTTCCCGCGTACGTCGTCCTTCACGATGCGACTCTCCGCGAGCTCGCCGCCGTGCGGCCCCAGACACTGGACGAGTTGGCGAGCGTGAAGGGCTTCGGCCCGGTGAAGCTCGAGCGCTACGGCGATGACCTGCTCGCCGTTCTGCGCGCTCCGTAGCGGTCGCTTGCCCGCGATCGCCGCGCCGACCTAGGATGACCCGCGAGAACGCCAATCCGGTGGAGGTGAGCATGTCCGAGAAGATGTGGGGAGGCGAGCCGTTCTGGGGCCTCGGCTACGAGTGGGATCCCGACTGGGTCTTGACCGACCGCCAGAAGGAGCTTCGCGCAACGCTCATCGAGCTCTGCGAGAAGGAGATGCGGGCGAACGCGAAGCGCTCGGACGACGAGCTGCTCTTCCCGCGGCGCAACCTCGAGCTGCTCGGCGAGCACGGCTTCCTCGCGCTCACCGTCCCCGAGGAGTACGGCGGCCTCGGCGAGAACCACGTCGCATACTCGATGACGTGCGAGACGATCGCCCGCTACGGCTGCGCCTCGACTGCGATGTGTTACGTCATGCACATCGGCGCGGTCAACACGATCATGTTCCGCCCGACGCCCGAGCTGATCGACAAGCTACATCCGGCCGCTGAACTCCGGGAAGATCGGAACGCTCTCGTACTCCGACCCCGAGACCGGCTCGCACTTCTGGTACCCGATCTCGTCCGGCGCCGAGCGCTCGAACGGCGGCTACAAGGTGCGCAAGAAGGCCTCGTGGACGACCTCTGCCGGCTTCGCCGACTTCTACGTCGTGCAGACGACGAGCCCGGACTTCTCGGGCTACGACGACCTCTCGGTGTTCGTCATCGACGGCGAGGACGTCGAGTCGCAGCCGTCGCTCTGGGACGCGCTCGGCCTTCGCGGGAACCAGTCCGGCCCGCTCGAGGTTCCGAACGTGGAGATCCCCGCGGAGCAGCTCGTCGGCCCGGAGGGCGACGGGGCGGCATCGAACGACGAGTCCGTCGATCCGTGGTTCCTCATCGGCTCGTCGTCGGTCTGGAACGGCATCGCGCTCGGCGCGATCGACATCGCGAAGCGGCACACGACGCGCAAGCGCCACGTCGACGTCGGGCTCCGCGTCGCCGACTACCCGACGATCCAGGACTACGTCGGCGAGGCGCTCATGGACACGAACGCCTCGCGCCTCTTCGTCCTCTCGGTCGCGCAGGCGATGGACAACGCGACCGAGAACAACACGAAGGTGCTCGCCGTCGGCGAGCTCGCCCGCGCCGACTTCCTGCACTGGGCCTGGCAGATCAAGTTCGAGGCGGCGAAGAACGTCGCCCACGTCGTCGACAAGATGCTCCATGCCTGCGGAGGCTCCGGCTACAAGCGCGACATGGAGCTCGAGCGCTACCTCCGCGACGCGAAGGCAGGCTGGGTCATGGGCCCGACGAACGAGGTGCTGCGCCAGTTCGTCGGCAAGGCCGTGCTCCTCGGCTTCGACGCGCTCGACTACTGGAACCAGTCGTACAACCGCCGCGCGGTCGAGAACGAGGTGAAGAAGCTCGACGCCGACGGCAAGCGCGAGCTGGCGGAGAAGCTCGTGGCCGAGGCGGCCGAGATGGAGGCGAAGGCGCCGGCGAAGCGCGTGACGTGAGCTCGCGGGACACCGGGTCTCGTCGGGGCTGCTCCCCGAGGATCCGTTCGTCGAGACGTACCTCGTCCGGCCCGGGCGGCGCGACCGTGTTCGCGCTCGGCGCCCGACGAGCGGATGACCGTCGTCGACACACGCGGCAGCCAGGCCGCCGAGGTGACGGTGCTCGGCGCGGACGGCCGTGACGACGCGGCCGCGCTCGACGCGAAGGCCGATGCGCCCGCGACCGTGATCCGCGCGGCGCTCGCCGATCGCAACGGCAGCCTCCTCGCGCACGAGCTCGGGTCTCGCGGGCTCGACCCGGCCGACGCCACTCGCGATCCGGCTCTTCGGCGAGTGGTCGCCCCCGGGCTCGGCGCAGACGTTCCGTGCCGAGCGCGCCGTGACGGTCGTCGTCGCGGCCCCGGCAGGGCGCATCGTCGACGGCGCGCCGCCGCCGTCCGAGCTCCTCGTCGAGGTGCGGCGCGTGACGCCGCGCGCCTACGAGCAGCAGGAGCTCCCGCCGCCGCTCGCCGAGCCGCGGCTCGACTTCCGCGTCGACGCCGCGACCGCGCTCGCGTACGAGGTGCGCGCCGGCGAGTTCATCCAGGTGATCGACGTCGAGGGGAAGCAGTGCTCCGACTTCCTCGCGTTCCACCGCGCCAAGCTCGAGTACGGGGTCGAGCGCGGGCTCGACGCGACGACGACGCGCTCGCTCATGGGCCAGGCGTACCCGCAGCCCGGCCTGCAGGGGAAGTTCTACGACGTCGACCAGGACCCGCTCATCGAGGTCGTCCGCGACACGGTCGGCCGCCACGACACGTTCGGCCTCGCCTGCACGGCCAAGTACTACGAGGACAAGGGCTACCCCGGCCACGTCAACTGCAGCGAGAACTTCAACGGCGCAGGTGACGCCCTTCGGGATCGCGCCGCGCATGGGCTGGGAGGCGCTCAACTTCTTCTACAACACGGGCTTCGACGCGAACAACGTCTTCGTCATGGACGAGCCGTGGTCGCGCCCCGGCGACTACGTGCTGCTGCGCGCGATGAGCGACCTCGTCTGCGCGTCGTCCGCGTGCCCCGACGACATCGACCCGGCGAACGGCTGGCAGATCACGCCGATCCACGTGCGGGTGTACGCGCCCGACAACACGTTCTCGGTCGCGATCGCCCACCGCGTGACCGCCGACGCCGACCCGGTGCTCACGAAGCGAGACGACCTTCCATCCGCGCACGAGCGAGCTCACGAAGAGCTTCGTCGAGTACCGCGGCTACTGGCTGCCGCACTGCTTCGACAACGAGGGCGCGATCGCCGAGTACTGGGCCTGCCGCGAGAAGGTCGCGATCATGGATCTTTCGCCGCTGCGCAAGTGGGAGGTGCTCGGCCCGGACGCGGAGACGCTCGATCCAGCACGCGATCACGCGCGACGCGCGGCGGCTCTCGGTCGGGCAGGTCACGTACACCGCGCTCTGCAACGAGACGGGCGGGATGATCGACGACGCGACCGTCTACCGCCTCGGCCAGGACAACTTCCGCTTCGTCGGCGGCGACGAGTACGACGGCATCTGGCTGAAGGAGCTCGCCGACCGGCTCGAGCTTAAGGTGTGGGTGAAGCCGTCGACCGACCAGCTCCACAACGTCGCCGTGCAGGGGCCGGAGAGCCGCGAGCTCCTCAAGAAGATCGTCTGGACGCCGCCGACGCAGACGTCGCTCGAGGACCTCAAGTGGTTCCGCTTCACGGTCGGGCGGATCGGGACGTACGACGGGATCCCGATCGTCGTCTCGCGGACGGGCTACACGGGCGAGCTCGGCTACGAGGTGTGGTGCCACCCGTCGGACGGGCCGGCGGTGTGGGACGCGATCTGGGAGGCGGGCGACGAGCATGGGCTGACGCCGCTCGGCCTCGAGGCGCTCGACATCCTCCGCATCGAGTCGGGGTTGATCTTCGCCGGGTACGAGTTCGACGACCAGGTCGACCCCTTCGAGGCGGGAGTCGGCTTCGCCGTCGATCTGCGGACGGACGACGACTTCGTCGGACGCGCGGCGCTGGAGGAGCGGCATGCGCATCCGCAGCGGGTCTTGGTCGGGCTCGAGCTTGCCGGGAACGAGACCGCCGGTCACGGCGACGAGGTCTACGTCGGCCGACAGCGGGTCGGCGTCGTGACGAGCGGAACGCGCAGCCCGATCCTCAAGAAGAACATCGCGCTCGCGCGGGTCGCCGTGCAGTACGCGGAGCTCGGAACCGCGCTCGAGGTCGGGAAGCTCGACGGGCTCCAGAAGCGGATCACGGCGACCGTCGTCCGCTTCCCCTTCTACGACCCGGACAAGACGCGCCCGCGCAGCTAGGGCACGGCGGTGCCCCAGCCGTCGAACTCGCAGCTGTGGGCGTTCCCCCACTCGACCATCCTCGTCACCCACTCGTCGAGCGCCGCGAGAGAGACAGGGGTCGGCTGCGTGGTGCCGGCCACGGTCCACGACCGTTTGCCGAGAAGGCCCTGCTTGGAAGAGGCCGCATCGACGTCGTAGTCGGTCCGGGAGCGAATGGCTTGCGCGAGCGCCTCGGCCTGATGCTGCCCGGGAGCGACGTAGAAGAAGTCGAGGCGAAGCTCGGTCTCCTCGGTCACACCCTGTTTCTCGAGCTCGGCCCACGTGACACGATTCATCTCGAGCTGATGCGCGAGGTCGCCCTGCACGGCAACAACCCTAGCCCCCGAACATGATCGAGTCGTTCACGCCCGGGGAGGTCGAGGGTTTCGCGCGCGACGGGTTCCTGATCGTCGAGGAGGGTCTCGTGTCGAAGAGCGGGCTCGAGCTCCTGCAGGAGCGGTACCTGAAGCTCTTCGACGGCGAGTACGAGACCGGCATCAGGCCGGACGAGGTGAACTGGGTGTCGGGGCGCGACCCCGAGGATCGCACGCGCCAGCTCTGCAACGCGTGGAAGTCGGACAACGTCGTCGCGGCGCAGGTCCTCTCCGAGCGGACGGGCCGGCTCGCGGCGCAGCTCGCCGGCTATCGCGGCGTGCGCATCCTCCAGGACAACGTCCTGTGGAAGCCGCCAGGCACGAAGGCGATCGGCTTCCACCAGGACTCCTCGTACGCTGACTACCTCGTCCCGCCCGAGATGATCACGTGCTGGATCTCGCTTCACGAGACCCAGGCGGACGCGGGGCCGCTCGAGTTCGTCCGCGGCTCCCATGCGTGGCCCAAGTCGCCACCCGCACGCTCGCAGTTCCATGCGCCCGACGACTGGCTCGAAGGGGCACGGGAGGCAGCGCCGGACGGGACGGAGCCGGAGACGGTTCCGGTCGTGGTGAAGCCCGGAGGCGGCTCGTTCCACCACGGTCTCACCTGGCACGGCTCCGCACCGAACACGTCGGGGTCGGTGGCGCGGATGGCGCTCGTCTCGCACTTCGTCCCGGTCGAGACGCGGTTCCACGAGACGAACGTCGACGTGACCTACTCGCGCTACCGGCGGCGTGGCGACCTCTCCCTCGACGAGTCCTTCTTCCCAGTCGTCTGGGACGAGTCGGGCTACCGCACGCCTTGGCTCGCCGAGCTGCCGGACCTCGGCTAGCCGGGGAGGAAGTCGCCGAGCCGCTCGAGCGTCTCGAGCAACAGCCAGGGCGGCACCGACTCGGCCGCCTTTCGCACGAGCGGGGCGATGAGACCCGGGAGCGTGCCGTCGTGCTCTGCTTCGTCGACCGCCTGCACGAGGCCGTCGTGGATCGCCTGCTCGGCCTCGGTGCGATCGATGCCGTTCTCGCGTGTGAAGCGGTCGAACGCATCCTCGCTGCGCAGCGCGAGCACGAGCTCCTCGCGCGAGACGCCGAGCCGGCACGCAACGCGATCCACGGCGGTCAGCGCGATGCGCTCGATCGTCTCGCCGAGGCCCTCCGCCTCCGGATATGCGCGCGGAGCGCAAGGATCCGCCACGGGTGTCGGCTCGAACGAGCCACCGCCGAGCGCGACGTACGGCACGATCACGGCCGCAACGAGACCGATCGCGACGAGCAGGGGAACTATGCGCCTCATTCCGGCCGCCTCCTGACGAAGGCGAGTGGAACGAGCGCGGCCAGGGCGAGCGCTGCCGCAAGCAGGAACGGGCCGGAGAAGGCGTTCGTGACGGCGCGGTCGAGCTGATCCTGGAGCCCGGCGACGAGCGACGTCCACACCTCGTCGTCAGTTTCAGTCCGGCTTGCGAGCGCCCGCTGCGACGTCGGGGAGCTCGCCTGCGTCATTCGCGCGGTCGACCTCGGCGAGCACGTCCTGGGCGACGCCGAGCTTCGCGAGCGGCGGGATGCGGCTGTCGAGCACGATTGCAGCTCCGGACCGAATCGCTTCGTCGCGGTTCTCGTCGAGCGCCGACGTGAGGACCGGAGCGAGGAGGAGCAGCCCGAGGACGACGCCTGCGTGCCGGGCACTCAGCGTCCAGCCGCCGTGGACGACCTGATCGGGACGGCCGCTAACGGCGAGCTCGGTCAGCCCGCCGACCGTGAGCCCGAGCCCGGCACCGACGAGGATCTGCGGCGGGACCGTCCACCACCAGCCGGCGCGCGGCATCAGCGCGAGCGCGGCGAGACCACCGGCGATAAGGATCACGCCGCAGGCGCAGCCGTAGACGACCCCGAGCGAGCGAGGACGCACGCCGCCCGACCGCGATCGCCGTGAGCGGCATGACGGTGACGACGATCCCGGCGGCGGCCGGCGACATCCCCCAGCCGTCGACGAGCAGGAGGACGACGAGGAAGAGGGCGGCGACGAGCCCGCCGGCGACGAGGAGCAAGGCGAGGTTCGCCGGAAGGGACGGGCGGCCAGCGGGAGCTCTTGCCGGACGCGCCTCTACGCCACGCAGGGCCGAGGAGCAAGACGAGCGCCACCGGCACCTGGGCGAGGAAGATCGACTCCCAGCCGAGGAGCTGCGTGAGGATCCCGCCGGCGGCCGGCCCGAGCGCCGCGCCGAGGACGCCGGCCGCGACCCACACGCGCAGCGCCGCCTCGTCGCTCCCGTCGACCTGCGAGAGGAGGTCGAGCGCGGCCGTGACGAGGAGCGCCGCGCCGACCGCCTGCACGCAGCGCGCCCCGACGAGGACGTCGAAGGACGGCGCGAGGCCGCAGGCGAGCGAGGCGACGGCGAACACGATCACGCCCGCGCCGAAAGCCTCGCGCGGCCGCCGTCTCGACACGTACGCGGCCGGCACGGCCACGAGCGCGAGAACGAGGTTGAAGGAGGTCAGGACCCAGGCGACCGACGTGATCGAGACGTCGAAGTCACCGAGGATCCTGGGCAGCGCGAGGGTGACGATCGAGGAGTCCGCGAGCGCGAGGCCGACGCCCAGCCCTAGCAGCCCGGAGCGAGGCTTCACGCGGTCTCGCGAAAGCGCGCCGCCAGGACCTCGATCAGCGCGATCGCCGCGCGAGGATCGGCCTCGAGCGCAGCGAGGAGAGCGTCATCGCGAGATCGCCATGCACCGCACAGGGCCGACCGCGTGAGATGTCGGCGATGCGGCCGCCGCCCGGGTCGAGGACCTCGATCTCGCCGATGAGCTCGCCGGCACCGAGCGTCAGCGAGCAGGCCTGGACGCTCGACCCGCACGGTGCCTTCGAGCACGAGCAGGAGCTCGGATCCCCGCTCGCCTGATCCGCATGATCGGCTCGCCGTCCGCGTACTCGCGCTCCTTGCCCGAGCGCGAGAATCGGCTCGAGCAGCTCGCGGGGAGCAGCGAGAAGACGCGCGGATCCTCGACGAGCCGCTCGTAGCGTCCGCCGTGGAAGAGAAGCGGCCGACCCTCCCCGTAGCGGGCGAACTCGACCTGCCCGAGGAAGAGCGAGTGGTCGCCGCCCCAGTACGAGCGCACGACGCGCGCGACGAGGTGCGCGAGCGCACCCTCGACGAGCGGGGTCTCGTGGACGATCTCGAACGTTGCCTCGGGAGGGTCGTCGGCGACGCGCCCGGCGAAGCGGTCCGAGAGTCCGGTCTGCTCGCCTCGAGGACGCTGACGCCGAAGCGCGTGCCCTGGTGCAGCAGCGCCCCCATCCGCGCGCGGCGATCGATCGAGATCAGCACGAGCGGCGGCTGGAGCGAGACGGACATGAAGGCGTTCGCCGTCATCCCGTGCACCTGCTCTCCGACACGCGTCGTGAGGACGGTGACGCCGGTCGCGAACATCCCGAGCGTGCGCCGGAACGCGAGCGCCGGGTCGCCTTCGAGGCCCTCGCCGAGCTCGAGCGCCTCGGCCGTCGGGTGCGACGTCGAAGGACGCGCCGAATGCCTCCGGCGCAGAGATCGCACCGCCGATCTCGACCTCGAACTCCTGCGGCCTCGAGCCTTCCATGAACGGATTCTGACCACACGCGAGAGAGGCGGCCGAGCCGCCTCTCTCGACTCAAGTCCGAGGCACAGGCGCCTACGCCGGGGTCATCTCCTCCTCGAGGAGCGTCGCGACATGCTCGTCCGGCATCGTCGGCGTTTCCTCGCGCCAGTGCGGCGTCTCCTTGTCCTGGACGATCCGCCTGAAGAGGAACAGGAGCAGCGAGATGACGAGCACGCTGAAACCGATGATCTTCTCCTTGGTGCCGCCGTACACGCCTCCTGCACCGGCGATCTGGAACCAGCCGACGCCGACGACTTCGAACACTGCGTAAGCCGCCGTGAGGAGGGCAGCAACGCCAACCCAGTACGAGGGAAGCTTGATCGGCCGCGGCCAATCCGGCCTGTCCCTCCTGAGCAGGATGAACGCCGAGATCGCGCAGAGGTTCGCGAAGACGTAGCCGATGTTGCTCGCCACGAGGATGCCGAACAGGTTGCCGACGAAGAGCACGAAGAGGATGTTGATCATCATGTCGAGCGACATCGCGCTGCCGGGGACGTTCCAGCGGTTCAGCCGCCCCAGCTGCTTGAGGGTCAGGCCGTCCTTCGAGATGCCGTAGAGGGCGCGGCTGCCGTCCGCGGTTGCGGTGTTCATCGAGATGATGAAGCTGGCGCAGATGACGACGACGAAGAAGTTCGTGAGGTTCGGCCCGACCAGATCGTCGAGAGCGCCGACGTAATCGAACGCCTCCACGGTCTTCGCCCCCACTCCTCCGGTCAACGCGATCGGGACCATGGTGTTCACGAAGAGGATGAAGACCGCCGACGACATCAGCGCCTTTCTCGTGTCACGGCCCGTGTCCTTGTACTCGGGCGCGAAGGTCGCGGCGGCCTCGGGCGCGGTCGACCAGATCATGATCCAGATCCAGACGATGGCCATCTGCAAGCCGCCCCAGGCCAGTCCTGGGTCGTTCAGCTTGTACGTGAGGTTGTCGGTCGTGAAGTCCCCGTTGATGAAGGGGAGCAGCGTGAAGCAGAAGAGCGGGAACATGAGGAGGATCCCGGCCAGGTAGTTGAACGACACGGCAACACGCGTGCCGAAGAAGTTGAAGAGCCACACGGCGAGGATGAGCCCGATGGCGATCAGGTGGTCGAGGCCGATGTAGACCGAGCCCGTCGAGAAGTACCCATGGTCGATGACCGAGCCGCCGAACGCGTACGTCCCGAACGGCTCGTTCGGGAACCATGCGGCCTGGGCGATGTACCCGACGAAGAGCCCGATGAACGAGAGCACGACCGACCAGCCGATCCAGTAGCCGAACGTCGCCACGGGCCCGACAAGGGTCGTGTACTTGCGCCAGCCCTCGTTCGCATAGATCGCGACTCCGCCCGACTTGTGCGGGAACATCGCGGCGAGCTCCGAGTAGAGCACCACGACGGGGATGACGATGAGCGCGGTCAGGCCCCAGATGAGCGCCGCGCCCCAGCCGCCCATGTCGAGCACCGACCAGCCGAGCGTTCCCAGCATGAAGCCCGGGTTCGCGAGGCAGATGACGAACCCGTCGTACCAGCGAAGCGTCTTCAGGAGCTGGCGTTCCTCGACGACCGCAACACCGGTTCCTGCGCTACCGGCTACTGCCTCACCCATGCTCTTTCCTCCCTCTCGTCCGGGATCCGTACCGTGTCTCGGGCGCGCCGGGCGAACGTAACAGCTGGTTCGAGCCAGTTTCAATCGCACTCGGGTCGAGCCTCGCGCCGTCGTAGAATCGGACTGAATGGCGCGGCCGCCGATCACGATCACGTGCGAATGCGGTGAGACCAAGCGGGTCGCCTATGGCCAGCGCTGGCAGTGCGAGCGCTGCGGACGGTCGTGGAACACGCTCAGATCCCACCCGAGGAGTACGAAGGGTCTGCTCCGCCGGATGCGCCGGCACAAGATCGAGGTGCTCGCAGTCGCGGCCATCGTCGCGGCGATCCTCGTCCCGCTGATCGTCTTCGTCAGCGGGCGCGTCATCGCTGCCGTGCCGCTCGTGATGGCGGTCTGGCTGTTCTGGTTCCTCCCGTACTGGCGCCGCCGGTACCGTCGCACCGCGCACGAGACCCCGCGCTGGGAGCTCCACCCCGAGTAGTGATGCTGACCGTCCGGCGCAGCGGTCCGCGCGAAGACGTCTCGTTCGTCTCCGCAGGCGCCCGCCCCGTCCTGCTCGCGACCCTCGACGTTCCCTTCTCCGAGGAGGCGACCGCGTTCGCGGTGGACTCCGCCGTCGAGAGCGGGCAGCCGCTCCTCGTCGTCAACGTCGCGGAGATCCATCCCCACGCACTGGAGCCTCGTCGGCTACGGCTACATCGAGCGCGAGGATCTCCAGCGCGAGCTGCTCAAGCCTGCCAGCTCGCCCAGCTCGCTCGCGGTTCGGGTCGAGCGACTGCGTGTCTGCAGCCCGCATCCGGTGGACGCGCTTCTCGAGGTCGTCGCAGAGCGCAATCCCGGACGTGCTCGTCTTCGGGCCCGACCGCGCGCACTTTCGACGCCGGAAGTACGAGCGTGCGGCGCGACGGCTACGTGAGCGGACGAGTTGCCTCGTGTGGACGGAGACGGAGCCAGTACCCGAGCAGGCGCTTGCATTGCCGCGCCGAGGCCGTAGGGTGCACCTGACGTCCGTCCTGAGGAGGAAGAGATGAAGACGATCGTTCTGGGATACGACGGGACCGACGCCTCGGCGCGGGCACTCGAGCGCGCCGGGGACATCGCGACAGCGTTCGGGTCGAGCGTGATCGTCACGAGCGTCTCGGGGACGATGGGCGGCGCGGTGCACGCGGGCGGAGCCGGCGATCCGACCGACCCGCCCGAGGCGCACGAGTCATTGCTCGACAAGGCGACGAAGGAGCTCTCGGACCGCGGAGTCCAGGCCGAGTCGGTGCTCGGCGATGGGGCACCCGGCCGAGGCGATCATCGAGCTCGCCGACGAGCGCGGCGCCGATCTCATCGTCGTCGGCACGCGCGAGCCCGGCTTCTTCGAGCGCCTCCTTGGGCACAGCGTCAGCGGCTCCGTGCAGCGGCACGCGCACTGCGACGTCCTGATCGTTCACTGACCGACGCAGCGGGCATTCCGCGGGTGCTATCGTCAGCTGTGCAATAGCGTTGCATAGGAGGCAATAGTGAGCGTTCCCGCGTCCTCGCCCTACGTCGTCGTCGGCGCCGGCATCCACGGCCTCTCGACGGCATACCACCTCGCCAAGGAGCTTCGTGCCCGTGGCGCCGGCTCGGGCGCCGAGGTCGTCGTTCTCGACAAGACGCATGCAGGCGCCGGGGCGAGCGGGATCGCGTGCGGCGTCGTTCGGAACAACTACTTCCAGCCGGCGATGAGCGAGCTCATGCAGGCGTGCGTCGAGGTCTGGGAGTCCGATCCCGACGGCGTACCACTACAACGCCGTCGGCTACATCGCGCTCGGCGCGCAGGTGCAGGAGGCCGATCTCGCGGCCACGTTCGAGCGTCAGGAGCGGATCGGGTACCGGTCGGAGCTCATCACGGGTGCGGCCGAGGTCGACGCGCACATGAAGGCCCTGTTCCCCGACTGGCGCGCACAGGGCGTCACCGTCTGCCTCCACGAGCACCAGGGTGGCTTCGCGTTCAACGTCGAGTCGGTGCACGGGCTCCGCGACAAGTGTCTCTCCGAGGGAGTCTCGGTCCTGGAGGGCGTCGAGGTCACGGGGTTCGAGTTTCGTGACGACGGCACGGTCTCGTCGGTCCGAGACGAGCCAGGGCGACGTCGAGGTCGGCGAGCAGGTCGTCGTCGCTCCCGGCCCGTGGGCCGCACGCTTCTGGTCGCTGCTCGGCCAGCCCGACACGATCGACATCACGACGCCGTCCGGCGAGGTCGTTCGCGACCGGCCGATGTGGACGTACTGGAACCTCCAGGAGGGCGAGATCACCGTCGACCCGCTGATGTTCGCGACGGCCGACGGCGGAGCGCCCCCGGTCATCCACCTCGACACGGACGCGCCGCTGTACACGGACGACGGCGAGCTGGTCACCGACGAGCTGTGGGGGATCTACTTCAAGCGCGACCGCCACGGCGTGCAGGGCGGCGCGTCACCGCTGTCGTCGGCGGCGACGTCGAGCTCGACCCATACCCGTCGACCACCGACGTCGACCCGAGCTTTCCCGACATGTGGTGCGCGGCGCTCTCGCACTCGATGAGCCGCTTCGAGGGCTGCCGGGCCGCAGTACAAGATGGCGCGCTCAGGCGGCGTCGGCGCGTTCACGGCCGACAACTTCCCCGTGTTCGACTACGTGAAGCCGAACGTCTACGGGATCTTCGACTCGAACCACGGCTACAAGATGATCGGCGTCGGCCGCGAGGTTGCGTCGGTGCTCCTCGGAGACCACTCGCGTCTGCTGTACCCGTTCCGCTTCGAGCGCTTCGCGACCGGGGACCTCCATCCCGTCTCGAGCTCGCCGTACCCCTGGTCGTAGTCAGTCGGTCGCGACGACGAGCGCGGCGAACACCAGATATAGGCAGATGATCAGCACGCCGTAGCGCCGCCCGAGCCCGCGCGCGAGATAGGCACCGGCGAGCGCGACAGCCGTGAACCCGAGGTACCAGACGGCGACGAAGGTCGTCTCGCCCGACGGAGCGCCGAGCCCGACGACGATCGCGGGGATCAGGAGTCCCGCGGCGACGTTGATCGCGTTGCTGTTCGTCGCGATGCTGAGTGTCGCCTCCGCTCGCCCGCGTACTGCGAGGTAGACCGCGCTGACCGCATTGGGGAGGCTCGTGACCGCAGCGAGCACGAGCGCGCCGATGACGATGTCCGAGACGCCGTGACGCGCGCCGAGCTTCGAAGCGCTCTGCTCCATGGCGATGCTCGCGCCGACGACGACCGCGACGGCGAGCCCGGCAACGATCGCGTCACGCGAGCTGCCTCGGCGAGGGTGGATCGCAACCTCGAGCTCCTCCTCCTCTTCGGCGATCGCCGATCGAAGCCAGCGCACCCACGCCGTAGGAAGCCGGAGGTGCCGCAGCCACTCGTGTGGCACGCCGAGGGCGAACGCGTACGGAACAAGGACAACCAGCACGAGAGCCAGACCGATCTCCGCAGACACGAAGCCGACCACGGTCGCGAGGCACGCGGCAGCGACCCACACCGCGACGACGCCCTCGAGCGCGATGACGCGCCGGTGAAGCGCGATTCTGCCGGCGAGGACGGCGGGCAGCCCGAGCAGCGCCGCGATGTTGAAGACGTTCGAGCCCATGACGACTCCCGCGCCGACGTCGGACTCATGACTCGCAATCGCCGTGGCGGCTGCCGTGATCTCGGCGCATCGGCCGCGAGCGCGGCGAGCATCCCGAGGAAGCCCTCCGACAGATCGAGCCGCGCCCCGACACGTTCGATCCTCGAGACGAGCAGCCAGCTGGAGCCGAGGCTGACCAGCGTCGCCGACACGAAGATCGCGACCAATAGTGCGTCAGACATCTGGGCTCCGGGTCACTACGGCCTCCCTCGCAGGGCACGCCGACCAGACTTCCCGGCTCACCGCGTCGCAGTCTATGGCGTTCGGGCTTTTCGGCCTTACAGACAGCGAAGACCTTCTTTAGATCGGCTTAAGCTCGTGCCGACTACGATCGGGGACAGGCGTGCCGGGAAGTCTGGTCGGCGAGAACTGAAACGACGCCATGACTTCTTTCTTGAGACAGGCCGCACGATCGATGGGACTCACGGCCGCCGACAAGCATGCTGCCGAGTCGGTCCTCGGCCGTGATCATCGGCTGACGCAAGCCGTCTCGTATCAACACACGCTGGCGCTCCAGTCGGCCGTCGCCGGGCTTGCGGTGCTCGCGGGCGGTGCGGGTCTCCTCCTCGATCTCGGGGTCGCGACCCTGGTCGTCGTGGTGGGCACGGTCGTCGCGGCGCTCTTCGTCCTGGCATGGGCTGTGACGCGGCGCATCGCGCGCGAGCGGGCTCAGGATCTGATCGCCGCCGGCGACGACAGCGTCGTCGTCTCCGTCCTCGCACGTGAGCGACGGCGGCTCACGTCTCGGAGGGAGCGCGAGCAGCTCGCGAGCTCGCTGGAGGGGCTCTATCGAGACGCGCTGCGGTGGCACGAGATCCTCCCGCGGTTCCGGCCACCCGCCGGCGTCGTGCAGCTCCGTCACACCGGTCCCGAGCTCGAGGGCCTGACCCGGGCACTGCGACGCGACCGGGTCCGGGTGCAGGGCGTCGCGCTCGCTGCGCGGTTCCTCTCGAACGGCTACGAATCCCCCCTGTACGGGAACGAGCTCGAGCCGCTGCGCGAGGAGCTCAACCGGATCCGCTACCTGCTCGAGACGGCGGAGACACCAGTCGACGCCCCCGCCCCGCAGCGCGAAGCCGCGTAGCTACGACGGCTCGACGCGCGGTCGGGCGTCGCGCGAGAACGCCCTCGGCCGACTCGTCGTGAAGGACCCAGAAGACGAGCGCCTCGCGATCCGTCAGGTTCCGCCACCAGGCGACGCCGCTGCGATCGGCGATCAGCGCTTCGCCGGTCCGCAAGACCGGCGTGCCCGTCGCGAGCCCGACCTGCACGAGGCCGGAGCCGACAGCAACGAGCTCGACGCCCTTGTGCGCGAAGGTGGGCGTCGCCGTCGCGCCCGGCGTCAGCCGGACGACGTAAGCGCGCAGCCCGGCGGACGGGTCGTCGAGGAGAGGAACGGGACGATCTCGAGTGGCATGTCGCGGGTCGTCACGCCGGACGAGCCGATACCGGGCGCCTCCTGTCCGCCGCGCAGGAGCTCGTCGAGCGTGATGTGCAGTCCGCCTGTCAGCGCCAGCAGTGTGTCGAGTGACAGGCCGCGGCGCCCGCGCTCCGCCTGCGAGATCGCGCTCGGCGACACTCCGGCGAGGTCGGCAAGCTCACCCTGGCTGAGGCGACGTGATCGCCGGAGCTCCTTGAGCGCCGCGCCGAGGCGGGCGGCAGCCGGCGCCGACTCGAGCGACGGCAGGCCGTTCTCGAGCTGGTACCGGTACACGCTGCCCTGCACGCCCGGGGGCCGGCCCTCGGCCTTCACGACGCGGAGGCGGCCGTCGCCAACGCTCAAGACGCACTGCGTCACGGCTTCGATCTCCCGGCGCACCGCCGCCGAATGCCGCGAGCCCGTCAGCGACCAGTACGCGATGCCCCCGCGGCCAAGGAGCATCGGACACCCTCGTGAGAAGAACCGACCCGCGAGCTCGTCGCCCCATTGCGCGCTCATCGCGTCGAGGGAGTCGAAGAGCAGCAGCCTCATCCCCGGCTGCGCACTCCACTTCGCAACCTCGTCGAGCAGCTGCCCGGGTTGCGAGAGTCCCTGGCCGGGCCGTCCATCGATGACCTCGAAGCCCGGATACCGCCCGCGGATCTGCTCGGGCTCGACGTCGAGAGTCACGAAGACCGCCGCGTCGTAGTCGGCGGCGGTGGCCGCGGCGGCCGCATAGAACGGGTCGGGGTCGTCGGGCTGCTCGGCGCTGAGCACCACGTTGTCGCCCCAGTACAGGCCGCCGAGGACCTGGTCGAGCTCAGCGAGCCCGGTGCTTGCCGTACGCGGGACCGCGCTCACGGCAAGAAGTTCGTGACGATCGTCTCTTGAAGCACTGCTTCATTATATTGGAAGAAAGTAGCCATCTGCTTTATAAGCAGCACGTCATCGATCTCACGGGAGGCACCGTGGCCAAGTTCATCAAGAAGATCCTCAACGCTGTGCCGGCCGAGGACGTCGAGGAAGTCCGGTACGCACGCGGCATCGGCCCACTCGTCATCCGCAAGTAGCGGATCTCACGGCCCCGGCGGCACGACCTCGACGTCGATGCCGTCCCGGCGAAGCTTCTTCCGAAGCTCCGCGCCGACATCGCCCTCGACGAGCCGCCTGAGCCCCGTCTCGGGCGTCTCGTCGATGACGACGACTCGCGGGCTCCGGAGCCGGGCGATCGCGGCGAGCTTCTTCGTCGTTTTCCGCGTGCTCGCGATCTGGCCGTCCGCGACCGCACCACTCCGCTGGAGGGTGCGGATTGCGCCGGCCACCCACTCGCGGCGCTCGACGAGCTCTCGCTTCGTCGGCAACAGCCCCGGATTCGGCAGGCCATAGGACGAGCCGTAGATCTTCGCGATGGTGACGACGGCAACGTGCCCACCGTCACCCGCGAGGGCGGCCGCGCGCGCGACCGCCCTCGACGTGAAGTCGTGGCGTCCGTCGGACGCGAGCAGCACGTCACACGGAGCGGAGGGCTGCTCGTCCCACCGGCGCCTGCGGAACCGCATCCCCTACTCGGAACCTCCGGACCCGACTGTCACGGGCGCCTCGCCTCCGCCCGTCCTGTCCTCCAGCCGACGCCACCAGTTCAGCGGGAAGTAGAGGACGAGCAGGATGAGCCCGATCCAGTACAGCCAGCGATAGCCGGAGCCGACCGCGTAGTCGGCCGCGTAGTAGCCGCCGATCGCCCACAACAGGAGGCCGACCACTCCCACGACGAGCGCGAGCGGACCGAACCACATCGGCATCCTCAGCTGGCGTGGCGTTTCCTCCCGCATCGACCGGAAGATGCCGTAGCCGATGAGCGCGACTGAGAGTGCGAACAGGTAGCCCATGTTCGAGAAGATGTAGATCTGAAGCGGCGAACCGAGGCAGAGGACGGCGAGCGAGCAGACCAGGCTGAGCACCATTGCGAACGACGGGGTGCGATGCTTGTTCGTCCACCCGAACGCCTTCGGGTAGATGCCGTCGTGGGCGTTCTGCCACATCCCGCGGGAGGCGCCCATGATCGCGTTCAGCACTGACAGGCTCAGCGCGACGATCAGCGACAGGCCGATGAACCACGTCCAGAAGGTGTTGACGCCGAAGATCGCGTCGATGTAACCCTGGAAAAGGATGTTCGCGTCGCCGATCCAGCCCTCGTTCTTGTCCGCGATCGCCTGGATCCCGATTGTGCCGAGGACGGTGAACACCATAAGCGGCATGCAGATGTAGATGAACGCCCCGAAGAGGCCCTCGGCCGTGAGCGCGATCTTCGCGTCGCGCGCCGGCTCTCGGCACTCGCCGATGTAGCAGGCAGCCGCCTCCATGGCCAGCACCGACCAGGTGAAGATGAACGCCCACCCGAGGACGAGCTGCCAGCTGAAGTCGACGCCCGGCGGGAGGTCGAAGTTGAGCTTGTCGAAGCTGTCGAGCGAGCTGGGCTTGAAGAACGGAAGGATCACCAGGAGGACGAGCGGGATCATGGTCAGGATCCCGAGGACCGTGGCGAACGTCGCCCCGAGCCGGATGCCGAGCCAGCAGGGGATGAACATGACGAGCAAGAGCAGCGCGGCCACGACGAACACGTCGACCGGCACCTCCGCTCCGAACCTCGAGCTGATCGGACCGAACGAGCCTCCGAAGTCGATGTCGAAGAGGTCGACGATGTAGAGCGCAGCCAGGAAGGCGTTGATCGGCGCGACGGTGAACCAGCCGAGCCAGTACGCCCACGACGAGATACCTCCGACATGGTCGGCGACGCGCTTCGCCGAGCGGCTGGAACGACTCGAAGGCGTACGAGGGCAACCCGCCGGCGCGGTCGGGCCAGGTGGCCGCCATCTCAGCGAGACAGAAGCAGAGGAAGACCCCGATCGTGACGATGATCCCGAACAGCACGATCGAGAAGCCGCCGAGGGCGACGAGCGCGTAGCCGATGAGACCGATGACGAGGACGGTCCCGGCGAGGCCGATGACGAACGCGCCCCACCAGTTGGTCTCGCGCGCCAGCTGTCCGGTCTCGAGCTCGCCACCGATTCCACGGGCTTCGAATTCCGACATGAGCTCCTCCCAGTCAGGGGCCGAAGGGGCAATCAGACCGCACCCTTTGCACACAGTCAAGTGCCCGAACGCACGCACGCTGCGTTCGGGCTATGTGCGATTGCGACAGGCCGCGCTAGGCGGGCTTGCCGAAATAACGCTCTCGCAGATCGCTCCAGAGGATGAGGGCGAGGTCGAGGACGAACAGGGCGATGGCAAGGTCATTAGCGACGGGCGCCCATCCTGCGCTCGGGAAGAGCTGGTTAGCAGCCCACAGCAGGAAGGCGGCGCTCAGCAAAACGCGCTTGAGCAAGTCGAGGCGTTCTGGCGTCCAGGTAGCGTGAAAGGCGAGGCACGCGAGTGCAATTGAGATCAGTGGAAGCGCCGAGATAACCCTACGAGCGTCGCTCTCTCGGAAGTCCCCAGACACATCGAGGACGAGGAGGGCGGCGGCGCTCACCACTGCGACGACCAGCAGGAGAACCGTGATCGCTCGCATGGACCGAACGTTAGTTACGCCGCGATAGCCACTTCACGAGCACGGGAGAGCGCCGCGCTCGAGTCGAAGCATCGTGAGGTCGGCGTGAAGCGTGGCTCGCTCAAGCCCCCGCGCGGCGGCTTCTCTCACGCCTCGTTTCGCCAGACCTCCTAGCGAGAAGCGGCCGGCCGTTTCGGCGGCTTCTGTGCGCAAAGACCCTAAACTGCGGCCGCTTCGCGACCGCACTCGTTCAGAAGAGACCGACCGTCTCCCCCGATTCGTCGATGTCGATGGCGAATGCGGCAGGGGTCTTCCCGAGCCCGGGCATCGTCATCATGTCGCCGCACAGCGCGACGATCCAGCCGGCGCCCGTGTACGGGCGCAGGTCGCGAACGGTGACCGTGAAGCCCGTCGGAGCGTTCCGGAGCGCCGGGTCGTGCGAGAGCGAGAGGTGCGTCTTCGCCATGCAGATCGGGAGCCGCGCGAGATCCGAGTCGGCCCAGTCAGCTGCCTTCTGCTTCGCGGCCGGGAGCAGCTCGACGCCGTCGGCGCCGTAGACGCGCGTCGCGACGAGGCGGATCTTCTCCTCGATCGGCGCGTCGAGCGTGTAGGTGAAGTCGAAGGAGTTGGGCTCGTCGGCGGCCGCGATGGCAGCCTCGGCGAGCGCGGTCGCTCCCGCTCCGCCGTCCTCGAACGCCGTGTTGATCTCGGCGGCGTACGCGCCGGCCTCGGTCGCGAGGCGCCGTACGAGCTCGAGCTCCTCGGCCGTGTCCGTCGGGAACTTGTTCACGCCGACGACCGCCTGCAGGCCGAAGCCGTTGACGATCCCGATGTGGCGCGCGAGGTTCGCCGCGCCGGCCTCGATCTCGGCCGCTCCGCCGTCGAGGTTCCCGCCGTGGTGCTTGAGCGCCCTGACGGTCGCGACGAGCACGACCGCGTTCGGGCGAAGGTCGCCGATGCGGCAGGTGATGTCGAAGAACTTCTCCATCCCCATGTCGGACGCGAAGCCGGACTCGGTGATGACGTACTCGCCGAGCTTGAGCCCGACGCGGTCCGCGACGAGCGAGTTGTTGCCGTGCGCGATGTTCGCGAATGGGCCACAGTGGACGAACGCGGGCTGGCCCTCGAGCGTCTGGACGAGGTTCGGCTTGATCGCGTCCTTGAGCACGACCGCCATCGCGCCGGCCGCCTTGATGTGCTCCGCGGTGACCGGCTCGCCCTCGTACGTCTGTCCGACGGTGATGCGACCGAGGCGCTCGCGCAGGTCGGCGAGGTCGCGGGAGACCGCGACGAGGCCCATGATCTCGCTCGCCGCGGTGATGTCGAAGCCCGTCTCGCGCGGTGCGCCGTGCGCGCGTCCCCCGAGGCCGGTCACGACGTTCCGGAGGTTCCGGTCGTTCATGTCGATGCAGCGGCGCCAGGAGATCGCGAGCGGGTCGAGGCCCGACGCGTTCCCGCTGTGGAGGTGCGCGTCGATCATCGCCGCGAGCAGGTTGTTCGCAGCGGTGATCGCGTGCAGGTCGCCGGTGAAGTGGAGGTTCAGGTCCTCCATCGGCACGACCTGCGCGTAGCCGCCTCCCGCCGCGCCGCCCTTCACTCCGAACACGGGGCCGAGCGACGCCTCGCGGAGGCACAGCACCGGCTTCCGGCCGAGCTTCCCGAGCCCTTGCGTGAGCGAGACGGAGGTCGTCGTCTTCCCCTCGCCGGCAGGAGTCGGCGTGATCGCCGTGACGTTGATCAGCTTCGCGTCGGGTCGATCGGCCAGCCGGTCGATGACGGACAGGTCGACCTTCGCCTTGTACCGACCGTACGGTTCGACCTCGTCGTGCTCGAGGCCGAGCTCGTCGGCGATGTCGCCGATCGGGCGCAGCGTCGCGGACTGTGCGATCTCGAGGCTGGAAGGCATCGTCGTGCTCATCGGGGTCCTTTCAGTGGCTCACGGCCGCGGCGGCCAGCTCGGAGACGAGCGTATCGGTGTGGAAGCGCTCCAGCGCGAAGGGTGCGATGAGGTCCGGGGTCCTCCCGCTCGCGACGAGCTCCGCGAGCGTCACGCCGACGATCGGCGCAGCCTTGAAGCCGTACGTCCCCCACCCCGTCGACACGTGGAAGTTGTCGATCTCCGTCTTGCCGAGGATCGGGCTGTAGTCGGGCGAGAGGTCGCAGAGGCCGGTCCACGCGCGCAGGACCTTCGTGCGCTCGAGTTGTGGAAGGAGCTCGATGGCATGCGCGGCGGAGTACTCGAGGAACGAGAGCGTCCCCGTCGACTTGTATGTCGTGTACGGCTCGATCTCCGCGCCGATGAGGAACTCGCCGCGGTCGGTCTGCGAGACGTACACGTGGAGCTGCGACGAGACGAGGACGACGTCGAGGAACGGCTTCACCGGCTCGGTCACGAAGGCCTGGAGGATGTGCGTCGTGATCGGGAGGCGCAGGCCGACGAGCCTGCCGACGAGGGACGACCAGCCGGCGGTCGCGCTCACGACCTGACCGCACTCGACGCGCCCCCTGTTCGTCTCCACGGCCGTGATCCGGTCGCCCTCACGCTCGAAGCCGGTCACCTCGGTCGCGGGGTGGAGCTCGACGCCGAGACGGTCCGCTGCCCGCGCGAAGCCCCAGACGACCGCGTCGTGGCGGATGATCCCTCCGGGCGGGTGGTAGAGCGCGCCCACGATCGGGTACGCCGGACGCTTCGAGAGATCGAGCTCGGGGCACAGCTCCCGGATCCGGGCGGGGTCGATCACGCTCGAGTCGATCCCGAGGAGCTTGTTGACCTCGGCGCGCTCCTGCATCGTGATCATCGCGCGGTCGGAGTGCGCCAGGGTCAGGTGGCCGTGCTGCGAGAACATGAGGTTGAAGTCGAGCTCGCTCGAGAGGCGCTCGTACAGCCGCACGCTCTGTCCGTAGAAGTCCGCGCCCTCGGGCGTGCGGTAGTTCGAGCGGATGATGGTCGTGTTGCGGCCGGAGGCGCCCGAGCCGATGTACGACTTCTCGAAGATCGCCACGTCGCGGATCCCGTGCCGCTTGGCGAGGTAGTAGGCCGTCGCGAGGCCGTGCGAGCCGCCGCCGACGATCACGACCTCGTACCGGCGCTTGAGCTCCGGCCTCTGCCGCCACATCCGCTTCGGGAAGAACAGCTCGCTCAGTGCCATCCCGTGTTCTCCAGCCCAGCGATCGCGTCGAGCACGGCCTCCGCGACGTAGTGCCCGAGCTCCTGGTGCACGTAGACGTGGAACCAGCCGTCCGCTCCGCGTCGGAAGAGCGCGGTGACGTGCGCGAACGGGCCGGCGGTCGGGATCGTCTCGAGGTCGAGATCGGTCAACCGGCGCATGACCTGCTCACTCGCGACCGCGATCCCGGCGTAGACGCCTGTCGCGTCGTAGGCGAGCGCGCCTCCGGCGCGGAGTCGTTCGACGACCGCGACCGGATCGCCGTCGGTGAAGAGGAACCCTCGGCGCGGAGAGAGGCGAAGGAGCTCCTCGCCGGCTTCCGTGGTAACGGAGCCAAGGTCGCCGCGCACCTCGACGACGCCCTCGAGCGAGAGATCGCGCACCTGCTGCGGATCGGCGGCTTCGAGCGCACGTCGCAGGGGCGACGTCGTGGTGCCTTCGGCGCAGCGAGTCGGCGAGAGGAACGCGAGTGTCACGAGCGCATCCGCTCCCCGGACGGGTCGAAGAACGCTCCCTGGGTTACGCGGGCGCCCTTCCGCAGGCGGTCGACGACGATCTCGACGCGGGTGCCCGGCTCCGAGCGATCGGTCGGCACCCACGCGAGGCCGATGACCTGGCCGACGGCCTCGCTCCGTCGGGCGCTGGTCACGCGTCCCGCGGGGCGCCCGTCGACCACGATCTGCGCGCCCTCCGCGGGAAGCACGTTCTCCTCCATGGTGAAGCCGACGAGCTTCTCCTTCTCGTCGCGTTGCGCGAAGTGCTCGAGCGCGAACTTCCCGACGAAGTCGTCCTTGTCCAGCTTCGGAAGCCACGACATGCCCGAGGAGTAGAGGTTCGACTCGGAGTCCGTGTCCTGGCCGACGATGACGTGCCCCTTCTCGAGTCGCAGGACGCGCTGCGGCTCGAGGCCGAACGGGTGCGCGCCCTCGGCGACGAGCGCGTCCCAGAGGTGCTCGCCGGCCGGGCTCGGGAAGTGGAGCTCGTAGCCGAGCTCGCCGACGAAGCCGATCCGCAGCGCGAGCGTCGGGACGCCCGCGACCTCGAGGTGCTTCGCATCCAGGTACTTGAAGGCGTCTGCCGCCACGTCGTCCGCGTCCTCGACGAGGCGGGCGAGCGCCTCGCGCGCCCGCGGCCCGGCGAGGTTGACGGCGGCGAGTGCGCCCGTCACGTTGACGATCTCGACGTCGTAGCCCCAGACCGCGTTCCACCACTCGAACCACGCGGTTACCGCATCGGCACCGGTCGACGTCGTCGTCACGTAGTAGAGGTCGTCGGCCAGCCGCGCGATCGTGCCGTCGTCCATGATCCGGCCGCCGTCCGAGGTGAGGACGGCGTAGCGGATGCGCCCCTGCTTCATGTCGCCGAAGCGGTTCGGATAGAGACGCTCGAGGAGCGCGACGGCGTCCGGGCCCTTCGACGAGGAGCTTGCCGAGCGTGGAGACGTCGATGAGGCCGAGCGACTCGTGGACCGCGCGCACCTCGTCTTCGGGCTTGTCCCCGTAGGCGTACGGGCGCTTCCACGGCCCTGCCCAGAGGATCGTTGCTCCCGCCTCCTCGTGGCGCCAGTGAATCGAGCCGCGTCGCGTCGGCGTGAGCTCCCGGCCGGCGAGCAGCCCGAGCTCGACGGGCGCCCACGGCGGGCGTGCGGTCGTCGTCCCGATCGCCGCCTCGTACATCCGGTTCTCCTGCGCGTACACGCGGATGCTCGCGAGGTGGCAGAGCTTGCCCTGGCAGGGACCCATCGTCGCGGTCGTGTAGCGCTTGGCGAGCTCGATCGAGTCGAAGCCCTCGCCGATCGCTCGCTTCATGTCCTTCGTGGTCACGTCCTCACAGACACAGACGAAGCACTTCCCCTTACCCGGGTAGGCGGGCTCCGGGGCGATCCGCGGAAGCCCCTCGCCGGTCACGCTGCCGACAGCCTGGATGCCCTCGGGCAGCTCCGTGGGGACGAAGACGCCGAGCGACTCGTCGTACTCGACCCTCGCTCCCGCCTGTGCGAGAAGGGAGTACGCAGGCTGGCGTCCGCCGGAGGCGACGACGAGGTCGCATCCGTACGGCTCGCCGTCGAGCACGAACCGCCGCACACGCCCTTTCCTTCCCTCGCGCGACGAGCTCGCGAGGTCGCGCGTCGCGCAGGTCGAGCACCTTCGACACCTCGATGCCGACCTCCTCGAGCTCGCCTGCGATCGCGAGCGTGTCGTCGTCGGAGCCGAGCACGATCGCCCGCTCGCCCGGCCTGATCGAGAAGTCGCGGATCAGGCGGCGCACGCCGTCGGGCAGCATCACGCCGATGAGATCGTTCCCGGGAAAGACGAGTGGCTGCTCGGTCGCCCCCGTGGCGACGACGATCCTCTCGGCCCGGAAGCGGTAGAGGACGGTCCCGGCGTCGACCGGGACGAGCCCTCCCTCCCAGACGCCGAGCGCCGTCGAGGGCGCGAGCACCTCGACGCCGGGGATCTCGAGATCCGTGAGGCGCGCGTCCTCGTCCACGAGGACGACTCCCGGGCCTTCCTTGGCCGCCGCGAGCGCCGCCGCTCGCCCGGCCTCGCCGCCTCCGACCACGAGCACGCGCGCCCTGCGGTGCTCGGTGTCGTAGCGACGGCTGTGCCCGGCATGTGCGGGGAGCGTCCCGAGCCCGGCCGCGCTCCGCAGGAACTTCTCGTACAACGGCCACAGCGCGCGCGGGCGAATGAACGTCCGGTAGTAGAAGCCGACCGGGGTGAAGGGCCCGCCGATCTTGTCCGTGACCGACATGAAGTCGAAGTCGAGCGACCAGCGCACGTTCTGCCCCTCGACGACCGCGCCCTCGCGGATCGGCTCGGTGCAGACACGGACGTTCGGGACTCCGTCGACCGTCATCTGGCAGTTCGGGCAGTGCCCCGAGCAGCAGAGGAGGCCGCGCGGGCGGTGGTACTTGAACGAGCGCGAGAAGACGCGCTTGCCGGCAGCGAACGCCGCCGAGGCAATGGTGTCGCCCTCGAAGCCGGTCACCTTCCAGCCCGCGAACGTGAACGAGACCGCCTTCGAGCGGTCGATCCTTTCGCCGGCGCGCGGCTCGAGCCTCATGCCGGGCGCTTGGGATCGGGGAGCATGACCTCGAGCACCTCGTTCGTGCGCGTGTCGCGCTCGGCGAGGAACCACTCACCGCAGCCCGTGCGGTGCTGCCACCACTCGCGCTGGATGCCGGCGACGTTGTCGCGGAAGTACACGTAGTCGGTGAGTTCGCGGAGGCTCGGCGAGCCGGACGGCCGCTTCGTCACCTCACCGAAGTACGCGTACTCGTCGACCGGGCGGGGGCCGCAGAACGGGCACGAGAGGAGAAAAGACACTCAGATACCTCGCGACGAAGCGGAATCTGCGAGTGCAGATTCCGATCGCGCAGACAACCCTGAAGGCGGCTGCTTCGCAGCCGCTATCGGTGCGTCGGGTCGAAGTCTTTGATTCGACAATTGCACTATCAGCAACGCTGTGCCAGACTCCGCAACGAACCTACACCGATGTCGCGCACTCGTCAACCTTCGACCCGTCGTATTGGCGCTGCCGAGAGAGCGATCACGGTCCTCGACACCCTTGCAGAAGGCGGCGAGCTCGGCACGAACGAGATCGCGCGGCGAACCGGCATGACGCCGAGCACCGTGTCACGCCAGCTGGGCACGCTCGCCGGGACCGGGCTCGTCGAGCGCGTGCCGACGTCGGGGCGCTACAGGCTCGGCATCCGCCTCGTCCACCTGGCCAACGCGGTTCTCGCCCGGCTCGACGTCCGCGAGGTGGCCCGCCCCCACCTCGTCGCGCTCGTGGAGGCGACAGGCGAGACGGCGACCCTGTCCGTTCCTGGAGACGAGGATGCGATCACGGTCGACTTCGTGCCCGGCACGCACCAGATCCAGCCCGTCTCGCGCCTCGGGCGCCCGTCCATCGCACATGCCACCTCCGCGGGGAAGGTGATGCTCGCATTCTCCGGCCGCGAGCTCCCCGAGGGACCGTTCCGTGCGTACACGACAACGACGATCACCGACCACCAGGCGCTCGCGACCGAGATCGCGCACGTGCGCGAGCGGGGCTGGGCGCAGGCGGTCGGCGAGCGCGAACCGGGCCTCACCGCGATCGCGGCGCCGGTTCACTCGGCGCGAGGCGAGCTGGAGGCGATCCTTGCGCTGCAAGGGCCGAGCGTGCGTTTCGACGACGGCGCAGTCGAGACGGCGGTGCCGCTCGTGCTCGAGCGTGCAGACGCAATCTCGCGCGAGCTCGGCTGGAACCGCTAGATGGCGGAAGCGATCGAGCCGCTGGAGCGCCTCTTCGAAGTCGACGCGCTCGCGCGAACGACGCTGCCCGCGGAGCTCTCGCGCCTGCACGACGGCGACCTCGGCCTCGCCGACGAGTGCCTGTACGCGAACTTCGTGGTGACCGTCGACGGCGCCGTCTCGATTCCGGGCGACGCGGCGCGAACGCCTTCATCGCAGGCGACAGCGACGCTGACCGCTTTCTCATGGGTCTGCTGCGGGCGTTCGCCGACGCCGTCCTCATCGGAGCCGGCGTCCTGCGTGCGAGCCCGCGCGGCACGTGGCGGGCGGCCGAGATCTTTCCGCCCGCGGCAGGCGCGTATGCCGAGCTGCGTGCCGAGCTCGGAATCACCGCCACACCCGAGGTCGCCGTGCTGACCGGGAGGGGGTCGATCGATCCGGCGCATCCGCTGTTCGCAGCCGGCGCGCTCGTGCTCACGAGCGACGTCGGCGCCGCTCGTCTGAACGGGCACCTGCCGGACGCGACGAAGGTGCTGACCCTCGGCGACTCACCGAATCTCGACCCGCGCTCCGTCGTGGCGACGCTCCGAGAGCGAGGCCATGGACGCATCCTGTGCGAGGCCGGTCCCCACACCTTCGGCGAGCTCCTCGCCGCGGACCTCGTCGACGAGCTGTTCCTCACACGGTCACCCCTCCTCGTCGGCGACGCCGGCGCCGGAACGCGACTCAGGCTTGTCGAGGAATCGGACCTTCTCCCCGACGGACGACAGGCACGACTGCTGAGCGTGCGTCGGCACGGCTCACACCTCTTTCAGCGGTACGCCCTCGAACGAACCGGCTAGGCCGAGCGCGCGAGCCGCTCGCCGAGCGCCCGAACGCTCGCGCGGAGCTCGTCGGGCCTCCGGATCGAGAAGCCACAGCCGAGCCCGGCAAGCATCGTCGCCATCCAGTCGAGCGAGCCGACGCGCATGCGGAGGGACGTTCCACCATCCTCGTCGGCGAGCTCGGCCAGGGTCGCCGGCACGCGCCGCGCAGCCTCGTCGACGGGCAGCTCCAGAAGGACCTCCACCTCCCAGCCCCATGGCACGCGCGCGAGCGAGGTCGTCACGTGCGCGACCGCGTCGAAGCCCTCCGGCGGCGCAACAGCAGGATCCGACGTCATCCGAAGCCGCTGCGTGCGATCGACTCGAAACGTTCGCAAGTCGTCGCGGAGATGGTCGTGGGCGGCGAGATACCAGCGACCCGCATGCACGACGAGGCCGTGCGGGCTCACCTCGCGCCGGGTCTGATCGCCCGAGAACGCGCGGTATGTCATGCGCAGCCGGAGCCGCCGGCGAATCGCCTCGGCCACCACGAGGACGGTCGCGCCCGACGACCGGCGCGCCCTTCCTCGTTGCGGAGGTGAAGTCCAGGGTGGCTTCGAGCGCCTCGACCTGGCGTCGAAGCCCGTCGGGCAGTACCCGATGGATCTTGACGAGCGCGCCCTCGACCGCCTCCGGCGAGCTCGACAGGCCGAGCCGCCCCGCCGCCTGCACGCCCAGGGCGACCGCGACCGCCTCGTCGTCGGTGAGCATCAGCGGTGGGAGCCGGTAGCCGGGGCGGATGCGATAGCCGCCGCCTACGCCCCGCTGCCCCTCGACCGGGATGCCGAGCTGTTGCAGCGCTTCGACGTACCGCCGGACGGTGCGCGGGTCGATGGTGAGCCGGTCGGAGATCTCGCGCCCGGTGATGAGCGGCTGCGTCTGCAGCAGCTCGAGCAGCTCCAGGAGACGTGCGGTCGGCGCGAGCACGGACCGAGTCAAGCACACATAGAGGGCTCGATACGCCCTATTTCTCCACTAGCGTCGTCGGCGCCGTCCCTACGACTGGAGGTGCAACGTGACAGCGGCTGTGAAGGAACGTGCGACGTCCCACGACTTCGACTTCTGGATGGGCAGGTGGAACGTCCACAACCGGCGCCTTGCCCAGAGGCTCGCCGGATCGGACGAGTGGGACGAGTTCGACGCAATGGTGGCTGCGAGGCCGCTGCCGGGCGGCCTCGGGAACGAGGACATGTTCTGCAGCGAGTACGGAGGCGGGTTCATCGGGATGTCCTTCCGCTTCTTCGACCCCGAGACCGAGCAGTGGTCGATCTACTGGGCGGACACGCGGCGGCCCGGGCTCCTCGATCCTCCGGTCATCGGCTCGTTCTCGGGCGACGCGGGCGTCTTCGAGGGCGACGACACGCTCGAGGGGCGCCCGATCCGCGTTCGGTTCATCTGGTCGCGGGTCGGCACGCCGAATCCACGGTGGGAGCAGGCGTTCTCCGACGACGGGGGCGAGACCTGGGAGACCAACTGGATCATGGACTTCACGCGCGCGCTCGAGGTAGCAGCGTGAGCGCGGTAGCGCAGGCGAGCGTCGCCGCCGAGTACCGGCACCTCGACAAGTTCGCGCGCCCCGAGCCGAGCCTCGCGCTCGGCGACACGGTGCTCAAGTGGTACGACGTCGCTCTGGACGATGCCCCGGTTCCACTCGCGATCCGAGCCCTCGCGCGCCGTAGCCTCCGCGACGCGTGTCGCGCGGACGAACTCGGCGCGTTGGGCGAGCTCGGCTTCGTGATCCTGCACCGCTGCGGCGAGGACTTCTACTTCCTGCTCGTCTGCACCTGGCGGAACGAGAACGAGCTGTGGGAGACGGTGTGGGCGAAGAACGGCGGCGCCGACGTCCTCTTCCGTCCGTGGACGACCGAAGGCGTGCACCGGCCGACGTTCTGCGTCTGGGAGCTCGGCGCCGTCGTCCATGAGCGCGAGGCGTGGACGCGGTACCTCCTGTCACCCCGTGACGAGGCTGCGAAGCACGCGTACCTGCGGGACTGCTACACCGGGCTCGTCTGATGGCGACTGTGCCGGATGGGAAGGAGCTGTTCCTCGTCCGTGTCGTGCGGGGTGGTCCGTGGGACTGGTCGAGGGACATGCGCGAGCAGGAGCTGTGGACCGAGCACGCGCAGTTCATGAACGGGCTCGTCGACGACGGCCTCATCCTGCTCGGAGGCCCGGTGGAGGGCGGGCGCGAAGCGTTCCACGTGGTCGACGCGCCCTCCGAGGAAGCCCTGCGCGCGCGGTTCGCCGAGGACCCGTGGGCGCAGAACGGGATGCTGACCGTCACGAGCGTCGAGCGCTGGACGATCCTCCTCTCCCCCGAGGGCTAGGAGCGCCTGGCCGAGCGGGCCTCGTCGCAGGGGTGCCGCGGATTCGTAACGTTGTTTGCGCCCCTGTCGGCGGCGGTCGGCATGGGTCTGGTGATCCTGTGGATGTCTGCGCGCTGTCCCAAGGCGCGTTCGAGTAGGACCGGGCCGGCCATCACCCAATCGCGTCCCCAGTCAGGGGAGGGGTGAGGACGCCAGAAGCCAGCCCGGTCGAAGGAGCCTTCGTCGCGGAGGTCGATGCCCCTTGTCTCGTTCACGAACCGCTGCCGATGATGTCGGGCACCCCGCGTGGATCGCAGCAGGTCCACTGGGCTTGCACGCGAGCCAGCGAAGTTGGAGCGGCTCGTCCGCCAGCGCACGCAAGAGCCGCGTGAAGAGATCATTGCCGACGTGACTCGCGTGCTCGGATTCGCAGCTGGCTTTTCATCCGGGAACGCCCGTTCAGGCGCCGTTCGAGCCCGGGATCCAATCGGTGCCGGCGAGGGGCACCTTCGCCATCGCCGCTGCCTCGACCGTCAGTGCAACGAGGTCCTCGGGCTCGAGGTTGTGGACGTGCGACTTGCCGCACGCCCGCGCGAGCGTCTGCGTCTCGAGGGTGAGCACACGAAGGTAGTTGGCGATCCGACGTCCGCCGAGGACGGGGTCGAACCGGGCCGCAAGCTCGCTCGTCCTGCGTCGAGATGCCCGTCGGGTCGCGGCCGGCCTGCCAGTCGTCGTAGAAGCCGGCGGCACTGCCGATCTCGCGGTAGGCCTCGTCGTGCTCGGGCGCGTTGTCGCCCATCGCGATGAGCGCAGCTGTCCCGATCGAGACGGCGTCGGCGCCGAGTGCGAGCGCCTTCGCGACGTCTGCCCCGGTCCGGATGCCGCCCGACACGATCAGCTGCACCTTCCGGTGCATCCCGAGCTCCTGCGAGCGCGTCGACCGCGATCCGCGTCGCGGGCAGCGTCGGGATGCCGACGTGCTCGATGAAGACGTCCTGCGTCGCGGCCGTTCCACCCTGCATCCCGTCGACGACGATGACGTCGGCGCCCGGCCTTCACGGCGAGCTGCACGTCGTAGTACGTCCGCGTCGCGCCGACCTTGACGAAGACCGGCTTCTCCCAGTCGGTGATCTCGCGGAGCTCCGTGGATCTTGATCTCGAGATCGTCCGGCCCGGTCCAGTCGGGATGCCGCGACGCCGAGCGCTGGTCGATGCCCTTCGGCAGCGAGCGCATCTCGGCGACGCGGTCGGAGATCTTGTGGCCGAGAAGCATTCCGCCGCCGCCGGGCTTCGCCCCCTGCCCGACCACGACCTCGATCGCGTCGGCCTTGCGCAGGTCGTCCGGGTTCATGCCGTAACGCGACGGCAGCAGCTGGTAGACGAGCGTCTTCGAGTGCTCGCGCTCCTCCGGCGTCATGCCGCCGTCTCCCGTCGTCGTCGACGTGCCGACCTCGGTCGCGCCACGGCCCAGGGCCTCCTTCGCGGGCGCGGAGAGCGCGCCAAAGCTCATCCCGGCGATCGTGACCGGGATCTTCAGCTCGAGCGGCTTCTTCGCGAACCGCGTGCCGAGCACGACGTCGGTCGCGCACTTCTCGCGGTAGCCCTCGAGCGGATAGCGGGAGATCGAGGCGCCGAGGAAGAGAAGGTCGTCGAAGTGCGGGACCCTGCGCTTGGCGCCGAACCCGCGGATGTCGTAGATCCCCTCCGTCGCCGCGCGCTGGATCTCGGCGATGACGGTTCTATCGAAGAGGTACGACTCGCGGAGGTTCCAGGGGCGCTGCTCGGTCGTGGACATCAGTACGCGCCGCGTTGTCGACCTTGAAGGTGTAGAGCTCGCGCGCGGAGCCGTAACGGCGGAAGCCCGCCGGGTCGGCGTCGATGTCCGCGGCCTCGAGCAGCCCGACAAGGTGGGCGAGGTGCTCGTCGCGCATCTCCTTCTCGATGCAATCGGCGCCGAGGCTGGAGACGGAGCCGGCGACGTACAGCCGGGCCTCGTAGATCGAGTCGCCGAGCGCCTCGCCTGCGTCGCCGCACACGACGAGCGTCCCCGTCTGCGCCATGAACGCGCTCATGTGCCCGACCGAGCCGCCGACGACGATGTCGATCCCCTTCATCGAGATGCCGCAGCGCGAGGATGCGTTGCCGCGCACGACGAGGAGGCCGCCGCGCCCGGTGGCGCCTGCCGACTGGCTCACGTTGCCGTCGACGTCGACGCGGCCGGACATCATGTTCTCGGCGATGCCCGTCGACGCGTTCCCGTGCACGTGGACATGGGCCAGCTTGTTCATCCCGGCGCAGTAGTAGCCCACGTGCCCGTCGATCTCGACCTCGATCTCCGCGTCGAGCCCGCACGCGACCGCATGCGCACCGCTCGGGTTCACGATCCGCCAGTGACGGGGGCCTGCACCACCGCCTGCGAGGTCGTGGAGGCGCTGGTTGAGCTCGCGCAGCGAGGTGGTCTGGAGGTCGACGACCTCGACGGCGGCGTGCTCGCGCTCGGCGACGGCCATCAGACGAGGGCCTTCTCCCAGGCGTAGACGATCCCCGGCTCGGGCTCCCAGGCGCGTGCGTCGGCCGCGCCTGGCAGGACGGCGATCGCCCGCCACTCCGACGACATCGCCACCCAGTCGTCGGTCTCGGCAAGCACTGCAGGCTTGCAGGCGATGGGATCGCGGAGCACGGCGAAGCCGTCCGCGGTCCCGACCGCGAAGGTGTAGAAGCCGTCGAGGTCGTCGAGACAGCCCTCGAGTGCCTGCTCGAGCGACGCGCCTTCACGCAGGCGCCACGCGAGGTAGCCGGCCGCGACCTCCGTGTCGTTCTCGGTCTGGAACTCGACGCCCTCGCGCCGGAGGTTCTCGCGCAGACGGTTGTGGTTCGAGAGCGACCCGTTGTGCACGAGGCAGAGGTCGTAGCCCGTCGAGAAAGGATGCGATCCCTCTGTCGTGACGCGGCTCTCCGTCGCCATGCGCGTATGCCCGAGCGCGTGGGTGCCGGACAGCTCTTCGAGCCTGAAGGTGCGGACGAACTCCTCGGGAAGGCCGGTCTCCTTGTAGATCTCGATCACCTGGCCCGCACTCATCACGCGCAGGTCCGGCCGGTTCGCACGAACCCAGCGCTCGGCATCGGCTGCGTCCGCGTCGACGACGAACACGGCGTGGCTCGCACGCACGGACGGCTCGGCGCACGTCCCGAATGCGTCACACAGTCCGTCGCGCACCGCACCCCAGCGCTCGTGCGCGTCCGGCGAGTAGAGGGTCAGCTTGCTCGAGCCGCTCGACGCCGGATTGCGATAGACGGCGACACCCGCCGAGTCCGGCCCGCGGCTCGACATCTGGACGAGCATCGCCGCGAGGTGCTCCCCGAGGCGCTCCTCGACGCCCGGGGACTTCGCGAAGAGGCCGACGATCCCACACATATGGTCAGTATCTCCACATACCGCTGCTGTTTGGAACGGATTTTGCCCGTTTGCTATGGAGGTTCTCTACATGCTAGAACCGCGTCAGGTACTCGCGGATCTCCCACGGCGTGACCTGCTCGTGGTAGCGGAACCACTCCTCGCGCTTCACGCGCGCGTAGTAGTCGAGGTAGTCCTCGTCCCGCGCCCGGCCGAGCGCCGAGCGGAGCACGTCGTCGCCCTCGAGCTCGCCGATCGCCTCGGAGAGGCTCGCCGGGAGGGCACGAAGGCCGCGCCCGGTGAGCTCCTCGTACGAGAAGTCGTAGAGGTTGTCCGAATTCGGCTCGTCGGCGTCGAGCCCGTTCTCGATGCCGTCCAGGCCGGATGCGAGCACCGCTGCCGCCGCGAGGTAGGGGTTGCACGAGCCGTCGATCGTACGGTCCTCGATGCGACCGGGACCCGGGATGCGCAGCATCTGCGTGCGGTTGTTGTAGCCGTACGAGATCCAGACAGGCGACCAGGTCGCACCGCTCGAGGTCGTTCCCAGCTTCAGGCGCTTGTAGGAGTTCACCGTCGGCGCCGTGAGTGCGCTGTACGCACGCGCGTGCTTCTTGAGGCCACCGATGAAGTGGTACGCGGTCTCGGAGAGGCCGAGACCTCGTGGGTCGCCCTCGTCGAGGAAGAGGTTCGTGTCGCCGTCCCAGAGCGACATGTGGAAGTGGCAGCCGTTTCCCGTGAGGTGCGTGAAGGGCTTCGGCATGAACGTCGCGATCATTCCGCCCTGCTCCGCGAGCGTGTGGACCATGTAGCGGAAGAAGATCGCGCGGTCGCACGACGTGAGGGCGTCCGAGTAGGTGAAGTTCTGCTCGAACTGGCCGTTCGCGTCCTCGTGGTCGTTCGCGTAGTTCCCCCACCCCAGCCCGTTGCAGTAGCGAGACACGGTCGTCAGGTGGTCGTAGCGGCGGGTGAGACCGGCGATGTCGTAACACGGCTTGTCGAGCGTGTCGTAGGGATCCGCGATCTCGATCGAGCCGTCGTCGACCTGACGCACGAGGAAGTACTCGAGCTCGAGGCCCATCTTGAACTCGAAGCCCTTCGCCCTCGCGGCCGCCATCACGCGCCGAAGGATCGTGCGCGGGCAGTACGGCCACTCCTCCCCCTCCACCGTCACGTCGCATGCGAAGCGCGCGAGGTTCGACTGCCAGGGAACGGGCGTGTAGCTCTCGAGTTCCGGAATGGCCGCGATGTCGGGATCGCTCGGCGTCTGTCCGATCTCGCCTGCTGCGAAGCCGGCGAAGCCTGCTCCTTCCGCGAGCAGGCCGTCGAACGCCTCCCGCGAGCCGACCGGGACGAGCTTCGCGCTCGGCCGCGCATACATGTCGACGAACTGCGCGAACACGAACTCGACGCCGCGCGACTCCATGTCCTTCCAGATCGCGTCGGCAGATGCCGTCTCAGCCATGGCAGCTCCTCCTCGGGACGTCGGTCGCATAGCCCTACCAGGCCGCGGAAGGAGAGTGAAGGTGCGGATTCCACACCTTTTCTGCGGCCTTATGTGTGCGTTCTGCTGCCCCCAGAGCTCGCTGCAGCTTCACCATCTTCACGGCGATCTCGATGGCGAGCCAGTCGTCGCGCCGGAGGTCGAGGCCCGACAGCTCGCCGATCCGGCGGAGCCGCTGGCGCAGCGTGTTCGGATGGACGTACAGCGCCTCGGACGTCGCGCTGATCGAGCCGTGCCGGCGGAGGAACTCCTCGAGCGTCGAGAGCAGCTGCGCGCCGCGCTGCGCGTCGTACTCGGCGATCTTCGCGACGGCGTCCACGGTCGCGTCCCGGATTCCGCCGTCGACGGCGACGCGCAGGAGGTACTTGTAGGCGCCGAGGTCGTCGTACGCGAGCAGGGCTCGGCGTGCCCGAGAGCACGACCGTGCCGACGAGCGCCTGCTTGCGCCTCGGCGAAGCCGTCGGCGTACGACGCCTCGCCCCGGCAGACGCTCGAGACGCCGACGGAGACCGGCTCCTCGAGCTCCCCGTGCGCGCGGCGCAGGCGCTCGAGGAACGACGTCGCTCGAAGAGCCGTAGGCGTCACGAGCGCGCGCAGCGAGTCCTCACGGTGATCGAAGAGCGATCCGGGCGCAGCCGCGCGGAGCGGCACGCGACGAGCGCCTCGCTCCAGGGCTCCGCGACGAGGACGACGTGCGGCTGGTCGAGATCGCAGCCGAGGCGGGCGGCCCGCCCCTCGAGGTCGCCGCGGACGCGTCCGCCCGCGAGCTCCTCGAAGAAGTCCTTGATGAGGTTCTTCTCCGTGAGCTGCTCGATGACCTGGACCTTCTTGACGCCGACGGCCACCTGGCTCGCGACGGCGCGGCCGAGCTCGACGCGCGTGCTCCCCTCTGCCACGAGTAGCCCGATCAGCTCGCCGGCCGGCGACGAGCGGGATGGCGAGGCGGCTGCTTCGGCCTCCCCGCGCGAGCTCGGGGCCGAGCTCGGCGAGGCCGAGCGTCTGCCGCGCGCTGCCGGGCTCAGGGTCGCTCGCCCTCAGGTCGAGCTCCTCGCGCGCAGCGTCGAGGAGGTACACGTGGCAGGCGCGCGCGCCGAGCAGCGGGCGCGCGTCCGTCGCGACCGTCTGCAGGAGCTCGTCGAGCGCCTCCGCTCGCGCGATCGCCTCCGCGAGCTCGGTGAGCTGCTCGAGCTCCGCGACCCGGAGCCGGGTCTCCTCGTACTGGCGCGCGTTCTCGATCGCGCTCGCGACGAGCGAGGCCGAGGTCACGATGAAGTCCACCTCGTCGTCGGTGAACTCCCGCGGGGCCTCGGTGTGCGCGGTGATCGCGCCGATCGCCTCACCCGAGCGACCGACGATCGGTACCGCGAGCAGCGACTGGTAGCGGTCCTCGTCGAGCTCCGGGACGTACTTCACCCCGGGATCGGCGAGCGCGTTCTCGCGGATGAAAGCCGGCTCGCCGTTCTCCGCGGCCCACCACGCGAGGCTCTCGCCCCGCTCGAACGCGATCTTCCCGACCTGGCGTTCGTACGGCGGCGACGCCGCGCGCATGACCAGACGGTCGTCCTCGACGAGGTAGACGAAGCAGCCGTGGACGCCGCTCGCGTCCGACACGAGGCGAACGACGGCCGGCAGCACTTCGGCGAGCTCGATCGACGAGGCGACGGTCGAGACGATCTCCTGGAGGAACTTCTCGCTCGTTTGCAGGGACATCGAGCGTGATGCGTACGACGCCCGCGGCGCGTCCAGTGGCTAGTGCATCGCGATCGCACCGGCGTGGCGCTCGTAGGCGCCGGTCTCGAGGACGTCCGTGATCTGCTCGATCACAGTGCGAATCTCGTCGTCGGTGTTGAAGAAGTGCGGCCCGATGCGGATGCCGGCGCCCGGGCGAAAGTCGCAGAGGATGGCGCGCTCCTCGAGCTCGGCGTAGACGGCAGCAGCCTCGGGCACGTCGACGATGACCGCACCCCCGCGCCGTGCCGGGTCGCGGGTCGAGTGGACGCCGAAGCCCGCGGCGTCCGCGAGCGCCGATGAGGAGCTCGGTCTGGCGCAGCGAGTTCTCGCGGATCCGCTCGACCCCGATCTCCTCGATCAGGTCGTAGCCGGCCGTCCCGGCCATGTGCGCCGCCGGGTTCGGCGTGCCGGTCAGGAAGCGCGCCGCACCCGACGCGAACTCGAGGGTCTCCTCGAAGGCGAACGGGCGCGCGTGGGCCTGCCAGCCGACGTACGTCGGCTCGAGGGTCTCCGCGAGATCGGGCCGCACGTAGAGCCAGCCGTTCGCGGGGCCGCCGCACAGCCACTTGACCGACCCTCCGACTGCGAAATCGACACCGAGCGCAGTGAGGTCGACCGGAACGATGCCCGCGGACTGGTAGCAGTCGAGGATCACGCGGGCCCCCACCTCGTGTGCCCGCCGGACGATCGGCTCGACGTCCTGGATGAGGGAGTCCTTGAAGAGGACGTGGCTGATCGGCACGAGCAGCGTCCGCTCGTCGATCCGCTCGACGATCTCGGCGTCGTCCTCGCAGACGACGACGTCGAGCTCGGGCTGCGCCTGGTACAGGTAGCGCACGGACGGGAAGTTCCCGCGCTCGTAGACGACACGATTCCTCCCCGGTTCCACGGGGTGGAAGCACGACAGCACGATCGCCTCGGCAATCGCGACGTTCTGCTGCATCACGGTCGAGCCGGCCGGAGCGCCGACGATGCGGCCGATCTGGTCGCCGACCTCCATCGGCGTGCGCCACCACCCCTCGGCCCAGGCGCGGATCCCGCGCTCGGCCCACATGCGGGCGAACTCCTCCAGTCGCGCCGCAGCCTGTCTCGGCATCGGCCCGAGCGTGTGGCTCGCGAGGTAGGTCGTATGCTCGAGGATCGGAAACTCGGAGCGGTACGCGAGGAAGTCGCGCATCGAGCCAGCGTAATTCACTAGGCTCGCGCGCGATGCGCGTCCGCTTCGACCGCTTCTACACGTACGCGGAGCTGACCGAGACGCTCGAGGCGTGGGCCTCCGAGTTCCCGTCGTTCTTCGGGTACGAGGCGATCGGCAAGTCGTACGAGGGACGCGACATCTGGCTCTGCACCGTCACCAACGCGGAGACAGGCCCGGCGGAGGAGAAGCCCGCGGTCTTCGTCCACGCCCAGATCCACGCGATGGAGTTCACCGGGACGACCGCGGCGCTCGACCTTCTCGACCGTCTTCTGCACTCGGACGAGAAGCGGGTGCGGCACGCAGTGGACACGCGCACCTTCTACGTCGTCCCACGCGTGAACCCGGACGGCGCCGAGGCGGGGCTCGCGGACGGGAGATTCAGACGTTCCAGCGTCCGCCCGTACCCGCGCGACGAGCCCGAGGACGGACTTCACCGCGAGGACGTGGACGGCGACGGCCGCGTGCTGTTCATGCGGATGAAGGATCCGAACGGCTCGTGGAAGCCGCATCCGGACGACCCGCGGGCGCTCGTCGCACGGGCACCCGACGACTTCGACGGCGACTTCTACCGCGTGCTTCCGGAGGGGACGATTCGGAACTGGGACGGGGTGACGATCCCGATCGCGCCGGCCCTCGAGGGGCTCGACCTGAACCGGAACTGGCCTGCCGACTGGGCTCCCGAGGCCGAGCAACAGGGCGCGGGGCCATTCCCGACGTCGGAGCCCGAGGTCCGCGCGCTCGTCGAAGCGATCCTCGCGCGCAAGAACATCACCTCGTACATCGGCTATCACACGTTCTCGGGCGTGCACCTGCGCCCGTGGTCGGGGCGCTCCGACGACGACTTCCCGGTCGCCGACCTCCGCGCCTTCACGCTCATGGGCGAGGAGGCGACGCGACTCACGGGCTATCCGTCGATCTCCATCTTCCACGACTTCAAGTACCACCCGAAGACGGTCATCAAGGGTGGCGACGTCGACTGGGTCTACGACCATCTCGGCATCTACGCCTGGGTCACCGAGTTCTGGAGCCCGCAGCGCGCGGCCGGGCTCTCCGACTACCACTTCATCGACTGGCTCCGGGAGCACTCGCCCGAGGACGAGCTCGCGGTGCTCAGGCTCGCGGACGAGCTCGGCGAGGGCTACGTCGACTGGTACCCCTTCGAGCATTCCCAGCTCGGACCGATCGAGATCGGTGGCTGGGACCTCGTTCGCTTCTGGTTCAACCCGCCTCTCTCGCGCCTCGAGGCGGAGGTGAAGCCGCACGCGGACCTCGCACTCCACCTCGCGCTCGTCTCGCCGCTGCTCGAGATCCGCTCGTTCGAGGCCGAGCCCGTCGCGAACGGCGCGTACCGGCTACGACTGGTGCTCGAGAACACGGGCTGGCTCCCGACGAACGTCTCCGAGAAGGCGCTCGAGCGCAAGGCCGTGCGCCCGATCGAGGTCGACCTCGAGCTGCCCGAGGGCGCCGGAATCGCGACCGGCAAGGAGCGCGAGGACGCGGGACAGCTCGGCGGGCGCGTCGAGCGTCGTCAGATCCTCTGGTGGAACACCGACCACTCGACGGCGGAGCGCACGAAGCTCGAGTGGGTCGTCGAGGCGGAGGCGGGAACCCGCGTCGCCGTGACTGCGCGCCACGAGCGCGCCGGAACCGTCCGCTCGGAGGTCGTGCTCTAGAGCGTCTTCTCGAGGTGGACGTCCTCAGGCTCGAGCTCGTAGAGCTCCGGCAGTGCCTCCACCATCGGCTCGAATCCGCGACGACGATAGAAGTCGACGGTATTGCGGGACGGAGTCGCGGAGACCACCATCGAGCGGTTGCCCGCTTCCCGAGCGAGACGCTCGAGCTCGTCCGTCAGCGTCGCGCCCACACCCTGACCGCGCCGGCCGTCGGTCACGTAGAGATACGCAAGCTGCGCGACGTCGGGCCGCAGGTGAGGCAGCACGACGCCGATCCCGATCAGACAGTCGTCGAACGCGCCGATGCAGATCGCGCCCTTCTCGACGTAGCGCGCGAGCTCCGCGCGTTGCGCGGCGACCGAGTGCTCGCCGGTCCCGACCGGATCCCACGGGGCAGCACTGAATTCGCCGCGAACCTCGCGAAGCGAAGCACCCTCCTGCACGTAGAGCGTGTCGATTGCCTCCGTGCGGTCGATTTCGCCGACGCGGGCGAGCTCGTCTACGTCGAGTCTGCGATACGAGAGCGACATCGAGCGCGCCAGTCTAGGACTGCCGGGCGGCAGACTGCAGGGATGCGGGCGATGGTGCTCGACGCGCCCAAGACACCGCTGCGAGCGGCGCAACTCGCCGAGCCCGAGCATGGAGACGGCGAGGTGCTTCTCGCGGTCCACGCGTGTGGCGTGTGCAGAACCGATCTCCACATCGTCGACGGCGAGCTCGCACATCCGAAGCTTCCGCTCGTGCCGGGTCACCAGATCGTCGGGAGGTCCTCGCCGGGGGCGAGCGGTTCGAGCAGGGAGCACGAGTCGGCGTGCCCTGGCTGGGCTGGACGTGCGGCGAGTGCCGCTTCTGCCTCGCCGGAGCAGAGAACCTCTGCGACCGCGCCCGCTTCACCGGCTACGACGTCGACGGCGGCTATGCGGAGCTCGCGGTTGCAGACGAACGCTTCTGCTTCCCGATCCCCGAGAGCTACCCCGACGACCAGGCCGCGCCGCTTCTGTGCGCCGGGCTCATCGGCTACCGCTCGCTCCGGCTCGCGGGCGACCCCGAGCGCATCGGGCTGTACGGGTTCGGCGCCTCGGCCCACATCGTCTGCCAGGTCGCGGTCGCGCAGGGGCGTCAGGTGTACGCCGGTACGCGCGCAGGCGACGACGAGACGCAGGAGTTCGCACGTGCCCTCGGCGCCACGTGGGCGGGAGACGCACTCGCCGGGCCGCCGGACGAGCTCGATGCGGTCATCGTCTTCGCTCCGGTGGGGCCGCTCGTTCCCGCCGCGCTGCGCCACGTCCGGAAGGGCGGCTCGGTCGTGTGCGCAGGCATCCACATGAGCGACATTCCGGCCTTCTCCTACGACGCGCTGTGGGGAGAGCGCGTGATCCGCTCCGTGGCGAACCTCACCCGCACCGACGGTGACGAGTTCCTCGCGCTCGCGCCGACGGTTCCGGTGCAGACCGAGGTCGAGACCTTCCCGCTCGAGGACGCGAACGAGGCACTCGACCGGCTCCGGCGAGGTGAGCTTCGGGGCGCCGCGGTTCTGGTAGTACACCCAGTGCCGTGACGACCTCCGCTGCCCCTACCGCCACCACCGGCCCGCTCGTGCTCGCGGACATCAGCGGCTACACGGCGTTCCTCCAGTCGGTGGCATCCGCCCACGCGAACGACGCGTTCGCGGACGGAGCCGTGCCGGAGGCATACGGGATCCTCACGCGGTTACTGGACGGGATCGTGGGCAAGCTTGTGCCGCCGTACACCCTGTCGAAGCTCGAGGGTGACGCAGTCTTCGCGTTCGCGACCGATCAGGACGACGTGCCGAAGGGCGGCGACGTCCTCGTCCGCTTCGGAGGCTGCTACGCGGACTTCCGCCAGCGCGTCGCCTCCGCGAAGGAGATCTGGCCGTGCTGGTGCGATGCCTGCGCCAACATCGAGACGCTCGACCTCAAGTTCGTGCTTCATGCCGGCCCCTTCGTGATGCAGGAGATCGCCGGCCAGCGCGAGCTCGTCGGATCAGAGGTCGTGATCGCCCACCGCCTTCTCAAGGCCAGCGCACCGGAGCTAACGGGGCGAAGTGCGTTCGCTCTCGTGACGAAGGCTGCGGCGGAGCAGCTCGAGATCCCACTGGACGACTGCATCCAGGTCGTGGAGAGCCACGAGCACTACGCGCCGATCGACGCGCACGTGTTCGCGCTCACCTCCTAGCCGAAGCGGGCGATCTCGACGAGGCCGCTCTCGGCGGCGTGGTCGACCTGCAACGTCGTGTGCTCGATGCCGAACTCGTCGTGGAGCAGCCGTTCGAGCTCGCGCCTGCGGCCGTGGCAGTCCTCTCCCGGCCGAACGAGGACGTGGGCCGACAGCGCGGGGAAGCCGGACGTGATCGTCCAGACGTGCAGGTCATGGACCTCGACGACCCCGGGCGCGCCCGCGAGTCGTCGGCCGATCTCGGTCGCGTCCATTCCCCGTGGAGTCGCCTCGAGCAGGATCTCCGTCGAGTCGCGCAGGATCGTCCAGGCGCTCGCGAGGACGAGGAGGCCGATGAGGATGCTGACGATCGGATCCGCCTGGAGCCAGCCGGTCGTGAGGATGACGACCGCGGCCGCGAGCACGCCGAAGGAGCCCAGCAGGTCGGCGAGCACGTGGCGGAAGGCCGCCTCGACGTTGATGCTCGCTGCACGCGAGCGGTACAGCACACCGCCCGCACCGAGGTTGACCGCGATACCGACGACGGCGATGACGAGCATCCAGCCGCCGAGCACGTCGGGAGGGTCCGAGAGCCGTTGCATCGCCGCGACGAAGATCCAGATCGAGAGCGCGACCAGGAGCACGCCGTTCGCGAGAGCGGCGAGCACCTCCGCACGCTTGTATCCATAGCTTCGCCCGGGCGTCGCGGGCCGTGTGGCGAGCCAGGCGGCCGCGAGGGCGAGCGCGATCGCGAGATTGTCGGAGAGCATGTGAACCGCGTCGGCGAGAAGCGCGAGGCTCCCGGTGTAGATGCCCCCGACGACCTCGACGACCGTGTAGGCAGCGGTGATGGCGAGCGCCATCGCGAGCGCGCGGCTGCTCTCGGCTCGCTGGTGGACATGAGCGTGGACGTGGCCCACGCCCACTGTTCTAGCGCGTCGTGCGGGCGGTCGTCGGAGCGGTCGAGGATGGACCGGCGTCGATCGGCGGAGGTGCGAGGTTCGTCAGGATCGCGGCGGCGAGCAAGACGGCGAACGCGACCGTCGCCTCGCCGGCGAGGCTGGGCCCAACGTCCGGCTCGTCGCCGCGCGCGAGACGCGGACGAACGACGAGGTGATGCACCGCGCCGAAGGACAGGGCGAAGGCCGCGAGCGCGCTCTTGAGCAGGAGGAAGCGACCGTACTCCGTCGTCCAGAGGTCGCTGAGCGCCGGGAGCCGCACCAACGCGAGATAGGCGCCTGCGAGGACGAGCACCGCCACGAGGCCGACCGCGAGCCGCGCGAAGCGAAGAAACGCGTCCCGTCGCACCGACGGTGCGAGCGGCCAGACGAGGAAAGCGAGGGTCGCGACGCCGCCCACCCAGATCGACGCCGCGACCAGGTGCAGCCAGTCGGCCAGCTCGGCGAGCGGCGCCGCATTCGGCTCCGTCGCCTGGTGCCCGGACAGCGACAGCCCCGAGACGAGGACGAGCGAGAGGACCAGCGCGGGCCAGCGCAGCTCCAGGCGATCGAGGACCCAGCCGACGAGGAGCAGCGCTGCGACCACCCCGAACCCCAGCGTCATCACGAGAAACGCGAGGCCGAAGCGGGTCTTCTCAGCGAACGGCTGGAGATCGGCGTACGGCAGGTCGGCGATCGGGACCTGGAGGGCGTTCGACGCGCGCAGGACGAAGGCGGTGATCCCGATGTCGATCACGAGGAACGCCGAGACGACTCCGACCATGTGGAACAGTCGCTCGAGCTGTGGCGGCACGGCGCCGCGGATGACGACGAGGCGGACGACGAGCGGCCCGATGAGCAAGGCCAGGGCTCCGAAGACCCCCCAACGCGCGAGATCGTCGCGCCAGGTCGTCCCGGACGCGCCGACCGCGTCGGTCGGCGCTGGCGCGGCGATCCCGACCCCGAACGTGAAGACGCCGGCGGGCGAGTGGCCGTCCGACCCGATGACGCGCCAGCGCACGGTGTACCCCCGGCCGTCGACGAGCCCGGACACGGGCGCCACCACGACGTGACCTCCATCCTCGGTTCGCGCGGCGCCTGAAACGACCGTGCCGTCCGGCGCCAGCACCCGGATCGCGTTCGGTGAGATCGTCACCGGCCCGTTGAACGCGAGCCGGACCTCCGTCGGCGGGACGTCGACCCTCGACTGCGTGACCGGCTCCGAGCTGACGAGGGTGACGTGCGCGGACGCCGCGGCCGGGACGACGAGTGCGACGAGCGCTCCGAATGCGAGAGCGCGACGAAGCGTCACGGGCCGCCGAGCCCGAAGCGGCCGAAGATCTCCGCCGCGTCGCGATCGGCGAAGAGGAGCACTGCCAGCAGCACGAAGGTGAGCGCGTAACCGGCGCGCCACACGAGTCGCCCGGGCTGAACCGCACGCCCGAGCGGGAAGAGCGCGACGACGACGAGCATCCAGCCGATCGCGTGGTGGAGGAACGCCGAGCGGGAGTAGAGCCACGGGTTCTGCTCGTGCACAAGGAACGCGATTCCCGAGACGAGGAGTGCGAAGGCGGGAACGAGCGACCACGCCGCCCGCTCGATCTTCCCGCGCGCGAGCGCCAGCTCGACGGCGCCGGCGACAAGCGCAGCCTGCGCCCAGATCGAGTGTGCAAGCAGGTGCATCGTCGAGAAGGTGGAGAAGATCGTGATCAGCCAGAGCCCGACGCTCGACACGATCACGAGCGACGGGAACAGGTATGCACGCCACTTTCGGCGGTGGAAGACCTCAGGTCCCGACGATGAGCTCCGCGATGAGGACGAGGCCGAAGAAGAGCGCGACCGCCGCGGCGATCCAGTGTGCAGTCTCAGCTCGCGGGATCACGCCAGTTCTCCGCCTCGAGATCGGCGACCAGTCCCGGGGCGACAAGGACCGCGAATGCCAGTCCGACGAGGATGGCGAGCAACGGACCTTGGAAGACGTAGTCGTACAGATCGCCGCCGCGGGCGCGGTCCAGGATGAGGATGCGATACGGCTGAGCGACTCCCCAGACGAGCCCGCCGACGATCGTCAGCGGGCCGAGGAGCTGGACCGCGAGCGCGCGCCACGGCCGACGCTCGATGCCCTGGCGGCGTCGGTCGCTCGGGATGCTGGTCGCGATCTCAGAGTTCACCCAGACCTCCTGTGCGGGAAAGTTTTGCCCGAACGATGCGGCGCGTGCAACTTCGACCCGGCACGGGCCGCAGGAAGGATCGCTTCATCGGGTGCACCTTTCGCTCTAACGACGATCGCGTCACACTCATGCCGTGCGCAAGACCGAGATCCGCGAGGCGGATCTCGGTCGCGTGAAGGTCCCTAGAGGCGGTTGTTGTTCGTGTGAGCTAGGCGGTCGCGCGGCGTTTGCGCTGCCAGGTCAGGAAGAGTGCACCGACTCCTCCGATCAGGCAGATGACGCCGAGGATCCACCAGACGATGCCGCCGATGATCATGAAGATGATCGCAGCGACGATCAGGCCGAGTCCGACGATGTTGGGTGCCATAGCGCCCCCGTTCGGCGGGTGGGAGCGGATTCCTCGTCCGGTGCTAGGCGGTTCCGTACTTCCTGCGACGGTACGTCATCCAGAGGGCGACGATCCCGCCGATGATCATGATCAGGCCGATGATGATCCCGACGAAGTTCAGGAAGTAGGCGAACAGGAGCCCGGCGATGATGAGACCGAGCCCCACGATGTTGACAGGCCAGTTTTCCATGGGCCCATCTTGGCCGGGGGCACCTCCTCTCTTCCTCCCCCATTTCGGGGTCCTGCTCCCCTATTCGGGGCGCACGCGCACGAAAGCCTCGAGCGCGCGCTCGAGGTGCTCGGGCTCGAGTGCCGCGGACATCTGCACCCGGACGCGGGCCGTTCCCTCCGGCACGACCGGGAACCCGAAGCCGGTGACGAAGACGCCCTTCGTCGAGAAGCCGCGCCGAGAGCGCCATCGCGTCGGCCGTCTCGCCGATGATGATCGGGATGATCGCCGCCTCGCCGTCGAGCGGCCGGTAGCCCGCGTCCGTGAGCATCCCGCGGAACACCCGCGTGTTCTCGCGGAGCCGAGCGAGCAGCTCGGGCCGCTCGAGCATCAGCTCGATCGCGCGCAGCGCGCTGCAGGCAACGGTGGGCGGAAGCGCGTTCGAGAAGAGCTGGGGCCGAGAGCGTTGCGCGAGGACGTCGCAGACCTCCTCCGACGCGGCGACGTAGCCGCCGGCAGCGCCGCCGAGCGCCTTGCCGAGCGTTCCCGTGATGACGTCGACCTCGCCGAGGAGCCCGAAGTGCTCGACCGTGCCGCGCCCCGTCTCGCCGAGCACGCCGACGCCGTGCGAGTCGTCGACGACGACCACCGCGCCGAACTCGCGGGCGAGCTCGACGATCTCCGGCAGCTTCGCGAGGTCGCCCTCCATCGAGAAGACGCCGTCCGTGACGATCAGCTTCCGCGCGTCGCGCGGCGCCGCCGCCAGTCCGTCCCGCAGCGCACTCATGTCCGAGTGCGGGTAGATGACCTTCGCCGCCGGGCGCGACAGCCGGATCGCGTCGATGAGGCTCGCGTGGTTGAGCGCGTCGGTCAGGATGACCGTGCTTTCGTCTGTGAGGCTCGGGATGCACGCCTCGTTCGCGTTCCAGCACGAGACGTACGTCAGCGCGGCTTCCGTTCCCGAGAGGTCCGCGAGCGCGCGCTCGAGCGCGAGGTGCGGCTCGAACGTGCCGCAGATGAAGCGCACCGATGCCGTTCCCGCGCCGTAGCGCTCGAGGCCCTCGATTCCCGCCCGGACGACCTCGGGATGTCCCGCGAGCCCGAGGTAGTTGTTCGAGGAGAGGACGATCACCTCGCCGCGACCCTCCATCTCGCACGACGGCGCCTTGCGGCGACTCCAGCGTCAGGAAGCGCTTGTACGTGCGCGCCTCGCGCAGCGCGTCGAGCTCCGCGCCGAGCTGCCGGTCGAGAGTCGTGCTCACGCCGTCGCTCCGTTCGGTCGCAGGACGATCTTGCAGGCCTCTCCTGACTCGAGCAGCGCGAACGCCTCCTCGTAGCGCTCGAGCGGGAGCTCGGCGGTGATGAGCGGGCGGAGGTCGACGACGCCGTGCTCGAGGAGCCAGCGCGTCGTGTACCACGTCTCCCAGATCTCGCGGCCGTTGACCGCGGTCACCGTGAGGTTCTTGAAGATGAGCGACTCGGCGACGTCGATCGTCGCCGGGCGCGACGGAATCCCGAAAAGGACGACGTTGCCGCCGTGCCGCACGACGCCGAACGCGTCCTCGATGGCGCGCAGCGCGCCCGACATCTCGAAGACGACGCCGACGCCGATCCCCTCGTTCTGCTCGACGAACCACGCCGGGCACGTCCTCGACCTCGTCGACGTTCACGACCGCGTCCGCGCCGAGCGTCCGCGCGAGCTCCATCCGGAACGGCACGTGGTCGGAGGCGAAGAGCCGGCCGCGCGCCGAACGCCTTCGCGATCGCGATCGTGAAGAGTCCGACCGGCCCGCACCCGAGGACGGCGACCGCGCGGCCCGCGAGGTCCTGCGTCGAGGTCGCGAACACCGCGTTGCCGAACGGCTCCTGCAGGCACGCGATCTCGGGCGGGAGCTTCGAGCGGTCGTTCCGCCAGACGACGGACGCCGGGACCGCGACGTAGTCGGCGAAGCCGCCGTCGCGGTCGACGCCGAGGATCCGCGTCTGCTCGCACATGTGCGCCTTGCCCGTCCGGCAGTGGAAGCACACGCCGCACGTCACGTGGCTCTCGGCCGAGACGTAGTCGCCCTCCGCGACGTCGCGCACGGCGCTCCCCGTCGCGACGACCGTCCCGCACAGCTCGTGGCCGAGCGTGAGCGGCGGCTCGACGCGCTCGGACGACCACTGGTCCCAGCGCTGGATGTGCAGGTCGGTCCCGCAGATCGACGCCGCCTCGATCCGGACGAGCACCTCGTCCGGCCCGGGTGTCGGGACCGGCACCTCGTCGAGCGTGAGGCCCGGCGCGGACTCGCGCTTGCGGATGGCGCGCATCGTCTCCACGGCGCTGCGATCTTGCCACGAGGGGACCGGCGCGGAGCGCGGTTACGATCGCGCCCGTGCAGGAACCCGTCGTCCCGTCGCACGAGCACCTCGAGGAGGTCTACGACAACCCGCTCGAGCGGCTGCAGCTCCTCGGCGGCGACGACGAGGCCATCGCTGCGTTCCTCGACGAGATCGACGTGCGCGGCCCTCGCGACCGGGAGATGCTCCGCGAGCTCGCGCGGACAGGCCCGCTCGCCCGCCCGGATCGCTTCGAGGCCGACCATCGCCGCGTCCTGATCGGCCTGGAGAGCCTGCGTCGTCACGGCTATCACGGCTCACGGGTGGCATCGCGCCTGGGACCTCTTCGCACCCCGATCCGCTTCCTCGTGGAGCTCGTCGCGCGCTACGTGGTCGTCTCGCACGTGAAGAACGTGTCCACGAACCTGCGCAACCTGTACTGGCAGCGCGAGCTGCAGTCACCGGGCGGCTCGCGCGAGCTCGAGCTGCTGCGGCCGGCCCGCTTCGACGCGCAGGCGCTCGTCGAGATCACGAAGGGCCGCGAGATCGGCGTTCCGGCATTCGTCATCGGCGGTCTCCTCATCCCCGCGTCGATCTCGCTGTGGCGGCTCGCGAGCGGAACCATCCGCGAATGGTGGCTCGCGCTCCTCGCCGGCGCGGTGGGCGTGGCGATCGGCCTCGCCATCTCCTGGTTCGTTCTGCGCGGCGCGGCCCTCGCGAGCCGGCGTATTCGCCTCTCCGTGACCTATCCGCTCGCCGAGCTCTGGCGCACGATCGGAAGCTGCGGGACGCCGCCGAGGGACCAGTCGCGGAGCTTCGCAATCGTCGCGATCTCGCTCACGCTCGGCGTCTGGATCGTGCTCCCGCTGCTCGTGACGCTGTCACTCATGAGCTGACGACGTGCTCGCCTCGTCCTCCTTGCGAGGACGGAGGTAGACGAGCCAGTAGACGACGCCGACCATCACGGCGCCGCCGATGACGTTGCCGATCGTCACCGGCAGCAGGTTGTCGACGAGGAACGACTTCCACGGTGAGATCGGAGAGGTCCGGCCGTGGATCGAGCGTCGCCACGAAGCCGTCGTGCGACTTCACGAGCGAGCGCGATCGGGATGAAGTACATGTTCGCGACCGAGTGCTCGAAGCCGGCGGCGACGAAGGCGGTGATGGCAGGACGATCGCGAGGATCTTGTCGGTGGTCGTGCGCGCCCCGTACGTCGAGCCAGATCGCGAGACAGACGAGCGCGTTGCAGAGCATCCCGAGCGCGATCGCCTGCCCGAAGCCGAGGCTCGTCTTCGCGTCGCCGATCGAGAGGACGGCTGGCCCACCGCTCCGCCGCCGAACGTCGTATTGCTTGGAGACGTAGAGGACAACGCGGTCGCGAAGGCGCCGACGAAGTTCCCGATCCAGACGATTCCCCAGTTCCCGAGGAGACGCGTCGTCTGGACCCGGCGGCTGGCCCAGGCCATGACGATGAGGTTGTTCCCGGTGAAGAGCTCGGCGCCCGCCGACCACCACGAGGACGAGCCCGAGCGTGAATACGGCCCGGCGAGCAGCCGGAGAACGCCGTAGGGCAGATCCGCTCCGCCCGCAGTCGACCGTCGTCGCGAAGATCGCGCCGAGCGCGATGAACGCGCCTGCGAGCACCGAGAGGACGAACAGGTCGAACGCGGGCATGCCGGCCTTCGTCACGCCGACCGTCTCCGCACTTGCGGGCGACGGCAGCCGGGGCAAGCGCGTCCAGCCCGGTCTGGGTGAAGGGCGCCTCGCTCACTCCGTGCAGCCTTGCGAGCGCGCCGGACGGACGTCGGTGCGCGGTTGCCGTCACCGAAGCCGTGGTGCCGAAGACCTTCCCCGCTCGCCGTGACCGCGCCGCGAACCGGCGTGCCCGCGGTGGCGGCACGCTCCCGAGAGCGCAGACGAGGAGCCGACGCCGAGCCACGAGGCCCGGAACCGTACGGCGTCAGCGAACGGTTACCGGCGTGCCGAGGTCGACGAAGCGGTAGACGCGCTCGGCTTCGCCCTCGGGGAGGCGAACGCAGCCGTGCGATGCGGGGAACGAGGGAACGTCGGGTGACTGGTGCAGCGCGATCCCCCCGTGGAAGTACGCCGCGAAGGGCATCCACACGTGGAACGGCACCGACCACGAGTAGCAGCGACCTTGGCGTAGACCTTGAAGTCCCCGGCCGGCGTGCGACCCAGCGAGCCCGTGGACGTGTGCACGGCGCGAACGACCTCGCCGTCCTCGACCATGAGCAGGACCCCCGAGTCACGGGAGATCTCGACGTGGCGTCCCGCGGCGTCGCGACGCCGGCTGCGGCGGCCCCGCGCGGAACAGCGCGACCTGCGTCTGCCCCGTGACCGTGCCCGTGCGGTCGAGATCCTCCCAGCCCTGGAAGGCGAGGAGCGCCTGCTCGGTGAGGTAGTCTCGTCGACCCGTGACGTCCGACGCGGTCGAGGTAGCCGAGCGCGGCGAGTCGGAGCTGGACGCCGCGCACGACATAGGGGTAGTCGTTCTCGCCGGTCTCCGCGCGCCAGGTGCCGGGTCGAACGCCGAGCCGCGCAGTCGTGACGTAGCGACCCTCGGCCGCGAGGGCGACGCTCTCTTCGTCGCCGAGCGGCGCGAGCGTCGCCGCGATCTGCCAGCGTCTCGTGCGCTTCGTCTCCGCCGAGCCGGTTCCGAGCGTCGCGCGCGAGAAGCTCGCGAACCACGTTTGCCCCTCGGCGCGGAGCGACCGCAACCGCGCGCGCTCGGGCAGAGCAGTGCGGATCCCCCGCCGGCGCTCGGCCCTGGTCGGGCCTTGCGTGAGCTCGCGCAGCGCCGCCTCGGCGGCCTCATGCCCCTCGGGACGACGCGGTCGACTCGGACGATCCAGCCGTTCTTCACGAACCCGACCTCGACCGTTTCCGGCGTCGGCTTCGGCGCCGTGACGGCTCGCGCCGGAGTCACGACGGCAGCACGCGGGAGCCGACGACTGGAGGTCGACGGCCAGCAGCCCCGCAAACGCGAAGACGAGGACGACGAGCGACGTGCGCATGGTCGGGCTGTCCGGTTCGCCGTGTCGGGCGCAAGCATGCCTCCATGCGCGACGCTCACGCTGCGCGAGCTCAACCGCGCGACGCTCGCGCGCCAGCTCCTCCTCCGGCGCCACCGGCTCTCGGTGACACAGGCGATCGAGCGGGTCGCAGGCCTGCAGGCGCAGTGGCCGCCTTCGCCGTACATCGGGCTGTGGACGCGCCTCGATCGGCTTTCGGGCCGAGGACCTCGTCCGGGCCGTCGCCCGACGGCACGTCGTGAAGGCGACGCTCATGCGCACGACGCTCCACCTCGTCACCGCGCGCGAGTATCTCGCCTACGGCGGGATCTACCGTGCGCCCGGATCCGCGAGCTCGAGCGACAGGTCGCGGCGGCCGGCGAGGAGCGCCGACTTCGCGGAGGAGGGCGAGCGGCTCGCGCGCCCTCGCTGCAGAGCAGCCTCGCTCGCGCCCCGAGCTCCTCGAGCTGCTCGGCCGTCCGAAGCTCACGATCGAGGAGCGCGCGCCGTGGCTCGTCTGGTACGGGCTCTCCGCGTACGCCGAGTTGCTCCACGGGTCCGACGCGTCTGCATGGCGCTGGCACACGGCAGGAAGCACCTTCGTGCCTGCGCGAACGTGGCTCGGCGCCGACGGCGAGAGCGGCGATGCGGCCGCCGCGCATCTCGTCCGGAGCTACCTGGCGGCATTCGGGCCCGGCGACCGCGCGCCGACATCGCGCAGTGGTCCGGGCTTGCGCGCGTGCACCTCGACGGCGGACTCGCGCAGCTCCAGCTGAGGCGCTTCGTCGACGAGCACGGACGCGAGCTGTACGACCTTCCGCGGGCGCCGCTCCCCGCTGCTGACACCGCCGCGCCGATTCGCTTCCTCCCGCGTTTCGACAACCTCGTCCTGAGCCACGACGATCGCCGGCGCGTCATCTCGGACGAGCATCGCGCGCTGGTCATCGAGGGTGGGGAGGTGCGCGCGACGTTCCTCGTCGACGGGTTCGTGGCGGGCATCTGGACGCTGGAGAGAGGGCCGCGTGCGGCTCGAGCCGTTCGTCGCCCTCCGCGAGCCGTCGCGCGCGAGAGCTCGCCGAGGAGGCGGCGCGGCTCGAGGCCTTCGTCCAGGCCTCCGGCGGCTCACCGTGACCGCATGGCTCGCGCCGGACGAGCTGCGCATCGGGCTCGGCTGCATGCGCCTGCGACGAGGAGGACGCCGAGCGCGACGATCGCCGCGGCGGTCGAGAGCGGGATCACGGTCTTCGACACCGCGCGTGCGTACGAGGGGAGCGAGGCGCTCCTCGCAAACGTGCTCCGCGGCGTCGCCGGAGAGCCCGGGTCGTGACCAAGGGCGGCATGGCGCGACCTGACGGCGCGTGGATCCCCGACGGGCGCGCGAAGGCGATACGAGCCGACTGCGAGGCGAGCCTCGAGGCGCTCGACGGGCTTCCGATCGATCTCTACCTGCTGCACACCCCCGACCCGCGGACGCCGTGGACGACGTCGCGTCCGGGCGCTCGCAAGACTCGTCGACGACGGGCTCGTCGCGCGGATCGGCGTGTGCAACGTGACGCGGGCGCAGCTGGACGAGGCCGCCGAGCTCGCGCCGATCTCCGCCGTGCAGGTCGCGTTGAGCGTGTTCGACGACGCCGCGCTCCGCGGCGGCATCGTCGATCGCTGCGCCGAGCTCGGGATCACGCTGATCGCCCACTCGCCGCTCGGCGGCCCGCGGCGCGCGGCACGGCTCGCGCGCGAGTCGGCCTCGCCGAGATCGCGCACGAGGCACGGCCTCACCGAGGCCGAGGTGGCGCTCGCCTGGATCCTCGGGCTCGGTCCGCACGTCGTCGCCGTGGCCGGTGCCCGCCGGCCCGAGACGGCACGTTCGCTGGCGGCAGCGGCGTCCGTACGTCTCGGCGAGAACGCGCAGAGCGCCTCACTCCGGCGCGCGCCCGCGCCACGCATCGCGACGGGCGGCGGCGAGGTCGTCGTCGTGATGGGGATCCCGGGCGCGGGGAAGTCTCGGCTCGCCGCCGACTACGTCGCACGCGGCTTCGTCCGGCTCAACCGCGACGAGCGCGGCGGCTCGCTCCGCGGGATCGCCGATGCGCTCGACGAGACGCTCGGCGACGGCACACGCCGGGTCGTGCTGGACAACACGTATCTGACGCGGTCCGCCCGCAGCCACGTCGTCGACGTGGCGGCTCGCCACGGAGCGAGCACTCGCTGCGTCTGGCTCGACACACCGCTCGCGCAAGCCCAGGTGAACCTCGTCGAGCGCCTGCTCGAGCGGTTCGGCCGGTTGCCCGGGCCGGACGAGCTGGACGAGCTCGCGAAGACGGAGCCGGGCGTCATGGCGCCGACCCGGCAGATGCGAGCGCAACGGGAGCTCGAGCCCCCCGGCGACGACGAGGGCTTCGGCGACGTCGAGCACATGCCGTTCGAGCGAGCTCAGCCGAGCGGCGGCGCTTCGGTGCTCGTCGCCGCTGCCGCCGTAGCGGGCCTCCCGGCCGACCTCGATCGCAGCCTGCCGCATCTCGTGTTCGACTGGCGACCGGGCGGCGCGCCGGCCGATCTCGACCCGGAAGTCGCCGCGCTAGCCGCAGTCGTCACCGGGCCGATCGAGGCCGCACTCTGCGCGCACCCGGCCGGCCCGCCGACGTGCTGGTGCCGTCCGCCGCTGCCCGGCTTGGCGCTCGACTTCGCGAGGAGGCACGGAGTCGACCCGGCACGCATCACTGTCGTATGCGCGAGCCCGGCCCATCGCACGCTCGCGAACACGCTCGGCGCCGGCTTCGTCAGTACGGCTTGACTCGAACCGGACAGTCGGATTTGATCGCGCCGTGGATCAGCCGCAAGCCGTACCAGCGCCCGCACCGGGCTCGAGAGTCACGCTCGTGGCCGGGATCATCCTGCTCGTCGGCCTCATCGTCTTCGGCTGGGCTGCGCCGGCGACATTCGACGTCTACAGGATGCTGCACGTCCTCGCATCGGTCGTCTGGGTCGGAGGCGGCGTGACGCTGGTGATCCTCGTGCTGCTGACCGAGCGCGAGAACGACCCACGCGCCCTCGTTGCGCTCGCGCACAAGGTCGACTTCATCGCGACGCGCGTCTTCATCCCCTCGTCGCTGATCGTCCTGCTGTTCGGGATCCTGATGATGATCAAGGGCGACCTGGACTGGGGTCAGTTCTGGGTCGTCGCGGGCCTGGTCGGGTTCGCCGCGACGTTCCTCACCGGAGTCGCCTTCCTGACGCCGCAGACGAAGCGGTTCAACGCGCTTGCGGCCGAGAAGGGACAGGAGGCGCCGGAGACGCAGGCTGCGCTGCAGAAGCTCCTGCTCGTCGCGCGCTTCGACGTCGCCCTTCTGCTGCTCGTCGTCGCCGACATGGCGGCGAAGCCTTTCTCGTAGACAACGCCCGGCGCGCTAGCGTGCTCCGCATGGAGTACGTCAACCTCGGGAGCACCGGTCTTCGTGTGTCTCGTATCTGCCTGGGGATGATGAGCTTCGGCCCGCACGAGAGCGCGCCGATGGGCGCTCGACGAGAGCGCCGCCGAGCCGATCGTGCGCCGGGCCGTCGAGGGCGGCGTGATCTTCTTCGACACCGCCGACGTCTACAACGGCGGCGAGAGCGAGGTCGTCACCGGCCGGCTGCTGCAGAAGCTGTTCGGCATGCGCGAGGAGTACGTCGCTCGCGACGAAGGTGCACGGCCGCACGATGCCCGGCGAGAACGGCGCGCGGTCTCTCCCGCAAGCACATCCTGGCCTCGATCGACGCCTCGCTCGAGCGCCTCGGCCTCGACTACGTCGACCTGTACCAGATCCACCGCTGGGATCCGCTGACGCCGATCGAGGAGACGATGGAGGCGCTGCACGACGTCGTCCGGGCGGGCAAGGCGCGCTACATCGGCGCGAGCAGCATGTACGCCTGGCAGTTCGCGAAGGCGCAGCGCGCGTCGGCGCACGACGCGGTTCGTCTCGATGCAGAACCACTACAACCTCGTCTATCGCGAGGAGGAGCGGGAGATGATCCCGCAGTGCATCGACCAGGGGGTCGGCGTGCTCCCCTGGAGCCCGCTCGCCCGCGGCCTGCTCGCCGGCAAGCGCACGCGCGAAGGCGAGCGGCTGACCGACACGGTCGCGGACCGACCGTTCGGCGACAGCCTGTACACGCCCGAGGTCGATTTCGCCGTCGTCGAGCGCGCTGCCGAGGTCGCCGCACGAGCGCGGCGTCCGCCCGCGCAGATCGCGCTCGCCTGGCTGCTGCACAAGCCCGGCGTGACGGCGCCGATCGTCGGCGCGACGAAGCTCGAGCACCTCGAGGACGCCCTCGCCGCCGTCGAGATCTCGCTGAGCGAAGACGAGCTCACACGGCTCGAGGAGCCGTACGTCCCGCACGCGATCTCGGGCCACTGACTCGTCCCGCACGATTCGCAGATGTCCGAGCCCGTCCCCGAAGCAACCCTCCAGAAGACCGATGCCGGCCTGATCCCGGAGGGCGAGGGCTGGTTCGTTCTCAACGCCCGTGATGCCTTGTGGATCCGCAGCGAGGAGCGCGGGCAGGATTCGGTCCTCGAGGGGCGTCAGGAATGGTCCGGCCTCGGCTTCCGCCTTCAGGTCCTCATGCCGGGTCAGCGCAACGGCCTGTACCACGGAGAGAAGGGGCAGGAGGACTTCCTCGTCGTCGCCGGCGAGTGCGTCCTCGTCATCGAGGAGGAGGAGCGCAACCTTCGCGCGTGGGACTTCGTCCACTGCCCTCCGTGGACCCGGCACATCTTCGTCGGCGCCGGCGACGGGCCGTGCGTGATCGTGATGGTCGGCAGCCGCGCCGGGGGCTTCGAGGTCGTCTATCCCGTAAGCGAGGCGGCAGCCAAGTACGACGCAAGCGTGCACGAGGAGACGACGAAGCCGGAGGAGGCGTACTCCCGTTTCGGCCCCGAGGAGATGACGGCGTACGAGGACGGCTGGCTGCCCTGAGCATCTCGACGCGGTGCTCTACACAAGATCGTTGAGGGCTAGGGCAACGGCTAGTGCCGCGAGACCCACGTCGCAGAAAGGTGCGAAGCGGCCTGTGCAATGCGAACATACGTTCGTGACGTCAGAGCCGCACGCCCACGCCCGCTTTTGCCGCGCGATCGAGCGCAGGGCGCTGTGGTTGGCCGAGGATGCGGCGCGGGAGCTGCCCAAGCTCCCGCTCGAGGATGCGCTCAAACTCGTACACCTCTACGCGGAGCGTGGGTCACCCAAGTACGAGAAGGCAGCACTGCGTTGGCTCAGCCGTTACCTCGACGAGCACTCGCCGACGCTCCACCAACTCGCGTCGGTCGCGCGGGATCTCGCGGCACGGCAGGACTGATACGGGACGTTCGCTACGCCGTGCGAGAAGCCCACGCCCGGACTCGAACCGAATTCACACGCCGATCACGTCGGCGCCGGCTCGAATCGTCAGACGTACGTCTCTGCGATCGTCCGCGCAATGCGGAACTCGCGCGCCGCGCAGGGCGGACAGAACGCGCATCCGCATTGGGCGCACCGCAGTTCGGGGCGCGAGCCCATAAGCAGCGATCGGACGAGCGACGTGAGGCGAGGGTCCGCAACCAGTGTCAAGTCGGCTAGCGGCGGGTACGGGAACTACACACGATCAAGGAGGAGAACATGGGCGGACAGAAGGTTCGCGAAGTCATGACCAACCGGCCTCGTTGCGTGAGCCCTGAGACACCGATCTCAGAGGCCGCACGCCTCATGAGGAGCGAAGACGTCGGGCTGCTCCCGATCCTCGAAGGAGAGAAGGTCACAGGCGTCGTCACGGATCGCGACATCGTCATCCAGGCAGTCGCGGAAGAGAAGGACCCGCGCGGCATGCCTGTACGCGAGGTCGCGAGCCGCGAACTCGTCACGATCGGCCCAGAGGAGGACCTCTCCGAGGCTCTGAAGCTGATGGCGAGCTATCAGGTGCGTCGTCTTCCTGTGGTCGATGAGGACAGCAGGCTCGTTGGTGTGGTCTCGCAAGCAGACGTTGCGCGAGAAGCCAACGAGAAAGATGTCGGCCACATGGTCGAGGAGATCTCCCAAACGCCGACAGGCCCTCGCGTGTAGGTCGACCGCGCGGGGAGAAGAGAGGGCGGCGAGAGCCGCCCTTTCTCTTTCGTATTGAGAGAGGACCTCGCTTCGACCGAGGACTCACGCTGGCACTCCGCACGAGTGGGTTGCCTGCCGAGGAGCCGACGCCCGGACTCGAACCGGGGACCCCTTCATTACGAGTGAAGTGCTCTACCAGCTGAGCTACGTCGGCGAAGCCGAGGCAGTGTAGCCGGGCTCAGACGCGGGCAGGACGCGCCGAGGCGAGCGCTCGGCGAAGGCGCACGAAGAGCGCCTCGAGCGCGAGCGACGCGTTCAGGTTGAACTCCTCGAGCGCGCGCCACACCTCGCGCACGACGTCCGCGGCGTCCACGGCACCCTCCGCCGCGCCCGCCGCGACGTCCTCGCGAAGGTCGTCCAGACGGTCGGCGTGGATCGCCGCATCCTCGGCGCCGGCCGCGACGACGACGAGGTCGCGGTACCAGGACTCGAGTCCTTCGAGGGCCGCCAGCAGCTCGTCGCGCTCGGCGCCTCGCGCCGCGCGCTTCACGCGCTGCTCGGCGTCGCGCGCGGTGAGGTCGAGCGTGTCGACGACCGCCTGCTCGCGCTCACGCGCCTCCTCGGCCCTGGCCGCCGCGGCCGCGAGGACGGCGCCGGCGGAGCTCGCCGGATCGAAGTCATCGCTCACGTAGACGGAGCGAGCCGTCTCGATCAACGTCTCGCGCCGCGCGGCCGCATCGTCGTCGAGCAGACGCCGCGCCCGGTCGAGCCGTCCCCCTGAAGCGCGGGCGAGCACGCGAATCTCCTCAGCGGATCGCTCGGGCGCCTGGGCCGTGAACCACTCCCGCACGGCACCCTCGGTAAGCCGCCGGAAGGGCACGAGCTGGCAGCGCGAGAGGATCGTCGGAGGCAGCGGGCCGAGCTCGGCCGCGACGAGGACGATCACCGCGTACGGCGGGGGCTCCTCGAGATCCTTGAGCAGCGCGTCGGCCGCATCCGGGTTCATGCGATCCGCGTCGAGCACGAGGTAGACGCGGCGATCAGCTTCGAACGGCCGCATGTGCAGGTCGTGACGCAGCGCGCGGACGTCGTCGATGCGGATCATCTCGCCCAGCGGCTGGAGGATGTAGAGGTCCGGGTGCGCGCGCGCCTCGACGCGTCGCTCGTCGCCGAGGAGCGCGGCCGCGAACGCGAATGCGGCGGTCCGCTTCCCCACGCCGGCCGGCCCGTGCAGCAGGTACGCGTGCGCTCCTCCGTTCGTCAGCGCGGCGCTCAGGAGACGCTTCGCCTCGGGCTGCTCAGGTACGGACGCGAAGGGCTCCATACACCTCCTCGGCGAGCTCGTCGGCGGGCCGCGTCGCGTCGAGGACGACGATCCGCTCGGGAAATCGACCCGCGAGCTCGCGGTATCCGGAGGCGGTCCGCGCCCGGAAGTCGTCTCCTTCGCGCTCGAGTCGGTCGAAGTGTCGCTGGATGCGCGCCGGAACCGCGCCGGGATCGAGGTCGAGCAGGAAGGTCCGGTCCGGGAGCAGACCGCCGACTGCCGCGAGGTTGAGCTCGAGGACTCGGTCGAGCCCGAGGTCGCGGCCGACGCCCTGATAGGCGACGGACGAGTCGACGTAGCGATCGCAGATCACGAAGGCGCCACGCTCGAGCGCCGGCCGGATCACGTCGTCGACGAGCTGGGCGCGCGCGGCGACGTAGAGCAGCGCCTCCGCCCACGGGCCGACGTGGCCGCCGTGGAGGACGAGGTTGCGAATCCCCTCGCCGAGCTCCGTTCCGCCCGGCTCGCGCGTCGACAGGACCTCGACTCCGTCGGCCTCGAGCCGCCGGCAGAGAAGCTCGGCCTGCGTCGACTTGCCCGAGCCGTCGAGGCCTTCGAACGTGACGAACATCGGCTCCATCCTACGGCGCTACATAGGATCCGACCGTGCGGGCGATCGTGACGGGAGGCGCGGGGTTCATCGGCTCGCACGTCGTCGACGCCCTCCTCGCACGCGGCGACGAGGTCGCGGTGATCGACTCCCTCGCCCGCGGCAAGGAGGAGAACGTCGCGGCCGGTGCGGAGCTGCACGTCCGCGACATCCGAGAGCCGCTCGACGACCTCTTCGACGCGGTACGCCCGGAGGCCGTCTACCACCTCGCCGCGCAGGTGGACGTGCGCGTCTCGGTGGAGCGCCCGGTCGACGACGCCGACGTGAACGTGCTCGGAACCGTGCGAATCCTCGAGGCTGCACGGCGTCACGGCGCACAGGTGGTCTTCGCCTCGACCGGAGGCGCGATCTACGGCGAGTGCGAGGTGGCCGCGCGCGAGGACTCGCCCTTGGAGCCGCTCTCGCCATACGGGACGGGGAAGCTTGCGGCCGAGGAGTACATCCGCTCCTACAACCGGCTCTACGGGACACGTCACATCGCGCTTCGCTACGGCAACATCTACGGGCCGCGCCAGGATCCGCACGGCGAGGCGGGCGTCGTCGCGATCTTCCTCGGCGCGCTCGCACGCGGCGAGCAGCGCGCGGATCTACGGAGACGGGTTGCAGACCCGGGACTACGTCTACGTCGGGGACGTCGCGAACGCCACGACGGCGACGCTGGGGCAGGACAGCGGCGTCTACAACGTCGGCACCGGCCGGGAGACGTCGGTGGTCGACCTGTACGCGTTGTGCACGAAAGTCGCGGGCTCCGACATTCCGGCCGAGCATGCGCCGGCACGTCTCGGCGAGCTCCAGCGCAGCTTCCTCGACCCGACACGCGCGGCCGAGTCGCTCGGGTTCACGGCGATGGTCGACCTCGAGGACGGCCTGCGCGCGACCTGGGAGTGGATCACGAAGGAGTAGCGGCGACACGGGCGAAATCGTTGGCCCGTGGATCATCCGCTTCCAGCTCCCGACGCCCTCGTTCGCCCCTGGCGGACGGCGGCGTACGTCGCGGTCGCGATCGCCACGGTCGAGCTCCTCCTCCTGCTCCTCATCGGCGGAGGCAAGCTCCTCGGTTGGGCCTCGGACCGCATGCAGCTCGCGGCCCGCGACCACGTGCTCCAGCCCGCGACGCAGCCGCTGCACCCGAAGGCAGTGGCGCGCAAGCACACCCCCGCTCCCGCCGCGAAGCGATCGCGCTCGAAGACGACCGTCCTCGTGCTGAACGGCAACGGGCGCACGGGCGCGGCGGCGGCCGCAGCATCCCGCGTGCATTCGCGCGGCTACCGGATCGGGACCGTCACGAACGCGCCCGAGCTCGTCCGGCGCAGCATCGTCATGTACCGGCCCGGGCTTCGCGGGTGAGGGCCGGCAGGCTCGGCAAGGATCTCGGCGTGAAGCTCGTGACGCCGCTCGACGGCATGCGCCCGAAGGATCTCGGCCGCGCGCAGGTCGTCTTCATTCTCGGTCCGTAGGAGGACCTGGCGCGCAGCCACCGGCGTTGACGGCGTCGCGCGAGACGTCGAGCGGGCCGCCCGGAGTCCACTGGTTACCGCTCGGGTCGCGCGTGTACGACTCGTTGAGGAAGGTGTAGGCCGCGCACAGGTTTCGGCGCACGTCGAACTCGAAGATCCCGAGCGTGTACCAGGTCAGCGGATTGTCGGGCTGCAGCTCGACTGCATCGATGTACCAGCGCTCGGCCCTCCACGGAACGCGCTCCGCCTCCGCGACGCGGGCTTTGGCGAAGATCGGATCCGCAGAGACCGGGTTGAAGAAGCGCGCCCAGTTGGCCTCGTCGAGGGCGCGTGCGAGGTCACCGTCCGCGAGAGCCTGCGTCGAGCGTCGCTCCGCGCGGTCCGCGAGCCGCGGGAAGGAGAAGGAGACGAGGACGACGACTGCCAGGAGGACGACCCCGACGCCGAGCACGGGACTGCGGCCCCCGATACGCGTCTCGCGACCCGCTCCGGCGAGGACGCCGAGAGCCACCATCGTCGGAGCGGTCACGGCGAGGAAGTCCCAGTTGTAGTCGACGAGCGCATGCGCGAGGTATGCGGCCGGAGCGGCCACCAGAGCCACGGCCGCCGTCCGCTCCGGCCCCGCCAAGCGCCGCAAGGCACAGACGCAGACCGCGATCCCGCCGAGAACGAGGACGACGAACAGCCCGAACGCGACGACTCCGCCGTCGGCGAGCTGCTGGAGCGGGACATTGTGCGGCTGGAGGACGGTCTCCGCGTTCGGGCGGAAGCGCTTGCGGGCGATCTCGAACGTTCCGGCTCCCGCGCCGCCGACGACGTCGCCGACCTTGCTCCAGCCTCCCTCGGGCGAGCGATGGGCGAAGACATCCCACGCCTCGCCCCACCAGCACAGACGGTTCCCCACGTCGAGCGAGCCGAGGCGGCTGGGGTCGTTCACGACCTCGGAGCAGTTGCGGTCGGACGAGATGGAGTCCGCAGCCGCGACGGACGCCGTGGCAACGCCCGCGACGACGAGGACGGCGGCCGTGACGGCGAGCAGGCGCCCGAGCCGCCGCCGCGACTCGTCGGTCAGGGAACGCCGGAGGCCGACTGTGACGAGCACGACCACGAGCAGCGCGCCGACGAGCGCCGCGCCTCCGAAGATCCTCCCGTCGGCCACCCGATCCGAGTGCGGTTGCAGGTCGTCCGTGAGCGCAGGCCGCGTGAACGCCCAGCCCGCGACCGCCGCTGCCGGACCCGCGGATGCGACGAGTACAAGGCCGCTCTGGACGCGCTCACTCGCGAGCAGGAGCCAGAGCACGAGGACCCCTACGCCCACGAGGAGCCCGGCACGCGACAGCGTGAGCGCGAGTGCGAGCGTCGCGACGTAGACGAGCAGCGCGCCCGCGATCCGGATCCCGCGCCGCAGCGCTGCAGTCGTCCCGAGCCAGAGCCCGAGCACGATGCCGACGTCCGCGAGGAGCGCGAGCGCGTTCCAGTGATCGACGGGCTCGTTCAGCCGCCCGATCCGCTCGTCCTGGACGAGCGCGGGAACGGCCTTCGTGGTCAGCGCCCAGGTGAGAGTCGCCCCGATGACGAGCGCGAGCATGTAGCCGGCGAGCCGCGCGGCGCGCCCGCCTCCGACGGCAGCGAGCACGACGCCGAGCCCGAGGAAGGCGACGTAGGCGACGCCCTTGTTGAAGACATCCCAGCTGCGGTCGGCGACGATCGACCACCAGACGGTCGCGCCCATCCAGGCGACGAGCAGCACGAGCGCGCACACGAGGACGGCACCCGAGCGGCCGACGCGAGGCGCCGGCAGCCTCCCGAACGCGACCCCGACGAGCGCCGCCGCCAGCAGCACGACGGCCGCTCCCCCGATCGGGAGGATCCCGCCGACGTCCGAGCCGTCACCGGCGAAGGCCGCGCCGAGGAGCGAGCCCCCCACGAGCGCTGCGAGCACGAAAGCGCCTGATCCGGACATCCGCATCGACGGCTCCGACGCGGAGTCCATGGCGCGCCACGCTAGCAGCGTGTCTCCGGCGACAGCCCGATGTGGCAGGATCGTCCGGCCGTCTGTCTAACAATTCGTTTACTCTCCCCACACCACCGGCTCACCGCGCGCCGGGAGACTCAGCACGCCCAGGCTTTCCCGGCCTCTCCCCCGTGAGATCTCACTCGTGACAACCACCCGCACGGTCCGCACGTTCATCGCGATGCTCCTGCTCGTGTTGAGTGCGGTCGCGGCGCTGTCGTTTGCGGGCTCCGCGAGCGCGAGCGTCGCGACCAAGTGTGGCCAGCAGGTCCTCACCGACTGGTACGACAACGGCCGGATCGACAAGCTCTACCCACTCAACTGCTACGAGGAGGCGATCGACGAGATCCCCTCCGACATCGGGCCGTACGTCGACGCAGAGGACGTCATCACGCGCGCCCTGCAGGGAGCGCTGCACGGCAACCTCACGAAGGGAAGCACCTGCGACCCGAGCGCCGACGGCTCCGCCGACGACTGCGCGAACTCAGGCGGCGGGAAGAACCCCGGGGACGTCACGGGGCAGAACCCCGGGTCAGACCCGCAGGCGCAGGAAACACCGGATGTCAACACGTCCTCGCCGTCCTCCGTGCCGATCCCGCTGCTCGTTCTCGGCGGCATGTCGATCGCTGCTCCTCGCAGCCGGCGCGCTCGGCTACGTCTCGCGCCGCCGCCAGGCCGCGCACGCCGACGAGCTCGACGACTCCGGCAACCCGCCCGTCTAGAGCAGGTCCGCGGGAGACCGTGCCCGGACGGCTACAATGGCCGGACGGTGACGGCTGCAAATTCCCTGCAAATTGCGCATAAATTCTCCGTCGGGACCGCTCCTTACCCTCCCTTGCCCGCTCGCATGACGATCAGCGCTCGCCGGAGCGGGAAGACGTGATGTCGAACTCGGTCCGGGAGGAGCACATGGCAACCGCGGAGCAGGCGCAAGTCACGGAAAGAACGGCCGACGAGGTCGTGAACACGGTCGTCGACGCCGAGACGAGCGTCGCTCCGAAGCGTTACTTCACCGTTCCCGGCGTCGACCCGTTCGACGCGATCGAGTGGGAGCTACGCCACGGGTTCATTCCCGGCAAGGACGGACCGGCGTTCGAGCAGAAGGACGTCGAGTTCCCGAAGTTCTGGTCGCAGACCGCGACCAACATCGTCGCGCAGAAGTACTTCCGCGGCCGCATGGCGTCCCCCGAGCGAGAGCACTCCGTCAGGCAGATGATCGGCCGCGTCGTCGAGACGATCGGCAGCTGGGGCCGCGACGGCGGGTATTTCGCGACCGACGAGGAGGCGGACACCTTCGAGGCCGAACTCAAGGCGATCCTCGTCAACCAGTACGCGTCGTTCAACTCCCCGGTCTGGTTCAACGTCGGCTTCGAGAAGGAGCCGCAGTGCAGCGCCTGCTTCATCCTCTCGATCGACGACTCGATGGAGTCGATCCTCGACTGGATCCGGCGCGAGGGGATCATCTTCCGCGGCGGCTCGGGATCCGGCCTCAACCTCTCGCGACTGCGCTCGTCGAAAGAGCAGCTGTCGAAGGGCGGCTATGCGTCGGGCCCGGTGAGCTTCATGCGCGGCGCCGACGCATCCGCGGGGACGATCAAGTCCGGCGGCAAGACGCGGCGCGCGGCGAAGATGGTCGTGCTCGACGTCGATCACCCGGACGTCGAGGAGTTCATCTGGTGCAAGGCCAAGGAGGAGCGCAAGGCGCGCGTCCTCGAGCAGGCGGGCTACGACATGTCGCTGAACTCGCCGGACTGGGCCTCGATCCAGTACCAGAACGCGAACAACTCGGTCCGTGTCACCGATCAGTTCATGGAGGCGGTCATCGAGGGCAAGGAGTGGAGCCTCACCGCCCGCACCGACGGCTCGGTCGTCGAGACCACCGACGCCCGCGACCTCCTCCGGCAGATCGCAGAGGCGGCGTGGGAGTGCGCAGACCCGGGCGTGCAGTACGACACCACGATCAACTCCTGGCACACGCTTCCGAACACCGGCCGCATCAACGCGTCGAACCCGTGCTCGGAGTACATGTCGGTCGACGACTCCGCGTGCAACCTCGCGTCGCTGAACCTCATGAAGTTCCGCCGCGAGGACGGCGAGTTCGACGTCGAGGCGTTCGAGCACGCCGTCGACGTCGTCTTCCTCGCGCAGGAGATCGCCGTCGGCTACTCGTCCTATCCGACGCCCGAGATCGCACGCAACGCGCGATCGTTCCGCCAGCTCGGGCTCGGCTACGCAAACCTCGGAGCGCTGCTGATGGCGCGCGGGCTCCCGTACGACTCTGACGAAGGCCGCGCATACGCCGCCGCGATCACCGCCCTCATGACCGGCCGTGGCTATCGCAAGTCGGCCGAGGTCGCCCGTCGCATGGGGCCGTTCGCGGGCTACCAGCCGAACGCGGCAGCGATGACCGGTGTCATCGCAAAGCACCGCGCGGCGGTCGGCAACATCGACCACTCGAGCTCGGTGCCGGACGATCTGCTGGCGGCGGCTCGACGCGCATGGGACGGCGCGCTCGAGCTGGGCGAGGTCTCGGGCTTCCGGAACGCGCAGGCCACGGTGCTTGCCCCGACCGGGACGATCAGCTTCATGATGGATTGCGATACGACCGGGGTCGAGCCGGACTTCTCGCTCGTGAAGTCGAAGAAGCTCGTCGGCGGCGGCGAGATCACGATCGTCAACAAGACAGTGCCTATGGCGCTCGAGGAGCTCGGCTACACACCCGCCGAGGTCGGACGAGATCGTGGCCTTCATCGACGAGCGCAACACCGTCGTCGGCGCACCGCACGTGAAGACGGAGCACTTCCCGGTCTTCGACTGCGCGATCGGCGACCGCGCGATCCACTACATGGGCCACGTGAAGATGATGGGCGCCGTCCAGCCGTTCATCTCGGGCGCGATCTCGAAGACGGTGAACCTGCCCGAGGAGATCACGGTCGACGAGATCTCGCAGCTCCTGATCGAGTCGTGGCAGCTCGGCGTCAAGGCGATCGCGATCTACCGCGACAACTGCAAGGTCGCCCAGCCGCTCTCGAAGAAGGGCGACGCGGGCGCGACGACGCTCGCCCCGGTCGCGGCGGTCGCAGGGGCACTGCCCCAGCGGCGCCGCCTCCCCGACGACCGTGTGGAGGTCGGACGCAAATTCAAGGTCGGCGAGTACGAGGGCTACATCCACGTCGGTCTCTTCGAGGACGGGACGCCCGGCGACATCTTCGTGGACATCGCGAAGGAGGGCACCACCCTCGCCGGCCTCATGAACTCGTTCATGATCTCGGTCTCCCTCGGCCTGCAGTACGGCGTGCCGCTCGAGGTCTACGTCTCGAAGTTCAGCCACATGCGCTTCGAGCCGTCCGGGATGACGAACGACGCGGACATCCGCGTCGCGAAGTCGATCGTCGACTACATCTTCCGCTGGATGGGGAAGAAGTTCCTCTCCACCGACCAGCAGGAAGAGGCCGGAATCCTGACGGCCGAGGTGAAGGCGCGGCTTGCGGCCGCGTACTCGGAGGCCGGCGCGCCGGCGGCTGCGGCGGCTGCCGTCCTCGAGCCCGTTCCGCCCGGACAGACCGCCCTCTTCAACCAGTGGGAGGACGCCGTCGAGTGCGCCCGCTGCGGCGGCCGCATGGTGCGGACGGGGTCGTGCTACACCTGCCGCGACTGCGGTACCAACACCGGCTGCAGCTGACGCTCCGGCGCGCGTAACGCACGACGACTGCTCCCCGGCTCATCGGTGCCGCCGATGAGCCGGTGTGGATCAGACGCGATACGCGAGCTGGGGACGTCGGGCGGTTGCCGTCCTCATCGACGTTGCGCTCATCGCCGGCGTCGTCGTCGGTCTGTACGGGTTCGCATGGCTTGCCGGTGGCTACAAGTACGACACCGACACGCTCAGCGACTCATGGCTTGCGGTGTACGTTCCGCTGTTCGTGCTCGGACGCCCGCGTACTTCTGGCTGATGGTCGGCAGATACGGGGGTACGCTGGGGAAGCTGGCGCTTGGGATAAGCATCCGGCGCAGTGACGACTTCGGTCGTGTGAGCTACGCGCGGGCATTGGGACGCGTCGGCTCGTGGCTCGTGCTCGCGTGGTTCCTTGTTCCGCTCCTACTGAGCATCCTCTGGCCGCTGTGGGACGCACGTAACCAGACTCTCGTCGACAAGATGGCGTCTACGGTCGTCGTTCGGCGTTGACTGCGAGCGCACCTCGAGGCGCGCTTCCAGCGCGCTCCCTGGGCCTGAGCGAACCCGGCTCCGGCTGAGACGAGAATCAGGTCATGACCAGCCGGCGCTTGATGGCTCTGTCCTTTGCGCTCGGGTCGACCTGCTTCCTCGTCGGGCCGTTCCCGGGCTACGCACAGCTGGTCGGCGACCGGGCCGACGCGGTGACGTTCTTCGTCGGCTCGATCCTCTTCACGACCGGCGGCGCGCTGCAGAGCTGGCTCGCGTGGCCCGATCGACGGGTGCCGAACGGCGGACGGGCGGCGTGGTGGGCGTCGATCGTCCAGTCCGCCGGAACGCTCTTCTTCAACGTCACGACCTACCAGGCGCTGCACCTCGCCGCGACGAGCTCCGAGTACGACCGACTCGTCTGGCGGCCCGACTGGCGCGGATCGATCTGCTTCCTCGTCTCGGGCGCGATCGCCTACCGGGCGTCGCCGCGCCGCCGATTGCACGGGTGGTTGCCGGTGCGTGGCGGTGCCGGCTGGTGGCAGCCCGCGGTCAACCTGCTCGGTTGCATCTTCTTCGGCATCTCCGCCGTCGCCGGCTACGTCGTCCCGTCGACCGGCTCGATGCTGGACATGGCCGCCGCGAACTGGAACACGTCGCTCGGTGCGGCATGCTTCCTCGCCTGCGCGCTCGACACGTTGCACAGCGGCAAGGTCTCCAAGATGCCGGTGCGGAGCCGCCTCCGCAGGCTCGAACACGAGCTCGAGAACGACGTCGGTCGTATCGCGTGACCAGCCTCAGCCGTCGAGCATTTCGACGACTGCGCGTCTACTCGGTGCGCACGTAGCATCGGCTGAGATGGCTGAGTGTCGCCTCGTCCGCGGTGGAAACGCTTTCCACGGGAAGCAGGGTCTCGACTACCTCTCGGGCATCTCGGCCGAGAGCGTCGGGGCGAGCGCGATCTGCATGCATCTTCTCGAGATGCAGCCGGGCGCGACCTCGAAGCCGCACTTCCACGACGCGCACGAGACCGCGATCCTCGTCCTCGAGGGGAGCGGCAAGATGCGTCACGGGCCGAGGCTCGAAGAGGAGCTGGAGTTCGAGGCGGGCGACTTCGTGTACATCCCCGCCGGCGTTCCGCATCAGCCGTTCAACCCGACCGACGGCGTCGTACGCGCCGTGCTCGCTCGCACGGACCCGAACGAGCAGGAGAGCGTCGTGCTGCTCGACGAGATCGAGCAAGCGTCGAGCACCCCCGCCGCGTAACGCCGAGGCCGGCTCAACAGTCGGGCAGGACTAGTACGCGACCGTGAAACGGCGACCGACGTGCTGCGCTCGCTCGGCCTCGTCCACGACGGCGACCGCGTAGTCCTCCATGGAGATGCTGCTCTCTCCGCTGTCGTCGACCACGAGCTCGTCGGCTCCCGACCGGTAGGCGCCCCTTCGCTCGCCTGGAGCGATCCGAGCCGGCGGGCTCAGGTAGGTCCAGCGCACGTCCGAGACGGTGCGATAGAAGTCGAGCGCGGCCTGCTGTCCTTCGTGCTCCGGCAGCCGCTCCGCCGGGACACGCGCGAGCAGCAACTCGCCGGACTCGTCGCGCAGGCTGCCCACGCCCCCGACCACGATCAAGCGAGGCGCCTCGCCTGGAAGCGCACGCAGCGCACTCACAAGCGACTCCGCAGCGCGCCGATACAGCGAGTAGTCCGGGTGCTCCGCGCGAGCGGTACCAGCTGCGCTGATCACGACGTCCGTGCTGCCGAGCGTCGAGCCGACGGCGGGATCGAGCACGTCCCCGGAGAGGATGGTCACCCGCTCGTCGCTGTCGCGGACCTTCGACACGTCGCGAACGACGACGGTGACCGCGTGGCCGCGAGCGAGCGCCTCCCGCACGATGCGCTGCCCGATCATCCCCGCACCGCCGATGACCGCGATCTGGAGCCGGTCGTCGGGCGCGGCTACGCGTCCTTCGATCTCTTCCCCTTCTCAGCCAGCGCAGCCCGCACTCGCGCGTCGATCTCGTCTCCGAGCGACGCCATCCGAGATGCGATCTCGTCAACCGACCCCGGCTCGGACTCGGTCTCGCCGACGCGGTCGACCCTGCCCTCGAGCGCATGCAGCACGCGCTCCTCGATCCCTGCTGCGAGTCGCGCTCCGAGACCCTCGAAGCGCTGCGCGATGTCGCGCTCGAGCTTGTCTGAAGGTGCAGCTGTGGTGGGAGTCGGACTGGCAGCTCGTACCGGAGGCTCGGCGTCCTCGAGCTCGACACCGTCGATCGCGACCTCGTAGACCCGCTCCGGCTCGTCGATTCCACGCAGGTGCCGCTGTCCGAGCGGAAAGACCGTCACCCCTTCCGGGAGCCCTGACCCGACAAGCGCCCGCGTCGTCTCGGAGAGAAGGATCTGGCCGCCCCGACCGACGGTGCAGATGCGCGCTGCCCGCACGACATCGAGTCCGACGTATCCCTCCTCGTGGATCGCGGGCTCTCCCGTATGCAGGCCGATCCGCACACGAACGGTGACACCGGCCGGCCACTCGGCGGCGGCATGTGCCCGCTGCGCGTCCACCGCAGCCGCCAGAGCGTCCCGCGCGCGCGCGAAGACGAAGAAGAACGCGTCTCCCTGCGTGTCCATCTCGACGCCGTCGCGAGCACCAAACGAGTCACGGATGATCCGCCGGTGGCCGGTGAGCACGTCGCGGTAGTCGTCGCCCAGCTGTTTCAGGAGCTCCGTCGAGTCCTCGATGTCGGTGAAGACGAACGTGACGGTGCCTGCTGGCAGTTCGGGCACGAGGCGATCGTAGTCAGCGAGCTCGAGAAGGCGACGGCGGTACGTGGCCTCGTCCGCCGCGCAATCCGCGGCGGCTAGGTTCTGCGAATGCTCGAGCTGCGGCCGAACTGCGAGCTCTGCGACCGAGACTTGCCGCCCACCGAGCCCTTAGCCGAATCACCCTCGGCGATCACAGTCGAATCCTGAAAGCGCGACGGACGATTTGGCCCGACTCCGAGCTCACGTCGACGCGGGCGATCACGCGACCCGACATCGACCCGCGGTAACGGAATTCGAGCACGCCGCGCGTGCGCGGCCTGAGCTCACGTGCCTCGCCCCGGACGCGAGCGAGCCGTCGGCCGTCGCGCTCGAGCGAGACGAGCGCTCGCGCCCGTACGAACGACTCGGTGGCGTTGCCGCGGTTCACGAGCGCCAGCTCGAGCGTGCGTGCACGTCCCCGACGGACGACGCGGAGCCCGCGCGCCTGGATGCCTCTGACGATCTGGCCCGGCGCGCGCACGACGACGACCACGCCCATGCGTATCCGCACGGAGAGGCCGTCAGCAGCCCGGCGTCGGGTCGTGAAGAGAACGAGCGCGTCGTGGTCTCCCGGCTCGGCCCGGACGGGAACCTTCGACGCGACCATCACGGAGCCCGAAGCGCCCGGCCGCAGTACAAGCCGTCGGGGACGAAACGCGAGCCAGCTCGCGGCCGAACGGTGCGAGGCCTGCTGCGCCACGACTCGCGGTCGACCACGGAGATCGAGCGCAAATCCCGCCTCACCGACGTCGAGAACAACGCGGCTCGCGCCGCCGTTGGTCACGCGGACCGTCGCGTGAGACGTTCCGGCCAGCTCGAGCCTGGACGGCGACGCGGTGAGCGCCACCGGCGGGCGCGCCCCGCTCGCGCCCGCCGAAGCGGACGCGAGCGCGAGCACGAGTGGAAGAACGGCAGCGCCTAGGAGCGCGCGAGTCATCGTCCGATGACCGTGTACGTCAGCGTCGCCGTGTACTTGCCCGGGGGGACGACCGGCAGCGGGGAGGTGAAGCTGACGTTCGTCGGCCACGCATCTCCGCCGGTGCCGCTACGCGCCGACGTCGTGCCGATGAGCAGGTCGGCTGCGGGCGCGATCGGGATGGCCGCCTTCGCGCCTCCGGCGAGCTGTGCCCCGATCGTCCCGCCGCTCGGCGCGGACGCCGTCATGCCCAGAGGCAGGTCGGCCGGCTGGAACGCGGAGCGGTGGACGGTGAGCGCGTATCCGGCCGCGTTCGTGTTCGAGACGGTGAGACGCTCCGAGACCGGAGACGGCGAGTCTCCGGCCATCCCGTTCCCGAAGCTGATGTTCTGCCGCTCCAGGGCGATCGAGAGCACAGACTCGATGTCGATGTCCACGTCTGCGCTTGCCGACGCCGAGTCGCCGGGCGGGGGTGGCGGCTCACCCGAGCAGGGCGCGGCCGTCGTCGCCGAGTTGCGAGGCGCCGGCGTTGCGCCTGCGAAGTCGCTCGAGTTCACATCCGTGTCGGTGCAACCGTCGCCCGCCCGGAGAGCACCGGTCGTGTTGCTGAGGCCTGTAGCGCCGCCGGAGCCCTCGAAGTCGGTCGCCGACCCGTAGCCGAGGAGATCGGCCACGCTCGAGACTGCCGAGCAGCTCCCCGCGGTGGCACCGCACGTGAGAGCGGTCGCATTGCGGACGAGCGCAACCTTCCCGCCCGAGTTCGCAAGGTTCGTCGTGCCGCTGGCGTCGGGAGTCGGGAGCGGCGCACCGACGGCGGCCGCGGACGCCAGCCCGACGAGGTAGTACCGACCCGGTTGAACCGATCCGGAGAGCGGCGTCACCTGCCAGCTCGTGCCCGAAGCGGACGCGTACTGGATCGACCATGTGCTCAGGTCGACGGCCGTCGAGCCGCGGTTGAAGAGCTCGACGAAGTCGTTCGTGAACGTCGCGCCACTGTTTCCGCCGCCGGCGTACACCTGGCTGACGACCATGTCTGACGAGGCGCTGCGCGCGGCGGGAGCGAGCAGAAGCGCGCCGGCGAAGAGAAGCGCGAGGACGAGTCGGACTCGATGCATGGGCAGCTCCGATCGGGAGAGGGACAAGAGACGTCCTCCCTGGTACCGCGCCCAAACGTTCGCGAACAGTGTCCTTTCGCGATTCGGGACCGCTTCGTCGCTGATTCGTTACGAAGTGGCCTTCAGACGCCACACCCGCGACGCCGCCTCCTGCACTCGCGCTCGAAAGGCAGGATCTTCGCGCGCCACCTCGAGGAGATGGTCGTACACGGGTTGGTACGAGCCTCGCCCCGTCAAGAGGACGAGATCGGCTCCAGCTCTGATCGCGCGCTCGGCGACTGCCGTTATGGAGCCGGTCGAGAGCGACGCGCGCGCCTCCAGCGAGTCCGTGATGACGACCCCGCGGAAGCCGAGACTGTCGCGGAGGACGCCCTGCATGATCACGCTCGACTGCGAGGCGATGTGGGACGGATCGAGCGCCGGGTACCGCGCATGACCGACCATCACGAGCGGAACGCCTGCGCGAATCGCAGCTCGGAACGGCGCCAGGTCCACGCGCTCGAGCGCCGCTCGGCGGCGGAAGATGGTCACCACCGCGGCATCCGTGTTGCGCGACGCGCCGCCGATGCCCGGGAAGTGCTTGGCCGCGGGAGCGATACCGCCCGCGAGCCAGCCTCGGACCGCGGCCGTCACGGACGCGGTCACGACGGCGGGGTCGGTCGAGAATGCGCGGCTCGCGATCGCCGCATTCCGCACGGACGGGACGTCGGCGACCGGTGCCAGCGTCACGGTGATCCCGATGGCGCGAAGCGCCTTCGCGGCCGCCTCTGCGTCCGACCGAGCGGTCCCCGCCGCTGCCTGCTGCGACTCCGAGCCGATCGGACCCACCCACGGGACGCGCCGAACGACCCCGCCTTCCTGGTCGACCGCGACGAGCGGGCGGCCGCCCGGGTCACGGAGCGTCCCCGTCAGCGCCCGGAGTTGTGCCGCAGAGACGATATTCCGGCCGAAGAGGATCACGCCCGCCGCATGTCGTTCTCGTAGAGCGGCTCGGACGTACGCAGGCGGCGTGGTGCCGTGGAAGCTCAGGAAGACGAGCTGCCCGACCTGCTGGTCGAGCGGAAGCTCGGCATCCAAGGCGTTAGCGGTCGCGCCCGGCAGCACGCCGAGCGTCACGCACACGAGCGCGACACAGATCCGCGAAGACATGCGACGCAGCGTAGAGTCAGCGGCCGATGAGCTTCGCCGTCGCAGCGGAGGCGTACGACCGCTTCATGGGCAGGTACTCGTCCCCGCTCGCACCGGTGTTCGCCGACTTCGGCCGCGTGTCGGATGGGCAGACCGTCATCGACGTCGGCTGCGGGCCGGGCGCGCTTACGGAGGAGCTCGTTCGCCGCGTCGGCGCATCTGCGGTGGCCGCCGTCGACCCGTCGGCACCGTTCGTGTCGGCGATCGAGGAGCGGCTCCCGGATGTGAACGTGCGTCTCGCGCCCGCCGAAGAGCTGCCGTTCGACGAGTCGAGCTTCGACGCGGCGCTCGCCCAACTCGTCGTCCACTTCATGCGCGATCCTGTCGCGGGTCTCCGCGAGATGGCTCGCGTCACGCGCGACGGCGGCGCCGTCGCTGCCTCCGTCTGGGACCACGGAGGCGGCCACGGCCCGCTGAGCGTCTACTGGGAGGTCGTGCTGGAGTTCGATCCCGGCGCTCGCGACGAGTCGAACCTCGCAGGCGCGCGCGAGGGCACTCTGACCACGCTCTTCGAGCAGGCCGGCGTGCGCGAAGTCGAGGAGACGGCGCTGACCGTGTCCGTGGAGCACGCGACCTTCGACGACTGGTGGGAGCCGTACACGCTCGGCGTGGGACCGGCAGGCGACTATGTCGCCGGCCTGGATCCCGAGCGGCAGCTCGATCTGCGCGAGCGCTGCCGCGCCCGGCTCCCCGAGCCGCCCTTCGTGATCGAAGCGCGAGCGTGGTCCGCCCGCGGGTTCGCCTGACTCAGAGCTCGAGCGCCTCTGCGAGTCGCCGTGCGATCGGCCAGGCTCCGTCCGTCCAGTTCGACATGACGGTGCACGTGGTGTCCGTGCACGAATCGTGCAGCGACCGGAACGAGACGCCCGCGTCGTAGCCCTCGAGCATGACCGTGTCCGTGGATGCGTCCAGCCAGAAGCCGAGCCCGTATCGTCGGTTGTGGTCGGACGCGTCGCTTCGAGGGCGCGTCATCTCGCGTACCCACTTCTCCGAGACGATCCGGCCGCCGAGGAACGCTGTCCACAGCGCACGCACGTCCGCCACGGTCGAGTAGACGCCGCCGTCGCCGCTGCCGCGCACTGGGAGGTGCAGCGCATTCGTGCGCAGGCCGTCCGCCGCGAGGTAGCCGACGGCCGTCCGAGCTGGCAGCTCGTCGCTCCGAAGGAACGCGGTGTCGTCCATCTCGGCGGGGTCGCAGACGCGTTCGGCGACGAGCTCGTCGAACGGCACGCCGCTCGCACGCTCGGCGAGCAGCGCGAGAAGGACGTAGCCGCCGTTGCAGTACGAGAACGTCTCGTCGGGCCCGAACTTCGGCGCGTGCCCGTCCAGGACGACGAGGTAGTCCTCCGTGGTGGCGAGCGTGTGCACGGGGACAGGCAGGACGTAGTCCGTGATGGCGCCGGGAGCGTCCTCGTCCAGGTAGTCCCCGATGCCCGAACGATGCGCGAGGAGATGCTCGACGGTGACGTCGTCGCCGACGAGCGGGAGATCCTCGCCGAGGAACGAGCGGGCGCGGCTGGCGAGGTCGAGCGTGCCGTCCTCGATCAGGCTCGCGACGGTCAGCGCCGTCAGGCCCTTCGCACCGCTCGCGATGCCGAACCGGGTGTCGACGGTGTTGGGGATTCCCGTGCCGCGATGGGCGAGGCCGTACGCGCGCTCGACGACGACGTCACCGCCCCGATCCACCCGGACGACGCCTGCGAAAGAGGTCTCCGCCGCGAGTGAGTCGAGTTCGCGCTGCAGAGACACGGAACGACGCTACTCGTTTGCGTGGCGCATCAGGATCGGGCAGGCTGCCTCCATGGTGCCCGAGGCGCCCCTCGAGAAGACCGAGAACGGGGTCCTCCCGTCCGGCGAGGGCTGGTTCGTGCTGAACGCGCGCGATGCGCGCTGGTGGTACGTCGCCGGACGCGGTGGATTTTGCGATTTCGAGGGCGAGCAGGACTGGACGCAGCTCGGCGTCAACATCTCGCGACTCGCGCCGAACGAAGCGATGGCGATGTACCACTGGGAGGCCGATCAGGAGGACTTCCTGGTCGTGTACGGCGAGGCGCTCCTCATCGTCGAAGGAGAGGAGCGGCCGCTGCGCCAGTGGGACTTCGTCCACTGCCCGCCGGACACGAAGCACACGATCGTCGGCGCGGGCGAGGACGGGTGCGTGGTCGTCGCGGTCGGGGCACGCGAGCACCAGAACAGTCCCGGGTGGGGCGGCTACAGCGTCGAGAAGGTCGCGACGCGCCACGGCGCGGGCGTCGAGAAGGAGACGACGGAGCCGGAGGAGGCCTACGCGGCCGTCCGCGAGCGCTTCGGCTTGCGCGAGCATTCTCCGTATCAGGAGGGCTGGCTGCCCGGTTGAGCTCGGCCGCGACTGGTGCGAACATGTGTTCGTGCCAGTCGTGGCGACGATCCTCCACGCCGACCTCGACGCCTTCTTCGCGTCCGTGGAGCAGCGCGACGATCCGCAGCTCCGGGGGCGGCCCGTCATCGTCGGCGGCGGCGTGGTCCTGGCCGCGAGCTACGAGGCGAAGGCGTTCGGGATCCGCACCGCCATGGGCGGGAGGCAGGCGCGGCGCCTCTGCCCGCACGCCGTCGTCGTCCCCCCTCGCATGACCGCCTACTCGGACGCGAGCAAGGCCGTGTTCGCCGTCTTCGAGGACACGACCCCGCTCGTCGAGGGCATCTCGATCGACGAGGCGTTCCTCGACGTCCGGGGACTCGAGCGGCTCGCGGGGCCACCCGACGTGATCGCGGAGCGGCTGCGCCGGAAAGTGCGCGACGAGGTCGGGCTCCCGATCACGGTGGGCATCGCGCGGACGAAGTTCCTCGCCAAGGTGGCGAGTGCCGTCGCGAAGCCGAACGGGTTGCTGAGCGTCCCACCCGAAGGCGAGCTCGACTTCCTCCACCCCCTCCCGGTCGAGAGGCTATGGGGCGTCGGCCGCATCACAGGGGCGAAGCTCCACGACCGCGGCATCCGGACCGTGGGGCAGGTTGCCGCGCTGGACGAGGAGCTCCTCGTCCAGCTCCTCGGGCGGGCCTCCGGGCGGCACCTGCACGCGCTCGCGCACAACCGCGACCCACGGCCCGTCCGCACCGGACAGCGCCGCCGCTCGATCGGGTCGCAGCGTGCGCGGCGGCACACGTCGTGGGATTCGATTGACTCGTCAGTCATAGCCATCGTCGACCGGGTCGCCCGGCGGCTCCGTGCAGGGCGAAGACTGTGTCGTACCGTCGTTCTCCGACTGCGGTTCAACGACTTCACGCGAGCCACCCGATCGCTGACGATGCCTCGATTGACCGATCAGTCAGCGACGATCCTCGACGCCTCCCGCCGCCTCCTCGCGGACGCGAGGCCGCTGATCGAGCAGCGCGGGATCACTCTCGTCGGTATCTCTCTGACCAACCTCCAGCACGCCGACCGGATCCAGCTCAGCCTCTGTGACGACTGGCGCCCGCTATGCGCTCGACGCCGTGCTCGACGACGTGCGCGATCGCTACGGCTCGAACGCGATCATGCGCGCCGTGCTCGTCGGGCGCGAGCAGGGAATCTCGATGCCGCTGCTTCCGGACTGAGCGCGCTCGCCCGGCCGCACCCGAGGCACGCGTGTCGCGCACTACTCGCGCGGGGGCAGCTGCTGCACCGACCAGCGATTGCCATCCGGGTCCTCGAAGAACACGAACGAGCCCCACGGAAACACTTGGACGTCACTTGCCTCCACGCCACGGGTCGTGAGCTCGTCGTGGGCCGCCTCGACGTCCGAGACGACGAGCTGCAGCCCTTTCACCGAGCCAGGCTCGGCGTCGGTCAGCCCCTCCCCGAAGGCGATCGAGCAGGCCGAGCCGGGTGGCGTGAGCTGGACGAAGCGGAGGTCGTCGCTCACGCGATGGTCGTGATCGGCGACGAAGCCGACCTGGTCGACGTAGAACGACTTCGCGCGATCGGCATCGGTGACGGGGATCGCGACGAGCTCGAGCTTCCAGTCCATGCGGTGCCTCCTTCGTCAGAGGGGTTGGTGCGCCTTACTGCCGATCATGCCGATACGATTCTGCGCGGCAGCCCATGAAGATCGCCGTCATCGTCCTGGCAGGCGTTGCGGCCGTCGCAGTCATCACTGCGGGGATCTTCGCCGTTCTCTACTTTCACGGATGACGCCGACGAGGCCGGGACAGCAGCGCCCTGCGGTGATCGCGAGTTCGGGCACATCAACTCCCTGAAGCGCGACGGAGACGGCTACCGGCTGCGCTTCGACCCGGCGTGGTTCACGAGCGGGGTGACCGCGAACGAGGCCGCCGCCGAAGACGGCGCCGTCGAGCCCGGCCAACCCGTGCCGAACGACAACTACGTCGTCGACGAGAGCCATCGCCTGCTCACCTACGTGGTCCCGGCGGACGCGCGCGTGACGGTCCTGACCCGACACGGCGACCCGGCGAACTTCGGCGCGACAGAGGTCGGCGTCGACGAGCTCGCTGAGCTGGTCGACGGGCAACAGCCCGTCGACCTCTTCGAACCGCTCGACTCCGGCGTCTGGATCCGCTTCGACGTGGACACCGTCTGCACGATCGACCAGCAGTACCGCCCCTGAGCCGAGCTCACGCCGTGTCGGGGACCGCCTCCGACGCGGCGTGCTGCGGAGCCTCCATTCCGCGCGGCCTCAGGAGGAACCCGCCGAGCGCCGCAGCCGACGCCGCGAAGATCGCGCCGCCCAGGAATGCCAGGTGGTAACCGCCCGTCAACGCCTCGAGCTCGCTCGAGCCCGACTCCGTGAGGGTGTCCGTCCGGGAGGCCGCGAGGCTCGCGAGAACCGCCAGCCCGAGCGCGCCGCCCATCATGAACGCGGTGTTGACGACACCGGAAGCCAGGCCTGCTTCCTCCTGCGGGACGTCTCCCATCGCCGCGAGGAGCAGCGGGTTGAACGCCATCCCGGCGCCGAGTCCGAGCAGGATCATGCTCGGCAGCACGTCCGCGATGTCCCGTCGACCGGAGCGCGGGCGAAGAGCAGCAAGCCGACCGCCGCGAGGCTGAGACCGACGCCGAGCGGCTTGCGGATCCCGTAGCGCATGACGAGCCTCGCCGAGAGGCCCAGCGAGAAGACGGCCATGATGAGGTTGCCCGGCAGGAAGGCGAGGCCGACCTCGAGCGGGCTGTAGCCGAGGACGAGCTGCAGGTAGAGGGCCGAGAGGAAGAACCAGGCGAACATCGCGGCCGCCCACAGGACGCCGACGATGCTCGAGATCGAGAGGTTGCGCAGCCTGAAGAGGCCGAGCGGCATGAGCGGTGCCGCGACCCGCGACTCGATGAGCAGGAAGACGCCGAGGAGCACCGCCGAGAGCGCGAGCAAACCGAGTGTCCGCACCGTGCCCCACCCGACCTCGTTCCCGTTGACGATCGCGTAGACCGCAACCATCAGCGAAGCGGTCACCGTCACGGCGCCGGCGACGTCGAGGCGCGTCTTCGGGGCGAAGCCCCGGCCACCCGGAAGCACGGCCAGCGAAGCGATGACCACCGCGATCCCGATGGGGACGTTGACCAGGAAGATCCAGTTCCACGCGAGCGCGTCCGTGATGACCCCTCCGAGGAGGACGCCGATCGAGCCGCCTCCCGCGGCCACGAAGCCGAAGACGCCCATCGCCTTCGCCCGCTCGGCCGGCTCGGTGAAGAGCGTCACGATGAGCGAGAGCGCGACGGCCGAGACGACCGCGCCGCCGAGGCCCTGAATGGACCGCGCCGCGATCAACCACGCCTGCGAGTTCGCGAGCCCGCAGGCCAGCGAGGCCCCGGTGAAGAGCGCGATCCCGGCGATGAAGAGCCGGCGGTGCCCGAAGAGGTCGCCGAGCCGTCCGCCGAGCAGCAGGAAGCCGCCGAACGTCAGGAGGTACGCGTTCACGACCCACGCGAGCGACGTCTCCGAGAAGTCGAGGTCCTCGCGGATCGACGGGAGCGCGACCCCGACGATGGTCACGTCGAGGACGATCATCAGATCGCCGAGGCAGACGATGAGAAGTGCGAGCCAGCGTGTGCGGGAGTCGAGAGTTCATCGGAAGGTCCTTCCCCTTCGCAGTCGTCGGTGTCTCCGTAGAGACCCCCGACGACTGCGAAAGTCATCGCTCGGGCGTTACGCCTCGCTCGGCTCGGGCCGCCGGACGTCCGCGGGCGCACGCTCGGCGCCGTCGTGCGGCGGCTCGATCGTGATGTCCGGGAGGATCTTGTCCAGCCAGCGCGGGATGTACCACGTCTTCTCGCCGATGAGCGTGAAGAACGCGGGAATCAGCGTCATCTTCACGACGAGCGCGTCCGTGAGGATCGCCACCGCAAGCAGTAGTCCGAACTCCTTCGAGATGCGGTCCGGCGTGAGGATGAAGGCCGAGAAGACCGTGGCCATGATGATCGCCGCCGCGACGATCACGCGTCCGATCGCCGCGATGCCGTGCTCGACCGCGGCTCTCGTCTCGAGCCCGTGGACGTGCTCCTCCCGGATCCGGCTCGTGAGGAAGACCATGTAGTCCATCGACAGGCCAAAGAGGATCGCGAACGCGATCGGCGGCACGAAGGTCTCGATCGGGCCCTTGACGTCCAGCCCCATCAGGCTCATGAGGTGGCCCTCCTGGACGACGAGGGTCAGCACGCCGAACCCGATGAACGCGGACAGGATCGTCGAGATCGCCGCCGTCAGCGAGACCACGATGGAACGGAACGCCATCGCGAGCACGAGGAAGGTGACCCCGACGACGTAGAGGAGGAACAGCGGCAGCCGCTGCATGATCCGGTCCGCGATGTCGATGAACGCCGCGTTGAGGCCGGAGACGTAGACCGTGGCCTGGCTCCCCTCCGTCGCCTGCGGCACGACGTCGTTGCGCAGGCGATCGACGAGATCCGCGGTCGCCTCGTCCTGGGGCGCCGAGTCCGGGGTCACGAAGACGATGGCGACGGACTTCGAGTCGTTGAACTGCGGCTCTGCGACGGAGGCGACGTCTCCCTGCTTCCCGAGCGCCTGGACGCCCTCGTAGAGACGCTGCGGCGCCTGCGTCGTCGCCGTTCACGTCGACGACGATCGGGATCGGGCCGTTGAAGCCCGGCCCGAAGCCCTCGGCGAGGAGGTCGTACGCGCGACGCGCGGTCTGGTTGGTCGGCTGCGTCCCCTGATCCGACGCACCTAGCCGCACGAGCGCCGAGCTCCCGGCGAGCAGCAGCCCGATCGCGAGCAGGATCCAGAACACCGGCTTCGCGTGAGCCGTCACGAACCGGCCCCAGCGCGCGATCAGCGTCTTCTGGCGGGCTGCCTCCGAGTCGTCGATCGGCTTCAGGAACGGCACCTTCAGGCGGTCGACCTTGTGTCCGAGCTTGGCCAGCACGGCGATGAGCAGCGAGTTCGCGATGAGCACCGTCGTGAGGACGCCGAGCGCGCCGCCGATCCCGAGCTTCGTGACGAAGTCGAGGCCGAAGAACGCGAGTCCCGTGACCGAGATCGCGACGGTCAGACCGGCGAAGATGACCGCTCGTCCCGCCGACGAACCCGCCTCGGCCGCCGCGTCGCGCGGCGCCAGGCCTTCGTGCAGGTACTGTCTGAAGCGGGTGACGATGAAGAGCGAGTAGTCGATGCCGACGCCGATCCCGATCATCGACACGAGGATCGGGCGTGATCGTGTTGATCGTCGTCAGCCCGGCGAGGATGAAGAGCAGGATGAAGGCCGTCGCCGACGGCGACGAGCGCGAGCGCGATCGGGATGGCGGTGGCGACGAACGTCCGGAAGACGATGCAGCAGCACGATGAGCGCGGCGATGAAGCCGAGCAGCTCCTGGATGCCCTGCTGGATCGGCGGGAACTCGGCGTCGCCGTTGAACTCGGCGGTGACGCCCGCCGGATCGACCGCCTCGCGAACGGCGTCCTGCGACGGCGACGACCTGATTGCGGTCCGCGGTCTCGATGGTGTCCGTGAACTGTGCCTCGGCGTAGGCGATGCGCCCGTCCTTCGAGAACGTCTGCTTGCGAAACGGGTCGCCGACGCTCTCGATCCCGACCTTGTCGGCTGTCGGCGCAAACTCGGACGTCTTGAGCTTCGCGATCGCGTTCTTGATCGCGGCCTTGCGCTCAGGCGTGTCGAGGCGCTCGCCCTCCGGCGCGGCGAAGACGAGGTTGAGCACAGCGCCCTGCTCGGACGTGAACTCAGACTCGATGAGGTCGGTCGCCTTCTGCGTGTCCGAGCCCGGGATCTCGAACTCGTCCTTGAGGCTGCCCCCGACCGTCGCGACGAGCACGATGAGCCCGGCGATGATCGCGACCCAGGCGAGTACGACCCGCCACGGGTGCGCGGCGCACGCGCGCATCCGGCGCGCGAGCCCGCCGGTCGACAGTCGTTCGTGGGCCAAGAGCCGGTCCTGCGTTTCAGTCATTCCCAATCCTCCGGATGTTCAGTACGACCGCGCTACGGTAGACGCGTGTCCGTTGGCTGTCTTCTTGAAACCTGCTCGATGCGCATACGACCGCATACGGTCTCGAAACTCATCGGTGGGTTCTCCTATTCCACTGCCTTCAGAACCCGGTCGACCTCGCTCACGCTCTGACCGAGCTCCTCGATCTGCTCTCGGAGGTGACTCAGCGCAGCGTTCGTCTGCTGGAGCTCGGCGGTCGTCTCGCGCTGGACGGCCGAGAGCTCGTCGACGAGCTTACGGTACTCCTGGTCCTGCTGGCTCTGGATAGCCCTGCGTCCCGTGCCGAAGACCTGCCGGCCACGGGCCAGTTGACATCGCTGGCTGCGAGAAGCGTCGTCATGGCTTCTCCTCCTTTTCACCGGTCGTTTGCAACTCCGACCCGTCGTCCAGCGTACCGCTGAAATCGAGCAGCCGCGTTCGTCTACAGATCGATGCCGACATCCGGACCGCACGAGGTCGCCTTCGCCATTCGCGGCCCGATCACGCGTGCCGATCTTCCGGGCCTCTGTGATCGGGTCTGCTCCCTTCTCGCCACTGCGGGAGATGTCGTTCGCTGCGACGTCGCCGGGGTCGAGCCGGACGCCGCGACCGTCGACGCGCTCGCGAGGCTGCAGCTCGCAGCCACGAGACGCGGCTGCTCGATCCGCCTCTGCAACACGCCGCACGCGCTCCTCGAGCTCGTCCAGCTCATGGGACTCTCGAACGTGCTGTGCGAGCCCGCGGTCAGATCTCGAGCGGCAGCCCGAAGCGCGGGAAGTGCGTCTCGACGTCGAGGAAGAACGTGAGCTCGACGATCTTGCCGTCCTCGACCTCGAGGACCTGCAGTGCCCAGGGCTCGTAGCCCTCACCGCCGGGCTTCGGGCGGTACTGGCCGAATGCCGGCGCGCCGTTCGCCGACTGCACCGCCACGACCTTCGAGTCGCGGCACGTGTTCCCAGGCCCGAACCACCAGGTGAGGATGTCGTCGCGGCCCGCGAGCCACAGGTCGTACGGCGGCATCGACTGGGTCGCGTCCTCGTGGATGAGCGTCGTCAGCGCATCCATGTCGTACTGCTCGAACGCCTCGACGTAGCGGCGCAGCAGTTCCTCGTCCGCGGCGTCGACGGACGGTGACGTCGTGGACGCCGTCGCGTCGCTGGCCTCGAGCGTCGCCCGCGCGCGCTGGAGCGCGCTGTTCACCGAGGCGACGCTCGTCTCGAGCAGCTCGGCGACCTCACTCGCTTGCCAGCGCAGCACCTCGCACAAGATGAGAACCGCCCGCTGGCGCGGAGGCAGCTCCTGGAGCGCCGCGACCAGCGCAAGCCGGACCGACTCGCGACCAGCGACGACCTCCGCAGGATCGCCGCCGGGGACGACGAGCGCGTCTGGCATCGGGTCGATCCACAGCTGGTCGGGCGTGCGCAGGTTCTCCACGATCGGCTCGCCGGCCGGCCCGAGGTCCATGGGCCGTGCCCGGCGCTTGCGGCTCTCGAGCATGTCGAGACAGACGTTCGTGGCGATGCGGTAGAGCCACGAGCGCAGCGCCGACCGACCCTCGAACTGCTCGATCCCGCGCCAGGCTCGGATGAAGGTCTCCTGGACCGCGTCCTCGGCGTCGGCCGAGCCCAGCATGCGGTAGCAGTAGCCCGTCAGCTCCACGCGGTACTGCTCGAGCTGCTGTTCGATGGCCACCGTGGCGGACGACACGGCACCACGCTAGCGGTTCGCCTTCGCCTACTCGAACCAGACGACGGTCGCGAGCACGGCGTACGTCGCAACGAGCGCGAGACCCTCGTAGGGGGCCGCCTCGCCGTCGCCCGTGATCTGCCAGATGGCGAGCGCCGAGAACACGAGCGCGACGACGAGCACGAGCCCGGTGCTCGGCAGGCCGAACGTGAGGCGCTGCGTGAAGAACAGTGAGATGAGGACGAGCGCCGGGTACAGGAACGCCGCGATCTGCGCGACCGAGTTCTTCACGACCGAGATCGCGAGGTCGTAGCGCCTCTTCCACGCGAGCTGGATACCGACGACGTTCTCGACGGCGTTCCCCGCGATCGCGACGATGACGAGGCCCGTGAAGGCCTTCGAGATGCCGAGATCCTCGGTCGCGGGATCGATGACGGCGACGAACCAGTCGGACACGAACGCGGCAGCGACGCCTGCGAGCGCGAGGACGCCCAACCCCACTCCGAACCCGAGCGGCGGAGCTTCGTGCGCCTCGACGGCCGGCGCCTCGGCCGAGCCCGCCCGGAGGTAGTTTGCGAGCCACGCCCCGTAGACACAGAGGATGAGGATCGCCCCGACAACCGAGATCGTCTCGGCGTTGTCCGCAGCCTTGTCCCCGAGGGAGAGCGACGTCGAGATGATCGCGATCATGAAGACGACGAGCATGAGCAGCATCGTCGTGTCGTTCGGGAGCCGGCGCCCGAAACGCATCACCTTGTCCTCGGCCCGCCAGGCGCCCGCGACGATTGCGAGCCCGAGGACGAGGAGCGCGTTCGCCAGCAGCGAGCCCAGGATGGACGTCTGCGCGACGACGATCTCCCCTGCCCGCAGGGCGAAGACGACGATGAAGAGCTCGGGGAGGTTGCCGAGCGTCGACTGCAGCACGCCGGTCGCGGCCGCGCCGAAGCGGGAGCCGACCACCTCGGTGCCGACGCCGACGGTCCAGGCGAGGAGGGCGAGCGCGAGGATGCCGACGACGAACTGCAGCACCGCGTTCGCGTCCGCGTAGTGCAGGACGCCGAGCGTCGCGGCGACTGCGAACGAGACACCGATCGCGATCCACGTCCTCATCGGCGGGCCGAGACTATCTTCCGGACATGGCCGACTGGGACACGGTTCGGGAGCTCGCCATCTCCTTTCCGGAGGTCGAGGCCTCGAGCTCGGGCAGGATCGCGTTCAGCGTCCGCGGCAAGGGCTTCGCATGGGAGGCACGCGAGCGCGACGGCGGCGGGCTCGCCGTCCGCGTCGACCGCGACGAGAAGCAGCTCTTCCTCGACGCGAACCCGGACGTCTACTTCACGAGCCCGCACTACAATGGCTATCCGGCCGTGCAGATCAGGGTCGAGGCGATCGACCGCGAGGAGCTGCGCGAGCGCCTCGAGGACGCGTGGCTCATCCAGGCCCCGAAGAAGCTCGCTGGCGGCCTACGTCGCCGAGAACGAGGAGGGCTAGATCGCCCCGGCGACGAACGCCGCGATCGCGGACGCGAACGCGTGCCGGCTCTCTTCCCACGCGTAGAACATGTGCCCGCCACCGTAGTGCTGCACGGTGAGCCGGCCCGCCATCTGCGGGTCGAGACGCATAAGGTTCCGGAGACGGTCGCTCGCGTAGTACGGCGTCACGAGGTCGTACTGCCCGTGGGTGATGAACGCCTTCATGTGCGGGTTCAGCGCCATGCCGTAGCGGAAGTCGTCCGTCGCACCGGGGGGCGCGGCGAACGCGTGGTTCTCGGCGTCGTTCTTCCACGACGTGAAGACCTCGTAGGACAGGAGCGCGTACTCCCTATCGGTCTCGACGCCGATCTCCGAGCGGAGCATCCGGTTCACCGCCATCGTGTACGCAGGGCTGATTCCGGAGAGCGTCGGGTCCGGCCACGAGAAGTCCGTTCGGTCCGGGAAGGGATCGGTCGCGGTGATCGTCGTGTCGTAGAGCCCCAGCACCTTGCGCTCGTCGCGCAGGAGCTCGCGGACGAAGGTGAGCATGCCGACGCGACCTTCGCCGCGGACGACGAGGTCGAGCGGAAGCCCGATGAGGTCCGCGAGCTGACCGAGGATTCGCGTCCGCTCCTTCGCGGACAGCGAGGCGCCGCGCGTCAGGAACGACGCGTAGTCGGAAGTCGCGAACTCCTCTGCGGCGCGCAGCGCCTTCTCCAGCGACGTGCCCTTCCGAAACGCACGGGAGCGGCCGTGATGCAGCGCCGCGGCAGCCATGGTCGGCACGCGGTCGATCCAGCCCAGGACGTCGTAGTCCGTCGGCGCGAGACTGGTGATCTCCAGAGCGGGCGAGATGAGGATCGCGCCGTTCAGGCCGATGCCCGCGCTCTCCTGCAGCGACCGGGCGAGGCGGCCGACGCGATATCCGCCGTAGCTCTCCCCCGCGATGAACACGGGTGAGCCCCAACGACCGTTGTCCGAGAGCCAGCGGCCCATGAACTCGCAGAGCGACTCGAGGTCGCGCTTGTAGCCGAAGTACTCCTTGGGGTCGGGAGCGTCGTCCGGCTTGGCGGCGGGAGCGCCGTCCTTCCCGTCGCCCTTCTTCTCGGGCTCGATCACGCGGCTGAAGCCTGTGCCGACAGGGTCGACGAAGACCAGGTCGGTGAACGCGAGCCACGACGACTCGTTCTCGACGAGACGCGGAGGCATCGGCGGCAGCGTCCCGTCCGAGGGGAACTCGACGCGCTGCGGTCCGACCGCTCCCATGTGCAGATACGCGGACGCCGCGCCCGGGCCGCCGTTGAAGACGAACGTCAGCGGGCGGTCGTGCCGCTCGCCATCCGCGATATAGGCGACGGAGAAGATCTCTGCCGCCGGCTTCTCCTTCTTGCGCAGGACGGTCCACTTGCCCGTGACCGTGTAGCCGATCGCCTTGCGTCCGCGGCCCCAGGTCCCCGTGGTCTCGGCGCCTTCAGGCGGCTCGTGGTCGGGCTTTTTCTCCTTGGCGTCATTCGTCGTCTCGTCGCTCATGGGCGCGGAGGCTACCCGTTGTTCCCCGCAGTCAACCGCGGTGATCCGCGGATGCGCCTTGGAGAACTGGAGCGCAGGCTGAGTGGGAACAGGAGGTGAAGCGATGAGCCAGATCGCGATCGACCGACCCGAGCGAAAGCCGGTCGCGGTGCCGATGCAAGCACCCGGCTCGGCGTTCTTCGCGTTGATGGCGGGGCTGTGGGGCTCCTTCGTGACGCTCCTGGCCGTGTCGCCCGAGACGCTCGACGATGCCTACGACTGGCTGCGCAGCCTCGCGCTCGTCCCGGAGATCCTCATGTGGATCCTCACGCTCCCGTGGACGGTCGCGTACCTCGTGTACGAGACGTCCTGGCAGCACTGGGTCCGCGTGCTCGTCGTCGCGCTCGTCGTAACCGTCCACCTGGGCGCCTGCGCTCCTCGGATGCGGCGGTGACGAGGCGCGTGTAACAGTGCACGCCATCGAGGAGCACGTAGAGCCGCCGCCATATCCGGTCCGCATCGACGGCGAACTCGACGCGGGCGTCAGCCGGTGGCTCTGGCTCGTGAAGTGGCTGCTCGCGATCCCGCACTACATCGTGCTGGCGTTCCTCTGGCTCACACTCCTCGTGCTGACCGTGATCGCGTTCTTCGCGATCCTCTTCACAGGGAGGTACCCACGCGGGATCTTCGACTTCAACCTCGGCGTGCTGCGCTGGACGTGGCGGGTCGCCTTCTACTCGTACGCCGCGCTCGGGACGGACCGGTACCCACCGTTCACGCTCGACGACGTACCCGACTACCCGGCGCGGCTCGACGTCGCGTACCCCGAGCGCCTCTCACGCGGCCTCGTGCTCGTGAAGTGGTGGCTCCTCGCGATCCCGCAGTACATCGTCGTCGGGATCCTCCTCGGCGGTGGGACGTATGCCGCGGCGAGGATCGGCGACTACGACCGCGTCTGGGGCGTCGGCTACCACACCGGTCTGATCGGGGTCCTCGTCTTCTTCGTCGGGATCGCGCTGCTCTTCACGACGCGCTATCCCCACGGGCTCTTCGACTTCGTCCTCGGGCTCGACCGCTGGGTCGCGCGCGTCGCGGCCTACGTCCTGCTGATGCGCGACGAGTATCCGCCGTTCCGGCTCGACCAGGGTGGCCGCGACCCGGGTACGAGCAACGAGGCGACGCCCACGGAGCCCGCGGTCGCCGAGGAACCGGCGACGGCCGCCGAGCGCCGAGAAGGAGGCACCGCCGGGAAGGTCGTCCTGATCGTCGTCGGCGTGATCGCCGGGCTGTTCGCGTTCGCGTTCCTCGTCGGCGGGTGCGCCCTCGTCGCGGTCGACCAGACGCAGCGCGACGACGACGGCTACCTCATGTCTCCGAGCGTCGCGTTCCAGACACCGACGTACGCGATCGTCTCGGAGAGCGCCGAGCTCCACACGAGCGGCGCCCAGTGGGCGCTCGACACCTTCCTCGGAACCGTGCGCATCCGCAGCAAGAGCGTTCGCCCGGTCTTCGTCGGCATCGGGCCGGCGGCCGACGTCGACCGCTACGTCGCAAACATCCAACGTGACGAGATCACCGACCTGGGCGACCGCCATCCGAACTACACGGAGCGTCCGGGCGGGGCGCCCACCGGCCCACCCGCGTCGCAGACGTTCTGGGCTGCCTCGGCGACCGGGGCGGGCGAGCAGACGGTCGACTGGGATCCCGAGGACGGCTACTGGCGTGCCGTCGTGATGAACGCCGACGCCTCGCGCGGAGTCTCGTCCGACCTCAGCATCGGCGCCGAGCTCGACCAGGTGCTCTGGATCGGGATCGGGTTGCTCGGCGCCGGAGTGCTCATCGCCGCCGGGAGCGCGCTCGCGATCACGGCGGCTGTGCGCCGCCGCGGCTGAACCGTTCTGACCGGTAGAACCCGATCGTGGAGATCGGCGTCTTCACGTTTGCCGACACGCGCCAGGGCGAGGAGGGCGCGGAGCAGCGACTGCGCGACCTCATGGAGGAGGTCGAGCTCGCCGACGAGGTCGGTCTCGACGTCTTCGGTGTCGGCGAGCACCACCGGCCCGACTTCGCCGTGTCGACGCCTTCAGTCGTTCTCGCCGCAGCAGCCGCGCGGACGAGCCGCATCCGCCTGACGAGCGCCGTGACCGTCCTGAGCTCCGACAACCCGATCCGCGTGTTCCAGGAGTTCTCGACGGTGGACCTGCTGTCGGGCGGCCGTGCCGAGATCATGGTCGGACGCGGCTCCTTCATCGAGTCGTTCCCGCTCTTCGGCTACGACCTCCGCCAGTACGACACACTGTTCGCGGAGAAGCTCGAGCTCCTGCTCGAGGTCCGCGAGACCGGGGTCTCACGCGAGGGGCACGGCGTCTACCCGCGTCCCGTGCAGGACTCGCTCCCCGTCTGGGTCGCGGTCGGCGGCACGCCCGAGTCCGCCGTTCGTGCCGGCATGCTCGGCCTGCCGATGGCGCTCGCGATCATCGGCGGGCAGCCGGAACGGTTCCGGCCCTTCGCGGAGCTGCACCGGCGCGCCGCCGAGCAGGCCGGCCTCGAGCCGCCGCGGCTCAGCATCAACTCGCACGGATTCATCGCGGAGACGCGGGAGACGGCCCTCGACGAGTCGTTTCCGTACGTCTCCGCGGCGATGAATCGGATCGGCCAGGAGCGCGGCTGGCCGCCCATGCAGCGCCCCGATTACGACGCCGCCGCCACCCTTCGTGGCGCCAACTTCGTGGGCACGCCGGAGGACGTCGTCGAGAAGATCCTGTTCCAGCACGAGCTCTTCGGCCACGACCGGTTCCTCATCCAGTTCACGATCGGCGGCATCCCGCACGAGGGGATCCTCCGCTCGATCGAGCTCCTGGGACGCGAGGTCGCTCCCCGCGTGCGTGACGCGCTCGCCGGGCGTGGTACGGCTAGCCGCATTGCCGAGCCGGCAGCGCACAGCGACAATGAGTGACCATGTCGCAGGTCGTCGACGCACTGACTGAGGCTCGTGCCGCTGCCGACCGCCAGGCCTGGCGGTCGGCGTACGGCACCTACTCCGGCGTCGCGGACGCTGAGCTGGCGCCGTCCGACCTCGAGAATTACGGCGAGGCCGCCTGGTGGAGCGGCAAGCTCGACGAGGCGATCGCGCTCCGCGAGCGCGCGTACACGGGGTACACGGCCGCTGGCGACGAGCTCGGTGCCGCGCGCATGGCGCTGACGCTCTCGTGGGACAACGAGGCTCGTGGCTCGTTCGCCGTGGCGGGGGGTTGGCTGGCAAACGCCGAGCGCCTCCTCAAGGACCTGCCGGAGGCGCCCGAGCACGGACGCCTGCTCCTGGTCCACGCAATGACCGCGATGTTCGCCGAGGGCGATCTCGACCGGGCCGTCGCGTTGCTGGACGACACGTACGAGCTCGCGAAGCGCGTCGGCGACCGGGACGTGCAGATGCTCGCCCTGTCCGGGAAGGGACGAGCGTTCGATCAAGGCGGGCCGAATCGACGAAGGTCTCGCGCTCCTCGACGAGGCGACGGCGTCGGCGATGTGCGGCGACCTTCGCGCCCACTCCGCCGGGCTCGTGTACTGCATCACGATCAGCTCCTGCCAGGACCTGGGAGACGTCCGCCGCGCAGCCGAGTGGACGGAGACCGCGAACCGCTTCTGCGACAAGCTCGACGTCAGCGGCTTCCCCGGCGCCTGCCGTATCCACCGTGCCGAGGTGCTTCGGATGCGCGGTGACTGGCCGGCCGCCGAGGCGCAGGCGATCGCGGCCTGCGAGGAGCTCCACGACTTCGACCGCTCCATTACCGCGTTCGGCCACTACGAGATCGCCGAGATCCGCCGTCGCCGAGGCGACTTCCAGGGCGCCGAGGAGGCGTACCAGGTGTCCAACGAGCTGGGCCGCCAGCCGCAGCCTGGACTGTCGCTCCTCCGCCTCGCGGAGGGGAAGATCGACGCGGCGGTCGCGGGGATCACACGCACGCTGCAGGAGTCGGTCGACCCCCTTCACCGCCTTCGCCGACTGCCCGCACAGGTCGAGATCGCGACCGCAGCCGGCGACACGAAGACGGCGCGCGCTGCCGCCGACGAAGCCGAGCAGATCGTCGACTCGTACAAGATCGGAAATCGGCGCGCGGCCGCATTCGACGCAACCATCCACTTCGCGCGCGGGCAGATCCTGAGCGCGGAGAAGGACTGGCCCGCAGCCATCGTGGAGCTGCAGCGGGCTCGCGACGGGTGGCAGGGTGTCGGGGCGCCGTACGAGACCGCTCGTGCGCGCATGCTCCTCGGCGTCGCCTACACGCGGTCGGGCGACGAGCACGCCGGAACCGTCGAGCTCGAGGGAGCCTTCGCGACCTTCGAGCGCCTTGGCGCGCGGCCGGAGGCGGCCCGCGCACAGGAGCTCCTCGGGAAGGTCGCGACCAGGCGGACCTTCCTGTTCACCGACATCGTCGAGTCGACGAAGCTCCTCGAGACCCTCGGCGACGAGAAGTGGAAGCGCCTGCTGGCGCGCCACGACGAGCTCGTCCGCGAGGCCGTCGCCGAGGCCGGCGGCGAGGTCGTGAAGCAGACCGGGGACGGCTTCTTCGTGTCCTTCGAGAACCCGAAGGCCGCGATCGACGCCGCCGTCGCGATCCAGCGAACGCTCGCCGCCGAGATCGTCGCGCCGGACGTCCGCATCGGCGCGCACTCGGGCGGCGCCTTCCGCACCGAAGGCGACTACGGCGGCCAGGGTGTCCACGTCGCGTCCCGCGTCGGAGCTGCCGCGAAGGCGGGCGAGATCCTGGTCAGTGTCGAGACACTCGACGGCATCAGCACGCCCTATCGCCTGTCCGAGCCGCGCTCGGAGATGCTGAAGGGCCTCGAGCAGCCGATCGAGGTCGTCTCGGTCGCCTGGCGCTAGCTCTTCACGACGGCGTAGCGCGAGCAAGCGAAGTCACCGTTGCGCGCGGTCTCTTCGAGGCGCAGCTCGAGGCGTCGTGGGAGGAGCGGTTTTCCGGCGCCAAGAGTGACGGGCGCCACGTAGACGATCACCTCGTCGAGCAGTCCAACGTCGGCGAACTGACCCACGAGGTCACCGCCGCCGACGATCCAGACGTTCTTGCCGCCTGCCGCCGCCAGCATCTGCTCGTGAACCGACGCGACCTCGTCGCTCGTGAACCTGACGTCTGCTCCGGGCACGACCGTGAGCTCCCGATGCGTGAAGACCCAGCAGGGGAGGTCGTATGGCCAGTTCCACTCCTCAGGCGGCTTGCCGGAGAACTCGTGGTCGATGACCCACTCGTAGGTGGTCGAGCCCATCGCGAGCGCGCCGACCTCGGCGATGAACGCCGCGTAGTTGAGAGGCCCGTCGTGGTCCTGCTCGCGTGAGAAGAGCCACTCGAGCGAGTCGTTCGGATCCGCGATGAACCCGTCGAGCGTCGTGGCCGTGTAGTACTGGGTCAGCGGCATGGTGCCGCAGGGATTCTGTCGACGCGCGGGCGCTCGCCGCGTGCGCTACGGAACGAGCGTGTTGCTGGTCGCGCTCTGCGCCGCGGTGTACGTCCGCTGCGTGTACGCGTCGAAGTACGGCCCGAACATGTACTTCGCGAACTTCCCGGCCGTGTACTTGAAGCTGTTCACGGAAGTCAGGGAGCCCTGGCTGCCGGCCGACCCGAACCCGACGTACCACGGACCGCCGGAGGAGCCGCCGGTCATGTTGCAGTTCAGCCCGAAGTCTGTCGTCCCGCCCCAGGTGTCGGCAATGTCGGTGCCGGAGCAGTAGATGAGCTTCTGGCCGTCGTACGGCGACGCCTGCGGGTAGCCGAACGAGTAGACCTGCGTCGGATGGCTCTGGTTGTAGGCGACCGGGGTGCTGCCGACGGTGACGTCCAGCTGGTTGCTCTGGCCGGTCTTGCCGCCGGCGCCGACGACCGCGAACGCGTAGTCGTCGTTGAACCCCGCAAGACTGGCGCCGCCGTTCGCCCAGGCGGTCGTCGTCACCAGTGACGTGGCGGTCCAGCAGCCGTACGTCGTCGTGTCGCATGTGAAGCTGTGCGAGCCGTTCGGGTTCGTGACGATCGAGCCGCCGTCCTCGTAGTCGGGGACGAACATCCAGTTCGTTGCGAACGCGTGGTTCGTCTCGTCGTAGACGCAGTGCCCGGCGGTCAGGACGAGCGACCTCATCGAGCTCGAGTCCGTCGCGGCCGTGCCCGAGCAGACGTAGTCGACGCCCGCCATCGTGAAGAGGACCTTCCCGGTCCGCTGCTTCACGGCGCCACTGCCGGTCCACGCTGACCCGGTGTTCCCCCCGCTGCCGCCACCGCCGCCCGGCCTGCCCGCCTGCGGGTGGAAGTTCTTCGGCGACACCTCGCGCGGTACGGCATGCGCGACGCGATCGGGTGTCCAGTAGCCGACGACCGCGCCACGATCCGGCTTCCCGCCCGGAGCGGCTGCCGAGCTCCCGACCGCGACGATTCCCGTCGCCGTCAGTACGCCGAGAACGGCGACAAGGGTTCGTCCGCGCAGCACCGGCTCACCTTAGGGAGCGACGTCTGCGCTGTACACCCCCCGAATGGCCGGGGTCGCAGCGCTCACCGGTTCGCGTCGTTGTCGAGCCATGCGCCGACGACGACCGACCAGAACTCAGGCTGCAGCTCGAATCCGAGCGACCGGTAGAGCTCCTGCGCGTCGTCCGTCTGGAGGCCGACGTGCTGACCCGGAACCTCGTCGAGCAGGGCCTGGATCATCGTCGACGCGATCCCCTGCCTGCGATGGTTGGACGCCGTCCAGACGTCGACGAGGTAGGCGTTGCAGACGCCGTCCGAGATGAGGCGCGCCATGCCGACCACACGCTCGCCATCTCGCGCGAAGGCAACGTGCTGGGACTGCTCGAACGAGCGCCGCAGCGCCTCCGCGCTCCTGCCGTTGTCGAAATGGTCCACCGCGAGGTCCGTCTTGGCCTGCTCCCAGTCGATTCCGTCGAGCGAGGAGTCGATCCGGACGGCCACGCTCGAACGATGACAGCCGGGGCCGGTCAGCCGCAGGCGCCGACGGGGCGCCCGAGGAATTGCAGTGTCCCGCGGCAGAGCCCGACCGCGGCACGACGCTGGTAGGCGCTGGTCGCGAGCAGCCGGTCCTCGGTCGGGTTCGTCATGAAGCCCATCTCCACGAGGATCACGGGCACGTTCGCCCAGTTGAAGCCGGTGTAGTCGGAGCGCTCCTGGAGGCCCCGGTCCGGGAAGCCCAACGAGGACCGGAGCGCGCGCTGCACCATCCCGGCCGCCCGCTTGCTTTCCGCGTACACGTCGTCCGTCCATCCGCGTCGGTACGCGGGGTACAGCGTGTGGGTCCCACGCACGTTCGGATCGGCCGACCCGTCCGCGTGGATGCGCAGGAACAGACGTGCCCGGGCTCGATTGGCGATGCGAGCGCGGGCGATGTTTCCGATGCTCGTCCCCACGGTGCGAGTCCGCGTCATCACGACCTCGGTGCCGGCTCGCTCGAGCAGCGTACGCAGCCGCAGCGCGACGGCAAGGTTGAGGTCGGCCTCACGCAGGCCGCTCACGACGCCGTGCGTCCCGCCTCCGTCCTTGATCTTCCGCGTCGACGAGCCCGGGCCGATCGGCTCCGTCTCGGTGTTGGCATGCAGATCGTGGCCCGGGTCCAGCACCACGACCGGGCGTCCTGGCGACGAGGCGCCCACGGACGCCGCTATGACCGCGGGCACGGCGACCGCCGCGATCGCGTGACACAACCGCTTCACGGTCAGCCCGATCGGGCGACGAGCGCCCTGAGCGCCGCCGGTGGGCCGAGTGTGCGCGCCGGACGAGTGTCCGTCTCGGGGAGCTCGAGGGCATAGCGGTACTGCTTGACCGGGTCGTAGATGTGGCACGGATCGTTGCGGCAGGGCGTCATCAAGAACCGGCGCACGGCCCGGCCGCGCGTGTCGAAGAAGACGATCTTCAGCGGAACGAGCGTGTTCTTCATCCAGAAGCCGCCGACGCTCGCGCGCGGGAAGACGAACAGCATCCCGTCCTTCGGCGCGCGCTTCCTGAACATCAGCCCGCGCGTCTGCTGGGCGGAAGTGAGCGCGAGCTCGGGAGCAAACGGCGTTCCGTCGATGCGGAGCGTCGTCGTCGCCGTCGCTTCGCCGTGAGCCGTTGCGACGAGCATTCCCGCGGCGAGAACCGTCACGAGTGTGAGCCGCCCGCGCACGCCGAAACGATAGGGCAGAGCGTCGGGCGCTACGCGACGGTGACCGCGACGCGCTGCACCGCGTTGTTGACGTAGCCGCCGAGATTCCACGCCGGCTCGAGCGGCTGCTCGTTTCCGGACCCGTCGCGCGCACGGCAGCAGAGCTCGTACGTTCCCGGCTGCGCGTCCCACTCGAAGCGCCACGAGCGCCACGCCCAGCGCCCGAGCGTCGGCGGGCCGAGTTGCGCGTCGGCCCAGCTGGAGCCGCCGTCGGTGGAGACGTACACGGCGACGATCTCCGCCGCTCCGGACCACGCGCGGCCGAGGATCTCGCACGGACCCGCCTCGACGACGCGTGCGCGGCTGAGAAACTCCGGAATGCCCGGCGGGACCATCAAGGAGCGCGGTGCGATCGTCGTGATCGGCACGCCCGGCTCGTCCTCCTCCTGGCGCACTCGATAGGAGTGGCTCATCTGGTACCCGGCGAACGGCTCGTCGCGGACGGTCATGCGCGCCAGCCACTTCACGCTGGTCATGCCGTACCACCCTGGAACGACCAGGCGGAGCGGATATCCGTGCTGCGGCGGAAGGGGAACGCCGTTCACCTCGTACGCGAGGATCGCCTCGCCGTCGAGCAGGTGCGCGATGGGAAGGCTCCGCTCGTAGACCTGAAGCTCGTCCCCCTCGACCCCGCGGTCGAGTCCGGTGAAGAGAACCTCGAGCGCGCCGTCGCGAACACCTGCGTCTGCCAGCACCTCGGCGACCGGGACGCCCCGCCAGCGTGCCGTCCCGACGGCCTCCAGCATCCACGGCTGGCTCTCGACATGCGGCTCGACGTGTGCGCGGCCGTTTCCGGCGCACTCCATCGTCACCGCAAGCTCGACGGACGGCCGAGCCCGCACGTCGTCGAGCGAGAGCGAGAGCTCGCGCTCGACCAGGCCTGCGACCTCGAAGCGCCAGCGCGACACGTCGACGTCGGGGATGTCGTAGTGCGTGAGGAGGTAGTGGAGCCCGACCGGCGTGATCTCCCAGCGGAGCGCCTCGAGCGGCATGCCGTGGTTCCGGGCGGCGAGCTGGAGCTCGTGGAGACTGATCAGGGGACCGTCGCTCACGACCCGAGCACGTTAACCGCCCGGGCCGCGACGAGGAGAACGGTCACGGCCGCGATGAACGACTCGAGCCCCATGAGTGCTTTCGCACGCAGGGAGAGCGGCATCGTGTCGGTCGGACTGAAGGCAATCGAGTTCGTCAGCGAGACGTAGAGATAGTCCCACACACGCGGCTTCCACCCGGCCTCCTTGTCGTCGTCCTGCGGGAACCGGAACTCGATCGGATCCCGCGCGTCGGAGTGGAGTCGTGCCATCGGCCCTCCGGCTTCGACCTCCCAGAAGATGAGCCCGAAGACGACGAGGTCAGTCGTGTAGATGGCGAACCCCGTCAGCAGCAACTCGCCGCCGCTCAGATCGGACGTGTTCGCCGTGACGAGGCCGGCGACCAGGATCATGAGCGCAGCGAAGTTCCCGGAGGCGAGAAGCACGAGCAGGACGATGGCGGCTCTGCGGGACTGGACGAGCCCCTTGCCTCGCAGCGCGAGAAGCAGGTCGACGGTCAGGAGCAACGCCGGAAGGCCGAGGACGAGCCAGATCCACCACGGCAACCCGAGCAGCTCCCACCCCTCTGCGCGACTTGTCAACGCGAGCGCCGCGAGGACGACGAGGACGAGCACTACTGCAGGAGCGGCTTCGCGCCGTGCCTCGGCTCGGAGCTCGGTGTCGCCCGTCGACATCGCGCTTTCGATTCGGGTCGACACGCGCCGTTCCTGTCGGCGGTGTTCCGGCGCCGATGTGCTTGGATCGAGAAATGCAGCCGGATCGGGTCCTGACGAAGCCGTTCGTGCTCACGATGCTCGCGGAGTTCGCGCTCTGCATGTCCGTCGGGATGCTCCTCGCCGTCGTCCCCGTCTACGCGGACGACGAGCTCGGCGTCGGCAGCTTCGGGGTCGCCTTGGCGGTGGCGGCCGTCAGCCCGATGGTTCTCGTCTGCCAGCCGTTCGCAGGGCGCTATGCGGACAGGAACGGACGGCGCATCCTCGTCGTCGCCGGCGGTGTGCTCGCGTCGGTGACCGTCGCGGGATATCTCGTCGCCAGCTCGCTCCCGCTCCTCGTCCTCCTGCGGTTCCTCACCGGAGCCGGAGAGGCGCTCGCGCTCGTCGGCGCGGCGACGATCGTCACCGACCTCGCACCGGCTCACCGGCGCGGCGAGGCATTGAGCGTCTTCAGCCTCGGCCTCTGGGGCGGGCTGGCGCTCGGCCCGCTCCTCGGCGAGCTCGTGCTCGGCGACGACCGCTTCGACGCCGTGTGGCTGCTCGCCGCCGCGTGCTGCTTGACCGCGGGATTGATCGGCCTCCTCCTTCCGGAGACGGCGCCCGCGCGGGGCTCCGACCCGGGCTCGCCCGCCCGGCTCGTCCACCCGGCCGCGATCGGACCCGGTGTCGTGCTGGCGTTCACAGTCCTCGGCTTCGCCGGTCTCGGGACGTTCGGAGCCCTCTACGCACGCGACCTCGGTCTGGACGGCGCCGGCTCGGTCTTCCTCGTATTCTCGGCGGTCGTCGTCACGACCCGGGTCGTGGCGAGGCAGGTCCCCGACCGCCTCGGGCCGAAGCGGACGTCGCGGATCGCGCTGACGCTCATCGCCACGGGCCTCTTCACGATCGGACTGTGGAACGTCCCGACCGGCCTCTTCGTCGGGACCGTGGTCGTGGCGTTCGGTCATGCGCTCGCCTTCCCCTCTCTCATGACGCTCGCCGTGAACGCGGCGCCGGTGAGCGAGCGCAGCGCGGTCGTCGGAACGTTCAGCGCGTTCACGGAGCTCGGCTTCCTCGTCGGCGCTCTCAGCCTCGGCGCCGTCGCCTCGGCGGTGGGGTACGACGGCGTCTTCGTCGTCTGCGCGTTCGGGCCGCTCCTCGGCGTCGGGGTGCTCTCACGCATCGTCGTGCGGCCACCCCTTCCGGCTCCGGGGGCCGCCTAGGTGGAGACTCGCGCGCTCGGGCGGAGCGGGGTCGCGGTCACCCGGATCGTCCTCGGCTGCGGCAACTTCGGCGGGGTCGGCTCCGCGCCGGCGTTCTTCGGCGCAGGGCGATCCGAGCGAGGAGGCGTCGCGGATCATGGACGCGGCCTGGGACGCTCGGGATCAGGACGTTCGACACGGCCGACGCGTACGGCGGCGGGCGCAGCGAGACGTGGATCGGCGAGCTGGATCGCGACAAGGGAGGCGCGGTGCGCGACGCGATCACGGTCGAGACCAAGACGTTCAACCCGACGGAGGCCGGAGCCGACCACGGCCTCGCCGCTCAGCGGATCAGGCGGCAGGTCGAGTGCAGCCTCGAGCGGCTCGGGCTGGAGCGGCTCGACCGTCGTACATGGTCCACGCGCTTCGACCCGGAGACGCCGCATCGAGGAGACGCTCGGGCCGCTCGACGAGCTCATCGAGCCGGGACGATCTGCGCAATCGGCGGCGAGCAACGTCGACGGCCGACCAGCTCGAGGAGGCGCTGGAGATCTCGGAGCGGACGGGCTCGCCCGCTACGAGTGGGTGCAGAACTCGTACTCGCTGCTCGAGCAGCGACGACGGCGAGCGCTCTTCCCGGTCTGCCACGAGCACGGTCTCGGCTACAGCCGTTCGGGCCGCTCGCGGGCGGCTGGCTGACCGGCAGGTACCGACGCGGCGAGCCGCGTATCCGGAGGGCTCGCGGATGACGCAACGGCCCGAGGGCTACCGCAAGTTCGAGGCCGACGCGGTGTTCGACGCGCTCGAGGCCTTCGAGGGGCAGGCGCAGGAGCGCGGCGTCTCGATGGCGGGACTGGCGCTCGCCTGGCTGCTCGCGCGTGCCCGAGGTGACGGCGATCATCGTCGGGCCGACGCCGGGCCGAGCAGCTCGAGCCGGCTCGGGAGGCGCTCTCCCTCGAGCTGACGGCGGCCGAGCACGACGATCGCGAGGGTTGTTCGGGTGATGCTCGTGCTCGGCGAGCACGACGTGCGCGAGCTGCTGACATGGCGACGTGCGTCGAGGCCGATGGAGGAGGTGCTCGCCGCGCTCGCGCGCGGCGAGCTCTACCAGCCGCTGCGGTCGATCGCCCGGCCCGAGGGCGCGGACACGCTGATGGGCCTGATGCCCGCGTACCGCGGATCGGCGAGCGCACGGCGTAGGGCGCTGAAGGAGATCGTGCATCGTCGCCGACGAACCCGTCCCGCGGCCTCGACACGCACAGGGCGGCGTGCTGCTGCACGACGGGGAGACCGGCGAGCTGCGTCGCGATCATGAACGCGTCGGCGATCACCGAGATCCGGACCGCCGCGGTCTCGGCGGTCGCGACCCGCGCGCTGGCGCGGGCGGACGCGCAGCGCGTCGCGATCCTCGGCTCCGGCGGCACAGGCGCGCGGACACGTGGAGGCGATGCGCGCCGTGCTCGACGACCCGCGAGATCCGGATCTGGTGGCGGAGCCTCGAGAAGGCGGAGGAGCTCGCCGGGCGACGTCGGCGCGACGGCTTCCCTCGGTGGACTCGGCGCTCTTCGGCGCCGAGGTCGTCGTGCACGACGACCGCTGCGCGAGAGCCGATCGTCGAGAAGCGCTGGCTCGCCCGCGGCGCGCACGTGAACGCGGTCGGCTCGTGCATCCCGACGACGCGCGAGCTGGACACCGAGACGATCGCCGGACGCGGCGCTTCTTCGTCGACCGGCGCGAGTCGTGCCTCGAACGAGGCGGGCGACTACATCATCCCGCTCCGGAGGGCGCGATCGGGCCCGACCACATCCGGGCCGAGCTCGGCGAGGTGCTCGCCGGCCGCACCCGGCCGCGAGCCCGAGGACGAGCTGACCGTGTTCAAGTCGCTCGGGATCGGCGTCGAGGACCTCGCGTCGGCCGAGCTCGTCGTCCGCCGCGCGCGCGAGCGCGGCGTCGGCGCCGAGGTCCCGTTCTGATCCCCCTCGCGGAGATCGAGGCGGCGCGCGAGCGCATCTCCGGCACGGCCATCCGCACGCCGCTCGTCCGGCTGCTCGTGGACGAGGCGCCGGCCGAGATCTGGCTCAAGCTCGAGAACCTGCAGCCGATCGGCTCATTCAAGATCCGCGGCGCCGCGAACGCGGTCCTGCAGCGCTCCGCGTGAGGAGGTCGCGCGCGGGCGTCGTGACCGCGAGCGCGGGGAACATGGCGCAGGGCGTCGCCTGGATGGCACGCGAGCTCGGCGTCCCGGCGACGGTCGTCGTGCCCGACCACGCGCCGCAGACGAAGCTGGACGCGATCGAGCGCCTCGGCGGCCGCAGTCGTGCAAGGTGCCCTGCGACGAATGGTGGGCAGGCGATCGGAGGCGAGCGGCTTCGACGGCGTCGACGGTCTCTTCATCCATCCCGTCCAGGACGAGCGCGTGATGGCGGGCAACGGCACGATCGGGCTCGAGCTGCTGGAGGATCTGCCCGACTCCGACGCGGTGCTCGTGCCGTGTCGGCGGCGGCGGGCTGACGACCGGGATCGCGAGCGCGGTCAAGGCGCTGCGACCCGGGACGCGCGTCTTCGCGGTCGAGCCCGAGACGGGCGCGCCGCTCGCGGCCGCGATCCGCGACGGCCGCGAGCCCGTCGCGATCGAGTACACGGCCTCGTTCATCGACGGCGCCGGGCTCGGGGGCGGTGCTGCCGAAGATGTGGCGCGCTGCGCCGAGCTCGCTCGACGGACGCGTTCTCCGTCTCGCTCGACGAGGCTGCGGCCGCCGTGCGCACTGCTCGCCGAGCGGGCGCGCGTGGTCGCGCGAGGGCGCCGGCGCGCCTCGCGCTCGCGGCGGCGCTGGCGGCCGCGCCGGCGACGGCCGACGCGTCGTCTGCATCGTCTCGGGCGGGAACATCGACGCGTCCCGGCTGCCGGCGATCCTCGACGGCCGCGTACCCGAGTAGGGAAGCTCCCGGCAGGATCGTCGGTCTAGTGTTCTGACGACCCGGCTATCCGAGGAGGGACGATCACGATGAGCACGTCGACGCCGAACCAGCCGTCCGCTGCGATCAACCCGAACAAGGCACTCTGGGAGAAGGGCGACTTCACCCGCATCGCGGCGACGATGCGCGAGAGCGGCGAGGCGCTCGTGGCAGCCTGGGATCGGCGAGGGCTTCGAGTCCTCGACCTCGGCTGCGGCGACGGGACCACGGCCGTGCCGGCAGCGCAGCTCGGCGCGGACGTTCTCGGCGTGGACATCGCGAGCAACCTCGTTGCCGCGGGAAACGCTCGCGCGGAAAGTCTCAACCTGCGCAACGTGAGGTTCCAGGAGGGCGACGCCTCCGACCTCGAAGATCTCGACGACGACAGCTTCGACCTCATCGTCAGCATGTTCGGCGCGATGTTCGCCCCGAGGCCGGGGGACGTGGCGCAAGGAGATGGTGCGCGTGACCGGCCGGGAGGACGGATCGTCATGGGGAACTGGATCCCGGGCGACCCGACGCTCGTCGCCCAGATCCTGAGGATCAGCTCCGCCTATTCGCCCCCGCCGCCCGAAGGGTTCGTCAGCCCGATGACGTGGGGCGTCGAGGAGACCGTGACCGAGCGGTTCACCGGGGCGGGAGTGCCCGAGGAGCAGGTCTCCTTCGAGCGGGAGACGTACACCTTCAACTTCCCCGGCACCCCGTCGGAGTTCCTCGGCGTGTTCAGGACGTACTACGGGCCGACCATGAACGCGTACGCGGCGGCAGCGGCGGACGGCCGTGAGGACGACCTGCACGCCGAGCTCGACGCGCTCTTCAACGAGCAGAACGCGAGCCCGAGCGACGGTGCGACCGTCATCTCGGCGACGTTCCTACGCGTGACGGTCGCCGTCTAGTCGATTAGCGCTCGCTCGAGACCGGCAAGCGATTCGCGTTCGAGCGACGCATGCCCGACCGAGCGCGCGTAGATGGCCAGCATCGCGGACAGGTACACGGCGAGCACGCGGGCTCTCAGGCTCGTCACTCGGTTCGACGGACCCGTCTTCCGCGAAGAACGACCCTCGCCGCCCGCGCCGGCGAGCAGGCTCCAGACGAGCTGGAGGTCGATCGCGGGATCCCCGACACAGATGTCCCCCCAGTCGATGACGCCGCTCATCGAGGCGCCGTCGACGAGGACGTGTCTGAGATGGAGGTCACCGTGGACCAGGGCCCGGCATGAGCTCGGAGGAAGCGCCTCGGCCTCCGCCAGCAGCTCCGCGATCGCCTCGGTCTCCGGATGTCCGAGCTCCTCGAGCCTCTCGCGCGTACGAGGTACCCGGAAGGCCATGTCGGCGCGCCGGTTGAAGTCGACCGGGAGGGCGCGCTCGGGATCGACCCGAGCTGCGGTCTCGGGCGCGTGCAGGACACGGAGGAGCCGGCCGAGCTCGGCTCCGACCTCGACGCCGGGCATCCTCTGCGAGGCCTGCATCCGCGAGCTCCCGGCCCGGAAGCAAGGCTGCGCCGAAGAACGGCCAGGGGAACCGCTCGCTCGGCGTCCCGACGAATCGTGGCTCGGGGATCGGAGCCGGTAGCAGCGGCGCGAGCCGGGGAAGAAGGGCCAGCTCCCGCTCCACGCCGGGAATGGCGATCTGCCTCCGGGGAAACCTGAACGCCCATTGCTCCTCGACGAGCCACACGGCGTTGTCCCAGCCCTCGCCGAGCGGCGCCGCCGAGCCGGCGTCCAGCTCCGGGAACTGGTCGCGGAGGAGAGCTCGCACGAGCTCCTCGTCGATCGCGACCTCGGCGTCCCACTCGGGCACCGCGGCACCCTAGCCAGCCGGTAGGAATCGACCATGCGCGAGATCTCGCTTGCAGCCCTCCGATGCATCGTCATCGCCGCACAGGGCTACGCATCCCGCTCACGCTCGGGCACGCGGACCGAGGTCGAGCAGACGATCCGCCGGCTCTCGTGCGTCCAGCTGGACTCGATCACTGCGGTCGAGCGGAGTCACCGCATCACGATCGGCTCGCGGGTCGGCGCGTACCCGCGCGAGACGGTCTCGCGTCTCCTCGGGCAGGGTCGGCTCTTCGAGTACTGGGCGCACGAGGCATGTCTCATCCCGGTCGAGGAGTGGCCGCTCTTCCGCTCGCGGATGACTCACCACCACCCGTGGCGAGGCGACGTCGTCGCGGAGCACCCGGAGCTCGCGGAGGAGGTTCGCGCGGCGATCCGCGAGCGTGGGCCGCTCGCCTCGCGCGACTTCGAGGGCAAGGGCGGCGGTGGGATGTGGAACTGGAAGCCGGCGAAGATGGTCCTCGAGTCCCTCTGGAACGCAGGCGAGATCGTCATCGCGGGCCGCGTCAGCGGCTTCCAGCGCCTCTACGACCTCGCCGAGCGCGTCATCCCGCGCGAGGTCCTCGAGGCGCCGGTCCCGGACGCCGCCACCCGCGACCGCGAGCTGGCGCTACGCGCGGTGCGGGCACGAGGCGCGCTTACCGAGGCCGGGATCGTCGAGCACTGGCGCTTTCGTGGGGGCACGGAGCGGATCCGCCCGCACGTCGACGCGCTCGTCGCCGATGGCCTTCTCGAGCGCGTCCGGGTCGAGGACGGCGGGGACGCGCTGGTCGGAGCCGGAACCGACCTCGATCCATCTCGGCCGACGGCAGCGGCGCTCCTCTCCCCCTTCGACAACCTCCTCTGGGACCGGCCGTTCGCGCGCCGTGCGTTCGGATTCGACCACCTGATCGAGGTGTACAAGCCAGCGCCGCAACGGCAGTTCGGCTACTACGTGCTGCCGTTCCTCTGGCGCGACCGCATCGTCGGCCGCGTCGACCTGAAGTCCGAGCGAGGCGACGGAGCGCTGGTCGTGAAGACACTGCACCTGGAGAAGGGCGTTCGCAGATCCGCCGCCCTTGACGACGCGTTCGAGCGAGCGCTCGACCGCCTCCGTCGCACGATCGGCCTCGAGGACGTGCGCCGCTGAGACCTGAGAGGCTGCGAGCGTGCACTGGCAGCTCGTCACGCTCGCGCTGATCCTCCTCGGCTTCGCCGCCGTCTCGCGCCGCATCGAGGGTTCCCCGTCACGGCCGCGATGGTCTTCACGGCCGCGGGCCTCGTCGTCGGAGTGGATGCGCTCGGGCTCGTCGACCCGGACGCGGAGGGGCTCGAGGTGGAGGTCTTCGCCGAGGCGACGCTGGCCGTCGTCCTCTTCTCCGATGCATCGCGGATCGACCTCGCGGCGCTCCGACGCACGCTGCACATCCCCGCGCGGCTGCTCGGGATCGGGCTTCCGCTCACGATCCTCGCCGGCCTGGCCGCCGCGCTGATCGTCTTCCCGGCCCTGACCTGGCCGGAAGCGCTCCTCGTCGCGATCATCCTCGCGCCCACGGACGCGGCTCTCGGTCAGGTCGTCGTCACGTCGAAGCGCCTGCCGGTACGAATCCGTCAGAGCCTGAACGTCGAGGCCGGTCTCAACGACGGGATCTGCGTCCCGCTCTTCCTCGTCGCGCTCGCCGTCGCGCTCGCCGAGGAGGGAGCGATCGGACACGGCCATGCCGTCCGGCTGGTGTTCGAGAAGATCGGGTACGGCGTGCTCATGGGTGTGCTCGCGGAGCCGTCGCGGCCGCCGTTGTGGTCCACGGCACCGCACGTCGCCTCGTCGACGACACGTGGCTCCAGGTCGTCCCGCTCGCCGGAGCGCTCCTCGCCTTCACGCTCGCGGAGGCGATCGGAGGATCCGGGTTCATTGCCGCGTTCGTGGGCGGGCTCGCGTTCGGAGGGATGCGCCAGCACCGCGGCGGCGAGGTCTCACACCTCATCGAGCAGACGGGGGCTGTCCTTGCGGCCGTGACGTTCGTCCTGTTCGGCGCGGTGCTCCTCGAGCCGGCAATCGGCGATCTCACCTGGCGGATCGCGCTCTACGCCGTGCTGAGCCTCACGGTCGTGCGCATGGTCCCCGTTGCGATCTCGATGCTCGGAACAGGTGCGCGACGACCGACGGTCGCTTTCGTCGGCTGGTTCGGGCCCCGAGGTGCCGCGTCCATCGTCTTCGCGCTCCTCGTCCTCGAAGAGCAAGGGCTCCCGCACGAGAACACCGTGGTCACGACCGCGTTCGTGACGGTGGGGCTGTCCGTGCTCCTGCACGGCGTGACCGCGGCACCGCTTGCGAGGCGGTACGCCGACTGGCACGACGCCCGCGTGGCGGAGACGCCGGTCGAATCGGGAGAGGAGGAGGAGCTGCGGTGGCGGCTGCAGGTGGAGTGAGGATCGTCTCCACGGAGGAGGCGCGGAGGATCGCCGTCCGCGCACAGCTGCTCGACGGGTCCGCGACCACGATCCTCGACACGGTGCGACACCTCGGCTTCCTGCAGATGGACCCGATCTCCACCGTCGCGCCGCCCCAGCAGCTCGTCCTCTGGAGCCGCCTCGGGCCGTTCGACGTCGCCGAGCTCGACCGTCTGCTCTGGGACGAGCGCAAGCTGCTCGAGTGGAACGCCTTCATCTGGCCCGCCGAGGACTTCCCGCTGCTCCGCGCCCGCATGCGTCGGCGGCGACCCGGCCTCACGGCCTCGGAGCGGATGGGGAACGAGTTCCTTCGCGAGCACGCGAGCCTGCGACGCCACATCCTGCGCGAGCTCGACCGCAACGGCCCGATGCTCTCGCGCGACATCCGCGAGCACTCCCGCGCGCGACGCGACGAGCGGCATCCCTGGTGGGGCGCGCGCAACGTGTCGCTCATGCTCCAGATCCTCAACGTCCGCGGCGTCGTCGCAGTCGTGGGGCGGGAGGGAGGACACCGGCTGTGGGATCTCGCCGAGCGCTGGTACCCGGAAGTCGAGACGATCTCCCTGCGTGAGGCCGAGCGAGTCTTCGCGGAGCGACGCTTCCGGGCGCTCGGCGTGCTACTCGGCCGGTCGGGCTGGGAGGCACATCCGGACGTCGCGGCCGATCCCGTTCCCGACCGCGTCACCTTCCTGTCGCCGTTCGACCGCCTCGTTCACGACCGCGATCGCGCCGAGGCGCTCTTCGACTTCCATTACCGCCTCGAGATGTACGTGCCCAAGGCGAAGCGCGAGTACGGCTACTACGTGCTGCCCATCCTCGTAGGGGATCGCATCGTCGGCCGCATCGAGCCTCGCTTCGACCGCAAGACGCGGCAGCTCGAGGTTCTCGGCGCCTGGGGCGATTCGTCCCGTGCGGACGAAGCGCTCGCGAGCCTCGCCGCATGGCTCCGCGCGTAGCATCCGGCGCGATGCACTTCGAGACCCGAGCGATCCACGAGGGGCAGGAGCCGGACTCCGCGACCGGCTCGTTGACGACGCCGATCTACCAGACCTCGACGTACGTGCAGGAGGCGGTCGGGGTCAACAAGGGCTACGACTACGCGCGCGTCGGAAACCCGACCCGGACGGCGCTGCAGGAGTGCGTCGCGTCACTCGAGAACGCCGCGCACGGCCACGCCTTCTCGTCCGGCCTCGGCGCTGCGACGACGCTCATGCACCTGCTCGCGCCGGGAGATCACGTCGTCGCCGTCAACGACGTCTACGGCGGGATCTATCGGATGTTCACCAAGGTGTACGAGCCGAAGGGCTACCGCTTCACGTTCCTCACCCCCGAGGAGATGTCGACCGGACTCGCCGACCATCTGGAGGAGAGCACGAAGTTCGTCTGGCTCGAGACGCCGACGAACCCCGCGCTCAACATCGTGGACATCGCCGCCGCCTCGGAGGTCGCGCACACAGTGGGGGCGGTCGTGATCGTGGACAACACCTTCGCGACGCCGTACCTGCAGCAGCCACTCGCCCTCGGTGCCGATGTCGTCCTTCACTCGACGACGAAGTACCTCGGCGGGCACTCGGACGTCGTCGGCGGCTTCGTCGCGACGAACGACGACGCGATCGCCGAGCAGCTCGCGTTCTTGCAGAAGTCGCTCGGCGCCGTCCCCGGGCCGTTCGACGCATGGCTCGTGCTCCGGGGCGTCAAGACGCTGGCCGTGCGGATGGACCGTCACTGCGCAAATGCGATCGCGGTGGCCTCGTTCCTCGAGCGCCACTCGCGCGTCGAGCGTGTCCTCTACCCCGGTCTGCCCTCGCATCCCGGCCACGTGATCGCGGCGAAGCAGATGCGCAACTTCGGCGGGATGGTGTCGTTCCTGCTCGCCGACGAGCAGGAGGCCGTCGACCTCGTGGCCCGGACGAAGATCTGGAAGCTCGCCGAGAGCCTCGGGGGAGTGGAGAGCCTCATCGAGCATCCCGCACGCATGACGCATGCCTCCACGGCCGATGCGCCCTTCGCGGTGCCGCCGACGCTGGTCCGCCTCTCCGTCGGCATCGAGGGTGCCGAGGACCTGATCGACGACCTCGAGGCCGCGCTCGCGGGCTAGCCGAGTGCCGTCCGCCCCGATCGACCTGCACCACCAGGCGCCGGGCATCGTCGCGTGCTACCTGCTCGACACCGACGACGGCCCGGCGCTCTTCGACTGCGGCCCGACGTCCTGCGTCCCGTCGCTGAAGGCCGGCCTGGCCGAACGAGGCCTCGCGCTTGGCGACGTCCGGCACCTCCTCCTGTCTCACATCCACCTCGACCATGCCGGCGCGGCCGGGGTGCTCGTCCGCGAGCATCCGGCGCTGCAGGTGCACGTCTCCGACATCGGAGCTCCGCACCTGATCGACCCGTCGCGGCTCGACGCGAGCGCGCGTCGGCTCTACGGCGACGCGTTCGACGTCCTCTGGGGCGAGCTCGCGCCCATCCCGTCGGAGAACGTCCACGTCGTAGGCGACGCCGTGCTGGACCTCGACTGCTTCCCGACCCCCGGCCACGCATGGCATCACGTCTCCTACCTCGACGCCGAAGGGACGCTCTACGCCGGAGACGCCGCCGGCGTGCGGCTCGCCGGCGGCAGGTTCGTGATGCCGCCCTGCCCGCCGCCCGAGTTCGACCTCGAGGCATGGGAGGAGACGGTCCGCCAGATCGAGCTGCGCGCCCCGACCAACCTCGCGCTGATCCATTTCGGCGTGTTCGAGAACGTCGAGGAGCATCTCGCCGGGCTGCGCGAAACGCTGGGCCGCTGGAGTGAGCGCGTCGAGGACGGCATGGACGAGGCGGCGTTCATCGCGGCCGCGCGCTTCGACGTGTCGCAGACGGACCGGCGAGCTCGTCGACGAGTACGACAGGGCAGGGCCGTACTGGCACCACTTCGCAGGGATCGAGCGCTACTGGCGCAAGAAGCGGGAGGCGGCGGCCTAGAGCTCCGCCGCGTGCGCCTCGAGGGCCGAGAACGCCACGAACTCGAGCGCCGACGCGTGCGTCGCCTCGAGGACGACCGGCGGCGCGACGCCCGCTTCGAAAGCCTCCTGCCAGCGCGCGGCGACGACGCACCAGCGGTCACCCGGCACGAGCCCCGGGAAGAGCCACTGCGGCTGCGGCGTCACGAGGTCGTTTCCGGCCGACACCGAGAACTCGAGGAACTCCTCCGTCATCACCGCGCACACGGCGTGGAAGCCCGGATCGCGCCCCTCGGTGCGGCAGTGTCCGTCACGGAAGAACCCCGTCAGAGGTTCCATCGAGCATGGCTCGAGCTCGCCGCCGAAACGTTCACACCACAAGGCTAC
>CAVZVL010000002.1:0-135764 GCA_963778725.1 uncultured Gaiellaceae bacterium
ACCGCGCCGGAAGCGGTGCGCGACGCGTTCGCGACGCTCGCACCGGGCCTCAAGAACCCGGTGGCGCCGCACTTCACCTCCACGCTTGACGATCCCGCTCGAACGATGCTCGGCGCGCACGCAGTACGCCGCCTTCACGAAGGCGATCAAGGCGTCGACGGCCACGTGGAAGGTGATCGTCAACGAGGTGCCGATCCAGCAGTACTACGCACTGCCGTACGACCGCTGGGAGGGCTACGAGGCGGAGCGCGAGAGACTCCTGCACTTCCTCCAGGAAAACGCGAAGAACGTCGTCTTCCTCACGACGGACACGCATGCGAACCTCGTCGACGAAGTACGGTACTCGACGCTCGGCGGCCCGCCCAGAGCTCGGGTATCTGGGAGGTCGTCACCGGCCCGGTCGCGACGAACACGTTCGCGAAGGAGATCGACGGCTACCTCGGTCAGAAGGTGCGGGGACGGCAATCGGTGCGCTCTTCTTCAAGCCGCCGCCGCCGAATGGGATGGGCATGCGCTGCGCGGCGCTCGACACGTACAGCTACGCCGAGGTGACTGCTACAGCACGTGCGCTCACCGTCGAGCTGAAGGGTGCGAAGGGGCTGCCCGTTCGCGAGGCGACCGGCGCCGCGTGCTCGTCGCTCGTGCTCGCCGCTCGCTAACCGCGCGCCGCCGTCGCGCCGACTACCCTCACGGCGGGCGCCCGTAGCTCAGTGGACAGAGCGGCGGACTTCTAATCCGCGGGTCGCAGGTTCGAATCCTGCCGGGCGCATGTGCGCTACCGGAAGCGCAGCCCCCGGAGCAGCGCGGACGTCGTCTCGAACGACCCACCGCTTGGTGCCGTCTGCACGATGACGACGGTCTTCCCGCGGTGGCGCAGCAGGTAGAGCTGCGTCGGGTTCGGTCGCTCGACCGAGATGCTCAGGCCCTCCGCGCCGAACAGGAAGGCGCACGGTGCCGGGCAGATCGTCGGGTAGTCGTCGCTCGCCGGGACGGTGACCGACACGCGAGTTGCCGGCCTGCCGCCGATCGACGTGCGTACCCGCGGGCCTGTGATGATGCTCGGGTTCGCCTCGAGAAGGTCGAGGAGTTCTCGTGGGCTCCGAACGCCCACGGAGCTGCCGTCGGCGGTGAAGTACTGCTTCGGGATCACGATCTCCACGTGCGTGTCCGGCTCGGCGAAGCGCCCGATGTCGACGGAGTCCGGGGCGGAGCCGTACGCGAGCCAGCCCTGCGTGGGAACCGTGAGGTCGAATGGAGCCGCGAACCGGCTGCTCGTCAACCGGCCATTCGCGAGCGGTCCGTCGACGATCTCGTTCGCCGTGCCGGGTCCTTCCGGCCGAGGCGACGCCTCCGGGGCGGGCGTCGTCGGGACGATCTTCAGGAGCGCGTTCTTCGCGTTCGTGCCGACCCAGATCGCGCCGGCTCCGGCAGAGACCCAGCCGACTTCAGTTCCCAGGGGGATCGGTCGGCCCGCCACCGCGTGCCTTTGTGGGTCGATTCGATAGAGAAACGTCGATCCGGGCTGCTCCCCGGCGGTCACCCAGACCGCGTCCGCAGTCGCGGCAGCCGACATCGGCGGGCGGGTCAGTCGGATGAGCTTCGTCGGAACGTCGAGGGCGATCGCGTCGAGCGGGATGACCGCGCCGCCCAGGTAGTCCGGTACCCAGAGCGTGTTGCCCCGCAGTGCGCTGCCGACGGGTTGCGTCGCAACTCGAACCGTGGTGGTGGCTCCGGTGCGTGCCACCACGCGCGTCACCGTTCCGTCGCCCACGCTCGTGACGAAGGCGGTGCCGCCCTGCACCTCGACGTCCAGGGGAACGGGTCCGACGCCGATCGGCTTGCCGATCGTGCGGAGCCGGCGCGCATCGACACGGACGAGGTAGCTGCGGGCCGGCCTCACGCTCTCGGGTGTCGATCGCGTCACCCAGACGACGCCGTCCTGCACGGTGGCGCCGTCGAGGCTGGGGCCGAGCCGAAGGCGTCCTGTGACTCGCCGGCCCACCGGATCGATACGCGTCAGCGTCCCTGCCGAGCCGTCCAGGACGAAGAGCGCGCCTGCTCCCGCTCGCAGCGTCAAGTTGGAGTCGGGGTCGGCGCGGCCGAAGCGGATCGGAGCGCCCACGACCTGCTCCGCCCTCGGATCCACCTGGACGACCGTGCCGTCCGCAGTCGCGACCCATACCGAGCCGAAGCCAATCGCCAGCGAGCATGGACCCTGCCCGAGCGGAATCGTGGCGGCGACGCGGGCAGAATTCGGCGGGACGGACTGCGCGGCGGGGGTCGATTCGTCGGATTCCGTCAGCTGCCGCTGGACGAGGAGGCCGCCGGTGACCGCCACGGCGACCCCTACGGCTGCGAGCGCGACGAGCCGGAGCCTGCGGCGCCGGCCCGAGCGCTCGGCGAGCGCGAGGCGTGCATCTCGAACGACCGTCATCGGCGACTCGTGGCCCTCATCGAGCGCGAGTGCGCGTTCCAGTGCAGGCCGCAACGCCTCCGGCGCCCTCGAGACGTCAGCGCTCTCTTCTCCCGTGACCATGCTGGTGATGAGCCTCGCCACGGACCTCGACGGTGCGCCGTCGGCAACCCCGTCGGCCGTCCGATTCGCGGTCGGCGCGAGAGCCACGTATGCGGACTCCCCAGCATGGTCCTGGGCCACGAAGACGTCGCTGCTCGTGACGGTCGCCGGGAATCCGGCAGCTTCGAGAGCCTCCAGCGCTCCCGCGATCTGGTCCGCGAGCGCGACGGCGCGTTCCGCCGACAGCGGGTGGCCGGTCCGCAGCATCTCGTCGAGAGGCATTCCCGGCGCCTCAGCACTGACGGCGAACGCGTGCTCCTCGCTGACGCCCACCTCGTAGATGGGAACCAGACGCGGGTGCTCGATGCGCGCGAGCGCTGTTGCCGTGGCGAGGAACTGCTCGGCCTCGTCGGAACCGGCGGGTTCCGACGGAACGAGCAAGGCGACGCGTCGGCCCAGGCCCTCCTGCTCGGCACGGTAGACCGACACCCCCGACAACGTCCGCACGACCGTGTCGATGCGGTAGCCGCCGATCCGGGTGCCCGGTGCGAGCGCCGCAGTCGCTCCCATCGCGCCATTCTCGTACCTTGTGCGCGACGATGCGATCCAGGGGCCGAGAAGACGCTGGAGCGTGCGATCTCCAACGCTTCCGATCCACAGCGTCTGACCGTCGGAGCCGAAGAACGGATGCCTTGTGCCGAGCGCGAGCGGAGCGCCCACCACTTCGCCGGTCCCGGATCGAGCCTCGTTAGGGTGTCGTCGGCGCTCGCCACCCAGAGGCCGTCGCGCGTGCCGGCGATGGCGTCGATCTCCTTCCCGAGCGAGATGGCGGCTCCCACGACGCGGTTCGTCTTCGGATCGATCCTCGAGAGCGTCCGGTCCCCAAGGTTCGCCACCCAGATCACATCCGGAAAGAGGGCCAGTTGCCCGGGCCCGTCTCCGACATCGACGCGGGCCGTGATGCGCTCCGAGCTCGCGCTGACTCGGATGACGCGGTCGTTGGCACGGTCGGCGACCCAGACGAACCTGCCTGCTCGGCCACCGCCACCGGAGCGCCGCCGATTCTCACCTCGGCGCCGAACTTGCGATTCGACCGTGGGTCGATGCGGACGAGGACGCCGCCCGAGGCCCCCTCCGTCGCCGTCGCCCAGGTCCAGCGCGCGCCCGTCGCGACCGCACGCGCGGAGGGCAGCGACACATGCGCGACGCCCTGTCCCGTTTCCGGCTCGATCCGGTCGATGCCGCCGAGGCTGGGTTGGGCATGGGCGACCCACAGCTGGTCGAAGCCCGGAGCCAGGTCGGGGAAGGAGCCGCCGCCGAGGTCGATGGGGGCCTTGAAGTACGCGACCTCTCCCGACGCCGGATCGAGGCGCGCCATGCGGCCCAGGTCGTCCTGCAGAGCCCACACCTCGTTGCCGAGAATGGCGATCCGGTCGGGGCTCTGCGCGAGCTTGACCGGAGGCCCGACCGCGAGGCCGCCCTCGCCCGCCGATCCGCCTCCGCTGCCGGCCGTCAGGACGCCGACGGCGAGCGCCGCAGCCACGGCGAGGCCCGCGACGACAATGCCGAAGCCGAGGCCCAGGAGTACGTCCCGCGACGCGACCGGCGACGCTTCCGGCGACCGGCCTCGACGGGAGCCGCGGCCCCGGTGGCGACGCTGCGCTCGGAGAGCCGGCCGCGCTCGCCCGGCGGCGGCGAGGGCGGCCCGGCCGAGATCGCCCGCCGAGCGGAACCGCCTGCCGGGTCCTTGCCATCGCCCGCTCGATGACGCGTCGAACGCCTTCGGGGCGCCGTCGCGCTCGGCTTCGGCGGAGGCTCGTCGAGATGGGCGCCGAGCGCCTCGATCTCGGTTTTCGCCGGGAAGGGCAGGCTCGCCCGTGAGGCACTGGTAGAGCACGGCCCCGAGCGCGTAGATGTCCGCGCGGGCGTCGAGCCGGCTCGCCGCGGATCTGCTCGGGGGCGACGTAGGCGAGCGTCCCCACCCACTGCCCGGTCTTGGTGAGCCCGCCCTCGGCGCTCGTCTCCAGCGTGAGGCCGAAGTCGGTGAGGTAGGCGTGCTCGGCTTCGCCCGTGCCGGTCACCAGGACGTTCGCGGGCTTGACGTCGCGGTGGACGAGGCCGCGGGCGTGTGCGGCGTCGAGGGCCTCCGCGATCTGGCGACCGGCTGGCCGCCCGCTCGGGATCGAGCCCACCCGCAGTCGCACCGAGCAGCTGCGAGATCGGTGCCCTCCACGAAGCGCATCGCGATGAGAGCTGGCCGACTCCTCACCGGCCCGGTAGACGGGACGACGTGCGGGTGCTCGAGGCGCGCGGCGATCCGGCTCTCGCGGGCGAAGCGCTGCGCGAAAGCGCGGATCCCGTGCGAACGGCGGGTGCGATCACCTTCAGGGCGACCCGCCGGCCGAGCGCGAGGTCCTCGGCGCGATAGACGACGCCCATCCCGCCGCGCCCGGCGATGCCCGGATCCGGTAGCCGGCCGACGACGTCGCCGGGACGAGCTCCCCTCTGCCCGGCGCGCCCCGGCCTGGCGGCGAGGCTCGCCTCGATCCGCGGTCGCGGCCGCCTCGTCGTCGTCGAGGAGCGCCGCGGCGCGGGTCAGGAGCGCGCGCGCGGCGCCATCGTCCCGCCGCGCGAGCGCGCGCTCTCCTGCGCGCTCGAGATGCTCGGCGGCACGCTCGGCAAGGCGGCGCGCTCGTGCGGGCGCAGTTCGGAGCGGAGCCGTGCAGCCCGCTCGAGGTGGAAGGCGACGAGCTCGTCCGGCGGCTCCGAGCTCCTCGAGCAGCCGCTGCGAGTCGCTCATGCAGATCGGCCCGGCGGAGCTTCGGCATCGACTGGTAGACGGTGTCGCGCAGCAGCGCGTGTCGTGAAGCTGTACGGCGTGCGGCCTCCGCGGAGAAGACGCCGCGAGAGCGTCGGCGACTCGACGTCGGCGCGCCGTCGGCGCGGCCCTCTGGGTCACGAGGTCGCGCCGCGCCAAGCGACGAGAGCGCCGCGCCGGCGACGCGGCCTCGGGCGCCAGCGCCTCCAGCGCCGAGTCCCAGAACTCACGCCCCATGACCGCCCCCCGCTCGGCCACGCTCGCGCTCCTCGGGCGAGAGGCGCTCGATGCGGGCCTGCAGGACCGCCTCGAGGCGCGGGGGCAGCTTCGTCGGGATCGCCGCCCTCCGCCAGGTGCCGCGCGAGCTGGAGATGCATCAGCGGATTGCCCTCCAGCCTCGGCGACGACCTGCTCGCGCCCGGCGCTCGGCCAGATCGGGTCGCCGCTGCCTGCAGGAGCTGACGCCGCGGCTACGGGCGCTCAGCGGTGCGAGCTCGACGCGTACGTCCTGGCTTCCCCGGGCGAGATCCGGGCGCGCCTCGAGCAGCTCCGGGTCGGGCAATCGCGACGACGGCGACTCCCTGGATGCGCGACAGCGACACGAGGAGGTCGAGCATGGACGGCTCGGCCCAGTGGACGTCCTCTGCGAGAAGCAGGAGATCGGTCGATTGGCCGAGCTCTCGCAGGAGTGAACCGGCGGCGTGCTCGATCTCCGCCACCGTCGCCGGCGTCGTTCCCGCGCTCGGTGGCGAAGCGCGGCCTGTCCGCGTCCCTGCTCCCGATCGCCCGCTCGACGAGTTCGTCGCCGAGGGCGTCGAGCCAGTCGGCGAGGAGCCTGTATGTGATCTCCTCGCCGTAGGGCGGGCAGCGGCCCCAGTACGTGGGACGAGACGTGTCTGCGACGACCTCGGCCAGCAGGCGGGACTTCCCGATACCCGCGCCACCGAGCACAAGACACATCCCGGCACCCCCGAGTGAGCCCTCGAGCCAGGCTTCGATGCTCCCGAGCTCGTTCTCGCGGCCGACGAGCGGATGGCGGACGTCTCACCGTGCCGGCGGTGCGGCGACGTCCATGTCCACAAGTCGCCAGGCCGGAACGCGCTCGCCCTTGCCCTTCAGCTCGAGCGGCTGGACGGGCACGCACAGGGCCCTGTCCCCGACGGGCGCTCGGGTCGTGCGCGCCGATCAGAACCTCGTCGCTCCCGGCAGCCTGCTCGAGCCGGGCGGCGGTGTTGACCGCATCGCCCGTGACGCCGAGACCGCCCTGGCTTGGCTCGCCCGCGACGATCGCGCCCGTATTCACGCCGATGCGGACCGACAGCCGAACTCCCCACTCGGCCTCGAGTTGGACGTTCAGGTCCCGGATGCCGGCGACGAGGTCCAGCGCGGCGCGGCATGCTCTGAAGGGCGTCGTCCTCGCGCGCGACCGGAATCCCGAAGACACAGAAGACCGCGTCGCCGATGAACTTCTCGATCGTTCCGCCGTGACGGTGGAGAGCGCCTCGCAGGTCGCGTAGTAGCCGAGCTGAACGCGGCGAAACGCCTCCGGATCGAGGCGCTCGCCGAGCGCGGTGGAGCCCACGAGGTCGCAGAAGAGCAGGCTCACGACCTTACGCACCTCGGACGCCGGCACGCCTCCGTCCAGGCGCGTTCCGCACTCGGGACAGAACTTCGCCGCCTGCGGCACCAAGGCTGCGCATCCGGGACACGCGCGTGTCTCGCTCATTCCCGTCCTCGGAGGTGCTCGAGCGCAGTTACTGCAGCAGCTTCATCCACGGTTCGCACCCCTGCCGTTCGCGACGGCCGCGCGGATTCTCTCACACGACGATCGCGTGTCTACGGAGGCGCGCGTCGTCAGGCGGAGCGCCGACTCGGGTGGCAATTCGGCCTCCCGGTGGCGACCCACGCCGTCGCTCGGGGCGTTGTCAGGGCAATCGGCCGTATCTCCCCAGCCGCGGCGGCTTCCGAGCGCGGTTAGTCAGGCCGGCGTGGTGACGCGAAGAAGTTGTCGCGAAACCGCTGGCCGATCACTCGGCGCGCAGCCCGCAGCCGTAGCCGAGAGGGATGCTGCTCGAGCTGCCGAACCGAGATGAGAGCGATGAGCACGAGTGTGCGACCGAGACGGGATCCAGGACGTGGCTACGCCTACGGCGGCCCCGCCTTCATCGGCGGGATCCTCGTAGGCGCAGGTGTCGGCGTCCTCCTCGACGACTTCTTCGCCTGGTTGGTCATCGGGATCGGCGCCGGGTTCATCCTCATGGGCTTTATCGCGGCACTCGGCAAGTAACGCATGGGTATAGCGGACTGTGGCGGCTCCAAGCGAAGGCGCCGGGATCTCGGCTACACGTCCTTCTCAGGTCTAGGGCGCTGGCTATCGTGGTACAGATGCCCGCGTCCCACCCGATACAGCCGAACGATCACAAGCATCGAGACATCGCTACCAGAGAGGCAAGCAATCAAAGACGTGTCGCCGACGAGTGGACCCTCGTCGAGTTCCGTCCGGCGCGCTGGCTCGTGACCGCGCTCACCGTCGTGGCGCTCTGGTTCGTTGGCCCCAAGCTCGGCAAGCGAGGGCTACTCGCTCTGGCTTGGCGATTCGCTCCTCGCCGGCTCAGGCTGGTTGCGGGAGGCGTCGCGGCACTTGCTCTCGTCCTGCTCGCCGGAAGCGTCGCGGCGCTCGCGCTCGTGCTCACTCAGCTGGACTAAGGCACTCCTCCCAAGTCCCACGCGGCGTGCGTCCACAAGGAACACGTGTGCCGAGCCAGCCGTAGTTTCGAGCGGCTACCTCACGGGCTACTGCCGATGAGGCCGCTGCGACACATCTGGACGATGCACGTGAACGCGAGCCTGAAGGTGAAGAACGTCGACGTCGTCTCCTGATGCGCTGAGCTCGATTTCGGTCCCGGTTCTCACGGCCCGTGCCGCTGCCGTCGTGATGTTGGGGATCGCGGCCTTTCAGGTCGCCATCGTCTTCGGAGCACCGTGGGGCGCGTATACGCAAGGAGGCCAGACGGAAGGCGCACTCGACACTTCCGGACGAGTGTTCGCCGCGGTCTCCTGCGCAATCCTGCTCGTCATGGCCGCTGCCATCCTGGCGCGAGTGCGCGAGGGGCCGCTGAAGAACGCCCCAGGAAGACTCGTGGCCGCCCTCTCCTGGTTCACGACGATCTATTCCGCGCTTGCTGTTGTCCTGAACCTGGGTACGCAGAGCTCGTCGGAGCGCGCGGTGTTCGGGCCGACCGCGATCCTCTTCTTCGCGCTCGTCGTGACCACGATGGTCGGCTCTCGTCGGGCCAGCTAGTCACGTTGTCTCAAGCGACATTCCCGCACACTCGGCCGGGATCTCGGCTGCGCAGGGTCAGGAGCCTTTCGTAGCCCAATCCTGGCGGCTTCTTCTTCCATTCGCTCTGGACGCTCGTAGTAGTCAGGGAACTCCTTCATGTGTGCGAGCGCAATCTTTCCGGTCACGATGGGGTCGTCGCCTGTCACGTCCGTCTGCGGGTCATGCGAGCCGTGCTCGTACTCGACGTCCATCCCGAGGCGGAACTGCTCCAGATCGAAGCGGGTCCAGTCGACCCCGATCTCGTCGCCCACGCGCTTGGCTTCGGCACGCGTCGTTCGTCGAGTCTCGGTCATCGCCCCCTCCTCAGAAGCACCTCGCGGCCACTCAAGCGCCGAGATTCTCCGGCTCAAGGGACCAACTGCTCAGCAACCGCTCGTCGACACCGGATCGCAGTGGCCCCTTCGAAGTCGCCTAGTCGGAGTCGAGGCGGACGTGGGCGGTCGCCTGATCCTGCAACCGGTCAGCGCCCGGCAACGTAACGACCGCGAGGCAGACTCCGGCGACGAGCGCACCGGCGACGAGCGTGATACGGAGTCCTGCTCCTGCCGCGCGGAGTCCAAGGACTCGGGGAAGCTTCCAGACGTGCGCAAGGACATGGGCCGCGGCCGCGGCAAACCAGACGACGAAGCTCGCCTTGTGCAGCCCGACGATGACACCTTGCGTCTGTCCGAGGGCGAGCAGGGCGACGCCGGTTCCGAAGAGAACGAGCGTCGACAGGATGAGCACAGGCGCGACAACTGCGCGCAGCACGATCGGTGGCGGGCCCAGGCGGACGTATTCCTCGCTCCCCAGGTAATACCTCAGCATGCGCCAACCGGTGCTCGCGAGCTTCAAGGCGACGATCGGAATCAGGAGCATCCCTACGAAGGCATGGACGGTGAGGAGCGAGTGCATCTGCAGGAGCGTCGCCCCCTCGATCGCGAGCAGAAGCAGTAACACGGCCGCGACCACCGTCGTTAGCTGCTTGTTGCCCGAGCTTCCGCCGACGAATACTCGCTTGATCAACGCCACCGCGAGATCGAATCAGAAGATCGTGAGAAACCCCTAAAGGCGAAGACTGAGGAGCGCCATCAGCTGGTCCAGCGTGCGGATCGCACGCAGCTCGAGAACGCCAGTGCGGCCGGTTGACTGCGCGGCTTGACAGGCGTAGCGTCGCAGCATCGAAGAGAGTGAACGGGCGCGGCCGTACCCTGGACGTTTCTGCCGCTTCCGGCCAGGGTGCGGAGAAGAGCGGCCGTCCGCGCCCCGTTCCTCTCTCGTCGACTCACGCCGCCTCGGCTCGTAGCTCGACGAGCGTGATCGCGCCCATCGGGCATGACCGCTCTGCGTCGAATGCAGCGGGCGCGTCGGTTTCCTCGACACGCGCGACGGCGACGAGGTCGTCGTCGAGCTCGATGAGATCGGGTGCGAGGTCGATGCAGGTTCCGTAGCCACTACACAGCGAGCGGTCGATCTCGATCCGGTACACGATTTCCACCTCCTTCCGTTGCGGGGACGAGAGCGCGCCAGCCGGCGGCTGCGAGGACTGCGCCGGTTGCGGCCCCGTAGAGCGCGATCGCCCAGACCCGGCCGCTGTCCGTCCCGGCCGCGAGGCCGTGGGCTGTGCCGAGCCCGAAGACCGCGTAGGTGAGCCAGTGCAGGCGTCGCCATGCCCGGCCGCCGATGCGGCGTCTGAGCGCGAACGAGACATAGATGAGGACCATGAGCTCGGCCGCAAGGACGCCGAGCGCCGTCCAGAAGGGTCGATAGGGGACGAGCCCGGGAATGACGAGAGCAGCGGGCGAGATGTGCACGGTGCTGTCGAGCACGAGAGCGGCTCCGTGCAACCCGATCAGCGCGAGCCCGAGAAAGGCCAGAAACCGGTGGACATCCGTCACGGCCGCGGGCTTCAGCGCACGCCCGAACGGGCGCGCCTTGAGGACGATCCCCGCAAGAACCGAGCTCGTCAGCAGCACGTACGCGGCGAGGCCGCTCGCGCGCGCGAGGATCCAGAAGGTCGGGTCGGCTCTCATGCGAGCGCCCCCGTCAGCTGCACATCGCCGTCCCTCACGAGAACGGCGGCGATACCCGCCGCGTCGGCCTCGCGGAGCGCACGCTCGCTGCTGCCCGCGAGGAGGAGCGACGTAGCCAACACCTCGGCTTCGGTCGCACTTTCCGCCGCGACCGTGACCGTGAGCAGTTGAGTATGCGCGGGGCGTCCGGTCGTCGGATCGACGATGTGGTGCTGCGGCCGGCCCTCGCGAGTCCAGCTGCGGCGATCGCGGCCGGTGGTGGCGAGCCCTCCCTTGGCGAGGCCGAGCGTGATCGGCGGTCCCTTGGGCCTCTCCACTGCGATCGGCCACTCGCGAGGGCCCGTGGTCGCGATGTCCCCACCTGCGTTCACGAGCGCGGCACCCGTCTCGCCGAGGCGAGCGGCGACGCGGTCGGCCGCCCAGCCCTTCGCAATTCCCCCGAGGTCGAGCTTGTAGCCGGGTTCGAGCATGACGCGACCGCTCTTCCGGTCTACTTCGACCCGCCCGCCGGTCCGAGGAGCCTCCGCCTCGTCGCCGGGGCCGTAGCGCGCGACGAGCTCGAACGAGCGGTCGTAGCCCGCCGCCACCACGGCGTCGTGCACCGTCGGATCGAAGCGGCCGCCGGTGCGCGTCCGGGCGTCGACCGCGCGCTCGGCGAGCTCGAGCAGCTCCGGGCCGACGTCGAGCTCACCCGCCTCGTTGAGCCGCGAGAGCTCCGAGTCGGGCCGGAAGCGCGACAGCAGGGCTTCCAGCCGCCGGAACTCCTCCTCCGCGCCACTGAGCGCAGCCGTGTCGTCGGCGTCCACTAGAACCTCGATCTCGGTGCCCATCGCGACAAACGCGTGGCGGAGCATCACGACGTCCTGGTCGTCGTGACGGGCGGCAGCGTGACGACCCTCACGACGGGCTTTGCGGCCTTGCGCGACGCGACTACTCGGGCGACGAGCGCCGCGTCGCGGTTGAGCCGCTGCTGGTACTGCGTGACGGCCGACGGTCGCTGCGGGGGCATCGTCGATCGAGCCCACGGATGGGCGGCGATGCCGGCCCATGCGAGGAAGAAGCCGAGGATCGTCCCCGCCAGCGCGTACAGGCGGGCGGTGTGGTCAGTCGTCACGGCCGCCGTCCTCGTGCTCGGTCTCGAAGGAGTGCGGCGCCGCCGACGCCGAGACGGACGCCGTCCGGTAGATCGTCGTGGGCGCCGAATCTGCCGGCGCGTTCGCCAGCTGCTTGCGCAACGAGCGCTCGAAGCGGTCGAGCTTCTGCAGGCGGAAGGCGATCGCGGGGTCGTTGTTCGTCGCCGCGGCGGGCGTGCTCAGCGCGCGCGTGTGCGAGACGGCGAGCAGGCCGGCGAATACGGCGGCGGCGAGGATGACGACGAGGGGGAACAGGTGCTTGCGGGCCATCGAATCCGTCCTTTCGAGTCGATGCCCCGACGGTAGGAGCGGGCGGATTTGGCGCGGGCTCGACGAAGGTAAAGCAAGTCCAAGTCCACGTAAGGATTCGGCTTTCCACCGACGTTCGCCGCGGTCTGCGATGCGACGATTTGCGCGTGAACATCCTGCTCGTCGAGGACGAGGATGCGATTGCGGAGCCGCTCGCGGCCGGGCTACGTCGCGAGGGCTACGAGGTCGAACGCGTCGCGACCGCGGAGGGCGCGCTCGCAGCCGCGGACGCCGATCTCGTGCTTCTCGACCTGCGCCTCCCCGATGCCGACGGGACCGACGTGTGCCGCGCTCTGCGGGCGCGCTCCGACGTCCCGATCATCATCGTGACGGCGAAGGGAGAGGAGGTCGATCGCGTCGTTGGCCTCGAGCTCGGCGCGGACGACTACGTGGTGAAGCCGTTCGGCTTCCGCGAACTCCTGGCGCGGATCCGGGCAGTTCTCCGGCGCTCGCGCGCCGATCCCTCGGACGGCCGGCTCGTGGCCGGTGCGCTCGAAATGGATGTCAGGTCCCGGAGAGCCACGCTTCGAGGCGATGAGCTCGCGCTCACGCTGAAGGAGTTCGATCTCCTCGCCCTCCTGGCCGCCGATCCGGGCACCGTCGTCAGCCGCGACCATCTGCTGCGTGAGGTCTGGAACACGGACTGGTTCGGCTCGACGAAGACCATCGACGTCCACGTCGCGTCCGTCCGGAAGAAGCTGGGAGACCCGCGCTGGATCGAGACCGTCCGCGGCGTCGGGCTCCGGCTCGCGCCGCAGCCGTGAAGCGGCGGCTGCTTGCCTCGTACCTCGCCGTGGCGGTGCTCGTGCTCGCGCTGCTCGAGATTCCCCTAGCGGTCTCGTACGCGCGCGTCGAGCGCCAGGCGCTGACCGACAAGGTCGAGCGCGACGCCGTCGCGCTCGCCAGTCTCTCCGAGGACGCACTCGAGCGAGGCGTCCCGGTCCCGCCCCAGGTGCGCCGGATCGCCCGTGACTACGGTGCGGACACCGGCGCCCGCGTCATCGTCGTCGACGCGAGGGGGCGAGCCCTCGTCGACTCGGCGCCGACGGGCACGCGGAACTTCTCGTCGCGTCCCGAAGTCGCCCGGGCGCTCCTCGGGCAGATCGCGACTGGCACGCGCCCTTCGCTGACGCTCGGAACCGACCTGCTGTACGTCGCGGTCCCGGTCGCGTCGAGCGGCAGCGTCCACGGTGCCGTGCGCATCACCTACCCGACGTCGGCGGTGGACCGTCGGATCCATCGCTACTGGACGGTGCTCGCCGTCATCGCGGCCGTCGTGCTGGGAGCCGCGGCGGCCGTCGCCGTGCTACTCGCTCGCTGGGTGACCAGGCCGCTCGACCGCCTCGAGGTCGCGGCCGAGTCGATCGGAAGCGGCGACCTTGCGGCGCGTGCGCCCGCCGAGGGCCCGCCCGAGGTGCGCCGGCTCGCCGAGACCTTCAACACGATGGCGATCGAGCTCGATGCGCTGATGCGCTCGCAGGACGCGTTCGTCGCCGACGCGTCGCACCAGCTGCGGACACCGCTGGCCGCGCTCAGGCTCCGGCTGGAAAACCTCGACGCAGACGTTGGCGTTGCCGGGAAGGGTGAGCTCCAGGGAGCGCTCGGCGAGGTCGAGCGGCTCTCGTCGCTCGTCGACGGGCTGCTGACCCTCGCGCGCGCCGACCGCGCCGAGAGCTCGCCGGAGCCGATCCCGCTAGCAGCCGTCGTTGAGGAGCGCGTGGACGCATGGTCGGCGCTCGCCGAGGAGCGTGCTGTTGCGCTGCGGGTCGAGCTCGAGGAGGGCCTGACCGCCTCCGTCACCTCCGGTCGCGTCGAGCAGATGCTCGACAATCTCCTCGCGAACGCTCTCGATGTCTCGCCCGCGGGCTCCGCGATCACGATCTCGACCGGCTCCGCGAACGGCTGGGCCGAGCTTCATGTCTCGGACGAGGGGCCTGGAATGAGCCAATCCGATCGCGAACGGGCTTTCGACCGCTTCTGGAGTGCGCGGAGCGACGGGGACGGGTTCGGGCTCGGTCTCGCGATCGTGCAGCGGCTCGCTTCGGCCGACGGCGGCGAGGTCTCGCTCGAGAGGGCCGGCTCGAGTGGTCTGGAAGCCGTCATCCGGCTCCGCCGCGGCTAGCAGCGGCCGGGACGTCCGAACGAGCCGACAGGGCTCGGCCTGGAGCAGGATCCCTCCGAGCACTTGCTCCCTCCGAGCACTTGCACCTGGGGCGCCAGAGAGAGTCGTGACATTCGGTCTCTCGTGGGCGCCGATCTGCGTGATGGGCTGACAACCAAGGGGCTCAACCGGCGTTTCAACAAAAATAACAGCGGACTTCTAATCCGCGGGTCGGAGGTTCGAATCCTCCCGGGCGCATTCGAGACCCCCGAACGGTCGCCAAGATTGACGGTGCTGGCACGTCGCCGAGCGGACGCTCCCCCGCACTGAAGCGAGCGGCTACCGTCGAGTCCGGTGAGTGACCTGATCCCGAGGCGCGGTTCTTGGCTCCGCCCAATCGCCGTGAAGGAGGAATGACGTTGTCCGCACCCGCGAGCCCACTGCTCTCCCCGTCGCAACTTGCGGCTCTTGCCGAGATCGGCGAGGAGCGGTCGGCGGCTGTCGGCGAGCTGTTGTATCGCGTGGGCGATCGCACATATCCGTTCGTGGCGATCGTCGAAGGAGAGGTCGCGATCGTCGATGGCGCCGGAAACGAGCTGATACGACACGGCCCTTCAGGCTTCCTCGGTGAGCTGAACCTCCTCTCGGGGCAGACCGTTTTCGTCAATGCGCTCGTGACGGAGCCGTTGCGCTACATCGCGGTCGAGCGCGGCGCTCTCCGCTCGCTCCTCAACGAAGACGGCCCGCTCAGCGACCTCTTGCTCTCGACGTTCATCTCGCGCCGCGAGGCCCTGCAGAGTGCGCAAGGCGTCGGCCTGGAGATCGTCGGGCCGCACGGTTCCGAGCAGACGATGCGCATGCTCGAGTTCGCGCGCGCGAACCGGCTCCCGTACACCTGGGAGGATGCCACCCACAGGCCGGTGGCCCGTTGCCACTCGTGCGGCTGCCGGGTGGAGGAGAGTTGCGCGGTCCGACTCCGGGCCAGGTGTCCCGAGCTCTCGGGATCGGCCTCGAGCTCGCAACGCGCGAGGAGGTCGACCTGCTGATCGTCGGAGCCGGGCCGGCAGGCCTGGCGGCCGGGGTCTACGGCGCCTCCGAAGGGCTCGACACACTGGTCATCGAGAGCACCGCGCTCGGCGGTCAAGCCGGTTCGTCCCGACGAATCGAGAACTACCTCGGCTTTCCCGCCGGGATCAGCGGCACCGAGCTCACTAGCCGCGCCGTGACCCAGGCGCGAAAGTTCAACGCGCGCACTGCGACTCCCTACCGTGCGCTCACCCTGGAACCGGGGAACGGTCGGCATCTCGTTCGGCTCGAGGACGACCGGGAGGTGGCGGCGCGCGCTGTGCTGCTCGCGACGGGGGCCCAGTACCGGCGGCTCCCGGTCGACCGCCTCGAGGAGTTCGAGGGACTGACCGTCTTCTATGCCGCCGGAGCGCCAGAGGCCCAGCTGTGCGCCGGCTCGCGTGTCGCGGTCGTGGGAGGTGGCAACTCCGCGGGGCAGGCGGCGGTCTGGCTTGCGCGTGGCGGTGCGCTCGTCACCCTTCTCCACCGCCGCGCCGACCTCCGCGAGACGATGTCGGACTACCTCATCCACGAGCTCGAGCGCTACGGCGTCGCTATTCGTGACGGGAGCGAGATCTCGGCGCTCCACGGGGATGATGGCCGCCTCGGGTCCGTGACGCTGACGAGCGGGGACCGCTTTCCGTGCTCGTTCATGTTCCTGTTCCTCGGCGCGCTCCCGTGCACGGAGTGGCTCGACGACGCCGTCGCCCGCGACCACGACGGCTTCGTTCTCACGGGCGCAGCGGCGAGCGTGGACGATCTGCTCGAGACCGATGTTCCCGGCGTGTTCGCGGCGGGCGACGTCCGCTCCGGGTCGATCAAGCGATGTGCCACCGCCGTCGGGGAAGGAGCGATGGCGGTCCAGTTCGTCCACGCACACCTCGGCCGCGCCACCCCCGTCCAGCGAGCATCGTGAGCGGCGCTGTCTGTAGCCACCTCGACGACATCATCGTCCGCGAGCTTCCGGCCTCGGTCGACGGCTGCGAGGACTGCCTGCGAATCGGCGGCAAGCGTCCTAGTCCACGTCCTCGCGGTCGAGCGCGACCCGCGGGCGCAGGTCGGGCGGAAGGCGATCGCGCAAGAAGCCCTCGATGCTGGACGACGGGTCGGCGAGCGTGGCGTCCGACCTGATCACATAGCCCATGTACGCACGCTGTCGTCCGGTCTCGTCAGCGAGGACGAAGCCTCGGTAACCCAGGCCCGGTGGCTCGGGTGGCGTGTCCGACGCAACGGTGAGTCGACTCAGCAGGCGTCGAAGCTCGGCCGCCGAATCGTCGTCGAGCTCCCACCGAGGGTTCGGCTGCCCGCTGAAGATGTCGAGCTCGACGCGCAGTGGCGACCAGTCAGTTGATCACGACGGAGCGACCGGCGTAGAAGTAGTCGCAGAAGTCGGTGTAGCCGCCGCGTGCGCATGTCTCTGGGTTCACGATCACGACGTTGTTGTTGTCGACGTTGCGAGCAGCCGTCTGGCCGGGCTTGTGGCCCCAGAATCCGCCCCGCTGATGCCGGTACCAGTGGTAGTCCCAGCCGGGATCGATCACAAGTGCCATCAGCCGACGAGGGTACTCGGACATCGGAAGGCACGTACAGCGCTTCACAAGGCCATCGGCCATCGCGGCGGTCGTGACGGCTCCGCAGGACATCGTGCTCGTCTGAGCTCCGTGCGCACGTCCCGGCTGCGCAAACGTGTCCGTCCTCCAGTTGCGGCCGTAGTTGTAACAGTTGTTGTGCGGCTGAACCGTCGGCGTATTCCAGAAGGCGGGATTGAACTGGCTGACCTCGTATTCACACTGCTTGCAGCGGTCGTCCTTGATCGTCGTCCGCAGCGGATTGCCACTCGGAGGAGGCTTCGGGAGCACGATCTGCGGCGGATCGGCGAGGAACCGCGCCAGGCGCTGCATGATCCCGTCGCGTATGCGGGCGTTGAGGGGAGTGAACTCGTGCGCAACGAGGCGAATCTTCGCGTAGCGCGTCATGTCCTGGATCAACCGTCGGGCCAGGTCCCCTGAGCGACGAAGGTCCTCGGACGCGGTGGAGGCCAATGCGAACGCTCGCGGCACACCCCGCGGACGCCTTGGATCGTCTTCGATCAACGAGACGCGCACTTCGCGGTAGCCCAAGCCAGCGTAGCCGGCTCCGACCTTCGCGGCCACGGCGGGCGCCTCGGCAACCGCGCGCAGAACATCCAGCGTCGCGTCTGGGTTCGTGATGATCCACTCGGGATTGGGTCGTCCGGACATGATGTCGACCTCGATCTTCAACATTGCGACCCTCCTAAACGGAGTTGAAGTTCAGGCAGAGAAGACCGCTCCTGCTCCCCTTGCGGCGGCTTCAGCGATCGTCCCACGGCCCACCGTCGCCGGGTATCACCCGCTCTGACGATTCGGTCCACCGGGAAGAGGTATCCCGTGTGGTCGCACGGCATGGGCCTTGTGGGCCCACGCCGCAGGCCATCACCCCTGCCTACCTCTCGTTAGATTGAGCCGCATGCCTGAGGCCGAGCTCGTCTCGCGGGGTCGTGAGGCCTGCGCGCGGCGAGCGTGGCCCGACGCGTTCGAGTCTCTGTCGCGCGCCGACCAAGCAGCGCCGCTGGGAGCGGAGGAACTCGAGCTGCTTGCGACGTCGGCCTACATGTTGGGGCGCGATGTCGAGTGCGTTCGCGCTCTCGAGCGCGCGCACCTCGCCTATCTCGACGCCGGCGACGCCTCACTGGCTGTGCGCTGCGCGTATTGGATCGGACACAACCTCATGCTCCGCGGTGAGATGGGCCTTGCGACCGGGTGGTTCGGTCGCGCGCGACGGTTGCTCGAGCACGGGACCGTGATTGCGCCGAGCGCGGGTACTGCTGATTCCGGTGCTGGTAGGTCACGCGATCGCGTCCGACCACGAGGCCGCGTACGAAACCGTCTCGGAAATAGCCGAGATGGGGACGGCGTTGGTAGATCGGGATCTCATCGCCATCGGAGTGCACGAGCAGGGTCACGCCCTCGTCAGGCTTGGGCGCTTCGACGAGGGCCTACGCTGCTGGACGAGGTGATGGTGAGCGTCACCGCTGGCGAGCTGTCGCCGATCGTGGCCGGGATGGTCCACTGCAACACGATCGGGTTCTGGCAGAGCGTGTACGAGCTACGGCGTGCGCGCGAGTGGACAGAGGCCCGGACCCGCTGGTGCGAGCAGCAGCCCGACATGGTCGCCCACACCGGCGTCTGTCTGGTGCATCGAGCCGAGATCATGCAGTTGCAGGGCGCCTGGGACGCAGCCCTCGAAGAGGCGCGCCGCGCCGCCGAGCGGTTCGCGGAGGCCGTACTCAACGACGGGTCTGCGGCAAGGCCTAAGACCAAAGGCGTGTGTGTCTGGGAGTCGGATTCGATCGACGCCCTTCGCAATTCCCTCGACCCGCTCGTCGGCGACGCCGCTGAGAACACCTACTTCGAGGTCGACGCCGGCTTCGCGGTTGGTCTTCCCGAGCGCGCGACGACGAGCGTCTAGCCCAAATGGAGTGGGGGCCTCGATCCTCGAGCCGAGGCCCCCTCAACGGCATGTCCCGCCGAGGTCAACCCATCTCGAGGGCGACGGGGACACCTCTTCGCCCCATCGTGCGCAGGTGCCTGAAATGCGATCGGAGTGCCGAGCGCAGCGAGTGATGCGTGGTGTAGCGGACGCCATGGCGCTCCGCGTTGCGCTGGACGATCTTGGCGATGTTCGGATAGTGCGTGTGCGGCACACGCGGGAACAGGTGATGCTCGATCTGGTAGTTGAGGCCCCCGACCACCCAGCTCAGAACCGGGTTGCGCGGGCAGAAGTCGACCGTCGTCTCGACCTCGTGCACGGCCCAGAGCCGCCGCTCGCTCGCGAGCTCCTCAGCAGTGGCGAAGTCGGCCTCCTCGACGCAGTGCGCGAGCTGGAAGGTCACGGCCATGATCAGGCTCACGACCATCGAGTAGACGAGATATGCGCTGATGACGGCCCACCATGGGTAGACGAGCATCGGAATGACGATCGCCCAGCTCACGAAGATCACCTTCCCGCCGACGAGGCCGGCGAGATCCCAGCGGCGGGGCACACGCAGTGCGCTCGTCCCGATGCTTCCCCGACGGAACGCGGCGACATCGCCCACTGTCTGCCACCGGAGCGCCATCAAGCAGTACATCGCCCAGATGTAGTAGTGCTGCAGCCGGTACCAAGGGCGCGGTGTCTGCCCGGGCACGAGCCTCGCGAGCGGGACTTGTGTGATGTCGGCGTCGTAGCCGTCGACGTTCGTGTACGTGTGATGGGCAACGTTGTGTTTCACGCGCCAGGCGTAGCTCGAGAGTCCGAGCAGCGCATCGGCGGTCCAGCCCATCAGGTGGTTCAGGCGGCGCGTTCGAAAGTACGCGCCGTGATTGGCGTCGTGCATCACGCTGAACGCGATCAGCGACGTCCCGAGGATGAGCCCGCCGAAGCTCAGTAGACCTAGCCACAGGCCCGGTTGGCCGACCACGAGCATCAGCCACGAGCCGAGCAACACGACGAACGCAACGACGCCCTTCGCGTAGAGCTCGGCTCGGCCGCGCACGCGGGTACCACGAGCGGAGAGGTACTCCTCGACTTCTCGACGCGTCTGCCGGATGAACTCGCCACCGGTATCGAACGAGAGCTTCGGCGTGCTCGTCAGCCTCTCCGTGTCTGCGATGACGCAGCTCCCTCCGCTCGCCGTGCGAGATAGCAGCTAGTCATTCTCTTGTTCGTGGGCGGGCGCGTTGGGCCACAGCTGATAGCCGTGGCCCCGCTCACAAAGCTCAAGCCGAAACGACGACGCTGCCGCTTCGCGCCTGCGGACCCTTGGGGCCCTGCTCGACCTCGTACTCGACCTTCGCACCCTCGGCGAGGGTCTTGAACCCTTCCCCACCGATTGCCGTGTGATGGACGAAGACATCCTTGCTTCCATCGTCCGGCGCTACGAAGCCGTAGCCCTTGTCGTCGTTGAACCACTTGACGGTTCCGGTTGGCATCTGTCCAGCTCCCTTCACTGCTTCATGAACGCGCAGCGGAAGGCGTAAAAGCCAAACCGGCACTCGCTCTGATCCCTGTGGTCGTCCCAAGACTACACTCGACGCGCTCGACTCCCGTTCGGGCGAGCCGCACGCCGTGGTCGTCCGAGGAGCAGGCAGCGGACATCTCCTCCGCGGGTTGGAGGCTTGATGGCGCCTCCGGACAGGTAGAACCCGATCCGTGGCGCAGCGGTCCGTCCGCCTCACGAGCCCGGATCGGGTCCTCTTCCCTGACGAAGGGATCACGAAGGAGGACGTGTTCGAGTACTACCGCGCGATCGCGCCCGTGCTCGTCCCGCACCTTCGTAACCGCCCGTTCACGATGAAGCGCAACCCCTACGGAGTCGCTGGGGACACGTACTTCCAGAAGCAGGCGCCGAAGGGGATGCCGTTCTGGATCCCGACGCGCGCCTTCCGCACCTACCCGCGCGAGGGTGGGTCGCGGATGGTCGACTTCCCCCTCGTCAACTCGCCGGAGGCGCTGCTCTGGATGGTCCAGATGAACTGCATCGACATGAACGCGTGGTACTCCCGCGTGGACAAGCCCGACCGCCCGGACTTCGTCCTCTTCGACCTCGACCCGCCCGACGGCGGCTTCGCGCTCTCCATCCGCGTCGCTCACCTCATCCGCGAGGAGCTCGAGCGGCTCGAGCTCGAGTCCTTCGTGAAGACGAGTGGCGCCGACGGGATTCACGTGCTCGTCCCGATCGCCCGCCGCGCGACGTACGAGAAGACCTATGCGTTCGCGGAGCGCGTGGCGCGACGGCTCGAGGAGGGGCACCCGGGGCTGGTGACGACCGAGTGGCTGAAGCGCAAGCGCGAAGGAGTGCTCGTCGATCACCGCCAGAACGCGCGAGGCAAGACGATCGCCTCGGTCTACTCGGTGCGACCGAAGCCGGGCGCGCCGGTCTCGACGCCCCTCCGCTGGGACGAGCTCACGGAGGACGTCACGCCGCGGCGTTTCGGGATGCGCGAGGCGCTCGAGCGGGTGCAGCGGCACGGCGATCTGTTCGAGCCCGTGCTCGCAGGCGGCCAGGCACTTGGGCCCGCACTGAAGAGCTTGCGCTAGGGCTTCGCCGGCAGGAATGCAGGACACGGTTTGTTCGTTTCAACCACTGGCGCGGGAAAGAGATGCGTACCGGGCGGGCTAATCCGTCCGTAACGGCGTCGCCGCGCACCTGCAGCTTTTACCTACGAGAGGAGATATTCGAATGAAGGGGAACCACCCCGACCTCGTTCCGACCCACGTGCGCTGTAGCGCGTGCGGGAACGAGTTCACCACCCGCTCCGTGCGCGACGAGCTCGCGCTCGAGGTGTGCGCGAACTGTCATCCCGCGTACACCGGCGTGGAGCGACCGATTGCCAGCGGGGGTCGCATCGAGCGCTTCGAGCGACGGCGACTCCGTGCGGTCACCGCTTGAGGAAAGGAGAATCAGATCGAAACGACGTTTGACACGAACGAACTGACGAGCTTCATCGACGAGGTCGAGGACGACGGGGTCATCGACGCGCTCGAGCTCGAGACGAAGGCCGCCGAGCTCGATCTCGACGAGGATGAGCTCGCGCGTCTGCGCGGCGAGCTCGAGTCGCGCGGGGTCGAGATCACGGCTGCCGCTGTCGACGCGGACGAGCCCGAAGCCGACGCCGAGGACGTCGACACCGTCGACGCGGACGCGGGTCTGCTCCTCGAGGCCGACCTCACCGGCGTGACCGACTCGGTGACGCTGTTCATGAGTGAGCTCGGCAAGCACGACCTGCTCACTGCGGCCGAGGAGGTCGCGCTGGCGAAGCGCATCGAGCGGGGCGACCGGGCGGCGAAGGAGCGCATGATCAACTCCAACCTGCGCCTCGTCGTCCACATCGCGAAGCGCTATCGCCGACGCGGCGTCTCGTTCGGAGACCTGATCCAGGAGGGCGTCATCGGCCTCAACCGAGCGGTCGAGAAGTTCGACTGGCGCAAGGGCTTCAAGTTCTCGACGTACGCAACCTGGTGGATCCGCCAGGCCTGTCAGCGCGCGATCTCCAACAGCTCGCGCACGATTCGTGTGCCCGCCCACGTGCACGAGCGACGCGCGAAGCTGGCGCGCCTCAGCCGCGAGTTCGAGGTCGAGCATGGCCGCGAGCCCTCGCAGGAGGAGCTTGCGACCTTGAGCGGCTACGAGCTGCAACACGTCGAGGAGGCGCTGGGCGCAGTCGAGGCGTCCGTCTCTCTGAACCAGGCGGTCGGGGAGGACGGCGACGGCGAGCTCGGAGACCTCTTCGCCGACCGGGACGCGCTCGATCCGGCCGAGGAGGCCGGCGATGCCCTCCGCCGCCAGTCGGTGCGGACTGCGCTCGAGACGCTCCCCGAGCGCGAGCGCCGCGTCCTCGAGCTGCGGTTCGGGTTCGAGGGCGAGCAGCAGACCCTGGACGCGATCGCGGCCGAGGTCGGCGTCTCGCGCGAGCGCGCCCGGCAGCTCGAGCGGCAGGGGCTCGCCCAGCTGGAGACGAAGCTCCGGAGCCTCGTCGAGGCGACCGGGGACGAGCTGGCCGAGTCGGCGTAGCTCCAGACACGCGCGTGCGGCCCTGACGGCCGCACGCGCGTTGCGTCCCTCAGTCGGTCAGCGACGACCGAGCGCGCGCTCGAGCTCAGCCTTCGTCATCCTCGAGCGGCCGCGGATGTTGCGGTCCCTGGCTTCCTCGTACAGCTGGTCCTCGTGCGGCCGCGCGGGCCGCGGCGATGGCTTCGAATCCCGCCCCGGCGACCGGACGAGATGTCGGACCGTGAGAGCCGCGACGGGTCCTGGGCCTCTCCCGCCCGCGCACGTTCCTTGTTGACAGTTCGGGCGGCGATCTCCTCCGCCGTGTCCTCCGACTCGCCGCGCTCCCGGAGCGACTCCTTGATGTGCTCGTACTGCCGACCGCGCTTCGAGCCCTTCTTCACTCCGCGTGGGGGCATCTTCACACCTCCTCGAGTTCGGTCCGTCGATACCCGCGGCGGCCAGCTGCAAACGCTGTCCTCGCGTCAGATCCAGTCGCGCGCGCGGGCTGCGGCCAACGTTGCGACGGCGAGGGCCGCAATGGCTCCAATGACGACCCAGAAGAGCCAAGCATGCTCGAACAGGCCGACCCGAAAGTTCATGCCGAGGACGCCTGCGATGAGTGCGCCCGGAAGCAGCAGCACTGAGGCGAGCGTCAGGACCTTCACGATCTCGTTCGTCCGCTGCTCTGCCCGTGCGATCACGACGTCGAACGAGCCGACGACCGAATCTCGGCTGTCGCGTGCGGACTGGACGACGTCCTCGAGCCGCAACCGCAGCTTCTCGAACCGGTCCGTGTGGTGCTCCGTCCTGACGCCTCCGAGCTCCGGCTTCGTGAGGGCCAGAAGCACCTCGCGATGGGAGGTGAGTGCTCGGCGCAGGCGCCCGACCTCGTGCCGCAGCTCGACGAGCCGCGACAGCTCGGAGTCGGTCTCGTCCATGGAGCCCGCCATCGCGCGCGTGTCGAACTCCTCGAGTGCGACCTCGATCTCCTCGAAGGCCTCGAGATAGCTGTTGAGCACCCACTCGAGCAGGTTTGCGAGAAGCTCGAGCCCGTCGAGCTTTCCCGTCTCGCCGGGTCCGCACGCACGCTCGCGGAAGTCGTCGAGCACTGGGACCGATCCCTGGTGCATCGTCACCACCCAGCTCCGCGAGACGAGGCAGTCGACCTTGACGAGCTCGGCATGCCCATTCCCCCGCGACGGGGCGAGGGCGGTCACGTGGAGGTACGACTCGCAATCCTCGAGGTACGGACTCTTCGCACCGTCTGCGAGCCGCTCTCGCGTGTCCCGGTTCAGATCGAGCGCCTCGGCCAGCTCCTGGGTACGACCGTCGAGCGGACCATCGAGGTCGATCCACATGATCGACGAGCGGCCCAGGCCGTGAACGTCAGGGGGCCAGTCCGGGACGTCTTCGACCTCGTCGCGACTGAACAGCAGCGTCTGCACGGCGTCTCTAGGCGAGCCAGATGACGAGGAAGGGGACTGCCGCGACCACCGCTGGCCGTGCTTCTCGCTCACGGAGTTCCGCCATGAACCGGGAACTACCCGTGGCCGCTCGCGGAAAAACAGTGGCAACCGGGCGTTTTGGGACGCGAGACCGGGGAAACCTTCCCGCATGCCACGCGCGATCTGGAGTGGAAGCGTCGCCTTCGGGCTCGTGAACGTCCCGGTCAAGCTCTATTCGGCGATCGACGAGCACGACCTCGATCTGCATCTCATCCACGTGAAGGACGGTTCGCGGATCGGCTACCTGAAGGTCTGCAAGTCCGAGGGCGAGCCCGTGCCGGACGACGAGATCCAGAAGGGCTTCGAGTCGGACGGGAAGATCGTCCTGCTCGAGGACGAGGACTTCGAGGCGGCACGGGGCGAGGGGACGAAGTCGATCGAGATCCTCGACTTCGTGCCGCACGATCAGATCGACCCCATCTACTTCGAGCGCACCTACTACGCGGGGCCTGCAGAAGGCGCCGAGAAGGTCTACCGCCTGCTCGTCGAGGCCATGGAGCAGGCCGAGCTCTCCGCCCTCGTCGACTTCTTCTTCCGCGACCGTGAGCAGCTTGCCTGCCTGCGAGTGAAGGACGGAGTTCTCCTGCTCGAGAAGATGTACTACGCGGACGAGATCAGGCCACACGAGGACGTTCGTCCCGACCGGCGAGGGAAGCTCGACAAGAAGGAGCTCGAGATGGCCCTGAGCCTGATCGATCGCTTCACCGGCGACTTCGATCCGACGCGGTACGAGGACACGTATCGCGAACGGCTGCTGGACGTCGTCCGGAAGAAGCGGCGCGGTGAGGCAATCGAAGCTCCCGAGCCCGAGGAGGAAGAGGCGCCCGCGGACATCCTCACCGCCTTGCGCGAGAGTGTCGAGCGCGCGAAGCGCGGAGGCGGGCGCAACGGCGGAGGGAACGGACGCAAGAAGGGGGTCTCCCTCGACGACCTCACGGTCGGCGAGCTCGGCGAGCGCGCACGCAAGCTGGGGATCGAGGGCCGCTCCAAGATGTCGAAGCGCGAGCTCGTGTCGGCAGTGAAGAAAGCCGCGAGCTAGAGCTCTAGCGGCGAGCCCGCTTCGGAAGCAGCTGCTCGAGCGGCCGGCAGTTGAGTACGGACGGTCGGGTCGCGCCTCCCTTTCGTGCCGTCGCGACCGCCAGCTCGACGCGCTCGAGGCTTCCCGCCGAGTGCGCATCGGAGTTGAGGACGAGCTCGACGCCCGCGTCGAGCGCCTCGCGGACGTGCGTCGCCGAGAGGTCGAGGCGGTCGGGCAACCCGTTCACCTCGAGCGCCACTCCAGTCTCCAACGCAACGACGAAGACCTCCTCCAGGTCGAGCGCGTTCTCGGGGCGGCGGTTGAGGATCCTGCCCTTGGGGTGGCTGAGCGCGCGCACGGCTGGGTGCCGCATCGCGTTCGTGACCATGCGCGTCAGCTCGGCGGCTGGGCGGCGCTGGCCCGCGTGCAGGCTGAGCTGCACCCACTCGAGCTCGGCGAGGGCACCATCCTCGACGTCGAGGCTGCCGTCCGCCCGGATGTCGCATTCGACGCCCCGCAGGACGCGGAACGGGGCGAGCTCCGTGTTCACCTCGGCGATCTCGTCGGCCTGCCGTGCGAGGTCGTCGGTCGTGAGTCCCGTGACCACGCCGACGTTCGGTGTGTGATCGCAGATCGCGAGGTACTCGTAACCCCTGGTCCGGGCTGCGACGGCCATCTCGCGCACCGACGCTCGTCCGTCGGACCACGTCGTGTGGCAGTGCAGGTCGCCGCGGATGTCCGTGAGCTCGACGAGGTCAGGAGGAGCGTGCGCGAGTGGTGACTCGCGGAGCTCGGGAGGACAGAACGGGATCCCGAGGTGCGAGAAGAGCGATTCCTCATCGGACGCGTCGGGGAGCGGCTCGTAGGACTCGACGTACTCGGGCGATCCCGTCGCGCGAAAGAGCTCGGTGCCGAACGTCCGCTCGCTCGCGACCACGAGGGTCACGGGAACCCCTTCGAGTGTGACGCCGAGCGCTCGCCGCTCGTCTCGCTCGAGCACGCTCACGATCGTCGGGAGCAGCTGGAACCGCTCGAGAAGCGGCTCCGGATCGTCCGCGGCACATACGACCGCGAGCTCGTGGGCGAGCTCGCAGTACCGCCGTGGCGGGCCGGCGATGTCGCCGCCGAGCGCCTCGGCGATCGCCTCCGCGAGTCGGGCGGCTCCGAGCGAGCGTCAGCCCGAGCCGCGCCTCGGGCTTCCGTTCGAGAGCGGCCCGGACCTTCGCCTCGGTGGCGGGGCCGATCCCGGGCACGGAGGCGAGCCGTCCGGCCTCGACAGCCTTCATGAACTCGCTGACGGTCCGGAGGTCGAGCGAACGAGCGATGTCGATCATTCGTTGCGCTGTGAGACCGAGGAGGCGACCGAAGCCGACGAGCTCGGGTGCAGTGTCCGCCTCGAGGGCACGGAGCTCCTCGATCTCTCCCGTCGTCACGAGCTCGCGGAGCTTCGACTCGATGCTCGGGCCGATACCTCGGAGCTCGCGCACGCGGCCCGTGCGCACGAGCTCGGCGACCGAGGTGGGCGTCGAGCGGACGAGCTCGGCCGCGCGCTCGTAGGCGCGAATTGCGAAGGGGTTCGTCTCGGCGAGCTCCAGCAGGGCGGCGAAGAGGGAGAGCCGATCCGCGATCTCGGCGTTCGAGGGCTCGCCTCGACCCATTCTGATCCAATTCCCGTCGTGGCCTCGCCGCATTCGTCGGGAACATTGCCGCCTGAAGGGGAGAGGCTGCTCGCGGTTGCCCCCGAGGCGTTCGTCGCCGAGCGCAACCGTGTCGCACGTGAGCTGAAGGACGACGGGAGAGCCGAGGACGCACAGGCAGTCGCGGCGCTCAAGAAGCCCTCGGCTGTCGTCCTCGCCGTGAACCGCGCGGCCCGCGACCGGTCCGTCGCGGCGCGTGACGCGGTCAAGGCGGCCGAACGTGTCCGGAAGACGCAGCTCGCGGGCAAGCCTGATCAGTTCGAGAGCGCGATCGCTGATCTCGAAAGCGCGCTCGGACTCCTCGCGGACGTCGCCGTTGCCATGCTCTCGCGCGGAAAGAAGGCGAGTGAGGCGATGCGGCGGCGCGTAAACGACCTACTGAGGGCGGCGCTGGCAGGGGAGGAATCACGCGAGGCGCTCGCTCGCGGCGTGCTCGTCGAGGAGCTCGAGGCGAGCGGGTTCTCGTCCTTCGAAGGCATGGCCGTTCCGCAGCGGCGGGGCGGCCGCGCGCCGAAGACGAGCCGCAGCGACGAGCGGCGCCAAGCCCGCGAGCAGCAGCTTCGCGGGGAGCTTGCCCGTGCGGAGGACGCCCTTCGTGACGCGGAGCGAACGCTCGCCGACGCAGTCAGGCAGCGAGACCGCGCCGCGCGAGCCGTCGACGCGGCGCGCTCGAAGCTCGACAAGCTCTGAGCACGATCGCTTTCGGTCGACCGCTGCTACGCGCCTGAGAAGGGCGTCTCAGGTGGTCGTGCGGTTGAACGCCCCGAGGATCGCGAGGATGAGCACGACGATGAGCAAGAAGTAGAGGAGCTTCGAGATGACGATTCCTCCACCGATTGCGAGGAGCAAGAGCAGGAGCACCAGGAGCCAGATCATGTTTCACCTCCAATCCGTCGTGTTCTGCATACCCGGGCGTGGGACTCTCGAACCCGGCGTTCGAGCTCGGGCTTGCACCTGGCGTCCCGCCTCATACGCTGAGCGTGGCGACGCGGTGCCGGGCACCCCTCGCGGGGGTTCCCTCCCCTGCCGCGTCTCGAGGGGGGCCTGGCCGGGCGGCTCCGCCCCCAGTACCTTGAGCACCGGGTTGCTCAGACGACGGGCTCGGCCGCGGGCTCGTCCGGATTGTGCAGGGTCGTGCGGAGCGGGACTTCCTTGAGCAGCCACGAGAGCCCGAAGGGAATGATCGCGAGCAGGAGGCCGAAGAGGAAGACTCCGTGCAGGGAGTGCGAGAAGGCGTCGAGGAACTGCGCGTGCACCTCGGGCGGAAGCAGCTTGGCCTGCTCCGGGCTCAGGTGGACGCCGCCCGCGAGATACTTCGCGGACTCCGGCGGGAGCTTCTTCAGAGCGTCCGTGAGCTGGGAGGCGAAGATCGCGCCGAAGAGCGCGACACCGAACGACCCGCCGACGGAGCGGAAGAACGTCGCCGTCGCGGTCGCGACCCCGATCTCGCGCGGTCTGGCGTCGTTCTGGACGACGAGCACGAGCACCTGCATCACGAGCCCGATCCCGACGCCGACGATCGCCATGTACACGGACGCGAGCCAGGGCGCCGTGCCGACGCCGAGCCTCGAGAGCAGGTACATGCCGACGACGAGCACGGCGGTGCCGACGATCGGGAAGACCTTGTAGCGACCGATGCGGCTGATGAGGCGGCCCGAGAACACGGCTGCGATGAGGAGCCCGGCCATCAGTGGGATCATCCGCAGCCCGGAGCTCGTCGGGCTCGCTCCGTAGACGAGCTGGAGGTAGAGCGGGATGAACACGATCGCTCCGAACATCGCCATACCGATCGTGAAGCCCATCGCACTCGAGACGTTGAAGACGCGCGACTCGAAGAGCGTCAGCGGGATGACCGGCTCCGCCGCGCGGCGCTCCTGCCAGACGAATACGCCGAGGAGGACGACGCCGACGACGGCCATCGTGATGATGACCCGGAACCCCAGGCGTACTCGTTCCCGCCCCAGGTGGTGACGAGGATGAGCGCGCTCACTGCTCCTGCGAGGAGCGCCGCGCCCAGGTAGTCGATCCGGTGGCGGTGGTGGACGACGTGCAGGTGGAGCTTGAGCGCCACGATCGCGACGGCGACGGCGCCGACCGGGATGTTCACGTAGAAGACCCAGCGCCACGAGAGGTTGTCGACGAAGAAGCCGCCGAGCAGCGGCCCGGCCACGGAGGCCACGCCGAACACGGCGCCGATCAGCCCCATGTAGCGGCCGCGCTCCCTCGGCGGGACGATGTCCGCGATGATCGCCTGGGCGCTGACGATGAGACCGCCCGCGCCGATGCCCTGGATCGCGCGGAACGCGATGAGTTGCGCCATCGACTGGCTGAGCCCGGCGAGCATCGAGCCGGCGAGGAAGATGAAGATCGCCGCCTGGAACACGGGCTTGCGCCCGTACATGTCGCCGAGCTTCCCGTAGATCGGCGTCGACACCGTGGAGGCGAGTAGGTACGCGGTGACGACCCACGAGAGGTGGTTGAGACCACCGAGGTCGCCAACGATCGTCGGGAGCGCCGTCGCGACGATCGTCTGGTCGAGCGCAGCGAGGAACATGCCGAGCATGAGCGCGGCGAAGATCACACGGATGGAGGCGGTCCGCGGAGCCGCCGTCTCGACGCTCGCGGCCGTCATCCTCGCGCTCCGGTCACGCGGTCGAGCTGCTCCCGCGTGAGGGGTGGGTGGGGCAGCCGCGTCGCCGCGTCGGTCCGTAGGCCGTCGAGCATGAAGCCGAGGTAACGACGCCACAGCTCGGGAGAGACAGCGGACGTCAGCTCCGCGACGCGCCCGCCGGTCCAGATGAGGATCGGCATGTCCTCGGCGACGAAGTCGGGTCTCAGCGTGCCCTGCTGCTGCGCCCGCGTGATGAGCTCGGCCACGAGCGGTCGCATCTGTGCGCGAAGCGCCTCGAGGCGCCGTCGGTCGTGCTGGCCGCTCGCGATGACGTCCTTGATGCCGCGGTTACGCACGTGGAGCTCGAAGACCCGGTCGAGGAACGTCGTGAACCCCAGCCAACCGTCCTCCAGCCCGAGCGCGTCCTCGGCCGCCCGGCAGATCTCGGAGAAGGCGTCCTCGAGGACCGCGTCGATCAGGTCGCGCTTCGTGGGGAAGCGGCGGTAGAGCGTGCCCATGCCGACTCCCGCGCGGCGTGCGATCTCCTCGACGGAGACGTCGATCCCGTCGCGGGCAAAGGCAGCTCTCGCGGCCTCGACGATGCGGTCGCGATTCCGCTCGGCATCGCGGCGCAGCGGTCGCTGGGCTGTCTCCGTGCGCGGCATCCGGCGACTGTAGCAAAAGCGGAGTGGCCACTCCGCTTAGCGACGGCCCCTGTACAGACCGCTGATCTCGGACCAGACTGCGCCGGTGCATCGCATCTGGCGACCGCTGCTCGTCCTTGCCGTCGCGACGCTGGTGTTCGGCGTGTCACTCGCCGGCGCTGCTCGCTCCGGCGACTTCCGTGACGACTTCACGACCCTCGACGTCCACCAGTGGTACAAGAGCAGCCGCCCGTTCGGCTGGGGCGTGATCGACCCGGCGAACGTGGGTGTCTCCGCCGGGATGCTCGGCATCAAGCTGCCGGGCGGGACGCTGAACGGCGGTGAGGTCCCGCAGGCTGAGCCTGACGCGGTACGGCTCCTACCGCGCCCGCATCAAGGTCGCGAACGCGCCGTCCTCGCTCACGGCATTCTTCCTCTACAAGAAGCCCGACTTCGCGCAGGAGCTGGACATCGAGATCTTCAACGACCCGAGTGGTCGCGTGTGGTACTCGACGTATTCCGGCGGGGCCCAGACGCACACCGTCGACGCGAATCTCGGGTTCGACCCGACGGCCGCGTTCCACGAGTACGCGATCGAGTACGACCCGGGGTCGGTGCGGTTCGTCGTCGACGGCGTCGAGCGGCAGAGCTGGACGACGAGCCTTCCCCGCTCGTCGATGTACCTGTACGTCAACGCGTGGTTCCCGTCCTGGCTGCCGGGGGTGCGCCCGGCGAACGACGCGTTCACGTACGTCGACTGGGTCGAGCACGTCGAGCGCTAGCCGCGCCAGCGGCCTCCCTTGTCGGAAGCGCCGGCCTTCGTCGGACGGCTGACGCATAATATCGCTCGCATGTGCATAATACGCGAATGGCGAGCGTCTCCATCGTCGGCGCCTCCGGCTACGTCGGCCAGGAGACGCTGGACCGCGTCCTCGCGCACCCGGCACTCGAGCTGTACGCACTCGGGTCGGACTCCCTCGCCGGCCAGACCCCTGCGACGCTCGATCCGCGGCTCGGCCGCAACGGCTGGAGCCGGATGCCGCGGTTCATCACGAACGAGGCGGCACTGCACGCCGGCGCCGACGTCACGTTCCTCTGCCTCTCGCACGCGGAAGCTGCCGGGCTCGAGCCTCCGGTGCGCGGCGTCGTCGTCGACCTGTCCGGCGCACACCGCTTCGCCGACCCGCAGGTGTATCGCGACTGGTACGGGTTCGAGCACCCGCGACCGGGGTCGCTCGGGTCGTGGTCGTACGGTCTCCCGGAGCTGAGCGCGCCGAGCGGGCGTCTCGTCGCCAATCCCGGCTGCTACGCGACGGCTGTCCTGCTCGCGCTCGGGCCGATCGCGGCCGAGATCGAGCCGACCGGCGTCGTCGTGGACGCGAAGTCGGGGATGACCGGTGCAGGGCGGACCCCAGAGTCGTCTTCGCACGCCGGGGTCGTCCTCGAGAACGTCTCGCCGTACAAGGTCGGGGTGCACCAGCACGCACCCGAGATCGCCGCGCAGCTCGGCTTCCCGGTGACCTTCGTGCCGCACCTGCTCCCCGTGCGGCGCGGCCTCCTGGCGACCTGCTTCGTGCGCTCGCGCGGGTCGGACCTGCGCGCCGTTCTCGAGGAGCACTATGCCGAGAGCCACGTCGTCGACGTGCTGCCCGAGGGAGTCGCGCCCGAGCTCGCGCGCATCCAGCAGACCGACGGCGCCGAGATCGGCGTCTTCGAGGACGCGCTCACGGGCGATCGGCATCGTCATCTGCGCGCTCGACAATCTCGGCAAGGGTGCCGCCGGGCAGGCCGTGCAGAACGTCGAACCTCGCGCTCGGGCTCGACGAGACGACCGGTCTGCGGCTCTCGGGCGTGCTCGTATGATGCCGTCACGGCGGCACGGGGTTCGCGGCCTCCGGCGTGCACGCGGGCATCCGCGCGGCGCGGGCCGGACCTCGCCATCGTGCGCTCGACCGTTCCGGCGGTCGGCGCGGCGATGTGGACCACAATCGGGTCCTGGCCGCTCCGGTCGTCGTCTCGAAGCGGCATCTCGAGACGCGGAGCCGCAGGCGGTCGTGATCAACTCCGGCGTCGCGAACGCCGCGACCGGCGAGCGCGGGCGACGCGGACGCGCTGGCGACCGCCGCCGAGGCCGCGGCGGCTGCTCGACCTCGTGCGCCGAGCAGGTGCTCGTCCTCTCGACCGGCGTGATCGGGTCGCTGCTGCCGATGGAGAAGGTGCTCGGCGGGCGTGCGCGACGCCGTGCGCCGCGCTCTCAGCCGACGGCGGGGCGGCGCCGCCGAGGCGATCCTCACGACCGACACGCTGGCCGAAGGAGGCAGTCGTCTCGAGGGCGACGGGTTCGCGGTCGGCGGGATGGCGAAGGGCGCCGGGATGATCCACCCGCGGCTCGCGACGATGCTTGCGGTCGTCACGACCGACTACCCGCTCGAGCCGGGCGAGGCGCATCGGTTCCTGCGGCCGGCGGTCGAGCGAGAGCTTCAACCGCATCTCGGTCGACGGCGAGTGCTCGACGAACGATGCGGTCGTGCCTGCTCGCGAACGGCGCGAGCGGTGTCGAGCGGACGCACGGCGACGACGAGCGATTCGCGCACGCGCTCGCCGAGGTCTGCGCGGCTCGCGCGAGCAGATCGTCGCCGACGGCGAGGGCGCGACGGTGCTTCTCGGAGATCGACGTCTCGGGCGCGGCGTCCGACCCGGAGGCCGAGGCGGTCGCGCGGCGGATCGCGACGTCGCCGCTCGTCAAGACCGCCGCGTTCGGCCGCGACCCGAACTGGGGCCGCGTGCTCGCGGCCGCCGGCTCCGCGCCGTGGAACGGCGGCTTCGCGCACGTCGAGTCGGACAGCGCTCACGGTCTCGTTCAACGGGTCGACGGTGCTTCCAGCAGGGCGAGCCGATCGGCGTCGAGCCCGAGTCTCGGCGGCTCGGCTGCCGGATCGACCTCGACCTCGGCCTCGGGGCGGGGCGCGCCTCGTACCTCGCGTCGGACCTGACCTACGACTACGTGCAGCTCAACGCGGAGTACACGACCTGATGCGGGTCGGTCGTAAAGCTCGGCGGGCGTGTCGCGAGCCGCGTCGGTCGGCGCTCGTGCTCGAGCGTGTGCGGCGGGCGACGAGGTCGTCGTCGTTCACGGCGCCGGGCCGCAGATCACGCGCCGAGCTCGAGGCTCGTGGCCTCCCGTCAGGTTCGTCCACGGTCGGCGCTTCACCGACGCGGCGACGCTCGCGGTCGTACGCGATTCGCTCGTCGCCGTCGGGGACAGCTGTCCGCCGCGCTCGGGCCAGCCGCCGTCCAGCTCGTCGGGGACGAGATCGGGCTCGAGGCGACGCCCGTCTCCGAGCTCGGGCTCGTCGGCGAGCCGTTGTCCCTCCCCCCGTGGTTGAGCACGCGCTGGCGAGCGGGCGGATCCCGGTGGTCACGCCGATCGCGGTCGGGCCGCTCAACGTCAACGCCGACGAGGCCGCGGCCGCGGTCGCGTCGTCGGCCTCGGCGCCGAGCGCCTCGTCTTCGTCTCGGACGTGCCCGGCGTGCTACCTCGAGGGCGCGGTGTTGCCGCTCGATCCACGTCGACCGTGCGGCAGAGCTCCTCGAGCGCGGGCACTTCGAGGGCGGGATCGTCCCGAAGCTGATGGCGGCGGTGCAGGCTGCTCGCGCCGGGCTGACGGCCGAGATCGGCGAGACCGCGGTGGTGGCGTGACCGTCGATGCCGTCATCCGGGCTCGAGCGGATGCTGCCGACCTACGCGCGCGCCGATCTGACGATCGTCGACGGCGACGGCTGCCGGGCTCTGGGACGTCGAGCGGCCGGGAATACCTCGACTTCGGCGGCGGCATCGCCGTCGTCTCGCTCGGGCACTGCCATCCGGCGCCACTCGCGGCCGCGCAGCGCGCAGCTCGACCGGCTCTGGCACACGTCGAACCTCTACCGCACCGAGCCGGCGGAGGAGCTCGCGGCGCGCCTATCCGCGCGCTTCGGCGGCGCGCAGGCGTTCTTCTGCAACTCGGGCGCCGAGGCGGTCGAGGCCGCACTGAAGTACGCGCGCAAGGCGACCGGCAAGACCGGCGTCGTCGCGCTCGAGGGCGGCTTTCACGGACGCACGCTCGGCGCGCTCTCGGTGACCGGACAGCCCGCGAAGCGCGAGCCGTTCGCGCCGCTCGTCCCGGGCGTGCGGTTCGTGCCGCCGAACGACGTCGCTGCGCTGACCGCAGCAGTGGACGACGAGGTCGGGCTCATCCTGCTCGAGCCGGTTCTCGGCGAGGGCGGCGTCGTCCCGCTCGAGCACGAGTTCGTCGCGGCCGCGCTGCGGCGCTGCCTCCGCTCCTCTGCCTCGACGAGGTGCAGGTCGGCATCGGACGTACCGGCACGTTCTTCGCCTTCGAGCAGCTCGGTGTACGACCCGACCTCGTCACACTCGCGAAGGGGCTCGCAAACGGGCTTCCCATCGGTGCGCTCCTCGTCGCCGACGAGGCTGCGGGCGCCTTCGCGCCGGGCGATCACGGCTCGACGTTCGGCGGGAATCCCGTGGCTGCGGCCGCCGCGTGCGCCGTCGTCGAAGCGATCGACGACGAGCTGCTGGCGAACGTCGGCGCGCGCGGTTCCGAGCTCGTTGCAGGTCTCGCGCGAGCTGCCGGTGAGGAACGTGCGCGGACGTGGCCTCCTGGTCGGCTTCGAGACAGCGGGGCCTGCGGGCTATGTCGTCGAGGCCGCGCGCCGCGAGGGGCTCCTCGTCCTCACCGCCGGCGAGCAGGTCGTCCGGCTCGCCCCGCCCCTCACCGTCAGCGAGGGCGAAGTTGCCGCCGCGCTCGCCGTGCTCGCGCAGGTTGTTACGCTCCGGCCGTGACCAGCGAGGGAACCGCATGGTGGTGGCTGTCGACGCGAGGCGGGAGCGCGCGTTCGTGAGACGCCCGAACATCCCGACTTCGCCCGAGGCCTCGTGAGAGGCCTTTTTCGTCGCCGATGACGCCGACGACCGCCATCCCCGCCGACCTCCTCACGCCCCTCGGCGCGTACCTGCGGCTGCGAGGCGAGGGCGGAGGAAGCTTCCTGCTCGAGTCCGTCGAGCGAGGTCGGCTCGGACGGAACTCGTTCGTCGGTCGCGGATCGCGGCTGGTCGGTCTCGAGGAAGCCGAGACGCTCGACCTGCCGGTCGTCGGCTACGTCTCCTACGACTACGTCGCCAAGCTCGAGCCGACCGTGCCGCATGCCGGCCGACGGCATGGGCCTGCCCGAGAGCACATTCGTCGTCGCGGAGACGCTCGTGCGCTTCGACCACGGCGCGGGCGTCGCCGAGGTGCTCGCCGGCGACCCGGACGAGATCGCACGGCAGCTCGCTGAGCCGCTCGTCGAGCCGGAGCCGGCAGGCGGCAGCCACGGCGAGCTCCGCCGCTTCCCGCGCAGGAGCGCTACGAGGAGATGGTGCGCACGTGCCAGGAGCACATCCGCGCGGGCGACGCGTACCAGATCGTCCCTTCGCAGCGCGCCGAGCGGCCGACCTCGGCGTCGCCGCTCGCGCTCTACCGGGCGTTGCGTCGAGTCAATCCGTCTCCGTACCTGTTCCTGTTCGAGCTCGACGAGCTCGCGCTCGTCGGCTCCTCGCCCGAACGGCTCGTCGCGTGCGACAACGGCCGCGCGAGTGTGTGCCCGATCGCGGGCACGACGAGCCCGGACGACGGCGACGTCGAGCGGCTGCTCTCCTCGGAGAAGGACCGCGCCGAGCACGTGATGCTGGTCGATCTCGGTCGCAACGACCTCTCCCGCGTCTGCCTGGGCGGAACGGTGCACGTCACGCGATTCATGGACGTCGAGCGGTTCTCGCACGTCTCGCATCTCGTCTCGGAGGTGACCGGAGACCTTCGCGACGGCGTCACGCCCTTCGATGTGCTGCGTGCGTGCTTTCCCGCCGGGACCGTGACCGGCGCGCCGAAGGTGCGCGCGATGCAGATCATCTCGGAGCTCGAGGGCTACCGCCGGGGTCCCTATGCCGGGGCCGTCGGGTACGTCCTCCCGGGAGCCTCGATGGACACCTGCATCGCGTTGCGGACGATCGTCGTCTCCGACGGCATCGCACGTCTGCAGGCAGGCGCCGGGGTCGTGGCGGACTCCGATCCCGAGGCCGAGCATCGCGAGTGTCTTGCGAAACTGGCTGCGCTCGAGTCCGCGATCGAGCTGGCGGAGGCCGAGTACGCATGAGAGTGCTTGTTCTGGACAACTACGACTCGTTCACGTGGAACCTCGTCCACCTCTTCGAGGAGCGCGGGGCGGAGGTGCACGTCCATCGCAACGACGCCATCACGGTCGAGGAGGCCGCGGCGCTCCGACCCGACCGGCTCGTGGTCTCGCCCGGGCCGGGAGGCCCGAGGACGCCGGGCTCTCGCTCGAGCTCGTCCGCGCGCTCGGTCCCGAGGTGCCGACGCTCGGCGTCTGTCTGGGCCACCAGGCGATCGTGGAGGCCTTCGGCGGCTCGGTGGGTCAGGCTCGTTCGCTGCTCCACGGGAAGGCGAGCGTCATACACCACGACGGCCAGGGTGTCTTCGCCGGACTCCCCGATGAGATCGAGGTCGGCCGCTACCACTCGCTCGCAGCGGTGACGGTTCCCGACGACCTCGTGGTCACCGCCCGTACCGACGACGGCGAGGTCATGGGCGTGCGGCATCGTTCGTATCCGCGTCGAGGGCGTGCAGTTCCACCCGGAGTCGGTGCTGACGCCGACCGGCGGGACCATGGCCGACAACTTCCTGCGCTGAGGCGCCGAGCCGCGCACGACCGGGCAGGACTCCGGTCGTGCGCGGCCGCTGGCCTCAGGAGGGCTCGGGCAGCGGAACTGCCGCCGTAGCCGTGGCCGCCGGTGCCGGGTGCGAGTGCTTGATTCCGAGATGCCCGTGCGACTCGGTCCCGTACCCGCCCGGGACCGGGATGTAGAACTCGGGGTAGCCCCACATCCCGTGCTCGGAGACGTCAAGGCCGGCCGTCTCGTCTTCCGGCTCGGTGCGAATGCCGAACGTCACCTTCATCAGCCACAGGGCACCGAAGGACATCGCGAAGGTGAAAACGCCGACAGTGAGGAGGCCCACGAGCTGCACGCCGAGCTGGTGGAAGCCCCCGCCGTAGAAGAGGCCGCCGCTCCCGGTGGCGAGGCTCTTCGCCTGGCCCGGGAGCGCGAGGAAGCCGAGTGACAGCGTCCCCCAGACGCCCGCCATCCCGTGTGCGGAGATCGCGCCGATCGGGTCGTCGATCCGCGCGCGCTCGACGACGAGCACGCCGAGGACGACGATGACGCCTGCCACAAGCCCGATGACGATCGCGGCCCACGGCGCGACGAACGCACAGGCCGCCGTGATCGCGACGAGCGCGGCCACTGCTCCGTTCAGCATCATCGAGAGGTCCGGCTTCTTGATCACGATCCAGGACGTCGCGACGGCCCCGATGACACCGGCCGCCGCCGCGAGGTTCGTGTTCAGCGCGACGTAGGCGAAGAAGCCGACGCCTCCGAAGTCGACCGAGAGCGTCGACCCGGGGTTGAAGCCGAACCACCCGAACCACAGGATGATCACGCCGAGCGTCGTGAACGCCATGTTGTGGCCCGGAATGGCGTTCGGCTTGCCGTCGGCGCCGAACTTGCCGATCCGCGGCCCGAGGAGGAGGGCACCGGCGAGCGCCGCGAGCGCACCCTGGTAGTGGACGACCGTCGAGCCGGCGAAGTCCTGCATCCCCTTCGAGAACAGCCAGCCGTCGGGGCTCCAGATCCAGTGCGACACGACCGAGTAGACGAGCGTGAACACGACGCCGAAGGCGAAGTAGACCCAGAGCTTCGTCCGCTCGGCCATCGCGCCCCAGACGATCGCGAGCGAGACTGCGCAGAACACGACCTCGAACAAGTAGCCGGCGGCGGCCGGGATCTCCCCGAACCATGAGAACGGCGACTGGCCGACCGTCATGAGGTCGTCGATCGAGGGCATGAACCCGGAACCGCCGACGATGCCGTTGCCGCCGTCGCCGAAGGCGATCCCGAACCCGACGATGAAGTAGACGAGGGAGGCGAGGGCGAAGATCAGGACGTTCTTCGCGGCGATGTGGCCGACGTTCTTCATGCGCGTGAGCCCGGCCTCGAGGAACGCGAACCCGGCCTGCATGAACATCACGAGAACGGCCGCGATGATCACCCAGACGGTGCTCGTCGCGATCGTGAGCTGCTGCGTCGTCATCCGATCTCCACCTCCTCCAGAGTCAGTCCGGTTCGGTTGTGGGTGACGTTCTGCACCGGGGTCGTCCAGACGATCCCGTCGCCCGACTCGTTGCCGCTGCGCGCCGCGTCGACGATCGCGTCCACGACCGCCTCGGCGATGCCGTCGTCGACGACGAAGGTGAGCACCGCCTTCGGCAGGAAGCGGGACTCGAAGATCCGGCCCCGGTACTCGTGCGTGATTCCGCGCTGGCGGCCGTGGCCGATCGCCTCGACCACGGTCACGCCGACGTGGCCGGTCTGCTGCTCGACCGCGTCGATCACGGTCTCGACGCGTTCTCGAATGACCACCGCCTCGACCTTCGTCATCGCTCGCCTCCTTCGCCGGACCAAAGAAAAAGACCCCAGGGGCGCTACCCCTGAGGCCTCGATGCCTCCTCTTCGCCGCCTTCCTCGGCGGCGAGAAGGGCGCACCCTAGCGGACGTGGATGACGGACGCAAGCGCGCCGCCGGCCGGCGGCTCACCCGGTGTTGCGCAGCGCGGCGGCGACCCCGGCGACCGAGCGCAGGAGCGGACGGCGCACCTCGTCCCGCTCCGACTCGGGTGCACTCGGATCGCGATACCGGCGGAGGAGCTCGATCTGGACCGCGTTCATCGGGTCCACGTAGGGGTTCCGAAGACGGACGGAGCGCTGGACGACGGGATGTCGGTCCAGGAGCCCTTGCGCGTCGACGATCTCGAGCACCGCGGAGACCGTGCGCCCGTGCTCGGCCCTGATCTCGCCGAAGAGCCGCTCGCGATCCGGCCCAGGATCGACGAGCTCCAGATAGCCAGTGGCGATCTCGAGGCTCGACTTCGCGAGCGTCATCTCGAGGTTCTCGACGAGCGAGCGGAAGAACGGCCACGCACCGTAGAGGTGGCGGAGCTCGCGTGTGTCGACGGAGGCGAACGCGCTCCCGCACCCGTACCACGCGGGCAGCAGGCACCGGTTCTGCGTCCAGGCGAACACCCACGGGATCGCCCGGAGCGACGCGAGGTAGTCCTTCGCCGCGGGCCTGCGCGCCGGGCGGGATCCGATCTCGAGCAGTGCCAGCTCGTCGATCGGCGTGAACTGCCGGAAGAACGACACGAATGCCTCGTCCTCCCAGACCAGCGATCGGTACCGGCGGTAGGCCTCGTCCGAGAGCGAGGTCAGGACCTCGGGCGCCCCGTCAGGGGGCTCGGCACCAGCGACGTCGGGAAATGCGGACACGAGCGTCGCGGACAGCGCCGCCTCGAGGTTTCGGTACGCGAGCCCGGGCAGCCCGTACTTGAACGACACCGTCTCGCCCTGCTCCGTCAACTTGAGCCGGCCCGGCGGATGGCCGGCCGGCTGCGCGAGGATCGCGGCATGCGTCGGCCCGCCTCCGCGCCCGGCGCTGCCGCCACGACCGTGGAAGATCGTGAGCTCGATCCCGCGACGCTTGGCAAGCTCCGCCAAGGCCCGCTGCGCACGGTGGATCTCCCACTGTGCGGTGAGGTAGCCGCCGTCCTTCCCCGAGTCCGAGTAGCCGACCATCACCTCGAGCCGCGCTCTGCGACGCTCGACGAGCCGTGCGTAGCGCGCGTCGTCGAGGAGCGCCTCGACGGTCGGTGCGGCCGACCGGAGGGAGTCGATCGTCTCGAAGAGCGGCACGAGCGAAACCTCGAGCCCCTGCTCGTCAGCCAGATCGAGCGCGGCGAGAACGTCCGCGGGAGCGCTCGTCCCGGACACGATCAGCGTGTCGCAGGCGCCGGCACCGTGGCGCTCGCGGGCTCGCCGCACCGCGGCGAAGGTCGCAACCATCCGTTCCGAACCGGTACGGAGCTCACGGGCGTGGACGCGGACGTCGAGCTTGGCGATGTGGAACCCGAAGAGCTCGACCCGGCGACGCAACGCGGCGAGGCGCCCGTCGGCCACCCGCTCTGCGCGGCTCGCCCGCAGGCTGCGGTCGATCACGTCGAGATCGGCGGCAAGCTCGCTCGCAGACGCGTAGTCGACACCAGCGCTCTCGAGCCCGTTCCGGAGCCTCCTCCAGACGAAGCTCAGCTTGCGCCGATAGGGCTCGTCGAGGTTCCGGTCCTCGAGCTCGGCGGTGTACTCGGGCAGCGCCAGCTCGTCCTCGGCGATCGACGCCGTGAGCTCGGGGGACGGCTCGGCGATGGTGCTCGAGATGCCGATCGCGCGGGCGAGCTCGCGCACCTCGTCCGCATACGTCTCGAGCGCGAGCTTGCGAGCCTGGTCGAGCGCCTCCGCGATCGTCTCGGGCCCCGCTGCCGGGTTGCCGTCGAGGTCTCCGCCGATCCACGTCCCGAAGCGGAACGGCGCCGGCGCGCCGGGAAGCAGTCGCCGATAGTCGGCGAGAAGGAGCTCGGCCACGCGCAGGAGGCTCTGCTCGAAGAACCAGAGCCCGTGACGGATCTCGTCGACGACGTGCGGGCGGCGTGAGCGGATCTCGTCCGTCTGCCAGAGGAGTGTGACCTCCTCGGCGAGCGCGGCCTCCACTCGGCGTCTGCGAGCCGGCGTCAGCGATGCGTCGTCGAGCTGCCCCAGCAGCCTCGCGAGCCGAAGATGAGCCGCGAGCACCGTGCGTCTCGTCGCCTCGGTGGGATGGGCCGTGAGCACGAGCTCCAGCGAGAGGCCGCGCGCGGCTCGCTCGAGCTCCTCTGCCTCGATCCCTGCCTGCACGAGCCGGGCGACCGCCTCGGCGAGGGACTCGCGCGGGACGCGCTGCTCGTGCTCGTACTGCCGCCGTCTGCGGAGGCGATGGTGCTGCTCCGCGAGGTTGACGAGCTGGAAGTAGACACCGAACGCGCGCAGGACGAGCGCCTGGCGCTCCGGCCCGAGCGCGGACACGGCTCTTCGGAGTTCGTCGTGCCGCGCGCTCTCTCCCGACGCGCGCGCGTCGCGGGCGAGGAGGCGGATGTGCTCCTCCTCGTCGAGCAGCTGTTGCCCTTCCTGCTCGACCAGAATGCGTCCCAGGATGTCGCCGAGGAGGCGAACGTCGCGCCGCAGCGCTGCGTCGGCGCGATCGCTACCGTTGGCGGTCATGCCGAAGACGCTATTCGACCGGATCTGGGAGTCGCACATCGTGCGCGAGGCCGAGAACGAGCCCGCGCTCCTCTACATCGATCTCCACCTCATCCACGAGGTGACGTCGGCGCAGGCGTTCGAGGGGCTGCGGCTCGCCGGGCGCAGCGTTCGGCGGCCCGACCTGTCGCTCGCGACGATGGATCACAACGTCCCGACGACGCCCGGCCCGGTGACCGACCCGCTTGCCAAGGCGCAGCTCGAGGCTCTGCGGACGAACTGCGAGGAGTTCGGCATCCCGCTGTACGCAACCGGGAGCGGGCGCGAGGGCATCGTCCACGTCATCGGGCCGGAGCTCGGCGTCACGCAGCCCGGCATGACGATCGTGTGCGGCGACAGCCATACCTCGACCCACGGGGCCTTCGGCGCGCTCGCCTTCGGGATCGGCACGTCGGAGGTCGAGCACGTCCTCGCGACGCAGACGCTGCGGCGGCTGAGGCCGAAGTCGATGCGCATCCAGTACGTCGGCGAGTTGCCGTTCGGCGTCACGCCCAAAGACGTCATCCTCGGCACGATTGGCCGCATCGGCGTCGGCGGCGCAGTCGGGCACGTGCTCGAGTACGCGGGCGACCCCATCCGGGCGCTGTCGATGGAGGGGCGGCTCACGATCTGCAACATGTCCATCGAGGCCGGCGCGCGCGCTGGGATGATCGCGCCCGACGACACGACGTTCGCCTACCTCGAGGGCCGCCCGGGCGCGCCGAACGGCGCCGACTGGGAGCAGGCACTCGACCGTTGGCGCGAGCTGCGGACGGACGACGACGCGACGTTCGACACCGAGGTCGCGATCGACGTCGCCGAGCTCGAGCCCCAGGTCACCTGGGGCACGAACCCCGGAATGGTCGCTCCCATCGGAGGCGCAGTGCCGGATCCCTCCGTGATCGAGGATCCCGACGAGCGGGCAGCGATCGAGCGTGCACTCGTCTACATGGATCTCGAGCCGGGAGTCGCGCTGCGCGACATTGCGCTCGACCGCGTCTTCATCGGCTCGTGCACGAATGCCCGGATCGAGGATCTGAGGGCGGCCGCGGCTGTCGTTGCCGGCAAGCGCGTGAACCCGCGTGTCCGGGCGATGGTCGTACCGGGCTCGGCAGTCGTGAAGCAGCTGGCCGAGAACGAGGGTCTCGATCGCGTCTTCGAGTCCGCCGGGTTCGAGTGGCGCAACGCCGGCTGCTCGATGTGCCTCGGGATGAACCCGGACGTGCTCTCGCCGGGCGAGCGCTGCGCGTCCACCTCGAACCGGAACTTCGAAGGGCGGCAGGGGCGAGGCGGAAGGACGCACCTCGTGAGCCCGGTGATGGCTGCCGCGGCCGCGATCGCCGGGCATTTCGTCGACGTCCGCGACTGGAACGGGGTCGCGGCGTGAAGGCGTTCACCTCAGTCACCGCGGGAGCGGCCGTGCTCGACCGGCCCGACGTCGACACCGATCAGATCATCCCGAAGCAGTTCCTGAAGCGGATCGAGCGGACCGGATACGGCGAGTTCCTCTTCTACGACTGGCGCCAGGATCCGGACTTCGAGCTGAACCGGCCCGGATGGGACGCCGCGCGGATCCTCGTCACGGGGCCGAACTTCGGCTGCGGGTCCTCGCGCGAGCACGCCGCCTGGGCGCTGCAGGACTACGGCTTCGACGTCGTGATCGCGCCCTCGTTCGGCGACATCTTCTTCTCGAACTCGGTCCAGATCGGGCTCGTCCCGGTCGCGCTGCCGCAGCAGCAGGTCAAGGAGCTCATGGAGTCGGCGCTGTCGGACCTCGATCTCACGGTCGACCTCGAGAGTCAGACGGTCTCCGACTCCTCCGGCCGCGCCTTCGCGTTCGAGATCGATCCGTTCGTGCGCCACTGCCTGCTGAACGGGCTCGACTCGATCGGGCTCACGCTCCGGCACGAAGCGGACATCGACGCATTCGAGGCTCGCACGACGCAGCCGGTCGCGACGACGGCGCTCTGAGGCCGTGCCGGGCTGAGTGTCCGGCGCACGCGGCTCGTGCCGGGGTGGATTTCGCGTACCGCTGGCGTCACGTCTCGCTCGCAATTCGAGGAGCGGCGGTCGCCGGCTTCTGCACCGCGACGACGTCGAACGCCGCGACCGGTCGGCGGAATCCCTTCAGCTGGAACTCTCCAACGACCTCCACCTCGACGTCTGCCTCGACCTCTGCGTAGAGCCGTTGATCGATCAGGACCTGGCCGGCGGTTGCCTCGTCTGCGAGCCGCGACGCGAGGTTCGTCACCGCGCCGATCGCCGCGTAGTCCGAGCGCCCCTCGAAGCCGATCTCGCCGCACGTCGCGTACCCCAGGGCGATCCCTGCCCCGAAGTCCAGGTCGTGTCCCCGCCTCCTCCAGCGCGACGTCAGCTCCGCCATCTCCTCTCGCAACGCGCATCCGAGCCGAACGGCCCGCAGCGCGGCGTCCGGGATCTCGATCGGATCGTTGAAGAAGAGCTGGACACCGTCGCCCTCGATGAACCCCACGGTGGCGTCGAACCGGCGCACGAGCTCTCCGATCGTCTCGTGGAACTCGCCGAGCACACGCATGAGCTCCTCGGGCTCGACCGTGTCGACGAAGCTCGTCCAGCCGCGCAGGTCGGCGAAGAGCATCGCGACCTCCCGCCGATGGCTGGCGAGGATCGAGTCGTCGCCCGACGAGACGATCGCATCGGTGACCTGCGGCGACAGGAATCGGCGCAGTCGCTGGAGCCGCTCGAGCTCCTGGACCTGTGCTCGTACGCGCTCCTCGAGCGTGCGGTTGAGCTCGAGCAGCTCCGACGTCTGAGCCTTGATGGTGTCGTGGTAGCGCTTGATCCGCAGCAGCGAGCGGACGCGCGTGAGCAGCTCGTGCTGGTCGAACGGCTTCTGGACGAAGTCGTCGGCGCCGGCCTCGATGGCCTGCCGCTTCTCGTGGCCCGTACTGGACGTGACCATGATCACCGGCAGGACGGCGGTCTCCTCACGCTCGCGGATGCGGCGACACACCGCGTATCCGTCCATGCCGGGCATGAGGACGTCGAGCAGAACGAGGTCGGGCCGCGACGAATCGACCAGCTCGAGTGCGGCGAGGCCGTCCGTTGCGGTCACGACCTCGTAGCCGCGGGGTTCCAGGACGGCTTCGAGCAGACGGACGTTCTGCGGGACGTCGTCCACGACGAGGATCGTCGCGCTGCCCTTCACGACGCGTTCCTCTTGCAGTGCTCGCTCACCAGGCCGACGAGCTCGTTGATGTCGACGGGCTTGGGGATGTAGCCGTCGAATCCGGCTGCGAGGAAGCGCTCACGGTCGCCGCTCATCGCCTGGGCGGTGAGCGCGAGCACCGGGATGGAGGAGGTCCGCTCGTCCGAGCGCAGCCGCCGCAAGGCTTCGACGCCGTCGACGTCGGGGAGCCTGATGTCCATCAGCACGAGCTCCGGCGCGTGCGCGATGGCCAGCTCCACGGCTTCCTCCCCGCTGGACGCCTCGAGCGTCGCGTATCCCTTCGCCGAGAGCACGTCCCGGAAGAGCTTCATGTTCTTCTCGTTGTCCTCGACGATCAGCACGCGTTCACCGGCCATTGCGTCGAGCCTCCAGTGGCAGGGTGAACACGAACGTGCTGCCGCGTCCGAGTTCGCTGTCGACCCAGATCCGGCCGCCGTGCAGCTCGACGAGGCGCTTCGATAGCGCGAGCCCCAACCCGGTGCCCTCGCGCAGCTCGATCCCCGTCTTGGTCTGCTGGAACTCGTCGAAGATGCGCTCGTGGTCCTCGGCTGCGAGCCCCGGGCCGGTGTCGGTCACGGCTACTCGCACCTCGCCGTCGACCTGCTCGGCGCTCACGTCGACGGCTCCGCCGGCGGGCGTGAACTTCACGGCGTTCGAGAGCAGGTTGAAGATCACCTGCCTCACGCGACGCTCGTCGCCCACGACGAGGTCGACGTCCGGATCGGTGACGAGCGCTACTTCGACGCCGTCCCTCATGGCTCGCTCGCGCACCATCAAGACGCCGCGCTCGAGCGCCTCGCGAAGCGAGAACGGCGCGATCTCGAGCTCCACCTGGCCCGCCTCGACCTTGGACAGGTCGAGCACGTCGTTGATGAGCGAGAGGAGGTGGTTCGCCGACGAGAGGATGTCCTCCAGGTACTCCGCCTGTTTCTCGTTGATGCCGCCGACGATCTCCTCGCGGAGAACCTGCGAGAACCCGATGATCGCGTTCAACGGGGTTCGCAGCTCGTGCGACATGTTCGCGAGGAAGTCCGACTTGTGTTGGCTCGCTGCCTGGAGCTCGCGGCCCTTCTCGTCGAGCTCCGAAAGCGCGGTGGCGAGCTCTCGGGTGCGCTCCTCGACCTTCAGCTCGAGACCTGCGTACGACTCGCGGAGCTGCGCCGCCATGCGGTTGAACTCGTCGGCCAGCGCACCGAGCTCGTCGTTGCTCGACACCACGATCTGCTGGTCGAGCTCGCCCGAGCCGATCTTCGCTGCGGCGACCTGGATCGACTCGATCGGCTGGACGAGCCTGCGAGCGAGGTAGACGCTCGTCGCCACGGCGAGCAGGAGGAACACGACGAGGAGGAGCGCCGTGCGCCAGATCGCCGCGCGGAGCGGTGCGTACGCCTCGCTCAGCGGCTCCTCGACGAACACGCGCCAGCCGAGCGGCTCGACCGTCTTGTACGCGCTGAGCACCTTCGTCCCGCTCTCGTCACGACCAACCCGTGCGGTATCGAGCGGATCGGCGTTTGCACGCAGGGCCGCCTGCACCTGCGGCAGTGCGGCAAAGCTCGTATGGCGGAGCACCAGATTGATGTCGGGATGCGTCACGAGCTGACCGCGGTCGTCGACCGCGTAGGCGTAGCCGGTCGACCCGACGCGCGCCCGCTCGACGATTTCGCGCACCGGGCTGAGGTCGAGGTCGGCGACGATGACGCCATGTCCCGGCGCGCCTTCGGACAGCGATGCCGTCATGTGCGGCTGCGACCCGCGCACGAAGTGGACCGGCCCGAGGTACTGCTTGTCGGCGCGTGCGCGGACGAATGCGGGGCGTCTTGAGAAGTCGATTCCGCTGTTGCGTCTGACGGGCTCGAGAAGCGAGCTGCGCAGCTGCTCCTTCCCCGTCCCGTCGATGTAGGTCAGGCTGCTGACGAGCGGCTCGCGCTCGAGGACCCGCTGGAAGTCCTGCACGCGTTCCTCGAGTCCCGCCTGACCCTTCCCCACCGTGGGCTGGGCAACCGACTCGAGCTCGCGTATGAGCGCGCGCGTCTCCTGCCTGATCGAGCTCGCCGCCGACGACGCCTTGTCCTTCTCGACACGGGTCACCGCTCGCTTGATGTCCTGCGAGGTGAAGTAGAGCTCCGTGAGGCCGACGGAGATCGTGGCCGAGGCCACGAGGGTGACCACGACGGCGGTGTACTTCCAGATCAGACGTCGGTGCGGCCGTGCAGGCGCGTCCACGCTGTCTGCTCCGGGCGTCGGGGCCGGGGCTACCGGTACACCTCGTCAGCGCGGATGATCATCCCCTGCGGAACCTTGATGCCGAGCCGGTTGGCGGTCGCGAGGTTGATCGCGAACTCGACTGTCGGGATCTCTCGTACCGGGAGGTCCGCAGGCGACTTCCCCCTCAGGAGGCTGTCGACATAGCGCGCCCCCTCTCGCCCGATCGGTGCGAGATCGGATCCGTACGAGAACAATGCGCCCTGCTCGACCCACTCTTTCCGGTGGGCCTGGACCGGGATGCCTGCCTTCCGGGCCAGCTGGATCGTGAGGGCGGTGTGATTGAGCCGCAAGCTCGGAGAGAGCAGGAACGCGCCGTCGACCTGCCCGGGCTTGAGTGACCGGAACACGCGCCTCAGGTCTCCCGCCGACGTCGCCTGCCGGATCCTCAGCTGGACGGGCCGCGGCAGTCCGGCTGCGGCAGCCTTGTACTCGGCCAAGAGCGACGCCGTCCTCGTGTCGGTCGGATCGACGAGGGTGAGGACGGTGTTGAGAGTCGGGACGAGGAGCTCGTAGAGCTCGAGCTGCTTGGCGACGACGTCGCGCGCTCCGAAGACTCCGGTGAGGTTTCTGTCCGGCCGTGACAGGCTGTCGGTCAAGCCCTGGCGCACCGGATCGGAGGGGTGCAGGAAGACGATCGGCGTGGGGTTCGGCATTCCTGCCGTCGCCTTCTGCGCGGCGGAGATGGACTTGTCCTCGAACGCGACGATGACGTCGACGCCTTGACGGACGAACACGTCCGCCTGCGTGTCCGCAGTCGCGGGGTCGAGGTTTCGCCACAGGAGCTCGACCTTCGGGCCGCGGATGTCGCAGCTCTTCACGAGCACCTTGGTGTCCGCGCACCGATCGACCTCGGCCTCAGGCAGCTTCCACCCGTACTTCTCGTCGAGCTCCCGGGCGAGCGACCCGAACGACGACGGGGTGTGGTCGGTACCGACGTGCATGAGCCCGACGCGCGGCACGTCCCCCGCGGCCGAGCCGCTGTCGGATCCCGAGCACGCCGTCAGGGAGAGCGAGATCAGCACGGCACTGCAGAGCGCCAGCGCGACTCGCCCTTCGCCTGCCACCACCGAACCGAGCTCCTTCATCCGACCGGTGATGTTCATGTGGCGGACCATACGAAGGACGGGGCTCGAATAGCAACCGTGCTCCCCGGCCGATCCGGAGGATGCCAGCATCCTCCCGATGGCGTTACGTCGAAGCCGGGGCTGCGTGGCTTCGGATACGAGCGGGAAAGCCGCGCACGTCGATCGGCTTCTCGATGCAGGCGGAGAAGCCGGCGGCGCGGAGCCAACCGTCGTCGTCCTCGGTCCGCATCGCCGTCAGCGCGACGACCGGGATGCGAGCGGTCCGCTCGTGGGCCTTCAGCGCATGGACGACGTCGAGGCCGTTCATGTCCGGGAGCTGGATGTCCAGGAGGATCACGTCCGGCAGTGCTTCGACCGCAGACGCGATTCCCTGCGCGCCGGTCGATGCCTCGACGGTCCGGATCCCGTCGGCGCGTAGCACGTCGCGGGCGAGTTTCAGGCTCGTCTCGTTGTCGTCGACGATCAACACCAGCGGCTGAGTCGACGGTGCGGAGCCTCGGGCCCGCGCGTCTGGAGCCGACGACGTCACCGCCCTATTCTCACCCCATGCCGATCCGCGTCGTGCTCGCCGAGGACCAGTACCTCGTCCGCGAGGGCCTCCGACGTATGCTCGAGTCGCATGAGGAGCTCGAGGTAGTAGCCGTCTGCGACGACCTCGACTCGCTCCTCGCCGCCGTCGACACCGTGAGCCCGGACGTCGTCGTCACCGACATCCGCATGCCGCCGGGTAACGCAGACGAGGGCATCCAGGCGGCGGCACGACTCCGCGAGACGCACCCGACGACCGGCGTCGTCGTCCTGAGCCAGTACGCCGCGCCGAGCTACGTGCTCGCGCTCCTCGACGCCGGCAGCGAAGGACGTGCCTATCTCCTGAAGGAGCGCGTGAAGGATCTCGATCAGCTCGTTGCCGCGATCCGTGCCGTCGCGGAAGGCGGCTCGGTGATGGACCCGAAGGTGGTCGACGCGCTCGTCGCCGAGAACGCGCGGAGCGACAGCTCGCCTCTCAACGACCTCACCCCACGCGAGCGCGACGTGCTGCGCGAGATGGCCGAGGGGAGGAACAACGCGTCGATCGCCGAGGCTCTCTTCCTCACGGAGCGGTCGGTCGAGAAGGTGATCCACTCGATCTTCCTCAAGCTCGGTCTGACCTGGGAGACGGCGACCCACAAGCGTGTGAAAGCCGTGATCCTCTATCTCGCCGAGAGCAGCTAGGGCCGTCGCGAGAGCGGCAGGAGGCCCGAGACGCGCGCTCCGCCGGCCGGCACGGCCTCGACCTCCAACTGCCCGCCGAGCGCCTCGACGCGGTCCCGCATGCCGTCGAGCTCCGCCGCCGAGACGATCTCGAACACGAGCATGTCTTCCTCCTCGCGTACGGTCACGGCGGGGCGTTCCCCGGTCTCGCCGCCGGTCAACGCCACGAGCCAGCTCAGGAGGACTGTTCGTGCCACTTCGGGCCGGTAGCTCGAGTCGGCTGTGACCTCTACGGAGGCCGTTACCCCAGCGCTCACCGCCGCCGAGCGCAGTGCTGCTGCGAGACGCCCGCGCTCGAGAAGCGGCACGTGGATCCGCTCCGCGAGCCGAGCAGCCTCGTCCAGTGCGTCCCGCACCTGATCCGCTATCTCGGCGAGGAGGGCTGCCGCAGCCGGATCGTGCTCAACCATCGCAGTCGCGCGTTGGACGCCGACCGAGAGTGCGACGAGCTGCTGCTGAAGCCCGTCGTGGAGCTCGCGCTCGATCTCGCCGGTCAGGGCGTCGGCTGCCACGACGAGTCGCTCGCGGGACGCGCGCAACCCTTCGACCTCGCGCTGCAGCCGGTGGAGCGGTTCGCGCTGCGACTCGGTGTCGCGACCATCCATATCGTCGACTTCGTGCTCCTGCACCCCACGTAGTTCTCCGACATGGCGGGGGTCGCGTCAAGTGAGTCAGGACGCGCGCTTCGGGAGGCCAGCCTCCGGAACGCTCACCTGCCCGCACCGTGGCCACCGCAGCTTCGACCTCCTAGCTTCGGGGCACAACGAACGAAGGGAGAGTTGAAGAGATGAAGCACAAGCGCATGGGCGTTGTCGCCCTGGTTGTGGCCCTCGGCGGCGCGGTGACGGCGATCGCGCTCGCGAATCCGGGCACGAGCACGTCGTTGACTCTTGCTCCTCGCTCGACGCTTTCCGCGAGCATTCAGGCGAACGACAATCGGATCAAGTTCCAGACGAAGGACCCGACGGACCTGGTGACGCAGCAGGTGACCTTCGCAACCGGCACCAATTCGGGATGGCATCATCACCCCGGCGTCATCCTGGTACTCGTCAAGGCTGGCACCGTGACGGTGCACGACGAGAACTGTCAGACGACGGCCTACAGCGCCGGGCACGCGTTCATCGAGGGCGGGACTGAGCCGATGATGGTCAGCAACGAGGGCTCTGAGACCGCTATCGACGTCGCCACCCAGGTGGCACCGGCTGGAAGCCCGTTCCGGATCGAGGACGATCCACCCGCCTGCGCGTCGTAGACGCGGCCTCGCTCGGCCGGGCCTCGCGGAGTGCCCGGCCGAGCGCACGAGGGTGCGGACGGAATACGCGCACGAATGGAACTAGGCGCGCCGCCACGCCTTAGGCGGCTGCGGCGTCGCCGTCGCCGGCGACCTCGCGCTTCGTGAGGTCCAGCAGTTCGCAGAAGAGCTCGCGCAAGCCCTCGTCGGAAAGCGGGCCGCGGTTGGCGGAGACGAGGTCGTCGAGCAGCTGACGCTCGCGGTCAGGGTCGACGAACGGAAGACCGACCTCTTGCTTGTGGCGCCGCAGCGCGGCGACGACCTCGAGCCGGCCGTTGACCGCGTCGAGAATGGAGCGGTCGAGCTCGGAGATCTCCTCGCGGAGCCGTTGGACGGTCGGGTCAGTCATGGTGGACCTCCGCAGGATAGGAGCCGAAGACGCGAAGCAGGCGTGTGCGCGCGCGCAGCTCCGCGAGCGTCTCGCGCACGATTGGATCGAGGGGGTGTCCGGTGAGGACCGCGTCGAAGCGGTAGCGCCACGGCGACTGGGGGATGGGACGGGACACGAGCTGGAGGAGATCGATCTCGTGCCGGGCGAACGGCTCGATCGCGCGGTGGAGCGCACCGGGTTGATGATCCGTGACGAACGAGAAGGCGGTGCGCCACGGCTTGCCGTTCACGTCGAGGCGCATGTGCGTCGCAACGGACACGAAGCGCGTGAACGCCTCCGGGTGGTCTCCGACGTCCTCGGCGATCACCGTCAGCCCGTGTAGCCGAGCTGCACGCTCGCTCGCGATCGCGACCTCGGTCGGGTCGCCGCGCTCCGCGACGTCGGCTGCTGCGTCCGCCGTCGTCGGCCGCTGCGATTGCCGTAGCTCCGGGCATCGACGCGAGCAGCCGGCGGCACTGGTCGAGGGCGACCGGGTGCGAGTGGACGGCCGTGATCCTGTCGAGCGGCGATCTCTGCCGGGCCGACGAGGAAGTGACGGATGGGCAGAACCGTCTCGCCGGTGATCGCGAGTGGCGAGTCGTAGAGGAGGTCGTGTGTCTCGGCGACCGGCCCGACGAGCGAGCTCTCGATCGGCAGGACGCCGACGTCGATCGTGCCGGCGGCCGTCGCCTCGGTCACCGCGGCGAAGCTCGGAAGGGCGACGAGCTCGGCGACGTCCTCGAAGAGGCGCTCGCAGGCTGCGGCGCTGTGAGCGCCGTCTCTGCCGGGGTAGCCGACGATGGGTCGTGTCGTTGCGGGATCGGGCATCGGTGTCCTGAATGGGTCGAAGGAGTCCGCCTCTGTTTCGTCAGCTAGCCGGCGGAGGCGGAGGTGCGAACGCCGACTAGCGCGCAAAGATGCGCGCGGCAAAGCCGAAGAAGAACAGCTTCGTTCGGGCGCGCGACATCGAACGCACAGGCTAGGCGCGGGCTCGCGTCGCGTCAACCGCGCTTCGGGTGACATGCGAGCGACGCAGCGAGCGTCCTCGCTGTTGCGCGCCAGGAAATCGCATTCGCGGATTTCCTGGCGCGCGCAGAAGTCGGGTATCGTGCGCGCATGGCCGGCCGCGACCTTCCTGCGATCTCCGCTTCGCGGCTGGGCCTGCTCCTCGCCATCCTTCCCCAGTAGGGGAAGCGACGCGTCGACATACACGAGCCCGTCCGCACCCGTGGTGCGTCCTCGCCCCGACCCGAGAAGGAGCGCCCTCCGATGTCCATGCCGCACTGGAAGTACCGACCGTACGAGACCGTCGATCTCCCCGACCGAACGTGGCCCGACCGCGTCGTCGAGCGCGCGCCCATCTGGTGCTCCACGGACCTCCGCGACGGGAACCAGGCGCTCGTCAACCCGATGGACTCGGCGCGCAAGCGCCGCTTCTTCGATCTTCTGCTCGCGCTCCGCATTCCCGAGATCGAGGTCGGCTTCCCCTCTGCCTCGAAGACCGATTTCGACTTCACGCGGCTCGTTATCGAGGAGGGGCTCGTCCCGGACGGGACGACGATCGCGGCGCTGACGCAGGCTCGGCCGGAGCTCATCGAGCGGACCTTCGAAGCACTCGCGGGAGCGAAGCGCGCGATCGTGCACCTCTACAACTCGACCTCGGTGACGCAGCGTCGGGTCGTCTTCCGCCTCGACCGCGAGGGGCATCACCGAGCTCGCCGTACGCGGCGCGCGTCGCTGTCGGGAGCTTGCCGCGGACGCGCCCAACGAGATCGTCTTCCAGTACTCGCCCGAGAGCTTCCATCACACCGAGCTCGAGTACGCCCTCGAGATCTGCGAGGCGGTTGCGGAGGAGTGGGGGCCGACGCCCGAGGAGAAGATGATCGTCAACCTGCCGACGACCGTCGAGCAGTTCCCGCCGAACATCTACGCCGACCGGATCGAGTGGTTCGGGCGCCACTTCTCGAGGCGTGACTCGGCGATTCTGTCCGTGCATCCGCACAACGACCGCGGCACGGCCGTCGCGACCGCGGAGCTCGGCCTCATGGCCGGCGCGGAGCGCGTCGAGGGGACGCTCTTCGGCAACGGCGAGCGGACCGGCAACGTCGACCTGATCACGATCGCGCTCAACCTCCTCACGCAGGGAGTCGACCCCGGCCTCGACCTGTCCGCGATCGACGAGGCAAGAGCCATCGTCGAGGAGTGCAACGAGCTGCCCGTGCATCCGCGTCATCCGTACGTGGGCGAGCTGGTCTACACGGCCTTCTCGGGCTCGCACCAGGACGCGATCAAGAAGGGCATGCACGCGCAGGAGCGCTCGGGCTCGGACGTTTGGGACGTTCCCTACCTGCCGATCGATCCGAACGACCTGGGGCGGAGCTACGAGGCGATCATCCGCGTCAACTCCCAGTCGGGGAAGGGCGGCGTCGCGTATCTCATGCAGGTCGAGCATCACCTCGAGCTCCCGCGCGGATTGCAGGTCGACTTCGCGCAGAAGGTGCAGGCGATCACCGATGCCCGCGGCGGCGAGCTCACGTCCGGCGAGCTCATGGACACGTTCCGCGAGAGCTATCTCGACCACGTCTCGCCGCTCGAGCTGGCGTCGCACTCGCACTCGAGTGAGGGCGGCGCCGACCGCATCGCGGCGAGCCTCGTCGTCGACGGCGAGGAGAGGATCGTGGAGGGCGAGGGCAACGGCCCCATCGACGCGCTCGTGAACGCGCTCACGCGGGGGCTCGACATCGAGATGCACGTGCTCGACTACCACGAGCATGCGATGAGCCGAGGCGAGGATGCGACGGCCGCCGCCTACGTCGAGGCGGACGTCGACGGCGACGTCGTCTGGGGTGTCGGCATCCATCCGTCGATCGTCACGGCCTCGCTCCGGGCCGTGCTCAACGCGGTGAACCGGGCGCACGCACTGCGCGCGGCGCAGGATGCAGGCCGCCGCAGCTTTCGACTCAGTCTGAGTCGAGCGAGAAGGCGACCCGGAGCGCGCGGACCGCGCGCTGGATGTCGTTGCGCGGGATGAGGCAGGAGATCGTGATCGGCGAGGTGGAGATCATCCGCAGGTTGATCTGCTCGTCCGCGAGCGTGCGGAACATCCGGGCGGTGACTCCCGGATGAGAGCGCATCCCGGCGCCGACGAGCGCGACCTTGCCGAGGTCGTCGATCTCCTCGACGTCGAACGGGCCGATCGAGCCGTGCACGCTCTCGAGCGCTCGGCGTGTCGAGTCGACTTCCTCGGAGGGGACGGAGAACGACACGGTCGCCGAGCCGTGGACGACGTCCTGCAGGATCGTGTCCACGTTGACCGCCTCGCCCGCGACGGCCTCGAAGATCGCTGCCGCGATGCCTGGCCGGTCCGGGAGGCCGCTCAGGTCGAAGACGACCTCGTTCTCCGAATGCGTGACCGCGGAGACGATGGGCTGCTCGAGGCCCTCGACGCCGTCGGTCCAGTCGCTCACGCTGAGAGCTCCGCGAGGACCGCGTCGGCGAACTCGTCGGTCGTCGCCGTGCCGCCGAGGTCGGCCGTGGGGGTCGTCGAGAGCGCCCGCTCGACCGCTGCATCGAGCGCGGCACCCGCGTCCGGCCGGCCGAGTCCGTGCTCGAGCAGGAGCGCGGTCGAGCGGAGCATCCCGGCCGGGTTCGCGATCCCGCGTCCCGCGATGTCGGGAGCCGAGCCGTGGACGGGCTCGAAGATCCCCGGCCCGTCGTCGGCGAGGCTCGCCGAGGGCGCCAGCCCGAGGCCGCCGGTCATCGCTGCGGCGAGGTCGGAGAGGATGTCGCCGAACATGTTCTCGGTCACGATCACGTCGAACTGCTCGGGCGAGCTGGCGAGCTGCATCGCTGCGTTGTCGACGAGCATGTCCTCGACCTCGACGTCCGGATAGTCGCCCGCCACCTCGCGGACGACGCGCCGCCACAGGCGCGAGGTCTCGAGGACGTTCGCCTTGTCGACGGACGTCAGCTTCCGGCGTCGGGTGCGCGCCAGCTCGAAGCCGCGCCTGGCGATGCGCTCGACCTGGCTCGGGTGGTACTCGCACGTGTCGAAGACGGTGCCGTCGTCGCGCACGCCTTTGGCGCCGAAGTAGAGCCCGCCGACGAGCTCGCGCACGATGAGGAGGTCGATCGTGCCCTCGCGCGCCGGGCGCAGGTTGGCGTAGACGTCGAGCTCGGCACGGAGCCGGAGCATCCCCTGCTCGGGCCGGACGTCCGCGGCGTCGAACTCGGGGTGCCCGATCGGCGCCTTGAGGACGGCGTCCGCGGAGCGGCACGCCGCGAGCGTGTCCACGGGGAGGGAGTCGCCCGTCTGGCGGATCGCGTCGGCCCCGAAGAGGCGGTCCTCGAGCTCGACGTCGGGGGCGAGAACCGTGAGCGCGCGCTGCGCCACGGCCATGACCTCGGGCCCGATGCAGTCTCCCGGGAGGCAGACGACTCGCGGCGGCATCGTGCGAGCGTACTCAGATCGCGACGCCGAGGTGCTCGAGCAGCGCGTCCGCGTCTGCCTCGACCTCGATCGGGCGGAGGCGGCTCGGCGATCGGCTGCGGTGTCTTCAGGCCGTCGCCGGTGACGAGAAGGACGACCGTGTCCCGCTCGCCGATCGCTCCGCTCGCGACGGCTCGCCGGAGCGCGCCGAGCGTCACGCCCGCCGCCGTCTCACCGAACACGCCGGTCGTCTCCGCGAGGAGCGCCATGTTCTCGCCCACCTCGTCCTCGTCGACCGCGTCGATAGACCCGCCGGTGGCCTTCGCGGTCGCGACAGCGAGGTCGCCGTCTGCCGGGTTGCCGATCGCGAGCGAGCGCGCGACCGTGTCCGGCCGGAGTGGCGTGACCTTCCGATCCTCGGCGAAGGCGGCCGCCACCGGAGCGCAGCCCTCGGCCTGGCCGCCGTAGAGGCGCGGCGCATCACCCTTGACGAGCCCGATCTCGCGGAGCTGGCTGAAGCCCTGGTGCACCTTCGAGAACATCGCGCCCGAGGCGATCGGACCGACGACCGCGGTCGGCAGCTCCCAGCCGAGCTGCTCGGCGATCTCGAAGGCGAGCGTCTTCGAGCCCTCGGCGTAGTAGGAGCGGAGGCCGACGTTGACGAACGACCAGTCGAGCTCGAAGGAGAGCTCGACCGTGAGCCGGCTGCAGTCGTCGTAGCTCCCGTCGACCGCGTAGATGGTGGCGCCGTAGACAGCGGTCGCGATGAGCTTCTCCGGCTCGAGGCTCGCCGGGCAGAGCACGGCCGCCTCGATCCCCTCGGCGGCGGCGCGTGCCGCAACCGCGTTCGCGAGGTTGCCCGTCGAGGAGCAGGCGAGGGTCGTCGCGCCGTGCTCGAGCGCTTTCGCGCAGGCGACGGCGACGACCCGGTCCTTGAACGAGTGCGTCGGGTTGGCGGTGTCGAGCTTGAGGTAGAGCGTCCCGAGGCCGAGCGCCTCGGCCAGGCGCGGGGCGGGGACGAGCGGCGTCAGGCCGGGCGCGAGCCGCTGCTCCGCGGGAGGCGACACCGGCAGGAGCGGCGCGTAGCGCCAGAGCGAGGGCGGCCCGTCCGCGATCGCCTCCCTGGTCAGGGTCGCGCGGACCTCCTCGAGGTCGTAGACCGGGTCGAGCGGCCCGAAACAGCGCGCGCACACGCCGATCGGCTCGAGCGGGTACTCCGCCTCGCAGGCGCGGCAGCGGAGCGAAACACAGGAACTGAACAGAAGCTGGCACGACGACCTCCCTTTCACTCGCTCGACACATCCACCCGGGATTGGCACCGTGCTCTCGCGAGCCGGTTGCCGAGGCGTCACAGGGCCGGTCCCTCAGCCTCTCTCGATGCGGAGCGAGGCGTGCCTCGCTGCCGACGGCCAGTATACGAACTGAAGTGACGTTGCGCGAGGACATCGAGCGCGAGGCGCACGCCGCGAACGACGCGGTGCCGGCGCTTGCCGACGATCTCGTCAGCGAGGCGCTGCGCGGTGCGGCCACGCTCGTGCGCGAGCGGCACGCGGCGGTGCTCGCGGCCAACGCGCTCGACTTCGAGCAGGCCACGGGACGCCTCGACGAGGGGACGCTCGACCGGCTCCGGCTCGACGACGCCCGCGTCGAAGGTCTCGCCCGGCAGCTCGAGGCCATGGCCGGCATCGAGCCCCTCGCGCGCGAGGTCGACGCGTGGACGCTCCCCAACGGCCTACGTGTGAGCGAGCGGAGGATCCCGATCGGGACAGTCGGCTCGAACTTCGAGGCCCGGCCGAACGTCGCGCTCGACGTCGCGGGGCAGCTCCTGAAGAGCCTCAACACGGCGGTGCTTCGCACCGGGGGCGCGGCGCTCGGCACCGTGACGACGCTCGTCGACGACGTGCTCCGCCCGGCGCTCGAGGCGGCAGGCCTCCCGCAAGGAGCAATCGGCCTCGTGCGCTCGCCCGACCGGGAAGGCGCTCGGATTCTCGTGTCGATGCCGAAGCTCGTCCCGCTCGTGATCCTGCGCGGGAGTGGGGAGACCACGGCGGCGCTCGCGCGGCTCGCCGCGGAGAGCGGCGTCCGAACGCTCGCGCACGCCGAGGGCGGGGGAGTCCTCTACGTCCACGGCTCGGCCTCGCGCGAGAAGGCGCTGGCGCTCGCCGAGGCGAGCCTCGATCGCCTGGGTGTCTGCAACCGCCTGAACCTCGCGCTCGTCGACCGCGCCGCCGAGGACGTCGTTCCTGCGCTGCTCGAGCTGTTTGCGAAGAATGGGCTCGAGGTCCGAGGTGGGATCGACGGTGCGCAGCCGCTCGACCGGCCGCTCGGGCACGAGTGGGCGAGCGATCCGGAGCGCGTCTCCACCGTGACGATCGCGCTCGTCGACGGGCTCGACGAGGCGGTCCGCATCGCGAACGAGCAGACCTCGGGGCTCGCGGCAGGCATCGTCGCCGAGGACGAGGATGCCGCGCACCGCTTCCTCGACGGCTATCGCGGCACGGCCGCGTTCTGGCACGCGACGACGCGCTTCACGGACGGCTTCGAGCTGACCGGTGCGCCCGAGACCGGCATCAACGTCGACTGGGCGCCGGGGCCGCGGGGGCCGGTGACGTACCGCGATCTCTGGCTCCGGCAGTACCGGATCGTCGGCGACGGCACACAGACCCGGTGACCGTCGTCGTCAAATTCGGAACGAGCCTCGTTGTCGGCGCGGGTGGCTCGGTGCGACACCGTGTCCTGCGCCTGCGTGCGGCCGAGATCGCCGGGATCGTGAAGGGTGGCGAGCCGGTCGCGGTGGTGTCCTCGGGGGCGATCGCGCTCGGACTACCGCAGCTCGGCCTCGAGCGCCGCCCGCGTGCGCTGCCGAAGCTGCAGGCGGCGTCCGCGCTCGGCCAGGCTCGGCTGCAGCAGACGTGGGAGAAGGCCCTCGCGCGGGAGGGCGTGCCTGCGGCGCAGATCCTGCTCACGGCGGGCGACGTCGCCGATCGAGCCGCGTACGTGAACGCACGTAACGCGCTCGCCGCGCTGTTCGCGCTCGGCGCGGTGCCGATCGTGAACGAGAACGACGCCACGGCGACCGACGAGATCGCGTTCGGCGACAACGACGCCCTGGCGGCTCACGTGGCCGTTCTCGTGCGCGCGCGCCTGCTCGTGCTGCTCACCGAGGTCGACGGGGTGTACACGCGCGCGCCGGGGACGCCAGAGGCCGAGCTCGTGCGAGAGGGGTCGGCCGTGGACGGCGTCGCGTACGGCAGCGGATCCGTCCTCGGCCGCGGTGGGATGCGGAGCAAGGTCGCCGCTGCGCGCATGGCCTCCGAGGCCGGAATCCCGACGGTCATCGCCGACGGCACGCCGCGCGACGTGCTGGCGCCGATCCTCGCCGGCGAGCCGCGTGGGACGCGGTTCCACGGCGCCGAGCGCGAGCTCTCCGCGTACAAGCTCTGGCTCCGCTTCGCGAAGGAGCCGGTGGGACGGCTCCACGTCGACGAGGGTGCGCGGCGCGCAGTCGCGGTGCAAGGTCGCAGCCTGCTCGCCGTCGGCGTCGTCCGCTGCGAGGGCGACTTCGAGGCCGGCGCCGCGGTGGAGCTCGTCGGCCCGGACGGCGTCCCGTTCGCGCGCGGCGTCACCGGAGCAGCAGCGTCTGAGATCTCCGGCCGTCCCCCCGGCGTCGAGGCCGTGCACCGGGACCGGCTCGTCGTCTACTGATCGAGAGGTCTCCGGCTCGCTACGACGCGGCTCGCGTGATCGCCCCTTCGGACGCGGAGGAGACGAGCGCGGCGTACTTCGCCATGACGCCGCTTCGGTAGCGAGGCTCGGGTCGGCTCCAGTCGCGCAGGCGGGCCGCAAGCTCGTCGTCCGAGAGCTCGACGCGCAGCTCTCTTGCGTCGACGTCGATGACGACCGTGTCGCCCTCTCGGAGCGCGGCCAGCGGGCCGCCGTGGAATGCCTCGGGCGAGACGTGGCCGACCATGAAGCCGTGCGTCGCGCCAGAGAAGCGGCCGTCCGTGACGAGGGCAACCGACTCCGAGAGGCCCTCGCCGACGATCGCGCCGGTGACGTGGAGCATCTCGCGCATTCCAGGCCCGCCGGCCGGCCCCTCGTACCGGATCACGACGACGTCCCCGGGCTCGATCGCGCCGGCCTTCACTGCCGCGAAGCAGTCCTCCTCCGAGTCGAACACGCGCGCCGGGCCGCGGTGCTCCGTGCGGTCGTGGCCGGCGAGCTTCACCACGCAGCCCTCGGGAGCGAGGTTGCCGCGCAGGATGGCGACCCCTCCACGTGACTTGAGCGGAGTCTCGATCGGAACGACGACGGTCTGGCCCGAGGTCTCCTCGACGCCCTCAGCGACCTCGGCGAGAGTGCGGCCGTCGACGGAGGCCACGCCCGCATGGACGAGTGAGCCCTTGCGCAGCTCACGCGCGACGAGGCCGACGCCGCCGGCGCGATACACGTCGGTTGCGTGGAACCGGCCCCACGGCTTCATGTCGGCAACGATGGGGGTGGCGGCCGAGATGCGATCGAAGTCGTCGATCGTGAAGTCGATGCCGTACTCGCGTGCGATCGCGACGAGGTGGAGCACGCCGTTCGTCGAGCCGCCCGTGCCCGCGATCGCAGCCGCGGCGTTCTCGATCGCCTGCTGCGTCACCACCTGCGACGGACGGAGGTCGCGCCGGACGACGTCCACCGCGAGCTTGCCGATCTCGAACGCGGCCTCCGCCTTCGCGCCGTTCATCGCCGGGATGCCGTTGGCGCCGAGCGGGGTCAGGCCCAGGAAGTCGACCATCGTGGACATCGTGTTGGCCGTGAACTGACCGCCGCACGCACCGGCGGCTGGGCAGGCGACCGACTCGAGCTCGTGCAGCTCCTCCGCGGTCATCTTCCCGGCGGCGTATGCGCCGATCGCCTCGAAGACGTCGCCGATCGAGACCTCGCGACCGCGGTACAGGCCCGGCGCGATCGAGCCCGTGTAGAAGACGACCGCCGGGATGTCGAGGCGGCCGAGTGCCATGATCGCGCCGGGTGTCGTCTTGTCGCAGGCGACGAGGCACACGAGACCGTCGAAGAGGTGGCCGCGCGCGACGAGCTCGATCGAGTCCGCGATCACCTCGCGCGAGACGAGGGAGGCACGCATGCCCGACGTGCCCATGGAGACGCCGTCGGAGACGGCGATCGTGTTGAACTCCATCGGAGTCGCGCCCGCCTCGCGGATGCCGCGCTTCACGTCGACGGCGAGATCGCGCTGGTTGAGGTTGCACGGCATCGTCTCGATCCAGGTCGTCGCGACGCCGATGATCGGCTTCGCCAGGTCGTCGTCGGTGAAGCCCGTGCCCTTGAGCATCGAGCGCGCACCGGCGCGGTCAGGGCCGTCGGTGAGAGCGGCGCTGTGCCGCTTTGCAGGGTCGGACTCGCGGGTGTAGGGGTCGGTGCTCACAGGAGATGCGCTCCTCTCGGAGAGACGGGCAGGGTCAGGACGGAGACGTCGGGAAAGCGGCGGCCGAGCTCTGCGGCGCACGCCTCGGCGGACTCGCGGATGGTCCACACGATGACGGTCGGGCCGGAGCCGGAGAGCGTCGAGCCGAGGGCGCCTGCAGGCGGCTGCTCGCGGACGGCCGCAAGCAGCGGTGCGCCGTTCGCCCGGTACGGCTCGTGCAGGCGGTCCGCAAGCGCGTCCGCGAACAGCTCCGTGGATCCGGAGGCGAGGGCCGCGCCGAGGAGCGGCAGCGCGTCCCGCCGTGAAGGCGGCGTCAGCGTGGGGCACGTTCGCGGGAAGAGCTGCGCGCGCCGCGGCGGTGGAGACGGTTGCGTCGGGGACGAGCGCGATCGGCACTGCCGGCGTGTCGTCTGCGACCCGGGCGATCCTCGCGTCCCAGGTGAGGCAGACGCCGCCCGCGAGCGCCGCGGCGAGGTTGTCGGGATGACCTTCCAACGGAAGGCCCTCCGCGAGGAGATCTTCCGGGCTCAGGTCGAGCCCCGCGAGAGCCGCAGCCGCGACGAGCCCGAGGGCGATGACCGACGCGCTCGAACCGAGTCCGCGCTCACGCGGGATGCGGTCGACGAACGTGAAGCGTCGTCCCTCGCGTGAGGCGAGTCGCGCGAACGCCCTGATCCCGAGGTGGTCGAGATCAGCATCGCCGTCCCCTTCGGACACCTCGAGCTCGTTCCAGAGATCGAGCGCGACGGCCGCACAGTCGTAGCCCGGCCCGACGTTCGCCGTCGTCGCCGGAGCCCGTACGCGGACGACGCTCATCGCGAGGCCGCCTCGATCGCGTCGGGATCGGGGTCGACCGCGTCGGGCGCGGGGCTCAGGCGAGCGGCGGTCTCAGGGTCCTTCAGCCCGTGCCCGGTGATGACACACACGACGGTCGTGCCGGGCCGGAGCTCGGCCGCGCCGAGCGCGGCGAGCCCTGCCGCCGAGGCGGGCTCGCAGAAGACGCCCTCCTCGTGTGCGAGCTCATGCCAGGCCTCGAGAATCGCCTCGTCCGTGAGCGACACGACGCTCCCGCCGGAGGCGCCGATCGCGTCTGCTGCCGTCGCCGCGTGCGCGGGAGTGGCGATGCGGATCGCCGACGCGACCGTGGACGAGCGCTCGGCCGCCTCACCGGCGACGAGGCGGGGCATCGCGCCCGCCTCGGCGAAGCCGCGCGCGTACGCGGTCAGATTCCCCCCGCCGCCATACGGGAGCGCGAGCACGTCCGGAGTCGCTGCCCAGCTCCTCCACGATCTCGAAGGCCGCCGTCTTCTGGCCCTCGAGCCGGTCCGGGTTGAGCGAGTTGACGAGCACGTGCGTGCCCCTCGCCCCGAGCTCGCGCGCCGCCGACAGGGCCTCGTCGAAGCTCCCGCGAACCTCGAGGACCCGGGCTCCGAGAGCGCGTGCCTGGGCGAGCTTCCCCGACGCGACGGCGCCTGCGGGTTGGAGGACGACGGCTGTGATCCCGGCCCGGGCGGCGTACGCCGCCGCGGACGCCGCGGTGTTGCCCGTCGACGCGCAGATCACCGCCTGCGCTCCCCGTTCGAGGGCCTTCGAGATCGCGACGGTCATCCCGCGGTCCTTGAAGCTTCCCGTGGGGTTCGCCCCTTCGCACTTGAGATGGAGCTCGACGCCGAGTCGCCGGGAGATCCGTGGTGCGTGGAGAAGCGGCGTCGACCCCTCGCCGAGCGAGACGACTGGCGTGTCCGTGCCGACGGGGAGCCGCTCGCGATAGCGCTCGATCAGCGAGGCCATGCCGCTTTCTACCGTGATTTCAGGCCCATCCGAGCTCGACGACCCCGCGGTCGGACACGACCGGCACGAGGAAGGGCGGAGCGTGCAGGTTCCCGAGCGCCGCGATGTCCGCGAGCGCACCCTCGACGGCGCTCTCGGCGGCCTCGTGGACGACGACGTGGAGGACGGCGCCGTCGGCCGTCGGGACCTGGACGAGGCGGGCGACGGAGACGTCGTGCTCCGCGAAGCGGCTCGCCACCTCCGCGAGTACGCCGGGCCGGTCGTCGACCTCGAGGTGCACGTAGAACGGCGAACGTAGCGCGCCGGCGGGCAGCGCCTCGAGCTCGCGCCAGCATGCGTCGTTCTGGAGGAAGCCGTTCGCCGCCGTGCCGACGACGCTGACCATGTCGGCGACGACCGCCGAGGCCGTCTCGATGCCGCCGGCGCCGGGGCCTTCCAGCGTGATCTCGCGAATCGCGTCGCCCTGGAGCATTACCGCGTTGAACGCACCCTCGACCGCGGCGAGCGGATGGTGGCGGTCGACGAACGCCGGTCGTACACGGACGTCGAGCTGCTCGTGGACGAGCGTCGCCGAGCCGACGAGGCGTACGACCATCTCCAGCTCGCGCGCGGCGGCGACGTGGAGCGGACTGACGTCCTCGACGCCCTGGTAGTCGACGTCCGCGAGCGTGACGCGCGACCCGAATGCAACCGTTGCGAGAATGGCCATCTTCGCCGCGGCGTCCGCGCCCGAGAGGTCGTCCGACGGATCGGCCTCTGCGTACCCAGTCGCTGTGCCTCCGCGAGCGCTTCGGCGAAGACTCGCGCCGCCCTCCATCTCGGTGAGGATGAAGTTCGTCGTCCCGTTCACGATCCCGAGTACGCGGTGGACTCGGGTGACGACGAGCGCCTCGCGGAGCACCTTGATCACCGGGATCGCCGCGCACACGCTCGCCTCGAAGCGGAGCTGGACGCCGGCGTCGGCAGCTGCGGCGAACAGCTCGGCGCCGTGCTGGGCGACGAGCTGCTTGTTCGCGGTGACGACCGGCTTGCCCGGCGGCGAGGAGCTTGAGCACGTGGCTCCCGTCGGGCTCGATCCCGCCCATGAGCTCCGCGACGACGCCGATTCGAGGGTCGTCGCGGATCGCCGCGAACTCGGTCGTCAGGACGCCGTCGCCGGCGGGTGCTGCGCTCCTTGCCGACGTCGCGCACGAGCGCGCGCACGACGCTGCAGCCGGAGGCCGGTCGCGCGCTCGATGTCGTCTGCGTTCTCGTCGAGGAGCCGGTCGACGGCGGCGCCGACCGTTCCGTAGCCGAGGAGGCCGACACCGACCTCACCGGCCTTACGAGCCAGTCGGCACCTCCGTCTCGCGGCGCATCAATGCGCGGAGCTCCTTGCCGACCCGCTCGATCTCGAGGTCGGCGCCTGCGCCCGTAGCTCGCGAAGGCGAGGCTCGCCGGCGTCCATCTCGGCGATCCACTCGCGCGCGAACGCGCCCGACTGGATCTCCTCGAGCAGCGCCCGCATCTGCTCGCGGACGAGGTCGTCGACGACCCGCGGCCCGCGCGTGAGGTCGCCGTACTCGGCGGTGTCGGAGATCGAGTAGCGCATGCCGGAGAGGCCGCCCTCCCAGATGAGGTCGACGATGAGCTTCAGCTCGTGGAGGCACTCGTAGTAGCGCGACCTCGGGCTGGTAGCCGGCCTCGACCAGCGTCTCGAAGCCCGCGCGGATGAGCTCGGTGACGCCGCCGCAGAGGACGGCCTGCTCGCCGAAGAGGTCGGTCTCGGTCTCCTCCGCGAATGTGGTCTCGATCATCCCCGCGCGGGCGGCGCCGATGCCCGTGCCGTACGCGAGTGCGAGGTCGAAGCGCGTTGCCGCTCGCGTCCTGGGCGACCGCGACGACGGCGGGCGTGCCGAACCCCTCGGTGAAGAGGCGCCGCACCACGTGGCCTGGGCCCTTCGGGGCGACCATGATCACGTCGTGTCCCTCGGGCGGCGCGACGCGCCCGTAGTGGACGTTGAAGCCGTGGGCGAACAGGAGCGCGGCGTCGCGGGCGAGGTGCGGCGCGACCTCGCGCGTAGACCTGCGGCTGTACCTGGTCGGGGAGGAGGAACGAGACGATCTGCGCGTCGCGTACTGCCTCGGCGGGCGTTCCCACGGCGAGACCTGCCTCCTCTGCTGCGGCGCGCGAGGCGCTGCCTTCGCGGAGACCGACCTCGACATCGACGCCGGAGTCGTGGAGGTTGAGGGCGTGGGCGTGCCCCTGGCTGCCGTAGCCGAGGACCGCGACCTTGCCGGAGAGGAGGTCGAGGTTGCCTTCGCGGTGGATCGTTGCCATCTGTGCGTCTCCTTCGCGTCGCTGTCAGGTGAGGACGTGCTGCCGGCGAGGCTTCGCCACGTGATTGGTGCTGCGGCCGACGCCGATGCTGCCGGTGCGGACGAGCTCCTTCAGACCATGCGGCCGGACGAGCTCCTCGAACGAGTCGATCTCCTCGGGATGGCCCACGATCTCGAAGACGATCGAATCGGCTCCGAGGTCGGCGACCCGTGCGTTGAACGCCTGCGAGAGCGCGATCAGCTCGCCGCGCCGTGCCGGCGTGCGCGGAGACCTTCATCAGCGCGAGCTCGCGCTCGACCGCCTCGCCCGGCTCGAGCTCGGACACGCGCAGGACGTTCACGAGCTTGTGCATCTGCTTCTCGATCTGCTCGAGCGGGTGCTGCTCGCAGTCGACGCGCAGCGTGATCCGCGAGACGTCGTGCCGTTCGGTCGGGCCGACCGAGAGGCTCTCGATGTTGAAGCCGCGGCGCGCGAACATGCTCGAGATCCGCATCAGGGCACCCGGCTTGTTCTCGACGAGCACGGAGAGGGTGTGCCTCATAGGGCGGCCACCTTCTCCTCCTCGTCGACGCCGTCCTCGAACTCGACGAGGTCGAGGGCGGCGGCGCCGGCCGGGATCATCGGGAAGCACTGCTCCGCCGCGTCGACGCGTGCGTCGACGACTGCGGTGCGACCGCACGCGAGCGCCTCCTCGAGCGCACTCGCCAGGTCGTCTTCGTTGTCGACCGTGAAGCCCACGCCGCCGTACGCCTCCGCGAGCTTCGCGTAGTCGGGCACGTTCGTGCGTGAGATGGATCTGCGAGCGGCGCTCGTCGAAGAACATGTCCTGCCACTGGCGGACCATCCCGAGGTAGCCGTTGTTGACGATCACGGTCACGATCGGCAGCCCCTCGAGCACCGAGGTGGCGAGCTCCTGCTGCGTCATCTGGAAGCAGCCGTCGCCGTCGACGCAGACGACGGTCGCGTCGGGCCGCGCCGCCTTCGCGCCGATCGCGGCGGGCACGCCGTAGCCCATCGTCCCGAGGCCACCCGAGGTGATGAAGGAGCGCGGGCGGTCGCAGAGCAGGTACTGCATCGCCCACATCTGGTGCTGGCCGACGCCGGTCGTCCAGACGACGTCGTCACGTCCGGCCGTGAGCTCCTGCAGCGTCTCGAGGACGAGCTGCGGCTTGAGCGATGTCGCCGTCCTGCGCGTAGCGGAGCGGGAACTCCTCGCGCCAGGCGGCGAGCTGGCGCAGCCATGGCTCGGTACGCGGAACATGCCCGGTACCGTGGAGTGCGCGCAGCTCGTCCGCGAGGCTCGGCGAGGACCTGCTTCAGGGGGCCGACCACGGGAATGTCCGCCTGGCGGAGCTTGGAGATCTCGGCAGAGTCGATGTCGAGGTGGATGACGGTCGCGCCGGGCGCGAAGGCGGAGAGCTTGTCCGGTGACGCGGTCGTCGAAACGAGCGCCGACGGCGACCAGGAGGTCGCACTTGTTCATCGCCCAGTTCGACCACTTCGGGCCGTGCATCCCGGGCCAGCCGAAGTGGAGCTCGTGGGTCTCGGGGAAGGCGCTCTTGCCCATGAGCGTCGTGACGACGGGCAGCCGGCCGACCTCGGCGAGCGCGCGCAACTCCTCGCAGGCGTCGGCGTTGAGCGTTCCGCCGCCGACGTAGAGCACGGGCTTCTCGGCGCGCCGCGAGCGCCTGGGCCGCCCGCGCGATCTGGCGCGGGTGCGCCTTCTGCGGCGGCTTCCAGCCGGGCAGGTCGACGCTCGTCCGGGTACTCGAAGTCGAGCTCGGCCTCCTGGACGTCGCGCGGGATGTCGACGAGCACGGGGCCGCAGCGCCCGGTGCGCGCGACGTGGAACGCCGCCTTCAGCACGCGCGGGATCTCGTCGACGTCCTGGACGAGCCACGAGTGCTTGACGATCGGGATCGTGATGCCCGTGATGTCGCACTCCTGGAACGCGTCGGTGCCGATCAGGTGCGAGCGCACCTGGCCGGTGATGCAGACGAGCGGGGTCGAGTCCATCCAGGCGTCGGCGATCGGCGTCACGAGGTTGGTCGCGCCCGGGCCCGGAGGTGGCGATCGCGACTCCGGTGCGGCCCGACGCGCGCGCGTAGCCCTCCGCCATGTGTCCGGCGCCCTGCTCGTGCCGGGCGAGCACGTGGCGCACGGTCGTGCCGCGCGCGAACGCGTCGTAGATCGGGCAGGATCGCGCCGCCGGGGATCCCGAACGCGACGTCGACTCCCTCGGCCTCGAGCGAGCGCAGGATGGCGTCGGCGCCGTTCATCGGCTCATGCGACCGCCTCCGTGAAGAACTCGGGCGTCGTCATCGCGTGCGGCAGGTGGGAGATCACGACGTCGGCGAACTCGCGGGTGGTCGCGCCGACGCCGACGGACCGAGGTCGGGCGTGCGGACGCTGTTGACGCTCGCATCGAGCACCGCGTTGGTCAGCGTCTCCGCCGCACGCCGCTCGCCGAGGCCCTCGCCCAGCATGAGCGCAGCGGCGAGCAGCATCGACGCGGGGTTCGGCGACGCCCTGGCCGGCGATGTCCTCGGCCGCCCCGTGGGCCGGGGCGAAGACGCCCGGCCCGGTTCCGGCGAGCCGGCTCGAGGCGGCGACCCGAGGCGTGCGCGCCGTGCGCGAGCGAAGCCGAGCGAGCGCCTCCGCGTACGGCTCGGGCGTGACGACGACGTCGAAGCGCTCGGGCTCGAAGGCGAGATCGTGCACGGCCGCCTTGACCGGAGCTCCTCGCCGCTGCGACGCCGTCGTGCCGTCGCCGCCTCGCGCTGCGAACGCGGCGTCCCACTCGTCGTCGCCGCCGACCGAGGCGACGCGCGCGCGGCTCGCGCGGGCGACGTCGAACGCGCGCGCGAGCGTCCACTCGAGCGTGCGTCGGCGAAGCGGGCTCAGCGAGCGGTCGATCGAGCCGTGCTCCCCGAAGACGACCGCGATCGACGCGCGCACGCAGGTCGAGCTCGGACTCGACGTCCGCGAGCGCCGGATCGAACGTCGCCGCGACGAGCACCGCGTGCGCGCCGAGCGTCGCGCTGCGCGTCGCGGGCGGCAGCGCGATGGCCGGACTGCGTGCGTCGCCTCGCTCGCCGAACGGCGGGTGCGTCTCGTCGGACGTTGAAGCCGTGGAGACGCGAGACGCGCGCGAGCGCACGGCTCGCCTCGGCCATGACCTCCGGCGCCGATCCCGTGCCCGCGACAGGCAGGCGACCGTGTACGTCGTGCGCTGGTCATGCCGCCACCTCCTCGAAGCGTCGGACAGGGTGACGTCCGGCGCCCGCGTCGGCGAGCGGCTTGAAGCGCGCGAACGCATCCGCAAGCTCCGTCGTCGGTCGAGCTGGAGGCCTGCCTCGACGCACGCCCGCCGGAAGGCATGCCGCCCGGAGTGCTTTCCGAGCGGCAGCGTCATCGTGAGGCCGAGCTCCTCCGGGTCCATGATCTGGTACGTCCCGGCGTGCTTGAGCATCCCGTCCTGGTGGATGCCGGCCTCGTGGGCGAAGGCGTTCGCGCCGACGATCGCCTTGTTCGGCTGGACGGCGTAGCCCGTGAGCCGCGAGACGAGGCGCGAGGCATGCCCGATGTGGCTCGACGTCGATGCCGGTCTCGTAGCCGTAGGCATCGGCCCGAACGCGCAGCGCCATCGCGATCTCCTCGAGCGCCGCGATGCCCGCCCGCTCGCCGATGCCGTTGACCGTGCACTCGACCTGGCCGGCGCCGGCGGCGACACCGGCCAGCGTGTTCGCGACGGCGAGCCCGAGGTCGTCGTGGCAGTGGACGGCGACGAGTCGACCTCGTCGAGCTCGGGGCAGAGCGAGCGCACCTCGCGCACGAATCCCGCGTACTCGTCGGGCAGCGAGTAGCCGACCGTGTCGGGGAGGTTGATCGTCGTCGCGCCGGCTTCGATCGCGGCCCGGCACACCTCGGCGACGAACGCCGGGTCGGAGCGCGTCGCGTCCTCGCATGAGAACTCGACCTCGTCCACGCGGCCGTGGACGTAGGAGACGGACGCGCGCGCCTGCTCGACGACCTCCTCGGGTTCGAGGCCGAGCTTGAACTCCATGTGGATCGGGCTCGTCGCGAGCACGATGTGGACGCGCGTGCGACCGCGCGCCACGGCGAGGCGCCTCGACGGCGGCGTCGAGATCCTCGCGCCGCGTCGCGAGAGCGACGCGACGGTGGGCCGGCTCACGGCTGCAGCGACTGCGCGGACGCCCTCGAAGTCGCCCGGGGAGGAGACCGCGAACCCGGCCTCGATCACGTCGACACCCAGCGCATCGAGCGCCTGGGCGATCTCCACCTTCTCGTCCGGCGACAGGGCGATGCCCGGCGACTGCTCGCCGTCTCTCAGGGTGGTGTCGAGAATCGTGATCCTGCGGTTCTGCACTGTCTGCTCCTTCGGTCTCGGCCGCCCGGCCCCCGGGCTGATCCCAACGGGGCCACAGGCGTACCTCTCCTGCGCTTCGGTCGGACGTGTGCGCCAGATGCGGCGCGTGAGCGCGATTTCCCCCTTAGCGGGGGAGAATCAGGAGCAGCTCGATGCCCGTACCGCAGGAAGCAGCGGGTACGGCCACGGCTGTGGCGTCGACGGGTACGTATGAGTGGCCCGGTTCGGCATCGAAGGACGGAGTGTGCGGGACGCGGTGACGTGTTGTCAACCCCCGTTGTGTGACGGGATGGTGAAGCGCGCTTGATCTCATCCGCCGGACGCACTACGGTTCCGGTCTCATGCCGAGCGCATTCGCGAACGCCGAGCCAGTACGGACGCCGATTATTTCGTTCGCGATCTTTGCTGCGTACAAGCGCAGCTAGCCGGCGATCCGTCTTCCCGCCTCCGCCGGACTAGCTCAGAAGCAACCGGCGGGAAGTCTCGTTCCTCTAACTCGAAAGGCGAGAAGCGCAGTGGGCGAACCTCGACGCCTCCTCTACGACCCCCGACGCGAGCGCAGCGCGTGTGGCATCGGCCTCGTCGCCGATCTGCAGGGCCGCGCCTCGCGGGAGCTCCTGGACCGGGCGCTCGCAGGCCTCGCGGCGGTCGGGCACCGCGGCGCCTGGGCGGCGGACGGCGTAACCGGCGACGGCGCCGGAGTCCTCGTCCCGCTCAGCCCTGTGCTAACTGGCACCGCGGGCGCCGGTCTCGCGATGTGCTTCCTGCGGGAAGGGTGGCTGCGCTCCGCGGTCGAGGACGCGTGCCGCGCCGAGGGGTTGCGGCCCGCCGGCTGGCGCGAGGTGCCGACCCGCACGTCGGCACTCGGCGTCACCGCTCTAGCGTCGCTGCCGAGAATCGAGCAGCTGGTGCTCTCGCCCTCCGAGCACCCGGACGCCGAGCGCCGTGCGTACCGAGCACGGCGGCGGGCCGAGCGTATCCCCGGCGTCTACGTCGCGTCGCTGTCGTTCCGCACGGTCACGTACAAGGCGCTGTGCGCGGCGGCGCAGCTCGCCCGCTTCTACCCCGATCTCGAGGATCCGGACTTCGCCGTCCCGTTCGCGATCTTCCACCAGCGGTTCTCGACGAACACCGAGCCGAGCTGGGAGCGCGCCCAGCCGTTCCGGCTCCTCTGCCACAACGGCGAGATCAACACGATCGACGGCAACGTCACCTGGACCGAGGCGCGCCAGCGGGCTCTCGGTGACGAGCCGGCGCTCGCCCCGGCGCTCGACCGCGCGGGCTCCGACTCTGCGCTACTCGACAACGCGCTCGAGCTGCTCGTTCGCGGCGAGGGCGCCGATCTCGCAGAGGCGGTGTCCGTCCTCGTCCCGCCGGCCTGGCAGAACGACCCTCGCCTCGACGACGACGTACGCGATTTCCATCGCCACGGCGCGATGCTCAGCGAGCCGTGGGACGGACCTGCGGCGCTGTGCTTCTCGGACGGCCGGACCTGCGGTGCGGCGCTCGACCGCAACGGGCTCAGGCCGCTCCGCGTCGCCGTGGCGGGCGACGAGCTTCTCGCAGTCTCCTCCGAGGCAGGAGCGGTGCCGTTGCCTGACGGCTTGCCCGTGCGCAGGGCGCGGTTGGGGCCGGGCGGCATCCTGACGCTCGATCCCGACCGCGGCCTGCTTGTCGACGCCGAGCTCCGACGTGACATCGCGCGGCGCCGTCCATACGGCGACTGGGTCGAGAGCAGCGTCGTCCGGGCCGAGGTCGGCTCGCCGATCGAGCCGGGCGCCGGCTCGCTCGACGCGCGCCACGTGCTCCATGGCTACACGCGCGAGGAGCTGAACGCGATGCTGCGACCGCTCGCCCAGTCAGGCGCACGACCCCGTCCACTCGATGGGTGACGACACCGCCATCGCGCCGCTCGCGGGGCGCGACCGCCCGCTGTCGACGTATCTGCGCCAGCGCTTTGCGCAGGTGACGAATCCGGCTATCGACCACCTTCGGGAGCGGCTCGTGATGTCGGTGTCGACGTTCATCGGCCCGCGCTCGCCCTCGCTGGTCGCCGACGGCGGCCACCTGCCGCCGCTTACAGTCATTCCCGGGTTCCTCCTGTATCCGGACGGCGTCGAGGCGCTCGCACCGCGCGTCCTCGATGCGACCTTCACCGAGGAGGAGGGGCTACGTCCCGCTCTCGACCGGCTGGCCGTGCTCGCCGAGGTCGCGGTCGCCGCCGGCGACACGATCCTCTGCTTGAGCGATGAGAGCGCGGGTGGGGAACGGGCGCCAGTGCCCGCCCTGCTGGCGCTCTCGGCGGTGCACACTCGGCTCGTCGACATGGGCCTACGGATGCGCTGCTCGCTCCTCGTCGCGTCCGACGAGCCGCACGACACGCACGCGATCGCGTGCCTGCTCGGGTACGGCGCGGATGCCATCTGTCCGCGGCTCGCCCTCGAGACGGTCGCGCACATGGCGGCCGACGACAAGGTCGGCGGCGACCGCCCCTCACCCGGCGAGGCGCAGCGGAGGCTCCTCGCAGGTCTCGAGGAAGGCGTCCTCAAGGTGATGTCCAAGATGGGGATCTCGGACGTCGCGAGCTATCGCGGCGCGCGCCTGTTCGAGGCGATCGGGCTCGACCGCACGCTGTGCACCGAACTCCTCGCCGGGACGCCTTCTGCGATCGGCGGTGCACGCCTCGAGCGCTTCGAGCACGAGGGGCTCGCACGCCTGGAGGCCTCCCGCGCCGAGCGCCCACGCCTCGACAACCCCGGGTACTACAAGTTCCGCAAGGGAGGCGAGCCGCACGCGACCGATGCGGACGTCGTCGACGCGCTGCAGGCCGCCGTCGCGGGTGCCCACGCGCTGCGCACGGCGGTGCGCGACGGACGCTCCGATCTCTACGACCGCTTCGCGGAGCTCGTCAACGAGCGTGCGCCGCTGGAGCCGCGCGATCTCCTCGAGCTCATTCCTGCCGGCCCACCGGTGCAGCTCGAGGAGGTCGAGCCGGCTGAGGAGATCGTGCGTCGGTTCTCGGGCGGAGCAATGTCGCACGGCGCGCTGTCGGCGGAGGCGCACGAGACGATCGCGATCGCGCTCAACCGGCTCGGCGCGCGCTCCAACTCGGGCGAGGGCGGCGAGGACTCTGGGCGCTTCCGCACCGAGCGCAACTCCGCCATCAAGCAGGTCGCATCCGGCCGGTTCGGAGTCACGGCCGAGTACGCGGCCTTCGCGGACGAGCTCCAGATCAAGATCGCGCAGGGATCGAAGCCCGGCGAGGGCGGTCAGATTCCCGCGCACAAGGTGAGCGAGGAGATTGCGGCTCTACGGCGAGCGCAACCGGGCGTCTCGCTCATCTCCCCTCCGCCACATCACGACATCTACTCCATCGAGGACCTCGCGCAGCTCATCTTCGACCTCCGCGAGGTGAACCCCGAGGCGGACATCTCCGTGAAGCTCGTGGCGGAGGCCGGCGTCGGGATCGTCGCGGCGGGAGTCGCGAAGGCGCACGCGGACGTCATCCACGTCGGCGGAGCAGACGGCGGAACGGGTGCGAGCCCCCTCCCCTCGATCAAGCACGCGGGCGCTCCATGGGAGGTCGGGCTCGCGGAGACACAGCAGGCGCTCGTCGCGAACCACCTGCGCGGTCGCGTCCGTGTCCGAGTGGACGGCGGATTCAAGACAGGCCGCGACGTCGTAGCGGCCGCCCTCCTCGGCGCCGACGAGTTCTCGTTCGGGACTGCGCTACTGCTCGCGGAGGGGTGCCTGATGGTCCGCTCGTGTCACCTCGACACGTGCCCTGTGGGCATCGCGACGCAGCAGCCGGAGCTGCGGGCGAAGTTCGCTGCGACGCCCGAGATGGTGCAGGCCTACCTCCTGTTCGTTGCCGAGGAGGTGCGGCGGCTGCTTGCGTCCCTCGGACTGCGCTCACTCCAGGACGCCGTCGGACGCGTCGAGTGCCTGCGCCAGCGCCACACGGGTGACCCGGCAGCGGACACGCTCGACCTCTCGCCGCTCCTCGAGCGCGCGGCCGAGGGCGCGTCGCGCCACACCGCCGATGCGCCGCGGGGGGCAGGCGACCGGCTGGGCGGGTTGATCCACGCCCAAGGGGCCGCGGCTCTCGACTGGGCCGCACTCGTGGAGCCGCGTCATGTCGTGACCAACGGCGACCGGGCGATCGGTGCTCGTCTCGGCGGGGCCGTGGCCAAGCGTCATGGCGCAATGCCGCCTCCGGGCCGCCTGCGCGCGCACTTCGAGGGGTCTGCGGGCCAGAGCTTCGGCGCGTTCCTCACCGCCGGGATTCAGCTGCACCTCGTCGGAGAGGCCAACGACTACGTCGGCAAGGCCATGAGCGGTGGCCGCATCGTCATCGAGCCTCCGCCCGACGACGCCGGCGACCCCTGCCTCGTTGGCAACACCGCGCTCTACGGCGCAACCGGCGGCAAGCTCTTCTGCGCAGGTTCGGCAGGCGAGCGCTTCGCCGTGCGCAACTCGGGGGCGGTCGCGGTGATCGAAGGCGTTGGCGATCACGGCTGCGAGTACATGACGGCCGGAACGGTTGTCGTGCTCGGGGAGGTCGGGCTCAACTTCGGGGCCGGCATGACCGGAGGCGACGCGTTCGTCCTCGACCCGCGCGGCCTGATCGCGGAGCGGCTCAACCCGGACCTCGTGGTCGCGCAGGAGCCGAGCGCCGCCCTTCTGGAAGAGATCCGCGTTCTCGTCGAGCGGCACGCGCGCTACACGGGTTCGCGTCGTGCGCTCGAGCTCCTCAACGCCTGGGAGTCGGAAGCGGCCTCCATCGTGCACGTGGCTCCGCGGCTCGAGGCCGCCGAGGTCGAGGCGGACGAGGATCTCGTGACGGAAGGCGCTGCGTAGCCGACCCGCTGAGGGAGCGGCGCGGACGCGTCTCTACACTCACTCTCCGATGACCCTGACCGACTCGACCTGGACACCGTCCTCCTGGCGGGGGCGGACGGTCGCCCAGCAGCCGGAATGGCCTGACCTCGACGCGCTCGCGGCAGTGCGCGAGAGGCTGCACGGCCTGCCTCCGCTCGTCTTCGCGGGCGAGGCGCGCGCGCTCAACGCGGCGCTCGGCGACGTGTGCGAGGGACGCGCCTTCCTCCTCCAGGCCGGCGATTGCGTCGAGTCGTTCCACGACGTCTCGGCTCCTGCGATTCGCGAGCGACTCAAGGTCATGCTGCAGATGTCGGCCGTGCTCACGTACGCGGCGACGCTGCCGGTGGTCAGGGTCGGCCGCATCGCCGGCCAGTTCGCGAAGCCGCGGACGTCGCCGACCGAGGTCGTGAACGGGGTCGAGATCCCGACCTTCCGCGGGCACATCGTCCACTCGGAGCAGCCGACGGCCGAGGCGCGCGTTCCCGACCCCGAGCGGCTCGTGCAGGGCTACTACCAGTCCGTGTCCACGCTCAACCTGCTCCGCGCCTTTACGAAGGGAGGCTTCGCGGACCTCACGCACGTGCACAACTGGAACCGCGAATTCGTCGCGTCGTCGCCTTCGGGCCAGCGCTACGAGGCGCTCGCGGACGAGATCGAGCGAGCGCTCCGGTTCATGCAGGCCATCGGGTTCGACCTCTCGAGCGAGCGGACGATCCACGAGGTGGACGTGTGGACGAGCCACGAAGGGCTGCTCCTCGACTACGAGGAACCTCTCACGCGCACCGACTCGCTGACGGGGATCCCGTACGACTGCTCTGCCCACATGCTCTGGATCGGCGATCGCACGCGCGATCCGGACGGCGCCCACGTCGAGTTCTTCTCGGGCGTGCACAACCCGATCGGGGTCAAGCTCGGTCCGACCGCAACGCCCGACGACGCCGTGCGGCTCGCCGAGATCCTGAATCCGGATCGCGTCCCAGGCCGGCTCACGTTCATCACCCGGATGGGCGCAGAGCGTGCGCGCGACCTGCTCCCGCCGCTGCTCGAAGCCGTGCGCGGGACAGAGATCCCGGTCGCATGGGTCTGCGACCCGATGCACGCGAACATGGTCCGCACGCCGTCCGGCACGAAGACACGGCACTTCGAGGCGATCATGGCCGAGCTCGAAGGCTTCTTCGGCGCGCATCGCTCCGTCGGAACGTGGCCCGGCGGGATCCACATCGAATTCACGGGTGAGGACGTGACCGAGTGTGTCGGCGGCTCGGAGGCCGTTCGCGAGGAACAGCTCGACCGCCGCTACGAGACGCTGTGCGACCCCCGCTTGAACGGGCGCCAGTCCCTCGACCTTGCATTCCGCGTCGCCGAGCTGATGCGCTCGGCGTGACGCTCGGCCGATGCGGCTAGCCGTCGTCGGAACCGGACTGATCGGGGCATCGGCGGCCCTCGCCGCCTGGCGCTCCGGCACGGCCGAAGCCGTGACCGGCTGGGACGAGGATCCCGAGGTTCTCGATCTCGCGGTGGAGCGCGACGCGGTCGCGCCGGCGGCGTCCATCGTGGAAGCGCTCGCGAACGCAGACCTCGCGCTCGTCGCAGTGCCCGTCGCAGAGCTGCCGAGCGTCGTTCGAGCCGTTCTCGAGGCAGCGCCGGCCGACTGCACCGTCACCGACGTGGGCTCGACGAAGGGGTCCGTGTGCGACGCGGTGGGGGACGATCCGCGCTTCGTCGGCGGTCATCCCATCTGCGGGGCGGAGGCGCGCGGCCCGGGGAGCGCGAGCGCGGACCTGTTCGAGGGCGCGACCTGGTTCCTGACGCCGTTGACCGCGACCGAGCCCGCCCGCTACCGGGCAGCCCACGCGTTCGCGGTCTCGCTCGGAGCCAGGCCCGTCGCGATCGACCCGGCGGCGCACGACCGGCTCGTGGCGGTCACGAGCCACCTGCCGCACGCGCTCGCGAACGTCCTCCTGAACCAGGCGGGATCTGCGCGGGTCGAGGGCCATGATCCGCTCACATCCGCGGGCGGCTCGCTGCGCGACATGACGCGTATCGCAGGCGCGAACCCCAGGATCTGGGTGGACATCTTCCTCGAGAATCGCGACGAGCTGCAGGCGGCGCTCGGCGAGCACCGCAGGCGCGTCGAGCAGCTCGAATCCGCACTCGCCACGGGCGACGCGGGATTCCTCGCCCGCTGGATCGGCGAGGCGAGCGGCAATCGCCGGCGCATGCTCGAGACCGCGTACGAGGACGCCGGAGCACTGCACCGTCTGCGCGTCCACATTCCGGACCGGCCGGGCGTGCTGGCCGGGATCTTCCAGGCGCTCGGCGCCGCGCGGCTCAACGTGTCGGACTTCGAGCTCGAGCACCTGTCGCCCGAGCGTGGCGGCACGCTGACGGTCCTCGTCACCGGCGAGGCCGACGCCGCCGAGGCCGTGAGCCTGCTCGAGGGCCAGGGCTACGGCGTGGTCGTCGCTCCGGTGCTGGACGCATAGACGGGCCACCCTTTTCGGGCGATACCGGCCCGTGTGCGGTCGCCCTAGTGTCCGACGGTGGCCGGGCCGCAGCGGATCGTGGGTGCCTCCGTCGTGGCCGTCGTCGTCCTCGTCGCGGCGGCGCTGGCGCAGGGCAGACCGGTCCCCGGCGCCCCCGCATGTCCGATGACCCCCGCCGACTCGTTCTGGCACGCCGACGTGTCGACGCTCCCCGTGCACCCGCAGTCCTCGGCGTGGGTCTCGAGCATCGGGACGAGCGCCGGCCTCAAGGCGGACTTCGGCTCGGGCACGTGGAACGGAGGGCCGATCGGCATCCCGTACACGACCGTGCCCGGGTCCCAGCCTCGGGTACCGGTGTCGTTCGACTATGCGGACGAGAGTGACCCGGGGCCGTATCCGGTCCCGCCGGATGCCCCGATCGAAGGAGGCTCGAGCTCCACGGGCGACAGGCACGTGCTCGTCGTCGACCGGGATGCATGCCGGCTCTGGGAGCTCTACAGCGCGTATCCGCAGAACGGCGGAGCGTCGTGGACGGCTGGCTCAGGCGCGACCTGGGACCTCAGCTCGAACGCCATGCGGCCGCTCGGATGGACCTCCGGCGACGCCGCCGGATTGCCGATCCTGCCCGGTCTCGTGCGCTACGACGAGGTCGCGTCGGGCGAGATCGACCACGTCATCCGCTTCACGGCTCCGCGGACGTACAGCTCCGTGTGGCCGGCGAGCCACAAGGCGTCGACCGGAGGCACCTCCGACCCTCCGATGGGGGCGTGGTTCAGGCTCAAGGCGAGCTTCGACATCAGCGGCTTCTCCGCCCAGAACCAGGTCGTCCTGCGGGCGCTCAAGAAGCACGGAATGGTGCTCGCGGACAACGGCTCGTCGTGGTTCATGAGCGGCGCGCCCGACCCGGCCTGGAACAACACCGACCTGAACGCGTTGCGCTCGGTGCCCGGCTCGGCCTTCGAGGCCGTGGACGTGTCCAGCCTAGAGCTGTCCGACACGTCCTACGCGGTGTCCGGCTCGGTGCCACCGCCCCCTCCGCCCCCTCCTGCTGAGCTCGTCGCGAACCCCGGCTTCGAGGCAGGCCTGTCCGGGTGGTCGCGAAGTGACAAGCGGACGACACTCGCACGCGTGTGTACGGTCGCCCACGGCGGCTCGTGCTCCGCGGAGCTCGGACGCACCCGCACCGGAGACGCCCTGCTCGACGACTCGCCGAACACCGTCTTGTCGTCCGCCGCCGGCGCCACGTATGCGGCGACGGTCTGGGTGCGAGCCCCGGCAGGTCGCACGATGCGGCTGCGCGTGCGCGAATACCGGGGCGGCACGCTCGTCCGGACGAGCTCGGTGACGGCCACAGGAGACGGGACGTGGCGGCAGCTCGTGCTCACCACCGCCGCAGCGGCAGGCGGGACGTCGCTCTCGCTCGACGTTCTCGTCTCGCTCGTCAGGGGCATGACGGCACAGGTCGACGACGTCTCGTTGAAGCAGAGCTAGCCGCGGCTAGCGCGGGAGGTGCAGCCCGAGGCGGCGCGGGAGTGACGCGACGAACCGCGTCGGCGCGTCGGGCTCGCGGCCTTCGTCCTCGGCCGCGTCCTTCGCCACGAGCGCACGCCGGATGAGTGCTCCGCCCGCGTACCGGAACGGCTCCGGCGGGAACAGCTTGCGGGGCGGGTCGACGAGCGCCAGGCGAGTCCGCTCGTCGCGCCGGTCGAGTGCGAGCCGTGCAAGGATCTCGCCGCCGAGGTACGAGGGCCCGACGCCGTTCCCGGTGAAGCCGTAGCCGTGGTGCACCCGTCCGCGGCTTCCGAAGATCGGCAGGTGGGACGGGGACACGTCGATCGGGCCGCCCCAGGCATGCGTGACCTCGCGTCCGCGTGTCTGCGGGAAGAACCGGCCGAGTGCCTCGCGCGTTGCGGCGACGACACTGCGATCGAGCTCGAGCCGGCTCGACGCGCGACCGCCGATGCCCATAGCCCCGCCGCCCCAGCCGAAGACGATGCGTCCGTCGCGCGTCGTGCGGGTGTAGTGGACGAGCGTGCGGCTGTCGACGACCGCCTCGCCGCCCGTCCAGCCGAGTTCCTCGAGGACGTCGGGGATCGGCTCGGTGAGGACGATGTGACTCGACGCGACCGCGAGGGACATCCGGTAGCCCGGAAAACGCGCCGCCGCGGTGTTGACGGCGAGCACAACCGAGCCCGCGCGCACACGCCCGCTGCGGGTGGCGACGCCGCCGGCGCGGTCGAGGCGTGTCACCTCCGTCCGCTCGTGGATGCGCACGCCACGCTCGAGCAGCTTTGCCCGCAGCCCCAGTCCGAGTCGAGCCGGGTGGACGGTGGCGTTCAGCCGGTGGACCGCGCCTCCGAGGAACAGCGGCGACGCGCAGCGGGTGCGCACCTCCTCGGCCGACACGGCGACGATCTCGTCTGGCGCGCCGAGCTCGGCGGCGGCACGCACGCTCTCGTCCCAGGATCCGAGCTGCGACTCCGTCGTCGCGACCCGGAGCATCGGCGCCTCCCGAAACCAAGCGTCCACGCCGTTCTCCTCGCACCAGGCGCCGATGCCGTGCACGGCGTCCTCGGACGCCCGGCAGACCGCGAGCGCTGCGGCGTCGCCCGCCTGCTCGCGGAGCGTCGTGGCGTCCCCCCAGAGCGTCTCGCAGAACCCGCCGTTCCGCCCGCTCGGACCATGGCCGCAGACGGCGGCCTCGAGAACGAGCACGTCGAGATCCGGCTCGAGCTCCTTCAGTTGCCACGCCGTCCAGAGACCGAGATAGCCGCCGCCGACGACGACGGCGTCGGCCCGAGCATCGCCGTCGAGCGGGGCGGTCGGCGTGATCTCGCCGGCTTCCTCGAGCCACCAGCCGGTCCGGGTGTGGCGCATCAGGCCGGAGTCGCAGGACGCCGCGCGAGCCCCACGCTGCAGGTCCCGATCGCCGCGACGGCGATCGGGACGAGCAGCGGGAGCACCGTCCAGAACACGGGGTCCCGCGTCGACGTGAAGTCCACGAGCACGAGGCCTGCGATGGCGGCGAGTGAGTAGAGGGCGCTCAGCGCAAGGACGAGAAACCTCGTCGCAGCTGCCAGCCCGTCGCGGCTCATCGGCGTCGTAGCCTAGACGTGGGGCCTTGCGCGCGTGGCAAACGTTTGCCGGCCATCTCGCCGGGTACCGGTCCACCAAGCGACGTTCCAGGAAGGGGGAGAGATGAAGCGACCAGCACTCGCGCTCGTCCTCGCGGTCTGGGCTGCTGCGGCCATCTCGCCGGTCGCCGGAGCCGATCCGACGCATGCGAAGAACTCGACGTTGATCACGGCCGATTGCGGAGGCCAAGCGGTCACGGTGTCCGTCAACGGCAACGGTGAGTTCAGTCCGGCGCACGACGTCGATTCGACCTCCGTGTTCGTCCCGACGGCGTTCGATCTCACGTTCACCTTCACGCCGACCGGCGGATCGCCGGAGTCCGAGACCGATACGTCGTCGAAGGCGGCTCCGATCGAGAACACGGTGACCTGCGACATCCCGCTGCAGACGTTGTTCGCCGGACCGGAAGGGTCCGCGACGCTCGAAGGGACCGTCACCGGCTTCTGGACGCCACGGCGATAGCTATAGCCACCCGCGTGGCTCCTCCTTGGGGAGCCACGCGGATCGTCCAGCAACCCCACACATCGGTCTTGCTTCAGCCGAGAGGTGGCGGACGGGACTCGAACCCGCGACCACCGGGACCACAACCCGGGGCTCTACCAACTGAGCTACCGCCACCGTGGAGGCCACAGGATACCGCCGAGCCGGCGCCGTTCAGTCGAGGGCGGCCTGGGTCTGCGTCGTCCGCGCGACACGCCGACCGGATGAATCGAGGACGTCCGTCTCGATCACAATCGTCCGCTTCCCCACGTGCAACGGCCGAGCGCGGGCGGTGACGGTGCCCTCGCGCACGGCGCCCAGGAAGTTCGTCTTCGACTCGATGGTCGCCGTCGTCGCGCCGGGCGGCAGGTTGAGGAACGCGCACACGCCGCCCGCCGAGTCCGCCAGCGCCATGAGCACGCCTCCGTGGAGGACGCCCGCAGCCGTGCAGAGTCCCGGAGCCCACTCGAGGGTTGCGTCTACCTCCTCGGCGCCGCCGAACATGCGGATCCCGAGCGTGGCGCCCAGCGGCATCTGCGCGTTCACGACCTCGGTGATCTCGGGCTTGTCGACCGTCTCCACTCGCGCTCCTGCGTTGACGTGGCTGCGTCCGGACCCTACGCTTCCCCGGTTCCCGTCGTCGAGCGAAAGGAGAGATGACCGTGAAAGTCCAGTGCCTCATCTCACTTCGGCTCGGCGTCGCTTCGATCTAGCTCTTCTCTCGCGGCGCCGGCGACTGGCCCGGTTCACCATCCGAGTGAAGGAGCTTTCCGTTGTCCGATGGAACCCTGGCCGCGCTCGGCTGGACAGACGAGCTCGAGGCGGCCTTCACAACCTACGGCGGGCGCGGCTTTCGCCCCGCTCGCGTCGTCGCTGAGCATCGCGGCGGCTACTACGTGCGCTCCGAGCTGGGCGACCGGCTCGCCCATGCGCGCGGCCGCATGCGCGACGACGAGATCTGGGGCGGGATGCCTGCGGTCGGCGACTGGGTCGTCGTCTGCGACGCGCCGGGCGACAGGTTCGCCATCGAGGCGTTGCTTCCCCGGCGCACGAAGGTCTCCCGCAAGACACCCTGGCTGAAGGCAGAGGAGCACATCCTCGTCGCCAACGTCGACACCGTGATCCTCGTCAACGGGCTCGACGCCGACTTCAACCCGCGCCGGCTCGAGCGCTACCTGACCGCTGCCTGGGACAGCGGGGCGGACCCCGTGATCGTCCTCACGAAGCTCGACGTGTGCGACGACCCGGCGAAGGTCCTCGAGGCGGAGGCAGTGGCCGTCGGCGTCCCCGTGCTGGCCGTGAGCAACATCACGGGGGAGGGGCTCGACGAGGTCCGCGCTCTCCTCCGACCCGCCAAGTCGTTCGTCCTCCTCGGCTCGTCGGGCACTGGGAAGTCGACCCTCGTCAACCGGCTTGCAGGGCGACAGGTGATGGAGACCGGCGCTCTCCGCAACGACGGGCGCGGACGGCACACGACCCGTCACCGGCAGTTGCTCGTCATGCCCGGGGGCGCGATCCTGATCGACACGCCGGGGCTTCGCGAGCTGCAGGTGTGGGAAGGGGATCTCGACGCTGCCTTCGCGGACATCGCGGACCTCGCCTCGCAGTGCCGCTTCTCGGACTGCGCCCACTCGAGCGAGCCCGACTGCGCCGTTCGCGAGGCGCTCGAGACGGGCGAGCTCGACGAGGAGCGCTGGCGGAACTACCTGAAGCTCCAGCGAGAGCTCCGTGCCATCGAAGCGAGAAGCTCGCACCGGATCCAGCGCGAGCTGAAGAGCCGCTGGCGCGCGCGCGCCCGGGAGAGCCGCCGCGCCCGCCGCTATGGAGGCAAGCCGTAGCCCTCGTCGCTACCTCACGACGACGGTGATCAGCGAAGCTCGCGGACGACGCGCGCCGGCGATCCGACGGCGAGGACGCCCGCCGGGAGGTCGCCTGTGACCACCGAGCCCGCCCCGACGACGGTGTCGGCGCCGATCGTCACGCCGGGGCAGACGATGACGCCGCCGCCGAGCCATGCGTTGTCCCCGATCGCGATGGGCTGGGCTAACTCCCATTTCGCCCTCCGGGGCTCGGGCTCGAGCGGGTGCGTCGCGGTGAGGAGCTGGACGTTCGGCCCGACCTGCACGTCCTCTCCGATGGAGATCGTCGCCACGTCCAGAGCCACGAGGCCGAAGTTGACGAAGGTACGTGAGCCCACGTGGAGGCGGTAGCCGTAGTCGCAGTAGAGCGGCGACCGGATCTCGGCATCGTCTCCGAGCGAGCCGAGGAGCTCCTCCAGTAGGCCTCGTCGGCGCTCGACGTCATCGGGCGCGGAGTCGTTGAACGCCTTCGTCAGCCTGGCCGCACGCCGTAGCTCCGCCTGCAGCACTGGATCGTCGGCGACGTAGAGCTCACCCGCTTCCAGGCGCTCCTTCTGCGAGCGACCGTCGACACGCGACATGTGGGCACGATAGAGCCCGCGGCCGGGCCGACACACGCCCTCGGCGCCGGCGCCTACTGGCCGCGGCTCGCCGGATCGACGCGTGCGAAGCGCAGGAAGTCGGTCATGCGGAAGCCCGCACTCGGGTTCTGCAACGTGGGCTGCCAGCCCGGCTGGGCCGCGAGGAACGATGCGGGATCGCTCTGCAGCAACCCGATCAGCACCTCCGCGACGATGCGACCGCCGACGGGTCCGAGCTTGAGGCCCTGCTCCATCAACTCCGCTTCCTTGAGGACGTAGTACCAGAGCGGCGTCGAGCGTTCGAACCCGACGCCGAAGCTCCGTAAGTCCGAAAGCTCCTGGCTCGAGAGGACAGTGGCACCGATTGCCTGCGCGACTCGCTGGCCCGACGGCAGCTTCCAGGTGAGATGGCGTAGGAGCGTGCGCTGAGGAAGGGCCGTCGGGGGATCGTGACTCGCGATCGCGCCGAGCGGAAGGTCGAAGAGCGGAGTCGAGAGCTTCGTGTCGATTCGCTTGTTCGGCTTCACCTGCCCGTCGCCGAAGTCGAAGAAGGTCTGCCAACCGACGAAGCGCCTCGGAGCGCGAGCGCCGCCACGGAGATCGACGGGGTCCGCCTGGCCCTGCGCCACGGGGTCGAAGATCATCCCGAAGAACGGCTGTCCGCCGTCGCCCGCGAGGTTGGCACGGTAGGACGGCCGGACGAGTGAGTGACCGAACCGGTAGCACGCTGCCTGAAACTCGACGGGGATGAGCGCTTGACCCGTGCGCGGAAGGTAGAACCGGCGTCCTCGGGCGAGCACGTCGTCGACCAGCGCTTGGCCCACCACGAGCGGCAGGAACTCGTGCAGCACGAGCCACTGGTAGTGCCACGTCGTGAGCCTGCGTGCACCGGCAAAGAGGTCGGGCTCGGGGACGCCGTCGAGCCGAAGCGCGTCGACCGCGTTGTTGTGGAACTTGAGGAACGCGGCATGGAGGCCCGCGATGATCAGGTGCTCGTCATTCCGCGGATCGCCGATGATCGCGCCCAGGTCCGAAGCCCGCGGGAGATCCTCGAAGAGCCCTCCGAACTCCACCTTCAGCTTCGCGCTGTCGACGGTGTCGTAGAGCTGCGGCGAGGCGACCGGGCCGGCGCCGTAGACCGAGTCGAGATCGAGCGAAGCCGTCCGTCCATTGACAGCGTCCTTCGGGTCGGTCGGCTGACCGAGCCTGGAGGCGACATCGAAGGTGATGTCGTGATCGATGAACTGACCGAAGAACGTCGTTCCCGCGGTGTGGTTCGGGTTGTTGGGATTGTTCGCACTGAGGGACGGGTCCGTGATCAGCAGGACCGGACCCGCGGACAGCTGATCGTGCGCGTCGAGCAGCCCGCTCGGCCTGCCCAGCTCCCTCAGTGCGTTCTCGACCTTCTTGCTCTGACCGGCGAAGGTCGGCAGCTCCGGGAAGAGGCGGGTGAAGCTCGACGCGTTGACGACGCCTCCGAGTGGGCGCGCGTCGTGCCGCCGGCGGCGTCGGACGTCCCGGCCAAGCCGCCGCCGGCGACGGCGGCGGCGCCTGCTCCGAGCGTTCCGAGGAAGCGCCTCCGGCTATAGGTCGTTCGCGTCGCTCGCTCGTCCGTGGTGTCCACTGCGGCCTCCTTTCGGGTCGCTCGCCTTTCGTACGGCCGCAGTGCCGCGGGGGCTTCGTCGGACGAGCGCTGATGTCATTTAGACGCGGCTCGTGCCCGTGCTCTTCCGCCTTTGGCGGGATTCGGCTCTTGCTCTTCCCTCAGGACGGGGCTGATCGCCGAGCGAGCTCGGCGAGCTCGCGGTTGAAGCGCTCAGGCTCCTCCAGGTGTGGGACGTGACCGACGCCGTCGTACCACGACGCCTCGGCCGTGGGGCACGTCGCGAGGACATGCTCGGCCATCGCCGGAAGCACGACGGCATCGGCGCGACCCTGGGTGACGAGCAACGGCACCTCGAGCGTTCGCAGCACGTCGTCGTAGTCGAGCTCGCGAGCGGCGAGGGCCGCTCGGATCGCCGCCGGAACCACGACGTTCCAGCAGATCGCCGTCTCGAGGTCGTCGTCCGAGATCGGTTTGACGAGGCAGGTCCGGACGAACGAGCGCATGGCTCGCACGTTGGTCGGGAGGTCGTCCGCGGTGGCGTCGACGAAGTGGTCGAGGAACCCCGGGCCGATCATCGTCCCGAACGCGGTCTCGCCGAGCTTGACGACGCCCTCGACGAAGTTGATCGCGGCAACGCCGTCCTGCCCGTACTTCCGGAGGTAGTCGCAGATGACGAAGGCGCCGTACGACCAGCCCACGAGTACCGGCCGCCTGAGACGGAGCTCGGCGACGATCGCGGCCACGTCGTCCGCCCAGAGCCCGTCGTCGGTGTACTGCGCAGAGTCGATCGGCGCTTCGGACATGCCGTGTCCGCGGAGGTCGTAGGCAACGAGCCGAAACTCGTCCGCCAGCGTGCTCTCGTACTGCTTCGCCCAGCACAGGTGGTTCTGCGACCACCCGTGGACGAACAGGATCGGCGGTCCGTCGGCGTTGCCCCACTCGCGCACGTGCAGCTGTAGGCCGCCGCCTCCTCGCACCAGGTGAATGTTCGTCCGCCCGCCGTGCTTTTCGTCCTGCACAACAGCTGTCATATCTGCCTCCTCGTCTCGTCGAATCGGACTGGATCGTCGCCGCCGAGGGGCGAGGCCGCATCGGGCAGAGGGCCTTATCTTTCCCCCGCGCTCTCCGTATTTGCGAAGAGCCGGGTGCGCATCGGCGCGATACTGGCTGGAATGGATACTCGCGCGAGCGAGGTATTCGTGGGACGTCTACGCGAGCTCGGAAGGCTCGAGCAAGCTCTCGAATCGGTCCGGGAGGGTCGCGGCGCGACGACCCTCGTGGCCGGGGAGGCGGGCATCGGCAAGACGCGGCTCGCCTCGGAGCTCGCGAGACGTGCCGGTGACGCCGGGTTCGACGTGCTCGTCGGCCGCTCGATCGACTTCGTCGGCACGGAGCTGCCGTACCAGCCGTTCATCGAGGCGCTCCGTCCGCTCGGAAGACCGTGGCAGATCGACGGCGAGTCGCCTCGCTCGCAGCTCGAGGTCTTCGAGGAGACGTTCGGACTGCTCGCAGAGCGTGCCGCTCAGACCCCCGTGCTGCTCGTGCTCGAAGATCTGCACTGGGCCGACACGTCCACGCTCGACCTCGTCGCCTTCCTTGCGCACAACATCGAGGACCAGCCGATTCTCCTGTTTGCCACCTGCCGCGCCGACGAGCCTGGTTCGGCTGCGCGGGTCAGCCGTCTCACGGACGTCGTCCGCCGCTCCGGCGCGCTCGTGCTCGACCTCGATCCGCTCGAGCACGAAGACCTCGTGGCGCTCCTCGCGGCACGCTCGAACGAGGATCTTCCTGCCGCTGTGACTGCTGCGATCGTCGCCCGTTCCGACGGCAACCCGTTTCTTGCCGAGGAGCTCCTGGTCGCTGCCGTCAAGGGAAGCGGAGAGCTACCGGTCGGCGTCCGCGACCTTCTCCTCCAGCGCACGGCAGGCCTCGACGGCCCGGCGCAGCGCCTCTTGCGTATTGCGGCTGCCGCCGGGCGTGACGTCGGATACTCGCTGCTGCGGGGAACGGCTGCCGAGCCGGAGCAGGAAGTGCGCGACTCGCTGCGCCAGGCGGTTGCGCACGGCGTCCTCGTGGCCGAGCCGGAGGCGGGCATGTTTCGTTTCCGCCACGCACTTCTCGCAGAGGCCATCTACGCGACGGTTCTTCCCGGCGAGCGCGAGGAACTCCACGCGCGGATCGCCGAAGCCCTGACGCAGAGCGAGACTGCGACGTCCGCCGAGCTCGCGCCCCACTGGGCCGCTGCGGGTCGCGCGCCGGAGGCGCTCGTCGCCTCGGTCGATGCGGCGCGTCAGGCCGAGGCCATCTTCGGACTGTCGGAGGCTCTCGCGCACGTCGAGCGGGCGCTCGCGGTGTGGGACTCGGTGCCGGCCGCCGCGGAGTTGGTCGGGCTCGATCTCGACGACGTCTGCGCCTGGGCAGCGGAGCTCGCGAGCCGGACGGGCAACGCGCCTCGAGCGGTAGAGCTCACGCGGCGGGCAATCGAGCTCGTCGGCGAGAGCGACCGGCTGGGTGCCGCCGTGCTTCATCAGCGGCTGGGGCGGTACGTATTCGAGAGCGGCGCCGGCGACACGTTCCTCGCCGAGTTCGAGCGCGCCGTCGAGCTCGCCACATCGGAGCCGTCGTCGGCGGTGCAGGCGAACGCGCTCGCAGCGCTCGCGACCGGTTTGCAGATCGTCTGGCGCCACGACGAGTCAGTCGCGATGTGCGAGCGTGCGCTGGAGGTTGCGCGCGCGGTTGGCGCACACGAAGCAGAGGCCGGGGCGCTCACGACCCTCGGTGCCGACCTCGCGTATCTCGGTCGTGGCGACGAAGGTCTCGCGCGGCTCTGGGAGGCTCTCGAGCTCGCTCAGGAGATTCGCGATCCACACGCGCTGCAGCGGGCGTATGTCACGCTCACCGACGTCCTGACGATGCTCGGGCGGCCCGCAGAGTCGGTCCGGGTCGCCCAGGAGGGATTCGAGGCGCTGCGCCCGTTCGGGGTCGAGCACACGGTGCTGACCGCGAATTGGATCGAAGCCTTGCTCGCCCTCGGGGAGTGGGACGAGGCCGAAGACGCCAGCGCGGCCGCGCTCCGCGCGATCACCGCCAACTACCCGCACATGCCGCTCGGCCTCCGCGCCGACGTCGAACTCAACCGCGGTCGGTTCGACGCCGCGCGCGCCCATCTCGACGCGGCGCTTTCGACCGTGCACCACGAGCCCGGGCTGGCGACGTATGCCGGATACGTCGCAGAGCTGGCCCTCTGGGAGCATCGCTGGACCGATGCAGACGACGCCGTTCGCGACGGCATGTCACGGGCGAGCCCCGGATGGGGAGCCCAGATCCGCGTCTGGCTGTGTGCCAAAGGGCTCCGTGCGCAAGCGGAGCTGGCCGCGCTTGCGCGCGCTCGCCGAGACGAGGACGCCCTCCGACGGTGGTTGGCTCGTACGCACGTGCTGCTCGCCGCCGCACGACACGCAGCAGCGGAGGCGGCGGGGATCACTCCGAACGCTTCCGGCTGGCTCGCGTTGGCCGAGGCCGAAGACCAGCGCGCTCACGCCGTCGCACGACCCGAGCTGTGGTCCCAGGCTGCTGTGACCTGGGAACTGCTCGAACGAGCGCCGGTCGTAGCGTACTGTCGATGGCGCGAGGCCGAGGCGCTCGTCGGGATCGGCGCGTCTCGCACCGAGGCGGGCGTCCCGCTCCGCGAGGCTCACGTCATTGCCGACCGCCTCGGAGCGAGGCCGCTTCTCCGCGAGCTCGAGCTGCTCGCCGAGCGAGCTCGGCTCGATCTCGAGCCGGCGCCGGTCCGAGCCTTCCCCACGGGGAGCGGGAACCTCGAGCAGGTCCTCGGGCTCACACGCCGTGAGGCCGAGGTATTGACCCTCGTCGCGCGTGGCTACACCAACCGAGAGATCGCGGCCACGCTCGTCATCAGCGTGAAGACCGCCAGCGTCCACGTCTCGCACATCTTGCGCAAGCTCGACGTCCGCGACCGGCGCGAGGCGGCCGCCATCGCGCACCGTCTCGTCCCGCCGCTGGACTGAGGGTGGTTCAGCCCGGATCCGCGTGCGGTCCGTCGAGGTGCCCCGGGGAGGAATCGAACCTCCGCACGCGGCTTCGAAGGCCGCCGCTCTATCCTCTGAGCTACCGGGGCGCTTCCGCGGAGAGTACCCCCGCCCGCGGCCCGTGAGCTCTCGGTTACGCGGCCCGCTCGGCCTCGTGCTCGTCGCGCACGCGGGCGACGAGCACGCGTACGACGTTCGCGTCGTATTCGGTCCCGGCGAGGCGCATGAGCTCGTTGAGCGCCTCTTCCTCCGAGAGCGCAGCTCGATACGGCCGGGCCGAGGTCATGGCGACGTACGCGTTGCAGCCGCGGACGATGCGCGCCGCGAGCGGGATCTCCTCACCCTGGAGAGCATCCGGATAGCCGCTTCCGTCCCAGTTCTCGTGGCTCGAGCGCACGAGCCCGGCCACGCTTCGGAGCCCGGGGTGGGCGCGGAGGATCCGCTCGCCGACGATCGTGTGCTCACGGACGAACGCCCACTCGCGCTCGTCGAGCGGGCCCGGCTTGTGCAGGATCTCGTCGGGAACGGCGAGCATGCCGAGGTCGTGGAGCTGCGCCGCCCGCTCGAGCTCGTCGAGCTCGTCGCGGCGCAGGCCGAGCATGCGTCCGACGTCCGTCGCCAGCGCGCCGACGTCCGCGCGCTGAGCTTCGAGCTCGGGCTCCCTGATTGCGAGCGCGGCCAGGAGCGCGGACATCGTGCGCTCGCTCTCGCCGCGGTGCGAGTACTTCTGGGCGTAGAGGCGCTCGTCAGCCGTCTGGAGCGCCTGGCTTGCGTTGCTCGCCTCGTCCGGCAGGAGAACGGCGCCGAACGAGCTCATGATCTCGAAGCCCTCGCCTCGTTCGGAGAGCGCCTCGCAGGCGCGGTCGATCAACGATTCCGCCTCGCCTTCACCGATCGTCGCGACGAGGCAGAACTCGTCTCCCCCGAGCCGGTAGACGGCCCCGCCGTCGCCCGGGACGCCAGCCAGCTTTGCGCCGAGCCGGACGAGCAGCGCGTCGCCTGCCGGGTGCCCGAAGGTGTCGTTGTAGCCCTTGAAGCCGTCGAGGTCGAAGAGCATGAGCAGCGTCTGGGGCGCGCTCTCGCCCCCGAGGCGCCGCTCGAGATCCGCGAGGAGCTGTCGCCGGTTGGCGAGACCTGTCAGGGCGTCGGTGGTCGCCTCCTGGCGCGTCAGCTCGAAGAGGCGCCGGTTCTCGCGGAAGGTCACCGCGAGTCGCACGATGACGAGCCCGAGGGTTGCGGTCGCGAGAACGACGGCGAGCAGGTTGAGGCGGGCGAAGTGGTCGTAGACGAGGATTCCTGTCGCGACGAGCGCGCACACGGCCGGCACCGCCAGCAGTGGCCGTCCTTCGACGTCCAGTCCCTTCCGGCTCTCATCGCGGGCCCAAGCAGAGGACGCCACGAGCAGCATGGCGAGCGGCCAGAAGATGTCGATCCATGTTCCTTCGACGTACGTCCCGGCCGCGGACTGGAAGAGATAGACGGCATCGGCGATGGTCGTCGCGAGGGCGCCGAGGCCGAGGAGCAGCCAGCGCTCGCCGGGTCTCCACCCGGTCAGCGAGAAGACGCCGAAGACGGCGGACAGCAGGAGAACGTCGCCGAGCGGATACGCGAGGTTCGTGACGACCGTGGACGTCGAGCCCTCCGTGCTCTGGAGCACGAGCTCCACGAGCACCGCAGCGCCTAAGGCCGCAGCCGCCAGCGCCGCGGTTGCGCCGTCCAGCCAGAGCGTGCCGCCGATCGAGCGCGCACGCGAGCGCAAGAGCAGCACGATGCCTGCGTAGAGGAGAAAGTAGAAGCCGATGTAGCCCAGGTCGGCAGGGGACGGGTACTCGTTCGGCTTGAAGATCGCCCAGTAGATCTCCCCGAACGTCCAGGAGGCGAGCGAGAGCGTGATCACCGTCCAGGCCGCGCGCTCGCGCTTGACGAGGTAGGCATGTGACCCTGCGATGACGCAGGCCAGCACCATCAGGCCGTCGTAGACCCACGTGTTGAAGAACGCGAAGAGTGCGTTGTCCTGGGGCACAAGAAGCGTGTACGCCGCGAACACGCCGAGGCCGACGGCGGACGCCACCCGCGTCGCATGGATCCAGGTGCGAACTGTCATCTCCGGACGAGGATCGGCTTCTCGCAACCCCTTCTTGAGCGATTGACCCGATTCGGGTCCAGTCCGTCCGACAGCGGTCCTACCCTCGCGCCATGACATTCGGGATCGTGGTGTTCGGGGCCGCGTTCCTCGTCGGGCTCGCGCTCGGCACGTACACGCGACGCCCGCTCTCGACGGCGTTCCTCGTGCTCGGAAGCTTCACGGCGCTGCTCGTGCTCACCGCAACGGGCGAGCTGCTCGACGCGGCAGCTGTGCTCGCGGTCGTGGCGCTCCTGGGGCTCGTCGCCGAGAGTATGCGAGAGACGGTTTCCCGCCTGGTCGACGGCTACTAGTAGCCGCGTCGGACCGGTTTCATGCGCGGCCGTGCACGTGCCGTCGCGTCGCGAGCGCGACGTACGCCGCGAAGGCGAGCCCGACGGCGACTTCGAGCATCCACACCGTACGGACCCTGATCTCCTGTCCGTGGCCGGCGGTGACCCGCGCGAGCGGCTCGAGGCAGAACGCGCCGGCCACGAGGACTGGACCGAGCCATGCGCGCTCGGTCCGCCACCGGTATCCGAGCCAGCCGAAGAGCGGGCCGGTGACGAGGCCGCCGACGATCACGCGGTCCGAGCTCTGGACGAATCCGCCGATCGACCTCATCGTCAACTCCGCGTGCTCGACGGGGCTCAACGTCATCGCTGCGTATCCGGCGAGGGCGGACATCGTGCACGCGAGCCCGAGAACCGTCGCCCGCCTCGGCTCCCGCTGGGTCGCCCCTATCAGGAACGGAAGCAGCACCCACGGAGCGGACAGGAGGCTGACGTCGGTCATCCACGGCATCTGCGACGCCCAGAGATGCGCTCCGGGAAGGCTCCCGAGATACTGGTCGGCAGCTCCGAAGATCGCGGACAGCACGAGCACGACGACGACGAGCACGCGCCGAGGGTAACGCCTCGGACGGCGCCGGCAGTCGACACTCGAAGCGATGGGCTCTTGACCGTCGCGCGCCCGGAATCCGCGCTCGCGGATTCCGGGCTTGCGCAAATGCGGGCGGAGGGACTCGAACCCTCAAGCTCTTTCGAGCACCGGCACCTAAAGCCGGCGTGTCTGCCGTTCCACCACGCCCGCAGGTAACAGTCTAGGAACGGCTCTCGAAGCGGTCGATGCGGAAGAGCCCGATGTCGTGGCGCGTGCTTCCGTCGATCGCGAGGTCGGCGAGGATCTCGCCGACACCGAGCAGAACTTGTAGCCGTGGCCCGAGAAGCCGGCTCCGACGATCGGCTGACGGTGCGTCCGGGTGCCGGTCGACGATGAAGTGCTCGTCGGGCGAGAGCTCGAAGAGGCACGTCTTGAGCGCGACGGTCGGCCCGGCTCCGTCCGGGAAGATAGCGGCTCGGCGAACTCGCGAAGCCTCACCTCGTCGGCAACCGTCGGCACGCGTGAGATCCCGTCCGGGTCGCCGCTCTCGCCCTGCCGTTCGTATCGGCCGAGCTTCACCCCCGGGATCCCGTACGCGGGGAAGCCGTAGAAGTGGTCGCCGTCGAGGATGAGGTTGAACACAGGCATCCGCTCCGGGGTGAAGAGCTCCGGCCGCGTCGGCTGGAACCATGCGAGGACCTGGCGAACGGGCTTCACCGAGCCGGCGGCGAGCCTCGCGACGTCGTCGGACCAGGCGCCAGCGGTCAGGACGAGCCGCTCGGCCTCGACGACTCCACGCTCGGTCCGAACACGGACGCCGCTCTCGGTCTCGTCCCACTCGAGCACGCGCTCGCGTGCTCGCAAGGTCGGCCCCCGGGCCAGAGCGCCCTCGACGTGCGCGACGATGCACCGTTCCGGGACGACGAAGCCGCCGTCCGGCTGGTACGCGACCTGCATCTCCGAGGGAAGGCGATACGCCGGGAAGCGCTCGGCGACCTCCGCTCCGGTCAGGACCTCGTGCGGCGATGTCGTGCTCGGCGCAGGACTGGAGGACGCCCTCGAGGATGTGCTCGCCACCCTCGACGATGCCGGTGACGTGCAGGAGCTGCTCGTCCGCCTCGGACTCGAGCTCGCGCCAGAGCTCGTAGGCGCGCCGGAGCAGCGGCACGTAGTCGGGATGCTCGAAGTACGCGAGGCGGATGATCCTCGTCAGCCCGTGCGACGAGCCGTGCTCGTGCAGGAGGTCGAACCGCTCGAGCCCGAGCACGCGCTTCCCCCGGCGGGCGAGGTGGTAGAGCGCCGCGCTCCCCATCCCACCGACTCCGACGACCACGACGTCGTAGCGCTCCACAGGCCTGACCCTAACGCCGGCTGGTTGAATGGCTGACCCATGCCAACAGCGGTCGAGCAGCTCGGAGACAATCGCGTCCGCCTGACGGTCGACGTCTCGTCGGACCAGGTGCGGCACGCCGTCGACCACGCGATGTCCGATCTCTCGCAGAGCGTGAAGATCCCGGGCTTCCGCAACGGGAAGATCCCGAAGCCGGTCCTCGTCTCGCGACTCGGCAAGGAGCGCATCTACGCCGAGGCGGTCGACAGTCACATCGGAGGCTGGTTCTGGAGCGCTGCGTCGCGAAGTCGGGTGCGCCCGGTCTCCGACCCGCAGTACGAGTTCGAGCTCCCGGATACCGCCGACGACGGCGTGGAGCTTCATCGCGACGGTCGACGTCCAGCCGCTTGCCCGAGCTCGTCGACTGGACGCAGCTCGAGGTCCCCCGGGCCGAGGTCGAGATCCCGCAGGAGTCAGTCGACGCGGAGATCGAGGCTCTTCGCGAGTCCGTGGCCGAGCTCGCGCCTGCCGGCGACCGCGCGCGCGCAGGCCGGCGACACGCTCGTCGTCGACCTCGTCGACGCGGACGGCGAGGCGCAGCCGGACACCGTGGTCGAGCTCGGCGGCGGCAGGCTCGCGCCCGAGCTCGAGGCGGCACTCGTCGGCGCGTCCGCCGGCGAGACGAAGCAGATCGCAGCTTCCCGCTCGCGGACGGCACGACGCTCGACGGTCGAGATCACCGTCCGCGAGGTCCAGGAGAAGGTTCTCCCGGAGCTCGACGACGAGCTCGCGCGCTCGGCGAGCGAGTTCGACACCATGGCCGAGTTGCGCGCGAGCATCGAGGGGACGCTGCGCGAGCAGCTCGACGCCGAGATCGACGCCGCATTCCGCATCTCGGCCGTCGACGAGCTCGTGCGCGCCTCGGCTGTGCAGCCGGCGCTCCCGCTCGTCCGCACGCGCGCGGGCGACCTGCTCACCGGCTTCGTCCGCTCGCTCGAGCGCCGCGGAATCTCGCTGGAGACCTACCTCGCCGCAAGCGGAGGCAACGCGCAGGAGCTCGAGCGCCAGATGGTGCTCGAAGCGGCCGTGTCGGTCGCGCGCGAGCTCGCGCTCGAGGCGCTCGCCGAGAAGGCCGGCATCGAGGTCTCCGACGACGACGTGAAGGCCTACATCCGCGAGGAGGCCGACGCCGTCCGGCGAGGACGACGTCGAGGGCGTCATCGAGGACGTGTGGGCGCACGGCCAGCAGGAGTCGATCCGCGAGGACCTCCGGCTCCGCGCCGCGCTCGACCGCCTCGTCGCCGACGTCAAGCCGATCGCACCCGAGCTCGCGGAGGCGCGAGACAAGCTCTGGACACCCGACAAGGAGAAAGCCGAAGGGGAGACGAAGTTGTGGACCCCCGGCAGCAAGGAGACTGAATGAGCCCTCTGATTCCGATGGTCATCGAGCAGACCTCGCGCGGCGAGCGCTCGTTCGACATCTACTCGCGCCTGCTCAACGAGCGCATCATCTTCCTGGGCACGCCGATCGACGACCAGATCGCGAACCTCGTCGTCGCGCAGCTCCTCCACCTCGAGTCGGAGGATCCCGACAAGGACATCTCGATCTACATCAACTCGCCGGGCGGCATCGTGTACGCGGGGCTCGCGATCTACGACACGATGCAGTTCATCAAGCCCGACGTGCAGACCATCTGCGTCGGCATGGCGATGTCGATGGGCGCGGTCGTCCTCGCCGGCGGCGCGAAGGGAAGCGCAGCGCGCTGCCGCATTCGAAGATCCTCATCCACCAGGGCTCCGCGCGGCTTCTCGGGTCAGCCGACCGACATCGAGATCCAGGCGCGGGAGGTAATCAGCCTCAAGCGGCTAATGGAGGAGATCATGTCCAAGCACACGGGCCAGACGATCGAGAAGGTCGTCGAAGGACATGGAGCGCGACTACTACATGACGGCCGCCGAGGCCAAGGAGTACGGGATCATCGACCGGGTGATCGAGCACCGCTCGTAGGCTCGCTGCCCTTCCCATACACCGTGAAAACGGAGTAAAAGGAGACACGTGGCTCGGGCGAGCGAGGGCAACGAGCAGCTGCTTTGCAGCTTCTGCGGGAAAAGTCAGCGACAGGTCAAGAAGCTGATCGCTGGTCCCGGCGTCTACATCTGCGACGAGTGCATCGATCTCTGCAACGAGATCATCGACGAGGAGCTCACGAGCTCCCGCGCAGCTCGACCTCGACAACCTCCCGAAGCCGCTCGACATCTACTCGGTTCTGAACGACTACGTCGTCTCGCAGGAGGAGTCGAAGCGCACGCTCGCGGTGGCGGTCTACAACCACTACAAGCGCGTGCGCATGGGCCTCGAGGACGCGGCGAGGTCGAGCTCCAGAAGTCGAACATCCTCCTCCTCGGGCCGACGGGCTGCGGCAAGACGCTGCTCGCCCAGACGCTCGCGCGGATCCTCAACGTCCCGTTCGCGATCGCCGACGCGACGGCGCTCACCGAGGCGGGCTACGTCGGCGAGGACGTCGAGAACATCCTCCTCAAGCTCATCCAGGCCGCGGACTTCGACATCAAGAAGGCCGAGACCGGGATCATCTACATCGACGAGGTCGACAAGATCGCGCGCAAGGCGGACAACCCGTCGATCACGCGCGACGTCTCGGGCGAGGGCGTGCAGCAGGCGCTCCTGAAGATCCTCGAGGGCACGGTCGCCTCGGTTCCGCCGCAGGGCGGGCGCAAGCACCCGCACCAGGAGTTCCTCTCGATCGACACGACGAACATCCTCTTCATCTGCGGCGGTGCGTTCGCCGGCCTCGACAAGATCATCGAGCGCCGCATCGGGCAAGAACACGGTCGGCTTCGGCGCGGACATTCGCTCGCGCAACTGCGGCCGAGAGCTCCGAGCTCCTGACGCAGGTCATGCCCGAGGACCTGATCACGTTCGGCCTCATCCCCGAGTTCGTCGGCCGCCTGCCCGTCGTCTCGGCCGTGCATCAGCTCACGCGCGACGACCTCGTCGAGATCCTCACCGAGCCCAAGAACGCGCTCGTGCGCCAGTACCAGCGCTTCTTCGGCTACGACTAGATCGAGCTCGTCTTCACCGAGGACGCGCTCTGGGAGATCGCCGAGCACGCGCTCGCCCGCGAGACCGGCGCCCGCGGCCTGCGCTCGATCATCGAGCTCGCGCTCCTCGACGTCATGTTCGAGCTTCCGTCGCGCACCGACGTCACGAAGTGCGTCCTCACGAAGGAGACGATCTCGCGGGGCCAGAAGCCGACGCTCGTCACGAGCGCCGGGGCGTCGTCGACGAGGAGCTCGACGAGCTCGCCGAAGAGTCGGCCTAGGCTCGCGCAAGATAGGCAGCTCGACCCATTTCGCCGACCGCGCATTGTCGTTACGCTGTTCCATGCCGCGCTACCTGATCGAGCGAACGTACACCGTCGACATGGACGGCCTTCCGACCGTCGCGACGCGCTCCAAGGCGATCGGTCACTACCACTATCCGGAGATCGTCTGGGAGCACAGCCACGTCGTCGTCGGCGACGACGGGGTCCCGAAGTCGTTCTGCATCTACGAGGCGCCGAACGAGGAGATGGTCCGCGAGCACGCGAGCCGGCTCGGCGACCACGTCGTCGACGACGATCTACGAGATCGCCGGCGACGTCTCGCCCGGCCGACTTCCCGCTCACCGACGACCCCGTCTAGCCCGGCTCGCTCGCCGGCACGCCTGCTCGACGTCGGCGAGCGTGGTACGCGGCCTGTAGTGCGACCGCGAGCTTCCGCGTGATCGTCGCGCCGGCGCGCGTCGTCGTCGCGCGAGGAGCTCGAGCGCCTCGCGATAGAGCGCCACGGCGCGCTGCTTCGCCCAGCCACGACCCGCCTGGTCGGCGGCGGCGGTGAGGTGCTCGACGGCGCGCTCGTCCTCGCCCGCCTCGCGCCAGTGGTGGCCGAGCGCCTCGTGCGACTGGCCGACGTCGGTCGTCGCCTCGAGGAAGCGCGCGACCGCGGCGTGCTTGGTCGCGGCGGGCCGCGCGCGGGAGCGTCGCGTAGGCGACGTCGTGGATCAGCCCGTGCTTGAAGCCGAACTGCTGGTCGCCCTTGATCGCGGGACACGGCCTCGCGCTGGATCAGGTCACGTGCCTCGAGCGAGCCGAGCAGCTGCGACAGGTCCGCGCGCTCGTCGATCTCGCGCAGTGCGCCTCGCCAGAACACCCGCCCGACCACGGATGCGTCGACGAGCACGGCTGCGCTCCGTCGGCCGGCAGCGCGTCGAGTCTCGCCGCGATGATCGCGCGGATGCTCGTCGGCAGCTCATCGACCCGTCGGCCGCTGCTCGCCGAGCGCACGCTGGCGAGCTCCTCGATGAAGAGCGGGTTGCCCTCGGCCGTCTCCGCGACCTGCCGCGCGCGTTCGTCGGGTCGGCCGACTGCGCGAGGAGCTGCGTCGGCGAGCTCGCGGCCTGCCGCGTCGGCGAGCGGCTCGAGCGGAAGCGCCGTGTACGCCGGCAGGCCGCCGCCCCAGCCCGGCCGGTCGCCGAGAAGCTCGGGTCGCGCGAGCGCGAGGAACAGGACCGGGACGTCCCGCACGCGCGCGGCGAACGTCTCGAGGAGGTCGAGCAGGCTCGCGTCTGCCCAGTGGATGTCCTCGTAGAGGAGCAGCGTGGGGCCGTCGCAGCGCGAGCGACTCGACGAGGACGCGGGCCGAGAAGAAGAGCTGCTCGCGATCGGCGGACCTCGCCGTCTCCGTCGAGCCCGAGCGAGCGTCGCGAGATTCGGCGCGTGCTCCTCGGCCGCGGCCGGTCCTGCGAGCTGAGGCGATCGCGTCGGCGAGCTTGGCCTGCGCCTCGTCGGCGTCGTCGCTGTCGAAGATCCGCGCGATCTGCTTGACCTGCTGAGCGAACGCGCTGTACGGGCTCGCTCGCGCCGTACGGCGTCGAGCGGCCGCGGATCACGCGGCGCCCTGCGCTGCGACGAGCTGCGCGAGCTCGAGCGCGATTCGCGACTTGCCGATCCCGGCCGGGCCGAAGACCGTGACGAAGTGGCTCCGCCCCTCGTCGACGACGCGCTCCCAGACTCCGCGTGAGCACGCCGAGCTCGCGATCGCGTCCGATCATCGGAACGGGCGCGGCCGGGCGCTCGCCGATCGGCCGACGTGGCACGAAGGGCGAGCCACGCCTGGACCGGCGTCTCCTTCCCCTTCGCCACGACCGGCTGCGCCGGGCGGTACTCGATCGACCCGCGCGTGCCCGATGTACGTCTCCTCGCCGACGAGCACCGCGCCGACCGGGAGCGGCGGACTGCAGGCGGGCGGCGGTGTTCACGACGTCCCCCGCGACGAAGGTCTCGCCGCGCTCGGGACTGGCGTCCAGCGCGACGATCGCCTCGCCCGTGTTGACCGCGACGCGGAGCTGGAGCCCTCGTCCTCGGCCCAGTCGCGGACGGCGAACGCGGCGCGGACGGCGCGCTCGGCGTCGTCGCCGTAGGTCGATCGGCGCGCCGAAGACGCCCATGACCGCGTCGCCGACGAACTTCTCGACCTTCCCGCCGTGACTCTTCGAGCTCGCCGCGGACGCGCTCGTAGTACGGGATCAGGAACGCGCGGACGTCCTCGGGATCGAGCTTCTCGGAGCGCGACGTGAAGCCGACGAGATCGACGAAGAGGACCGAGACGAGCCGCCGCTCCTCGCCGCCGGCCCGGCTCGTCGAGCGCGGCGCCGCACGCGTTGCAGAACTTCGCGCCGTCGGGATTCTCCTGGCCACAGCGTGCGCAGGTGAGCACGAGGGCGAACACTAGAGTGCTCGACGATGTTCACGACGCGTCCCGAGCTGCGCGGCACCTTCGGGATGGTCGCGTCGACCCACTGGCTCGCGTCGCAGACCGGGATGGCCGTGCTCGAGCGCGGCGGGAACGCGTTCGACGCGGCGGTCGCGAGCGGGCTTCGTGCTCCAGGTCGTCGAGCCGCACCTGAACGGGCCGGGCGGGGAGGTGCCGGCGGTCTTCTGGTCGGCCGAGCGCGGCGAGCCGCTCGCGCTGTGCGGGCAGGGCGTCGCGCCGGCGGCCGCCACGATCGAGCGCTTCCACGAGCTCGGCCACGAGCTGGTCCCGGGGACCGGGCGTCCTCGCCGCCTGCGTGCCCGGCGCGTTCGGCGGTTGGCTGCTGCTCCTCGCGCGAGTTCGGCACGTGGCGGCTCGCGGACGTCCTCGAGTTCGCGATCGGCTACGCGGAGCACGGCTACCCGCTGCACGAGCGCATTCGCGCGACGATCGCAGCTGAACGAGGCAGCTGATCGCGGGCTGGCCCGGCTCGCGCGACCTCTACCTGCCGGCGCCCGAGGCGGGCGCGCTGTTCCGCAACCCCGCGCTCGCGGCGACGTACCGGCGCATCGTCGAGGAGAGCCGCGGCGGCTCGCGCGAGGAGGAGATCGAGAGGGCGCGGCTCGCGTACTACGAAGGCTTCGTCGCGGAGGAGATCGACCGTTTCTCCGCGGCGGAAGGAGGGCTCCTCACCGGCGCCGACATGGCCGCGTGGCAGGCGACGATCGAGCCGGTCGTCACGCTCGACTACCGCGGCCTCACGGTCTGCAAGACGCTGCCCTGGGCGGCCGGGCCCGGTCGGGCTCCAGCAGCTCGCGCTGCTCGACGGCTTCGACCTCGCCGAGCTCTCGGCGGCGGAGTTCGTCCACGTCGTCACCGAGTGCGCGAAGCTCGCGTTCGCCGACCGCGATGCGCTCTACGGCGACGCGCGAGGGTCCCGCTCGAGACGCTGCTCTCGCGCGAGTACAACGACGAGCGGCGCGCGCTCGTCGGCGAGGAGGCGTCGGCGGCGTACGAGCCCGGGCCTCGGCCGGCTTCCGACGCTCCTCGCAGCTGCGCGGCGACGCTCGGGTCGGGTGAGCCGGCTCGCGGGACACGGTGCACCTCGACGTCGCCGACCGCTTCGGGAACATGATCTCGGCCACGCCGAGCGGGGGCTGGCTGCAGAGCTCGCCGGTGATCCCCGCGCTCGGCTGGCCGCTCGGGACGCGCGCGCAGATGTTCTGGCTCGAGGAGGGGCTGCCCTCCTCGCTCCAGCCGGGCACGCGGCCGCGCACGACGCTCTCGCCCGGGCCTCGCGCTCCGCGACGGGCGAGCCGTATCTCGCGTGGGGCACGCCGGGCGGCGACCAGCAGGAGCAGTGGGCGCTGCACGCGTTCGTCCGTCACGTCGACCTCGGCATGAACCTGCAGGAGGCGATCGACGCGCCCGAGTTCCACACCGACCACCTCATCTCGTCTTTCTTCCCGCGCGGGTTCGTGCCGAAGTCGCTCGCGCTCGAGTCGCGCTTCGACGTCGCGCACCGTCGCCGACCTGCAGCGGCGCGGGCACGACGTCACGCTGTGGCCGGCGTGGTCGCTCGGCCGCGTCACGCGCCGTCGCGCGCGAGCCCGACGGTCTCCTCCGCGCCGGCGCGAACCCGCGCGGGATGCAGGGCTACGCGGTCGGTCGCTAGCGTCGCGCATGAGCGAGCGCACGCGCACGTACTCGTGGGAGGACCCGTTCGCGCTCCGCGACGCGATGGCCGGCCGCTCGGGGCTCGAGCTCATGCAGCTGATGGCCGCGGGCGAGCTTCCGCCGCCGCCGATCGCGCAGACGCTCGGCTTCCGGCTCGTCGAGGCCGAGCGGGGCCACGCGCGTCTTCGAGTGCGAGCCGGCCGAGTACCACTACAACCCGATCGGCATCGTCCACGCCGGGCTCGCGATGACGCTCATGGACTCGGCGATGGGCTGCGCCTTCGTCACGACGCTCGACGAGCCCGGCGGCTGGACGACGCTCGAGGTGAAGGCGAATTTCACGCGCGCGCTGACCGTCGGAGACCGGGACCGTTCGCTGCACCGGCTCGGTCATTCACCCCGGTCGCCGGGTCGCGACGACCGAGGCGCGGCTCGAGGACGTCGCACGGGCGGCTGTGCGCGCACGGGACGAGCACGATCCTCGTGCTCGACGGCTGATCGCGGTACCCTGAGGCGCATGCGCAGCGACGAGCAAGGCACTTCGCTGTCCCCGGTATCCCGGCGGCGCCGCAGCGCGTAGCCGGCGAGCGCCGCGACCACTCCTTCCTAGACTCACGCGCGATGGAATCCGCGCTACGCACCGGGCGAGCGTCGAGGCGCGCTGGCAGGAGGCGTGGGAGGCCGAGGGCCTGTACGCGGCCGGCGCCGGGGCGCGGCACGACGAGACGTACGTCATCTGCGTGCCGCCGCCGAACGTCACCGGCGAGCTGCACATGGGCCATGCGCTGAACGGCTCGATCCAGGACGTGCTCATTCGCTGGCACCGAATGCGCGGCTTCGACACGCTCTGGCAGCCCGGGCTACGACCACGCCGGCATCTCGACGCAGAACGTCGTCGAGAGGGCGCTCGCGAGGGAAGGGGCTCTCGCGTCAGGACATCGGCCGCGAGGCGTTCGTCGAGCGCACGTGGGAGTGGCTCGAGAAGACCGGCCGCACGATCATGGGCCAGTTCCGGCGGCTCGGCTGCTCGCTCGACTACTCGCGCGAGCGCTTCACGATGGACGACGACTACGTCCGCGCGGTGATGACGTTCTTCGTGCGGCTGTGGGAGCCGCGGCTGGATCTACCGCGCGAACCGGATCGTCAACTGGTGCCCGTTCCATCAGACCGCGATCTCGGATCTCGAGGTCGTCCACGAGGAGATGGACGACACGCTGTTCACGATCCGCTACCCGTTCGCCGACGGCGACGGACAGGACGGCGTCTCGATCGCCACCGTGCGGCCGGCGACGATCCTCGCCGACGTCGCGGTCGCCGTTCACCCGGACGACCCTCGCTACCGCGACGCGATCGGCCGGGAGGTGCGTCGTCCCGTACGTCGAGCGGCGCGTGCCGGTGATCGCCGACGCGCGGATCGACCGCGAGTTCGGCACCGGCGCGCTCAAGGTCACGCCGGGCCACGATCCGCTCGACTTCGACATCGGGCGCGACCACGGCCTGCCCGAGCCGATGGTCGTCGGCTGGGACGGCCGGATGAGCGAGGAGGCGGGCGACCTCGCAGGGCTCACCCAGGAGGACGCGGGCGCGCGCGTGCTCGCCTGGGCCGAGGAGCGCGGCCACGCTCGAGCAGCGCGAGCCGTACCGCCACTCGGTCGGGACGTGCGAGCGCTGTCACTCGCGCATCGAGCCGCTCATCTCGCTGCAGTGGTGGTGCGCCATGGAGGAGCCTGCCGCCCGGCGATCGCGGCGCTCCGCGAGCGCCGCGTCCGCTACCACCCGGAGTCGCAGCACCGCTTCGCGATCGCCTCGCTCGAGGAGTCGCCGGACTGGTGCATCTCGCGCCAGCTCTGGTGGGGGCACCAGCTCCCGATCTGGTACTGCCCGGACGGGCACACGACCGTGGCGGTCGACGAGCCGTCAGCCTGCGCCGAGTGCGGCGCCGACCGAGCTCGAGCGCGAGTCGGACGTCCTCGACACGTGGTTCTCGTCCGCGCTCTGGCCGTACGCGACGCTCGGCTGGCCCGACGAGACGCCGGAGCTCGCGCGCTACTACCCCGGAAACGTCAACTCGACCGCCCGCGAGATCATCCGCCTCTGGGAGAACCGGATGATCTGGACGGGGCTCGAGGCGCTCGGCGAGGTCCCGTTCACCGACGTGATCATCCACTCGACCGTGCTCGCGGTCGACGGACGCCGCATGTCGAAGAGCCTCGGCACCGGCATCGATCCGATGGAGCCGATCGAGGAGTACGGCGCGGACGCGACGCGCTACGGCCTGCTCAAGATCTCGTCGACGCAGGACGTGCGCTTCTCGTACGGCGCGATCGAGGAGGGGCGGAAGCTCGCGATCAAGCTCTGGAACGTCGCGCGGCTGATCCTCCAGAACGCCGAGGGCGTCGCGCCGGCGCTCGCGCCCCGCGACCTCGAGGAGCGCTGGATCCTCGCGCGGCTCGATGCCGCTCGGGCCGAGCTCGAGGACGCCTGGACGCGGTTCGACTTCGCGGAGTCAACGGCCACGCTCTACCACCTCACCTTCGACGACTTCTGCGACTGGTACGCGGAGGCGATCAAGCCGCGGCTCTACGACCGCGACGAGGCGGCCATCGCGACCGCGCTCGCTGCGCTCGAGCGACTGCTCGCGCTCCTGCATCCGGTGATGCCGCACGTCACCGAGGAGATCTGGTCGCAGCTGCCCGATCGCGAGGCGCGCTCTGATCGTGTCGCCGTGGCCGGAAGCCCGACGAGCGGTTCGCGGCCGACGCCGGCGCGCTCGACCGCGTGCAGGAGGCCGCGCAGATCTTCCGGCGCAGCGGCGTGCAGGTCGAGCTGGCTCGGAGGACGAGCGGCGGATCTTCGCCGCCGTCGTGCGGCCTGAGCGCGTGCGGGTCGACGGAAACCGCGACGCCGAGATCGAGCGGCTGCGCAAGGAGGTCGCGCGCGCGGAGGGGATGCTCGCGAACGAGCGGTTCGTCGAAGAAGCGCCTGCCGACGTCGTCGACGCGGAGCGCGAGAAGCTCGAGCGCTACCGACGAGAGCTTGCCGCCCTCGGCGGCTAGGCGCCGTTGCTCGGAGGGGCCGTGACCGGCCCCTCACGAGCAACCGTCGCTAGCGCGTGACGGACGTCACTGCCGTCGTGACCGTGTTGTCCCCACCGAACGCGTCCCGCGCGCCTTCGATGGTGGCGACGGCTTGGAAGCTGACCTTTCCGACCGCGAGATCGTCGTTCGTGAACGCGTAGTCGTAAGCGAACGCGACCGTCTTCTTCGCGTTCATGACAGGCACGGGCTTCGTGACGCCTCCGAGGAACACGGAGCCACCGGGCGTGAGCTTGTAGAAGTCCACGCGGACGGTCTCTGCATACTCGTGTTGCCGACACCGACCTGGATTGGGCTCGATCGACCGAGACGACCCCGTGCAGTGACGCTCGACCACAGAATTCCGACGTCATGTGTGCGCACGCGCACGACGTGGGTCTGGCTGGCTGTGTCACCGCCTCGTTGGGTCACAGTGAGGGAGACGGTGTAGTCGCCGTCGGTGGCGAAGCGATGGTTGACTGCGTTTTGGCTGCTCGTCGTCGTTGTTCCGTCACCGAAGTTCCACGCATAGCTCGTGATCGTCGGATACAAGTAGCCGAACCCATGTCTGAAGGTGATGACGTCGAGGCGTGACGGATCGCCAGGCGCGAAGTCCCATCCCGGATCGGGCGGTGGTACCGACTCGACCCGCACCGCCGAGCCGAGCATCTGCAGGTAGTACGTTGTGCCCGCGTCGGCGTGGAAGTAGAGGCCCGGCCACTCCGCGCACGCGACAGCAGTGAGATCCGCGAGCGACGACCCGGTGTAGACGTTGACGTTCTCCACGGCGAATCCGCCATAGGTCCCGCTCGTCGTCGGCGTGAACGCGTACCAGGCCGATCGTTGGACGGTTGCGCCACAGGTCGTCGGCTCGCCCGTCTCCACCGTGGCGGCCGTCATGTCGGGGGCGTCGGAGTACGGGACTTCCGAAACCGTCTTCGCATCGGCGAAGTCGTCGTTCGGCGGAGGCAGAACCTCTTCGAGCGGGAGCGTGGTGGCAGTCTCCCACCCGTATGGATAGTCGTCGCCCGACTGGAAGTAATACGGCGTTCCGCCTACGAGCGAGTATGTCGTCCCGAGAGGCCCGCTCTCCGAGTAGCTGATTCCCGTGAGTCCTGCGAATCCCCCTGCGTCGGCGCGGAAGACCGCGAGGAACGCGCAGCAGCCGCGAGGACGAACGCGCAGCAGCGTGTCTGCAGCCGGCGTGAACGACCACCAGACCGTTCGCGACTGTCCATACCAGGTGAGTGGCTCACCGGGCTCCGTGGTTGCCTCGATGATGCCAACGGTCTCGCTGAAGGGCAGGCTGGGGATGACCGTGGCGTCGGCGAAGTTGTCGTTCGACGGTGGTAGGGCGGTGGCCGGGCCACGGAGCGAGTAGTGCCGCGACCGCAAGCACCGCGACCGCGAGCACACGCGGACGGAGCTCCGAAACGTTTGTCTTTGCCTTCATCGATGACCTCCCGATCAGTGGGCTACATGTCAGGAGCCTGCGACTCGGTGCTCAAGAACCGCTCAAGGGATCTGGTTCGCTCGTCTAATGGAGGTCACACCTACGATCTCCGCATGAGCGCAGTCGAGTGGCTCGACGCTATGAGCCCGTGGCCGCGCGACGGCTTCGGGCTCGAGCGGATGCGCGCGCTCCTCGCCGAGCTTGGCGATCCGCAGGACGCGTACCCCGCGATCCACGTCGTCGGGACGAACGGCAAGTCGACCGCGACCGTCACGATCGAGCAGCTGCTCCTCTCGGAGGGGCTCTCGGTCGGCTCGACCATCTCGCCGCACGTCGCGAGCTGGAGCGAGCGAATCCGGCTGAACGGCGCAGACGCCGACTTCGAGAAGGCGGTCGCAGCGTGTTCGCGCGACGGCGGAGCGGCTCGGACGCGACGCAGTTCGAGATCGTCACTGCCGCTGCGCTCGCAGCCTTCGCCGATGCCGCGAGTCGACGTCGCGGTCGTCGAGGCCGGCTCGGCGGCCGGCTACGACGCGACGAACGTCCTGCGGACCCGCGTCGTCCTCCTGACGAACGTCGGGCTCGAGCACACGGACGTCCTCGGATGACACGCTCGAGGAGATCGCGACGCGAGAAGCTCGCCGTCGCACCCGGGGACGCCGTCGTCGTCCTCCCCGACGAGACGTACGCGCATCTCGTTCCGGGCGTGAGGTCCGGGTCGGCGGCGCCCGAGAGGCGGCCGAGGCGTTCGTCGGACACCGATCGCGGCGGCACCCGACGTCTCGCTGCCCGGGCGGCTTCGAGCGGCGCGCCGGCGAGGTCCGGGACGGTGCGCACAATCCCGACGGTGCGCGCCACCTCGTCGAGCGGCTGCGACCGCGACGACCATCACGCGTCGTCGCCTCGATCCTCGCCGACAAGGACGTCGACGAGATGCTCGCGCGTGCTTCGTCGCGCGGGTCGACGGTTCGTCGCCACGAGCTCGTCCTCGGCTCGCGCGCTTCCGGCCGGCGAGCTCGCGGCCCTCGCCCGTGCTCACTTCGATCACGTGGAGGTCGTCGACGACCCGGTCGCGGCGCGTCGCCCGCGCGCACGAGCTCGGCGAGCCGGTGCTCGTGACCGGGTCGCTCTACCTCCTCGGCGACCTCGCCCAGGCGGAGCGGCGCGCGGCATGGCGCGAGTGACGGAGCGGCTGGCCGTGCTCGCGTTCGCGGCGCTCATCGTCGCGGCGATCATCGGGCTCGCGTTCGCGCGTCGGCTACGGGATCGGCAAGCTTCTGCTATGACCATCGCCGTGTCCGCCGCTGCAGGTCTCGCTCGACGATCCCGACTGGACGCTCTTCCGCAACGTCGGGATCGGGCTCGTCGTCGTGCTCTGGCTCGCGACGGCGTACTGGACGTTCAAGGACGCGCGTCGCCGGATCGAGGATCCGTGGCTCGTCGGGCTCGCGACGCTCATCGGCCTCTTCCCGCCGTTCCTCGGTCCGATCATCTACATGTTCTTCCGCCCGCCCGAGTACATCCAGGACGCGCGCGAGCGCGAGCTCGAGATCAAGGCGATGGAGGAGCGGCTCGCGCAGCTCGACCACCGCTGCCCGGTGTGCCGCGCGAAGGTGGAGCAGTCGTACCTCGTGTGCCCCGTGTGCACGACGCGGCTCCGGTCATGCGTGCCCGTCGTGCGGGCAGCCGCTCGAGTCGCTGTGGCAGGTGTGCCCGTACTGCGCCACGGAGATCCCGCCGGGCTGCCGTCCCAGTCGCTCCGAGACGGCGCGAACACTGACAGCGCCGCGATCGTCCTGCGCGCGACGAGTCCGCGCGTCGAGCGACTGACTAGAGGTAGGCTTCGCGGCCGCATGGCCCGCGAAACGACCCTCGTCCTCGTCAAGCCCGACGGCATGCAGCCGCGGCCTCGCCGGCGAGATCGTCGCGCGCTTCGAGCGCCGCGGCCTCGAGCTGCGCGGCGCGCGCCTGCTGAAGATCCCGAAGGCGACGGCACGCGAGCACTACGCGGAGCACAAGGGCAAGCCGTTCTTCGGCTCCCTCGTCGACTTCATCACCTCCGGGCCGGTGCTCGCGCTCGCCGTGAGCGGCGAGTCGGCGATCTCGGTCGTGCGCACGATGATGGGCGCGACGAACCCGCTCGACTCGGCGCCGGGGACGATCCGCGGCGACTTCGCGCTCGAGCTCTCGGAGAACATCGTCCACGGCTCGGACTCGAAGGCGAGCGCGCGGCGCGAGCTCGCGCTGTTCTTCCCCGACGGCCTTGTCTGAGCCGGACTACGTCGCGAAGAATCGCGACGCTCTGGACGCAGACGAACGCCGAGTACACCGACGGCGCCGCCGAGCGGGCGTGGTCCGACAGGCCGTTCACCTGGGGCGTCTTCGGCGTACCCGAGGCCGAGCTCGACGTGCTCGGGGACGTCGCGGGTCTCGACGTGATCGAGCTCGGATGCGGGACCGCGTACTTCTCGGCGTGGCTCGCGAGGCAAGGAGCGCGGCCGGTCGGAGTCGACGTGACGCCGGCACAGCTCGAGACGGCGCGGCGGATGCAGGAGGAGACGGGGGTGCGTGTTCCCGCTCGATCGAGGCGAACGCCGAGGACGTGCCGTTGCCCGACGCGAGCTTCGACCTCGCGGTGTCGGAGTACGGAGCGAGCCTCTGGTGCGACCCGTACCGCTGGATCCCGGAGGCGCACCGGCTCCTTCGCCCGGGCGGGCGGCTCGTCTTCCTGACGAACAGCCCGCTCAACATCCTCTGCGCCGTCGAGGAGCCGGACTCGACGTCCGAGACGCTTCAGCGTCCGCAGCGAGGGATGCATCGCGATCGACTGGGCGTGAGGACGGCGTCGAGTTCCATCTCGGCCACGGCGACATGATCGAGCGTCCTGCGCGACAGCAGGCTTCGAGGTCGAGCGCCTTGATCGAGCTCTACGCGCCGGACGACGCGGAGACGCATCCGTCTACTACACCGCCGTCACCGCCGAGTGGGCGCGGAAGTGGCCGTCGGAGGAGATATGGGCAGCCCGAAAGACCGGCTGACCCTCGCCTCGACGTCGCCGCAGCGGCGGGCGATCCTCGAGCAGCTCGCGATTCCGTTCGAGGTCGTTCGCGCCCGACTACGTCGAGGACGATCCGCCCGACGCCGAGCCGGCCGAGCTCGTTCGTCGGCACGCGGAGGGAAAGGCGCGCTCGGTCCACGTCGACGGCCGAATCACGCTCGGCGTCGACACGACCGTCGTGCTCGACGGGCGGATCTACGGCAAGGCCGCCGGCGCGGAACGACGCGGGGCGGATGCTCCGACGAGCTGTCGGGGCGGACGCACACCGTCGTCTCCGGCGTCTGCCTCCTCGGCGCGGGCGACGACGTCGTCGCGCACGAGCGGACCGACGTGACCTTCCGGCTCGCTCTCGCCGGACATCGTCGACGCGTACATCGAGAGCGGCGAGTGGGAGGGGCGCGCCGGCGCGTACGCGATCCAGGGGCTCGGCGGCCGACTCGTCGAGCGCATCGAGGGCGACTACCTCAACGTCGTCGGGCTCCCGGGCGCGCTCCTCGTCTCGGTCCTCGAGCACCATGCGCCAAAGCTGCTGCAAACACGCAGGTAGACTCGCGGCTCCTCATGGGCTGGTTCAAGTCCGTCACCGGGTTCGGCGGCCGCGACATGGCCGTCGACCTCGGCACCGCCAACACGCTCGTCTACGTGCGCGGGCGCGGCATCGTGCTCTCCGAGCCGTCCGTCGTCGCGATCGACCAGCGCACGGGCGAGGTGCACGCCGTCGGCGTCGAGGCGAAGCGGATGCTCGGGCGCACGCCCGGGACGATCTCGGCGATCCGCCCGCTGAAGGACGGCGTCATCGCCGACTTCGACGTCACCGAGCAGATGCTCCGCCACTTCATCCAGAAGGTGCACCAGCACCGCTTCGCGCATCCGCGCGTCGTCGTGTGCGTGCCGTCGGGCGTCACCGGCGTCGAGAAGCGCGCGGTCGAGGAGGCGACGCTCTCGGCCGGCGCGCGCCAGGCCTACCTCATCGAGGAGCCGATGGCCGCCGCGATCGGCGCCGGCCTGCCGGTCGCCGAGCCGACCGGGAACATGATCGTCGACATCGGCGGCGGCACCACCGAGGTCGCCGTCATCTCGCTCGGCGGCATCGTCGTCTCCCAGAGCATGCGTGTCGGCGGCGACGAGATGGACGAGGCGATCGTCAACCACATCAAGAAGGAGTACAAGCTCCTCGTCGGCCAGCAGACGGCCGAGGAGATCAAGCTCGAGATCGGCTCCGCGCTACCGCCTGAAGGAGGAGCTGCAGGCCGAGGTGCGCGGGCGCGACATGCTCACCGGCCTGCCGAAGACGGTGATCATCTCGTCGGAGGAGATCCGCCGCGCGCTCGACGAGCCCGTGACGCAGATCATCGACGCGATGAAGTCGACGCTCGACAAGACGCCGCCCGAGCTGGCCGCGGACATCATGGACCGCGGGATCGTGCTCGCCGGCGGCGGCGCGCTGCTCCAGGGCCTCGACGAGCGCGTCCGCCACGAGACGCAGATCCCGGTGCACCTCGCCGAGAGCCCGCTGACGTGCGTCGCCGTCGGCTCCGGGCGGAGCCTCGAGGAGTTCGACGTCATCCACCGCGCGAACCGCAGCCGCGCCGCCCGGCGCAACGGGCCTCCTTCGCGTACGTAGACGGCGACTCGGCGCTTGCGCCTCGGTTGAGGCGCGCTAACGGCGCCGGCTGAGCCGGATATCCGCGCTTGATGCCTGGCTAGACTGGCTCGTCATGTCCCGGCAGCGCAGCGCGCGATCGGCGGCGCTGGGCCTGACAGTCCGGCGCGTCCCCACGACGCAGCTCCCTCACGCGGCGCGGGCCGCTTCGCCGTCGGCTCGTCGTGGGCGTCCTCGTCCTCGCGTCGCTCGTCCTCATCTCGCTCTCGTTTCGCTCGGGCGAGGACGGCCCGCTGAGCGGCGTCCAGTCGGCCGGAGCGACGGTGCTCCGGCCGTTCGCGGTCGGGCTCGAGCGCGTCGCGCAGCCGTTTCGTGACGCATACGGCTGGGCGGACAGCCTGCTCACGGCGCGCTCCGAGGCCGAGCGAGCTGCGCGCGGAGGTCCGCGACCTTCGGCAGCGCGCAATTCAGAGCGAGTTCGCGCTCCAGGAGAACGACTACCTGCGGCGACTGCTCGACTACCTCGACGGCCCGCGCTTCCCCGCCGACTTCGACCCCGTCGCCGCGGAGGTCATCGGCCGGCCGGCCGGCGCGTTCACGCAGGCGATCGTCGATCGCCGCGGGCTCGAGCAACGGCGTCCGCGTGAACGATCCGGTCGTCACCGCCGACGGCCTCGTCGGCGCTCGTCACCCGCGTGACGCCCGGACACCGCACGGGTGCAGCTGCTCACCGACGAGGAGGCGGCTGCATCCGGCGATCGACCTGCGGACCGGCGCGACCGGGCATCGTGCGCCACGCGCGCGGCACGCGCGAGACGCTCGTGCTCGACCGCGTTCGCAAGCAGGACGTCGTCCGCGTCGGCGACGAGGTCGTGACGGCGGGCTGGCGCGCCGGAGCGCTCAGCTCGCTCTATCCCGAAGGGCATTCCGATCGGGAGGGTGACGAGCGTCGGGCAGACCGATACCGATCTCTTCCAGCAGGTGCAGGTCGACCCGTACGTCGACTTCGGTGTCGCTCGATGCCGTGCATCGTGCTCGTGCCGACGGAGCGTCGCCGATGAGCGCGGACCGCCTGCTTCGAGCGACTCGCCGTCGTGTTCGTCGCCGCGATGCTGCAGGTCGTCATCGTCTCCTCGATCGTCATCGGAGGAGGAGCGCCGCGACGTCCTGCTCGTCGTCGTGGTCGCGCTCGGCCTCCTGCGCGGCTCGGTTCCGGGAGCGGTCTTCGGCTTCGTCGGGCGGCATCGTCGTCGACCTCGTGACGCTCGGGACGCTCGGCGTCACGTCGCTCGTCCTCACGCTCGCCGGCTTCTGGGCGGGGCGCTACGGCGGAGACGACCGGTCGCGACCGGCGCTTCGCGCCGGTCCTCGCGGTCGGGGCGATCACGGTTCTCGCGGGCGTGTTCGGCTACGTCCTCCACTACATGCTCGACGAGGAGGTCGTCGCCCGAGCACGCGCTCGTGACGGCGCTCGCTGCCGGCATTCGTCCTGAACCTCGCTCCTCGCGCTCCCGGTCTACGCGCTCGTCCGGCGGATCGTCGGGCGAGGGAGCAGCGCGGCGAGTCCGTCCGCCGAGGTCGAGGTGCTCGTCCAGTCATGACGACCGGCCCGTACCAGGAGCGGCGGGCGCCGTCCGGACGCTTCCTCCCGCCCGACCCGAGGGTTCGCGAGCCACACCGGCTCACGCCGCAGCTCGCGCTGCGCGTCGCGATCCTCGGCGTCGTTCGCGCTCGCTCGTCGTTCGGCGTCCTCTTCTTCCGCCTCTGGTCGCTGCAGGTGCTCTCGGGCGACGAGCTACCTGAACGCGGCCCAGAACAACCAGCTCCGCCTCGTTCGCGTCGAGGCGCCACGCGGGCCCGATCCTCGATCGCCACGGGCGCGTCGTCGTCTCGAACGTCGCCGGGACCGCGGTGGAGCTCTGGGTCGGCGACATGCCGAAGGAAGGGCCGCTACGAGCTCGTCCGGCGCCTCGCGAGCGTCCTCGACGTCTCGCCGCGGGCGCTCGCCCGCGAGGTCGACGCGCGGCGTCCGACCCGCTGACGCCGATCGTCGTCAAGACCGCCGGTCGGCGAGGAGCAGGTCAACTATCTCTACGAGCACCAGGCCGAGTTCCCCGGCGTCGAGATCGTGCAGATCTACCTTCGCGACTATCCGTACTCCGTCGCTGGCCGCGCAGATCCTCGGCTACACGGGCGAGATCTCGCCCGAGGAGCTGAAGCGCCTCCGCGAGACGGCTACCGGGCGGGCGATCGCATCGGCAAGACGGGCATCGAGGCTGCGTACGACACGTATCTCCGCGGCCGGCCGGGGCTGGCGCAGATCCGCGTCGACTCGCTCGGCCGACCGCAGTCGCGCTCGAGCTCCGCCAGGAGGCGACGCGCCGGGTACGCGCTCCGGCTGACGCTGGACATGCGTCTCCAGCGCGCGGCCGAGCAGGCGCTCCAGTACGGGATCGACCTCGCGCACGCAGAACGACCAGCTGGGCCGCGAACGGCGGGGCGATCGTCGCACTCGATCCGCGCGACGGCGCCGTGCTCGCGCATGGCGTCGGCGCCGACCTACAAGCCGTCGGTCTTCGTCGGGCGGACCGATCCGAAGAAGCTCGAGGCGCTCTACTCCGACTCGCGCAATCCCGCTGTTCAACCGCGCGACCGCCGGCCTCTATCCGCCAGGGTCGACCTGGAAGCCCGTCACCGCGCTCGCCGGCATGCAGGAGCACGTCTTCTCGCGCGTACGAGTCGATCCAGTGCACGCCGGTCGCGACGTACGGGCTCGACGAGCAGAAGTTCCGCAACTGGAACCCGTACGTCAATCGCCCGATGACGCTCCCCGAGGCGCTCGCCGAGTCGTGCGACACGTACTTCTACGAGATCGGCAACCGCTTCTACGAGGGTGGCTCCGAGAGCCGCGTTCGCATGCAGCAGTGGGCTCGGCGGTTCGGGTTCGGCGCGCCGACGGGCCTCGACATCGGCGGTGAGGCGGACGGGCCTCGTCCCGACGCCGGAGTGGCGCAAGAAGACGTTCGAGAGCGACTGGGATCGCGCCTGGAACCCCGGCGACTCGATCCAGCTCGCGATCGGCCAGAAGGACCTGCTCGTCACGCCGCTCCAGATGGCGGCCTTCTACGCGATGCTCGCGAACGGCGGGAAGCATCGTGACGCCGCACCTCGTCTCCGAACGTCGAGCAGCCCGGCGGAAAGGGATCGCCGCGTGTCGTGCTGCGGCGCTTCGCGCCGCCGCCGCCGACGTCGGCCGGCGTCGACCCGGCCGCACTCGCCGCGGTTCGCGACGGCCTGTATCTCGGCGACGCATTCGAGCGAGCGGGACGTCGTCCGGCGTCTTCGCCAACTACCCGGTCCCGATCTCGGGCAAGACGGGAACCGCGGAGAAGGTCGTGCCGCTTCCCGGCTACCCGAGCGACCACCTCGAGGACCAGTCCTGGTGGTGCGGATGGGGCCCGTCCGACTCGGCGCGGCTCGTCGTCTGCGCGCTGATCGAGAACGGCGGCCACGGCTCGAGCGGCGGCCGCTCCTGCGGCACTGCAAGGTGTTCGAGCGGTACTTCGGCGTGGAGGCGCCGCCGGCGACGGTCGTGGAGACGGACTGATGATCGAGGCTCGCGCAGCGACGCCCGCGCTTCCGCGCGGCCTCGGGTCGATCCGAGCCGGCGCTCGTCGCGTTCCTCCGCGGCCTCGACTGGATCCTCATGGCGGCTGCGGCCGGGCTCATCGGCTACGGCCTCTGGGTCGTCTCCGGGATCACGCGCTTCGACGTGCCCGGGGACGACAGGACTACTACGTCGTGCGCCAGGGGATCGCGGCGGCGATCGGCGTCGTCGGGCTGGTCGTCGCGGCGCTCGTACCCCGATCGATCTCTGGCGTCGGTACTGGAAGCTCGTCTACGGCGCGACGCTCGGGCTGATGATCGTCGTGTTCGTCGCCGCGGAGGCGATCCGCGGCTCGAAGCGCTGGCTCGATCTCGGCGTCATCCAGTTCCAGCCGTCGGAGCTCGGGAAGGTGCTCTTCGTGCTCGCGCTCGCGGGCTTCGTCGTCGAGCGGGTCGGCTCGCGTCACTCGCTGGCGGACGATCTTCGCCGTGCATCGGGCTCGGCGCGGCTCCGATCCTGCTCGTGTTCATGCAGCCCGACCTCGGAACCGCGCTGGTCTACGCGGCTGCGCTGTTCGCCGTGCTGTTCTTCGTCGGGGTGCGCTGGCGGCAGCTCGCGGTGCTGCTCGCGGTCGGAGTGCATCACGATCGCCTCGGTGCTCTGGCTCCTGCCGGCCGCCGGCATCCAGGTGCTCAAGCCGTACCAGGCGGCTCGCCTCACACTCGATCCCGGCGCCGACCCGAGCGGGATCACGTACAACCTCGACCAGTCGATCACCGCGGTCGGCTCGGGTGGGCTCACCGGCCGCGGCGTGGTCGAGGCGAGCCAGACCCGGCTCGACTACCTCCCCGAGCACGCGACCGACTTCGCGTTCGCCTCGCTCGCCGAGCAGCGCGGATTCGTCGGCTGCGCGATCCTGCTTCTCCTCTACCTGCTCGTCGTGTGGCGCGGGCTACGCGTGGTCACCGTGCGCCGGCGATCTCTACGGCGTCGTCGTCGCAGGAGGCCTCGTCGTCGGCGTTCCTCTTCCAGGTCTTCGTCAACGTCGGCATGACGATGGGCGTCGCGCCCGTGACCGGCATCCCGCTTCCGTTCGTGACGGTCGGCGGCTCGTCGATGGTCGCGAACCTCGTGCTCATCGGCGTGCTCCAGAGCATCCACGCCCGCGGCGAGCTCGGCCGAGCGAGGTCCGCTCGTGAGCGCCGCCGGCTTCCGTGCGCTCGTCGGTGAGGCGCGCAGCGTCGGCTCGACGCTCGACGAGCGAGGTCGCATCCGGCGTCGGTCGGCCCGATCGTCGTCAGCGGCATGCTCGCCGAGCAGCTCGCGAAGGAGCTCGGCGCGGGAGCGGATCCCGGCGCCGTGATCGTCGGCGGCGACGGAGCCGTCGCCGCGCGCCGAGGTGCTCGTCCGCGTCGTCGCGGGCGATCCGACGGCCGACAGACGAGGCGCTCGTCCGCGCCGCCGATCGCGCGCGGAGTTCCCGTCGTCGTCGTCCAGCTGTGGCCGCAGGCCGACTGGACGAGGCCGTTCGTCCTCTCGCCGTTCGTCGTCGAGTGCCGCGCGGGCGAGGGCTTCCCCGTTCGAGAGATCGCCGATCGGATCGTCGAGGCCGCCGAGCACGGCGCCGTGCTCGCCTCGCGGGCACCCGTGCTCGCCGAGGCCGCGCGCGCCGGCGTCGTGAGGCAGGCCGTGATCCGCTCCGCGCTGATCGGCCTCGCCGGCGTCGCGGCTCGGGCGCTCGCGACGGCTCCTGATCGCCTCGAGCAGGTTCGCATGCTCGTGTCGCAGCTGCGGGCGTCGTCGGCGGGATCGGCGCTCGGAGACGAGATGCCGGTTCGCGCCGGCGGAGCCGCGGCTGCGCTCGCGGCGGCTTCGCGTTCCGCGGGCTCGCGCGCTCGGTCCGCACGGTGCTTCCCGCGCCGATCGCGAATGCGGCTGTCGCGGCGGCGGGAACGTGGGCGCTCGCGAAGGCATACCGGCCGCTCGAGACGCGACTTCCCATCCGCGTAGGCCGACTCCGTCCGGACCGGGACCTAGGATGCGCCGCGATCGAGCGCATGGGAGGGGCGATGCCGAACACGGAGCTGGCCGAGGAGCTCTTCAGCTCGAAGAGGCCGACGCGTGGTTCGAGTACCTCGAGTCGACGCGCGGCCAGATCGAGACGCGGTACGCGGAGCTCGAGCCGTGGGCCTGGGCGCGGCTCTCCCAACGCCTGCGTGCAGTCCGTGCACGACGCGCTCGGCTTCGGCCCGCGGCCGCCTGAACGGCGCCCGAGCGACTCGACGGGCGTCGGACGCGCCGACTGGTAGCCTGTCGGCAGGTCATGTCGACCAATGTCTTGAACCCACGCAGCGCGAGGCCGGAACAGCCGGTGGCTGTCCGGGGCCCGCGCGCGACGACACGAGGAGAATTCAACCTTGGCACTACGCTGGTTTCGCTTTGGCAAGAAGCAGGAAGAGGATGCAGCGGCTCAAGAAGCCGCTGCGCCGGAGGTAGAGGCACCGCCTGAGGCTCACAGCTCGCACCGGAGCCCACGGACGAGCAGGGCTCGCCGACGGGTCCGAGGAAGAGGCGTCGTCGCGGGAGTCGCGGGGGCAAGCGGAAGGAAGAAGCCGGGCCGCCGACGACCGGCGAGGACGCCGAGCCGAGTGCCGCGAAGAGACGGCGGCGCGTGATCGCCGAGAAGCCGAACGCCGGCGACGCCGCGTTCGAGGCAGCCGGGCAAGCCGGACGCGCAAGCCGGAGCGCAAGCAGTCGCGGAGCGGCAACCGTAGGCGCACGCCGACGAAGCGCGCGCCGCTGCCCGCGGCGAAGCGCGAGCTCGTCATCTCCGTCGACGTGGGCGAGCAGCGGGTCGCGATCCTCGAGGACGACCGCGTCGCCGAGGTGTACCTCGAGCGGCCGGAGCGTCGCTCGATCGCCGGGAACATCTACCTCGGCGTCGTCGACAACGTCCTTCCGGGGATGGAGGCGGCGTTCGTCGAGATCGGCCTCGAGAAGAACGGCTTCCTCTACGTCGACGAGATCGTCGGCCCGGAGCTCGAGGGGCGGAAGGGCGCGCGGAAGATCCAGGATCTGATCAAGCGCGGCCAGACGATCATGGTGCAGGCCGTCAAGGATCCGATGAAGTCGAAGGGCGCGCGGCTCACGACCGAGATCTCGCTGCCCGGCCGCTTCCTCGTCTACGTCCCGAACGGCGAGGGCTCCGGCGTCTCGCGGCGGCTCGAGGACGCCGAGCGGACACGACTCAAGGAGATCGTCAAGGGGCTCGACCCGAAGGGCGGCGGCATCATCGTCCGCACGGCCGCCGAGGGTGCCTCCGCCGAGGACATCGAGCGCGACCTCGTGTTCCTCCAGCGCCTCTGGAAGACGATCCAGACGAAGGCGAAGGGCGCCGACCGCGCCGACGCTCGTCTACGAGGAGGCGGAGCTGCCGCTCCGGATCGTGCGGGATCTCTTCGCCGGCGACTTCATCGGCGCCCAGCATCGACGACGACCGCACGCACCGGCGCATCGTCAGCTACCTGAAGAAGACGTCGCCGCACATGGTCGAGCGCGTCCATCGCTACCGCGAGAAGGACCCGCTCTTCGAGGCGTCCGGCGTCGACGCGGAGATTCGCTCGACGCTCGATCGCCGGGTCGATCTTCCGTCCGGCGGCTACCTCGTCTTCGACTACGCGGAGGCGTTCACCGTCATCGACGTCAACACCGGCCGGTTCGTCGGCTCGCGCGGGAAGAGCGCGCAGGGCCGGCTCGAGGACACGATCGTGAAGAACAACCTCGAGGCCGTGAAGGAGGTCGTGCGCCAGCTCCGCCTGCGCGACATCGGCGGGATCATCGTCATCGACTTCATCGACATGGCGAACCCCAAGAATCGGGAGACCGTCGAGGAGGCGCTGCGGTCGGAGCTCGAGCGCGACCGCACGAAGACCTACGTCGTCGAGATCTCGCCGCTCGGCCTCGTCGAGATGACGCGCCAGAACGTCACCGACGGGCCGCGCGAGATCCTCACGAACCGCTGCCCGGTCTGCGACGGCGACGGCGTCGTCGTCTCCGACGCGACCCACGCGCTCGAGATCGAGCGCAGGCTGCGCGCGATCGCGAAGGGCTCGCGCGTCCAGGCGTTCAAGGTCGCGGTGCATCCGCGCGTGCTGGCGCTTCTCGCCGGGCCGGGCGGCAGCCGGCTCGGCGGAGCTCGATGCGGCGGCGCGACGGCGGTTCTTCCTCGTGCCTGCCGCCGGCAACGGCCACGTCCACCTCGATCACTTCGAGGTTCTCGCGCAGGGCAAGCTCGAGACGCTGCGTCCCGCGGCGCCGGTCGAGGAGGGCGCCTCGGTCGAGCTCAAGCTCGTCGAGGTCGGCCTCTACGATCCGACCGCGGGCGTCGGGCAAGCTCGACGGCGGCTACGAGGTCGTCGTCGCGGGTGCCGCGAAGCTCGTCGGCAAGAAGGTGACGGCGACCGTCGGCCGCGCGCTCGAGGGCGCGGCGTTCGCGACGCTCGCCGACGCGACGGTCGTCGGCCGCGTCGCCGATCACGTTCGAGGCCGAGGCCGAGAAGCCGATGCGCGCGTCGCGAGCCAAGAAGGACGTCGCGGTCGCAGATGCGCCGCCGAGATCGCGTCGACGACGGAAGCCGAGGACGAGGTCGAGGACATCGAGGACGTCGAGGACATCCGAGTCGAGCCGAGGACGTCGAGGCTCGTCGAGCCGGCGAGGGCGAAGCGGTGTCGCCGCGGAGGCGACGGCAGCCGAAGAAGAAGCGAACGCGTCGTGGGACGCGCGGCGGGCGCGGGCGCAAGAAGCCGGCGGCCGGAGCGGCTGCCGAGCGACGACGAGGCCGACCGAGGCACCGAGCGACGGCAACGAGTCGAGCCGCGCCGAAGATCCACGTGCCGCCGGCCGATCGAGCGCGCAGCCGGCCGAGCAGGAGCCGCCGAGCCGTGCCGACGGAGCGGCTGCCGAGGCGCAGGCGAGGCGAGAGCGCGGCGGACGACGGCGATCCCGACGGTCCGCCCAAGCGCAAGCGCTCGCGCCGTGGGTCGCGCGGCGGAAAGAAGCGCCGCAAGCCGGCCGCGAGCGGGCGATGCCAGGACGGCGATGCGGACGCCGATGCCCGCGGGCACGGACGTCCCGCTGCGAGGCGGTCGCCGACGACGAGCGCCGCCCGAGTACGTCCCGATGTCCGAGTGGATCGACGACTTCGACTCACGCTCGCGCGCGTAGCCGCTATCATGCGGCGGCTTTGCGGGCCGCGCGCCCGCGTCTGACCTTCGGAGATTTCCATGACCTACGCGATCATCAAGGTTGCCGGGAAGCAGTACCGCGTCCGCGAGGGCGAGCGGCTGCTCGTCGACCGACTGCACGAGGACGAGGGCGCGACCTTCGCGCCGACCGTGCTGCTCGTCGGCGGCGACGGCGCGCCCGCAGCTCGACCCGGTCGACGGTGGCGGTGACCGCGAAGGTGCTCGGCGACACGAAGGGCCCGAAGATCCGGATCGGCAAGTACAAGAAGCGCACCGGCTATCGCCGGCACACCGGCTTCCGCGCGTCGCTGACCCAGATCCAGATCGAGTCGATCGGCGGCAAGCCGGCCGCGCGAGCTCGAAGCCGAAGGCGAAGAGCCGAGCCGAGAGCCGCGTCGAGGACGAGCCGCCGCCGAGGCCGCCGCGCCGGACGGCCGACCTTCCGGCCGGATACGCGGACATGACGATCGCCGAGATCAAGTCGTGCCGGCCGGAGGTGGGATGCGGCCGCGATCGAGGCGCGCTCGAGTACGAGCAGGCAGCACGGGAAGCGGAAGGGCGCGCTCGCAGCGCTCGAGGCTGCGCAGGCGAACCAGGGAGGTGAGTCCTAGTGGCACACAAGAAAGGTCTCGGCTCGTCGCGCAACGGTCGCGACTCGGAGTCGAAGCGACTCGGCGTGAAGATCTTCGCCGGGCAGGCCGTCAAGACCGGGATGATCATCGTGCGTCAGCGCGGGACGAAGTTCCGCCCCGGCCCGGGAGCCGGCCTCGGACGCGACGACACGATCTTCGCGCTCCGCGACGGGACCGTCGAGTTCCGTCGGTCGGGCGACAAGCGCTTCATCTCGGTCGCAGCTGCGGCGGAGTAGGCCGGCGGCGAGGCTTGCCTCGGCCGGAGCCATGTTTCACGATCGAGCGCACATCCATGCCGAGGCGGGCCGCGGCGGCGACGGCGGCCTGAGCTTCCGGCGCGAGAAGTACGTGCCGAAGGGTGGCCCCGACGGAGGTGACGGCGGCCGCGGAGGCGACGTGCTCGTCATCGTCGATCCGAGCCTTCGCGATCTCTCGGCGTTCCGGCGCATCAAGCAGGTCAAGGCCGGTCGCGGCGGCAACGGGCGCGGGAGCAAGAAGCACGGCGCCGACGGAGAGGACGCCGAGCTGCGCGTCCCCGTCGGCACGCAGCTCCTCGACGCGGACGGGAGGCTCGTCGCCGACCTCGACGTCGGCCGGACGCGCGCCACGTCATCGGCGCGAGGGGGCCAGGGCGGGCGTGGCAACGCGCGATTCGCGACGCCGACGCGACAGACGCCGCGCTTCGCCGAGACCGGGCCTGCCGGGCGACGAGCTCGAGCTCGAGCTCCGGCTCAAGCTCGTCGTCGACGCGGCGCTCGCCGGGCTTCCCGAACGCCGGCAAGTCGTCGCTCCTGCGGCGCATCTCGAACGCGAAGCCGAAGGTCGCCGACTATCCGTTCACGACGCTCGAGCCCGTTCTCGGCGTCGTCGACGGTCCGGACGAGCGACAGCTCACCGTCGCCGACGTGCCCGGGCTGATCGAGGGCGCTGCCGACGGCGCCGGGCTCGGGCACCAGTTCCTCGCCCATCTCGAGCGCGCCCGGCTGCTCGTCCACGTGCATCGACGCCTCCGAGCCGGATCTCGAGGAGCGCTTCCGCACGATCGACCGCGAGCTCGCCGCGTACGGTGCCGGCCTCGACGAGCGACCGCAGCTCGTCGTCCTGAACAAGATCGACCTGCTCGGCCGAGCCCGCGACTTCGCGCTCGTGACGATGCGCGCGTCGTCGGCGTCGTCTGCGACGTCGTGCGCGACGGGCGCAGGGATCGACGAGCTGAAGCGCGCGCTGTTCGAGCTCTGCCCGGTCGAGAGCCGCGAGGCGGTCACGACGAGGAGCTCGATCCCGGAGTTCCTCGAGTACACGCCGCGCGCCGCGGCGCGGTCCGCGCTTTCGGATCCTATCGCACCGATCGCGGCTACCGCGTCGTCGGCACGCCGCCTCCCGCCGAGGAGCTCGAGGAGGCGCTGCGCCGGCTCGGGATCAAGCCGGGGACGCAGGTCGAGGTCGGCGAGGAGGAGCTCGAGTGGCAGTAGGCATCCTCGGCGGCGTTTCGATCCTCCGCACGTGGGTCACGTCGCGCTCGCTCGCGCCGCCGTTGCGAGCAGCTCGATCTCGAGGAGCTCCTCGTCCTCGTCGTCGCCGACCCGGGCCACAAGCACGGCGACGACCCTGCCGAGACCCGCCTGGAGCTGGCGCGGCTCGCGTTCGCGGACGTTCCCGAAGCGACGTCGAGCTCGATCGCCACGCTCGCACGGTCGACTCGCTCGAGGAGCGGCGACCCGACGACGCGGTCTTCATCCTCGGTGCCGACGAGCTCGCGGACTTCGTGAGCTGGAAGTCGCCGGAGCGGGTGCTCGAGCTCGTGCGACTCGCGCGTCGCGATGCGGCCGGGTGTCTCCGCGCGACGACGTTCGAGCCGTGCGCGAGCGCCTCGCAGCCGGACGATCGCATCGTCGAGTTCGAGATGGAGCCCGTCCCGGTCTCGTCGTCGGAGATCCGCGAGCGCGTCGCGCGCGGCGAGCCGATCGACGAGCTCGTGCCCGCGCGCGGTCGCCGAGGCGATCGTGCGTCTCGGGCCTCTACGCGACGCCGAGTAGACTGCGACGCGAATCCGACGAGGACGCGAGAGAGACCGACCTGACACCACTCGAGCAAGCACGCCGTACCGCCGCTCTCTGCCAGGAGAAGCTGGCGACCGACGTCACGATCCTCGACATGCGCGGCGTCTGCGACTTCACCGACTTCTTCGTCATCGCGACGGGCCGCAACGCGCGGCAGACGAAGGCGATCTACGACGAGGTCGCGGGCGTTCTCAAGAAGGAGCACGAGCTCCTCCGCGCTCGTCGGCGGGAGTCGACCGAGGCGACGTGGATCGTCGCCGACTACCTCGACGTCGTCCTGCACCTCTTCACGCCGGAGACGCGGGGCTTCTATCGGCTCGAGGAGCTGTGGAGCGACGTTCCGTCGGTCGAGCTCGAGGCCGCGACGGCCTGACGTCGGCTCGGCATCGGCGCTAGACTGACGCGCTCCGGGGCCGTAGCTCAGCTGGGAGAGCGTCTGGCTGGCAGCCAGAAGGTCAGGGGTTCGAGCCCGCTCGGCTCCATGGCCGGCGCGCAGATCGCAGAATCCGCGGAAGTCGCGATCCTCGATCGCGCACATCTCGCTCGACAGGCGTCGGCTTCGCCGTCGCGAGCTCAGCGTGAGTCGTGTCGAAATCGCCGGCGCTCGTTCGTCGTCGTATTGAATGACAGCGGCCGGGCTCGAGTCCCGGCGAAACGACGACGAGAGGAGAGGCATGGCAGGTCAGATGGTTCACGTCGAGATCCCGCGCCGGCGACACCGCGAAGGCGCGCGAGTTCTGGGGCTCGCTGTTCGGCTGGCAGTTCCAGGCGTATCCCGGGGCGCCGAGCGAGTACCACATGACGCAGTTCTCCGAGACGACGGGTGGCGCGATCTACGGCGCCGACGGCGACAAGCGCGGCGCCGCGCGTGTACTTCGACGTCGACGACATCAACGCCGGGAGCGCGCGCGTCAACGAGCTCGGCGGCGAGGCCGGCGACGCGATGCCGGTTCCCGGCATGGGCTGGTTCTCGCACTGCAAGGACACCGAGGGGAACGAGTTCGGTCTCTGGCAGACCGATCCGAACGCGTCGATGCCCGACGCCTGACGACGTCGCGCCGAGGGGCGAGCGAGCGCGAGCCGCTCCTCGCCGCTCGCGCGTGCGCTAGAACCTGTCCCAACGACTCCGAAAGGGACTGCCATGCCCTTCTACCAGCGTCGCGGGGACGTTCCGCGCAAGCGACACATCGTCTTCCGCGAGAACGGGCGGCTCCTGACCGAGGAGGTCATGGGGCTCGAGGGCTTCACCGGGAACGAATCGATCCTGTACCACCTCGAGTCGCCGTGCCGCGTGAAGGAGCTCGGCGCGTTCACGCCGATCGAGCGCGAGGAGTGGATTCCCGAGAAGCACGCGCATCGGCTCCAGAACACATACGACGTCTCCCCCGAGGGCGACGAGATCTCCGGCCGCCGGACGCTCATGTGGAACGCGGACGTCGAGATCTCCTTCTGCCGCCCGAAGCGCACGATGGACTACTTCTTCCGGAACGGCGAGGGCGACGAGGTCGTCTTCGTCCACGAGGGGCGCGGCACGCTCGAGACGATCTTCGGCGACGTTCCCTACAAGGACGGCGACTACGTCGTCATCCCGCGCGGCACGACGTACCGCTTCATGCCCGAAGGCGAGCAGCGGTATCTCGTCTTCGAGACACCGGGCCTCATCGAGATCCCGCGTCGCTACCGGAACGAGTACGGCCAGATCCTCGAGGGCGCTCCGTACTACCACCGCGACATCCACCCGCCGACCGACCTCCACACGCGCCGCGAGCGCGGCGAGTTCCTCGTCAAGGTGCGCGTTCGAGGCGGCTATCAGGACTACGTCCTCGACTACCACCCCTTCGACGTCGTCGGGCTGGGACGGCTACCTCTACCCGTGGACGTTCTCGATCCACGACTTCGAGCCGATCACGGGGCGCATCCATCAGCCGCCGCCGTCGCACCAGACGTTCCAGGGGCCGAACTTCGTCATCTGCTCGTTCTGTCCGCGGAAGCTCGACTTCGATCCCGAGGCGGTGCCGATCCCCTACCACCACTCGAATCTCCAGTCGGAGGAGATGATCTACTACGTCTCCGGGAACTTCGGCTCGCGGAAGGGGATCTCGGTCGGCGCGATCACGCTCCATCCTTCGGGCCTTCCGCACGGGCCGCAGCCGGGGCTCGCCGAGAAGTCGCTCGGCGTCGCGGAGACGACCGAGCTCGCCGTGATGTGCGACACGTTCAGACCGCTCAAGCTCTCGACGTTCGCGCGCGACCTCGACGACGGGCGCTACGCGCTACTCGTGGTACGAGCCGCCGTCGGACGAGCCGAGCCTCGCCGGCGTCACGAGCCACCTGTGAACGCCGACCGCTTCCTCGAGGAGCTCCCGCGGCTCTTCGAGGACTTCCCGCACTCGGAGCATCCGATCGACCGCCGGTTCGCTCCGATCGTCGAGCAGGTCGAGAACCTCGCGCGCGAGAACAACCTCGCCCTTCTGAACCTCGCCGCGTCGTGCCTCGAGCCCGAGAGAGGCGTACGTCGAGATCGGCGTGTTCCACGGCGCGAGTCTGATCGCGGCGATGCTCGGGAACGAGGACAAGCGGTTCGTCGGGATCGACAGCTTCGGGTTCCGCGACGCGACGCTCGAAAAGGTGCACGCCAACCTCGCGCACCACGGCCTCGCGCCGCCGGAGATCATCGTCGGCGACGCGTTCGAGCTCGTCCCGGCGGGGCGCTCGACGGCGTGCCGATCGGCGTCTGGTACTACGACGCGCGCACTCCTACGAGGCACAAATCGAAGGCCTCAGGATCGCCGAGCCCTGGCTCGCTCCCGGCGCGCTCGTCATCGTCGACGACACCGACTGGGACGACGTCGATCGCGCGATGGACGACTACGTCGCGGAGCAACCGCAGGCGCGTCGCGTCCTCACGATCGACGGCAAGTCTCGCGGCGCCCCCCAATGGTGGGAGGGGATGCAGGTGCTCGTCTGGGACGGCTGAGGAGCTAGGTGCCGCGAAGCGTGATGCGGCGGTTCAGCACGATGCCGTTCGCGTCGTTCAGTGCGAACGTCGCGGTGTACGTCTGACCCTTCACGACTCCGCCCTTGAAGCGGATCCGTGCGGCGATCGTGCAGTCGACCCGAAGCGGCGCCGACTGCTGTCCGACACCGTCAGTCGTCCGCCGCGGAACACCCGCCAGGTCATGCCGATCGAGGCCCCGTTGCTGTCGTTCGCGCAGTAGCGGCGTGTGTAGGACGGACAGCAGTGGCGTCAAGCGTGCCGCGAGGACGATCGCGACGCCGTTCCGCGCGTCGAGCGGCCGCGCACTGGCCGCGAATCTCGCAGGGGAGGTTCCCTTCGGCGCGCCGCTGCGCGTGTAGATCGCCCGACTCCCACGGCTGGCCCTGGTCGTCCTGGTAGACGAACCAGATGAACATGTTCGACGAACGGGATAGCTCGCCGCCATCGAGATCGACTGCTGGATGTACGCGGCCTGCGTCGCGTACGAGCACGCCGAGCGAGTCCTCCGGCTGTGTCTGGTGGCCGTACTCGGTGATCCAGATCGGCACCGACTTGCGCTTGAACCACTTCTTCAGGCTCTCGTCGAAGCGCGGGAGCGAAGCGAGTGAGACGTTCGGCCACTTCACGATCTGCGTCGGCGGCGAGTTCGGGTTGGACGGGTACGGGTGGTGCGACCACGCGTCGAACTTCAGCCTCGGGTTGGCCTTCGCGACGAGCTCGGCGAACTTGCCCGGCGAGTGCGTCGGCCGGAGCCCGTTGGGCTTGTCGCTTCCGCGGGCGGAGGTCTCGCCGATGCGCGATCTGTGCCTGCGGGTTTCCCGCCTTGATGCCCGTGTAGGCGGCCGCGGCGAGCTTCGCGTAGTTCGCCGGCGCAACCGAGCGGCCGCTCGCGTCGAACTGCGGGGCTCAGGAACAGCTGGAGGTTCGGCTCGTTCCAGATCGACCAGAACCGGACGAACGGGAACCCGTCGAATCGTCCGGAGTACCGGGATGCGATCGCCCGCGAGAAGCTCGTGAAGTCGGCGACGCTTGTTCGGCATCACGTTCGGGTTCTTGCCGCCATTCGCCCACCGCGGCGTTCCGGAGATCGTGAGGATCACTTCCTGGTCGTTGTCCTGCGCCGCGCGCACGGCTTCGTCGACGTCGTCGAAGACGTACGCGGGGTCGAAGGGGTTCGTCGGCGTCGCCGGCCGCGTCTTTGCGGCGAGGTTCCACTGGACGAGCAGTCGCATGATCGTCGCATTCGCCTGTGCCGAGCCCTGCGATGCGCGCGCGGCGGTCGCCGACCCAGCGGAAGCTCGGGTCGTCGTGGAAGCCGACCCACATGCGCTCGGCCGCAATGGCAGTCGGCGCGGCCAAGCCCGGCGAGCACGGACAGAACGATGACGAGGCGGACGATACGTCTCACGAAGTGTCTCCCAGGGGCGGCGAGGACGGAGGGGCTGAAGACCTCCGGCACCCTAGCGGCTGCCGTGTGAGCCTTGTGTTAGCAACGTGCGCAGGTTCGTGCGATCGCGTGGCGCTGGTTAGACTGGCGCGCGGTGAACGTCTCCGCCTGGGAAGCGATCTTCATGCTGGTCGTCCTCAAGATCCCGCTCGATCTACCTCGGGGTGGTCGTGTGGTGGGCGGTACGGGCCGAGCCCGAGCCCGACTGGCGGAGGGGACGAGGTCGGTGTGCTGGCTCCGCTTGCCCCGTGCGGCTGGAGACGACTGGCAGCGGCGACCGTCCGACGCTTCGCGCCGGATCGGCCGCTCCGGCCGCCCGGCGTGCGGCCGCGCGCGGCTGCGGTGCCGTCCGATGAGGCCGCCGCGCGAGCCGCGCCAGCGCGGACCGGGTCGCGGGATTCCTCTGCGCGTTCTCGTTCGCGCTCTCCGGGGTCGCCCTCACGCGCAACCCCGGCCTTCTCGCGACCGCGTGCGATCCTCGTCGCCCTCGTCGCCGTGCGTCATGACCAACAGCGCATCGAACGCTTGCCGCCGTGGCAGTCGCCGTTGGCGCGGTGGCGTTCGTGCTCGGCATGGTCGTCGCGGTCACTGACGGACAGCGGGCTCTACTAGACCGCTGCTACAACTGGGGCGTGGCGTCCGCTCGAGCCGTCCGGGCCTGAACGCCGGATACGTCGGTCTGCTCCTCGAGCAGTACCTCGACAACCCCGAAGCGGTCGATCCCGCCTGGCGGGAGATCTTCGAACGCGCAGACGAGCCGTCCTCGCGGCGCTGCCGGGTCCGAGACGGCTCGCCGTGGCTCGCGGACGGACGGCGGAGGGACGCATCGCCGCGCCGCCCGGCTCGACGACGAACTCCGACGGCGCGCCGGCAGCCGCCGCGAGCCGCCTTCCGGAGATTGCCGCGCCGGCACCGCGCGCCGAGCGCGACGCGGCGCCGCCGTCGGATGACGAGCTCGCTCGGCGGCGTCGCGGCCGCGATGTCGCTCGTGAAGGCGTACCGGACGCACGGTCACCTCAACGCGCGCCTCGACCCGCTCGGCTCGGAGCCGATGGGCGACCCTGCACTCGACGAGTCCCGCCTGCAGCCGCCGCTCACGGCCGAGCTCCAGGCGCGAATTCCGGCGCACGCTGCTCGCGGCTCTCCGTTCCGGGCGAGACCCTGCTCGAGGCGCTCCCGCGGCTTCGGGAGGTCTACACGGGCACGATCGCGTACGAGATCGAGCACATCTCCGACCACGCCGAGCGTGTGTGGCTGCGGCAGGCGATCGAGACGGGACGGTTCCGCGGCGGCACTCGACGGCCGAGGAGCGTCGCGGCCTGCTGCGGCGCCTCGCGCAGGTCGAGGCCTTCGAGACGTATCTCCGGCGCGCGTTCATCGGCCAGAAGCAGTTCTCGATCGAAGGCCTCGACGTGCTCGTGCCGATGCTCGACGAGGCCGTCGAGCTCGCTGCCGAGGCCGGCGCGCACGAGGTGCTGATCGGGATCGCCCATCGCGGTCGACTCAACGTGCTGACGCACACCGTCGGTCGGTCGTACACGTCGATTCTCCGGGAGTTCGAGGGCGAGCGGTCGATCGACGCGCTCATCGCCGACGCGGAGGGCGGCACGGGTGACGTCAAGTACCACCTCGCGGCGTCGGAGTCGCGGACGACGCGCGGCCGGGGAGATCCAGGTGACCGTCGCCGCGAATCCGAGCCACCTCGAGGCGGTCGATCCCGTCGTCGAGGGCCTCGCGCGCGCCGAGCAGACCGATCGCTCGCAGGCGCGGGGATCCACGATCCGACGGTCGCGCTCCCGATCCTCATCCACGGCGACGCATCCTTCGCGGGGCAGGGCGTCGTCGCCGAGACGTTCAACCTCCACTCGCTCGACGGCTACTCGACCGGCGGGACGCTGCACGTCATCGCGAACAACCAGGTCGGGTTCACGACGGATCCGGCCGAAGGGCGTTCGACGCGATACTCGAGCGACCTCGCGAAGGGCTTCGACGTGCCGATCGTCCACGTCAACGCCGACGATCCGGAGGCGGCGCTCGCCGCGATCCGGCTCGCGCTCGCGTACCGAGAGGAGTTCGGGCACGACGTCGTGGTCGATCTCGTCGGCTACCGGCGGTTCGGCCACAACGAGCAGGACGAGGCCGCGTACACGCAGCCGCTGCAGGCGGAGCGGATCGAGCAGCAGCCGCCGGTTCGTGAGTCGTACGCGCGCGCGCTCGCGGCCGACGGCGTCGTCGGCGAGGACGACGTCGGAGCGGATGTTCGAGGAGACGCTCCAGCAGCTCCGCGATCGCGCACGACGAGCTCCGGGCAGTCGTTCGCGACGCCGGTGCCGCCGGCCGAGGCGCTCGACCCGGACGGACACGGGCGCCGCGGTCGTCACGGCGGTCGCCGCCGAGCGCCTCGCTCGAGCTCGGCGAACAGCTGCTTGCGTGTCCCCGAGGGCTTCGAGGTCAACCCGAAGCTTGCAGCGCCAGCTCGAGCGCCGGCGCGAGGCGCTGCGCGAAGGCGGGATCGACTGGGGGCATGCCGAGGCGCTCGCCTTCGCGTCTCTCCTCGAGGAGGGCATCCCGATCCGGCTCTCGGGCCAGGACACGGAGCGCGGCACGTTCTCGCACCGTCACGCCGTGCTGCACGATCCGCGGACGGGGGAGACGCTACACGCCGCTCCAGGATCTGCCGACCGCCGCGGCGTCGTTCGAGATCTACAACTCGCCGCTGTCCGAGTACGCGGCGCTGGCGTTCGAGCACGGCTACTCGATCGCCGCCCCGGACGCGCTCGTGCTCTGGGAGGCGCAGTTCGGCGACTTCGTCAACGGCGCGCAGATCGTCGTCGACCAGTTCATCGTCTCGGGGCGGTCGAAGTGGGGTCAGACCTCGCGTCTCGACCCTCCTCCTCCCCCACGGCTACGAGGGCAACGGGCCGGAGCATTCGAGCGCGCGGCTCGAGCGGTTCCTCCAGCTCGCGGCGCAGGACAACATCCGCGTCGTCAACTGCACGACGGCGGCGCCAGTTCTTCCACCTCCTTCGTCGCCAGGCGCTTGACGCGACCGCACGTCCGCTCGTCGTGATGACTCCGAAGGGCCTCCTCCGCCTTCGCGAGGCGACGTCGACGCTCGACGACCTCGCCCTGCGTCGTTCCGGCCGGTGCTCGACGATCCGGCTCGCCGACCACGCGACGTGCCGCCGGCTCGTCCTCTGCAGCGGGAAGATGTACTACGACATCGTCGGCGCACGAGCTTCGCGCGGCGCGCGCCGACGCGTCGCCGTCGCGCGGATCGAGCAGCTCTACCCGTTCCCGCTCGACGCGGTCGCGGCGCTGATCGCGTCGTACCCGGAGCTGCGCGAGATCGTCTGGGCGCAGGAGGAGCCGCAGAACATGGGCGCGTGGCGCTCGATTCCGGCATCGGCTCGAGGAGGCCGCGGCTCACGCTCCGCACGGCTGCACGCGTCCAGTACGTCGGTCGAACCTGGCGCGCGAGCCCGAGCGAGGGATACCCGACGCTGCACCAGTACGAGCAGGACCGGATCGTCCGCGAGGCGCTCGGCGTCCGCGCGAGCTGAGCGGCCTAGATGCGCGGACGACCGCGTCGCGTCGAGCGACGACGCGACGCGTGGGCCGTTCCGTCGCGCGGCGAGCACGAGCTGCTCGCCGCTGCTCGGGCGGGAGCCGTCGCCAGGTCCTCGAACGCGACGAGCGCGACGGTCGTCGGTCGAACGCGGCGCAGCGAAGAAGAGCGAGATCCTCGATGACGACGAGCGGCACGAGCGACATGGTCGCACATGTCGAATGGCGGCTACGAATCGGCCTGAGTGCAGGGAGTTTCACGAGCGTTCCGGTAGACTCGGGCGCCTCAGGGGTACGCCAGGTGGAACACGACGAGCTCTCTTCGGTCGACACGGAGTCCGGTTTCGCCCGGGCCATCCGTGAGCATCTCGAGCTCAAGAGCTCGCAACTCCGACCTCGACACGCGAGATGCCGATCGACCGGTACCTCGACGGTGATCCGCTCGAGAACCACCCGCTCTTCAAGAGCGAGGAGCAGGCGCGCATCGAGGAGACCATGGACGGCGAGCCGGCCGCCGAGCTGAGCTCGGAGCGGCTGCCGTGGCCCGGCGAGGAGACCGTCGAGAGCGTCGAGGGCGCGGCACTCGACGAGGCGCTCTGGACCGGTCGGCCCGCGCGACTTCGACTGGGGCGACTAGCCTCCGCGCTCGTCGCGCACCGCCGCGCACCCTACGAGTAGCGACGATCACCCGGCCCACGTCGGCGACTGCGCCGCGCTGTCAATAGTTGACGCTTGACAGACTTCATAGATGATGTCATAGTGATGTCACGATGCAGCTCGACAGTCACATCCAGGCCATCCAGCAGGAGCTCGCGGCGACCGCTGCGCCCGGTGACGAGGCGAGCAGCAGAGGCTCGCTCGCCGCATGGGCGAGGCGCTCGCGGCGACGCTCCACCTCCACCTGCTCGACCTCCTCGGCGAGGCCGCCCTCGAGATCGGCGGCCAGCTCGAGTCGGGCCGCGTCGAGGTGCGTCTCGCCGGACGCGATCCCGAGCTCGTGGTCATCACCGACGAGGTTCCCGACGGCAGCCGGTCGGCCTCGGCGAGGAGTCCTCCGGACGCATCACGCTTCGCCTCCCCGAGTCGCTGAAGTCGGGCATCGAAGCGGCCGCCGCCCGCGAAGGGATCTCGACGAACGCGTGGCTCGTGCGGACGATCGCACGAACGCTCGAGCAGCGCCGTCCAAGGAGAGCCGCAACCGAATGCAGGGCTACGCCCAAGGCTGAAAGGAGAGCACGATGCTTCTCACCTCACTTCCATTCGACTACGCAGCTCTCGTCGACACGAGCGACCGCGTTCGCACGCACGCGCCCGCGCACCCCGGGAGTCCGCGTTCGGCGCACGGCGTCGAACCGGGACGAGAGCTAGGAGCGGTCGATGCCGGTCTTCGAAACGCCCGGGAGCGTCTCCCTCCAGATCAAGCTCCCGAGTGGACGCGTCGTGGTCACGACGGCCGACGAGCCGCAGACGACCGTCGAGGTCGTCGCTGTCGGCCGTCGGGGCCAGGACGCGATGGACGAGATCGAGGTGACCATGGAGGAGCGCCTCGGTCGCCACGTCGTCAAGGTCGAGCAGAAGGATCGGTTCCGCTGGGGGCCGATCCAGATCACGTGGGGCGGCGACTTCGAGTGCCGGATCACCTGCCCGCCGGGAACCGACCTCGAGCTCTCCGGCGGCTCGACGGACGTTCGCGTCGACGGCGAGCTCGGCGAGGTGTCCGTGCGCACCGCGTCGGGCGACATCCGTCTCGAGTCGGCTCGGGCGGAGCTTCAGGTCAAGACGGCGAGCGGCGACATCGTCCGTCGGCGTCGATCGCGGGTCCGGGACGTCATCGTCGACGGTGTCCGGGCGATCTCGGGGTCGAGCGCGTCGACGCGTCGCTCACCGCGCGAGCGGTCTCCGGCGACGTCACGATCGGAATCGTATCGCGGCGGAGCTCGGCGTCTCGACCACGTCGGGCGATGTCGACATCAAGTCGGTGTCGAGGCGGGGACGTCCGCGTGCAGACGGTCTCGGGCGACGTTCGAGTCGGGGTCGCGCGCGGAACACGCGTACTGGGTCGATGCGGCGTCGGTCTCGGGCCGCCTCGAGTCCGAGCTCGGGCTCGACGACAGAGCCTGCCGCCGAGACGAGGGCGGCACGGTCGTCCCGCTCCACGTCAAGACCGTGAGCGGCGACGTCGTCGGTCGTCCGCGCGGCCGCGGCCTACTCGCGTCCTAGCCCGCGGCGCGGACTGCCGCGACGACCTCGTCGTCGCGGCCCTCGACGCAGGAGGTCGGCGAGGCGTTCGGCCCTCGTCCCGCAGCCCGAGCTGCGTGGTCAGGATGTCGTAGAGCCGCGCGTCGTCGAGCCCGCGTCTCGCGTGCGGCGGCGACGATCGGGCGATGCTGCCGGCGCGGCCTGCCGGTCTCGAACTGCCACGCCGGATAGCGCCACTCGGTCGAGCCCGGCTCGCGCACGGCGATCAGCTCGCCCGCCCGCCGCAGCGCGTCGATGCGGGCGGGGTCGACCGCGAATCGCTCCGCGAGCCAGGTTGCCGGCGAGCGTTCCGGGATAGCGCGATTCGACGCTCGAGCCCATGCGCGCGGAGCCTAGCGGCGACGCGCTGCGCTTCGACGGACTTCACCTCTCCGGACGCTCTTGGATCGCGACCGCGTGGGCCGATACGAACGTCATGGCTCGCCGCCTCGTTCCGGTATTCGTCGCTGCTTGCGCTCGCTCGGTCGTGCAGGCGCGGCGGCAGCGCGCCCGGAGTGCCCGTCCCAGTTCGCAGCGGCCGAGATCCGGACGGTCGTCGACGCCGGTCTCATGGGGCCCTCGGTCGAGGGGTTCAGTCCCGACGATCCGCTGACTGCATCCGAGCTCGCGGTCGTCGTCTCGCAGCCTCGGCGGCGCCATCTCCGTCGGCGACCCCGACGCCCTCGTCAGCGTTCGCGAGCTCGACGCGCGGCTCGTGTCGCTCGTCGGCCTGCGGCCGGCGGCCCAGGCGATCCGGCTCGGCGGCGCTCGACGCCGGGCTCTCCCCGCGCCCGTGGCTCGGCACCGAGACGGTCGCACGCCTGCTCGAGCTGCGCATCAACCATCCGCGAGACGAGGACGAGCTCGAGCTCCAGGTCACGCAGCCCGTGACGCGCGCCGAGGCCGCGTACAGCTTCGCGAGGTACATGTCCCTGTCGAGGCGCGCAGCTCGAGGCGGCCCGGACCGCCGCCGACGCCTTCTCCCTCCCGCCGCTGACCGAGTGGCAGCGGGTCGTCCTCGATCGTGCGCTGCGGTTCGTCGGCTCACCGTATGTCTGGGCGGGAACGTCCGAGAAGCGCCGCAGCAGCTCTTCGGCAAGCAGCTGCCGGGCGGGTTCGACTGCTCGGGATTCGTGTGGCGCGTCTACAAGCAGCCAGCCGTTCGCGGGCGCACTGGGGCTGTCGACGGTCCTCCGCGGACGCACGACGTACGCGATGAGCGGCGAGGTCGGCCGCGTCCCGCGCGTCAGCCGTGCCGCGCTCGCGCCCGGCGACGTCGTCTTCTTCGGCTCGCGCGGCCCGCGGTCGAAGCCGATCCGAGGTCGGGCACATGGGGATCTACGTCGGGAACGACTGGATCGTCCACTCGTCCCGATTCGGCACGACCCTCACGCCGATGACGGGCTGGTACGAGACGACCTTCGCCTGGGGTCGCAGCCCACTCGTCGAAGCCGGCCTCGAGTACTGAGCCCGGCTCGCCGAGCAGTCGTCGCCAAGGCGCTAGTGGCGCGGAAAACCTTTGAGGAACCCGTCCTCGGCACGCGGTGTATATGGCGACATGAAGCGTCTGCTGCCCATCCTCCTGTTCGACTCGCCGTCGCGGTGCTGGCCGCGAGCACTGCATCGGCCAAGGAGGGTGTCGTGGCCCGCGTCGTCACCCCGATCGATCGGCACGCACTACCAGCACCACCGTCACGGTGGCGTGGACGTTGAGCCACGTGACGGCCGCGGAGCGAGAACCGTTCGGCGGCGGCGACATCTTCATCCGCCTGTCTTCAGGAGTCGGGGATGCTCGCTCCAAGCGTGTGTTTGCCACTTCGGTGAACCTCGGCAGCTACCGGGCCACGGTGCGGGTGCCGCGTGGAGGTTTGCGGCGCGCCGTGATCGGACTGATGGGTATGAGATGCGCCGAGACGTGCCACCCTGCCCCGATGCTCTTCGAATCGAGAGCAATTCGTTCCGGTAGTGACCTGGGCTACCTCCGGCGTCCGCGAGTCGGCCAGCTAGCTGCCCTCATCGGACGTCTGCCGAACAGGCGTCAAGCGGAAGTCCAGGTACGCGCACCGAGGCGATGAGCCTCCTGGCAGTCCGCAGGAATGCATTGAGCTCGGCTCTCCCGGGCACCTCGATGGCCGCCACGAAGAGATGCCCCTTGCCTCCGTAGTGGACATCGGAGAAGTAGAAGCGGCTGATCCACTTGCCCGCGATCCCGTAGGCCTCACCCCACTGCGGAAAAAACAGGAAGTTGGCACACGGCTTCGCTGGACAGCCGGGATCGTCGTTGACCGCTCCATCCGAGACGCCGATGTCGACGACGCGAGCGTTGATCGTGCCGATCTCCGCTCCTCGGCTTGGAGACCGTCAAGTTCGGGTTCTTCTGGAGCCGGGCCAGGAGACTCGCGCTCGTTGGCCTGAGCGGGCCTACACGGTGCGGGTATCCGGGGATCGACGACTTCGCCGCATAGACGTCTTCCCAGAAGATCACTCGCGCCCTCGGGTTGCTCTTCGGCTGTGCCCAGAACTCGCCGGTGCTGTCCTCCCCAGAGAACCAACCCTTCCCGAACGACAGCGTCATCTCGCCCGCGAAGAAGTTCCTCGTCTGGTACTTACCGGCCGGCAAGTTCCCCGGTTAAGATCAGCTGCGGCGGAAGGCACTGTGGTGCGCAGCCCGGAATTCCGTTCGCGGTCAGAGAACTCGGGATAGCGCTGGCCGCTGACTCCGAGGACGACAAGGAGGCTCGCGGTTAGGACCCCGAAGAGCGTTGGTCAACGGTGACGCTGCGGACATGAGGGTCCAAGTATCCCTTCTGACTAGTCACCGTTCAACCCCGCCGCTCCCAAGGCCAGCCGCCGGGGCCGCTCCTCAGATCAGGAGAAAGGCCTCTACTCCCATGAGAGGAGAAGTTCACCCCGGCGGCTTCCCGCAGTCAGGCCACCCGACGCCGGCGCCTCGCCGCGAGGGGAGGGGTGGTGGCCATCTGCTTCAAGGAGAGGCGCGGGGTTGCGCAACCCGTTGGCTACTCACGACAACGGTAGGGTCGCGGAACCCGAAAGAGAGGAACCGCGTGGTTTCCGACCGTTTCGATCGCTTCCTGCCGCTCGCCGGAGTGCTGGCAGGGCTCCTGTTCTTCGTCGGTCTCGTGCTGACCGGAACGACCCGGCCAGCGAGACCGGGCCGGCCGAGACGTTCTCCTACTGGCAGGACGACCGGGGCCAGCACCAGATCGTCGCGATCTGGCCTTGCCGCTGATCGCGTTCCTGCTGATCTTCTTCGGAGCCGGCCTGCGGCGCCGGCTGGCGCAGGGCAACGGCGACGCCGGGCACGGCACGGTCGCGTTCGGCGGGGCGCTCCTCGCCGCTGCGATCTTCGCGCTCGTCGGCATGCTCGAAGCTGCGATGACGAACGCGGCCCACGAAGGACAGCGGGAAAGCGTCTACACGCTCAACCAGCTCCACTCGTACGACTGGCTGGGATGGAACGTGGCCTTCGCGGCAGTGCTGCTCGCAACCGGGCTCGGCGCGCGCCGCAACCGGATGCTGCCCACCGTGCTCGCCTGGGCGACGATCGTCATCGGCGCGTCGCTCGTGACGCCGCTCGGGTTCTTCGGCTTCATCCTCGTCCCGGTCTGGCTGATCGTGGTCGGCGTGTGGCTCTCCCGGGGCGCACGACAATCTCGCACGAACTGACTCGGGCCTGACCGACAGCGAGGCACCGCCAACAGGCCACGGTCCAAGAACATCGTGGGGGGAGGGGTGGTGCGCCACGGTTCGGACGACTCCGTTTTGCTCGACGCGCAACTACTTCCAGCGACGACCCGACCCGACGAGGTACTGGCCGTAGCCACGCAGCGCGGCAGCGGAGGTAAGCACCTGGTAGGCAAACAGGTACGCGACGAAGCCGCGCTTGTCGGGCTGCGGGTGGATGTCGAGAGTGCGGAACACGTGGCGTGCTTGCCACCGCTGCAAGAAGCCGAAGACGGCGAGCGTGATAGGGAAGAAGGAGCATCGACCACCAGCCGAAGATCAAGGGATAGCCGAAGAGGAACAGGATGACTCCCGGCACCCAGAAGAAGATGACCCCGATGTCGAGGGCGAGGATACAGGTGGAGTCGATCCCTGCGACCAGCTTTTTGGCAAGCACACGAGGCTGTTTTGGCGGCGGATGAGTCCGAAGGCCTTCCAGCATCCCGCGTGCCCAGCGTGAGCGTTGGCTCAACAGGCGATCGAGCCGCTTGGGGACAACCGTGAATCCGAGCGCGACAGGCTCGTACTGCACGAGTCCCCGCGTCCCGAGCATCGACCAGGTGAGCACGATGTCCTCACCGATCGCATCGGGCCAGCCGCCGACAGCACGCAGGTCGCTCGTCCAGTAGGCCGAGAACGCTCCCTGAGCGACGAGCGCAGTGTTGTACGCGGCCTGCATGCGCTTTCACGCCGTTGATCCCGAGTGGGTAGTCCC
>CAVZVL010000003.1:0-90241 GCA_963778725.1 uncultured Gaiellaceae bacterium
GGGCGAAGTCCGGGCGAGCAGGCTCGCCGACCTCACGTTGCAGACGAAGCCTCTCGTCGTGACGCCTGCGCAGCTCGCCGAGCTTCGGCGGCTGCCCAACGTCACGGGCGTGCAGGCGCTCAGCGTCGTCCAGACACGGATTTGGCTCGGCGAGCGACGACAGAAGGCGATCGTCGTCGGCGTTCCGAGCTACACGCGGCAGACCGTCGATCGCGTCGCCATCACTTCGGGCACCGCGCCGCGTGCGGGGACCGTCCTCACGGACGTCCAGAACGCGAAAGGTGGGCGCTTCGACGGAACGATCGGGGACACGGTCCGCGTGGTCGGCGTCGGCGACCGGACGCACACATTGCGCGTTAGCGGTGTCGGCCGGAATCTCGAGTGGAGCCAACTCGGGGTCAACGGCGACTTCGTCGTCCTCTACGCGACGCCCGAGACGGCGACGCTCGTCGCCGGAGAGCCGGGCTACAGCATGCTGGCCTTTCGGCTCGCCGACACGTCCGCGGCGGCCGCTAACCGTACCGCCGACGACGTGCGCGAGTTCCTACGCGCGGAGACGACCTTTACGCGCTTCTCCGACCTCCCGACCATCCGCGAGCCGGGCACGTACCCGGGCAAGGAGCTGTTCGACCAGCTCGCCTCGTTGATGAACGTGTTCACGATCCTCGCCCTGCTCGCGGCGGGCGTACTCGTCGCGAACACGATGGGGACGCTGATCGGTGAGCAGCGCCGGGAGATCGGAATGATGAAGGCGATCGGCGGGACGCGCCGACAGATCCGCGGCGTGTACCTGCGGACGGCTGCGCTGCTGGGAGCAATCGGCGCCGTTCTCGGCGTCTTCCTCGGAGTCGTCATCGCGAACCTGATGGTGCAGTTCTTCGGATCGACCTTCTTCGCCATCTCGCCCGGCTGGTCGATCAGCACGCGAGTCGTCATCGCGAGCCTCGTGCTCGGGATCCTCGGACCGCCGCTCATGGCGCTGCCCGCGATTCGGCGCGGCACGCGCGTGCCGGTGCGAGAAGCGCTCGAGGAGGTGCCGGCGCTCCAAGGCGGTGTGCGCGCGCTCGACCGGTTCCTGCGCAAACTCACCTTCCTTCCGCGCACAGCGCAGATCGGCGTCCGCAGCGTCACCCGCCGCACACGTCGCACGATCGCGACCGTCGCCCAGATCGCGCTCGCCGTGGGGACGCTCGTCGGCGTGCTCGCGCTGATGAACAGCGTCACCTCCACGACCGAGGCCGCCTGGAACGAGCTGCACTACGACCTCGACCTGAACACGGTCGTTGGGAAGCAACTCGACGCGGACGCCGACCGGCTGATCCGAACGACCCCCGGCGTCGCGGTCGCGCAGCCGGTCCTTACGAATACGGTGAAAGCCGCCGGCAAGGACGCCGCGGTCTGGGGGCTCTCGCCGCAGCCGATGTTCGAGCAGAAGGTCGTCTCCGGGCGATGGTTCACCGCCCGTGAAGAGGCGGCCGGCGCGCCGGTCACCGTCATCGCGAAAAACATGGCGAGGGAGTTCGGCGCGCAGGTCGGAGACATCGTCCCGATCGGCACCGCCTCCGGCCCGCAGAGGCTTCGCATCGTCGGAATGACGGGGACGCAGATGGAGAACGGCCTGCTCTTCCTGACGCCGCTCTCGACCCTGCGCGCCATCCTCGGCAGTCCCGACACGGTCAACGCGTACTGGGTGCGCACCACCTCTCCCAACCACGCGTTGATCGACCGAACCACTACGGCGCTCGAGGATCGCCTGGCCGCGGCCGGCTACTCGGTCGGCACGAACATCAGGTACGTCGACCAGGCACGCAACGTCGACTCGAACCGTCGGATCAGCACCGCAATCGGGATCCTCGGCTTCCTGATCGTCGCGATCAGCATGGTCGGCCTCGTCAACGCGATCACGATGAACGTTCTCGAGCGGACACGGGAGATCGGCGTCCTGCGCTGCATCGGCGCGAGGGCGCGGGACATCCGTCGGATCTTCGCTGCTGAGGGTCTGGCGGTCTCGCTCGCCGGCTGGTTGCTCGGGATCCCGGTCGGGTACGCGTTCGCGCGGCTCCTGAACTGGATGTTGCTCGAGGTCGTCGGGATCGAGTTCACCTTCACCTTCCCGCCGCTGAATGTGCTCATCGCGCTCGTCGGGACCGTGGTTCTCGCGCTTCTGATCATGCGGATCCCGCTTCGGCGGGCCGTCCGCTTCAAGCCGGGCGAGGCACTCCGCTATGCATGATTCGGCACTCCACCTTCCGCGCTCGGACTGGTGGCCACGGCTCCCGATCGCGATCGAGGCTGCGGCCCGGCCCGACGTGCTCGTGTTCTCCGGCGCGGCAGCGCTCATTGCGCTGCACGCACTCGTCGACTCGTTCGTCGCGCCGGAGCCCGGCACAGGGCCCCGCGACCACCTGCTGCGGGGCCTTGCCACGCTCGTTCTGCTCGCGCTGGCCGCTCTCGCGTTTCCGAGATTGCCCGCCGGGGGACGCGCGGCTCTCGCCGCCGTCCTCGGGGTCCTCAGCCTCGAGGGAGCGGGGCTCGCAATCGCGGATGCGCGGGCGGTCGGCGTACGGGGCGAGGACTGGACCGGCTTCCTGCTCCTCCCCGTCGGCGTCGCACTGCTCTCGCTCGGCGCGATACTCATCTGGCGCTCGCGAAAGCCCGGCCGGCTCCGCTATCTGCGCCGAGCCGCGATCGCACTTGTAGCCGTGGTTGCGACGTACTGGCTCGTCGTTCCGGTCGGAATCGGGATCCTCGCGACGCACCGCCCGCGTTCGGCTGTCGCCCCTGCCGACCTCGGCCGGCCCTATCAGGAGCTGACGCTCCGGACGAGTGACGGCCTCGACCTCGCCGCCTGGTACGTCCCCTCACGCAACGGCGCCGCCGTGATCTCCTACCCGACGCGTCAGGGGAAGCTGCCACAGGCGCGCATGCTCATCCGTCACGGCTACGGCGTGCTCCTACTCGACGCGCGCGGCTACGACGGGAGCGAGGGCGACCCGAATCTCTTCGGCTGGGAGGGCGCCAAGGACATCGACGCCGCTGTCGCCTGGTTGCAAAGACGGCCCGACGTGAAGGACGAGCGCATCGGAGGCATCGGCTTCTCGGTCGGCGGCGAGATGATGCTCCAGGCCACGGCCTCCAACACCGGTCTTCGTGCCGTCGTTTCGGAGGGCGCGGGGGTGCGCTCGGTCCGCGAGCACCTGCTCCGCGGTGCGCGCGGTTCGTTCTCGCTGCCGGCAGCCGCAGTGCAAACGGCGGCAGTAGCCGTGCTGAGCGGAGCAATCCCTCCCCCCTCGCTTGCCGATCTCGTACCGCGAATCGCACCACGGCCGCTGCTCCTCATCCATGCCGGTAACGGCGGCGGGGGCGAGGAACTGAATCCCGAGTACTACCGTGCCGCCTCCGCCCCGAAGACCATCTGGAAGATCGCCGAAGCGGAGCACGTGGGCGGCTTCGAAGCCCGCCCCCGCGAGTACGAGCAGCGCGTGACCCGCTTCTTCGACCGCGCGCTGCTCGACCGCCGAGGGTGATCCGTCGCCATGCTCGGAGTCGGTCAGAGAGCGAAACCTCTCCTCGGTGTGCGCCGGCAGCCCGGGCGTTTGGCACTAGCGGTCTTCCGACTGCCGCTGCCGCTCTATCGGCGGGGTTGGGGTTGGCTCCTCGGCCACACCTTCCTCGTGGTCACCCACGCGGGGCGGAAGACCGGTAAGCCGCACGCCGCCGCAGCGATGACCTTGACGTACGACCCGGGAGCCCGCGAGGCAGTCGTCTGCTCGGCCTGGGGTCAGAACACCGACTGGATTCGGAACATACGAGCCCGCCCGGCCCTGCAGATCCAGATCGGGCGAGAGTCGTTCACACCGGAGCAGCGCTTCCTCTCAAACGACGAGAGCTTCGCGGTCGCGGTCGAGTTCCGAAGCCGACATCCCTGGCGGCTCCGCTTCATCGCCTGGATCCTGGGCTGGGGTGATCTCCGCTCGGACACGGTCTTGAAAGACTTTGTGCGCAGTCGACCGTTTGTGTCGTTCCGTCCGGCGCCATCTCGCGCGGCCTAAACCGCTCCTGCCTCGTCGTGCTTGATGCTCTGGCGAAGTCACGGTCGCGCCACCTCTCTCGCCGAAAGCGCGAGTGAATAGCTGGGTGTGGGACGCGGGGCCGGTTCGACTTCGCGAATCCGGACTAGCGCTAGACGCGAAGCTGCTTCGAGAAGAACGTGAGTGCGGCCTTCGTCTTGGTCTCCTGGCGACCGTTGAGGCGCACGCCCTTCTCCGTGAGGTACAGGCGCGCCTCGGCGGCTGTCTGGAACGCGTCGGCGGCCGTGCACTTCGTCGACAGCTCGAGGATGCGCGACCCATCCGGGTAGAACCAGAGCTCGGCGGTAAGGCGTCGCCTGAGATCTCCCGGCGTGAAGTTCTGCTTCAGGACGAAGATCGGCCCGAGAATCGAGAGATCCTTCATCTTCATTCCCTCCGGCGCGTGTGCCGCGAAGAAGGCACGCTGCTCCTTCGAGAAGATCCGGCGGATCGGCGCTTCGCCGAGCGCGACGGCACGGACCTGAGTCGCGTCTGCTCTTCCCTTGAGCGACGCAGAGCAGACGTAGCCTCCGGGCATAGCGTCCACCTCGACACCCACGCTCGGCGAGAGGCGAAGCTCGGCGGGAAGGCTGTCGGGGTCGACAGGCCTGAGCTTGACCACGGTGTCCCCCGGCCTGCCCTGGATGCGCCGCGCGCGGGCGACGACGCCGACCGCGTTCAGCGCGAGGTCGGGCGTGTCGAAGAAGAAGACCTGCCTGATCTGGGCGGCGAGGGGATCGAGGCCGAGCGTCTCGATGGTCGCCCGATGGTCGGCGGCAGGGACCGTCAGCTTGAGTTCGACGCTGTCTGACTTACGCGCGAGCTCGAGCATCGTTACGAGCTCCTCGTCCGACAGCCGACGCGTACTTGTCGCGGCCATCGTCGGAGCGTACTGACACCGGACTAGGCTGTCGATCGTGCGGCTCTACAACTCGGCAGTCTCGGGCAACTGCTACAAGGTGCGGCTTCTCTTCGCCCTCCTCGGCCTCGAGTACGAGACGGTCGAGATGTCCGTCGTGGATCGCTCGAACCGCCGGGAGGTGCTCGGCGACCTCAACCCGGGCCTTCGCGTCCCCACGCTCGTTCTCGACGACGGACGTCCGCTCGCCGAGTCGAACGCGATCCTCTGGTACTTCGGCGACGGAACGGACTACGTGCCCACGGACCCGTACGAGCGCGCCCAGGTGCTTCAGTGGCAGTTCTTCGAGCAGTACCAGCACGAGCCCGCCATCGCGGTAGCCCGCTTCTGGTTGATGTACTCGGGGACGCCCGAGAGGTTCGAGGATCAGCTCTCCGAGAAGGTGAAGGCGGGCTACGTCGCGCTGGACGCGATGGAGCACCACCTGGACGGCAGGACCTTCCTTGTGGGCGAGAGGTACTCGATCGCCGACATCTCGCTGTACGCCTACACGCACGTGGCCCACGAGGGCGGGTTCGACCTCGACCCGTATCCGGCGATCCGCGCGTGGCTCGAGCGGATCGCCGCTCAGCCCGGGCACGTGCCGATCGACGCCTGACGCTGGCGTCCTCGCGCTCGTGGCACCGTAGATTCCCCTCATGACCGTCCGCGTCCGCTTCGCGCCGAGCCCGACCGGATCGCTCCATCTCGGCAACGCGCTCACGGCAGTGGCGAACCGGCACTTGGCGGACGAGCACGGCGGCGTGCTCCTCTTGCGGATAGACGACACCGACGCGTCGCGAACCGTGGAAGGTGGAGAGGAGACGATCCTCGCCGACCTCGCTTGGCTTGGCATCGGTTTCGACGAGGGCCCGCTGCGACAGAGCGAGCGGAGCGCCGTCTACGAGGAGGCCGTAGATCGTGCGCTCGCCTCCGGTGGCGCCGAACGCACTGATGACGGCTCGGTGCGCCTCGGGCGCGACGGCACGACGCTCGTCCGTCCGGACGGGACCGCGACGTACCAGCTGGCCTCGGTCGCGGACGACCTCGCACTGGGAGTCACCCACGTCATCCGCGGGAACGACCACCGCCCGAACCTCCCCGTGCAGACGCGGATCGCGAGCGCGCTCGGCGCCCATCTCCCCGTCGTGATCCACCACGGGCTGATCCTCGGCGAGGACGGCAAGAAGCTCTCGAAGCGGCACGGCCACTCGTCGATCGCGGATCTCCGGGACGAAGGCTTCCCGGCTGCCGCGGTGCGCGTCTACCTCGACGAGCTCGGCCTCCCGGAGCACGACGTCCAGCTCGACGTGGCCAGGCTGCGCCGCCTGGCGGTGGACGCGATCGCCGCGATGCCGGACGACGAGCTCGCGGCGGCGACCGGCGCGCCCGTCGAGGTCGTGCCGGCTTTGCGCGGCGCGCGTTCTCTCGTGGAGGCGCGGGAGTACGCGCAGCTCGTGCTCGCTCCCGAGCCGGTTGAGCTCGGAGCAGACGCGACTCCGACTCTCGACCGCTTCGCGGAGCTTCGCGAGCCCGTGTCTGAGCGTCTCTCGCACGACGACGCACGCGCGCTCGTGCGCGAGCTGAAGGCGGTGGGCGGCGATCTGCGCGCGCTCCGCCTGGCGTTGACCGGCGCAGCGAAGGGGCCGGAGCTCGCGGCCGTCCTCGCGGCGCTATCGCGCGAGGAGGCGCTCGCCCGCGCGGCCCGTGCCCGCGGGGCCTGAGTACGATCGCGCGATGCGTCTGTACGACACGTTTACGCGCGGCCTGCGCGAGCTCCCGCCGCCACCGGGTCCGATCCGCATGTACTCCTGCGGCCCGACCGTCTACCAGCGGATCCATGTCGGCAATGCGGTGCCGTTCGTCGTCGCCATGTGGCTGCGGAGCTGGCTCCGGGAGACGGGATACGACACGAAGCTCGTCATCAACATCACCGACATCAACGACAAGATCTACGACGCAGCCCCCGGTGAGAGCGCTCGGCTCGCGGACGACGCGACGCGCTGGTATGTGGAGGACACGGATCGGCTTGGGCTCGGTCGACCGGACATCGAGCCGACGGCCGTCGAGACGGTCCCCGACCAGATCGCGATGATCGAGGAGCTGGTCGAGCGAGGGTTCGCCTACGAGTCCGACGGCGACGTCTACTTCCGCGTCGCTCGCTATCACGAGTACGGACGCCTCAGCGGGCAGCGGCTCGACCAGGTCGAGGAGCAGGAGCCGAACCCGCGCAAGGAGGACCCGCGCGACTTCGCGCTCTGGAAGGGGCACAAGCCGGGCGAGGACACCTCCTGGGAATCGCCGTGGGGCCTCGGACGCCCCGGCTGGCACATCGAGTGCTCGGTGATGTCCGAGAAGCACCTCGGGCCGGAGTTCGAGATCCACGGAGGCGGCCTCGATCTCGTCTTCCCGCATCACGAGAACGAGATCGCGCAGTCACGGGCGCTCGATCATCCCTTCGCCCAGGTGTGGATGCACAACGGGATGCTCACCTTCGCCGGCGAGGAGATGCACAAGTCCGTCGGCAACGACGTCTCGCTGAAGGCGGCGCTCGACCGTTGGGGGCGCGAGACGCTGCTGACGTTCTTCCTCACCGGGCACTGGCGGAAGCCGCTCGAGTACTCGGAGGCGACGCTGGGGTCGGCGGGCGCACGGGCCGAGCGCTTCCGCGACGTCTTCCGAAGCCCGAGCGAGTCGGCTCCTGGCGGCTCGTGGGAGCGGTTCGCGGCCGCCCTCGACGACGACTTCAATACTCCCGCTGCGCTGGCGGTGATGCACGAATGGCGCGACCACGAGCTCCTGCGTCGCGCGCTGGGCGTCTTCGGGCTCGCGTCGCTCTCCGAGTCGGAGGAGGCGCCGGCCGAGATCATCGCGCTCGCGGAGGAGCGGGTGGCGGCTCGTGCCGCGCGCGACTTCGAAGCGGCCGATCGCCTTCGTGCCGAGATCGAGGCTGCCGACTGGGACGTTCGCGACGAGGCCGACGGCTTCAGGCTCGTACGCCGTCGATGACGCTCACGCGCGACCTCGTCTACGGGCGGAACGCCGCGCGCGAGCTCTACCGCGGCCCGCGCCAGGTGCTCGAGACGTGGGTGACCGAGCGGGCAGCGTCCCAGATCCCCTGGCTCGACGCAGGCCCGCGACCGCAGGTGAAGCCGGAGCGTCTCCTCTCGGAGGCCGCAGGCACGCGGGATCATCAGGGTGTCGTCGCCTGGTGCGAGCCGTTCCGCTACGCCGATGCGTACGAGCTCGCCGGGGCTGACGTGCCGCTCCTCGTCTGCCTCGACCAGGTCACGGATCCGCACAACCTCGGCGCGGTCGCGCGCAGCGCCGAGGGCGCAGGCGCGACCGCGGTCGTTCTACCCGCTCACGGCGCGGTGCGCGTAACGCCGGCCGTCTGCCGTGCGTCCGCAGGTGCGGTCGAGCACCTGCCGGTGGCAGTCGTGCCGAACCTCGCGCGCTACCTCGCCGATGTCAAGAGCAACGACCTCTGGGCCTACGCGGCCGACGCCGAAGGCACGGTCTCGATGTGGGACGCCGACCTGACGGGCGGCGTCGCGCTCGTGCTCGGAGCGGAAGGCAAGGGCGTGCGCCCGCTCGTGCGTCGAACCTGCGACGCAACCGTGTCGATCCCGCTCGGCGGGAAGGTGTCGTCGCTCAACGTCTCGGTGGCGGCCGCCGTGCTCCTCTTCGAGGCGCGGCGGCAGCGGGGGGAACGCAGTGGCTGATCCGACGCTCTACCTCTTCGACGGCTACAACCTCCTGCACGCGGGCTCGTTTGCCGACCGGGACGAGCTCGTCGACACCCTCGCGAGCTTCGTCGCCGGCCGCGGCGTACGCGGCGTCGTCGTCTTCGACGGAGTGGGGGACGAGCGGGCGATCGGGCCGCTGCAGATCCGTTTCACTGCGCACGCGGACGACCTGCTGGAGCGCCTCGCCGCGGAGAACCGCAACTCGGAGCTCGTCTGCGTGGTCTCCTCCGACCACGCCGTCCGCTTGACCTCGGGCCAGGAGGTTCGGAAGCTCGCGTCGAAGGCGTTCCTCGCCGACTTGCAGCCGGTCGAGCACGTCGACCACGAGCAGCAGGGCGCCGGCGGCCGCGTCGGAGACCGGCTCGACGCGGAGACGCGCGAGCGGCTCGAGCGCCTGCGTCGAGGCGAAGTAGGCGCGAGTGCGCCGAGGCGCCCTGCGCGCGTCTCGCGACCGCGACCGGGACGCGACGCCGCTAGGCAGCCACCCGCTGCGGCGGCACGTACGCGAACATATGTTCTTAGCATCCTGCATTTCTCGCAAACCCCTTGTAACGCGTGCGAGATGGTGCTAGGTTCTCCCTCAACTTCAAGGTGAGACTTGCACGCAGGCAAGATGATCGCCACCGCGCAGGTGTCACGGAACGCCGTCGACATGGGGGTTACAGGCATGGCCGCTCGCACCGCTACCGCACCGAAGACGGCCCAGAAAGTCCAGCGAGAGCTCGAGGATCTCCAACTCGTCCTGAAGGCGCGGAACGGCAGCCAGCAGGCGCTCGACGACCTTATCCGCCGGTACACCGGCTTCGTCCGGCTGAAGGCGAGCTCGTACTTCCTCGCCGGAGGCGACGGCGACGACCTCGATCCAGGAGGGGATGATCGGCCTGTACAAGGCGGTGCGCGACTTCCGCCCGGACAAGGAGACCTCGTTCCGCAGCTTCGCCGAGCTCTGCGTCACCCGGCAGATCATCACGGCGATCAAGACGGCGACCCGCTTCAAGCACGCCCCGCTGAACACGTACGTCTCCTTCAGTCACACGCCTGCGGGCCAGGAGTCCGAGGGCGACTGCACGCTCGGCGATGCGTTGCCAGGCCCGAGCGTCAACGACCCGTCGGTCTGCGTCATCTCGACGGAGGAGCTCCAGAGCCTCGTCTTCTCTCTTGGCACCGGCCTCTCGTCGCTCGAGTCGCAGGCGCTGACGCTTTACCTGGAGGGCAACTCCTACGAGGACATGGCAGACGAGCTCGGCTGCGACACGAAGACGATCGACAACGCGCTTCAGCGGGTCAAGCGCAAGATCCTCGCGCATCAGAAGACGCGGGAAGTTCTTGCTTGACCTTCTGACGCTCACCGGTCGCAGACGTTGATCGCCGAAGGCCGGCTTCGCCGGCCGGTAGGCAAAGTGCGTAGTCGCTCGTGCACGGCGTGAGGAAGGGGGTCCGTGGGGGAAACCTTGGTTTCCCCCACGTTGTGAGCCGGAGGTGGGACTCGAACCCACGGCCGCCTGATTACAAATCAGGTGCTCTACCAGCTGAGCTACTCCGGCCAGCCTCCGCATAGGTTACGGCGAGCGCGGCCGTGTGCCTTCTGCAGTTGCCGCGGCGACCGTGCGCGCAGATAATCCCGCGATGCAGCCGACCGACACGTCTGCCGCCGAGCGAATCCTCGCGGATCGCGCGCGCGTACGTCGCTCCCGGCATGTCCACGCCGCGACTTGTCGTCGCCGAGGCGGAGGGTGCCCGGGTCACCGACCCGGACGGCCGCACCTACGTCGACTTCGCGGGCGGCATCGGCTGCCAGAACACCGGCCATCGCAACGCTGCGATCGTCGAGGCCATCAAGGAGCAGGCGGACCGCTACCTGCACCAGTGCTTCATGATCGGCGTGTACGAGCCGTACGTCGAGGTATGCCGCAGGCTCGCGGAGCTCTCGCCGTGTGGTGGGGGAGAGCAGAAGTCGATCCTCGTCAACTCGGGCGCGGAAGCGGTCGAGAACGCCGTGAAGATCGCGCGCTGGGCGACAGGGCGGTCGGCGGTGGTCGTGTTCGACAACGCGTTCCACGGCCGCACGCTGCTCGCAATGACGATGACCAGCAAGGTGAAGCCGTACAAGGCGGGCTTCGGCCCGTTCGCGCCCGAGGTCTATCGGGCGCCCGCGCCGTACCCGTACCACGGGATCTCGTCCGACGACTCGATCGCGGCGCTCGAGCACCTCTTCAAGGCCGACGTGGACCCGTCGACCGTCGCGTGCGTCGTCCTCGAGCCCGTCCAGGGCGAGGGTGGGTTCGTGGCGATGCCGCCGGACTACCCTGCGCGCCTGCACGAGCTGTGCCGGAAGCACGGGATCCTCTGGGTGAACGACGAGGTGCAGTCGGGCATCGGCCGCACCGGGACGATGTGGGCGATCGAGCAGTACGCGGACGCCGAGCCCGACATGACGGTCTTCGGGAAGTCGATCGGCGGCGGGCTACCGCTCGCCGGAGTCACGGGCGGCGCAGAGGTGATGGACGCCGTCCCGCCCGGCGGACTCGGCGGGACGTTCGGCGGCAACCCGCTGTCCTGCGCGGCGGCGATCGCCGTCCTCGACGTCGTGACCGAGCCCGACTTCCTCGCCGTAGCGCGAGAACTCGGGGCGACCCTGCGTGCCCGCCTCGACGACATCGCCGCGCGCTACCCCGACATCGGCGAGGTGCGCGGGCTCGGCCCGATGCTCGCGTTCGAGTTCGTCGAGCGGACGCCGGATCGCGCGAAGGCGGTCGTCGACGCTGCGTTCGATCGCGGCCTGATCCTCCTCTCGTGCGGTCTCTACGGCAACGTGATCCGCCTGCTACCCCCTCTCAACATCGCGCCGGACGAGCTGGACGAGGGGCTCGCCATCCTGGAGGAGTCGCTTGGCGCTTGACGGTGCTGCGGCCCGGACATCAGCGTCAGAGGCCTGACCAAGCGGTACGGAGATGTCGTCGCGGTCGACGGAGTCGACCTCGACATCGCCGGCGGGAGAGTTCTTCACGATGCTCGGCCCGTCGGGCTCGGGCAAGACGACGACGCTGCGGATGATCGCGGGGTTCGAGGCTCCCGACGAGGGGACGATCGAGCTCGCCGGCGAGGACGTCTCGCGGCTGCCGCCGTACGAGCGGCCGGTCAACACGGTCTTCCAGGACTACGCGCTCTTCCCGCACATGACCGTGCAGGCAGAACGTCGAGTACGGGCTCATGGTGAAGAAGGTGAAGAAGGGCGAGCGGCGCGGGCGCGCGGCAGGAGGCGCTCGAGATGGTGCGTCTTGGCGGGTTCGGCGATCGCAAGCCCGCGCAGCTCTCGGGCGGCCAGCGGCAGCGCGTCGCGCTCGCGCGTGCGATCGTGAACCAGCCCGAAGGTGCTCCTCCTCGACGAGCCGCTCGGCGCGCTCGACCTGAAGCTCCGCGAGCAGCTCCAGATCGAGCTCAAGCAGATACAGACGGCGCTCGGCATCACGTTCGTCTACGTCACGCACGACCAGGACGAGGCCCTCACGATGTCGGACCGGATCGCGGTGTTCAACGCAGGGGCGCATCGAGCAGATCGGACCTCCGGCGGAGATGTACGAGCACCCGCGAACGGAGTTCGTCGCCGGCTTCATCGGGACGTCGAACGTCCTCGCTCGGAACGGGCGGACGTTCACCGTCCGGCCCGAGAAGATCCGCGTGCTCGCGGACGATGCGGGCGAGGGTGAGCGCGGAGTGGTTCGGACGGCCGTCTACCTCGGCCCGGCGACGCGCTATCGGCGTCGAGCTCGACGAGGGCGGGCAGCTCGTCGCGCTTGCAGCAGAATCTCGAAGTGTCGTCGTCGGATGTACGTGCGATGGAGGGAAGGCGCGTCCGCCTCGCCTGGCGGCCGGACGTGGAGTTCACGATCGAGGAGGAGCAATGAGGAAGCGGATCCGTGGCTGGCAGGTCGCTCTCGCCGGGCTCGTCGTCGTGCTCGCCGTTCCGGCGGCGGGCGTGTCGAAGAGGAACGCAGCTCGACGAAGATCGGGAAGGGGGAGGGCGCGCTCAGCGTCGTCGAGTGGGGCGCCTACACCGACCCGAGCTTCGCGAAGAAGTTCGAGCAGCAGACCGGCTGCAAGATCAAGCGCAAGGACGCCGGCTCGTCGAACGAGATGTTCAACGTCATCCACGGCGGAGGCGGCGGAGGCGGCGGGCAGTACGACCTCGTCTCGGCGTCGGGTGACGCGAGCCTGCGGCTCATCTACGCGGGTGACGTGGCCCCCGTGAACATCAAGCTCATCCCGTCCTGGAAGGACTTCCTGCCGGCGTTCAAGTCGCCGCCGCACAACACGGTCAAGGGGGTCCACTACGGCGTCTCGCTGCAGTGGGGACCGAACACGCTCATCTACAACACGACAGAAGGTGAAGCCTGCCCCGACGAGCTGGTCGGCGATCTACGACCCGAAGTACAAGGGCAAGATCACCGTCCCGAACAACCCGATCCAGATCGCGGACGCGGCGCTTTACCTGCAGAAGACCAAGCCGTCGCTCGGGATCAAGGACCCGTACGAGCTGACGAAGCCGCAGTTCGACGCGGCCGTCGCGTTGCTCAAGCAGCAGAAGCCGCTGCTGAAGCGGTACTGGCTGTACCCGGCCGACAACATCAAGGACTTCAAGACGGGGGACTCGATCATCGGCGCGACCTGGCCGTACCAGACCCTGCAGCTCCAGGCCGCGAAGGTCCCGGTCAAGGAGATCATCCCGAAGGAGGGCGTGACCGGCTGGGCCGACACGTGGATGCTCACGAAGCGGGCGCCGCACCCGAACTGCGCGTACATGTGGATGGCGTACGCGGCGACGCCGCAGGTGCAGGCGCAGCAGGCGCTCGTCTTCGGCGAGACGCCGGTCAACCCGAAGGCATGTCCATTCATGAACAAGATCCAGAAGGGCTCGTGCGCGCAGTACCACCTGAACGCACCGGCTCGTACTCGAGGTCGATCCGCTTCTGGAAGACACCGGTCAAGACGTGCGGGTGGGGTGGCCGCAAGCGACTGCATGGACCATCAGGCATGGAACAACGCCTGGGCGTCGATCACCGGCTGACGCTGCTTGGCAGTAGACGTCGCACGTGAGGCGGGCCCCCTGCGGGGGGCCCGCCTCCGCCTCTCGGGGGTCTTCTGGCGGCGGCCGTGGCTGAGGCTCCTCGCGCTCCTCGCGCTCCCCGTCGGCGTGTTCGTCGCCGTCTACGCGGCGTCGCTCGGAGCGATGCTCGTCTCGTCGTTCTGGACGAGCGACTCGTTCACCGCGGAGATCGTCCACACGTGGTCGCTCGACCAGTACCGGACGATCTTCAATCTCGACGATCCAACCTATATCCGGATCGCTCTGCGCACGATCGCGATGGCCGCGGCCGTCACCGTCACGGACGCGATCCTCGCCTTCCCGCTCGCGTACTTCATGGCGAAGGTGGCGCGGTCGCCGAACGCGCGCGCTTCTTTTCGTGATGGTGCTGCTCCCGCTCTGGTCGAGCTACCTCGTCCGCATCTACGCGTGGACGACGATCCTCTCGTCCAGTGGCCCCCTCAACTGGGCTCTAAATGGCCTCGGCCTGCCCGACGCCCAACTCGCGTTCACGAACACGGCCATGTGGATCGTCTTCTCGTACGTCTGGCTGCCGTTCATGATCCTGCCCATCTACGCCGCGCTCGAGCGGATCCCCGGAAGCCTCCTGGAAGCGTCGTCCGACCTCGGCGCGCGCGGCTCGCGGACGTTCCGGAGCGTGATCTTCCCGCTCGCCTTCCCGGGAGTCGTCGCAGGATCGATATTCACGTTCTCCCTCACGCTCGGCGACTACATCACGCCTCTCCTCGTCGGCGGGCCTGGTTCGACGTCTGATCGGGAACATCGTGTCCGAGCAGAGCGCGTCGAATCTCACGTTCGCTGCGGCCTACGCGATGGTCCCAGTCGCTGTGATGGCTCTCTACATCGCCCTGGTCAAGCGTCTGGGCGCGTTCGAGGCGCTCTGATGACGTCGCGGACGGCTCGCATCGGGCTTGGAGTCTGGACGACGGCGCGTCGTCGTGTTCCTCTGGATCCCGCTCGTCATCATCGCGCTCTACGCCTTCAACGCATCACCGATCCAGAGCTGGCCGATCTCGAACTGGTCGACGCACTGGTTCACGGTCGCCTGGCACGATCCGTTCCTGCGCTCGTCGCTCTGGCTGTCCGTCAAGGTCGGGACTCGCCGCGACAGCGATCGCAATCGTCCTCGGGACGATGGCATCTTTCGCGATCCACCGCTTCTCGTTCTTCGGCAGGGATTCGGTCTCTTTCCTGCTCCTGCTCCCGATCGCGCTCCCCGGGATCATCACGGGCATGGCGCTCAACTCGTTCTTCTCGTTCGCGGGCGTCCAGTTCTCGTTCTGGACGATCGTCGTCGGTCACGCGACGTTCTGTGTCGTGGTCGTTTACAACAACGTGCTCGCGCGGCTCCGGCGGACCTCGTCATCGCTCGATCGAGGCCTCGATGGACCTCGGTGCGGACGGCTGGCAGACGTTCCGGTTCGTGACGTGGCCGATCTTGTCGACTGCTCTCGTGGCGGGTGGGCTGCTCGCGTTCGCGCTCTCGTTCGACGAGGTCATCGTGACCACGTTCACCGCCGGGGCGCAGACGACTCTCCCGATCTTCATCCTCGACAACCTGCGACAGGGTCAGCAGCTCCCGATCGTGAACGTCGTCGCCTTCGTGATCATCCTGCTTACGATCATTCCGGTCTGGGTTTCGCAGCGCATGACGACCGCGGACGACGCGCCCTCGGTCGGTCGGACGGCGGCAGTCACCGCGCAGACGGAATAGACGTCAGTCCGCGGAGACGCCGACGCCGATCGGGCACGACACGCCCGTGCCGCCGAGCCCGCAGTAGCCGTTCGGGTTCGCCTCGAGGTACTGCTGGTGGTAGTCCTCGGCGTAGTAGAACGGGCCCGCCTCGAGGATCTCCGTCGTGATCTGCCCGTGGCCCGCGCGCGAGAGCTCCTCCTGGAACATGTCGCGTGACGCGAGCGCGGCGTCGCGCTGCGCCTCGCTCGTCCAGTAGATCCCCGAGCGGTACTGGGTGCCGACGTCGTTGCCCTGACGCATGCCCTGCGTCGGGTCGTGGCCCTCCCAGAAGATCTTGAGCATCTCCTCGTAGCTCGTCTTCTCGGTGTCGAAGACGGCGAGAACGACTTCGTTATGCCCGGTGCGGCCGGTGCAGACCTCCTGGTACGTCGGGTTCGGCGTGAACCCGGCCGAGTAGCCGACCGCGGTCGTGTAGCATGCCCGGCGCGCGCCAGAACATCCGCTCGGCACCCCAGAAGCACCCCATGCCGAAGATCGCCTGCTCGGTCCCCTCGGGGAACGGAGGACCGATCGGCGTGCCGAGGACGAGATGCCGGCCGGGAACGAGGATCGGCGTGTCGCGGCCGGGAAGTGCCTCCTCCGGTGTCGGCATCGCGGCCGGCTTGCGCGTGAAAAGCATGGGCGAAAGGTACCTCGTCGCTCGAGTCTCGCGGCGACGCCGATCGACTACTGCTCGTAGCGCTCGACCACCTCCGGCTCGCGCCCGTGCGCAGACTCGGGGTCGAGCCCGGCCTCGCGCAGCGCACGGCGCTGGCGCAGGAGGTCCCAGCACTGGTCGAGCGAGACTCTGACCGCTTCGAGCCGAAGGCGATCCTCCTCCGAGGCCACGCCTCGAGCCTCGCGCTCCCACAGCTCGTGCTCCTCCGCGACCAGCTCCTCGATTCGTCCGTGAACCTGTTCGTCCGCCATGACCTGCTCCTTCCGTGTCTCCATCTAGGGCTTCGCCTTCGCCTCCCAGCCGTCGTACTCGCCGTGATGCTGTAGCGCTATCTGCTCGAACCAGGTGCGGTACGAGGCGATCGTGTCGGCGCTCACGATCCGTTCGTCGTCGGCTCGTACCACCCACTCGGGGCGAGTCTCGGTCGGCAGCTCGACGCTCGCGCGCCACGATGTCTCCTCGATCGCCTCGGACGCCGCTGTTGCGTCCGCTTCGTCGCCGAAGATGAGGAAGTGGACAACGTGGCGCGCCTTCGTCATGTTCGCGCCGCGGGACTCGAGCTGGCGCAGCGCTAGCGCGTCTGCCTCTTGCGGGGTCTTGGGTGCCCGGGGGAACCGGATCCAGTCGAGGAAGCTCATGCCGTGTGTGCGAGTGCCTGCTCGAGGTCAGCCCAGAGCGCGTCGTGGTCCTCGAGCCCGACCGACAGGCGCAGGAGCCCTGGCGGAACGCGCGCTCCTTCCCAGCGTGCACGCGCCTCGATGCGCGACGTGACCCCGCCGAGGCTCGTCATGTTCGCGATCAGCCTCGTCGCCGTCTCGACCCGGAGTGCCGCATCCGCGTCAGCGACGTCGAACGAGAGCAGGCCGCCGAACCCGGGATAGCGAACGACCTGCACGGCCGGATGCCCGCCGAGTCGTCGGGCGAGCTCACGTGCGGACTCCGTCTGCCGCCCGAGTCGTATCTCCAGCGTCTGCAGCCCGCGCAGGACGAGCCACGCCGTGTCCGCGGCTGCGACAGGCCCGGTCCGCGAGCGGAACTCGAGGAGCCGTGCCGCGTCGGCCGGGTCCTTGCACACTGCCGCCCCCGCGAGTGCGTCGTCGTGGCCCGCGAGGTACTTCGTCGCCGAGTGGACGGCGACGTCGCAGCCCAGCGCCAGGGGTTTCACGTTGACGGGCGTTGCGGCAGTCGAGTCACAGACGACTCGGGCCGGATGCGCCGCCGCAGCCTCGAAGTCGGGCATCGTCAGGAAAGGGTTGGACGGCGCCTCGAGCCAGACGAGGTCGACGTTCTTCGGAGGAGCGCCGGTCTGATCGAACTCGACCGTGCGAAGGCCCCAACGGGCGAGCTCGGCGAGGAGGACGCCCGTTCCGTAGTAGGCGCCTTCTGCGAGCGGCGACTGTCTGGCCCGGGGAGAGAAGAGCGAGCAGGACGGAACTGCAGGCAGCTGTTCCCGAGGAGAAGAGGAGCGCCTCGCCTCCGTCCAGGGCTCCGAGCGCGCGTTCCGCCTCGGCGACCGTCGGGCTCGAGAACCGCGAGTACGAGAACGCGCCCGGCTTGCCGTCCTCGTACGGCCATGTCGTCGACCTGTCGATGGGCGTCGTTCCCACTGCGGCGAAGCTATCACCGGCTCTGAGGAGCAGCGTTAGGCTCCGCGGCGGTGGCGGAGACGCACGATACGACCGAGGCGAGGCTCCGCTGGCTCGCGGAGCTGGGCGCGGAGGCTCGCGATCATGCCAGCGAGAGGCACGTCGAGCGTCAGCGCGAGCAGGGGAAGCTGCTCGCGCGTGAGAGGGTCGAGAAGCTGCTCGACCCGGGCTCGTTCGTGGAGCTCGATCGGTTCGCGCGCCATCGCGAGGTCGAGTTCGGGATGCGCGAGAACCGGCCCTGGGGCGACGCCGTCATCACGGGCTACGGGACCGTACTCGGCCGGAAGGTCTTCGTCTTCTCGCAGGACTTCACGATCTTCGGCGGCTCGCTGTCCGAGGTCTTCGCGGAGAAGGTCTGCAAGGTGATGGACATGGCCGTGAAGTACGGCTGCCCGCTGGTCGGCATCAACGACTCGGGAGGCGCACGCATCCAGGAAGGCGTCGTCTCGCTCGCCGGATACGCCGAGATCTTCTGGCGCAACGTGCAGGCGTCGGGGGTGGTGCCGCAGATCTCGCTCGTGATGGGGCCGTGCGCGGGTGGCGCCGTCTATTCGCCGGCTATCACGGACTTCGTGCTCATGGTCGAGGGCACGTCGTACATGTTCATCACAGGCCCCGACGTGGTGAAGACGGTCACGGGCGAGGACGTCAGCTTCGAGGAGCTCGGCGGCGCGGCAGCGCATGCGATGCGATCCGGCGTCGCGCATTTCACGTCGCGCGACGAGGAGGCGTGCCTCGAAGAGGCGCGCTACCTCCTCTCGTTTCTTCCCCAGAACAACCTGGAGTCACCGCCGTACGCGGCGCCTTCGGATCCCGTGGATCGTGAGGATCCCGCGCTCGACGCGCTCGTCCCCGACAGCCCGAACAAGCCGTACGACATCAAGGGCGTCATCGAGCGCGTCGTCGACGACGGGCAGTTCCTCGAGGTGCACGCGCACTGGGCAGAGAACCTCGTGTGTGGATTCGCGCGGCTCGGAGGCCACTCCGTCGGCGTCGTCGGGAACCAGCCGGGCGCGCTAGCGGGCGTCCTCGACATCGATGCGTCCGTCAAGGGTGCCCGCTTCGTCCGCACGTGCGATGCGTTCAACATCCCGCTCGTCACCTTCGTTGACGTCCCCGGCTTCCTGCCGGGCACGGCCCAGGAGTGGGGCGGGATCATCCGGCACGGGGCGAAGCTTCTCTACGCCTACGCGGAGGCGACGGTGCCGAAGCTCACGGTCATCACGCGGAAGGCGTACGGCGGCGCGTACGACGTTATGTCCTCGAAGCACATCCGAGCCGACTTCAACGTCGCGTGGCCGACCGCCGAGGTCGCCGTGATGGGGCCGGAGGGGGCGGTCAACATCGTCTTCCGGAAGGAGCTCGCCGAGGCGGACGACCCCGACGCTCGCCGCGCGGAGCTGATCGCCGACTACAAGGAGCGCTTCGCGAATCCGTACACGGCAGCGGAGCGCGGGTACGTCGACGACGTCATCGAGCCTCGACGCACGCGGCCGGTGCTGATCTCGGCGCTCGAGACCGCCCTCGGAAAGCGCGAGCCGGGCCCGAAGCGCAAGCACGGAAACATTCCGCTCTAGGAGTCAGGCAAGCGCCTCGAGCCGTGCTCGACGCTCGGAATCGTCGGCGAAGGACGGATCGTCGGCCTTCAGGAGCGGAATCGCCTGCCTCGCCTGCTCGCGCGCGTCGTCGAGCCGGCCGACTGCGGCGTACTCCTCCGCCAGCTCCTCGTGGTACCAGCCATCCGGGTGTCCGGCTCCTTCGGCCCAGGCGACGGCCTGCTCCAGCAGCGCAATGGCCTCCTCCGAACGGCCGAGAGCGCGGAGCGCCTTGCCGACGGCGTACCTGGCGAGCGCTATCGGCTCGGGGTTCTCCGCTGTTAGGTCTCGCGCGGCGAGTGCGCGCTCGAAGGCGTCGAGCGCCTGCGCGTACTCACCCGCCTCGTAGTGCTCCCAGCCGAGGTTGTTGAGGAGCGGGCCGAGCCAGTAGGACGCCTCGGCGTGTTCGTCGGCGAGCGCGACCCCGCGCTCGGTCCACGCGACGAGTCCGGCCCGGTCGGAGGCGGCGAGCGCCGCCATGTGCGCCGCGTCGGCGGCGACGAACTCCTGCTCCGCCTCGAGGGCGATCGCGAACGCTGACTCGAACAACGGCAGGGCGCTATCGCGGTCGCCGCTGGAGCGCCGCAGCCGGCCGCGCTCGAGGTCGAGTCGCGCGCGCGCGACGGTGCTCGACCCGGCGAGCAGCGTTGCATCGTCGATCAGGTCGTCGCCGGCGTCGAAGTCACCGCGCAGGCCGTGGATGCGCGCGAGCTGCGTCAGAACTTCGGCGCGCCCTGCGTCGGAGTCCTCACGGGCGAGCTGCTCGCGGAAGCGTTTGTCCGTTGCGTCGAGGTCGTCGAAGTCCCACAGGGGGCGGAGCCGGTCGTCCACTCCGGGCAGGGTATTGCGTGGCGTGCGGGACCACTACGCTCTTCTAGGTGAAGGTCACCGTCGATCCGTCGCTGGACGAGTCGGTTGCCCGTGCGCTCGCCGCGTTGGTTCGAGAGTCGCGGGCGAACGCGTCCGCGACGTCAGACGGCGGCGCGTGGCGTGAGGCGGCCCTGCGCGAGGGAGTCGAGCGCTCCGAGGACGAGCCGGCCTACGCGCTCTCGCCGCGGAGCACCCGCGGCGCGACCCGCGCGTAGTCGAGGCCCGAGACCCACGTCGCCACGACGGCGAGAAGGAGCGCCCACCACGCGACGTCGTTGCTCCAGGCGCCCGCCGCTGCGAGCCCGGCGACGGCGGCGGCCAGCGCCTGTATCCACGTCTTCGCCCGTCCGAGATCGCGCGCGCCCAGGACGACGCCACGCTCGACGGCTGCCAGCCGGAGCCCCGAGACGAGGATCTCGCGAACGACGATCAGCGCGATCATCCACGCCGGAGCGACACCCTCGCCGATGAGCATGACGAGCGCCGCGAGCACGAGAACCTTGTCGGCGACCGGATCGAGGAGGGTGCCCAGCGCAGAGCTCGTTCCCCGGCGGCGCGCGAGCCAGCCGTCGATCTGGTCGGTCGCCATGGCGACCACGAACACGGCCGTCGCCCAGTAGGCGTGGTTCGGGAAGTCCCACGCGTAGAGGAGCACGACGATCGGAACCGCGGCGATCCGGGCGACCGTCAGCTGGTCCGGAAGGCTCACCGTCTTGGAGAATACGCGTCCAATGGTGCCCTTCACGAAGATCCTCGTTGCCAATCGCGGCGAGATCGCCGTGCGTGTCTTCAGGACCCTCCGCGAGCTCGGGATAGGAAGCGTGGCGGTCTACTCGGAGGTCGATCGCGACAGCCTGCATGTCTCCGTCGCCGACGAGGCGTACCTGCTCGGCCCCGGCCCGGCGACCGAGTCGTACCTGCGCGGTGACAGGATCGTCGAGGTCGCGGCCCGCGCCGGCGCGGAGGCCGTTCACCCCGGCTACGGCTTCCTCGCGGAGAACGCCGATTTCGCAAGGCAGGTCGAAGCGGCGGGTCTCGTCTGGATCGGGCCACCGCCGGAGGCGATCGAGGCGATGGGATCCAAGATCGCAGCCCGCGAGCGCATGCGCGCCGCGGGAGTGCCCGTCGTGCCGGGGACGACGACGCCCGCGGCGAGCGTCGAGGACGTGCTCGAAGCCGCTCGCGAGGTCGGGTATCCGATCGCGGTCAAGGCGTCGGCCGGCGGTGGAGGAAAGGGCCTGCGCGTGGCGCGCTCAGAGGACGAGGTCGAGCGCGCGTTCGAGACGGCCCGCCGCGAGGGTGAGGCCTACTTCGCCGACGGTGCCGTGTACGTCGAGCGCTACCTCGACGACCCGCGCCATGTCGAGGTGCAGATCCTCGCGGACGCGCACGGGAACGTCGTCCACCTCGGCGAGCGCGACTGCACGATCCAGCGGCGCCATCAGAAGCTCGTCGAGGAGACACCTTCTCCGGCGGTCGACGACGAGCTGCGAGCGCGGATCGGCGCGATCGCAGTCGACGCCGCCAGGGCGTCGGCTACCGCTCGGCCGGGACGATCGAGGGCCTCCTCGACGCTGACGGCTCCTACTACTTCCTCGAGATGAACACGCGCGTGCAGGTCGAGCACACCGTCACCGAGGCGGTCACCGGCATCGACATCGTGCGCGAGCAGATCCGGATCGCGGCCGGCGAGCCGCTTTCCGTGACTCAGGGGGAGGTCGAGCTCCGCGGCCACGCGATCGAATGTCGGATCAACGCGGAGGACGTCGTGCGCTCGTTCCTGCCCTCCCCGGGGCGGATCACGGCCTACCGCGAGCCCGCGGGAATCGGTGTCCGCGTCGACTCCGGCGTTCGCGCAGGCGACGAGATCTCCGATCTCTACGACCCGATGATCGCGAAGCTGATCGTCCACGACGTCGACCGCGAGCACGCGAGGAGGCGGATGCTGCGCGCGCTCGGCGGAGTTCGTCATCGAGGGCCCGGTCACGCTGCTCGGCTTCCATCGCGCGCTCCTGGAGACGCCCTGCTTCGTCGAGGGGGCGACATGCCGAGGGATCGTGGAGTCCGAGGAGCTGGCGCAGCGAGCCCGGGAGCTCGAGCACTCTCAGAAGCGAGCGAGCGCTTCGACCACCGCGGACGGTGTGCCGCGCACGGCGACGCGCGAGCGGATGGTCGTCGTCGAGGTCGACGGACGCCGGCACGAGGTTCGCCTGCACGAGGAGGAGCCTCCGTGGGGCGACCTCGCACGCCGCCACCGCGAGCGGACGCGCGGCCTGGTCGTGGACGGCGCGGGAACGGTCACGAGCCCGATGCAGGGAACCGTGCTCTCCGTCGCGGTGAGCGTCGGAAGCCCGGTGGCCGCCGGTGAGCTGATCTGCGTCGTCGAGGCGATGAAGATGGAGAACGAGATCGTGTCCCACGGCGACGGGGTGGTGACCGAGCTCCGGCGTCGCCCCGGGAGACGCGGTCTCGAACGGCCAGGTGATCTGCGTGATCGCGTCCGGGTGAGCACTCGAGTCCGCTGCTCCGAGCTCTCCGAGCTTGCCGGTGAGTCGCTCGCCGCCACCGCGTCGACGACGCAGAGCTGGCTGCTGGTGGAGGTGCCGGGGACGTGGTCGCGCGACGTCTCCGACGGCGACGGCCTTCCCGACGCCGCACGGCGCTCCGTCCGCGCGTGGCTCGAGCGCACGCCGTCGTCCCGCCTCCTCTTCATCCGCCGTCCCGGCCGCTCGCGCGACGGACGGGAGCTCGTGTTCGTCGTGCACGCGGCGGCGTCTCAGCGCCGGGTCCGCCGGCTCGAGCTCGCGCACCTGGACGATCTCGACCTCGACGGGTCGGGCGTCGACCAGACCGGCTCGCAGCTCGTCCTCGTCTGCGGCCACGGCACCCGCGACCCCTGCTGCGCGTTGCGCGGCACGGCGGTCTACGGGGCGCTGGTCTCGAACCTCGGCCCCGAGCAGGTCTGGATCTCGTCGCACCAGGGCGGACACCGCTTCGCCGCCAACGTCCTCGTGCTGCCGTCGGGCGTGCAGCTCGGCCGGATCTCCGTCGCTGAGGCGGGTGCTGTCGTCGCCGAGGCGCTTGCTGGACGCATCGAGCTCGACCACTTCCGCGGTCGCGCGACATACGCACCGGAGGTCCAGGCAGCCGACATCGCGGTTCGGCGCGCACTGGGGCTCGACGGGATCGACGACCTCCAGCTCGTCGAGGCCGACGGCGACACGGTGCGGTTCCGCGACGTGGCGGGCCGGGAGCACGTCGCGATCGCGGAACGGCGCTCGGGCCCGGTCGTTCCCGCGAGCTGCGGCGCGGACCCCGAGCCTCAGGTCGCGTTCAGCGCGCGCGTCGTCTGAGTCGAGTCCTCTCAGAGGTGCAGCTGGCGCGCGTGGTCGGTGATCCACACGAAGCGATCCCCGAAGCCCTTCGGCGGCTTTCCGACCGCGATCAGCGTTCCGAACACGACGCGTGCCCAGCTGCCCGCGACGAGTGGTCCCGCGGCCGAGATCGTGCCTTCCCACGATGCAGCCGGCTCGAGCACGTGAGGGAGCTCCGGGTCGTAGCGGGTTGCAGCGCGAGCGGCGGGCAGCGTTCCCTCGTGATTTCGCCGGTCGAGCTCGTCCTGGCTCGCCGGTCTCGAACAGCTGCAGGCCGAATGACCCCTCGGGGGTCGCACCCGGCACGAGCTCCCATCCCACCTTCGTCCGGTTCTCGACGCCGATGCGCGCGTTCCACCCCGAGTCGGTGACCTCGAGCGACTTCACAGTGAAGACGAGCTGCTCGCCCGGGCCCCCGTAGGTCTCCCTCCAGTGCAGGGCAGCAGTCTGCGGGCCTGCGGCGACCGTGTGCGCGATGTCCGACTCGCCGGCCCGCAGCCGCCCGTTCGAGGCGAAGACGAAGCCCGCGAACGTGGCGCCGAGCGCGAGGAGGACGATGACCGTTGACCGACTCACGCCGCGCGCATGCTCGCATACGACGACGGCGACCCCTGGACGGCTCGGGTAGACTCGCGCGCGCCTTGGACCTCCACGAGCACCAGGGGAAGGAGCTCTTCCGCCGCTACGGGATCCCGGTGTCCGAGGGGCGTCTCGCCACGACCCCGGCAGAGGCGCGGATAGCGGCGGACGAGATCGGCTACCCGGTGGTCGTCAAGGCGCAGGTCTTGATCGGCGGGCGCGGCAAGGCCGGAGGGATCAAGCTCGCGAGCGGATGCGGACGAGGCCGAGGCGAGCGCGGGTGAGATCCTCGGGATGGACATCCGCGGCCACGTCGTGACGAAGGCTGTGGATCGAGCGTGCGTCGGACATCGCGCGCGAGTACTACCTCTCGCTGACGTTCGACCGCAGCGCGAAGAAGCCGCTGTTCATGTTCACGACGCAAGGCGGCATGGAGATCGAGGAGGTTGCCGCCACGAGCCCCGAGGCGCTCGTGCGCCTGCACGTCGACCCGCTCGAGGGCTGCGCATCCCTGGCATGCACGCAGGCTCGTCTACGACGGCGGCGTGACCGACGCCGGCGAGCAGAAGCAGATCGCCGCGATCGCGGTGAAGCTCTACGAGGCGTTCGTCGGCGACCGAGGCGATGCTGTGCGAGATCAACCCGCTCATCGTCACCCCCGACGGTGAGGTCCGGGCACTCGACTCGAAGTTCTCCGTGGACGACAACGCGCTCTTCCGGCATCCCGACATCGCCGAGATGCGGGACGTCGAGGCGGCGGACCCGCTCGAGGCCTGGCACGAGAGAAGGGCGTCACCTACGTGAAGCTCGACGGCGAGGTCGGCGTCCTGGGCAACGGCGCAGGGCTCACGATGTCGACGGTCGACGTCGTCGACGTTCGCCGGGGGAAGACCCGCGAACTTCTGCGACCTCGGCGGGGGCGGAGACGCACAGGGCGTCGTCGACGCGCTCGAGGTGATCACGCGAGACGAGCAGGTGCGGGCGATCTTCTTCAACATCTTCGGCGGGATCACACGCTGCGACGAGGTCGCGCGCGGAATCCTGCAAGCCGTCGGGCAGATGGGGCTCGAGCTACCCGATCGTCGTGAGGCTCGACGGGACGAACGCCGAGGAGGGACGCCGCATCCTCGCCGAGGCAGCGCTCCCGAATCTCACGCCGAGGCGACGATGCTCGACGGCGCACGGCGCGCAGTGGAGCTGTCGGCGGCCTGATGGCGATCCTCGTCGACAGCGACACGCGCCTCGTCGTGCAGGGGCTCACGGGCTCCGAAGGGCGCTTTCACGGCCTTCGCAACCGCTCGCACGGGACGAACGTCGTCGCGGGGGTCACGCCAGGCAAGGGTGGCCAGGACGTCGAGGGCATCCCGGTGTTCGACACGGTGGCGGCCGCGGTGGCGGAGACGGACGCGAACACGGCGATGGTCTTCGTCCCGGCCCCGTTCGCAGCCGACGCCATGTACGAGGCGATCGACGCGGGCATCGCGACGGTCGTCTGCATCACCGAGGGAGTCCCCGCGCACGAGATGCTGCGCCTCCACGCGTTCGTCCAGGGTCGTGACGTGCGGATCGTCGGCCCGAACTGCCCCGGTGCGCTCTCGCCCGGGAAGGCGAACGTCGGGATCATCCCGGCGGAGATCTTCCGCGAGGGCTCGGTGGGCCTCGTGTCCCGCTCGGGCACGCTCACGTACCAGATCGGCCACGAGCTCACGCAGCTCGGGCTCGGCAACTCGACGATCGTCGGCATCGGGGGTGATCCCGTCGTCGGCTCGTCGTTCCTCGACATCCTCGCGCTCTTCGAGGCCGACGCGCAGACCGAGCAGGTCGTGATGGTCGGCGAGATCGGAGGCGACGAGGAGGAGAAGGCGGCGGCGTTCATCGAGGCGGAGATGTCGAAGCCAGTCGTCGCGTACATCGCCGGGTTCACCGCGCCGCCCGGGAAGACGATGGGCCATGCGGGCGCGATCATCTCGGGCTCGGCCGGCACTGCGCAGGCGAAGAAGGAAGCGCTCGAGGCGCGCGGCATCCGCGTCGGAACGACGCCGACCGAGGCCGCCCAGCTCGTCGCCGAGATCGCGCGCGGCTAGCGCCGAGCTCGCGCGACCCACCGTTACAGTCGTCGCATGCTCCTCCGCAACCGGGAACGCGATGCGTTGCCCTTCACGACGAAGGACGGATCGACGATCCGTGAGTACCTCCACACGGAGGCCCAGAGCCTCGCCGAGGCGTCGCTCGCGCCCGGCCAGGTCGACACGGCGCCACTATCACGCGCGGAGCGAGGAGATCTACCTCATCGTCGACGGAGGCGGCGAGCTCGAGGTCGACGGCGAGACCCGCTCGGTCGCGGCCGGGCGACGCGATCCTCATTCCTCCCGCCAGCTGGCACGAGCTCACGGCCGGTTCCGACGGCGTGCGGCTTCTCTGCTGCTGCGTCCCGCCCTACTCCGACGACGACACCTTCTTCGCATAGTCTCGAACGGTGTCCGAGCCGCCGATCTCCTTCGCGCGCGGCGCGCCTGCGCCCGAGCTGATCCCGGCCGACGAGCTCGCCGAGTGCGCGTACGCCGTCGCGCAGCGCGAAGGCGCCAAGGTCTTCTCGTACGGGCCGGGCGGAGGGTACGGGCCGCTTCGTGAATGGGTCGCTGAGCGTCACGGCGTCGAGGCCGGACGTGTCGTGCTCACGGTCGGTGGCCTCCAGGGCTTCGTCTTCTACGCCGCGGAGCAGCTCGCGCGACGGCCGGGCCGCGTGCTCGTGGAGGCGCCGACGCTACGACCGGCCGCTCAAGATCCTCGCCCGGGAGGGCGCCGAGATCGTCGCGCTCGAGATGGACGAGGAGGGTCTCGATCCCGGACGCGCTCGACCGCCGAGCTGCGCAGTCGCAGCCGACCGCGCCGTCCTTCCTGTACACGATCCCGACCTTCCAGAACCCGAGCGGGCGGACGCTGTCGCCGGAGCGCCGCGCGCGCGCTCGTCGAGATCGTCCGCGAGCACGGTCTCGCGGTGCTCGAGGACGACCCGTACGGTCTCGTGCGCTTCGAAGGCGATGCGCCGGCGAGCCTCCTCGAGCTCGAGGGCGGCGAGCTCGTCACGTACACGTCGTCGTTCTCGAAGACGGTCGCGCCGGGCGTGCGCACCGGCTACTTCGTGCTGCCCGAGACGACGCGGCGGCATTCGAGGAGCGAGCCGTGTCGACGTACATCTCGCCTCCGTTCCTGCCGCAGGCGATCGTCTCCGAGTTCGTCGCGCGAGGCCGGTTCGAGCCGAACCTCGAGCACGTGCGCGGCGAGCTCAGGGCACGGCGGGACGCGATGCTCGAGGCGCTGCAAGCGCACGCGCCCGAGCGGGTCGTCGTGGAGCACGCCCCGAGGGCGGCTACTTCGTCTGGCTCGAGCTCGCCGGGCGCAGACACGGCGCATCTGGCCACGTGCTGCAGAGCGCGAGGGCGTGGCTTCGTCGCCGGGCGCGGGCTTCTTCCCGCCCGGCTCGGGCGATCGGCGCTCGAGCGCACGCTTCGCGTTCAGCTACGAGACGCCGGAGCGCATCACCGAGGGCGTCGAGCGCCTGATGCGCCTACTGGGCTGACGCTCGGCGCTTGCGCCGGTCGCGGAGCTGGTCGAAGAGGTAGCCGGCGGCGAAGCCGATCCCGACGCAGAGCAGGATGAGGACGAGCAGCGAGATCTCGGCCGAGAAGAAGACGAAGCTGACCTCGACCTGCTTGCGGTTGAAGAGGACGATCAGGATCGCGTAGACGGCGAGCGCGCCGAAGACGATCAGCTTCCAGGGGGTGTCCTTCTCGGGCGCTGGCGGCGCTCCCTGCGAGCTCACGCTCGAAGTCTAGGCTGCGTGGCCGACCGAGACTGGCTCGAGCGCCCGCGGCACGAGGCGGGGCTGCGGCGGCGGGATCAGCGCGCCGCGCGTCGTCGCGCGGAACGTCGGGCACGGCACGTTGCCGGCGAGCGCGCACAGACCCTCCTGTCGGAAGTAGCAGTCGTCGCAGGTGATCGGTGTCGTCTTCTTCGCCGCCATGTCGGTCATGTGGTCGCCCCTCTCGGCCAGCCAGCATTCTGGCGGCTGACGACAATGGGCGACAACCCCCGTCCGAACTGAATTCGCCGCAAATTGCGGCTGTTGTCAGCGAGGACGAAGTACCTGCAAATTCAGCATTTACTCGACTTCGTTGCCAGCTTCCGCAACGCCTGTTGAAAACTCTCAACAGGGATGACGTGGAGCCCGTCCGCGTACTTCTCGGCGCGTCGTCGGCGTTCTCGCCGACCGGGACGAGGAAGTAATCCACATCGGCCCGGCGCACGCCGATCGTCTTCTGCTTGATGCCGCCGATCGGGAGGACGGTGCCGTCGAGCGCGAGCTCTCCGGTCGCGGCGATCCGGCAGCCGTGCGTCACGTTGCGGCCGAGCTGGCGCGCGATCTCGAGTGCGAACGGGAGACCGGCCGAAGGGCCGCCGACGTCGCCGAGGTCGATGTCGACGTCGAACGGCAGCTCGATCTTCGCGTCCTGGTCGACGAGGATCCCGATGATGGCGCGCGACGGGTCCTGCGGGCTCGGCGACCGTACGAACGGTGACGTCGATCGCCTTGCCGCCGCGCCGAACCGTGAGGCCGACGTCGTCGCCGGGCTCGCTCCGTCCGATCTCGCGGCGGAGCTGGGCCGGCGTTCGCACGGGCACGCCGTCGACGGCGACGATCACGTCGCTCGGCTCGAGCACCTTCGCCGCCGGGACGTCGGGCGAGACGCTGGTGACGAGCACGCCGCGCGGCGTCGCGACGACGTCGTAGCCGAGCGCGCGCAGCGCGACGACCGACGCGATCTGCTCGGAGCGCTGCATGTCCGCGGCGTTCTGGCGGTCGCGCTCCTGCGTCGGTCGTCCCGTCGGGCGCGATCGCCTGCTCCGGGACGAGCGTCGACGCCGTCGGGCCGCGTGAACGGGAGGAGCTGCTCGAGGCGGCGGATCCGCCGCACGAAGAGGTCGACGTAGTAGACGTCGCCCTTCGCGTCCGTCGTGTCCGCCCTCGACCTCGACCTTGTCCGGCGAGCGGCTTCGCCGGTCGGGCACGAGGAGGAAGTCGTCGGCGGGAAGCCACCAGAGCACGAGCGCGGCGGCGAGCCCGAGCAGCGCCGAGCACGACCGCGGCGCCGGCGAAGCGCTTCAACGGTTGACCTAGAGGCTCGCGCGTGAGGGCGCCGTCGACGAGCACGACCGTGCCGCTCACGTACGAGGCGCGCTCGGAGCAGAGGAACGCGACGACGTCGCCGACCTCGCGGGTCGTGCCCGAGCCGGCGGAGCGGGATCGCCGCGAGATCGTCGGCTCGGTCGGGCCGTCCGGGTAGACCTCGCGGATGCGCTCGGTGTCGATGCGTCCCGGCGCGATGCAGTTCACCGTGATCCCCTTCGGCCCGAGCTCGCGGGCGAGCGACTTCGCCCAGCCGACGACCCCGGGACGGATCGAGTTCGAGAGCGCGAGGTTGTCGATCGGCTCGCGCACCGTCGAGGACGTGACGTTGACGATCCGGCCGCGGGGCTGCGCTCGAGGTGTGGAAGGCAGAGGCCGGTCAGACGCACGATCGAGACGAGCAGCAGCTCGACGGCGGCGCGCGACCTTGCTCGTGCGTCGAGCTCCGTCGCCGTCGCGCGCGGCGGCCCGCCCGAGTTGTTCACGAGGATGTCGACGCCGCCGTACGTCTCGACCGCGGACGTCGACGAGGCGCTCGAGGTCGTCCGGCGTTCGTGACGTCGCCGGCGACGGCGAGGCCGCCGAGCCGCTCCGCTTCCTGCTCGAGGAGCTCCTGCGCGCCGCGCGAACATGACGACGTTCGCGCCTTCGCCCGCGAGCGACTCGGCGATGCCGAGGCCGATGCCGGAGGACGCGCCGCAGACGATCGCCGTGCGGCCGTTGAGCCCGAGATCCACGGCTTACTTCTTCTTGAGGACGCCGACGACCTCGCGCACGGCGGCGGCGGACGCGCGCAGCATCTTCTTCTCGTCGGCGGTGAGCCGCAGCTTCACGATCTCCTCGACGCCGCCGGCGCCGAGCTTCACGGGGACGCCCATGTAGAGGCCGTCGATCCCGTACTCGCCCTCGAGGTACGCGGTGCACGGAAGGACGCGCTTCTCGTCGAGGCAGATCGAGTCGACCATCTGCGCCGCGGCGGCGCCCGGCGCGTACCAGGCCGACGTGCCGAGGAGCGACACGAGCTCGCCGCCGCCGAACTTCGTCCGCTCGACGAGCTTGTCGATGCGGCTCTTCGGGCAGCAGCTCGGGGAGCGGGACGCCGCCGACGTTCGTCGCCGAGACGACCGGGACCATCTGGTCGCCGTGGCCGCCGAGCACGACCGCGGTGACGTCCTTCACGGAGACGTCGAGCTCCTGGGCGATGAAGGTCGAGAAGCGGGCGGTGTCGAGGATGCCCGCCATGCCGACGACGCGGTGCTTCTTGAAGCGGGACGCCGCCTTCGCGACGTGGCACATCGCGTCGAGCGGATTCGAGACGACGACGAGGATCGCGTCGCGGCGAGTGCTTCACGGCCTCCTTCGTCACCGACGAGACGATCGCCTCGTTCGTCGTGACGAGGTCGTCGCGGCTCATCCCCGGCGAGCGCGGCTTGCCGGCCGTGATGACGACGACGTCGGAGCCGGCCGTCTCCTCGTAGCCGTTCGAGCCGATCATGGCCGGCTCGTAGCCGAGGACGGCGGCCGCCTGGTTGATGTCGAGCGCCTTCCCCTGCGGGAAGTTCGGGATGATGTCGACGAGGACGACGTCGGCGTAGTCGCGGCGCGCGAGCTCCTGCGCGCACGTCGCGCCGACGTTCCCGGCGCCGACGACGGTGATCTTCTTTCGCATCAGGTTCCCCAGCCTTTCGATGATCGCGTCTGCGTATTCGGACGTGCCGACGGCGGTCGGGTCGTCGCGCGTCGGCTTGAGGTCGTAGGTCACGCGCTCGCCGTCGGCGATGACGGCCGCGACCGCCGATTCGAGGCGCTGCGCTGCGTCGCGCTCGCCGAGGTGCTCGAGCATGAGCTTGCCGGAGAGGATCATCGCCGTCGGATTCACCTTGTTCTGGCCCTTGTACTTCGGGGCCGAGCCGTGCGTCGCCTCGAAGACGGCCGCGTGCTCGCCGATGTTCGCGCCGGGCGCGACCCCGAGCCCGCCGACGAGCCCGGCGGTGAGGTCGCTGACGATGTCGCCGTAGAGGTTCGGGCAGCACGAGGACGTCGAACTCCTCGGGCCGCTGGACGAGCTGCATCGTGAGCGCGTCGACGAGCACCTCGCGCGGCTGCGACGTCCGGGTAGTCGGCCGCGACCTCGCGGAAGACGGAGAGGAAGAGCCCGTCCGTGAACTTCATGATGTTCGCCTTCGTCACGCCGGCGACCTCGCGGCGGCCGTGTTCGCCGCGCGTACTCGAACGCGAAGCGGACGATCCGCTCCGACGCTGCGGCGCTGATCGGCTTCACCGAGATGCCCGAGCCGGCGGCGATCTGCTTCGCCTGGAGGCGCGTTGAGCGTCGTCGATGACGCGCTCGGCGTGCTCGCTGCCCGGCCTCGTACTCGATCCCCGCGTAGAGGTCCTCGGTGTTCTCGCGGACGATGACGAGGTCGACGTCCTCGTAGCGCGAGCGGACGCCCGCGTAGGACTTGCACGGGCGCAGGCATGCGTACAGCTCGAGCTCGTGCCGCAGCGCGACGTTGACGGAGCGGAAGCCGGTGCCGATCGGCGTCGTGATCGGCCCCTTGAGCGCGACGCCGTTCGCCTTCACCGACGCGAGCGTCTCCTCGGGAAGCGGTGTGCCCGCCTCCTCCATGACGTCGACGCCCGCCTGGCGGACGTCCCAGTCGAAGCTCGACGCCCGTCGCCTCGAGGACGCGGCGCGTCGCCTCGGTGAGCTCCGGCCCGGTCCCGTCGCCGGGAATGAGGGTGACGCGATGGGCCATGGGCCGCGGCCGATCGTAGCTGCAGCACTCGCGGAATCCCGGTCAGGTAGCGTCCCTGGCGGATGAGCGAAGTCGCGGACTTCAAGCCTGGGCTCGAAGGCGTCGTCGCGGTCGAGACCGAGATCGCCGAGCCCGATCGCGAAGGCGGCGCGCTCCGCTACCGCGGCGTCGACATCGAGGAGCTCGTCGGTCACGTCCCGTACGAGAAGGTGTGGGGGCTGCTCGTCGACGAGAGCCTCGAGCCGGGCATGCCCGAGCCGGAGCCGTACGAGCCGCCCGGCCTGACGGGCAACGCGCCGTCCGACGCACAGGCGCGAGATCGCGCGGCTCTCCGGTGTCTGGGGCCTCGGGCAAGCTGCACGAGATCTCGGACGAGCAGGCCCGCGACGACCTCGGCCGGCTCTCGGCGCAGGTCATGTCGATCGTCGCGCGTTCCGCGCGAGTCGCCGACGGCCACGCGGACGGCGATCCCCGACGACGTCGTCGCCGCTGGCAAGACGGCTGCGGAGCGGTTCCTCCTGCGCTGGCGCGGCGAGGCCGACCCACGGCACGCCACGGCCATCGACACGTACTGGATCTGCACCGCCGAGCACGGCCTGAACGCGTCGACGTTCACGGCTCGCGATCGCCGCTTCGACCGGAGCCGATGCGGGCGCCGCGATGTCGGCGGCGATCGGCACGCTCTCCGGCCCGCTGCACGGCGGCGCGCCGGCGCACGTCATCCCGATGATCGACGAGGTCGCGGCGATGGGCGATCCGCGAGCGGCTACGTCGACGACCTGCTCGCGCGAGGCGACCGGATCATGGGCTTCGGCCATCGCGTCTACCGCGCCGAGGATCCGCGCGCGCGGCTGCTCGCGCGAACCGCCGAGGAGCTCGGCTCGCCGCGGGTCGAGACCGCGAAGGCGCTCGAGGCGGCCGCGCTCGCGGCGCTGCAGAGCGCGCCATCCGGAGCGCGTGCTCGCGACGAACGTCGAGTACTGGGCGGCGGTCGTCCTCGACGTCGCCGACATCCCCGCGAAGCTGACGCCTGCGATGTTCGCCTGCGCGCGCGTCGCGGGCTGGTCGGCGCACATCCTCGAGCAGAAGCGCGTGGCCCGGCTGATCCGTCCGTCGGCCCGCTACACCGGCCCCGGCCCGCGCTCGCTCTCGTCGCTCTCGTGACGCTCGCCGAGGCGGCTGCCGAGGCGGACGCCCTCGCACAGGCGGGAGACGAGACGGCGCTCGCGCGGCTGCGGTCGCAGTGGGACGAGGAGATCGAGGCCGGCGCGCGCGACTCCGACTACCGCGTCCGCGCCCAGGCCTATCGGGCGATCGCGCAGTTCCGGTTCCGGCAGAAGCTCGAGCTTCTGCGCCGCGGCCTCGAGGACGAGAGCCCGGCCGCTCGCGGCTCCGCGCTCATCGCGCTCGAGGGCCTCTCGCGCAACCACCCGGGCGACGTCAACTCCTTCCGGCCGCTCCTGCACGAGCTCGCCGCGCGCGACCCGAACGCTGCGGTTCGGCGGCTCGCGATCGTCTGCCTGCGGAACGGCACGCCCCAGCGCGACACGATCCAGATCCTCGACGGCATCGCCGACTCCGACGAGGAGGAGGCGGAGCTCCGCAAGACCGCGCGCGTCGGTCTCGGCGCTCCTCGTGAAGAAGTCGCGGGCGAAGTAGGCTCGCGACGTGTCGGAGGCGCCACTCGTCGCGGTCGTCATGGGCTCGCGCTCCGACTGGGAGACGATGGAGCACGCCGTCGAGACGCTGACGCCGTCTCGAGGTGCCACACGAGGTGCGGGTCCTCTCCGCCCACCGAACGCCGGATGCTCCTCGAGGCCTGGATCGAGGACGTCACGAGGTCGCGGGTGCCAGGTGTTCGTGGCAGCCGCGGGCGGTGCCGCCCACCTGCGCGGGCGTCGTCGCGTCGAAGACGCTTCGTCCCGGTGCTCGGGGTGCCGATGGGCGACGCAGCTCGGCGGCCTCGACTCGCTCCTCTCGATCGTGCAGATGCCGGCCGGCATCCCGGTCGGGACGCTCGCGATCGGTCGAGCGGGTGCCGTGAACGCTGCGTTGCTCGCCGCGGCGATCCTCGCGCGCTCGGATCCGGAGCTCGAGGACCGGCTGCTCGCCTTCCGGCTCGAGCAGGCACAAGCCGTCCTCGACGTCGGCGATCCGAGCGTCTAGGCGGTTCTGTCGGAGCTCGGCGTTTTCCGGCGTGCGTGGGGATGCGCCTGGAAGTAGACGTCGCGCCGACGCCGATCCGATACATGCGTATAGCGCTCGGTGGTGCCGAGGTCGGCATGGCCGAGCATCTCCTGAACGGAGCGCAGGTCGGCGCCGCCCTCGAGCAGGTGCGTGGCGAACGAGTGACGTAGGAGATGCGGATGGACACGCCCCGGCTCGAGCCCGGCGCGGTCGGCGAGCTTGCGCAGGATGAGGAACGCCCCGGCTCGCGTGAGCGCGCCGCCGCGGGCGTTCAGGAAGAGCTCTGGGCGGTAACGGCGGTCGAGGTGCGGGCGGCCGAGCGCGAGGTAGCGGCGCACGGCCTCGGCGGCTGGACGGCCGAGGGGAACGAGCCGCTCCTTGCCGCCCTTGCCCAGCACGCGCACGACTCGTTCGTCGAGAGCGACGCCACTCTTCTCGAGGCCGACCGCCTCGGAGACGCGCAGGCCCGCTCCGTAGAGAAGCTCGACGAGGGCACGGTCACGGAGGGCCCGCGGCGACGTCCCCGTGGCGGCGTCGATGAGCCGCTCCGTCTCAGCGGGTGAGAGCGCGCGCGGGAGGGTGCGGGCGCGGCGCGGTAGCTGGAGCGAGGCAGCGGGGTTCTCCTCGCGCGTGCCGATAAGGATGAGGTGGCGAAAGTAGGCACGCACCGCAGACACCCGCCGCGCGATCGTCGAGCCTGCGAGCCCATCGGCTCGCATGGATGCAAGCCAGCCCTCGAGACCCTCGGTCGTGACGTCTGCGACAGGCTTGCCGGCGAACGCGTGCAGTGCGGCGAGGTCGCGCCGGTACGCGTCGACGGTTCGCGGCGACCGGCGGGCCTGAAGAGTGAGCAGGAAGTGCTCGACGTCGGGATCGGAGGCAGTCACGGCGCCCGATCCGTTTCGGCGGCCGGCCGCCCGCTCCTCCGCGCGGTTGTCGTCCTGGTCGCGGTGGCCGCGGCGTTCGCGGCGCTGCCCGGCCTCGCGAGCGCATCGCAGCTCGTCGCGCGGAACACCTCGAGCGAACGCATCGAGGTGTCCTCGTCCGGCCGGGCGGTCATCACCTACCACGGCGCCGGAAAGCTGCAGCACGTCCTCGTGTGGGGTGCCGTCAACGCTCGTCCGCCGACCGCGGAGGTGCCGCAGTCGCGTTTCCGCGTCGACTACTCGGGTGGCTGGCGCTCACACGGCAAGGCCGTCTGGAAGACGCTCCGCAACGTGTGCGGCGCCTACCGTGGCCCGCAGCTGCCCTACCTCGTCGCAGCGTGCACGGCGCGCGACGGCTCGCACTGGGCACTCCAGAAGTGGGAGCGCTCGCAGGCCAACTTCGGATTGCCGCCCTGGAAAGCGGGCCACGCTGCGTGGGAACTCCGCGTCTCGCACTGGAGCGGGCCTCTCGCGCAGCTCGAGGTATGGCTCGACTGGAGCTACGGCGGGCGCTGGCACCATCTCTTCGGCCAGCTGACCTATCGCGGCGCCCCTGTCTTCGGATTCGCGACCACTCCCTCCGGACAGCCGCTCGACGGCTATGGCCGCGTCGTCTACGTCGACACGCTCGACTCGGCGTACGGCAAGGGCTGGAGGCGCGAGAACGGCTTCGTCGCCCGCAATCCGGACGGCACGTTCTGCTACGGGTTCGTCCCTCACGTTGCCGCGGACGGCGAGCGACGTCCACCCGGGAACGGCCGGCGCTACCGCGTCGCCGTCTCGGGACCAGGGGTCACTCCGGACGTCGTGTGGGAGGGGGCGGGGCTCGCGGACTTCGATGACCGCGATCCCGACGACGTGGCCTACGAGGAGCGCATGAACGCGCTGCAGCGGACGCTCATGGCTCGTTCGAGCCCCTGTCGCGCATAGCTCGCGCGCAGACACCCCTCTGACCCTCGAACAGGGATCCCCCAGGCGGGGGTCGCCGAGAGCAGGCCGCGACCTCTGAACTGAGCAAGACCCTTCGTCCCCCTACGAAAGGACTTGCGGCCATGTTCAGCAAGGGAAATCGCCTGTTCGTCGTCTGCTCGCTGACGATGGTTGCGGGCATCCTCGCCAGCCTCGGCGCAGGCTGGTTCGAGGGCAGCTGACCCGAGCTTGATCTGGGGCCAGGTGGCGCCGCTAGGGCGGCGGTGCCTGGCCGCCTTCTTCACGCTCGAGGAGCGCCACTGCAGAGCGTCTGAAGAGGCTCGCAGCAGCGCGGTCGTTTCCGCGTTCGGCCTCGATGTCGCCCTGCGCGAGCCAGGCGTAGGAGCGATGGCTCGTCAAGCGGGCATCTTCGAAGGCCCTGTCCGCCCGCTCGGCCCAGGTCTGCGCTTCGCGCAGTCGGCCCTGGGCGGTGAGCGCCCTCGCAAGGGCGAGCTGTGCGGTGCCGATCTCCTGCACGTGGTCACGCCGTCCGTCGAGGAGGCTCAGCGCCCGAAGCGCGAGCTCCTCGGCCTCGTCTGACGCGCCCTCTTCGACGAGGATCTCCGCGAGCGACGAGCACGCGTAGCCGGCCTCCACGCTGTGGTCCAGCTCGACGAAGATCTCGAACGCCTCCCGAAGGAGCTCGACTGCACGCTCGCTGTTGCCGAGCAGGTGGTTCAGCCCGGCGAGGTTGTTGAGCAGGCGTCCGACCGTCGCTCGGTCCCCCAGCTGCTCGAAGAGCTCCAGCGAGCGCTCGGCATGGCTTCGAGCCAGGACCCACCGGCCGTCGCGCTGCGCGACCATCGACGCCTGGAACAGCGCGTCCGCGATGCGCCGCGTGTCGGTGGAGGCCTCGGCGAGCTCGAGCGCGCGCTCGGCGTCCTCGTGCGCCGCGACCCAGTCGCGATTGAGTCGGTGGCAGCGTGCGCGCCACTGGAAGATGTCGGAACGCAGCTGATCCGATGGGAGGTCGGAGCTCTCGGCGAGCACAAGAGCCTCGTCGAGCAGGACGATCGCCTCGGGGATCCGCGACTCCGAGCAGCGGACGACGCCGACGAGGAACACGATCTCCGCGCGGTCGGTGTCGCCGAAGCCGGGGGTCACGACGAGGTTGGCCGCCTCGTCGAGAAGGCCGAGCGCGGCATCGAGCTCGCCGGAGCGGATGTGCGCCCAAGCCTCGCCGCGCAGAAGTCGCACCCGCTGCTGCGGCAGCTGCCCGGCGAAGCCGCGCGCCTCCCGCGCGGCCGCGAACGACTGGAGCGCACCGGAGTAGCGGCGCTCTTCCAGCAGGCGCTCTCCTTGGCTCAAGGCACTCTCGATGCGAAGCGCGTCTGCTCGGCTCCATCCGTACTCGAGCAGCTCGTAGTCGACGTCGAGCCTCCCCGCGAGCCATTCCACGGTCTCGCGCGTGGGTCGCGTTCGTCCGCGCTCGATCTGGCTCAGATACTCCTTCGTGAAACGACCGTCTGCGAGCTCGGCCTGGGTGAGGCCGGCAGCGCGGCGGAGCATGCGGAGGCGCGCCCCCAGCGTCTCCGAACCCAACTCCCAGTGAGGATGCCCGTCGGTAGGCATCTCCTTCAGTATCGCAGCCGGGGAGTCGGGCCTATACAGCCCAGTCCAGCGGCGGCGGCGGCTCGAAGCTCGAGCGTACCTCGACTGGACCGCCTTCGGCCTGCGACCGGGCGATCGCCTCGACCACCTCGACCACATGCGCCGCCTGCTCGGCACTCGCGCGATGCGCGCGCCCCTCGTCGATCGCCTCCGCAAGCTCGACGAGCGGGCGCGCCCAGTCGGTGCCGGGGTACGGCTCGCGGAGCAGAGGCACGGATTCGTATGTCTCGCCACCATCGCTCGTCAGCTCCACGCGCGCGTTGAACTCCTGGAAGCTGGTGAGATGCAACGACCTTCCGTCGAGGCCGTGGAACTCCATGCCGCGCTGTCTTCCGTGCCTCACCCAGAACGTCGTCGTGAGCCGCGCGACGACGCGCTCGAGCTCGAGCACGGACACGATGAAGTCGGGAGCGCTCAGGGCGAAGGTGTCGCCGGACAGCGTCACGCGCTCGGGCTCGACCGTCGTCCCGTACGCAGCCAGCCGACGAACAGGCCCGAACATCGCCGTCAGGATCGTCAGCGGGTAGACGCCGACGTCCACGAGCGGGCCGACGGCGTAGAGGGCCTGGGGGGAGGGGTGCCACGACTCGATACGTCCCCAGTTCGCGTCGGCGTAGACGACGCGAACGTCGCCAACCGCGCCGTCGCGCACGAGCTTCCAGGCGGTCTGCTGCGCCTCGCCGAGGAGGGTCGCAGGTGAGGAACTGAGACGTCGGCCTGCGCGCCGCGCGAGCTCCACGAGCTCGAGCGCCTCGTCGTACCGCAGCGCGATCGGCTTCTCGGAGTGCACGTGCTTTCCGGCCTCCAGCGCGGCGGCCGTGACTGCTGCATGTGCGTCCGGGACCGTGAGGTTCACGACGAGGTCGACGGTCTCGTCGGCCAGCAGCTCTGCGAGCGATCCGTACTGCCTCACGTCGAACGCCGCGGCGAGCGCCGCGGCGCGCTCGGGAACCGTGTCGGTCACTCCCACCAGCGTCAGGGGCTCATGTGCCCGTATGCAGTCCGCGTAGCGCTCGGCGATGCTGCCGCAGCCGACGATCGACACCCTCACGCGAGCCAAGCCTCGAGGCGCGAGCGGAGCCCGACGATCTCGTCGCTCGGGTCGTGATCCTCCGGCTCGTGCTCGATCACGAGGGCTCCCGTGTATCCGAGGCCTTGGAGCGCCCTCACGCACGCTTCGATGTCGACGACGCCGTCACCCCAGGGACAGGTGTCGTGCGGCTCTCCGACGGCGCGAACGTCCTTGAGGTGGACGTGCAGGACATGCGCCGCGAGCTCGTCGATCGCCCGGGCCGCGTCGTAACCCTGCGTTCCCCACCAGCCCGTGTCGACGGTCGTCCCGAACGTGCCGCCGCTCCGGTCGATCTTTGCGAGCACCTCGCGCGGTGTCTTCTCCGGATGGTTCTCCACGGCCAGGCGAACGCCGTGCTCGCGGAGCACCGGAGCGAGCGCCTCCGGCTCGCCGGAGAAGCCGGCGCCGATGACGTTCGTGCCGATTCCGCGGGCGAGCTCGCACGCTCGCGCGACGTTCGCCGGATCGACCCACGTCGCATACGTGGCCACGCGCAGGCCGTGGCGCTCGAGCGTCCCTCGCGCGATCGCGAGATGCTCGTCGGTCGCCCAGCCCGTGCCGAGGTGCGCACCCCAGAGATCGATGGTGTCGAAGCCGAGCGCACCCACCTTCGCGAGCATCTCGTCCAGGCGCTCGCCGTACGTGTCGAGCTCCCGGTAGTACTCCTGCGCGGCCCCGTCGCCATGCCTCCACCCGTGCATCGCCCAGCCGGTCTCGCGGGCGACGAAGTTCGCGGTCGTGAAGGCGATCGCGGGCATGGCCGCGACAGCCTATGTCTTGCGCAAGACCGGAACCTCGCTCGCGCGAGGATCCGGTCGCGCGAACGATCCCTGAAGGCGGCCGCTTCGCGGCCGCATGTGCTCTGACTTCGTGAACGGCCGGGTCAGCTCCGCGGGTGCGACCGGTCGTAGACGCGGCGCAGGCGGCGCGCGTCGACGTGGCTGTAGATCTGGGTGGTCGACAGTGACGCGTGCCCCAGGAGCTCCTGGATCACGCGGAGGTCGGCGCCGCCCTCGAGCAGGTGCGTGGCGAACGCGTGGCGGAGGCGGTGCGGATGACGCAGGAGCCGTCGGACCGTGCTCGTGTCGAGCCGGCGCCCGCGGGCGGAGAGGAAGACTGCATCGTTCGCGTCCGCGGCCAGCTGGGGCCGCCCGGTCCGGAGGTAATGCGCAAGGTGGAGCGCAGCCTCCTCGCCGAGGGGCACGACGCGCTCCTTGTTCCCCTTGCCTCGCACGTGCACGGCCTCGCGGTCGAAGTCGACGTCGTGGAGGTCGAGCGAGACGGCCTCCTGGCTCCGGAGCCCGGCGGAATAGAGGAGTTCGAGCAGCGCGCGATTGCGAAGCGCGAGCGGGGATTCGCCCTCGACGAGCTCGAGCAGCTGGTCGATCTCGGCCGGCTTGGGCGCGTCGGGGAGGCGTCGGGGCTTGCTCGGCGCGAGAGACGCCTCCGGAACGTGCGCCGGTCCGAACGTGTAGCGCAGGCACGAGCGGACTGCCGCGAGGCGACGCGAGATCGAGGCCGCCGAGAGCCGATTGCGCCCGCTCCCGAGGTCTGCGACCCAGTCCGACAGCACGCGTGCGTCCACGTCCTCCAGCGTCTCGCCGCGTGCGCCGATCCAGCCCGCGAAGGCGCGCAGGTCGCTGCCGTACGCGCGCCTCGTCGCGTCGGAGAGCCCTCCGTGCTCGAGGAAGCGGTCGATCGCTGCAGCGGTGTCCACGAAACTCGTCGTTCGCCGTGTGGCGCAGGTCGCCTGCCGCCAGGCACGCTGTAGGCCGTGCCCGGCTGGCGCTGACATGAACGCACCGGACGAGCCGGTCGAGCGTCCGGCCGATCCCTTGGTCCGCAAAGCGAACCTGCGTCGCATCATCGCGCTGTTCCGGCCGTATCGAGCGCGCCTCAGCGTCGTCCTCACGCTGATCTTCTTCTCCGCGGCGATCGGCGTGGTCTCGCCGTTCCTGCTCCGCCAGGTCCTCGACGTCGCGATCCCGGAAGACGACATGCGGCTCCTGAGCCTGCTCGTTGCCGGCATGGTCGCGATTCCGGTCGTCACCGGGGTCATCGGCGTCTACCAGACGCTTCTCTCGAACCAGGTCGGGCAGAGCGTCATGCACGACCTGCGGGCCCAGGTGTACCGGCATCTCCAGCGTCTCTCGCTCGCGTTCTTCACCCGCACGCGGACCGGGGAGGTGCAGAGCCGGATCGCGAACGACATCGGCGGCATCGACAACGTCGTCACCTCCACGGCGACCTCCGTCCTCTCGAACGTGACGACCGTGATCGCGACGATCGTCGCCATGATCCTGCTCGACTGGAGGCTCGCGGCCTTCGCGCTCGCGCTCCTCCCGCTCTTCGTCTGGCTCACGAAGCGCGTCGGCGCGCAGCGGAAGAAGGTGACCGCCGAGCGTCAGGTGTCGCTGGCGGACGTCTCCTCGATCGTGCAGGAGTCACTGTCCGTCTCAGGGATCCTGCTCGGGAAGACGATGGGTCGTACCGACGACCTCGCGGAGCGGTTCGAGGGCGAGTCGAGGCGGCTCGCCGATCTCGAGGTGCGGAGCCGGATGACCGGCCGCTGGATGATGGCGTCGATCCAGATGACGTTCGCGATCATGCCCGCGCTCGTCTACTGGTTCGCCGGCTTCTCGATCGCGCACGGCTCGCAAGCGCTCTCCATCGGAACGCTCGTTGCCTTCACGACTCTGCAGACGAGGCTGTTCTTCCCGATCGGCAGCCTGCTCGGCGTCCAGGTCGAGGTACAGAGCTCGCTCGCGCTCTTCGATCGCATCTTCGAGTACCTCGATCATGAGATCGACATCGTCGAGGGGGCCGAGTCGCTCGCCGCTCCGCGCGGCGAGGTCGCGCTCGACTCCGTCTGGTTCCGCTACAGCGACGCCGCGTGGACGCTCGAGGACGTCTCCTTCACCGTTCCTCCCGGCAGCAAGACGGCGCTCGTCGGGGAGACCGGCTCGGGGAAGACGACCTGCGCGTATCTCGTCGCGCGGCTCTACGACGCGACTCGCGGCACGGTCTCGATCGACGGCGTCGACGTGCGTGACCTCACGTTCCCGTCGCTCACCGACACCGTCGGCGTCGTCTCCCAGGAGACGTACCTGTTCCACGAGACCGTGCGCGAGAACCTGCGCTTTGCCAAGCCGAGCGCGTCGGACGACGAGGTCGAGGACGCGGCGCGCGCGGCGCAGATCCACGAGCTGATCGCGCGGCTCCCCGAGGGCTACGACACGATGGTCGGCGAGCGCGGGTATCGCTTCTCGGGCGGCGAGAAGCAGCGGATGGCTATCGCGCGGACGATCCTCCGCAACCCGCCCGTGCTCGTCCTCGACGAGGCAACGTCGTCCCTCGACACGCAGACCGAGCGACTCGTGCAGGCTGCGCTCGAGCGGCTCTCGGAAGGGCGCACGACGATCGCGATCGCGCACCGCCTCTCGACGGTTCGCGACGCCGATCAAATCGTCGTGCTCGATCGAGGTCGCGTCGTCGAGATCGGAACCTACGACGACCTGCTCGACCGAGGTGGCCGCTTCGCCGAGCTCGTCGCGGGCGATCAGCCGCTCGAGGCCGAACTCGCCTGACCTCGCCTCGAGCGCGATCTCGGCCGGGAGTTCCGAGACGCGCTCTCTCGGCTCGAGCTCGAACCGGGCCCGACCGTCGAAGTAGACGTAGGCAGTCACGAGGGCGACGAACGGCATGGCCAGCGCGTAGACGACGCCCGCGACGACGTTCAGGAACGCGAGCGGCACGTCGGTCGTGAAGATCAGGATCGCTCCGAGCAGGGGGCCGGGGAGCAGGGCGAACACGGCGCTGACGCCGACGAGCGACGCGACCCGGAGCCAGCGATGCCGCACGAGGTCGCGGCTTCGACGAAGAGCCGCAGCGGCCGTGCGTCCTCGAGGACGACGACCGGGGCGAGCAGCGCCCAGCGGACGGCGAGCCAGACCGCGACCGGGAGGAGGAAGACCGTCGCCGTGAGCAGGACCCAGGCGGCGACGACGAGCGCGATCGCGGCGAGCAGCGGGCGGAGCGTCGCCAGCGCGAGCCGGTAGCGCGCCGACGCCCCGATCGGGCGTCCCTCGTCGATCTCGACGAGCGCGCACGCCGTCGCGGCCTGGACGAGCGCCAGGCCGAGAAGCGTCAGGGTCGTCCCGATCGCGCCGGACGACGAGCGCCCAGGCGCCCGCCGCCTCCCCGGTGACGACCCCGAGGCGTCGATCCCCCCGAGCAGGAACCACTGGACGCAGCGTGATGACGAGGCGATCGGGACGAGCAGCACGCCCAGCCCGAGGAACAGCCCGGGTCGCTTGACGTACATCGTCGCCGACGCCGACAGGATCTGGCCCCACGAGCGCCGGCGGCCGAGCGCGCTCGGCGCGACGGGCGTCCAGGTCGCGCGGTACACGGCGAAGATCGCGAGTGCGAGGATCCCGCCGAGGACGAGGAGCGTCGGGAGCGGGTTGCGGAGCAGGCGGATGAGCGCGCTCGAGCCCTCGGCGACGGCCGCGCAGAAGAAGTCGGTCGTGGTCGTGCCGAAGAAGCCGCCCGTGGGAACCGCGTAGCTCCGGTCGCTCCAGCCGTCGGACCAGGTGATCGGCTGCGTCCACTGCTGCTTCATGTTCGGGCCGGTCGGACCGTTGAAGAACGCCTTCTGGAGCTCGCCCCAGCGGCCCTCGAAGGCGATCCACGGAAACGCCTTCTCGGCCGCCGTCCGGTCGCTCGGGATGGTCTCCACGCGCGGGCGAGAGCTCGCGATGCGGTCCCGCGTGTCGTCGCAACCGACGCCCGCTTCCGCCGAGCTGCCGAGCCAGAGCGCCGCGCTGTACTTGTTCGCGTGCGAGCCGGCGGCCGGATACAGCACTGGCCTCGTGCCGTCGACGACGTCGAGCTTGTCGCCCTCCCAGGCGGACGACGTGGCTCCTTCATGGGCGCTGTAGCCGACAGCGACGGCACCTTGTCGACGGCGTCTGCCGCGTCCGTCGCGTCGAAGTTCAGCTGGATCATCTCCCAGTCGCCCTCGTGCGTGTTGTTGAAGTCGTTGAAGGGGTAGAAGAGCCAGTACTGGAGCGCGACCTTGCCCGGCCGGTCGGCCTCCGTCACCACGTGCGCGTAGACGACGGGCCGTGACCCGGCCGTCAGCCGTTTGGCCCAGTGCTCGTAGTCGCAGCCCGCGTTGAGCGGATCGCCCGGAAAGTCGAGGTGGTACTCGTAGCGACCGACGAGATCCTGGGCCGAGGGCGCGATCTTCACGAGGTCGGTCCGATTCCAGGGGCCGCGAAGCGCCACGGTGGGCTCGCCGAAGAGGAGATCGACGTTTGTCGGGATGAACGGCTCGCCGTGGCCGCACTCCTCGCTCTGCTCGACGATCCGAACGATCGGCGCGTGACGCTCGGCGAGCGCCTTCTCGTCGACATAGTCGGCGCGCGCCGCCGGGACCGCGATCGCTGCGAGCCCAAGCGCGACGACGAGTGCGATCCGGCGAGTGCGCGCCATCGGCGGATTCTCTGCTTGCGCGCGGACGTTCCTGGCCGCTAGCGCGCCTGCGGACCCGTCACCCGGCCAGGTCTTGCCACATGCGCGTAGGATGAGGCCTCGTGATCGCGATCGTTCCCGACCGGGACGAGCTCGCGCAACACGGGATCTCCGTGCGCGGGGATGTCTACTGGCACCCCACGACCGCGCAGCTCTACGAGCACGCGCTCGCCCGAGGCGAGGCGAGGCTTGCCGAAGGCGGCCCGCTCGTCGTCGACACGGGCGTGCACACGGGGCGCTCCCCGAAGGACAAGTTCATCGTCCGCGAGCCCGGTTCCGAGGGGCGGATCTGGTGGGGTGACGTCAACAGCGAGCTCTCCGAGGAGCACTTCGAGCGGCTCCGCCACAAGGTGGCGCTGCGGCTCGGCGAGGGCGACGTCTACGTCGTCGACGCCTTCGCGGGCGCCGATCCGGCTCACCGCATCGCCGTGCGCGTGGTCAGCGAGAGCCCCTGGCACGCGCTCTTCGCGAAGACGCTCTTCATCGATCCAACGGAGGCGGAGTTCGAGGAGATGGAGCCGCAGGCCCTGATCCTCCACGCCCCTTCGGTGTCGGCCGATCCGGACGAGGACGGCACGCGCTCGGAGACGTTCATCTGCCTCCATCCCTCGCGTTTGGAGGTCGTGATCGGCGGGACGTACTACGCCGGGGAGATCAAGAAGTCGGTCTTCTCGCTGATGAACGACCGCTTGCCGCTCGAGGGCGTCCTCCCGATGCACTGCTCGGCGAACGTCGGAGCCAAGGAGAAGGTGGCCGTCTTCTTCGGTCTCTCCGGGACGGGCAAGACGACGCTCTCGGCAGACCCGGAGCGGGCCCTGATCGGTGACGACGAGCACGGCTGGGGCGATGGCGGGGTGTTCAACTTCGAGGGCGGCTGCTACGCGAAGGTAATCCGGCTCTCGGAGGAGGCGGAACCTCAGATCTTCGCGACGACGCGTGCGTTCGGCACGGTGCTCGAGAACGTCGTGCTGGACGACCGCGGCGTTCTCGACCTCGACGACGACTGCGAAGACCGAGAACACCCGCGCCGCATACAAGCTGGAGCGCATCGCCAACGCCCTTCCGGAGAAGCGTGCGGGGCATCCGAGCGCGCTCGTGATGCTCACCGCGGACGCGTTCGGCGTGCTGCCTCCGGTCGCGCGGCTCAGCCGCGATCAGGCGCTGTACTGGTTCCTTTCCGGATTCACGTCCAAGCTGGCCGGCACCGAGATCGGGGTGACCGAGCCGCAGCCGACCTTCTCGACGTGCTTCGGCGCACCCTTCCTGCCGCAGCCGCCCTCCGTGTACGCGGGCTTGCTGGGACGCAAGCTCGCCGAGCACCCGCACGTCGAAGTGTGGCTGGTCAACACGGGCTGGACCGGCGGCCCTTACGGCATGGGCCACCGGATGCCGATCCAGGCGACGCGCGACCTCCTGCACGCCGCTCTCTCGGGCAAGCTCGACAGCGTCGAGTACCGCACCGACGAGGTTTTCGGGCTGGAGGTTCCGGTGCACGTTCCCGGCGTCGACGCAGCCCTTCTCGATCCGCGCTCGACATGGGCCGACCCCGTCGCGTACGACGCGAAGGCGGCAGAGCTTGCCGACATGTTCCGCGCAAACTTCGCGAAGTTCGGCGACGTCGACGCGCGCATCGCCGCCGCCGGCCCACGCTGACGTCGTTTCTTACGCACCGTTCACACTCACACGGCTATAAGGGGCCGGTGGCGCTCCCGACCGTGCGGCGGCTCGCCGCCCTGCTAGCGGGGGCGATTCTCGTTGCGGCGCTCGCGGTGGTCGCGGCGCAGGGGAACGCAGCGCAGCGCCGAGCGCCCGTGCTCGGTCGTGCCGTCGCCGGGGCTGCCGGGACGCAAGCGCGTCTGGCCCGACTGGCAAGCGTGGTGCCCGCGTACCACGGCGGCCCGACGGTGACGTCGACGGGCGAGACGGTTGACGTGCGTGTGTCGGACGCGCTTCCCGCGGAGGTCGCAACACCGGAGCACTGGGCCGACTTTCTCACGCACTTGGAGCACGGGCCCGAGCTCGCGCAGCTGACCGTGTACATCGTCACGTTCGACGAGATGCAGTCCGTCTGCAGCGATCGGGCGCTCGGCTGCTATCTGGCCAACACCCTCGTCGCTCCCGGCGAGACCGCATTCGACACGACGCCGGAGGAGATCGTCCGACACGAGTACGGACACCACATCGCCCTTCACCGCCTCAACCCGCCGTGGGTTGCGGTCGACTGGGGCCCCAAGCGCTGGGCGAGCGCGATGAACGTCTGCGCTCGTGTTGCGCGAAACGAGCTCTACCCGGGCAACGAGTCGACCCAGTACCGCCTGAATCCGGGTGAGGCGTGGGCGGAGACCTATCGGATCCTGCAGGAGCGGAAGGCCGGAGACACCACCGGCTCGTGGCAGATCGTCGATTCGAGCTTGTTCCCGAACGCCGCCGCGATGCAGGCGGCCGAGCAGGACGTGATCCATCCCTGGACCGGGCCGACGACGCGGACGTTCACGCGCGTGTTCGGGAAGAAGTCCGCGAGGGTGTGGTGGATTCCGCTGTCGACGCCGCTCGACGGCGACTACCGGCTCTCCGCAACGGTGCCCGCCCGCGGAAGCGCCGACGTCGCGCTCGTGAGCTCGAATCGCAGTGGCGTACTCCGGCGTGCGCAGTGGGTCGGACAACGCTCGAAGCAAGCGCAGGGCACGATCTGCGGCCAGCGCTCGCTCTTCGTACGCGTCACGGAGAAGGGGCTTCTTGGCCGCGTTCGGGTCTCGGTGACGACCCCGTGATCCGCGCCGCTGCGGTCGTCGCACTGGTCGCCTGCTGCGCCGCCACCACGTCAGCACCGACCGGAGGAACCTCCTCCGCGCATGCCGTTCGGAGCTCGGTGACGGTCGGCATCGAGCCCGCCGCCACGAGCGCGGCGGCCGCGGCCACGTGGTGCGGCTCCGCAGCCCAGGTCGACCGTGTACCGAACGGAGTGGCCGGCAACCCGGTGCACTGGATCTACCTCATCCCCTCTGACGGTTCCGACAACCTCGGAGGGGTCGCGAGCACGATGCAGTCCGACGCCGAGCAGATCGACGCCTGGTGGCGCGGCCAGGATTCGACACGCACGCCGCGGAACGACGTCACCGCGTTCTCCTGCGGCACCCAGCTCGACGTCACCACGGTGCGGTCGACGCGCTCGAGCGCGGAGCTCACCCCGGTCTCGAGCCGCTTCGCGGGGATCGTCGACACGCTGCAGAGCGCCGGCTTCACATCGTCTCTCACGAAGTACCTCGTCTACTACGACGGCCCGGTCGACGACGCGAACATCTGCGGGCAGGGCGGGAGCAACGGCAGCGGGTTCGGCGTCGCGGTCGTCTACTCCCGCGCGTGCTCGGGCGTCTCGACAGCCTTGGTTGCCGCGCACGAGTTCCTGCACACGATCGGCGCGGTGCCCAGCGGTGCCCCGAACGACTGTCCCGGCGAGGACAGCGGACATACCTGCGACGACCAGCACGACATCATGTACCCGCGCGCCGGTGGCGATCCGCTCTCGGCAAAGGTGCTCGACCCCGGCCGCAACGACTACTACGGACACTCGGGAGCCTGGCTCGACACGCAGGACTCGGCCTGGCTCGTGCGCCTCGACAGCCAGACGCCGCTCGCGCTCACGGTCTCCGGGACGGGCACCGTCACGGCCGACGTCCCCGGCCTTCAGTGCTCGGCCAGCTGCTCGACGACCTGGAACTCCGGGCAGGCCCTGAACCTGACAGCGACACCAGCCGCGGGGATGCGGCTCGTGCGCTGGGGCGGGGCCTGTAGCGGGAGCGCCGGCTGCAGCGTCACCGTTACGGCGGGTGCCCAGGTGTCCGCGCTCTTCGCCCCGGCGACGTTCCGGCTGGCCGTCTCGATTGCGGGCAAGGGAACGATTCGGAGCTCCAGTGCAGGGATCAGCTGCCGTCCGCGCTGCTCCGCGTCGTTCGCCTCGTTCACGCCGCTGAAGCTGACGGCGAAGCCCGCGAAGGGGTGGAAGCTCCGCTCGTGGAGCGGCGCGTGCCGGGGTGCGAGGACGACCTGCACGGTTCCCATGAGCGCGGTGACGCGCGCGCGGGCGACGTTCGCCCGATCCTGAGGGTTCAAGCGGGCGTCCGCGAACTCATCAGGTAGCGTCCGTATCGTGCACGACGTCGTGGTCGTTGGGGCCGGATGCGCCGGAATGCGGGCGGCGATCGAGGCTTTCGACACCGGCGCGAACGTCGGCGTCGTGACGAAATTGCACCCGACGCGCAGCCATTCCGGCGCCGCAGAGGGCGGCATCAACGCGGCGCTCGGCAACGCCGCCGAGGACAGTCCCGAGACGCACGCGTATGACACTGTCAAGGGCTCCGACTACCTCGGAGACCAGGACGCGATCGAGATCCTCGCGAACGAGGCGCCGGGCGACATCTACCAGCTCGAGCACTGGGGCTGTGTGTTCTCGCGCAACGACGAGGGCAAGCTCGCGCAGCGGCCGTTCGGCGCCGCGGGCTCGCCGCGAACCGTGTACTCGGCCGACATCACCGGGCACGTGCTCATTCACGTGCTCTACGAGCAGCTCATGAAGCGGATGGACCAGGGGCCGATGCAGGTGTACGAGGAGTACTTCGCGTGGCGCCTCGTGATCGAGGACGAGAGGTGTGTCGGCGTCATCTGCTGGGACCTGGTGCGCGGCGGCCTGAAGCTCGTCACCGGCAAGTCGATCGTGCTCGCGACCGGCGGGATGGGGCGCATCTATCGCGCGACGACGAACGCGTACGCCTGCAACGGCGACGGGATGGCGATGGCGCTGCACGCGGGCCTTCCGCTGAAGGACATGGAGTTCATGCAGTTCCACCCGACGACCCTCTATCCGAGCGGTGTCCTCATCACGGAGGGCTGCCGCGGCGAGGGCGGTTTCCTCATCAACCGCGACGGAGAGCGCTTCATGGCGCGCTACGCGCCGAACGCCCTCGAGCTCGCCTCGCGCGACGTGGTCTCGCGCTCGGAGACGACGGAGATCGAGGCTGGCCGCGGGGTCAACGGGTCGGTGCTGCTCGACCTGCGTCACCTCGGCCCCGAGCGCATCAACAGCCGTCTCCCCGGGTCGCGCGAGCTGTCGATGACCTTCGCCGGCGTCGACCCGATCTTCGATCCGATCCCCGTCCGGCCCGGTGCGCACTACCACATGGGCGGCGTGTCCACGGACAACTGGGGCGCGACCGAGGTGCCGGGCCTGTATGCGGCCGGAGAGGTTGCGTGCGTGTCCGTGCACGGCGCGAACCGCCTCGGCGGCAACTCTCTGATGGAGACGATCACGTTCGGCCGGCGTTCCGGCCAGGCTGCCGCCGAGCACGCATTCGCGTACTCCGGATGCGACCGCATCCGAGGCGCCGCTCGCCGACGCGGAGCGCGATCTCGCGACGCTGCTCGGCAGGACCGACGGCGAACGTCCCTGGAAGATCCGCGACGAGCTCGGGGCGTCGATGCTCGAGAACTTCGGCGTCTTCCGGTACGCGGAGCGGATGGAGGCGCAGCTGGGCACGATCGTGCAGCTGCGCGAGCGGTACGAGCACGTCGTCGTCGAGGACAAGGGCGACGTCTTCAACACCGACCTCACGCAGGCCATCGAGCTCGGCTCCATGCTCGACCTCGCGTGGGTGATGGTGCAGGCGGGGCTCGCCCGCGAGGAGAGCCGCGGCTCGCACTCGCGGCCGGCGGACTTCCCCGATCGAGACGACGAGCGCTTCCTGAGGCACTCGCTCACGCGGTGGGTGGACGGCGAGCCCGAGCTCGGCTACGAGGAGGTCCCGCATGACGAAGTGGCAGCCCGAGGTGAGGACCTACTGATGCAGGTGGCACTCAAGATCTGGCGCTACGACGCGGTCAAGGGCGAGCGCGCGCTCAGGGAGTACGAGCTCGACGCGCCCGAGGAGGCGACGCTCCTCGACTGCCTCGACATCGTCAAGGACCAGCAGGACGGCTCGCTCGCGTTCCGCAAGAGCTGCCGGATGATGATCTGCGGCTCCTGCGGAATGCGCATGGACGGCGCGGCCGTCCTCGCATGCAAGACGCGGATGTACGAGATCGCGCAGGCCGGCCACGTGCCGGTGATCTCCGCGATGGGGAACCTCCCGATCGTCAAGGACCTCGTCGTCGACATGGATCCGTTCTGGGGGAAGATCCGCGCCGTCCAGCCCTGGCTGGAGCCGGGCTACTCCGATCCCGGCGAGAAGGAGAACGTCGTTCCGCAGGAGCAGATGGACGTGATCCACAAGGAGTCCCTCTGCATCATGTGCGGCTGCTGTGTCTCGGAGTGCAACTCGATGGAGTCCGACCCGGACTTCCTCGGCCCCGCTGCCCTCGCGAAGGGAATGCGCTTCGTCGGCGATCCTCGCGACCGGGCGACGGTCGAACGGCTCCAGTCGTACTCGGAGGAGCACGGCATCTGGGACTGCACGCGCTGCTACTTCTGCCAGGAGCGGTGCCCGAAGGGCGTCGACCCGCGGGACGCGATCGCGAAGCTCGGCGCCGAGGCAGTGAGCCAGGGCATCGACTCCGACATGGGCGCGAAGCACGCGAAGTGGTTCGTGACCTCCGCGAAGACGACCGGGTGGCTGAGGGAGACCGAGCTCGTCCCCAAGACGCAGGGCGTCGCCAAGTCGATGAAGGAGGTCAAGTTCGCGATGGGGCTCCTTCGGCACGGCAAGGTGCCGCCGCCGTTCCCGCCGCACGTCGCCAAGCACGTCGGCGAGGCACGCGCCCTGTACGACGTCGTCAAGGCGCAGGAACGCGACGGCGCCGCCGGCATCACGCAGGTCGAGAAGCCTCTGGGTCAGCTCGAGCACGAGCATGGCAACGGCGAAGCCGCAGCGCGCGGCCCGTACGGCGAGGGCTCATTCGCGAAGCCCTACCTCCCCGGCGAGGAGCCTGCCGAATGAGGACGGTCGCCTACTACAAGGGCTGTCTGGCCTCGCTCTCTGCGAAGGAGCTCGACACGTCGACGCAGGCGCTCGCGCCGATGGTGGGGCTCGAGCTGATCGAGCTCGAGGCCGTGACCTGCTGTGGTGCCGGCGACATCCACGAGGCCGAGCCGGACTACTACCTCCACCTGAACGCGCGCATCCTCGCGTACGCCGAGGCGACCGGCGCTGACACGCTCATGACGATCTGCAACGTCTGCACGCTCAACCTGCGGCAGGCGAACCACGCGCTCCAGGGCGACGCAGAGCTCCTCGCCCGCGTCAACGAGAACCTCGTCTCGGTCGGGGCGCCCTCGTACTCGGGTGGGGTGGAGGTCATGCACTTCCTCTGGCTCATCTCGGCGGGAGAGGGCTATGAGCTCTTGCAGGGCGCGGCGCACAAGGGGCTCAAGGGCCTGAAGATCGCGCCGTTCTACGGCTGCCAGATCTTGCGGCCGTCGAAGCTCCTCGGCTTCGAGGATCCCGACAAGCCCGAGTCGCTCGAGCGGATCATCACCGCCTGCGGCGGCGAGCCGATCGACTACCCCGCGAAGATCAAGTGCTGCGGCTTCCCGATCATCCAGGCTCGCGAGGATGTCGCGCTCGCCGAGCTGATCCAGCCGATCGAGCAGGCGAAGGAGGCCGGCGCGGACGCGATGGTCACACCCTGCCCGCTCTGCCATCTGTCGCTCGACGCATGGCAGTCGAAGCTCCACAAGCAGACCGGCAAGGACTTCCAGATGCCGATCCTGCACCTCTCGCAGCTGGTCGGGGTCGCCGCGGGCATCGACTCCTCGGAGCTCAAGTTCAAGCGCCACGTCGTCTCGGTCGCGCCGGTGACCGAGAAGCTGTCCGTCTGATCTGGCTCCTCGTCATCGTGCTCGCCGCCGCCGCGGCGACCGTGGCCTGGGCGTGGTTCGAGGCGGGCTGGCTACGGAAGCGCGTTGTGGAGGTGGCACTGACGGGCCTGCCGCCCGTGCTCGACGGGCTGCGGATCGCTCATCTGTCCGATCTGCACCTCGGGGTGCCCGGTCGAGGCCGGAAGGCGGTCGCCGACGCCGTCGAGTGGGTGGTCGAGCGCAAGCCCGACCTCGTGTGCATCACGGGCGATCTGGTCTCGCGCCGGGCGGGAGTCGCGGAGCTCGAGCTCCTGCTGGCCCGGCTCGGGCGCTGCTACGTCGTGCTCGGCAATCACGACTTCGCCGACAGCCGAGACCCCTTCTCGCAGCGCATCGACCGCGACGCCCTCGCCGAGATTCCCGGCGTCGCCGTGCTGACTGACGAGTCAGTCACGGTCGAGGCCCGAGGCCACCGCATCGAGGTCGTCGGGGTCGATCCACGTACCTACGCGCGGCGTGACGCACGGCCGCACGAATTGATCGACGAGTCAATCGAGCTCAAGATCCTGCTCTGCCACTTCCCCGGCATCGTCCGGCGAATCCCGCCCGTCTTCCAGCTGGTGCTCTCGGGGCACCTCCACGCGGGCCAGATCGTCGTGCCCTACCCGGGCGGCAAGCTACGGCTCGCGCACCTGCGCGCACGCGACGTCGAGGGCCTCTACGACTACGGCACGACCACGCTCCACGTCTCGCCCGGATTGGGAACGACCTTCGTCCCCTTCCGGCTCTTCGCGAGGCCTGAGGTCACGGAGCTGGTTGTACGATCGACGTGATGGAGACGCCCGTGATCTCGACCGACGTTCTGGCTCGGTACGCGGGCGACGCTGCGCAGGAGGTGGAGGGCGTGTCGGGCCTCACGCGCGAGGCCGCGCATGTCGTCGGCACGGCGGAGAGGGCGGACGTGGTCGTCCATCTCGAGCTCGAGTGGGGAGCGGCGGCGGAGGACGTCTCGCGGCGCGTGCAGGACCGCGTCAGCGAGTACCTCGAGCGTATGGCGAACCTGGAAGTCGGTTCGGTCGACGTCGTCGTCGAGCGCGTCGGCGCCCCGCCCGCGAAGCAATGACCACTACGCGGCTCGCCGGCCTCACCGGCGCGACGCTCGAGACGGCGCCCTCGGTGTGTCAGAGCTGCATCTGGTGGCAGAGCCGCGGAAACCGCGAGCCCGAGAAGCGCAAGTGGATCGAGCGCGCGGAGGACGAATGGGGCGCGTGGGGGACGGTCTACCGAGACGACGACGGCCGCGTGCTCGGATCGATGCAGTACGGCCCCGCGTCGCTGTTCCCCGCGCATCGGACCTTCCGGCGGGGCCTCCGTCTGACGACGCCATTCTCGTCACGTGCGCCTACCTCCTCACGGACACGCAGCCATGGGTCGAGCAGTCGCTCTTCCTCGCAGCGATCGGCGAGGCGCGCGACAAGGGCGCGCGCGCACTCGAGGCGTTCGCGTATCGCTACCGGGAGGGAACGCCGGCGGCCGAGCGGTTCCTCGTCCACCGCACCGTCTTCCCACGGGACTTTCTCGCCGACTTCGGGTTCCAAACGCTCCGCTCCTCGGGCCGCATCGAGCTCGCGCGGCTCGATCTCGGGGGCCTGCAGCCGGTCGAGGAGGGCACGCGTGAGAAGGTGCTGAGCGCGGTCCGGGAGGCGTTCACGCCGGCGCCGGCGCCCGCGCCCCCGAGCGGAAGCGGCGGCTAGCTGGCTCTCTGCCCGAAGTAGCTCGGCAGCGAGGCGCCGACGAGCAGCTCCGAGATCTGGATCGCGTTGAGCGCGGCGCCCTTGCGCAGGTTGTCGCAGAGGAGGAAGAGCACGAGACCGTTCTCCGCGGCGGAGTCGGCTCGCACGCGACCCACGAGCACGTCGTCGCTGCCGATCGCGTGTCCGTGCCCGGGCACCTTCTCGAGCCTGAGCCCTGGCGCCTGCGCGAGGATGCGCTCGGCCTCCGCGGGTGTGAGCGGCGTTTCCGTCTCGATCCACACCGACTCGGCGTGGCCCACGACGACGGGGACACGGACGCACGTCGCGCTCACGGGGAGGTCGGGCAGCTCGAGGATCTTGCGCGTCTCCGCGCGGAGCTTCGCCTCCTCGTCGAACTCGACCCCGTCGAACTCCCAGTCCATTCGCAACAGGTGGTCGTCGGGGTCTTCGGCGCGCAGGTCCTCGATCGCTTCGGAACCCGCACCCGAGACGGACTGGTAGGTCGCGACGCGCACGCTACGCAGCCCCGCGACGTCATGCAGCGGCGCGAGCACCATCGTGAGCGGAATCGTGCAGCAGTTCGGGTTGGCGATGATCCCGGTGTGCTCGAGCGCACGCTCGCCGTTCACCTCGGGCACGACGAGCGGGACTCCGTCCTCGAGCCTGAAGGCCGACGACTTGTCGATGCAGACTGCTCCGGCAGTCTGTGCGATCGGGACGAGCTCCCGGCTCCATTGGGTGCCGATGGAGAAGAAGCACACGTCGAGATTCCCGGCGCCGAGCGTCTGGGTCGTCGCTTCCTCGACCTCGAGGGGCCGAGCAGGCCGCCCGCCGAGCGCCACGATGCAAACGCGCGGATGTTCGTGTACCCGCGGTCGATGAGGTACTGGAGCGTCACACGACCGACCGCGCCGGTCGCCCCGACGATGCCGATGCGGAGCTCCTGGTCGATCATCGCTCCAGTGTACGGATCAACCGGGAAATAGCCTCAGAAAACACTGAACCGGCTGACCCGAAGGCCCGCCGGTTCAGTGGGTGCAACCTAAGTCACGTCATTACCGGATGCAAGCTCGCCGGATACAAGAAAGACGCAATTTGCGGAAGAAACGCGTCGCGCCTACATCGCTCGACGTCCGGCGAGCGCGCGCCCGAGCGTGACCTCGTCCGCGTACTCGAGGTCGCCTCCCACCGGCAGCCCGCTCGCAAGCCGCGTGACCTGCACCTTTGCGCGGAGGCGGTCGGCGAGATACGCGGCGGTCGCCTCGCCGGTCATCGTCGGATTCGTCGCGAGGACGACCTCGGCGACGCCGTTCCGCTCGACGCGGGCGAGGAGGTCGCCGATTCGCAGGTCTGCTGGCTCGACGCCGTCCAGCGGCGAGAGCGCGCCCCCGAGAACGTGGTACAGCCCCTGGAACTCGCCCGTCCGCTCGACCGACACGACGTCCACCGGCTGCTCGACGACGCAGATGACCGAACGGTCGCGACGCGGGTCGGCGCAGACCTGGCACAGCTCCTCCTCGGTGAGATTCCCGCACTCGCGGCAGAAGCGCACGCGGGACTTCACGTCCTCGATCGCACGCGCGAGCTCGAGCGCATCCTCAGGTCGGGTCGACAGGATGTGGAACGCGAGCCTCTGGGCCGTCCGGCGACCGATGCCGGGCAGCTTCGTCAGCTGCGTCACGAGATTCTCGACTGCCGGGCTGAGCACGGCGCCAGCCTAGCCGTCGCTTCCGGACATGCCCGGACGCGGGCGCTCAGGCGCCAGGCAGGAGGCCGCCGAGATCGCCGAGACCGCCCGGCATGAGGCCGGCCATCTTCGACTCCATCAGCGCACGGGCGGAGCGGAGCGCCTCGTTGACCGCAGCGAGGACGAGGTCGGCGAGCAGCTCTGGATCGTCCGGATCGATCGCGCGCGGGTCGATCGTGACCGAGACGACCTCGCCGGCGCCGTTCGCCTTCACGGTCACCATGCCGCCTCCGGCGGAGGCCTCGACCACCTCGCTCGCCGCCTCCTCCTGCGCCTTCGCGAGCTCGGCCTGCATGCGCTGTGCTTCCTGGAGCATCTTGTTCATGTCGAAGTTCATGCGTCTTCGTCCTCCACCTCTTCGGCATCGAATCGTTCCTTGAGTGCTGCGATGAACAGGTCCTCTCCGGCCGGCTCGTCGTCGGGCGTCTCGTCGGCGTCAGCGTCCGCCTCCCTGGACTCGAGGACGACCGCGAGCTTCCTCCCCGTGACCTCGTAGAGCGCATCGCGCAGGAGCCCGATGTTCTGTGGCTCGGCGACCTGGCGGCGATGGAAGTCGGCGCCGGCCGGAAACTCGAGCGTCAGCGTGTCCTCGGCGAGGTCGGTCGGTCGCGCCTCGGTCAGGAGGCTCGCGACGGGGATCGATCGCTCGCGCACGGCGTCGAGGATGCCCCGGTCCCACGCTTCCGCAACCTGCTCGAGCTCGACCGGCGGTGTCTCGGGCGGGTCAGAAGCCGGCACCGATACCGGTTCGGTTCGGGGCGGCGCGGGACGAGCCGGGGCGGCGACGGGCTCCGAATGCGCCGTCACGGCCGGGCCACGTGCCTCGAGGAGCTCGACGCGATGCGCCAGCGATTCACGGGACAGGTCGGCGTGTGGGCGCGTCACCTTGACGAGCGCGAGCTCGAGCGGGAGACGCGGATCTGCGCCCTGCCGGATGTCGTCCACGGCGACAGCGAGAAGGTCGATGAGCCGGAGTACGGTGGGCTCCGGGAGCTGGTTGGCCTGCTCGCGGAGGAGGTCCTTCGCGTCTTCGGTCACCGGCAGCGAGTCCGGGACGTGGCCCATGTGCTGGACGAGTAGGAGGTGTCGAAGGTGCTCGATGAGATCGGTGACCACTCGCCCGAGGTCCTGGCCGCGCTCGGCCAGCTCCTCGACGAAGAGGAGCGCCCCGGCCGTGTCGCGGTCGACGACCATGTCGCAGAGCCTCAGGAGCGACTCCTCCTCGACCGCTCCGACGAGCTGCAGGACCGACTGCGCGTCGATCGAGTTGTTCGTCGCGGCGGCCAGCTGGTCGAGCGTCGAGACGGCGTCGCGGAACGAGCCGCGGGCGGAGCGCGCGATCAGCGACAGGGCCGAGTCCTGCGCCTGGATGCCCTCACCCTCGGCGACCCGGCGCAGGAGGGTCACGACCTCCTGCAACCGCGGGCGCTGGAAGACGAACGTCTGGCAGCGCGAGCGGACCGTCGCGAGGACCTTCTGCAGCTCGGTCGTGCAGAAGACGAAGACGAGGTGGGGCGGAGGCTCCTCGATCAGCTTCAGCAGTGCCTGCCAGGCCGCATCGGTGAGCTGATGGGCCTCGTCGAGGATGTAGATCTTGTACCGGCCCTCGACCGGCTGGAGCACGACACGCTCGCGGATCTCCCGAATGTCGTCGATCCCGCGCTGCGACGCGGCGTCCATCTCGACGACGTCGAGCGAGGTCCCGTTCGCGATCGCGAGGCAGACGGGGCACGTCTTGTCGGGCGACGGCGACGGCCCAGGCGTCCCGGCGCAGTTCAGTGCCTTCGCGAGGATGCGAGCCATCGACGTCTTGCCGGTCCCGCGCGGCCCGGCGAAGAGGTACGCCTGGCGCACCTGGCCGTGCTCGACCGCGTTCTGGAGGGTCCGGACGACCGCCTCCTGTCCGACGACCTCGTCGAAGCCCTGCGGGCGGTACTTCCGGTAGAGCGCCGTCACGACGGTGATTCAATCAAAGGCGAATCGAACGCTCGGCCACGCGCTCCGTCGTCGAGATCGGTGTCACCGGAGGTATCAGCGTCGCTCTGCTCGGATCGGGCGTAGCCGCGGCACCTGAGAGGGAGTCCTTAGCGCTGCTTCCTTCCGGACCTGACGCGGTTCGGACGCTCCCAGTGCGCGGGACCCGATCGTCAACGCCGCGTGCGCAGACCCTGTCCCGACGAACCGTCCCTCGGACGGCGTTCGGCCCCGCATGGAGCGGATTTCGGGTTCAGGGAACCGCTGACTCCCCACCTAGCGCGGCCGAGCGGGAGGAGGGTACCACCTCGTCGCGTGACTACGATCGGGGGCGGCCGTGATCGAGGCGACGCTCTACACCGACGCGGGCTGCCCCTGGGCGTACTCGGCCAACCCGGCGCTGCGGGTACTCGAGTGGCGGTTTCGGGATCAACTCTCTTGGCGTCTCGTAATGATCGGGCTGCGCGAGGAGGCGAGCGACGCGGCCGTTCGGACGTACGACCCGGAGCGCGCCCTCGCCCGCTGGAAGGTCTTCGAGTCGCGGTACGGGATGCCCTTCGCCGTGGAGCCGAAGTCGCGCGCGGCTGGAACCGGGCGGGGGTGCCGCGCCGTCGTCGCCGCCCGTCAGGTCGAGCCGGGCTCCGAGTGGCGGGTCTTCCGCGCGCTCCAGATTGCTAACTTCACCGGCTCCGTCTACCTCGACGATGCCGAGAGTCTCCGCGAGGCGCTGCGCCGCATCGAGGGAGTCCATGCCGACCGTATCGCCGACGCGATCGACGACCCGGAAATTGTCGCCGAGTACGAGCGACAGCGGGCCGAGGCACGTTCCGCTGCTGGAACCCCCTCCGAGGCACAGGACAAGACGATGGCTTCGGACGGAGCGGTTCGGTACACGGCGCCGTCCGTCCTCTTTCGGCGCGGGGACGAGGTCGCGCACGCCGGCGGCTGGCAGCCCCTCCTCTCCTACGACACCGTCCTCGCGAACTTCGCGCCGGAGCTCGAGCGCGTGCCGGCTCCGGAGTCGCCGGAGCCGCTCCTCGAGTTCTTCCCCGACGGGCTCACGACGGCCGAGGTCGCGCTGTTGCTCGCGGAAGGCTCGGATCCGATCCCCGACCGCGAGGCCGCCGAGGCCTCGCTTGGAGAGGTTGTCGCAGCGGGGCGCGCGACGCGTCGCGCCGTGGGTTCCGACGCGCTTTGGCGTCGGGTGTGATGGATTCGAGACGAAGGAGGACCGGCGCTCGACGCGAAGCGACGACCCATGCAGTGGTGGATGTACGTTCTGATTGCGGCAGGGCTCGTCGTCGTCTTCGACGTGTTGCTTGTGGTCTGGCTCGGGATCGCGACGCGCGAGCCGAGCGAGGAGCCTCGCCACGTCCCGGGCAATCGCGAGCCGCATTGAAGCCGCGCGTTAGCTGGTGACGCGGCTTGGCACGGTTAGATCCTGACCGACCCGCTGGGCCTCGCACCACGCATTAGGGTTTCGGCCGGCGGTACAGGCTGCGTGCTCCCACGACGGCATGCCGCTGCAGGGTTGGCGTACGACGGGACATCGTCCCCGTGAGCAAAGGCGAATCGAACACGGCCCGCAACCTTGAGCTTCGCTGCGCGTCGTGCAACCGGCGGAGGGGAGCGGCGATCTAGGTTCGCCCGCTCAAGCGCGGCGAGGTCATCGTCTCCCGCGATGCGAGCAACCCGTCGGGCCGGATCAGCCGTGGGACTTAGGGCACGACGACCACAACCCCTCGCTGGCTCGCCCGGAACATCGCTACTGCAACCGCGCGGCAGTGGATCGGGTGAAGACCTCGCGCGGCTGGTGACACGTAAGACTTTGTAAGGAGCTGTCGTGCAGAGAAAGAGGGCGGGTTATGGTCAGAGGGTCAAGGGGAACTGGGGGAGGTCGTCAATGTCGGGATGGATTCCGCTCGCCGTCGGCGCCGTGTTTGTTGCGCTGTTCGTCGGGTTCGCCTGGGTGACGAAGTAACGGACGCACCCATCCGAGCGGTGTGAAATGATCTGGCCACTCGATGGTGGCCAGACATCGTCGCGTTGCGGACACTCGACTCACTGAGGCCCCCCGGAACTGGGGCCTGCTGCTCGTCATGGTCCTCTGCCTTGAGTTCTGGCTCATCCTGGCGGGCTACCTCACGCACAACCTCTAGCGCCAAGTAGCACGGCGCTCACCGCTGCGCTGGTTGCCATGTCTGGCATCGCGCGGCGTAATATCGACGTGTGACTCGCCCCGAGCGGATCCGCTTCCCGCTCGAGCATCTCCCCGACGTCCGCGCTGGCGTACAAGGTTCCCGACACACCCCTCGTGGCAGCACGGGCGTCGATGGCCCTGCCTCCAGCCGCGGACGGAGGCGCCCCTGACGATGGGCATCCCGCGTGTCTCTCAGCGCTGGTGACCAAGACCGCAAGTGAGACGAAGGCGGTTAGGCAGACCTTGCCTGGCACGCGCGATCTGAGTTGTGGCAACGGGGAGCGCTCCCAGCCGCACGGGGAGCGCTCCCGGTTCCCGAGAGCAGCGCAACGTGGTGACCGACGGCGCTCCCGAGCTTGTTCTCCCGCAGGGGCTACCAGCGCCTGTGCCGCCACGACCTCCACGCGTGTTTAATGCCGTGCCACGCGGGCCGCCGCGGGGGCTTCTGCGCTCGGGCCGTCGTGTCCCTCGGAGACGGCGCATCCCGCTGCGCCGGCTTCGCACCGTCGTCCGTGCGCGCAATCGCGAGCATCACAACGATCAGTCCGCCTGCGGCTAGCACGATGATGGCGACAAGGGCGACAAAGGTCACAGCGTCTTCGTCTCAGGCGCTACGTTAGCGCGGCTCGGAAGGCATCCGATCATGCAGCAGGCGCTCGGGCGATCCGGCCAGTCTTCGGCTGTGGACTCAGCCAAAGCTTGTTGAAGCCGAACCCGCAAGAACTGCAAACTGTTGAGCAGTCGGAAGCGAAGTGCCAGTAGGATCGATTTGTCAGGGGAATCGGGGACTGGGGGATGGCCATGCCTGCTTGGGTCTGGATCGCAATCGGCACGGGCTTGGTTGCGTTTCTCACGTTTGCGTGGGCGACGAAGTAGCGCTTCATTAGGCCTCCGTCCCGCTGCCTTGTAAGGATGCTGCGTCGATGTTGCGGCATTTCGAGGAGGCGGCAATCCGCATGAATCCGCCTCGATCCACACCGATCCGTTGTCGGGGAGAAACATCAAAGACAGTGGGTGAACGGTGCGTTGCCAGCCTAAAGAACGCGTCGCCTCTCGCCGCCCTCAGCAGGCGATCAGATCGCGGGGCAGCGGTGCGCCTCGTAGGCGCGGTATTGCTCCGGCGTCCACAACCCCTTCCGTTCCGAGCCGACCCTCACCAAGAGGTGCGTGTCGCTGGCCGTGCCGAGTTCTCTCTGGCGGTCGACGAACTTCGCCTGGAGCGTGACCGCGATGACGCGGATCGTCCCGAGCAGCGGCAGCGTCACGCGGTCGGGATAGGCGTCGATCGCGCGGAGGTGGAAGAACTCGACTCCCCGCTTCTCGGCCAGCTTGCGCTTGCAGCTCTCCCAGAACGCGCGTGTGGTGACGCGCTGGTACCGCGGGTGCAGGTAAGCCCAGACCTCGCCGTAGTCGGAGCGGGCGTTCGCGTACACGAGCGCGACAGCGACTCTCTTCGCCTCTTCCTCCTTCGACGCCGTCGCCGCGGGGACGACGGTCACGGCGAGCGCCACCACCACGAGGATGAGCGCCACCTTCATCGCTGACGAGCGTATCGCTCTGAGATAGCCGCGCGCGTGTGGTGATGCGCTGACTGAGCTTCCGGGGCCGCGGCTCACCACCTCCGCGGGGGCCCGGATACCTCGAGGCGTGCCCCCTCTGGCGGCCGGGGCAGCCTCGGGCATCTAACGCTGACTGCTACGAATACGGCGAGGGTCTGCGGTGCCGTACACGGATGATCAGGACGAGTTCCACCGCGCAGCGCGTCGTCTTCGGCAGCTTCTTCTCGGGGATGGCACGGACTTGCCAGGGAAACTGAAGGGCGAGGAAGCACGTGAACAGGCGGCGCGAGAACTTCGTCGCATGCGAGACGCCTTCGATGCGGTCATCGCGAGAAGCGAAGAAAGCCGCACAGAGAAGGCCGACGTTGAAGCCCGCGTCGCCGATCTGCAAGAGGAGCTCAAGCGGATTGCCGCATCCAAGGCGAGGGCGGCGAGAGGTGGCACCCCGTCACCGCAGCAACCGAAATCGCCTCGGAGGGCGGCAGAGCACCTCGAAGACGAGGCCGCGTTCTCCTAAGCGGAAGCGGAAGACCTAGCTCGTTGCCACTCTAGACACCGAGGGGCGTAGTATCGGACGAGTGGCCGAGAGTCACCGCCAGGAGATCATCGGCGAGCTTCTCAGGTGGTACATCGACGTCCTGAACGGGGTCCGTGACGGCGTGGGCGACGACCCGACGCACCTGCCGCTCATGGGTCGTGCCTGGAACTCGACCGCCTACCGCGAGATCGAGCGGCTGCTACCGCTACTCGCTGAGGCCGAACCGAACCGTACTGGAACGTTGCCGAGCGCTACTGGCGGGCTTGGACCCGCCGAGTGCTGCGTTGCCCGCGCTGCATGACCTTCGAACCGTTCACGGCGTCGAACTCGAACGGGCACATACGGACACACAAGCACGGCGGCAAGAACATCGCGCTCACGCCGGCCATCGTCCCGCTGCTGGACAAGCGGGTCGAACCGAAGCGGATCGAGCGCGGGATCGCCTGGCTGGCGGACAACTGGCAGGGCGTCGAACCGATGCTGCCGCGTGAGCTCGTGGCCGTGACGTGAGCGGTCCGGGCGTCGGGGCGTTCCTGGCGGAGGCGACAGGCCTCGAGGCACAGCTCGCGCTCAGCTACCTGATCTGGCCGGGCGACGCACCGGCTCCGCGGGTGGTCGACGAGTGGTTACGCCGACAGGTCGTCACTTCGCCGTGGCGGTGCGATCCACAGTACAACGGTGCCGACTCCGACGAGCGCCACCCCAATGACCTCGTGGAGGTGAATCCCGTGCCCGCGGGGCAGGGTCATTAGTACGATGTCGAAGCGGTTCGGGTTGAACCCCACGATGAGGGTGCCCACACAGATCGCCAGTACTCCGGACACCCTCCCCAACGCTGACTGAGCTTAGTGGCGAGCAAGGGGCCGGGTGGCTGCCCGAACGCCGCAGTCCGGCTTTCGCCAGTGGGCCTGGCTCCACGGAGGAGCATGACGCGTTCGAGCGTGCGTTCCTAGATGACCGTTTCGGACAATGGAAAGCCGCGAATCCCCCGTTAGAGGTGCAAGTTCTTAGCCTCCCCTTCGTCTTCCACGTAGGGGGAATGCAGCCCACACAGCTTGGCGGCAGTGGGGCTCGTGTTCCCCGTTTCGGGTCATCCCTGACACCCCAGACCCGCATGATTGAGCCAAGCTCCTGAAACGGTGCGGGCCAGAATGGGCGCACCTGGGATCGAACCAGGGAAAGCTCCCAACTACGCCGGAAGCGGAACCCGGTGACCTCCGGATTGCAAATTCTGTCCGGCGTTGCTCAGCAGTGGTCACCGTCTGTCGGGAGTCGATCGTTACGCGGTCTGCGACTTAGCCATCTGTCCGGGGTGGGCGACGATAGTCAGTGTGATCTGACATGAATCTGACACCGCGGCACGCCCTGTCTCCCGCACGTGCTGGTTGTGGTCCGTACGACACGAGTCACAGGACTCGAAGAAGAGCGCAAACTGCGCCATTCCGACGAGCGCAGGACTTGACCCAATCGGTGCTCGCCCATAGGTTCCTCCACGCACCGAGCACGGAGCGCGAGTAGGTCGAAGCTCAGCCCGACGGTTCTACGCGGAAGCGGAAGGTCAGCGGGCTGAGTGGACGAAAGCGCCACCGGCTCGGTGATTTCTTTCAGGCCTTTTGGCGCCTGCGCTCAAGCCACGGCGGGACCCGGGTGGTTCTGGAGAGATCCGGAGCGGTACGGGGTTCTGGGCTCCGCTCGGACCGATCATCCACCGCGTGCGACTTCCCGCAAACGAGAGGGAACGGGTCACGGATGGCCGCTCTTCTCCGCACCCTGGGCGGAAGCGGCAGAAACGTCCAGGGTACGGCCGCGCCCGTTCACTCTCTTTCGATGCTGCGACGCTACGCCGGTGGAGCAGCGCAGTCAACGGGTCGCGCTGGGCGTTCCCGGCTGCACGCGATCCGCACTCGATATCCGCGTCGACCCCGATGCACTCGGGGCCGATTCGATAGAGCGTGATATCGAGGAAGGAGGTTGACATGTCGACGATTTCGCACCCACCAACCGGGACGGTTTCGGAGCGGGGATGGACGGTGCTGCTTCGCGCCCGCGACATGTGGGCGTCGCTCGCGATCTTCGCGATGTGGATCGCCGTCGCGGTGGCCTCGGTCTGGGGTCCCGATGCCGTCTTCCAAAGCAATGACGGCAACGGCTCGAGCATCCCGACCGGGGTCTTCGTGGCGCTGTTCGCGTCCATCGGGACGTGGGCAATTGCCAAACACGTCTTTCATCGCAGCGACACGTAGTACTGAAGCGGAAGCGGGTCCCGAACCGCTCGATGGGACCCGCTCCTTCGAGGCTGCCGGTCCATGAGCGCCGAGCGCCGTTGCTCTCGCAACCTGTCGCAGTGATGCAAACGGCCGCCGACCTTCCCGGGTGTGCCAGGCTGTGCGGCTATGACGCGACCGGTTGCGGGGCCTGAGGAGGTCCGGATCGAGCCTCTCGATCCTCGTCGGCTGGAGCCTTTCATCGGCGAGGAGAGGGTCGAGCGCCTCGAGCACGCGGCGGAAATCGTTCGTGCGCGGCTCGCCGGTCGACGAATCGTGAACGTGAACTCCACCGCGGCGGGCGGCGGGGTGGCCGAGATGCTGCGGACCCTGCTCGGCTACGCCGTCGGAGCGGGGATCGACGCGCACTGGCTCGTAATCGGAGGCGACGCGGAGTTCTTCGCGATCACGAAGCGGCTCCACAACGGCCTCTACGGCGGACCAGGGGACGGGGGCGACCTAGGGCCGAGGGAACGAGACGCGTACGAGCGGACGATCACGAGGAACAGCCCCGGGGTCCTCGCCGCAATCCAACCCGGCGACGTCGTCATAGTCCACGACCCGCAACCGGCAGGGCTCGTCCCCGCCATCGCCGAGTTCGGCGTGCCGGTCGTCTGGCGCTGCCACGTCGGGCTCGACGTCGAGAACGAGTGGGCGGGTCGCGGCTGGTCGTTCCTGCGGCCGTACGTCGAAGGTGCCGACGCCTTCGTCTTCTCACGACTGAGTTTCGCGCCCGCGTGGGTCGACGGCAGCCGGCTCGCAGTCATCCCGCCCTCGATCGACCCACTCGCACCCAAGAACGAGGGGCTCCAGCGCGAGCGAGTCGAGAGCGTGCTCGCCGCCTGCGGGATCATCTCGTCGAACGGAGCTGCAGCACCCGCGCTTTCGGCCGGTCCGCGCCGTCCGTGAGCAAGGGCCGCCCGCCGTCGACGTCCCGCTGGTCGTGCAGGTTTCGCGCTGGGATCGGATGAAGGACATGTCAGGAGTGCTAAAGGGGTTCGTCCGTGGAGTTCCCGCCGAAAGCCGCGCCCAGCTCGTGCTCGCTGGCCCAGCGGTCGACGCGGTCGGAGACGACCCCGAGGACCGCGTGATCTGGGAGGAAACGGTCGCGCTCTGGCAGTCGCTCGCACCCGCGGACCGCTCGCGGACGCACCTCGTCGCGGTGCCGATGGACGATCCTGTCGAGAACGCACTCGTCATCAACGCGCTGCAACGGCACGCCGCGGTTGTCGTTCAGAAGAGCCTGGCGGAGGGATTCGGTCTCACTGTCGCCGAGGCGATGTGGAAGGCGCGCCCGATGGTCGCGAGCGCCGTCGGCGGGATCGTCGACCAGATAACCGACGAGGAGAGTGGACTGCTTCTCCGCGATCCCGCTGACCTCGACACGTTCGGCGCCCTCGTTGCGCGCCTGCTCGAGTCGCCGGAGGACGCCGAGCGCTTCGGCGCGAATGCACTCGACCGCGTGTCGGAGCTTTTCTTGCCCGACCGCCAGCTCACGCAGTACGCCTCGCTCCTTGAGCACCTGGTGGACGGCGGGTAGCGCACAGCGGCGCGAGGCCCGCGCGCGCCCTCATCAGCCGACTTGCGAGTGGTGGCGCTCCGTAGCTCGCCGAGCCCTGAGGGCCGCGGCCCGTCTGGTGCGCTCGGCTGGTGTCAACTTGGCCTCGACCGCGGCGTGCTGGCGTGCCCACCTTTCCCGCTCGCCCAACGTCATCTCCCGGATCACCAGCTCACCTGCCGAGACCTGCGCACTGATGTGGTCGAGTTTCTTCAGGCGAGTCACGGCCGCTCTCTCTCGGGGCGTCAGTCGCACGTTCACCTGGCAAGGATCGTCCCGCTCGTAGTCACACGCATCGGGGAAAGCGCTGACACGCCGGGTTGCTCGGCCGGTGGGGAGTTTCGGGCTTAGGAAGTCTTGCTAGCCCAGTCCCGTGCAGCGTCCTCTTCCATGCGCTCGAGGCGCTCGTAATAGTCGGGGAACTCCTTCATGTGTGCTAGCGCGATCTTCCCGGTCAGGATCGGGTCGTCGTGCGTCACGTCCGTCTGGGGATCATGGGAGCCGTGCTCGTACTCGACGTCCATGCCAAAACGGAACTGCTCCAGATCGAAGCGGCTCCAGTCGACTCCGATCTCGTCTCCCACTCGCTTGGCTTCCTCGCTCGTCGTTCGGCGAGTCTCGGTCATCGCGCCGTCTCCTCAGTAGCAACTCGCGGCCACTCTAGCGCCGAGAGTTCCTGTCAGCCGCGGAGCGGCCCCAACACCGCGCCTGCGACTCAGCAGTAACCCGCGACGCTGATAGGGCGTTCGCCGATGCCCGCCGCCCGGCCGTGAACGACGATGGCCGTGTCACGGCACGGGAGGGCTCATGCGCAGCGATAGGATCCACGTTCTCGTCGCCGGCGGCGGCGTGGCCGCGCTCGAGGCGGCGATCGCGCTCCGGGAGCTTGCGCCGGATCTGGTCGACGTCGAGCTTCTCTCGCCGGACGAGTCTTTTTCGTACCGACCACTCGCGGTAACGCTCCCCTTCGAGGGGCGTACGGACATCGTGCGGTTCGACCTCGCCGAGTTGGCCGCCGACTTCGGAGCGTCGGTCGTTCGTGGTGCGCTGACCGGCATCGACAGTTGGCGACATCTGGCTCACACGTCGACGAACCGAGACCTCCAATACGACGTTCTCCTCGTGGCGTGCGGTGCGTTGGGGATGCCATCGCTCGACGGCGCTCTGACGTTTGCGGGCCCTTCGGACGCAGGTCTCGTGCGCCATGTCCTCGACGAGCTCGCGAGCGACGCGATTCGCAGTGTCGCGTTCGTCGTGCCGTGGGGCCCCGTGTGGCCGCTTCCCGCCTACGACCTGGCACTGCTCGCCGGATGGCACGGCGTGCCTGGTGCCGAGCTGTGGCTCGTGACGCCCGAGGCGGAGCCTCTTCAGTTGTTCGGGCAGGAGGCGAGCGAGGCGGTGCGAGAGCTCCTCGAAGCACGCGGCGTGCGCCTGCGAACCGGTGCATACGCCGAAAGGTTCGCTGAGGGGCGCCTCGAGCTTCTCCCCGACGGCCCTCTCGAGGTCGACCGCGTGGTCGCCCTGCCACGTCTTGCCGGCGCACCGATCGACGGCATCCCTCAGACGATCGACGGCTTCGTCCCGGTGGACGACCACGGCAGGGTGCACGGGATCGCGGACGTCTACGCAGCCGGTGACATCACGAGCTTCCCGGTCAAGCACGGCGGGCTGGCGACGCAGCAGGCACTGGCGGCTGCCGAGATGATCGCGGCGAATGCCGGCGCGGCCGTCGAGCCGCAACCGTTCCGACCCGTCGTGCACGGGCTCCTGCTCACCGGTTCCGAGCCGCGCTTCCTGCGCAGGGAGCTCGATGCAACCGCCGAGCACGAGCCCGTGACCGCCGCCGAGCCGCTCTGGTGGCCGGCTGCCAAGATTGCGGGCCGCTACCTCGGGCCGTTCCTCGCCTCACACGTCGGCGGGGTCGAGACCGGTCCCGAACGTGCTGCCGAGTATCTCTCGGTCAACGTGCAGCTCGAGCCCGAGCTGCTCGAGGGCCTGGACGCCGGTCGGGTCACGACGTTCGCAGACGATCTCGACGAGGATCTGGAGTCGGCAGCCGTCTCGTCGATGGAGATGTGCATCGCGGCGCCGGAGGACACCCTCGGCGAGATCGCCGAGCGCCTGCTTCGGGACGACGTCTCGGCCGTGCTCGTCTCCGAGTACGGGCGTCTGATCGGGATTCTCACGACCCACGATCTCATGGGCGCATTCGCGGCCCGTGCACATCCGGGCGAGGCGCGAGCGCGTCAGTGGATGACGGCAGAACCGATCACGCTCGATGCGCGATCGAATCGATCCGCCGCCCCGTGGCTGATGCGTGCCCACGGCATCCATCATCTTCCGCTTGTGGAGGACGGTCGTCCAGTCGGGATGCTCCGCCTGTCCGAGGACACCATCGGCACGCTGCCCATAGGTCTGGGCTTCTAGCGCTGCGCGAGCAGCGTGCGGGTTTCTAGCGATGCGCGAGGTCACCCGGCGCCCGGTGCGAAGTGGAGGCTGGTTCTGATCGTCCGTCAGACGCCCTGGGTGGCGATCGCATCCACGAAATCTAGAGTCGCCTGCATCGCAGGCAGCCTCGGTAGCCACATGAAGTGAGCCGTCCGCTGTACCCGTTGGGCCGCGCGGACGTCTGTGACAGGGAAGTCGGGGGCGTCTCCGATGTCCATCGCTCTCGCTCCTGTCGGTGCTCAAGTCGCAGTGGATCGCCCCGGCGCCACCGGTGTAGACATCACTCGTAGCATCGTCGCCGGTGGACACCGTTTCGCAGCTGAACGCAGAGCCCAGGGAGCCGATCGAACGGCTGTTCAGAGATCTGCGATCACGGCCGGACGGTCTCAGCGAGCGCGAAGCCGCTCGCCGGCTCGTCGCGTACGGGCCAAACGAGCTCCAGCGACGTGGTGGCCGGCGCTGGCTCAGGGAGCTCGTCAAGCAGTTCGTCCATCCGCTTGCCCTGCTCCTGTGGGCCGCGTCGATCCTCGCGTTCGTCGGCGTCTCCTGGGTGCTCGGCGCGGCCATCGCGCTCGTCGTCGTCCTCAACGCGATCTTCGCGTTCTGGCAGGAGCGCCAGGCAGAGCGCGCGACGGAGGCGCTTCGTCAGTACCTCCCTGTCCAGGCGACCGTCCTCCGAGACGGGCATCGGCAGCTGATCGACGCGCGCACGCTCGTTCCAGGTGACGTCCTCATGATCGCGGAGGGCGACGGGATCTCGGCCGACGCTCGTCTCCTCGAGGGTGCCCTCGATGTCGATCTGTCGACGCTCACCGGGGAGTCGCAGCCGGTCTTGCGCACCGCGGAGCTTCATGACCCGAGCGGGCCACTGCTCGAGGCACGCGATCTCGTCTTCAGCGGAACCGCGTGCATCAGTGGTGAGGGGAAGGCGCTCGTCTATTCGACGGGGATGCAGACCGAGCTGGGTCGGATCGCGGCGCTCACGGAGCGGGTTGAAGTCGACGAGAGTCCGCTCGAGCGCGAGGTCAGGCGAGTCGCCTGGCTCATCGCACTCGTCGCGGTGGGAGTCGGTCTTGCGTTCCTTCCGCTCGGAATCCTCGCGGGCCTCCCCGCAGACGACGCTGTCGCTTTCGCGATCGGCTTGATCGTCGCCAACGTCCCCGAGGGGCTGCTCCCGACGATCAGCCTCGCCCTCGCCGTGGCAGTGGCCGGGCTCGCGCGTCGCGGCGCGCTCGTGAAGCGCCTGAGCGCCGTGGAGACACTCGGGTCGACGACCGTCATATGCACGGACAAGACCGGGACGCTGACCGAGAATCGGATGCGCGCGACTCGGATCTGGACGCCGCTCGGCGAGCTCGACCTCGAGGACACGCCCGATCCACGGCTCGCACTGGACGACAACCCGGTGCTCGGCTTTCTCGCACGCACGTTGGCGGCGTGCAGCACGGCCGAGCTTGCGTCCGAGCTTACGGGTAAGTCGCGCGGGGAAGCGACGGAGATCGGGCTTCTGGAAGCAGCGCGAACACTTGGCATCGACGTGGACGTCACCCGACGCGAGCACGCGCGCCGGATCTTGTATCGCTTCGACTCGAAGCTGCGTCTCATGTCGACCGTCGATGAGCGCGCGGACGGCAGCTTGACAGTTCATGCGAAGGGGGCACCGGAGGAGATCCTGCTGCGCACGACGGCGATAGGAGGTCCGGACGGCCAGGCCCCACTCACCCCTGAGCGTCGCGAGGAGGTGCTCGACGTCCTCGACCGCTACGCATCGCTCGGCCTGCGAGTGCTCGCCGTGGCGAGACGACGGCTGCCGAAAGGCGCCGAGCCACCGGAGCGGCGGGAGGACGCCGAGAGTGAGCTCTGCCTGCTTGGGCTCGTCGCGCTCTTCGATCCCCCGCGGCCGGAGGTCGCCAGTGCAGTGACCTCATGTCACTCCGCCGGAATCCGCATCGCGGTGGTCACCGGCGACTACGGACCGACCGCGGCCGAGATCGCGCGGCGTGTCGGGATCGCCGCCGAGGGAATGTCCGTCGTCACCGGCGAGCAGCTGGACGGGATGAGCGAAGCCGAGCTCGACCACCTGCTCCGAGAGAACAGGGAGCTCGTCTTCGCGCGCACCTCGCCCGAGGCGAAGCTCAGGATCGCCGACGCACTACGCGCCGAGGGTCACGTGGTCGCCATGACGGGCGACGGCGTCAACGACGCTCCCGCGCTGCGTCGTGCCGACATCGGGATCGCGATGGGCCTGACCGGAACGGAGGTTGCCCGCGAAGCCGGGACGATGATCCTCACCGACGACAACTTCGCGACCATCGTCGACGCAGTCGAGGCGGGGCGTCGCGTGTTCGACAACGTCCGCAAGTTCATCGTCTACATCTTCGCCCACGCCACTCCGGAGGTGATTCCGTTCCTGGTGTTCGCCCTGAGCGGCGGGGCCATTCCGCTTCCGCTCACGGTGATGCAGATCCTCGCGATCGACCTCGGCACCGAGATCCTTCCGGCTCTCGCACTCGGCCGCGAGCGTGCCGAGGAGGGCCTGATGCAACGGCCTCCGCGGCGCCGGACCGAAGGGGTGATCAATGCGGCGATGCTTTATCGGGCATGGCTGTTCCTCGGGCTGATCGAGGCAGCGCTGGTCTTGGGCGGATTCTTCTACGTGCTCTGGGACACGGGCTGGACGGCGAGCGCCGACGTCTCGATCGGCGCGCCGCTTCACGACTCGTACGTGAAGGCGACGACGATGACCTTCGCCGGGATCGTCGCCTGTCAGATCGGCACCGCGTTCGCATCGCGAACCGACCGAGCCTCGCTGCGGTCGATAGGCGTCTTCAGCAACCGGATGCTTCTCTGGGGTATCGCCTTCGAGGTCGTATTCGCTGCGGTGATCATCTATGTCCCAGCCTTCCAGCCGATCTTCCACACCGCCCCGCTCGGCGTGACTGAGCTTGCGTTGCTTGCGACATTTCCCCCGATCGTGTGGGGTGCCGACGAGATTCGACGCTACGTGCTGCGACGGCGGGAGGGCGCACACGCGAGTCGCCGATAGGGAAGCGGACGCGCGTGCGCTCACAGTGGCCACGGCAACCCAACTCCACACCGGCGGACTGGCAGTGCCCGGCTCGACGCTGAACCGGTTGGCCGCGATGTCGGGCGCGGCGTCGTGCAATAGCAATCCAACTTCAGTGTCGGGCCTCGGCGGTGCGCTGACGGCTCGGCGAACTCCCGCAGCCGGTTGGCGTATTCGGCGACCATGCGGTCAAGAGGACCGGCAGGCTGGCGCTCAGTCCTGAGATAGATCGACTAGTCGCGCGTCGGGTCAACTCGACGAGATCGCTCGTCCGCAGCCGCAGCGACTGCTCGTGCGTGCCGGCTTCGAGAACGACCCATTCGTTGTCATAGAGGCTGCTGGTCCACGAGCACCCGATCACCGTCGCCGCCGGTCAGCGGAGGCACGGCGCCGAGCTCGAACTCCGGGTAGGCGCCAGCGAGGACAGCCTCGGTTGCCAGCTCCACGTCCTTCGTACCCAAGATCTCGCGGAGCTTGCCGAGGTCGAGGCGGTCCGACGCGGGCAGAACCGCGCGCAGGAAACCCTCCGGGGTCGTCAGGACCACCGTCTTTGCAACCTCGTGTGGTGCGACGGCGAGAGCGCGAGCTTCGGCTGCCGCGGTCGTCGTGCGTGCATGGTCGATCAACTCGTAGGCGATCGATGCTCGCTCCAGCTCGTCGATGAGGCTCTGCGGCGCTCTCCAAGCCGTCATCGCTAGACCCTCGATGATCGTCGGTGCGTCGCGTGCTTGATCGTCGCGTCGCTGCCCGGGAAGTAGACGCTCTCGCGGCCGTCGTCCCAGCGCACGCGGTAACGCTCGTTCGGGAGTTCGCCCAGGACCTCGAGGATCTCGGCGATCCGCTCGGACTCGCCAACGTGGTGGCCTGCGATCACGATCAGATCCCCTACGTCGGCTGCATGCTCTGTGCTTCGTCACGTCATCCTCCTTCGTGGGCTGAGCGGAGCATGCCTTGGGAGCACGGCGCGTTTATCGGGGCAACCACTGATTCGCGATCCGTGACCGACCGCTGCAACTGCATCAGCTGCCACGGGGTGGCACACATTCGTTGACACCGAGACGCTGCCTGGATCCTCGCCGCCGTTGCTCGCGCTCGACATCGCCTTCGGCTAGCGCAGAGTCGGATAGACCGAGGCCGCTCCGCGGAGCGGCCTCGGCTTGCCTCCGGCGAAGCTGCCTACTTCTTGGCCTCGATCGAGACCTTGCGCGGCTTCGGGACGTCCACCTTCGGTGCGTGAACCGTGAGTACGCCCTTGGTGAACTCGGCGCCGATCTTCGTCGTATCCGCCTCGAGCGGAAGCGTGAAGCGGCGCTCGAAGGTCTTCTCGAGACGCTCGTGGAGACGGTACTGCTTGTCCTTCTCCTCCTTCGTCTCGAGCTGCTCGCCCTTGACGACGAGCGTGTGATCGGTCACCTCGACCGAGAGCTCCTTCTCCTCGAAGCCCGGTACCTCGAGCTCGAACGCGTATTCCGTTTCGGTCTCGTAGATATCGGCCGCCGGCAGTGCGGCGGGAGCGATGCCGAACTCGTCGAACATCCTCCGAAAGCGGCGATCGATTGCCTCGATGTCCGGGAAGGGACTCCATCGCACGATGGTCATGACATCACCTCCTTCCTCATTCCCAGCTTGACGGAGCACTCTGCGGGGCGCATCCGGTGTCCCACCCGAGACCAGTGGGAAATTACGTATTTCTCAGTGTCCATCGCAGCGATGTGAGGACTATGCCTGGGAACGCACATATGACCCGGCGTCTCCGAGGTTCACACGTCTAGGGCGCAAGCCCTCCACGAGCACTCTTTCCCTGGCACCTCACTCCGTCCGACGACGGAGGGTTGCAGCACCGAGCGCGATGGCGAGGACGATGCACGCGCAGACAATGGCGACGTCGAATGCAAATCGCGCGTCAAGCTGGTCATCGGCGGTTCGGGCGAGCGCGTCGTAGGCGTACGTGAGCGGTAGGAAAGCCGAGATCGCCCGCAGCCACGTGGCCATCTCCTCGCGCGCCACGAAGAGTCCGCAGAGGAGGATCTGGGGGAAAACCACGGCGGGCATGAACTGAACGGCCTGGAATTCCGTTTGCGCGAAGGCGCTCACGAAGAGCCCGAGCGTGCTGCCGAGCACGGCATTGGCCACGGCGAGCACGACCACAAGCCAGTTCGGGCCTGCCACCTCGAGCCCGAGGACGCCGAAGGCGAGAACGGAGACGAGAGTGGCCTGAACAATTGCGAGCAGTGCGAATGCGATGCCGTAGCCCGCGAGAAGGTCGACCTTGTGCAGCGGCATGGTCATCAGTCGCTCGAGCGTGCCGGACGTCCGCTCGCGAAGCATGGTGATGGACGTGACCAGGAACATCGTGACGAACGGGAAGAGGCCGAGCAAGGGAGTGCCCACATGCTGGAAGACCGAGGAATTCCGGCCGAACAGCTGCTGGAGGATGAGCTCGAGCATGCACGGCACGACCAGCATGAGGGCGATGGTTCGCGGGTCGTGCCGAAGCTGCCGAAGCACGCGACCGCGTAACCGCAAGCGTCACGTGTGCGCTCACGCCCCGCCTCCACGAGCCGGAGAAATGCGGCGTCCAGGTCGTGCTCGCCCGTGCGCGCGCGAAGCTCGCCGGGTGTGCCCTCGGCGAGCAGGCGGCCGTCGCGCAGGAGGAGAAGTGCGTCGCAACGGTCCGCCTCGTCCATGACGTGACTGGAGACGAGCAGTGTCGCGCCCTGAGCCGCGAGTCGATGGAAGAGCTCCCAGAGATCGCGCCTCAAGACCGGGTCGAGACCGACCGTCGGCTCGTCCAGCACGAGGAGTCGGGGCTCGCCGAGCAGTGCTGCGGCGAGCGAGACGCGCGCTCGTTCACCGCCCGAAAGGCTGGAGACAAGTCGAGTGCCGTGCTCGTGGAGAGCCACCTCGGCCAGCACGCGCTCGATCTCTGCTTTCGGCTGTCCGAGCACCTCTCCGAAGAACACGAGGTTCTCGCGCACGGTGAGGTCGCCGTAGACCGACGGTGCCTGGGTCATGTAGCCGACGCTTGTGCGCAGCGTTGTCGAGCCGGCGGCATGGCCGAGCACCATGACCGAGCCGCCGTAACTCGCTGGACGCCCACGATCGCGCGCATGAGGGTCGACTTGCCGCTACCGCTCGGCCCCAGGAGTCCGGTCACGGAACCTGTGGCAACCTCACAGGTCAAGCTCGGCAGTATCGTCGCCCCTCCCCGAACCACGCGAAGCTTTTCGATGCCGATCGCTGGCGCGGTCATCGGCGTCACGCGGACACGGTCAGAGGGGATGTCCGGGGCGGCCGTGGCTTCACGGGACTATTCTCGGCGTCCTGGTCGGTGTTCTTTCTCGTGGTCTGAGGCATGACATCAGCGGGGCGCGGCTGACCTTGCAGAAAGGTGGCGTCGGTTAGGGCTGCGGCCTCTCCGCAGGTCGGCTCGGGAGCGTCACCGATGACAGGTCGTGACGCTCCGCCAACAATTCCGGCATGGCACCGCACCACCCCTTGGGCTTAAGCATGACCTGCAGCTACAGCACGAATGAGGCGCCATGACGCGAACGCCGCTTCGCGCTGCAAGACGCGAGGAGCTCGTGGGCATCGTCGGCTGGCCACAGGAAACCAACGACCTCATCGTCGACGCTTGGCGGGACATAGGTGTTCCGGCCGGGATGTTGTCACCGGCGGACGCCCGACTCCTGCTCGGTCGTCACGACGTCGCGATCGGACGAATCGACGTTCGCGCGTCGCTCGACGGCGTGCAACCAGGTCTCGACGTCTTGAGCGAGCTCGAGCTCGACGGCGTTCGCGTGATCAACGGAGCAGATGCGCTCCTGAACGCACACGACAAACTTCGAACCACCCGACTTCTGGTCGACGCCGGACTCCCGCATCCGAAGACGGTGCACGTTCGCTCGCCACGCGACGCCACTGGGATCAGGCCTCCTGTTGTCGTCAAGCCGCGGTTTGGAAGCTGGGGCACCGATGTCTTCCGCTGCGAGACGGAGCTCGACGTCGCACGAACTCTCACGGAGATCAGCTCCAGATCCTGGTTCATGAAGCACGGTGCCTTGATCCAGGAACTCGTGCCACCGGTCGGGCGCGATCTGCGGCTTGTCGTCGCAGCCGGACAGGTCGTCGGAGCGATCGAGCGTGTCGCGCGCTCGGGTGAGTGGCGGACGAATGTCGCGCTCGGCGGGACGAGACGACCGACGCGGCCGACGCCAGAGGCCTGCGCTCTCGGAGTAAGGGCCGCCTCGCGCATCGGCGCCGACCTCGTGGGGGTCGATCTCCTGCCCGTCCCAGGCGGCTACATCGTCCTCGAGCTGAATGGTGCCGTCGAGTTCGACAGCACGTACGACCTCGGCGGATCGAGCGTCTTCGCGGCGGCCGCAGCCGCACTCATGCTCCCGCGGCTGCCACATCGGCACGTGCCGAGGATCCGCTCGGGCAGGGGTCGAGCCAGAGCGCGAGCGAGCTGAGTTCAAGGATCAGCCGCATCGCAGTCACGGGGCCATGGTTACGTGTGGCTTCATCTCGAACGCCGTCGCATCATGCTTGGGTTGCTTCGAGCGTCCATCCGACGCGGCGGAACAGCCCCTTGCCGGCCTCGACGCAGAAGAACGGCATGAGTGAGAGGGCGACGACGACGCCGAGCTCCGCCGTGTCGAGCGCGACCGTGCCGAGCGGCCCGTTCAGAGCGGGCACGTACGTAGCGAGATACCACGACCGCGGAGGAGAGGACGACGCTCCCGACCAGATACATGTTGCGCGGGGCCTCCCAGGCGGCTCGGATAGGCGAGCGCAGCGAGAAGACGAGCGCGAGCTCGGCGAATGCGACCGTAGCGAAGGCCATCGTTCGGGCTTCGTCGTCACCGGCGGAGCGACCGACGAGGAACGCGGCGAGCGCGGCAAGGGCTACGAGGACGCCCACCGTGCCCAGCGCGCCCCACGCACGCGGTGGAAACAGCCGATCGCCCCGCTCCGGTGGACGACGCATCGTGTTGGGCGCGGCCGGGTCACGAGTCAGCGCGATTGCCGGCAGACCGTCAGTGAGGATGTTGACGAGGAGGACCTGCACGACGGTCATCGGCACCCCGAGACCGGCGAGGACGGCGATCGCGAAGAGCGCGACCTCTCCCAGGTTGGCGGAGAGCAGAAACGCGACGAACTTCCGGATGTTGTCGGCAATCGCGCGCCCCTCTCGTATCGCGGCGACGATGGTCGCGAAGTCGTCGTCCGTGAGGACGAGATCGGCCGCCTCGCGCGCCACCTCGGTGCCGGACCGTCCCATCGCCACGCCGATGTCGGCCCGGCGAAGGGCGGGCGCGTCGTTGACGCCGTCTCCCGTGAGCGCGACCACTTCGCCGTCTGCCTGCAACGACTCGACGAGCCGCAGCTTCTCCGCGGGCGTGACGCGTGCGTGAATCGCCCGCTCGGGCAGGTCGAGGTCGCGGCCGATCGCCGCTGCGGTGACCGGGTGGTCGCCGGTAACCATCTCGACCCGCAGTCCGGCCGAGCGCGCCTCGGCGACCGCGGGGCGGCCGTGGCGCGCAGCGGGTCATGGAGTGCCACGAGCCCGACGACGCGGAGGTCCTGCTCGAGCATGTCGTCCTCGGGAAGCTCGTGGAGGAGGACGCGTTCGGCCACGGCGATGACCTTCAGCCCGCTCGACGCCCAGCCCTCCGCGATCTGTTCGAGAGCTCGAATGGCGTCGGGAGCCAGGTCGGAGCGCTCGAGGACGACCTCCGGTGCCCCCTTAACGCACAGGTGAGCTCCGCTTGCCTCGTGGTAGACGAGGCTCATCAGCTTGCGTGTCGGATCGAACGGCAGCTCGCGCGCCAGCGTTCGCTCCTCGAGGAGCGGGCGCTGGGGTGAACCCGCGCTCGATACGCGGCGAGCGCCAGGGCCGCATCCACCGGATCGCCGACGACGCGCGGCGCTTCCTCGTGTTCATGGACATGCGCAGTCGAAGCGAGCGCCGCCACGCTGAGCAACTCGTCCTCGTCTCGTCCTGGTGCGGGGTGGGCCTCCGCGACGCGAAGCCGGTTCTCGGTGAGCGTGCCCGTCTTGTCCGATGCGATAACCGTCGCGCTCCCGAGCGTCTCGACGGCGGTCAACCGACGCGCGATGGCGCCCCGCGACGCCATCTCTCTTGCGCCCAGCGCGAGCGCGATGGTCACCGTCGCAGCGAGCCCCTCCGGCACCGCTGCAACGGCGACCGACACACCCACCAGGAACGCCTCCTCGAGCGAGGATCCGCGGGCGAGCATGGCCCCGCCCAGCGCAAAGTGTCACGACGACGCCGAAACCCACCATCAGACGCGTCAAAGCGCCCACACGCCGTTGCAGTGGTGTCGGCGGTGGTTTCGCCGCCTCCGCCAGGCCCGCGATCTCGCCGAGCTCCGTCGCGGAGCCCGTCGAGGTGACGAGCACGCGCCCTCGTCCACGGGTCACGGCCGAGCCTGCGTAGACCATCGACGCTCGGTCGGCGAGCGGTGACGCGGCGGCGACCGCTTCGAGCGCCTTGTCGACCGGCACTGACTCGCCGGTCAGGGTCGACTCGTCCACTGCGAGGCCTGCGGCGGCAACGAGCCTTCCGTCCGCCGGCACCCACTCACCGCTCGCGAACGACGACGAGATCGCCCGGGACGATCTCTTCCACCGCGACTTCGCGCTCCCGCCCGGAACGGACGACGATGGCGCGACGCTCGAGCACGTCGCGGAGCGCGAGGATTGCTCCTTCGGCCTTCGCCTCCTGACCGAAGCCGAGGGCCGCGTTCAGCAATACGATCGCACCGATTGCAGCCGCCTCGATTCTTTCGCCGATCAGAGCCGAGACCAGAGCTGCGACGATCAGGAGCAGCACGAGCGGGTCGGTGAACTGCCGCAGCGCGATCGCCGCGTACGCAGGTTTGCGCGCGCGCAGGAGCCGGTTCGGCCCGAACACCTGGAGGCGAGCCGCCGCGATCTCCTCGTCCAGTCCGCGGTCGAGGTCGACGTCGAGTGCCCGCGCAACCTGCTCGGGCGCGAACGCGTGAGGCGTCTCCACCTCCTGTGTGCTCGGATGAGCGCTCAGCTCATTCGCCTCGTGGAATCCGCCCGAGCTGTGGCGCGTGCTGTCTGCTCAAGTCGAGGGCGATCGCCAGGAACAGCGTTCATGTTCACCAGTTCACCGGATCGAACGTGAGCGACTCCGTTGTCGCCCGCAACGTTCGAGATCAGCCAGATGAGGAACCGGAGCAATGTCAACGGATGTGCCTCCTCTCGTCCCCGAGGCTACGGACGGGTCACCACCCACGCCTCGGGAGGCCGCGCAATCGCACTGCGGGAAAGGCGGCTCCTCGGTGGGGTTTCTACAGATGCCACCGCAAGCTGATTGCAGGAACCTCAGAGTGCCAAAGGAGGTGTGTCATGAAGACAATCGTTCTCGGCTACGACGACTCCGAGTCAGCAAAGCGCGCTCTCACGCGCATGGCCGAGCTCGCCGATGCTTTCGACGCGTACGTCGTGGCGGTGAGCGCGGCGCCGGCACTCGTGCCTGCGGGCCGCGGAATCGGGCCGATCGACCCCGCGGATCCTCCTGAGCTGCACCGGGGGCAACTCCGTCACGCCAGGGCCGCGCTCGACCAGCTGAACATCGCCGCGGAGTACGACGTCGGCCTCGGTGACGCGGCCGATGTGATCCTCACCGCGGCCGAGACGCACCATGCCGACCTAATCGTCGTCGGGACGCGTGAGCCCGGCTTGATCTCAAGGATCCTCGGGCTGAGCGTCAGCGAGAACGTCCAGCGTCGCGCGCACTGCGACGTGCTGATCGTGCACTGACCCTATGCTCGCCCACCCCGCGGTCGTCCGTGCACGTGTGGCGAGGTCGGTCAGCCGGGATCGGGCAACCAAGACTTGGACTGCGGACGCCGCTCAGCTGCGGTGTCCCGCGGAGCCGTCACGCCCGAATCGACGGTTAGGCTCGTTTCGGTTTGCCGGAGGTCGACGTGCGGTGGTCGCCGCGGGCGCGGCGATGGCGACTGGAGGTGCCGTGGGGGCAGGCGCCGCAGTTGACCGTGCCACAAGGGACGAGCCAGGCCGACGTGGAGTGCTTGCTCGAGGAGAAACGGCAGTGGATCGTGGAGCAGCGGCGCCGCCAGGTGCCGCGACTTCGCCTCGACCCGTCCGCGGTCAGCGAGTCGGAGGCGCGTACGGCCGCGCGAGAAGTCGTTTCGGCCTTAGCCGAGGAGCAGAGGCGAGCGCATCGGCGTCGAGTACCGCCGAATCCGTATCGGAGGGCAACGTACTCTTTGGGGCTCGTGCTCTCCGCGCGGCACGCTCTCCTTCAATTGGCGGCTGGTGCTCGCGCCGCTCGAGGTGCTCGACTACGTGGTCGTGCACGAGCTCTGTCACCTGCGCGTCCCGAATCACTCGCGGCGGTTCTGGGCGCTCGTCGAGCGACACTGTCCGCACTGGCGGCAGCAGCGCGATTGGCTGCGCGAGCACGGCCCTGAACTGCTGGCATTCAGACCGCAAGGCTGATCCGGCAGAGCATGCAACCGGTCCACGCCCTACTGCTTGAACCGCGGGTGGACATTCCGAACACCGACGCCAAGGGCTGCGGACTGCGGGTCGGCGTTCGCCTCGAACTGAGAGATTAGGGTCGCGTCGTGTTCACCGACGAGCTCGCGCGCGCTGTCAGACGAGCCGACGGAACCAGGATCGGGAAGGTTGACGACCTGATCGTCGTGCTCGGCGAGACGGATCCACAGGTTGTTGCGCTACGAGTGCGCGTCGGAAGGAGGAGTCGCCGTCGGGTGCCATGGTCGGCAGTTGCTCTCTTCGGTGAAGAGGTCGTGATCGCGTCCGATCCGATTGAGGATGAGCTTTCCGGCGACGAACTCCTGCTGGCGCGCGACGTCCTCGACACGCAGATCTTCGAGCTCGGCGGGCGACGCCTGACACGGGTCGCGGACATCGAGCTCGTGTGGCGGGATCGCGAGCTTCGAGTGGTGGGGGTCGACATCGGGGCCGCGCCGTTGCTGCGTCGCCTTGGTCTAGGTGTCTTCGCGCGGCGGGCGGCTTCCAAGGTCATCCCCTGGAACGAGCTCCACCTCACATCGGTGCGTGGACACACGGTTCAGCTCGACACTCCCACCTCACGCGTCTACACGCTGACCGACGAGGAGCTTGCAGAGCTCGGTGCACGGCTCCCGCCCCACGCAAGATCACGGCTCTACGCTCGGATCCGACCGCATGCGGCGGCCAGGGCACGAGAGCTCGAGGCCAGCATTCCGGAAAGCCGGCCGCGTCACCGTTTCGGGCGCGTCCTTCGCTTCCGCCGCCATGCTCCGTCGTAGCTCGCTGCTCGTGCTCGTCGCCGTGGTCGGACCCGGGCTGCTTGGCCGGGCTGTCGGACGACGACGCACCCGGCATCACCACGTACTCGATCCTCGGGGCCGACTACGGCTACGAGCTTCTGTGGGTTCTCAACCTCGCGACGCTCGCGCTCATCCTCTTCCACGAGCTTGGTGCGCGCATGGGCGTTGTCACCGGACAGGGGCTGACGGGTCTCATGCGCGAGCGGTACGGAGTTCGCCTCGCAGCACTCGGAGTGCTCGCGCTTCTCGTCGCCAACATCGGCACAACCTGCGCGGAGTTCGCCGGTGTGGCCGCGAGCCTGGATCTCGCTGGGGTGAGCCGCTACGCCTCGGTGCCCGTGGCTGCGGTCGCCATCTCCGCACTCGTCCTGCTCGGGTCGTTCCATCGGGTGGAGCACGTCTTTCTACTCATGTCCACGCTCCTTGCGACCTACATCGTCGCGGCGTTCGTGACGGGGCCGGATTGGGGAGCCGCCGCCAACGGTCTGGTCGTGCCGAGCGTGCCCGCGACGCGAGCCGGTCTTCTCGCCATCACGGCGACCGTCGGAACGACGTTGGCTCCCTGGGGGCTCGCCTTCATCCAGTCCTACGCCGCCGACAAGAAGCTCACGGTCGCGGACCTGCGCTACGAAAGGATCGACGTCGTCACCGGTGCGGTGATGACCGGAGTTATCGGCTTCTTCGTCGTCGTCACCTGCGCGGACACGCTCCATCAACAGGGGACATCGATCACCGACGCGGGGGACGCCGCCAGTGCCCTCGAACCGCTCGCGGGACGGTTCGCCACGGTTCTCTTCGGCGCCGGTCTTCTTGGCGCCTCCGCCCTCGCCGCCTCGATCTTGCCGCTCGCAACGGCGTACTCGGTCAGTGAGGTGTTCGGGCAGGAGGCTGCGCTGGACGACGCGATCCACGACGCTCCCGTCTTCTACGGGACGTTCGCGGTGGTTATCGCTGCCGCCAGTGCGATCGTGCTCATCCCAGGCGCCCCGCTCGTCCCGATTCTCTATCTCTCACAGGCGCTGAACGCGATCCTGCTCCTGCCCATTCTCGTCTTCGTCGTCGGAATCACCCGCGACCGGACGCTGATGGGCGAGCATGCGAGCGGTCGTGTCGGGACGGTTCTTGCCGTCCTTGCGATTGTGCTCCTTGCGCTCTGCGTGGGCGCGCTCGCGGTGCTTTCCATCCTGTAACTGCGGGAGAAGCCATCCCTCCACGGCGACAGCGTCAGACGACGTGTGCGGCGTCGACCCTGAAATGGACGTCGTGGAGGCCCTCGAGCGAGAAGCCCGAGCCCGCGCCAGTGCCTACGTCGAGCACGAACGACGGGCTCCCCCAACGCTCGTACTGCTCGACGTCGATGTAGAACGGACAGCCGGCGACCTCGCCGAGATAGAGGTCGCTCTCGCGGACGCGCAGCTCGCCGGCGGGGAAGCACATCGGGGAGCTGCCGTCGCAGCAGCCCCCCGACAGGTGCAGCTCGAGTGGACCGTGCTCGGCCCTCAGGCGCTCGAGCTCCGCGACTGCGGCCTCGGTGGCGACGACCCTGAGTGCCTGGTCCGTGCTCATTTTCCTAGAAGAAGCCCAACGGCTTCGGGTCGTAGGAGACGAGCATGCACTTGGTCTGCGTGTAGTGGTCGAGCATCATCTTGTGGTTCTCGCGCCCGACCCCGGACACCTTGTAGCCGCCGAACGCGGCGTGTGCCGGATAGAGGTGGTAGCAGTTCGTCCACACGCGGCCCGCCTTGATCCCACGGCCCATGCGGAACGTCCTCGCTCGTGTCTCGCGTCCAGACTCCGGCGCCCAGGCCGTAGAGGGTGTCGTTCGCGATGCGCAACGCCTCCTCCTCGGACTTGAACGTCGTCACCGCGAGCACCGGCCCGAAGATCTCCTCCTGGAAGATCCTCATGTCGTTGCGGCCCCTGAAGACGGTCGGCTCGAAGTAGAACCCTCCCTCGAGCTCGCCGCCCAGGTGGGCACGCTCCCCGCCGATGAGCAGCTCGGCGCCCTCGGCCTTGCCGATCTCGACGTAGCTCGCGATCTTCTCGAGCTGCGCGGTCGACACCTGGGCTCCGATCTGCGTCGCCGGGTCGAGCGGATGGCCCTGGCGGATCGTTGCGATCCGCTCGAGCGCGCGGTCCATGAACTCCTCGTAGATCGATTCCTCGATCAGCGCCCGGGACGGACACGTGCAGACCTCGCCCTTGTTGAAGGCGTAGAGCACGAGCCCCTCGATCGCCTTGTCGAGGAAGTCGTCGTCCTCGGCCATGACGTCGGCGAAGAAGATGTTCGGCGACTTGCCGCCCAGCTCCGTCGTCGACGGGATGATGTTCTCGGCCGCGTACTGCATGATCAGCCGTCCGGTCACCGTCTCGCCGGTGAAAGCGATCTTCGCGATCCGCTTGCTCGTCGCGAGCGCCTTCCCGATCTCGGCGCCGGGCCCGTTCACGACGTTCACAGCGCCTCCGGGGAGGATCTCCTCGAGCAGCTCCATCAGCTTGAGGATCGACCACGGGGTCGGGCTCGCCGGCTTCAGCACGACGGTGTTCCCGGCCGCGAGCGCAGGCGCCAGCTTCCACGCAGCCATCAGGAGCGGGAAGTTGAACGGGATGATCTGACCGACCACTCCGAGCGGTTCCTTGAAGTGGTATGCGACCGTGTTGCGGTCGAGCTCGGAGATCGCGCCCTCCTCGGCGCGGATGACCGAGGCGAAGTAGCGGAAGTGGTCCGACCGCCAACGGGATGTCCGCGGCGAGCGTCTCGCGCACGGGCTTCCCGTTCTCCCAGCTCTCGGCGACCGCCAGCAGCTCGAGGTTGTCCTCGATCGCGTCGGCCACCCGGTTCAGGACGCGCGAGCGCTCCGCAACCGAGGTCTCGGCCCAGGCGTCCTTCGCCGCATGCGCCGCGTCGAGCGCGAGATCGACGTCTTCGGTCGTCGAGCGCGGAACCTCCGTGAACGGCTCCCCGGTCGCCGGAGTCACGTTCTGGGAGTACTCGTTCTTCACGGGCGGAACCCAATGTCCGCCGATGAAGTTGTCGTATCGCGACTTCAGCTCGACGGGACTGTCGACGTGTCCCGGAGGCGCGAAGGTCGCAACCTTCTCGATGGTTGCCATGACAACTCCTTCCGTCTGGCACCGCACGCCACAGGTGTGGCGGCATCACGAGCATCGCCGCTGTCGGGCCTACCCGCATCCGGAGAATGTGCTGATCTCCGCTCGATCTCCCGCGTCCCAGCGAGCGTCGCCGGCATGCGTACGGATTCCGATTCGCGAAAGCCACATCCGGCGATGAAGCGTGCAACCTCGGCGAGCCTGCCGCCGTGTAGTTCACTCAGGAGTTCGATCTCGCACGAGGTCTTGGAGGCATCCTGGCAGCCACGCTGCGTGCCATTGTGCTCGGGTTTGCGTACTTGTCCGCCAGGAACGGTGGACTATTCCGCTTCCCTACGATGCCGTCTGGCCTACGCTCGGAGTATCGGTCGTAGAGGAAGGTGGCGCATGAGCACGGGAGCTACAGATGACACTCGAGAGCGAGGGTCACCGCATCTCGAGAGGTTTGAAAACGCGTGCAGAGAGATCAAGCGGCAGTACCCGCGCGACTGGCGCGATGACCTCGCAGCGATCGAAGCGGAGGGTGTTCCAGAGCTGATAGCGATCGCGAAGGAGGTGGACGCCGAGCCGAAGGAACACGGCCGCAGCGCAATCCAATTCGGCGGCGCCGAAGCCCGCGACTCCACCACGCACGCGGCGGACACCGCCGCGTTTCTGAGACATGAGCGAAAGTCGATCCTCGCTTCGGCGTGCAGGTCGCTCGCACGAGCTCCAACACGCCACTACGACGCCGTCGGAACAGAAGCAGTGCAGGAACGCCTGACGATGCTGTTCGACGAGCTCGTGGAGTGCGTGGATAGGCGTGACTTGGGGCCGATGATCGCATACGCGGAGCGGATCGCCGAGGAGCGCTACATCGCAGGTTATGAGCTCCCCGAGGTGCAGGTCGCCCTCAACAGCCTGGAGGAAGCGACGTGGTCGTACGCTCTCGCTCGGCTCGAGGCGACACAACTCGCCGACGCGTTGACGCTCGTTAGCACCGTGCTCGGAACAGCAAAGGACGCGTTCGCTCGCAGATACGTTCTGCTCGCGACGAAGGCACGAGCGCCGGCTCTCGACGTGGACGCGCTCTTCGCCGGTTCGGCGTAGTGTTCGTACGAGGCTGTCAGCAGCAACGCACCGGCCGCAGCCGGCGCGTGGCACCGCGACCCGAGTCGTCGGGCACTACCGATGTTCGAGGCCGCTCCGGCTGTGGCCATGGTCAGCACAGGAGGTGACTGCATTGTGGATCTTCGTTGTCACGGTCTTTCTCGCTGTGTTCGTCGTGTCGTTCGTCCTGAGGCGTCGGCGCCGAAGCTGGATCCGTCGGTTTCGCTCGGGTGACATTCCCGGGCACTCGCGGAAGTCAGCGGCATGACTGTGGTCGCCGGTCCGGGACACGACGGCCCTAGGTAACTGCCTCTGTCACTGCAGGACCGCGATCACCCCCGACTGTGCTCCAGCGACAGTACGCTCGCGCAGGTCGGCGCCGCACCTCCGGACACGACGTGCAGGGCGGGAGTCGCGATTACCCTTGATTGCTCACAGGTCGGCGGTTGGAGCCATCTATCGTCTGGTCAGTTTCGCCGGCGCGAGGAGGTACCTGCGATGACAACAAGCACGCCTGAAGAGATCAAGGTAGGGGAGGTAGTGATCCGGTTTCTCGTTGAGGGCGGGCAGTCGGCAGGATCGGTCGCGATCTTCGAGTTCGATGTGCCGGCAGGCGCGAGGGTGCCGGTGGCGCACAGCCACGACGGCTATGAGGAGACCATCTACGGGCTCGAGGGCGTCCTGACCTGGACTGTCGAGGGCGTGCCGACTGACGTCGGCCCCGGCGAGGCGCTGTTGATATCTCGCGGCGCCGTCCATCACTTCGATAACAGCCACGACGTCGACGCCAAGGCGCTCGCCATCGTCACCCCCGGCATCCTCGGTCCCGACTTCTTCCGCGAGGTAGCAGCCATCCTCGATGCGGCCGGCGGCGGCCCGCCCGATCTTGCAGCGATTGCAGCAGTGATGGGTCGCCACGGTCTCACCCCTGCGCCTGACGGCCGCCCGCGAACACTCTGGCGTGGCTCGCAGTGTCGAGTGTGGCTCCAGCCGTCACCTCGGAAGCCGCTGCCAGGACGGCCAGGCGTGACCGTAGCCGCGTTTGTTGGTCAGCGGCTTCGTCTCCGAGCCGTCAGCGCGGACGAGCATAAGGTCGCCGCGGTCGGCGGGCGCGACGACGAGCCAGCGTCCGTCGGGCGACCACGCGAGGGAGGCCTGTTGCATGGGCATGTGCACGACTTGTTTCGCGCGCCTGCCATCTCGCGCCATCACCCACGGGTCGCCGCCGCGGATGAAGGCGATGTGCGTCCCGGCCGGTGACCAGGAGGGGACGCTCGCGTTTCGCGCGAGCAAGCGCTCGCCGCTCCCGTCGGGCTTCATCCGCCAGAGGTCGCGGCCTCTTGCGTAGACGATCTCACCACCGTTCGGAGCCCAGGCCGGGGTGAGCTCATCGGGGCTTGTCCTCGTCAGCCGTTTCAGGGCGGAGCCGGTTGTACGAACGAGGTAGAGGTCGTGAAACGCCGAATGCGAGCGCCCGAGATCGGAGAAGACGATCCACTTGGCACCCGGGGACCAGCTCGGGAAGAGCGAGTCCCCCGTGCCGGCTGTGATCCGGTGCCCCTTCGCTCCGTTTGCCTGCATGACCCAGACCCCCCCGCGCGGGCCGCCAGGGACGAACGCGATTCGCCTGCCGTCGGGCGACCAGGACGGGTCGAGCGGGGCGTCGTCTCCGACGGGCGTAAAGAGCTTCCTCTCGCTCGTCCCGTCGGGGCGGATGACGTAAATGCCGGTCTCGGGGAACCCACAGCAGCGCGCAAACGCGATCAGGCCGTTCCGGTAGGGGCCGCCCGCAGGGTTGGCGGTGGCTGCGCCCGCGCTCGTAACGACCGCTACCGCTACCGCGGCGAGCGCTGGCCATGCGAGCTTCACCTTGCCATTGTGGCTGTGAGCGCGTACCCGCTGACCTGGACCTCCTTGGCGGAGGCGGGCCCTCCTCAGGATCGCGGGGGTCCCGCAGGTTCCTCCGCGAACCCCCTCAGGACACTCCTGACCCCGGGCGCCTTCGGTTTCCCCGCAGCCGGCTCAGCGTCCGAACGGATTCGTGGGTCGTCGCGGTCGGTGACCATCGGCCTAGCGACCAAGGAGGTCATCATGAAAGCGCTCGTCTACCACGGACCGGGAGAGCGCCGCTGGAGGAGGTCCCGGATCCGAAGATCCAGGAGCCGACGGACGTGATCGTCCGTATCGACTCGTCGACGATCTGTGGAACCGACCTGCACATCCTCAAGGGCGACGTCCCGGAGGTGAAGCCGGGGACGATCCTCGGCCACGAGGCCGTCGGTACGGTCGTCGAGATCGGCTCGGCGGTGACCACCCTCGAGAAGGACGATCGCGTGCTCGTGTCGTGCATCACGGCGTGCGGGCGCTGCCGATTCTGCAAGGAAGGTCACTACGGGCTCTGCACGGGCGGAGGAGGCTGGATCTTCGGCCACCTCATCGACGGGCTGCAGGCCGAGTACGCACGGGTGCCCTTCGCTGACACGTCCGTCTACAAGGTGCCCGCGGGACTGTCGGACGAGCAGGTGCTGTTCCTCGCGGACATCCTGCCCACCGCGTACGAGGTCGGAGTGCTCAACGGCCGCGTGGAACCGGGTGACACGATCGTCATCGTCGGCGCCGGCCCCATCGGTCTCGCCACGATCATGACGGCGAAGCTGCACACACCCGGGCACATCGTCGCGATCGACCTCGACGACTCCCGGCTTGCGAAGGCGCTCGACTTCGGAGCCGACGTGGTCATCAACAACGGCGCCGAGGATCCGGTCGGCCGCATCATGGAGCTGACCGACGGTCTCGGGGCGGACGTTGCGATCGAGGCGGTCGGGGTTCCGGCGTCCTTCGAGCTCTGCGCCGAGCTCATCCGGCCCGGCGGTCGGGTGGCGAACGTTGGTGTCCACGGGCATCCGGCGACCCTCCACCTCGAGAAGCTCTGGATCCGCGACGTGCTGATCACCACGGGGCTCGTCGACACCTACTCGACGCCGAAGCTGCTCAAGCTGATCGCGAGCGGACGGCTCGACCCGACGGCGTTCGCCACGCACCACTTCTCGCTGGGCGAGACGATGGAGGCGTACGACGTGTTCGGGGCGGCTTCCGAGACCAATGCGTTGAAGGTCGTCCTCGAAGGCTCGAAGCACCTCCAGCTCGTCTCGGTCGGCGACGCGGCCGGAATCGAGGCAACCGTCTGAGGGCCGCTCGGTTCGGACTCGGCGAGCGCCATGCACCGACGACCTCGCCGAGTCCGAAGCGGAAGGATCCGTCGCTCACGCTACTCAGACGATGAGGCCAACAGATGGAGGCTCACGAGAGCGCCTTTGTTCGCCCGCCCGGTCGAGGTCCCGCTTCTCGATCCGCAGGTAGTTCGCAAGGCACGGATCGCCGACGGATCAGGCGGCTGCCGGAGCCTCCGTCTCCGGTTTCGTCCGGCCAAACACGGCCAAAGCGAGGATCACGAGTCCGATGCCCGTAAGCACGAGGGCGATCCCCACGACGATGCTGAAGATCGAGAGCTGCTCGGCCATGTACGAGACATTGAGCGCAGTCGCGAGGGCAGTCTCGGTGACCCAGAGGTTTCGCGCCCCGTTCGAGACCGGCTGCCCGCTGTCGTCCTTCGCAGCGGCAGTTTCGTCGCTCGTTCCGGCCGGATCGTCGGGTTTCGCAGCCGACTGAAAACGACCCATCTGCGCGTAGGTCAGTCCGCCTGAGGCCTCGAGCGCATGGATGCGCATGTATTTCGCGAAGCAACGCGCCTCACTACCGGTATCGATGCTCTCGTCGACGACATCGCAGGTCGGCAGGTCGATCGTGTCCGGAAGGCCAGCCTCGCTCGCCGCCTTCTGTATCTCAGCGGGCGACATGTCCGATCCGCCGACGATGGCCTCGTTTGAGAGCTCGTTGCCGACCGTTTGGTATCCGTTGACACCCAAGTACAGGGCGACCGCTCCGAACAGAATCAGGACTGCTCCCGAAATGAATCCACCGATCTCCCAGAGTCTCGTGCGTTTCATCGCTCTACCTCCCAGCAGTGGCTAATAGATCCGGATCTCGCACGGCGAAGTCCATCCTATGACCGCTTCGCTCGGCTGGGCCGTCTCGAACTCGCGCTCCTCGATCCGCATGTAGCTCGCGATCTCGGGATCGCCGCCCCACGCACGCCGTCGTCGCGCTATGAATTGCGGTCGGAGTGGCTTCTTGTTCCTGAACATCCTCGTCGGCGTCGACGGCTCGCCCTCCTCGCAGCGTGCGCTCGAGTATGCAATCGAACTCGCTCGAGCAGAACGTGCGCGACTGACCTTGATGACGGTCGCGCCTCCGGCCGCGAGCTTCATCATGCTCGCCGGCGTGATGCCGGACGCTATGCGGGAGGAGCTCGACAAGTGGGCTCAGGGACAGCTCGCCGACGCAGTGCGCACCGTCCCCGACGAGCTGGACGCACACACGGTGCAGGGCAGGGGACATCCCGGCCCCGAGATCGTGAAGGAACTAAAGCGAGGCGGCTACGACTTGATCGTCCTCGGCTCGCGTGGTCGCGGGCGCACGCAGGAAGGGCTCCTCGGCAGCGTGAACGGCTACGTCCACTTCCACGCACACGTGCCGCTCCTCTCGGTGCCGGACGAGACGGAGATCAAGGCCTCGCGCAGGTAAGGGCTGGCGACCAGGCCCCAGCCCGACTAACGCGTTCACGGGGGTGGGTACCCTCGAACCTTCCTATTACGCGGCCCCGTGGCTTCGTTCACGTCTGAGGGGGTGGGGGTACCCTCACACCTCTCTGTCCCGCACGCAGACCCCCGATCCTTTGTCGAGCGGGCGGGTCTCCCCACCCGAGCACTGGCACGCATGGTCGGAGGTCGCTCGGAAACCGTGATGAACAGACGCTTCGTCGGTGCGTGTCAGGTCGATGTCAGATCTGGGCGGTTCTTCAGAGATGGGGAGAGAGTGTGAGGGTTCGGTGTGGGGAGCGCACGCGTTACCGCGGACTCCGGAGTGGAAGTACATCACCTTCCGCCGACTCTTCCTCTTCGTCGAGGAGTCCATCGATAAGGAGCCCCACTGGGTTGTGTTCGAGTCGAACGACGAGCCGCTCTGAGCCGACCAATGACACAGGACGACATCAACAACGGGCGACTGATCTGCGTTATCGGCGTCGCGCCCGTCACGCCGGCGAAGTTCGTGATCTTCCGGGCCGAGCCCGGGCGACTAAAAAAGGGTCGCGGCCGACCACTACGTGTACGCACTCAC
>CAVZVL010000004.1:0-134361 GCA_963778725.1 uncultured Gaiellaceae bacterium
GATCGCGAAGAACATCCTCATGACCGAGGCGATCGTCGCCGAGCCACCCGAAAAGGCCGGAGCCGGCATGGGCGGCGGCATGGGCGGCATGGGCGACATGGGCGGAATGATGTAAGGCAAGCGGCCAGGGAACTCAAGCCATCGGTTAAGGCAGAGGGCCGGCCAGCGGGCCGGCCCTCTGCGCGTCTCGACGGAGCCGCCGCTCTTGGAGGGCCGGACTGGAGGCTCGAATCTGAAGTCACTCACGCGGCAAACCGAGATGGTGACGGTGCCTCGGAGCACACTCGGGTGGCCGCGAGGGTGGAGCCGCCCGAGCGCCCGTTTGCGTAGAGGGCCTTGAAGACCACCTCGCCAATAGTGGGCTGGGAGCGCGCTAGGCTGTGGTCGAGCCCACACAGAAGGGGTCACATGCCCGAGAGCGGGCTGCCAATTCGCGTCTACAGGAAAGACGACATGTGGCACGTCGACTACGGCGAGGGCGTGATCGAGGATTACGCCAGCCGAGAGGAGGCCGAGTCGGCGGCGGACGCGGTCGCGCAGGCCGAGGGGCGCACCGTGGTCGTTGAGGAATAGCGACCCGAGGTGCCGGGTCGCTATTGCGGCCGGTTTGCGAGCAAAACGAAGGCCTCGTGCGCAAGCGTTCGCGAATGTCCTCCGACGACTAGTACCGATCGGACCGGTGCTGCGAGCTCGGCCTGGATTGCGTCGGGTACGAGGGACTGGCGCCCAGAGGACGCTGCGTTGCGTGAACGGGGAGCTCGTGCGGGTCATCGCCACCCACGTCGTTGTAGTGCCCCTCTGCCGGCCAGGGGGCAAGGACGAGGAGCAGCCGCGTCGGCTGCAGCGCGCGTAGCGTATGAGGCTCACCCGGCTCGAAGACGGTGAGCGTGCCCTCCACGCAGGTCGCGGTGTCGGCTCCGCTCATGCACGTCACGCTCCCCCGAAGGATGTGGATCAGCGCTCGCTCGCGAACCTGGTGGTCTCCCATCTCCTCGTCCTGCGCAAGGTCCATCACAACGCCGCGTGCTTCAGGGGTCGAGAAGAGGACTCGTGGACCCGTTCTGCTTCCCTCGTTCGCTGCTGTCAGGTCCCAATGCTGCATGTGGGCAGTGACTCCGAGCTCGCGTCGATCATTGCGGCGTGTCGCGGGCGGACGTTGGCGCGGACCGTGGGCCGCGCCGCTCGCCGATTGTACGCCAGCGGCGACCTCGGATCCCAGCCACGGTCCACAGCGACCCCAACGGGCCGAGTCGACGTGGCGACCGCAAGCGTCGAGGCGAACACCGCGATCGTCGTATCTGCGAGCTGGGCCTCTGCCGGCCCTGACGGGCTGAGCACGCCTGACGCTCGGCGGTGTGCGCGTAAAGAGCGGCAGAATACGGTGGTCGACACCGACGATCGGACCCATCGCGTGCCCGGCATTGGTGAGTCGGGCGAGCTCCTCCCGACGGAGAAGCGTTTGATGCTGGTGTCGGGGCGTTCGAATCGGGAACTCGCTGTCCGCATCGGCGAGCATCTCGGCTGTGAGCTCGCGGACGTGACGCTCGAGCGGTCTGGTGGCGAGGCGTACTGCCGCTACGACGAGTCCGTTCGTGGCGCCGACGTGTTCATCGTGCAGACAGGGTCGCAGCCGGTGGACACGAACCTGATCGAGCTCACGGTGATGGTGAATGCGGCGAAGCTCGCATCGGCGAAACGAATCGCGGCCGTGGTACCGCTCTTCTTTTACGCACGCCAGGACAAGAAGTCGAGGCCGAGAGAGCCGATCTCCGCGCGACTGGTCGCTGACCTGCTCAAGGTCGCTGGGGTCGATCGCGTGCTGACCATGGACCTGCACGCCGGTCAGCTGCAGGGGTGCTTCGACATCCCGGTCGATCACATGACGGCGGTGCCGATGTTCGCGCAGTACTTCCGCGATCTCCATCCGCCCGGGCAACTGGTCGGTGTTTCGCCGGATACCGGGCGCACGAAGTTGGCCGGACGCTTCGCTCAGGTGCTCGGCGGCGACCTCGCCATCCTCAACAAGGTTCGTACAGCTGAGGGCGAGGTGAACGTAACGTCGGTAATCGGCGACGTCCAAGAAAAAGTCGCCGTGATGATCGACGACATGATCGACACCGCCGGTACGGTTGTCGCCGGTGCCGCCGCGCTCAGGGAGGCAGGGGCTGCGAAGGTCTACGCGTGCGCCACACACGGCCTCTTCAACGGCCCTGCACTAGAACGGGTTGCGGGAAGCGAGATCGACACGCTGGTCGTCACCGATACCGTGTCGCTCGATCGCGCTGCACGACCTGAGAATGTCGAGGTTCTCTCTGTGTCGGGACTGCTCGCGGAGACGATTCGGAGCGTCTTCACAGATGATTCGGTCTCGGCCATCTTCGAGGGCCAGAATCAGTTGTTCTGAGTGCTATCTCTCGAGGGTCACGGTCGCGCGATAAGTGACGCGTCACTCACCGGACGTCGGCGCCTTGCTCAAGCTTCTCAACGAAGGCGGTGTTCTGTACCTCGTCACTGGTTCAGCAGTGGCGATGCTGCACGGCAGGCAGGACGACGGGCGAGGCCCGTGTACCGTTGGCGGAGCGTCCCGCAGGTCATTGACAAGCTGACCCGCCCTCGGGCGGGCTGTCACAGTCGGAGCTGCTCCGGGCGCGCTACGACGGCTCTTTGCGGAAGTGCAGCGCGACTCGGGAGCCTGCGAATACCCCCAGGACGATGAGGATCGCGGTCACGCCGAGGGGCGCGGTGTCCCTGGCGTTGCGAAAGACCACCTCCGTGAAGATGATGGCGACCGCGAAGCCGACGATGCCACCGGCGATCCGACCGACCCACAGCACGGCCGAAGAAGCGTAAGCGGCCCAACAGGGGCGACGCAACCGACCTGAGGCCCGGCGCTCCTATGCTGCGGGCCCCGCGATGGACTCCAGGGCAGTCATCTGAGCCGCTCTGCGCGTCGAAACGAGTGGAGGGCCCGGCTCGCGCCAGGCCCTCCTTCGAGTCCGTTGCGGTCGGGCTACGCGGCCGCGAGAACGCGGTCGCTGCTGCGAGCAACGATCTTGCCGCTCGTGATCTTGGGCTCGTTGGGAAGAATCGTCTCGAGCTTCTCCTCGCGGATCCAGGTGGTGACGAGCTTCGTCGACTCCGTGCCCTGCTCAGGCGTCTCGAAGAGACCGAGCGAGGTGAAGACGCCGTTGCCGGCATCGATCAGGTAGTAGCCCTTGAAGCCGGGCAGCTTGTTGAGCTTCGGCATGAGGGTCTCGTTGACCTTGCTCGTGAGCTCGGTCGTGCGATTCTGGTCCACACCTTCATAGCGGCGAATGGTCGCGAACATGTGATGCTCCTTCGTTCCTTTCAAGGACAGAGAGTCCGAACGAACTCCCTGCTGCGCTCAGGTCGATGCGACAGTCGAAGAGCAACGTGCGAAGCCTCGACGGCTTCAAAGACAACCAACGCGCTCATTCACCATAGCCGTGATATGCGCCCGCTGTGTTGCGTCTCCATAGGTCCGGCGCTCCCTAGCAAGCGTTGTTAGCACCCCATGCCTCACGCGAGGCTCTCGCAAGATGCGCCTGTGTGCGGGCGGGAGGCTCCGACGTGATGGCGTCATGGACATGCCGGACCGTCGGCGCATTGGGCGCAAGGGCGCGCTAACCACGCCCAGATCGCCGAGCTACGAGGGCGTTCCTCCGCATGACTCCATGTATGCGCGGTTCTGGTCACCGTTCGTTGCGGCACGATCGGCGAGGATGTGGCCAACCTCAGAGCCGCCGGGGGCGGTCGCGTCTGGCAAGGCGTTGGTCTGGATGTACGCGGCCCTGTTCCTGGCCGAAGCAGCCGGGTTCGCTCGGCTGGCCAGCAAGGGCAGCACCTGCGCCGATAACGCCGAGCACTGCGAGGACGGTGATGATCGCGAGCTTTCTGTGCATGCTCGCCTCCTTCGATAGACGGCAGTTGTCAATACTCGGATCGTCTGCGCCTATCGATGCAACGCCCCCCGGCCGGGTCGGAGATTCCGGTCGACCAGAGCGCGCCGGTCATCTACTGAGCTTTGAGTAGCTCGACCGCCGGTCGGAGAAGCAAGGGCTATCCCCTCGAGTGGTCGCGACGCTGGCTTGACGATCCCCCGCCGGGAACGACCTCGGTCTTAGGCCCGGGACGCTGGGAGGTCTATCTCGGCCACGGGGTCTGGGAGGAGACCTCGGAGGGCTGACCGAGCGCCGCCTCTCGTACTTCCGTTCGTGGCGAGCTCACCTGTGGGATCCGTACTTTTCCGGCTCGTGCGGCGGCCGGCTACAGAGGGGACCTAGCGCTGTGCGGACGATCCTCTGTTCCATGCAACCTCGCGCCCAGCGAAGACCTTCCCGGTTCGAGGTCGTCTTCCGGATGGCTCCGGGGAACCCGACGTCCGGGGTGCTGGTTGTGGACGAGGATCGTCTGCTCCTCAAGGGTCGGTCCGCCGAAGATCGCATCGAACTCAGCGTCCTCTACGCGGACCTCCAGGAGGTACGGATCGGCCGCAGCCCCGAAGAGCAACTGAACGGTCGCCCCTCACTAGTGCTCGAGCGGGATGGCTCGCAAGCGGTTCAGATCACGCCGCACGGTGCCGGCCTTATTCACGAGCTCGCGGATCTGCTCACCGCTCTCGCGACGGAGTACGCCGAAGGCGATGAGGAGGTTGCGGTGATCGTTCCCCTGAAGAAGGGGCAGCTGCAGCGGGTGAAGGAACTGGTTGCGAAGGGTCCTCCCTTCGACCCGGCCGCGCTCGGCTTCACGCGGCACGAGGTCCTGTTGACTGCCGACAAGGCGATCTTCGTCTTTGCAGGCCCGCACGTGCGGGCGAAGCTCGAGCGCATGACTCACAATCCCAGCCTCTGGCGGGTCGGACACGCGTGGCGCGGTTGCATTAGCGCTCGCCCCCGCCTCGCGGCTAGGCCACCAATCCGCCAAGAAGCGGGACGTTATCCACCTGCATACAGCTGGACTGCGACGAGCGAGCGGAACGCAGTCGGCCCCCGTCTCTAATTCCGGGGCGACCCTCGCGAAGTGCTTGAGCTTTGGCGAGCCTTCGGTCAAGTACCGCTCAAGCCAGCGCAGCGCGGCCCCGCTCGTACTTCGGCGACCCGCGCTCGGCGTAGAGGTGGACGAGCTGGAGCGCGTCTTCGAGCGGCAGGTTCGGTAGCTCGCGAGCAGCGTCCTCGGCGAGCCAGAGCGCACGGCGCTCGATCGCTCGGCGGAAGCGGACGTGCGCGTGAGGCTGGGCGGTCACGAACGTATGTTCTCATGCTCCTCTTGAGGCGCTCTTGAGCGATGCCGTGGATGATGCGTGGGTGATCCGGTCACGCATCGCACTTCTCCGGCTTGCTGGACTCATCGCTGCCTGCTGCGTTGGGGTGCCTGCGGCTGCTGCGTCTTCCGAGGCGGATCGCCTTATCGCGTTTGAGGACCATGGCGATCTCTACGTCATCTCCAGCAACGGAACGGGACGCCGCCAACTGACAGAGGGCGTTGCCAGGGACCGCGACATCGCCTGGTCGCCCGACGGCAGTCGGCTTGCCTTCGTGCGCGATATCCGAATCGGCATGGATCGCGGCGACTGGGTCACACGACGGCGATCTACGTCGTTGGTGTTGATGGTTCAGGCCTGCGCCGGTTGAGTCCTCGCGGCGTCTACGACGGGACCGGCGTGGTCTCCGGACGGGCGCACGATCGCGTTCGCGCGATCGGCGGATGTCGTGGACGGCCTCTCGACGGACGTGTGGGTCATGAACCCCGACGGCACAGGCGCACGTCGCCTCACGCGCCATCCGGTGGAAGATGAGAACCCAACCTGGTCGCCGGATGGCCGGCAGATCGCGTTTAGCCGCTATTGGCCTAACCGGACCTCAGTGTTCGTTATTGGTGCTGATGGGGCGAATCCGCGCCCGTTGCACAGACCGTGGTTGGCAGGCTCCGATCCGACTTGGTCGCCCCGTGGAGATCTGATCGCCTTCATCGGTACGAACGAGAACCTTTATGTCGTGCGGTCCGACGGACGTGGCCTCGCTCGACGCACACGTGGAGCCGACTACCCGCCGTACCAACCACCTCAGTGGTCTCCCAGCGGACACGAGATCGCATTCGAGCGAGGCTATGTGCCCTCATCCATCTACATCGTCGCCGCGGATGGCACAGGCTTAAGGCGACTGACGAGTGGAAGCGAGGCAGTTTGGTCGCCCGATGGAAGGTCTATCGCCTATGCCGGAGACAAGGGCGTGTACACCGTCGCCTCGACCGGGGGCAGGCCGCGGGTGCTAACCGACGGCGGGTCTCCGGCATGGCAGCCGTGACGACTTCCGCTGCTCGGCTCAGTTCAGCCCGCTCGCCTCCAGCTCGCGCTCCTCGATCCGCAGGTAGCTCGCGAGCTTTGCCGCTTCAGGCCGTCATGGGTGTGGTCTCGTCCATCGACCTCGGCAACCGCGCCTCGAGATTTGCAAGGGTTTGCCGTAGGGCGCGTTCGACGCCACGCCGTACGAGAACGCGGTCGTAGAGACCGCGAAACCCGGGTCTCGGCTCGTACTCGACCACGAGGCGGTATCTCAGGCGCCCGCCGTCCGATACGAAGTGCCGTTCGTGACGGGCATCCGGCAGCCCGGGCTGACTACTCACGTATTCGACGAGCTGGTTCGGCTCTAGGCGGCTCATGGTCATACGGAGCTCGACCTCCCGGCCGAGAAGGCGAACCACCATGACGGCCTCGTCCCCGGGAGTGCTCCACCTTGAACCCGACTCGATTCGGACGAACCCAGGCCAGTAGTGCGGCCAGTTGTCCATGTCCGTGACGTACGCGAATCCCGCCTCGACCGCGCAATCGAATCGATGCTCGCGTTCAACCCGGAGCATGCCCCATGATAGAGCGCCTCGAGCTTTCGCTCCTCGATCCGCAGCTTCGCCGCCATCTCGGGATCGCCGCCGCGCACCTCCTCGATGAAGCGCTCTGCGTCCAGTCCCAAAAGGGGTCAGATGACCAAAGGCAGTTCGCGCCGGACCTTGCAATTTGCGACGGAAGTGATTTGCTACGCACGCAACAAACTCGGGGGCGGGGTACTAGGGGAGGGGGATGGCACGAAAACGATCGATTCTCGCTTTCGGCGGTTGCGGTCGTCGTACTGGCTATACGCGACGTGGTTGGTGCATCGGTGGTCAACAACTAGGCGGTATGACAGAGGGGAGAAGGGGATGAGTACTCGAAGAAGACTGCTGGTTGCCGGGGTGGCCTTGGTGGCGATGATCGTGCCACTCGCCGCCAGCGCCGCACCTCCTTCGGCGCAGCCGGGAGCACCAGCACTGCTCGCAGCATTGCCGGGCGGAGCTGCTTCCGGGAGCGCGATCGGCCCGGGCGGAGCGCTGTTCGTGCCCCAGCCGGCAGCCGGAGAAATCTGGCGGATCGACCCGCGAACGGGCGAGAAGACGCTCTACGCCAGCGGGCTACCACAGCGATTTGCTGGATTGCCCTTCGGCGGCGTCATGGATGTCGCGTTCTATGGGTCGACGGCGTACGCCCTCGTGACGGTCGTCGAACCGGGTCTGGTCGCATGCGATCCCGATCTGATCGGGATCTACCGCATCGACGGGCCCTCGAGTTCGACACTCGTCGCGGACATCGGCACGTTCGCTTGCAACAACCCTCCACCGACGGCCTTCGCCTTGCCGACCGGTGTGCAGTATGCGCTCGAACCGTTCCGCGGCGGCTTCCTCGTCACCGACGGACATCACAACCGCGTTTATAGCGTCGCGCTGGACGGAACGGTCACGCAGATGATCCAGTTCGGAGACATCGTCCCGACAGGACTCGCGGTGCGCGGAAACACGATCTACATGGCGGAAGCCGGCCCCGTGCCGCACGAGCCTCAGAACGGGAAGATCGTGTCGTTCGACCCCGGAGCGTCGTCAGCAACGACCGTCGCCTCCGGTGCTCGCCTCGCCGTCGATGTCGAGATCGGTCGCGGGCAGACGTTGTTCGCACTCTCGCAGGGTCAGTTCCCGTGTGGAAGCGATCCGGAATGCGCCGGCTCGCCGGCGGCCCATGACACGGGAGCCCTCATGCGTGCGAACGCGAACGGCACCATGACAACGATCGCCGACGAGCTCGATCAGCCGTCATCGCTCGAGATCATCGGCAACACGGCATACGTGATCACCCTCGACGGGGAGATCTGGACGATCGCCGGCATCGCCGGTCCGCCGTACGGCAACTGATCGCTGGGACTGCGCGGAGGGCGCCGGACAAGGGGAAGGTGTCCGGCGCACCTCCGCGCATCTGGACGTCTTAGCGAGTCGCAGTCGGCAGGTCGCGAGCCCGACAGGGTGACCGCGTTCGCCATCGAGCGGCTCGTCCAGTCCGGGGCGCTCGACGAAGTGGGAAAGCCGATCCTGAACGCTCGGTAGAGGCTCCGTGCGGAACGCCCTCTGAGTGGATCAAATAGGAATACTCCTCAACGAAAGAGGAGGCCCGGAGGCCTCCTCGGTCGAGCGCGTTGGTGCGGGGTTCAGGCGGTGGCGGCCAACGGGATCGGCGCCAGTAGCTCCTCCGCCCAATCAAAGCGCCGTACACGACCGTGTGCGCAGCGGAATCGTCTCTGCCTCGCTGGACTGGCCACTCAACCGGAGAATCACGGTCAATCTCGCGCCGGCAGCGCTTCGCAAGGAGGGGTCCGGGTTCGACCTTCCGATCTCGCTCGCAGTCCTCGGCGCGACGAGACAGTTGCCGTCGGAGAGGCTCGCGGAGCACGCCGCCGTCGGCGAGCTCGCGCTGGACGGACGGATCCGACCGGTGTCGGGGACCCTCGCGGTCGCCGAGGGCGCGCGTCGCGCCGGCTTCACGCGCGTCGTCTGTGCCGCCAAGTCGGCCCCGGAGGCGGCGCTCGCGGGCATCGAGCCGGTTCCGGTGCGCCATCTCGCAGAGGTCGTCTCGTACCTCCGTGGAGAGATCGAGGTACCCCCGTACGAGCCGTTGTCGGAGGAGGTGTGCGAGGAAGCGTCGCCCGATCTCGCCGACGTCCGCGGGCAGGAGCGTGCGAGACGGGCCCTCGAGATTGCGGCCGCAGGCGCGCACAACCTCCTCCTCATGGGCCCACCCGGTACCGGCAAGACGATGCTCGCCCGTCGACTTCCCGGCGTCTTGCCGGCACTCACGCGGCCGGAGGCGCTCGAAGTCACGCGCATCCATTCGGTCGCGGGGACGCTGCCGCCGGGCCGAGCGCTTCTCGCCGTCCCGCCATTCCGTGCACCACACCACGGCTCCTCGGCGCCCGCGATCGTCGGCGGTGGATCAAGTCCGCGGCCCGGGGAGGTCTCGCTGGCGCACCGCGGCGTGCTCTTCCTGGACGAGCTTCCGGAGTTCCCGCGCTCGGTGCTCGAGTCTCTGAGGCAACCGCTCGAGGACGGCGTCGTCCTGGTAGCCGGCGTCGGCGGGCATGCGCTCTTCCCTGCACGCTTCCAGCTCGTCGGGACGATGAACATGTGCCCCTGCGGTGCCCGCGGCGACCCCGCCGTCGAGTGTGTGTGCACGCCTCAACGTCTCGCGGCGTATCGAGAGAAGCTCTCGCGTGCTCTCCTGGACCGATTCGATCTGGCTGTCGCGATGCCACGGCCGCGTGCGTCCGAGCTCGCGGCTCCACCGGCCGAGCCGTCAGCGGAGGTTCGAGCTCGCGTGCTCGAGGCGCGCGGGCGTCTCGGGGCCGCCGTTCCGCGACGCACCGAACCGGCGTCCGAGCTCCTCTCGAACGCGGTGGACAGGCTTCCGCTTTCCGGGCGCGGTCGAGCCCGGGTGGCGCGGGTCGCGCGGACGATCGCCGTGCTCGCCGGGTCGACGGTCGTGGAGCCCGCTCATGTTGCCGAGGCTCTGTCCTACCGGCTGCCGGGAGAGCTTCCCGCGTGACCGAGTACGCCTGTCTCCGCCGCCGCGAGGCCAGCTTCCCTGCTCTCCTCGCAGCGATCCACGATCCGCCGGCGCGCCTCCATCTCCGTGGGTCGGCCGACTCGGAGCTGCTGCAGGAACCCACAGTCGCGATCGTCGGCGCACGAGCGTGCTCGGCCTACGGGCGCTCCGTTGCGCGCTCGCTTGCGAGAGAGCTCGCGGCTGGAGGGCTCGTCGTCGTGAGCGGGATGGCCCGCGGCATCGACGGTGAGGCCCATCGTGGCGCCCTCGAAGCAGGCGGCAGGACCGTCGCAGTCCTCGGCTGCGGGATCGACCGTGACTACCCGGCCGCGCATGCAGAGCTCGCGCGACGGATCTGCGAGCACGGGCTCATCGTGTCCGAGTACGAGACCGGCGTTGAGCCTGCGCCGTGGCGGTTCCCGGCCCGGAAACGGTAGAGGCCGCGTGCCATGCGCACTTGGCTGAGCCATGCGGGTCGCGTGTGTCGCACTTGCTCTCAAATGCATTGCTCGTGTGGTCTCGGTGTGGTCTTGGCGCTGCATGCAGCATGGGCAACGAAGTCGGATGCGCGAACTCGACTGCTACCGCCGACGGGGGGTGGGTGTTTCCGGGGCGCAAACCCGCAGCCTGCATACATCAATTTTCAGGATTCGGAGCGACGAAATTTCGCTACGTCTCCGAGCACGGTTCAGCCGTTCACGCCCGGACTTCGTGACAACCGCGTAGACGGCGACCGCGAGAACGACGACCTTCGCCGCTCGCTTCACTTCGGCCCTGTCGGTCGCAGGCCGGGCAGCACGACGATCTCTCCTGTCGCCTTTGGGCGCTGCGTCACGTGACCTCGAACCCCGGCGCTCTTCCCCTCCGCGATGAGTTGCTCGGTCGTCTTTGGCATGGCGGCAGCCGCGGCGTTCTTCGGCGTCGTCTTTCGGGGAGCGCGTCGATACCAGCTCCCAAAGATGACCACGACCCTGGACGACCTTCGGCTCCTGCGCGAGGCCGCCGACCTGCTCGGCCAGGACGTGACGGGCGATCAGCGCCGGCCGGGAGTAGGCGAGAATGGCGGCAGTGGAGGCGGAGACGCAGTATGCGCTGAGCGGCGACGTCCATATCGCCTATCAGTGACCGGCGAGGGGCCGTTCGACCTCGTCTTTGTGCCGGGCTTCGTCACGCACATGGAGCTGCAGTGGAAGATGCCCGGGTTCGGCGACTTCCTGAACGAGCTGGGGTCGTTCGCGCGGTTGATCCGCTTCGACAAGCGGGGTACCGGGATGTCTGATCCGGTTAGCGGTGCTCCCAGCCTCGAGACGCGGATGGACGATGTCCGTGCCGTGATGGACGCGGCCGGTTCGCGGCGCGCTGCGTTCTATGGGCTCTCGGAAGGAGCGGCGATGAGCATCCTGTTCGCCGCGACGTATCCCGAGCGGGTCGCGGCGCTCGTTGTCCGAAGCTGCTCACCTCGAACGATGTGGGCACCAGACTTTGCCTGGGGCCGAAGCGAGGAGGCCTACCAGCGCGAAATGAACCAGGCGCTGCGGGTCTACGCCGACCGGGACGAGGCCCGCGAAACCGTGCGTGCTCTTGGCATGCAGCACGAAGACGAGATCGAGGCATACATCGACTTGCTCCGTTACGGAGCCAGTCCCGGGATGCTCGAGGCGCTCTACCGGATGAACCGAGAGATCGACATCCGCGATGTTCTGCCGACGGTACGCGTGCCGGCGCTCGTGATGCACGGCAGCGAAGATCAGATCGTGCCTGTGGAGGCCGGCAGATACACGGCGCAGCAGCTTCGCGCGGCGCGCTTTGTCGAACTTCCGGGGATCGGTCATCTCGCGCTTGGAGGCGCCAGCGCCGATCGAATCCAGGCCGAGATCGAACGCTTCCTGAAAGAGGTGTGGCAGACCGGCGGGTGGGAGGACGCCGAACAGGAACGCATGCTTGCGACCGTCCTCTTCACCGACATCGTCGATTCGACCACGAAGGCGATCGACCTCGGCGATCGGCGCTGGCGGGAAGTGCTCGAACGCCACAACGCGCTCGTGCGCCGCGAGCTACTGCGATACCGCGGCCGCGAGGTGGACAGCGCGGGCGACGGCTTCCTTGCGACTTTCGACGGTCCTGCCCGGGCGATCCAGTGCGCGTCCGCGATCGTCGACGGCGTCCGCCAATTTGGCCTGAGCGTCCGCGCCGGGCTGCACACAGGAGAGTGCGAGATCGCGGACGGAAAGGTCGCCGGGATCGCAGTGCACACCGGTGCGCGCGTGGCCGCCAAAGCGAACGAGGGCGAGGTGCTCGTCTCCAGTACCGTCAAAGATCTGGTCGCCGGGTCTGGCATTGCGTTCATCGAGCGCGGCGCCTACGAACTCAAAGGGATCCCCGGCGAGTGGCGGCTATTCGCTCTGGAGCGCGAGAGCCAGACGAGCGGCCCGTATCAGTAGCGTCGTCGCACAGGCGACAGCTGGCAGAAGCACGAAGCACCCGCCTGGACGTGATGAGACCACCCGTGTGGATCCGCTGGTGCGCGAACGTGCTCTCCCTTGATGGCTGCTGGACCTTCATCCACACCTTCTGGACAATGGTGCTCATGGAGCCCGCTGAGAACAGCGACGGAACAGTGAGAAGAATCGGCCGCCCCTTCCAGCCTGGGCAGTCTGGTAACCCCGGAGGAAGACCAAAGGGTCTTGCAAAAGCTGTACGCGACGCCAGCGGCGGCGATCCCACCATGCTCGTCGAAGGATTGCTCGCGATCGCGAGGGGTGAGGGGGTGGGTGTGAACACAAGGGCTGTCCGCCCCGCAGACCAGATTCGTGCGCATGAGCTCCTTCTCGCGTACGGCTGGCGGAAGCCGACAGCTTTCGCACCCATCGAGGGCGCTGATCCGCTAAAGCAGGACGAAGTCGCGGCGGAGATCAGGGCGATCGCTGAGCAGCTGCGGCGCGAACGAGACGCCGGCTAGAAACGGCTCCCCCTCAGGGGCCTGCGTTCGAATCGGCCACTTCGTTTAGTGCCGAGCGTCTTGCGTGTACTACGCTCGTGCTCGCACGGAGACGGGCACACTCGACTCTGAGGGGAGAATCGATGAGACGTATCCTGTTCGCAGCGTTCGCTGTATGTGCGCTCGTGGTTGCCGGAAGCGCGACAGGCTCGACACCCGGCGGCGACGTACGTCTGACAAATGACTGTCATCCGCTCGCAGGCTGCGGCGCCGGGTACGTCAGCGCCTACACGCTTGCGACTGGTAATCCATACACCGACGCGACGCTGGACGAGTGCACGATCTCGCGCGGACGCCAGAACGAGCCGGCCGTCGGGCTCGACCCGCGGAACACAAACGTCCTGATCGGCAGCTCGAACGACTACTGCGGCGTCTACAACCGGACGGCTCGACGGCACGCTAGTTGCTGTCGGCCCGATCTGGCTCGGCTACTACCGCTCGACGGACGGCGGAGGGACTTGGTTGAGCTCACTTGTCCCCGGTTATCCGGGCGACGCTTCACCATTCCGCGCCCTCTCGGATGGTCCGAACAGCAAGCGCCGGCGATCCAGTGATCGCCTGGGACGGCCACGGGCGCGCTTCTTCGGCTCGGAAAGCTCCGATGATCCGGCGGGCACGCCAAAGACCTTCGGAGATCAGTGGGTCGCCCGATACGTGAACCCGGTTGAACCGCAGGTGGGGATCCGGACGCGAGTGGCGTCGATACGGCGAAGGACGGACTCGTCTATCGCGGCACCAAAGTCATGGCAAGCGGCTCCTCGGCACCCGGCCTTCTCGGCGTCTTCCACGACAAGACCGCCATCGAGGCGGACCACACGGGCGGCCGTTGCGATGGGACCGTCTACTTCGCCTGGGCGCGCTTCAGCGCCGCGAAGGGCTCGAACATCTACTACGTCCGTTCCACCGACCATGGCGCGACGTGGTCGAACCCAAGTTGGTAACGACATCGAGGCAAGAACATCCAGGACCCGGACTTCGCCATCACCGGAAACGGTAACGTCTATGTCACCTGGGACCAAGGCAGCACGCAGAGCGCACAGACTGAGGGCGTCGGCGTCGCGAAGTCCACAGACTGCGGACCAGCTTCGGCCCGACGAAGGTCGCTGACGCCGTATGTCGGCTATGCGGCCCAGGACATCAGTGCGCCGGAGCCCATGCCGCAACCGCAGGCGACGCCCGATGATCCCGCCTCGGAGGAAGAAAGCGCGCGCCGCGAGGACTTGCGCGTGACTGCGGCGACTTCGCGATCGTGCAAGTCCGGATACACCTTCTTCCGACGGGAGACAACCACCGCTCAACGGCCGACCAGTTCGACCGCGAGCACGAATGGATGTATGTGGTGTACGACGCACGAAGCGGGCACGGCTCTAGATACGCGGGACGAGTTATGGTTCGCTCGCTTCGGGAAGGGCGAGCCAGACTGCGGCTACTTCGTGCGCTACAACGGTGCGACCGGAGCGGGCGACCGGGCCGAAGCTCCTCGACGACCAAGCGAGCGGGCCACCAGGGCTACCCGGATATCGCGGCCGACGGCGGCATCCTGCATGCGCTCTGGTGGGATACGCGCAATGACCCGTGTTACTCACCGTTGCGCCCGGTTGGCAACTGCGCTGATCGAACGACCGTCATGCGCTCGACGTCTATGCGACCAAGTCCATCGACCATGGCACCAGTGGGCTGCCAGCACGAAGGTCACTGACGTGATGAGCAACGGCAACTTCGAGCAGTTCGACAACCGCGCAATGCCCTTCGGCGGCGATTACCTCTGGATCACGTCGCGCGGGGATGTCTCCTTCGGCACCTGGACCGACTGGCGAAACACCGTTCAGGGCCTTGATCCGCGGGAGGACCCCGAAGATGAGGACGCAGCGACAGCAGATGTCAAGCAATGTCGCAACGTACTCACGTCGACCGACAAGAAGGGCAACACGATCAAGTCCTGGAGCAGCGATCTCTGTCCGCACGCAGGCGGGATCGACCAGGACATCTACGGCGACAAGACGCCGTAGCCAGATCGGCCCGCGGAACTGAGGGGCGGCCTGAGGTCGCCCCTCAATTCGCCGTGGCGCGAACTACCTGCGGATCGAGGAGCGCGCGTCCTGGATCAGCGCGCGGAGAAGCGGATGGTCTCGCAGTAGCTCGGAGCACCGTCGAGTTGCTGCCGAACCCGCGCACGGCGGGAGTCGGGCACGCCGGCGACCACAACAACGTCGTCGCCCGGACCGCACGATGCAAAGTCCGCCAGCGTGCCGCTGAGGGAGACAAACAGCGTGTCGTCGCCTTCGTCCCCGGACACGTAGTCCTTCCCAGCTATCTCCCGACAGGGTGTCATCGCCCAGCCCCCCGAAGAGGACGTCGAAGCCGCCTTGACCCCGGATATCGTCGTCACCGGCGAGGCCGAAGATGCGGTCGTCTCGGGCCGTGCCTTCGAGGCGATCACTGTTCACAGTTCCCCTGATCACAGCCTCAGTCGCGCCCTGAGCGGTGACGCCAAGAATGAGGGCGACAAGAAGCGGGCCTGCGAGCATCGCGGCGCGCATCGTTCTGCTGCACTCTTTCGTGTTGCGGAATGTACTTCCTGGCGGCGCGGGCCTGCGCCACGTTCCCGTCATATCCTCGGAGGAGGACGTGTCACCTGAGGAGCCGATATCACGGGCGGGTGGGCGTCGACGGTGGGAGATCCAGGTTGTGCTCGGCATCGGCGTGCTCGCAGCCTGGCTGCGTCTGCGCCATCTCGACCTCATCGAATTCAAGCTCGACGAGGCAACCGCGATCAACCTGGCGCGGCGGCTGCTCGACGGCGACTTCCTCACGGTTGGGCTGAGATCGAGCGTGGGGGCGCACAACCCGCCGCTCTTCGTCTACCTGACGGCTATGCCCTTAGCGCTGTGGGACGATCCACGGGCTGCTTCGGCGTTCGTCGGCGTGCTTGCTGTTGCGGCCGTGATTCTCACCTACTTCGTCCTGCGGCCGCGGTTCGGCGCCCTGGTCGCACTCGGCGCAGCGGCGCTCTTCGCCACCGCCCCGTGGGCAGTTCTCTATGGCCGCAAGCTCTGGGGACAGAGCGTGCTTCCGGTCGTTACTACCGCCTTCCTCTGGAGCATGTTTGTCGTGCTCGAACGCCCTCGTAGTCGCGCGGTCGCGCTCATCCCCGTCCTCCTCTGTCTCGGCTTCCAGCTCAACTTCTCGGCGCTCGTACTCGTCGTCCCCGGAACGGTCCTCCTGCTCTACCGCGCCCGCGAGGTGCACTGGCCGGCGTTCGCGCTCGGCGTGTCCGTCGCGATGCTGCTTCTCGCGCCGTGGCTGTACCACCAGGTGACGAATGGGTTCGAGGACGTCTCTGAGCTCGCCTCGGGAGCGCCCGACGGCGGGGAGAGGCCAGGACCATTCGACGTTGTTCGCGAGTCGATCCGGCTGGTCGGGACCGGAGGCTGGGGGTATGTGGCGGGCGGCAGCTTGCCGGCGTTCGTGACCGATGCCGGACCGGCGTGGAGCGTGGCGAAGGTTGCGAGCACGGTCGCGGCCACATTGTTCGTGCTCGGGCTCGTCACGTGCGCACTCTGCGTCGTACGTGGCATCAGCTCCAGCCGGCGCTGGCCCTGGCTGGTGCTCACTCCCAGCAGTGCTTCGCGAGCGCTCTTACTCGTCTGGCTCGCAGGCGCCTGGCTCGCGATCCCCGCCGGCGGCCGCCTCTTCCCGCACTATCTGATCGTCACGTTTCCGGTCGTCTTCGCGGTGCAAGCGCTCGCCCTTTCCGATCTCGTAGGTGCGGTACCGCGTGTCCGACAGCCAGCCACGATCGGAGCGATCGCGGTACTAGTAGTGGTCTCGGCGGGGTACACGGCGTTTACGCTCTCGTTCCACCGCTTTCTCGCCGAGTTCGGCGGCACAGCCGGCGACTACGGCGTCGTGTATCGGGACAAGGCCGAGCTCGCCAGCGTCCTGCAAGCACGCGGGCTCCGGGCAGACGAGCCCGTAATCGACTTCCTCGTCACCGGCGGCCTGGGCGCGCCGCTCGGCGCTGCACCGCTCATTACGGTGCGCGACGGCTTTCACGATGCGCGGCCCCTTCAATGCGCCGGCGAGCTCCGCTCGTTCGGCGTGCTCAGCACATGCCTTCCGACGCCGTGATGACAGAAGCCGAGCACTGTGGCTGGCCGAAGACGCCGCCCGCGAGCTCCCGAACCTGCCGCTCGAAGACGCACTCGAGTTCGTCCACCTCTACGGGGAGCGAGGGTCGCCGAAGTACGAGAAGGAGGCGATGCGCTGGCTCGAGCGGTACCTGAGGGAAGGCGAGCTGGAGGCGGGCGGGCTGGACTGAAGCGTTTTGAGCACGCGTTGAGCGAAGGACGCAGAATTCAACTCATGAGGAGGGCTCTCGTCGTGGCCGTTACTGCTCTGTCGCTCGTCGCTGCCGGCTGTAGCGATGAGGACGCGACCCAGGACTGGGCATCGCCCTGTACGGACGTTCATCCGGCACCGCCACTCTCCACCGGCACGGCGGCCTACGCGGTGTCACGACGCGCTGGCAGCGAGATCTACGTCGCCGACATGAGAACGAGCGAGACCCAGCGAGTCACGAAACAACGAACGGCGTACGACTCGGTTGGGTCGTTCGCGTGGTCTCCCTACGGCATGTGGATCGCCTACTCAGGGAGTAAGGGTGGGTGGAACGACAACGCCTACGAGGACATCTGGGTCGTCTCATCGGGACCGCGGGCGTCCGCGACGGCTCACGGACACCCACGAGGACGACTGGAATCCGTCTTGGTCTCCCGACGGGGAACAGGTGGCCTTCGACCGTAACGACGACGGTAGAAACTGGGTCTATGTCGTGAATCCGAACGGCACTGGACTGCGCCGCCTAACCGGCGTTAACAACTGGAACCCCGTCTGGACTTCCGATGGCCGCATCAGCTACATCAATGATCGCGGTATCTGGGTCGTGAATCCGGACGGCACGGACAGACACTTGCTGGCACGGGCGAAGGTGGATTTGTCGACGATAGGGACGCCCTTCGCCTGGTCGCCCGACGGCGGGGCAATCGCGTTCACGACCGACACGGCCCTGTGGGTGATGCGAGCGGACGGCACCCGACGGCACAAGATCTTCGGAGATCCGAATCGAGAACACCAGGGCTCCCGTCTGGTCGCCCGACGGGAGCAGGATCGCGTGGACTCAGGGCGACGGCGATCTCGAGATCTATGTCGCGAACCGCGACGGCACCGACACACGCAACGTCACCGACAACGCTGGCGTCACGGACGAACAGCCGACCTGGTCTTCCGACAGCCGCTCGATCGTCTTTTCGAGGCGCTGCGGGAGTGAAAGCCGCGGCTGGCGCTCCGCCCTCCTCGTAGTCGATGCCGATGGCGGTGAAGCCGCGAAGCTTTCGGTCCCTCGCGGAATCTCGGCTGCGGCGGGTTCGTATCCGACGTGGGCATCATCGCCGCAGCCATGAGAACATACGTTCTTGACCGCCCAACCTCACGCGCAGGTGCGCTTTCGCAGAGCTATCGAGCGCCGAGCGCTGTGGCTGGCTGAGGACGCGGCACGGGAACTCCCGAATCTCCCGCTGGAGGACTTGTCTTCAACTCGTCCACCTGTATGCCGAACGCGGCTCGCCCAAGTACGAGAAGGCGGCGCCCGGTCAGCGCGCCGGGATCGTCTGCCAGATCCCGTGGCCGAGATAGACCTCGTCGCCGCAGGTCGTCGCTGGCGCTGGATCCCCGTGCCAGTCGCGACCACGCGGTTGGCCAGGACGTCGAGTTCCTCCCTGGTCATGCGATCTGCTTGACAAGTTCGTGCGATCTGGTACGAATCCGAGCCGACATAGGAGTGAACGGCGAAGCGGAGGGAGCATCCGGATGGCAATCGCAATCGAACTCACTTTTCACGGCCCGGGCGCAACGCTTGAGAACTACGACAAGTCCGTCGCGGACATGGGCGGGACCCCCGGCGGGCCCCATCCGGATCCAGCCTGTCTATTTCATTGGGCAGCCGGGATCGGCGGAGGGTTTCGCGTAATCGACGTCTTCACGACGAAGCAGGCGTTCGAGGCGTTCGCAGCCAATAAGATCACGCCCGCGGCCGAGAAGTTCGGCATTCCCAAGCCAAAGATCGAGTTCATTGACGTTCATAACTTCATGACCGCCGGCTAGCCCCCCTGGGCGACCGCCCCGAGTTTTCACATCAAGCCTCTAGTAGCCCTCGCTCCCTGCCGGGAGCCTCTCCCAGATCCCGTTGCCGAGGTAGACCTCGTCGCCGCAGGTTGTACCCGGCGCCGGATCGTCGAACCACTTCACCGACCACTTGAGGGGATAGCCCTTGGATCTCCGACCGGCGGTGGGAGCGATTGCAGCGGCGATGCTCGGGACCGGTGTATGGCTCGAACGGTCGTAATCATGATGGCCGAGATCCCACGGCTCGCCCGGGAGGATCGGCTTTCCGCAGCGAACGCAGACCGCGTTCCCGGATCTGACCACCGGCTCGAGGCGCGCGCGCATGCGCTGGTGAGTCCAGCCGTATCCGCGCTCGGTCGTAGTCGCTCGGGTTGGCTCCCTAGGCATCGAGCCTGGCCTGGCAGCCCTGGATACAGCGGCGCATACTTCTCCGAATGGGGGCCGGGCGTGGCCTCCTCCTCTGAGGGGGGATGAGGACTGACGGCAATCGGCTTTTCGATTCCGCGTCCGGCCCACATCGCGACGAATCCGCACGGATCATCCTTCGGGGGGGTACGTCCTGACTGAGGGTCAGGCGGCGCGTGGTCTGTCTAAAAACCATCGAAGGCCACCGATACTGAGTCTTCAGATGGAGTCGATCCCGAGTCGGCCACGCCTCTTCCGCAATCGCCTGGGTCAGCGCCTCGCCTCGTCCCCGAAAACCCCGGCCTTCTACCGATGTCCAGCGTGGGCGAGGAACGCAACATGGAGGCATGACCATCTTCTTCGCAACCTGGGCGGTGATCGCGGCGCTGATCGTTGTGTTCCTCGTCATGAGGAACCGCCGAAGTTCGCAGCGCTGAACGAAGACCTCTCAACCCAAGCCGTTTGCGAGACGCGACGGAGTGACTCGCCTGAGGGCCAGCGTCGATGCTCGTGTGGGAAAACCCTGTCGTCGATCGCAGTTCGACCGCCGAAGATGTCCACTGCGGTGGGCGGGCCAGCCAGGTGAAGGTGCCTGCCACCCCCACGTCCCGCTCGCCGCTCCTTGACACCTCAGTAGACACGCAACTCATCCGGGTGCGCCATCTTGGCGCGTCCGGCCTCTTCCCGATCCCTCATCTCATCGAGCCGCTCGACAGCTTCACGTCCAGCTGCGCCGTCACGCTCGTTTGGGCCCGGGAGGTAGAGACGACACACGGCCTGCATGCGCGCCACATGAACCCAGCCGTGCGAGTCCAGTCGGCCCGAGCAGAACGAGCAGGTGGCATCGCTCGAGTCACCCGGAATGCTGCGTGCGCTGACCCATCCGCCGCTTGCAAGGAGGCGACTCACCGACGCCCGATCCCCAGCTTCGCGAGCAACCGGTCGATCTCCGGTCGCGCAGCCCGGCCAGCCCGTGGCCGCCGCTGACCGTTGAGATCAAAGCCGCCGAGCATGTGAGTTGGCTGCACGACCGGCGTCGGGTCAAGGTTCTTTGGAACCTTCGCGCTCAGCCGAAGCCTGGGTGGTATGCGTGGACGTCCTGCCCGCTCCCATTGGCGCCACTCAGCCTCCGTCCAGAACGCTTGCGGATAGTGCTCATGCATCGGTGTCGGCCTGCTCACCGCTTCCCCTCCACCAGACGACTCTTCACCCGCCGACCGATCGCGTCGACGAGGATCGGTCGGAGGGTCTTCCGGTCTTGCCGGACTTCGCCGCCGAAGGTGGCGGCATCCAGGCCGACACCCGCGTGGTTCCCGACGCCGTATGGCTTTAGGAACCACAGCCACCCGCCGTTCTGCACGAAGCAGGTGATCAGGTCTTCGCCTGGCCGCTCCGACTGAAACGGGTCGTGCTCGACGCGCACGTACAGCTCGCCGGTCGTGCGGTCGACAACCTTTCGGCCAGTCGTCCCGTACGCCTCGAAATCTGCGGGCGAGCGCTCGGGCCAGTACATCTTCGCGGCTTCCAGGCGTTCCGCCGTGCAAAGGCGGTGGGAATCGAGATCGGCGAGATGGCCCTCTGGCCGGTCACCCCCGAGCCGCCCCCAACTATGGTGCCGAACCACTCGTTGCCGTCGCTCATGCTTCCTCCTATCGGTGTGCCGCGCCGGTCTCGAGGATGCGCTCGAGCTCGGAGGCTGGGACGCGCAGCGATGCCCCCGGCCTCGACGTCACCCGCAACGGCCTTGATCTCGCCCGCGTCGATAGCTCGGTAGATCGCCGAGGGGCTCAGCCGCAACGCGCCGGCTATCTCGTTGACCGTGAGTAGCGCGGGAATCGTCTCTCGCGTCTGTTGCATATGCAGATTTTCAGCAGCGTATAGAGCATGCTGAGTAATCGCCGGGGAAGGCGTTAGCATCCCGAGCGTGGCGCGAGACGCGGATCCGCAGCGACGGTCTTTCCCCCACGCGCCGACCGACCTCGAGCACCTCGCCAGCGTCTGCGGAATGGGCGGTGACGAAGTACGGGCGCTCCTGCGTCGCCTGGTCGCCGAGAGGCGGGGTACTTCCGCGGAGGTCGTCCAGGTCGAGCCCGAGACGGAGCAGATCGACTGGGCCGCAGTTCTGCGCGAGTTCAGCCGCGAGGAGCTCGTCTCGTACGGGATCGCGGTGCCGTGACGCCGAAGGCGGCCCGTCGCGTATCGGGGTTCCTCGAGGTCGCTACGGGAGAAGAGGCGCAGCTGGCTCTGAGTTACATCGTCTGGCCGAACGGCGCGCCGGCGCCGAGAGTCGTCGACGAGTACATCCGACAACTTTCGGCGAATTCCTGGGACAGCACCGGGACAGCACGGGGTACTCATTCGAGCCATCTCCGGCAAGCCTGACCCACGTAACCATGCGGTTTCGGCTCTTCGACTAGGGTGGCTATGGGCCCGCCTGGACTCGAACCAGGGACCAACCGATTATGAGTCGGCTGCTCTGACCAGCTGAGCTACGGGCCCGCCCACGCTGAGCGTAACCGACGGTTTGCCCGAGCCGACCGCGCGCGCTGCTGACAGAATGTCCGAGTCGTGAAGACCTTCCAGGCCGAGCATCAGCTCCGGACGGCTGGCGGGCTGACCGTCACCGATATCACGGAGGACGTCCAGGACGCTGTCCGGCAGAGCGGCATCCTCGACGGGGTCTGCTCGGTCTACTCCCCGCATACGACCTGCTCCGTCCGCGTGAACGAATGGGAGCGCGGCTTCCTCGAGGACTTCGCCGTGCTGCTCAAGCGCCTCGTTCCGACCGAGCACTACTACGCGCACGACGACTGGGATCGCCGCACCGAGAACGTCTGCGAGGAGGACATGGAGGTCGGGAACGGCCACTCCCACTGCATGTCCATGCTCCTCGGACCCGCCGGCGAGTCGATTCCCGTGCGCGACGGCGAGCTCTGCCTCGGCCAGTGGCAGCGCGTGCTCTTCCTCGAGCTCGACCGCGAGCGCGATCGGCGCTGGCTCGTCCAGGTCGTCGGCGTCTAGGACGTCTCTAGTAGCGGCCCGGCCGCACGTGTAGCCGGCTCTTCCCCACGCTGCCGAGGCCGCCGAACCTTGACGTACTCCGCAGCGAAGTACGAGCCCGCGACCAGCGCGGCCGCGAGAGCCTGGGCGCCGAGCGTCTCCCACGTCGGGACGAGCTCGAACCAGCGAGCCCACCAGTCCGGGAACGTGACGCCGATCGGGGTGCTGGGCAGCCACCCGAGGTCCTGCATCGTGCGCGGCGCTTCCTCCGACCATCACGACGAGCACGAAGCCGAGCATCACGCCGGTCGCGACGAGCATGCGCTTGTACGGGAGCTTGCCGCTGGAGGAGGAACGTGAAGACGCCGACGGCCGACGTGGCCGCCAGCCCGATGCGCGACGCCCTCGAGCACGGTGGCGGTGCCCGCCTGGAGTTGGAGGTTCTGCAGGAACAACACGACCTCGAAGCCTTCGCGGTAGACGCTCGTGAACCCGAGCAGCAGAAGCCCGAGGACCTGCCCGTTATGAACCCTGTCTTGTCGATCTCGCGCGAGCGCCCGCTTTCGCTGTGCGTTGCGGCTGCCCGATCCACTCGCGTCCAGTAGACGCGGTGGAAGAACCAGTTCATGATCACCAGCAGCACCGCGATCGCGAGCAGGCCGGTGATCGCCTGCAGCTGGTCCAGCGTGCGGGCGAACTGGGCGAGGATTGCCTGCGCGACGAACCAGGTGCCGACCGCGGCGACGAAGGCACGAGCGAGCGCCCCACAGCGACGGGCGCTCGAGCTGCCGGCGCGATCCGAGGAGCGGCGCGGTGACCGCGGCGAGGATCAGCACGGCCTCGAGGCCCTCGCGGAAGACGATGATGGCGCTGTTCGCGACGATCACGGCGTGCGACTCGTCCGCGCGAGCCTCGGTCGGATCGGGGGTCCCTCTCGAAGCGAAGACGAGACTCGCGACGAGCGTGGCCACGATCGCGATCGCGAAGACCCAGATGCCCCAGGACTGCCACGCGCGGCGCCGCTTGACGTTCTCGCAGAGAACCTCGTTCACGGGTCGGCAGACTAGCAGGTCTGTAAGGCTCGCCTTACATCAACTGTACGGGTCTATTCCGGCGTGACGTAGGCGGACGTGATGCCGCCGTCGACGACGAACGCCGAGGCGTTCACGAACGACGATTCGTCGCTGGCGAGGAACAGCGCGGCATCGACGATCTCGCGCGGCTTCCCCAGACGCCCGGTCGGCCAGTGCACCTGCCGCCGCGCGAACGCAGCCGGGTCGTCGCCGTAGATCGCGAGCAGCAGGGGCGTCTCGACCGGCCCCGGGCAGAGCGCGTTCACGCGCACGCCTTCCCGCGCGAACTGCACCCCGAGCTCCTTCGACATCGCGAGCACCGCCCCCTTGGACGCGGTGTACGAGATCTGCGACGTCGCCGCGCCGAGGATCGCGACGAACGACGCGACGTTGATCACGGATCCGCCGCCCCGCTCGAGCAGATACGGGATCCCGTGCTTGCAGCAGAGGAAGACGCCCTTCGTGTTCACGTCCTGTACGCGCTGCCACGCGTCGACGGTCGTGTCGAGGACAGATGCGTCGTCTCCGGGCGAGATGCCCGCGTTGTTGTAGAGAACGTCGACTCCGCCGAAGCGGTCAGCTGTGCTGGCGAACATCGCGCGGACGCCGTCCTCGTCGGCGACGTTCACGCCGAACGCGAATGCGTCGCCCGAGCACAGCCCGACGGTCTCCTCGGCGAGCGCGACGTCGAGGTCGGCGACGCACACCTTCGCGCCCTCGCCCGTGAACACGATCGCGGCCTCTCGGCCCATGCCGCCGCCCGCTCCGGTGATCACGCAGACCTTTCCGTCCAACCTGCCCATCTGCTCAGCCCTCCGTCGAGATGAAGACGCTCTTGACCTCCGAGTAGCCCTCGAGCGCATGCAGGCCCAGCTCACGGCCGAACCCGGACTGCTTGAACCCGCCGAACGGCGTCTGCACGCGTACGGACGTGTTCGCGTTTACAGACAGCACACCCGCCTCGGCGGCGCGCGCGACGCGAAGCGCGCGCGCGCCGTCGCGCGTCCAGATCGAGCCCGAGAGCCCGTACGGCGTGTTGTTCGAGAGGCGGATCGCGTCGGCCTCGTCCTCGAACGGGATGACGGCGGCGACCGGTCCGAAGACCTCCTCCCGCGCGACGCGATCGTCGTTCGCCGCCTCGACAAGGGTGCACGGGTACCAGTACCCCGGCCCCTCCGGGACGTCGCCTCGAAACATGGGCTCGCCCTCGACGAAGGACGCCACCGTGTCGCGGTGTGCGGCAGACACGAGCGGGCCCATCTCCGTCGCGTCGTCCGAGGGGTCACCGACCTTCACCCCGCGAGTCGCGCCCACGAGGAGGTCGAGGAAGCGGTCGTAGACCGAGCTCTGGACGAGGACGCGCGAGCGAGCGCAGCAGTCCTGGCCCGCGTTGTCGAAGACTGCGTACGGAGCCGCGGCGGCCGCCTTCTCGAGGTCGGCGTCCTCGAAGATGACGTTCGCGGACTTCCCGCCGAGCTCGAGCGTGACCCGCTTGATCGTGCCCGCGGCGCCCTGCATCACGAGTCGCCCGATCTCCGTCGAGCCGGTGAACGCGATCTTCGCGACGTCGGGATGCTCGATGAGCCGCTGGCCGACGATCGAGCCTTTGCCGACGACGACATTGACGACTCCCTCCGGGATCCCGGCCTCGAGGCAGAGCTCCCCGAGCCTCAGAGCCGACAGCGGCGTGAGCTCCGCCGGCTTGAGGACGACGGTGTTGCCACACGCGAGCGCCGGCCCGAGCTTCCAGCTCGCGATGTTGGCCGGAAAGTTCCACGGGACGATGAGCCCGACGACGCCGAGCGGCTCGCGGAACGTGGCCGCGACGCCTCCTGCGACCGGAATCGTCTCGCCGCCGTGCTTGTCGACGGCCCCTGCATAGAAGTGGAAGACCTGCGCGACCATGCCGATCTCGCCGCGCGCGCCGGAGATGGGCTTGCCGACGTTCTGGGACTCGATCCGCGCGAGCTCCTCGCCGTTCTCCTCCACCAGAGTCGCGAGACGCCGAAGCAGCTTCCCCCGGTCGGCGGGTGACACGGCCCGCCACGTGGGGTACGCAGCCTTGGCGCGAGCCACGGCCGCGTCCGCCTCCTCGACACCCGCCTGCTCGAGCTCGGCGAGGGGCTCCTCGGTGGCGGGGTTGAGAACGGTGAGGGTCACGGGCGCTAGAGGCGCGACCGCTTGATTCGCCAGAACCCGTATAGGAGCCACGGAAGCACGGGCACGACCAAGAAGGCCACGATCCAGAGCGCTTTGCCGGCGCCCGAAAGCGCAGTCGACGGCTGTCGCACAACGTCCACGATCACGACGGCGACCAGAACGTAGTAGATGGCTGCGAACGCGAAGTACACCGTGCCCCCTCTCGACGTGAATGCGAGCCTACTTCGTGCGCGCGGCGCGATACTCGCGTGCCTGCTCGACGAGCGCCTCGAAGAGCGCTGCGTCCTCACCGGCCTCCGGATGCCACTGGACGCCGACGACGAACCGCTGCGAGGGGTCCTCGACGCCCTCGAGCGTCCCGTCCGCGGCCCAGGCAGACTCGACGAGGCCGTCGCCGACGCGGCCCAGGGCTTGATGGTGATGCGAGGTCACCCGTGGCGTCGACCCGACGATCTCACCCAGCCGCGATCCGTCCTTCACCTCCACCGGGTGGACGGCGAACTCGCCGGGGACCTGCTTGTGGTCGTCGTTCCCGACCTCCTCGGGGAGGTGCTGGACGAGGTCCCCCCCACGCGCGACGTTGAGGAGCTGGAACCCGCGGCAGATCGCGAGCGTGGGCATGTCCCGCTCGAGCGCTGCATGGAGGAGCGCCATCTCCCCCGCATCGCGCCGTGCCTGGGGCGTGTCGGTCTCGGGATGCGGCTCCGCCCCGTAGTGCGCCGGGTCGACGTCGGCGCCACCCGAGAACACGATGGCGTCGAGCGCGTCGAGCGTCTCCTCGACATCGTCTTCCGCCGGCGGAATCACGAGCGCGCGCCCGCCCGCGCGCTCGATCGCATCCACGTAGTCGAGGGGGATGAGCGCGGCCGGAAGCCGCCAGACGCCCCAGCTCGCCTCCTGCGCATAGGAGGTGATCCCGATGACCGGCCTCATGCTGCCTCCGACTCCACGATCCAGAGTGTGCCGTCTCCGCACTCCAGCGCGGCGCCTTCGCCGGGTTCTGCACTGACGCGCAGGACGCGCACCGTCTCACCGTCCAGCGAGGCGAGCGCGCCGCGCGGCTCGACCGACATCGGCTGGAACCGCCACGCGCGCACCTGTCGCGCGATCTCGGCCTTCGAGCGCGTCCGGTCGATCCACGCAAATTCCGGCTCGAACTGACCGCAATAGGTCGCCCGGCTCTCGTCCTGCGGCTCTCCGGGCTCGCCGCGCTCGACGCGCTCGAGCACGCCCGGGAGGAGTGTCGCCGACGGCAGTCGCGATCTTGGGCGTCAGCTCGTCCCAGCCGTGCTCGTCGGCGAGCTGGATCCGCGCCTGCCCGAGGATGTTGCCGGTGTCGAGCTCCGCGTCCATGTAGTGGAAGGTAAAGCCGACCTCGTCCTCGCCGTTGCGGATCGCCCAGGACACGGGGCTCGGCCCGCGGTAGCGCGGGAGCAGCGAGGGATGCCCGTTGACGATGCCGTGCCTCGGAACCGCGAGCGCGTCGGGCGGGATCTTCCAAGGGAAGCCGAGGCACATGGCGACGTCCGGCTCGAAGAGGCGCAACAGCGGCGCGATCCGATCCCGTGTGGCGGGCATCACGACGTCGAGCTCAGGTGGCGCCGCGCGCAGCAGCTCGTCGAGCCCGGGATAGCGCTCTGCGTCGCGCCGCACGCACAGCAATGCGACCGGCTCGTGACCGAGCCCGCGCAGCAGGGCGGACAGGCCTTCGACGGCCGGCCCGACCTCCGATATGAGAACGATCCTCAACCCCGTTCGAAGTAGCGGACCCGTTCCCAGTCGGTAACGACCTTGTCGAAGAGCGCCTGCTCTGTGTGCGCGTAGTTGAGGTAGTGGTCGACCACCTGGTCGCCGAACGCGTTCCGCGCGACCGTGCCCAGCTCGAGCGCGAGGATCGCTTCGCGAAGCGACGAGGGGAAGCGCTCCGCATCGGACTCGTACGCATTGCCTACGAGGGCCGGAGGAAGCTCCAGCTCGTTCTCGATGCCGTGCAGACCGGCCGCGATCATCGCCGCGAACGCGAGGTATGGGTTGACGTCGCCACCCGGGATCCGGGTCTCGACCCGCCGCGAGGCGCCGTGCCCGACGACGCGGAACCCGCACGTGCGGTTGTCGTTCCCCCAGGCGAGCGTCGTGGGCGCCCAGCTCCCGGCCGCGTACCGCTTGTACGAGTTGATCGTCGGCGCGAGGAAGACCGCGAGCTCCTTGAAGCAGGCGATCATCCCCGCGAGGAAGCGCTCGAAGAGCTGCTGGTCGTCGCGGAAGGCCGGCTCGCCGTCGCGAAACAGCGAGGCGTGAATGTGGCACGAGTTGCCGATCCACGACTCGAACGGCTTGGCCATGAACGTGATCGAGCATCCGTTCAGATTGGCGATCTCCTTCGCCCCGTTCTTGTAGAGGACGTGGTTGTCCGCCATGGTCAACGCGTCGGAGAACCGGAAGTTGATCTCGTGCTGGCCCGGCCACGCCTCGCCCTTCGAGGTCTCCACCTTGATCCCGGCCGCGTGCATTCCGTTGCGGATCTGCCGGATGAGGCCCTCGTCGTAGGTCGTGGCGAGGATGTGGTAGTCGAGGATGTACGGCACCGAGGGCGTGAGGTCCTCGTAGCGCTGCGCCCAGGCCTCCTCGTAGGTCTGGCGGAGGAGGTAGAACTCGAGCTCCGAGCCGGCCATCGGCGTGAATCCGAGTGCCGCCGCCCGCTCCATCTGTGCCTTCAACACCTGCCTCGGCGACGGCCCCACGGGCGTGCCGTCGTGCCAGTTCACGTCACAGAGGACGAGCGCCGTGGCGTCGAGCCACGGGATCCGGCGCAGCGTCCCGAGGTCGGGCTGCATGGCGAAGTCGCCGTATCCCCGCTCCCAGCTCGCGATCTCGTAGCCGGGGATCGGGTCCATCTCCATGTCGAGCGCCAAGAGGTAGTTGCAGCCCTCGACCGGGTGCTCGTTGGCCATCTCCTCGCAGAAGAACTCCGCATGGAGCCGCTTCCCCATGAGCCGCCCCTGCATGTCGGTGAACGCGACGACGACCGTGTCGATCGCGCCAGTCTCCACTTCCTCCTTGAGCCGCTCCAACGAGAGCATCGCGGCGATCCTAGTGCGTTGGTTGACATGTCAACGCCGGAGTGCACGTAATACCCGCCTGGAACCGGCAGGCAACCCCTGGGAGGGCACATGAGCACAGGCGAAACGCCGAGCTACCACACCTCGGAGGACGAGAAGATCCTCCACAAGCTGGGGTACGCACAGGAGCTCTTCCGCGCGATGGGAGGGTTCCGCAACTTCGCCATCAGCTTCACGATCATCTCGATCCTCGCGGGGTGCCTGACCTCGTACACGATCGCCTTCGAGCACGGCGGGCCGGTCGCCGTGACTTGGGGCTGGCTGCTCGTCGGCCTCATGTCGCATGAATCATCGCGCTCGGCATGGCGGAGATCGCGTCTGCCTACCCCACGGCTGGCGGCCTCTACTACTGGGCGTCGAAGCTCGGAGGCCCGGCTGGGGCTGGGCGACCGGCTGGTTCAACCTCATCGGCCAGATCGCAGTCACGGCGGCGATCGGGTACGGACTCGCGATCTTCGGACAGGTGCTGTTCGACGACTGGTTCACCTACCCGAGCGCACATGGACGACTGGTTCGGCACGTCGTTCAACGCCTCGACCTACATGCTCTACGCGATCTTCCTGCTCGGGGCGGTGCTGATCAACATCTTCAACATCCGAATCACGTCGGGTCTGAACATGGTCTCGGCCTGGTGGCACATGGTCGGCGTCGTGCTCATCGTCGGGGTCCTGATCGTCGTCCCCGACCACCATCAGTCGCTCTCGTACGTCTTCACGGAGACGGTGAACAACTCGGGCTACGGGGGCGGCGACGACTCGTTCTCCAGTCCGGCGTTCTGGTTCGTGTTCGGTCTGGGGCTGCTCCTGGCCCAGTACACGATCACGGGGTTCGACGCATCCGCCCACACGGCCGAGGAGACGCACCAGGCGTCGCGCATGGCCGCGGTCGGGATGTGGACGTCGGTCGTCGTCTCGGTCTTCTTCGGTTTCATCCTGCTCGTCGCCGTCACGTTCGCGATTCCCGGACACGACGAGGCGCCATCGCCTCAACAACTTCGTGCCGATCGTCCCCTGGAGCTGGACCGAGTCCATGGGCCAGAACTGGGCGGAGTTCCTCCTCTTCATCTGCGGGGTAGCTCAGTTCTTCTGCCTGACGGCATCGATGACATCCGCGTCGCGGATGCTGTTCGCGTTCTCGCGTGACGGCGCCGTGCCCGGCCACCAGCTGTGGCGACGAGTCGCACGGAACCGCGTCCCGCGGTGGTCGGTGCTCGGCGTCGCGTTCTTGGCGGCGTCCTATGCTGCCGGCGCTCTGGAACTACTTCGTCGGCTATTGCGTGGGCACGGGGATCGCCGTGATCGGCCTGTACATCGCGTTCATCCTCCCGGTAAACCTGCGCTACCGGCAACGGCGACAGCTGGGTCGAGCCGGGCGCTTGGACGCTCGGCAGGCACTACAAGTGGGTCGACGTCGTCGCGATCGTCTGGGTGTTGTTCATCTCGATCGTGTTCCTCATGCCGCTGTACACCGTCGGGCTGCCGTGGAAGGACGGCGTTCACTGGGAGGCCGCGAACTACGCCGTCCTCTGGTTCGGCGGCATCGGCCTCCTCTTCGGCGGCTGGTGGGCGCTGTCGGCGAAGAACTGGTTCAAGGGCCCGGTGCGCATGGGCACGGAGGAGGAGCTCGAGCAGCTCGAGGAAGAGCAGCTCGGCCAGTTCGAGTTGCCGACCGAGGCGGGCGCCTAGCGCGCCGCCTGAGTCGGTCGACGAGAGGCGCCGCAAGGCGCCTCTCGTTTATCCGAGGGCTGTCACGAACGCCGTGGAGTCGGCCGTCCGGCGGAGTCGCTCGAAGTGCTCCGTCGCGTACGCCTCGAAGTCGAAGTCGAGCTCCGACACCGCCGACTGCACCACGCCCCACATCGCCTCGCGGAAGTCCGACATGAACCGCATGAGCTCGAGGGCCTCAACGTCCTCCTCCCGCAGCTCGCCGAAGTACGCGTCGAGAAGCGCGCGACTCGCCTCGACGTCGAGCTCGTGGTTGATCGAGAAGTTCGCGAGGTCGAAAAAGCGGTCGCCCATGCCCGCGTACTCCCAGTCGACGATCCAGAGCCGCTCGCCGTCCTCCAGGAAGTTTGCGTTCAGGAGGTCGTTGTGGCACGGGACGTGCACGTCCGCCGAGCGTCTCGACTCGATCGTCGCCGCGATCGCGTGCGCCCACTCGTACGGGTCCGGAATGGCGCCGCCGCGGTCGAGCGCAGTCTGCCGGTACGTCTCGACGACCCGAAAGGAGTCGAAGGACCCCGGGATCCCCGCACTCCCGTGGAACGCGCGCAGCGATCGCGCGACGCGCCCGAGCATCCCGGGCTCGCGCATGCGCTCCATGGACGGAATCGCACCCTCGACGAACCGCGTCACCAGCCACCCGTCGGGCTCGACGAACGCGACGACCTCCGGCCCGATGCCGAGCGCTGCAGCCGCCTCGGTCGCCGCGAGCTCGACGGAGCGGTCGATGCCAAGCAGGCCCGTGTCCTTCCCGGCCACGCGCAACACGAACGCCTCGCCGTCGACTTCGACCTTGAGGTTGTGGTTCGTGATGCCCCCGCCGAGCACCTCGACGCGCGCGTCGCGCCCGGCCAGACGCGTTCCACTGCTCCCCCGAAATCGTTCACGCGCGAATCCGCTCGCCTCTCGGGTCGAAGAGCGGCTCGTCGGCGACGACCCCTCCACCCACTCGCCGAAGATCTCGACTGCGACCTCGGTGCCCACGCCGTGCTCCGCCGGCAGGTACGCGTAGGCGATCGACTTCTCGACCGTGTAGCCGTAGCCCCCGCTCGTGACCCGGCCCACCGGTTCGTCGGCGACGCGTACCGGTTCCGAGCCGAGCGCGATGGCACGCGGGTCGTCGAGGGTCACGCAGCGCAGGACGCGATCGGGCTCGGTCGCGCGAGCAGCGCCTCGCGGCCGACGAAGTCGCCCTTGTCGAGCTTCACCGCGAACCCGAGGCCTGCCTCGAACGGCGTGTCCTCGGGCGTGATGTCGGCGCCCCACACCCGGTAGCCCTTCTCGAGCCGGAGCGAGTCGATCGCCTTGTAGCCGCCCGCGACCAGCCCGTGGCCACGGCCCGCCTCCCACAGCGTGTCCCAGAGGGCGAGGCCGAACTCCGACCGGCAGTAGAGCTCCCAGCCGAGCTCGCCGACGTACGTCACGCGAAGCGCGAGGCATGGCACCCGCCCTATCGCGAGCTCCTGCGCGTGCATGTACCGGAACGCCTCGTTCGAGAGATCCGCAGTCGTGAGCGGCTGCAGGATCTCGCGTGCCTTCGGCCCCCAGAGGCCGAAGCACGAGTAGGCGGAGGTCTCGTCGTCGACCTGGACCGATCCGTCCTGCGGCACGTGCTCGCGGATCCAGGCGAGGTCGTGCTGACCGAAGGCGGTCCCTGTGACGATTCGAAAGCGGTCCTCCGCGAGCCGGGTGACGGTGAAGTCGCACTCGATCCCCCCGCGCGGGTTGAGCATCTGCGTGTAGGTCACCTGGCCGACCTCGCGCGCGATCCGGTTCCCACAGAGCCTCTCGAGAAGCTCCGCCGCCCCGTCGCCCGACACGCCGATCTTCGCGAACGAGCTCTCGTCGAAGATCGCGGCCGCCTTGCGGCACGCGACGTGCTCCGCGCCGATCGCCGGTGACCACAGCGCGCCGGCCCAGCCCCGCGGTCGCAACGACTCGTCGCCGCGAGCTGCGTTCGGCTCGAACCAGTTCGCGCGCTCCCAGCCCGACTTTTCGCCGAACGCTGCTCCGAGCTCCTGCAGGCGCGCGTACGCGGAGGACACGCGCAGCGGGCGTCCGGCGGTGCGCTCGTGACCGGGGTACTTGACGTCGTAGTACGTCTCGTAGATCTCCTTCGTGCGCGCGAGGGTGTACTCGCGGCTGCGGTACGCGTTGCCGAAGCGGCGGGAGTCCATGTGCCACACGTCGAGCGACGGCGTGCCTTCGACGATCCACTCCGCAACGAGCTTCCCCATGCCACCGGCGCCAGCCAGGCCGTGGGCGCAGAACCCCGCGGCCACCCAGAAGCCCCGGACGTCGGTCGGGCCGAGGATGAACTCGCCGTCCGGAGTGAACGCCTCCGGACCGTTGATGAGCTTCACGACCTCCATCTCCGTGAGCGAGGGGACACGCACCACTGCGTTCTCCATGAGCTCCTCGAATCGCGGCCAGTCCTCCTCGAGCAGACGGGAGTTGAAGTCCGCAGGGATGCCGTCGAGCCCCCACGGCGCGCAGTCGCGCTCGTAGCCACCCATGATCAACCCGCCCGACTCGGGCCGGAAGTACACAAGGAGCGAGGGGTCGCGCATCGTCGGCATCTCGAGTGGAAGGCCCGTCGGCTTGGTGATGAGGTACTCATGTGCCATCGGCACGATCGGGACCTCGACGCCGACCAGCGCCCCGATCTCCTTCGCGTACATCCCGCCCGCGTTCACGACGACGTCGCATTCGATCGCGCCCCGGTCGGTCTCCACCGCGACGACTCGGCCACGCTGTACGACGACGTCGGTGACGCGCGTTCCGGTCCCGATCTCCGCGCCTCGCCGCCGCGCGCCTTCCGCGAGCGCGAACGTCAGCTGGCTCGGATCGATGTAGCCGTCCGTCGGAAGGAATGCGGCGCCGAGGACGCCTCCGGTCGTCATCGGCGGGAAGAGCGCCTGCGCCTCCTCCGCCGAGATGAGCTCGAGCGGCAGCCCGAACGTCTTCGCCCACCCGGCCTGGCGCGAGATCTCCTCCATGCGCTCGGGCGCGGACGCGAGCCGCAGCGAGCCCACTTCGTGCCAGCCCGTCTCGAGGCCGACCTCGTCCTCGAGCGATCGGTAGAGGTCGACGCTCTCCATCATCATCCTCGTGAGCGACAGCGTGCTGCGGAGCTGGCCGACGAGGCCGGCGGAGTGGAACGTCGACCCGCTTGTGAGCTCCGCGCGCTCGACGAGGACGACGTCGTCCCAGCCGAGGCGCGTGAGCCAGTAGAGGATGGAGCAGCCGCCGACTCCCCCTCCGATCACTACCGCCCGGGCTCGGCTGCGCATGGCGCGGAACCCTAATCGGTCGCAGGCACGGTCACGCCGTGCCGCTGGTCGGAGATTCGTCCGCAAAGAGCGAGAGAATTCTTCTCCGGACCCCCTTGATCGGACAGGTCCCGTGTCATAGGTTTCTGCCTGCGCCGAGCACGGGGCGCCGGTAGGACGAAGCCCCCCGAGGAGCACTACGCGGAAGCGGAAGGTTCGTCGGGAAGGTGGACGAAAGCGTTCCCGGCTCGGCGAATTTGCGGCCGGACATGCGTGTCCGGCTCTTTTTTCGTCCTCTTCCTGACTAGAGCACGCGCATGACAGCGCAGTTCGACCCTATGCGAAAAGAAAATAGCGCAATTTGCGACAAGTTCACTTCAGGACTCCTTGACGACCACATTCAGACTCCCTAGTGTCCGGCGTGCACCGAGTACGGAGCGTCCGAGGTTGATGGCTCTCCGATCGGCACCCGCTTCGGCGGAGGTCAGTCGGAAAGCCGGACGAAGGCGCCACCGGCCCGGTGCATTTTCTTTGGTCCGCTGACGCCGCGCTACGCCCGGACGGCCTGCTCAGCGGCCTCCGACATCGGTCGCAAATTGCGGGGAATTTCGTCGGAGTGGTGCTTGACCGGTGACTATCCGGTCCATAGAGTCCCCGATGCACCGAGTACGGAGTGTCTGAGGTTGATGACTCTCCGAGTGGTTGTCGCTTCGGCGGTGGTCAGTCGGAAGGTCGGACGAGGGCGCAACCGGCTCGGTGCATTTTCTTTGGCCGCGTAGTCTGACGCGATGCGGCGGCTGCTCGTCCTCGTCAGCACGATCATCTTCGTCGACGCGCTCCTGTTCACCGCGCTGACGCCACTCGTCCCGCAGTACGCCGACGAGTTCGATCTCTCGAAGGCGGGTGCCGGTCTGCTCGTGGGCGCGTACGGAGCCGGGGCGGTGCTCGGCGGCATCCCGGGAGGGCTCGCCGCTGCGAGATGGGGACCGAAGCGAGCGGTCATCGGCGGCCTGCTCCTGCTCGCGGTCGCGAGCTTCGCGTTCGCGTTTGCCGGCACTGCTCTTGCGCTCGGTCTCGCGCGCTTCGTCCAGGGGATCTCGAGCACGGCTACCTGGGCCGGCGCGCTGAGCTGGATCTCGATGGAGGCGCCCCGCGAGCGACGCGGCGAGGCGATCGGCACGACGTTCGGCGTGGCCGTGTTCGGGGCGGTCATCGGACCCGTGTTCGGCGGCGTCGCGAAGCTGGCGGGGATCGAGCTCTCGTTCGCAGTCGTCGGCGCCGTCGTCCTCGCGCTGGCCGGGCTCGCCGCGCTCGGAGGGTCCTCACGCAGCCAGCCGATCAGGTTCGACGGCCTGACCCGCGCGCTTCGCGACACCCGCTACGTCGGAGGACTCTGGCTCAACATGCTCCCGGCCATCCTCTTCGGCGTGCTGCTCGTGCTCACCCCGCTCGCGCTCGACTCGGCCGGCTGGGGAGCGTTCGCGATCGCTGCCGTGTTCTTCGGCGCAGGCCTCGTCGAGGTCGTCCTGAATCCAATGCTCGGCCGGTTCAGCGACCGCGTTGGCCGACTCCTCCCGATTCGGGCATCGCTTGCAGCGTCGGCCGTCATGGCTGCGGCGCTCGCCTCGGCCTCGAGCGCGGTCGCGATCGCAGCCCTCGTCTGCGTCGCATCGATCAGCTTCGGAAGCCTGTACACGCCGAGCATGTCGCTCGCATCGCACCGAGCCGACGCGGCCGGCCTCGCCCAGGGACTCGCTTTCGGCGTCGTGAACACCGCGTGGGCGTGCGGCGAGCTGATCGGCCCCACTCTCGGCGGCGCCCTCGCCGAGTCTGCTGGCGATGCGGCTCCCTACCTCGTCGGCGCGTCCCTGTGCGTGCTCACGCTCGCAGCGACGTACCGCGTCGCGGGAAGAATGAGGCCCGATGCAGCGTGAGGACTGGGACCGGCGCTATGCCGCGGTCGAGAATCTCTGGGCGACGCGGCCCAACCGCTTTCTCGTCGCGGAGGTGGCAGAGCTTCCACCGGGCCGCGCCCTCGACCTCGCGTGCGGCGAGGGACAGAACGCGATCTGGCTCGCCTCGCTCGGGTGGGACGTCACCGGCGTCGACTACTCCGAGGTCGCCATCGCAAAGGCGATTGCGCGGGCCGAGCGCGACGGCGTCGCCGTCCAGTTCACCTCCGCCGACCTCGTCGAGTACGAGCCGAGGCGTGACGCATACGACCTCGTCCTCGTCCTCTACCTCCACATCCCGTCCACCCAACGCGGAGCCGTTCACGCGAAGGCGAGCGCAGCCCTCGCGCCCGGCGGTACCTTCCTCCTCCTCGGACACGACCGCGCCAACCTGACCGACGGCGTCGGCGGGCCGAGCGACCCAGACCTTCTGTACACGGCGGACGAGATCGCCGCGGAGCTGCCGGGGCTCGAGATCGAGAAGGCGACGACCGTCCTGCGCGACGTCGACGGCGAGGACCGCGACGCCATCGACACGATCGTCAGGGCGCGGAGACCGGCACAGCCCTGAGGTCCGCTGCAAACCGCTCGAGCACCCAGCCGACGTCGAACGGCTCGAGGCGGTAGTCGCGGCCGTTCACGAGTGCGTGGTCGCCTCTGCGCGGGTCCATCGGGAGCCGGGACTCGACCGGGTACCACCGGTTGTGGCGGTCGACGAGATCGTTCAGCTCGTCGAACGACCACGCCTCTGCGGCTGCGGTCCACGCATTTTGGAAGCGGTCCGGGTTGCCCTCGCACTCGTGCGCAAGTGTCTCCCACGCCTCGCGCAACGTCTCCTCGGCCGCGGCCGCGCGCTGCTCGATCTCGCGGAGGCGAAGCATGTACGGAAGCGGCCCGCGGGTCGCCACGAGGTAGGCGTCGGCGCTCGGCCGGAAGTGTCGTGCGCGGACCGGCAGCGGCCTGCCGGTCAGCTCGATCGTCTCGAGGTCCTCCGCAAGGGCGGCGAGCTCGCGGCGCTGGCGCGGCGTCTCGGGGAGGACGACTCCCTGGCGCAGGATCGCGTCGCGCTCGGCCTTGTCCATGCCCGGATTAGACCTGCCGGGACGCGGTTCAGGTCGAGAACATGCGCCCGAGCCAGGACCGCCGCGGCGTGGCGGGCTCGGCCTCTGGCTCGTCGGGGTGCTCCTCGAGCTGCGCTTCCGGCTCGCGGGGGGTCGGTCGGCTCAGCCGACGGCTCGGGCTCGCTCACCCGCATGAGCTCCTGGTCTCCTCGCCGCGCGGCCAGACGCTCGAAGTCGCCGCGAATCGCGTCGCGCATGTCGTCGAGATGACTCTCTTCGCGCACGCGCCGTCCTTCCCGGCTCGTCCGCGGACTCCTGCCGACTAGCGGCGCGACCCGAAGGTCGCCGTCCAGACGACTGCGTCGCCGCCGTCGAGAAGGCCGTGCGCGAGTACGGGCGCCGCGCCGAGGTCCTTGAACCTGGGGCCGAGGATGTTGGCCCGATGCTCGGGCGACTGGAGCCAGGCGCTGACGACGTCACGCGCAGAGACCTGTCCCCACGTGCCGGCGAACAGGTTCTCGCCGAACGTCGCGTAGCGATAACCCGCTGTGTGGACCGCAGCCGTCACGGCAGAGCCGCACGGAGTGTGTGAGAACTGCCCGCACGACGCGACGCGCTCCCCCTTCAGCGTCGCCGCGAGCTGCAGAGCCGGTCGACGAACGAGCAGCTTGCGGCTGTCGTGCGCACGCGCCCAGTTGACGAGACACGTCACGGCGCGAACCTGGACCGCGGCCGGAGCCGCTGCATCATCCGCCGAACGACAGGCGCTCGTGGGTGCGAGATAGACATTCCATGCCGTGCCCGCGCCGTCGGCGCGTCCGGCGACGATCAGCGCCACCAGCAAGGAGCGCCGCGAGACCCGCCGCCGCAAGGGCGCGGGCCTGTGCTGCCGCAGTCACAGGAGCCACTGATTCCCACCGTGCACCAATGTCAAACGGCCTCCTTGCCCTGATCGGGGCATAGTCCCTCCCCCGAGTCAGTGATCCTGCCCCTCGTCAGGTATCACTCGGCGACTCTATCGACTCCCCCGGGTGGAGCGTGCGCCAAGTGGCAGCGGCGAGCAATCCGAGCGCCAACGTCGGCAGGACGGTCAGGGCTCGGTACAGGAGCGTCGCTGCCACGGCTTCGGCGTTGGGCGCGCCAAACGCGACGAGCGCGCCGGTCAGGCCGACCTCCACGATCCCGACGCCCGCCGGGGTGAGGGGAAGCACGCCGAGGATGCGAATCAGCGACCAGGCGGCGAATGCCTCGATGGTGGTCACCTCGGAGCCGGTGACGCCGGTCACGCGGAGGCACACGAGTAGAAGGACGAAGACCGTCAGATGGCCGGCGAGCGTCGCGAGCGTGATGACGTGCCAGCGGCGACGCAGCAAGCCGAGTGCCTGCCCGCGGAAGCGCGCGAACGACTCACCGCCCCAGCCCACCGGGCCGCGCCGGACGAGTCGCAGCGCGCGATTCGCGAGGCGCGCAGCGAGGCCCCCGATCCGGTGAGCACGCTCCGCGCGAGACAGAACGAGCGCGAACCCGGTGATCGCGACGACAAGGACGACGAAACCGATGAGCGCGGCGGTGCGTAACGCCGGGTTGTCCTCGTCGGCCAGCGTGAGCAGCCCCAGCGCGACGACAGGAAAGGCGAGATTCGCGAGCTGGTTCCAGAGACCGGCGATGGCCACTGCGAGCGTGACAGCGCTTGCAGGGAACTTCCACGATCGCAGCATCGAATACGACGCACCCATTCCCACCGCCGCGCCCGCCGGTGAGAGGATCGAGAGTGCCGTCGAGGCCTGCGTCATCGCCATCGCGTCGCGGTATCCAAGCCCGGGTAATGCGGCCATCCAGGCGGGAGGAAACGTCGAGAGGTTCAGCACGACCGCGCCGGCCAGGAGGGCCCAGTCCTGCCAGTCGAGGTCGCGAACCACATCCAAGACCGACCGGTAGTCGGCGATCCGCGGGAGGATGAACGCGAAGACGAGAACGACGACGACGATCGACCCCGTCGCGCCGAGCACTCGCTTGTGGGTCTTCGTCAGCCCTCCGCGGCGCGTCGGGGTGTCGTCCGACATCCGGGGGAACCTATCGTGCGACCCTCGTCCAAGCCGGAAGGAGCGACCTTATGGAGCGCCGCCGTCGATTCTCGTTCACACCTGGCACCGCCATCGCACTGATTGCCCTCTTCTTCGCACTCGGCGGCTCCGCCTACGCGGTCGGCGAGCGGATTCAGAGCCCGTCCGCCGCACAGCCTCGCTGCGCGAACGGCGCCGTCCGCGGAATCGCGGTCGTGACCGGCATCGCCAGCCAGGGCATCGCGAACTTCCCCGACAGCTTCACCTCCGCTGGCAACCTGTTCGGGCGGAAGTTCAACTGCACCGGACGCGCGGTCCAGGCGCGTCGCGTCCAGACCGGGACGTTCGAGGTGCGCTTCGTCGGGATCTCGACTGGGAGCGCGGTCGCGAGCGCGACCAGTGACGCGTTCGCGTCCGTCCAGGCCGGCCCGAACGGCGTCTTCTCCGTCGTCGTCCACCCGGCCGGTCGCGACGATCGCGCCGACCTGCCCTTCACGATCGTCGTCGTGTGAGCTTCTAGGGGAGGCGCGGCGAGACGAAGGTCCCGACCGCGGTCGCGACGAGGAGCAACACGCCCGCTATCGCGACGAACAGCCACGTGATCTCGCTCTCGCCCTTCTCGCGACCGAGCCGCGAGCCGAGGTTCGCGTAGGCCTGCTTCAGCGCGTCCGACGACCGCGCCTCCGAGAACTCGCCACCCGTCGTCCTCGCGATTGCCCGGAGCGTGTCCGGGTCGGGAGGCACGGGGATGGTCTGGCTGTCCTGCGGTACCCCGGGAATGCCTCCGAACGGCCCGCGCTCGATCACGCCGTGCGGCGTTCCCACCGCGATCGTGTAGACGGGGAAGCACGCCTCCCGCGCGAGCCGGGCGCCCTCGAGCGGCTGCAAGAGTCCACGCGTCTGGGCGCCATCCGACATGAAGAGGATCGAGACGGGGCCTTTCTCGTCGCCGCAGGCAGGCGCGGCCTGCGCGAGCGTGCGCGTGGAGTGGTCGCTCGTGGGAAGCGTGATGCTTCCCTGGTCGGTCGGAGCGAGATCGGTCACCTGCCGGCCCAGCAGCACCGCAGTCTGCAATGCGTCCCCGATCGCGGTTCCGCCGTAGACGAGGAATTGGTCGATGTCCTGCGCGGCCGTCCTGACGAGCTCGTGGTCCTTGGTCGGAGGCGTCGCGACCTGTGCCTCTCCGGCGAACACGACGAGGCCGACACGCAGGTCGTGTGGAACCTCGTCGAGGAACATCTGCAGAGCCTCTTGCTCCGCCCCGAGCCGGGTTGGCTTGACGTCTTGCGCCTGCATCGAGCGCGACGTGTCGACGACGAGGATCACCGTCGCACGCTCCTTGAGCAGCGTGCGCTGCACTTCGGGACGCGCCATCCCGACGAGCAGCACGGCGAGCCCGAGCGCCACCAACGCGGACGGGAGGTAGCGGAGCCACGTGCGGCCGGAGACGACGGTCGCGAGGACGTCGACGTTGGTGTACCGAACCGTGTAGCGCGCACGTCGGCGCTCGGCCAGGAGCCAGAGCCCGATCGCGGCCGCGAGGACGAGCAGGCCGAGCAGCAGCCACGGGCTCTTGAAGCTGAGCGCGGTCATGCCGACCTCGAGCAGAGCGCGTGCACCTGGACGAAGGCGCGCACGCCCGCCAGCTCCGCGTCGCCGCGAACTCGAACGGACACGCTCCGGTCTCCGATGGACTGCGAGCCGGAGACGCTCGAGACGAGGCTCTCGCTCGGAGGCGTCCGCGTGGCGAAGGCGAACGCGTGCGAACCGCCGACGACGCGCTCACCCTTCGCGCATCGCTGGACAACTGTGGTGGACCCCGGCCGGACGCGGACCATATGCACCCGCCTCGTCACCGCCTGGCCAGGTTGGAATGCCTGAGTAGACCCGGCCGAGGTCGGCACGCGGGAGCCGCCTCCCGCCATCGGCACGCAGCCGATGAACGGCTTGAACGTGGGCGCGCGGTCCGAGCGGCCGACATACGTCGCGACGAACACGGCCGAGCGCGTCGTCGTGATCCCGGGGTTGACCGGGCTCCCGAGCTTCCCGACGAAGGACACCTCGATCGGACGGACGCTGAGCCGTGCGTCGAGACCGGCGACGACGTGACCCTTCGGGCAGTCCAGCTGGTACTCGACGCGCTCGCGCGAGGATCCGGTCGCCGAGGGCACCACCACCCACGGCCCGGGAACAGAGATGCAGATCTGGAGCCCGTCGCATTCGTTCGTGGCCCCGGCCCAAGGAGCCGCCACGGCGGTCGCTACGCCGGCGATCACCGCCACGAGGAGCACGCGCACGACTCTCACGTCACGCCCCTCAGGAGAAAGGCGGAGGTCAGTCCGCTGACGAGCAGGAGGCCTGCGGCGAGCGCTGCGAAGACGTCGGTGATCTCCCGGTCTTCACTTCGCTTCCCGAGCCGGGAGCCGAGATCCTCGTAGACCTTGCTCAGCTGGTTCGCGTCCAGAGCTCTGAAGAACTGTCCTCCTGAGTCCGACGCGACCTGCTGGAGCGTTTCCGGGCTCGGCGGGACGTGGATGATGCGGCGAAGCCCTCCCGGCAGGTTCTCCTGGACGACGCCGTCGGGCGTACCCACGAGCACGGTGTACACGGGGACGCCCTGGCGCTTCGCCTGCTGCGCGGCGTCGGTGGGCTTGATCCGACCTCCGTCCTGTGCGCCGTCTGAGATGAGCACGACGGCGCGTGGCGGTGCCTGCACACCTTTGCCCTGAGGCTGGCCCACGCGCACGGACAGCGCGACCGCGTCGCCGATCGCGGTCCCCTCACCGGGCTTGAGCGTGTCGAGCGAGGTGTTGACGAGGTCGCGGTCGGTGGTCGGCGCGACGCCCACGGCGGCTCGCGTCGCGAAAGTCACGACGCCGACCTGGAACTTGTCGGGCACCTGGTCGAGGAAGGTCTTCGCGGCGACGCGCGCCGCGTCGAGCCGCGTCGGCTGGACGTCGTTCGCCTTCATCGAGCGGGAGACGTCGATGGCGAGAATGATCGTCGCCTCCTCGCGCGGCACCTTCACCGTCGCGTGCGGCCTCGCAACGCCGACGATCAGGAAGACGAGCGCGACGAGAAGCGTGACCGGAGGGAGGTATCGGAGCCTGCCCGGGCTCCGATCGACGACGTTCGGAAGGAGATTCGGGTTGCCGAACGAGGCCTGGGACGCGACGCGTCGCCGGTCGCGGTCGATGTAGAGGGCGACCAGCACCGGCAGCACGGCAAGGGCGACGAGCACCAGCGGCCAGTCGAATCTCATGCACGGCTCCTGCGCAGGAAGGTGACGAGCGGGCGAAGCCAGTCGCCGGCAGTCGAGAGGACGACGTGCCTGGCGCCTGCCGAGGCGAGCATCCGGGCAACCTCGGCGCGCTCCGCCGTCGCGGCCACGGCGAACCGTTCACGCAAACGGCGGCTTCGCGTGTCGACCCGCAGCTGGCGACCTGTCTCGGGATCCACGAGGTAGAGGAGACCGGCGTCGGACAGCTCCTGCTCGCGAGGATCACGCACCTCGACGGCGACGACGTCGTGATGTCCGGCGAGCTCGAGGAGCGGCCGGCGCCACTCGCGATCGCCCCGGAAGTCGGAGACGACGACGACGAGCGACCGCTGACGCGCGAGAGCCCCGGCTTTCCGGAGCGCGCCGCCGAGCGTCATCGAGCCGGGACCGTCCGCTGGTGGCTCGCTGCGGAGCGCGGCGAGCAGCCCGATGAGGCCGATACGTCCCTGCCGCGGCGGGAGTGCCGTCGACTCCGCTCCACCGAACGACACGACGCCGAGGCGATTGCCTCGTCGCGTCGCGAGGTGCCCGATCGCAACTGCCACGCCTTCTGAGACGTCCACTTTCCGCCGATCGGCGGTTCCGAACTGCATGGAGACGGACCCGTCGAGGACGAGCCAGGTCACGAGCACGCGCTCCGCGAGATCGACGCGGACATGAGGCTCGCCGGTGCGAGCCGTCACCGCCCAGTCCATGCGCCGGACGTCGTCGCCGGCGACGTATGGCCGCACCATCGCCAGCTCGGTACCCGATCCGAGCAGATTCGAACGGAAGTCTCCGGCGAGCAGCCCCTCCACGCGCCGTCCGATCGAGATGTCCAGGGCGCGCAGAAGCCCCTCTGCCATCGGGCCGGGGCCCGGACGCTCCGGGGTCGGCCGCGCGAGGAGCGCGCCGGCGTTCCTCATGCGCTCGTCATGCCGCGCTTGCTCGCGCGAGGTCGATCTGCGGAGTCGGAACCGCCGCGAGCACCTGGTCGAGGATGGAGTCCGGCGTCACCTCCTCCGCGAGCGCCTGGTACGACAGCACCAGCCGGTGGCGCAGCGCGTCTCGCGCCAGCGCCTGCAGGTCGTCGACGACCGCGTACTCGCGCCCACGGATCAGCGCGAGAGCACGGGCGCCCTGCACGAGGCTGATCGGGCCACGAGGGCTGGCGCCGAACGAGATGTACTGCGCGAGCTCCGGCAGCCCGTGCGACCCCGGGTCGCGCGTCGCGGAGGCGATGTCGACGGCATAGCTCACGAGCGACGGATCGACGTAGATCTCGACCACCGCGCGCTGGAGAGCCGCGAGGTCCTCGAGCGAGAGAACCTGCTTCAGCTCCGGGTGAGCGACGAGCTGCCGCTGGACGACCGTCAGCTCCTCGTCGTGCTGCGGGTAGCCGATCAAGACCTTGAGCAGGAAGCGGTCGACCTGTGCCTCCGGGAGCGGATACGTACCCTCCGACTCGATCGGGTTCTGCGTCGCCATCACGAGGAACGGCGAGGGCACGAGGTGCGTGTCGTGACCGATCGTCACCTGGCGCTCCTGCATGACCTCGAGCAGCGCGGACTGCACCTTTGCCGGAGCGCGGTTGATCTCGTCCGCGAGGAGGAAGTTGCAGAAGACGGGGCCGAGCTCGGTCTCGAACGTCCCCTCCTGCGGGCGATAGATCCGCGTGCCGACGAGGTCCGATGGAACGAGGTCGGGGGTGAACTGCACGCGGGCGAACGAGCCGCCGAGGACGCCGGCGGTCGTCTTGATCGTCAGCGTCTTGGCCAGTCCCGGCACTCCTTCGATAAGGAGGTGCCCCTGCGCCAGGAGGCACACGATCACCCGCTCGAGCATCGCGTCCTGCCCGGCGATGATGCGACGGATCTCGAACAGGGCCTGCTCGACCTGCTCCTGGGCCTGCTCCGGTGTGGGCCGAGCGGAGTCTGCGGTCTCGGTCATGCGACGTCCCTTCTCTCGCGGCTCAGAGGTTCATACGTAAGCACGTGCGCCAGCGGTTGTGGTTAGCGCGCGGTGAAGTGGGTCCCGAAGGGCGGTTACGACCGCTGGACTCCCATCGCGATGGAACCGACGTATGCCGAGCCGCTCCGCACGACCTTCAGCGTCGAGCGCTTGCCGCCGTTCCGGTAGATGCTGTCGGCCGCGTTCCTCGTCGTCCGGCCGGGCCGCTCGTCGTACGGGCTCGCGCTTGTACACCGCGTCGGTGACCGCGTCGGAGAAATAGAGCTGCCCCGTATGCACGACGTTCCCGCCCAGGTGCACCTTCGTATGGATGTGCACCGTCCGCCCCTGGTACCAGCCCGGGTAGATCGTCCGGAAGACCGCGAGACCCTTCGCGTCCGTCCGCTGGACGCCGCGCAGGAACATCCCCGTGCTCGCCCTGCACGCCTGAATAGACGCCTCCGGCGTCGCAGTGCCAGATCTCGACGGCGGCGCCCTTGATCGCCCTGCAGCTCGCGACGTTGACCACGGTCAGCCTGAGGGTGAGCGGCACGCCGGGCTCCCCTCGGTCACGTTCCGGCGAAGGGCTGCGTCCTCGACGTAGTACGGCCCCTCGGTCTGTTCGGGAGCGAGCACGCAGCTGACGAGCCCGGAGGAGACGGCGGCGGGACCGGTGCCGGCGGCGTCGGCCTCCTCCGCGTCGAGGAGCTCCCGCGTCGCGAGACGCGGTCCGCTCAGGGCGACGGCCGCCAGCCCGCCGAGCTTCGCGAGCGCGCCGCGGCGGCTCAGCACCCGTCGTGATGGTGATTCGTGCTCGCTCATGCCGGCAAGAGTACGAGCTCGTCCTAAGAGCGCGCTGAGAGCACCCTGGCAGTTCTTTAAGAGGCGCGCAGTACGATCGCGGCATGTCGGCTGCCCCGGCGATCGAGACGATCGGGCTGGCGAAGACGTACCACGGCACGGTTCGGGCGCTCGTCGACCTCGACCTCACGGTCGCACGCGGCGAGGTGTTCGGCTACCTCGGCCCGAATGGCGCCGGCAAGTCGACGACGATCCGCCTGCTGCTCGGCCTCATCCACCCGACCGCAGGACGCGCGACGATCTCTCGGCCGCGACGTCCACTCGCGAGGGCGTCGCAGCACGTCGCGAGGTCGGGTACCTCCCAGGCGATCTGCGACTGTCGGACCGGCTGACGGGGCGCGAGCAGCTCGACTCGCTCGCGCGCCTGCGGGGAGGCGTCGACAGCGCGCTGCGCGACTCGCTCTGCGAGCGCCTCGAGCATCGACCTCGAGCGGCCGATCCGCCAGCTCTCGAAGGGAAACCGCCAGAAGATCGGGATCGTCCAGGCGTTCATGCACCGCCCCGATCTCCTCGTGCTCGACGAGCCGACGTCCGGGCTCGACCCGCTCTTCAGACGGAGGTCCGGGCGCTGCTACGGGAGACCGCGGCGGAGGGGCGGAGCGTCTTCATCTCGTCGCACTCGCTGGACGAGGTGCAGCACGTCGCGGATCGTGTCGGGATCATCCGGCGTGGTCGCCTCGTCGACGTCGACGCAGTCGACAACCTCCGCGAGCGGTCTCTCCGCCACGTGACCGTCACGTTCCCGAGCGCGCCGGACCCCTCTGCGTTCGCCGGGATCGACGGCGTCCGAGTCGTCGAGGTCAGCGGCTCGGCGTTGAAGCTGTCCTGCCCCGAGTCCGCGATGAGCGCGCTCGTCAAGCGCATCGCCGAGCACGACATCGTCGATCTCGTGTCCCAGCCGGCCGACCTCGAGGAGATCTTCCTCGAGCTCTACCGTCAGGACGACGATGGCAGCTGAGCTGTTCCGCCGCGGCCTCGTCGACCACCGGCGCGCACTCGCCGGCTGGTGCGTGGGGATCGTCGGCTACGTCGCTCTCATCGCCTCGATCTTTCCTTCCATCGAGGGCTCGCCCGAGCTGAACGACCTGATCGAGAGCTACCCGGACGTCCTCAAGTCCCTGTTCGGGATCACCGGAACCGGGAACATCGCGTCCGGCGCGGGCTTCCTCGACGCGGAGCTCTTCAGCTTCATGCTGCCGTTGCTGATCCTCGTCCTCGCGATCAGCTCGGGCGCGCGCACGCTCGCCGGCGAGGAGGACGCAGGGCGGCTCGAGCTCGTCCTCGCCTACCCGGTGCGGCGGAGAAGCGCCGTTGTCGCGAAGGGCTTGGCGATGGCACTCGAAGTACTGCTCGCCTGCGTCGCAGCGACGGTTGCGATCCTCGCGTTCGACGTCATCGTCGGCCTCGACCTCTCGCTCGGACACGTCGCGGGAGCGTTCGCCTCGCTCGTCGCGCTCGGGCTCTTCTACGGCTGGCTCTCGCTCGCGGTCGGCGCCGCGTATCCGAGCCGTGCCCTGGCACTCGGGATCGCCGCCGGCGCTGCCGCGGTCAGCTACCTGGTTGGCGGCCTTCACGACCTTGCCGGCTGGCTCGATCCGTTCCGCTTCCTCTCGCCGTTCTGGCTCGTCGGCCAGACGCCGCTCCAGGGCGGCACGGACCCCACGGGCCTTGTCGTCGTGCTGGTCGCGGCAGTCGTCGTCCTCGCGCTCGGCGCGGTCCTCGTCGAGCGCCGAGACCTCGAAGTGCCCTAGCCGGCGCTAGAGAGTTCGACGCGCGCGACCGCCTTGACGACATCGCCGACCACGAACGCCACTCCGTACCGCCCGTCGTGGACGCTCTCCGCGAGCTCGACCTTCTCCCCGAGGTCGATCGGGTGGCGGTAGTCGAGCCGCGCGCACAGCGGCCTCCGTGCGTCGAGCTCGATGTCGTGCAAGCGTTGCTCGACCGCAGCCCAGTACGCGGCGTTGTTGACATGTCCCATCCGGTCGACGTCCGTCGCCCGGAGCGGCCAGACTCGGCGATCGCCGTCGGTCGCAGGCGGCGCCAGGGTCAGCTTCGTCGAGGTGACGCGCCCCTGCGCGGCCTCGGCGTAGTCGTCGAATCCCTCTCCGATGCGCGCCGGCCGCGCATCGGGCCCGAGGTGGATCCATGCGCTGTCGACCTCGATCGAGCCGCCCGCGTCGCCCGAGAGCGACCAGCGCCGACCGGCGGCAAGCGCCGAGAGGCTGCTGCCCCACGTGACGATGCCGACGACCTCGTCGGCGACGAAAGGCGCGAGCACGTCGATCCGCACCGAGCGGAGCACCCACAGGTGCTCGGGCGCGCCCCAGCCCGTCTCCCCCACGTCGTCGATCGCCGCGTCCTGGAGGAAGCGCGCGACGGAGTCCAGCCGCAGCCGGCCGGTCGCATCCGCGTCGGACAGCCGGATCTTGTACGAGACGCCGAACGTCCTCCCGGTCGTCGGCCTCGGCACGAGTCGATCCACGCGCGGACCCTACGCCAGGTCGAGGATCATCTCGTCCGGGCGAAGGTCACGGATCTCCACGGCGTGAGAGACTAGTGCGCATGTCAGCCTTCGATCACCTCGACGTGATGGGTCCGATCCCAATCTGGGAGGGCGTGATCGCACGCGCCGTCGACGGTCGTGACTGCGCGCTCTCGGTCGTCGAGCTCGAGCCCGACAGCGTCGTCCCGGAGCACAGCCATCCGAACGAGCAGCTCGGGCTGGTCATCAGCGGATCAGTCTCGTTCAGGGTTGGAGACGAGGAGCGCGAGCTCTCGCAAGGCGGCACGTGGAACATCCCGCCAAACGTCCCGCACGAGGTGCACGTCGGCCCTCAGGGCGCGGTCATCATCGACGTATTCTCGCCGCCGCGCGAGGACTGGGAGGCGTTCGAGCGCATGAGCCCGCGCCCGCACCGCCTGTAGCTCAGGCGCACGTCAGAGGCGGCGCCCTCGGAGACGCCTGCCTTCGGAACACCGATGGTCGCGACATCCCCCGGCGGGAACATTGCCTACCCGGCCGGCGGCTCCTTCACATGCCGGAAGAGCGCGTACATGCCGATGTCGTAGACGCTCTTCACAGCGCCGGCAATCACGAACGGAGCGCCGACCGCGACCGAGAGGAGCGGGCCTGAGAGCAGCGGCCCGATCGGCCTGACCACGTACCGGGCCGTGTTCGTGTACGCGGCGGCGGCCACGCGCTCGTCGGGGGCGACGACGGCGACGACGTAGGCCTGGCGGGTCGGGACGTCCATCTGCGAGAGAGCGAAGCGCGCGAAGACGAGCGCGATCGCCGCGGCCTGGCTCGGTGCGAACGGGATGAGCGCGAGGAGGAGGTTCGAGGGCAGGTGCGTGAACACCATCGTGTTCAACAGCCCGATGCGACCCGCGAGGCGCGTGGCGACCTGGAACGAGCCAGCCTGCAGGAAGCCGATGACGAAGAAGACGACGCCCAGCGTCGCGGTCGACGTCCCCCACTTCTCGGTGAACCAGTAGGCGAGGAATGCCTGCGTGACGAAGCCGCCGCCGAACGAGTCGAGCGCGAAGAGCCCGCTCAGGCGGGTGACGATGCCGCGCGATCTCTCGAGGGCCTCCGCGGCGCCGACGGCTCCACCGGTCGCGCCTCGACCTGTGCGGTCAGGCCAACCGCGACGAAGACGGCTGCCAGCGCGGCGACGGGTAGAGAAGGAGGAAGCGCTGCGCCTCGACGTCGACGGCACGCGTGCAGATCGCGGCGAGCGCGCCGAGGGAGCCCGCGAGCGTCGCGATCGTGTTGTACGTGCCGAAGAGGCGAGTGGGGTCGTGACCCTCCGCCGCGCTCGGGAGCATGGCCTGCTCGAGCGAGGTGAACGGGCCAGACTCGACCACCTCGGTGGACACGGTTCCGGTGAGGGCGGCGAGGACGAGGAGCCACACCGAACTCGTCAGGGCGAAGGCGGTTCCCGCGATGCCCATGACGACGAGTAGGCCGACGTACCAGCGGCGCCGCCCGATCCGCTCGCCGTAGCGGCCGAGCACGAGCGAGACGAGCGCCATTCCGGCCAGGAGCGCGCCGAGGACGAGGCCGACCTGCGCGCCCGAGAGGCCGAGGTCCGCCAACGTTACGCCGATGAGGACGCTGCCGAGCCCATACGCGAACGCCCGCAGCGCCTGCACGAGCAGGATGCGCCGTGCGTCGGCTCCGATCACGGGCCGCCGGTCGAACCGACCTCGTTTCTGCACCACGCGTACAGCGCGTCGTACACCGGCAACGACAGCTCGAGCTGCCGGTGGTCGCCGAGATCGAGGAGGTGGAACCCCTCCGCAACGGCGAGAAGCCCGCGCGACTGAGGCGTCGCGTCGCGGTCGTCGCTCATATCCGCGCCGTGCACGATGAGCGCCAGCAGACGCACGGCCGGGTCGTCGATCCCGTACTCCTCGACGAGGACCTCGAACGAGCACAGACGGTCGCGATGCGTGTACTCGGCCCCGGGCGCATCGTAGGAGTGCGCGCCCTCACGCTCGGCGACTGCGAGCACCTCGTCCGCCGGCACGTACAGGAACTCCGCGTCCGGATCGATGAAGTTCCGGATCAGCCAGGGGCAGGCGATGCGGTCGGTCTTCGGCCGCTCACGTGTGACCCACTTCATAGGAGCTCCTTTCCGCCTGGGGCGAACCGCGCACGTGTGTCTAGCATGGCGCCGTGCGTGAGGTCGTGCCGGAGACGAAGCTCGAGCGAACCGAACACGGGCTCAGTCCGATCACGTGATCGTCGGGGCGGGCAGCGGGCCGTGCCTGATCGTCGCGGTCGGCTCCCGGGCGCACGACGGACGGCCCGACTCGATCGGGTTCCCGACAGACCCGGTCGCGGCCCGCTACGGGGCGAGCGTCGCGGAGGACACGAATGACGGCGGCGTCGTGTACGGCACCGTGCCCGGCCGCGAGCCCACGTCGTATCGCGACGCCTGGCTCCCCGGCTAGCCGTCCAGCCCACTCCTCTGCTGCGGGAATCCCACCCCCACGTCAGGGACGGTGCCGTGCCGTTCCCGGCCGCGAGGATCGTGTTCAGCCTCTGATCTCTCTCCGCGAAGCAGGCGGTGGGTGCCCACCGCCCACCGCCTGCTTCATCTGCGCATTGCGATGAGGAGAACCGCGATGACCGCGCCCAAGAGCAAGGCGGCGGAGACGTACACGCCGGTCATCGCCGATCAGCGTGGGCGGCCGCAGTTCTCGCGCCCGCAAGGACCGGTCGACGCGAGCGACCGATCCTCCCGGGCCGCAGGTTCGACAGCGAGAAATCCGGCGTGCTCGATGCCCATGCTGGTCGGCTCGCTCGCTCGCTCGTCGATACTCATACGCGCCGGAAATTTTCCCGGCAGACGGCGAACTCAAACGTCATCCGGTCGATCACGAAAGGCCGCCTCCAGGCGCACAATGTCCGGGCGCCGATGAAACTCGTCGACCGTGCACAGAGCCGGATCCCGCAGCCGTGGAGGACGATCGTCGACTGGCTCGTCACGATCTCGGTCGCGATCGCCTTCGTCCTGACCTTCGAGGCGGAGGTCGCCAAGCCGTACCGGATCCCGTCGCCGTCGATGGAGCCGACGCTGCACTGTGCGAGACCGGTTGCCTACTGCGAGGGCCGCTTCAGCGACCGCGTGATCGCCAATCGACTCGCGTACCGCTTCGGTGACCCCGAACGCGGCCAGATCGTCGTCTTCGACGCTCCGCAAACGGCCGAGCGGTGCGGTCCCGGCGACGCAGGCTCGACGTTCGTCAAGCGCATCGTGGGGCTCCCGGGCGAGGAGATCTCGGAACGAGCCGGCGTGATCTACGTCGACGGCGCACGCCTCGACGAGCCGTACGTCGATCCCGCTCTACGCGGGCACGAGAACGGCCGGTGGCCGCGCGTCGCGTCCGGCCACTACTTCGTTCTCGGCGACAACCGGACGCACTCGTGCGACTCGCGCACGTGGGGGACGGTGCCCGCGGAGCAACCTCATCGGCCCGGTGCTCGTCACCTACTGGCCGCCCAGCCGCGTGTCCTTCCGCTAGGGGAAGACCCCGCAACCGCGCGGGTCTTCTCCAGCACGAGCATGTTGGACGGGGTCGACTACGCGCCGCCCTTCCTGGCCGCGTTCCTCCCGTGCACGAGGAACTTCACGCACTGACCCTGGTTCTTGAAAGTCGGGTTCGTGAAGGTCTTCCATCCGCCCTTCTTGCACGGGCGGGCGACGTCGGCCTTACCGGATGCGAGCCTCTGCAGCTGCCCGTTGAACGTGATCTTCGTCAGGTCGGCTGTGCCCTGAACGTCGATGAGGACGCTCACGAACTGGACGGTGCCGGTCGGGGTCGCAACCTGTTGACCGGCCGCAGCGAGCGTCGCGGCCGTGAAGGTGTAGGTCGCGGTTCCGTCGGCATTGGTGGTCGGCGTCACGTTGTTGCAGCCGAGGAAGAAGAGGCCCGTCGTGGTCGAGACGTTGAAGCGGGGCGAGCCCCCTGACACTGCGCCGTGTTCGCCAGCGTGAACGACGCCGACTGGAACGTCTGGCCGCCCACTCCGGTGAGGTCGGCGCCTGCCGCCGCGTTCGTGGCGGTCGGGCAGTTCTTCTCGAGATGCAGTGTCTTCGTCTTCTTGATGAACGTCGCCTTGACGCAGCCGGTGTTGCCGGGGTCGAACACTCCCGGAAGGAGCGCTCCGGAAGCCGTCGCGGCGAAGGCGAGCGCTGTCGCGAGAACACCCACGATTAGCAGCTTCTTCATGTAGTCCCCCTTTGGTTCGTGCCTTCAATCAGGACCTGTTCCCGCGAAAGTCGACTTGCGCACGCCGGAGCACGAGCCTTTACGAGGCGCTTACGGATCGTCCCTCGCTCGGGGGAGCGTTAACAGCGCGAAGCCCGGCCGAATGCCGGGCTTCGCGTTGGTGTCACGTCTCTCTAGCGGAGGCGCAGCTCGAGATCCCGCTGGGCCTGCGTCGCCTGCTGCAGCCGCGCGCGCGACGGAGCCGGCGGATTCGGGACGCCCGGGAACAAAGCGTCGCCGATCGTCGGGATGAACTGCGGCGGGACGCGAACGTGCGTCGCCTGCTCGAAGTCGTACGCGTAGCCGATCAGCTGTGGCTCCGCCCAGCGACCGCCGATGAACGTGATGCCGATCGGCAGTCCCGCGTCGTATCCGGCCGGCACCGTGACGTCCGCGTAGCCCGAGACCGCGGCCGCGGCCGACGAGCCCACGAAGTACTCGAAGTGGTTGTCGAGATCGCCCTCGTCAGGGTTCGAGTTCGTCGGCCATGCCGGGCCGTTGGTGAGCGCGATGATCGCGTCGAGATCGTTGTCCGCCATGACCTTGTTGATCGCGTCCTGGACGGGCGGCGTCGTCGCCTCGCGGAGGGTGGCGCAGTCTGCGCCGCCGCGACCGTTGGTTGCCTCGGCGAGCTCGAAGACGAGGTCGTTCCATGGACCTCCCGTTCGGGATGCGCCTGGTCGAAGGCGATCAGGTCGGCGAGCGTCTTCGGATAGGCCGCGCCCGAGACCGGGTTCGTACCGTGGACGTAGGTCTGGAGGTACGACGCGATGTCGGTCTTGAACTCGCAGAGCAGGGCCGGGAACTCGTTGACGGTCGCCGACAGGTCGATGTCCGCCGGGTCGACGATCGCGGCTCCCTGCGTTTTCAGGGCGGTGATCACGTTGGCGAGGATCGGCTCGACGACCGGCCCGACCAGCGCCGGGTCGTACGTTCCGGCGCGCCACACGCCGATGCGCTTGCCCTGAAGGGCCTGGTCGTCGAGGAACTGGGTGTAGTCGGTGAAGGCGTGCCCAGTCTGAGCGGCGGTGGCCGCGTCGTTCGGGTCGACGCCGGTCGCTGCGCCGAGGAGTACCGCCGCGTCCGTCACGTTGCGGGCGATCGGGCCGGCCGTATCCTGGTCGGCGCTGATCGGGACGACGCCTGCGCGGCTCCACAACCCGAGCGTCGGCTTGATCCCGACGTCGCCGTTGGCGCCTGACGGGCAGACGATCGAGCCGTCCGTCTCCGTGCCGACAGCTGCGACCGCGAGATCGGCCGCCGCGACGACACCGGAGCCCGAGCTCGAACCGCACGGGTTCCGATCGACGACGTAGGGCATGTTCGTCTGGCCACCGATGCCGCTCCAGCCGCTCGAGGACGGGCCGGACCGGAAGTTGGCCCATTCGGAGAGGTTGGCCTTGCCGATGATGATCGCGCCCGCGGCCTTCAGCCTTGCTGCGATGAACGCGTCGCTCGGCGTGCTCCCGGCGAGGGCCCAGGAGCCGGCAGTCGTGGGCATGCCCGTGGTGCCGACGTTGTCCTTGACGATGATCGGCATCCCGAGCAGCGGGCGGTGGTCGCCCTTGCGTCGCGCCGCGTCGGCCGCGAGTGCGTCGGCGTGGGCCGTCGGGCTGACCGTGATGACCGCATTGAGCGTCGGGTTGAGCTGACGGATGCGCCGGAGATAGAAGTTCGTCAGCTCGACGGCGTTGATCCGGTGCGAATTCATCACTTTCTGGAGCTGCGGGATCGTCGTCGCGTCGACGTCGATCCCGGAGACCTTGGTGTTCGGCGGGTTGGCCCCGAGGCCGATCACCGCCGCGACGCCAGAGACCCCGAGCAAGAGGGTCAGCAGGGTTGTAAGAACAAGGGAACGCCGAAGTCGGCTCATCGCGCTACCTCCACGGGATTGGGCGGGGTGGACGCTGGGATCGCAGAGCTGAGGCTGCGATCCGGAGGCTGACCTATGACCGTCCCGCCGCCACGTCGACGACGCCGATCTCGAGGACGCGCTCGCTGGGACGGAGCCCCTCTCGCAGCTGCGGTCAATGAATTCCCACCGCCGCCACCACCTATTCCCCCCGGCCTCCGGAGTCAAACGGCCAAACCGAATGCTGGAGCGACGGAGCCGAGCAACCAGCGCTTCGGCTGGATACAACGTCCACGTGTTCACTGTCGAGCAGCGCGGCACACTCCGGGAGCACGTGCTGCAGCTCGCGGAGAAGGACGAGCGCGTCGTCGCCGGTGCCGCGGTGGGATCGCTCGCAGCGGGGACCGGGGACCGGTTCTCCGACCTGGACCTCACCTTCGGCATCGCCGACCACGTCCCGACCGCTGGCGTGCTCGACGACTGGACGCAGAGGCTCGTCGCCGAGCACGACGCGGTGCACCTCGTCGACCTCGAGCGCGCTCCGACGACCTACAGGGTGTTCCTGCTACCGGAGGCGCTGCAGTTCGACCTCTCGCTGACACCGGCGGCGCGCTTTCGGCCCGCAGGCCCACGATTCCGGCTTCTCTTCGGGGAGACCGCCGCGGACGACGTCGATGCCCCGCGCGCGCTCGTCCCCAGCCTCTTCATTCCGACGCCGGCAGTCCCGCACGAGGTGTTCGGATGGGGAGTCGTCTACGCGCTCCACGCGCGTGCCTGCATCGAGCACGGGCGGTTCTGGCAAGCCGAGCACTACGCCGGCGGCGTGCGCGACCACGCGCTCTCGCTTGCCTGCCTCCGTGTAGGACTACCCGCCGTGCATGCACGCGGCTATGACGACCTGCCCGCGAAGACCCTCGCGCGCTTCGACTACACGCGCGTCGCCGCGGCGGAGCCGCAGCCGCTCCGTGCGGCCCTGGCCGCTTCGGTTGCCGCACTGATGCACGAGGGAGTGGAGGCGAACCTCCCGCACGCGGACGCCGTCGCGCAGCGCCTCGCCGAGCTGCAGTGACTGCCCCTACCGGCTCAGCTGAGCCTCTCCGAGGGTCGCTCTTCGGCAAATTGGATGAACGTGCCGCCGTTCTGTGTCGCGATGGTCTGGAATCGACTCGCGTACCGGTCGCGCTCGTCGTCCGGGAAGGGAAGTCCCCGCCTTGCTACGGCAAGCCAGCCACTGGTGTCTTCCCGAACATCGACGATGAACCCGACGGCACGGCCGTCGCGGGCAGCCGCCTTCGCGGCCTCAGCATCCTGGAACCGCGCCTCGAACCGTCCTTGCAGGAGGCGGACCGCACCGCCACGAAGCGGTTCACCGGGTCGCCCCTTTGCGTCCGTCACGGGCCGCTATCGGGTCGCGCAAGGTAGCGGTCGATCCAGACCTCGGCCGCTGCCGGCTGAATGTCGAGGGCCAGGGCGATCTCGTCCGAGAGCAGCTTCCGCGCCTTCGCGAAGATCTGGCGCTCGCTCAACGAGAGCTGCGCCTTGCCGCCCTTCGCGGCGCGCAGGCGCTCGCGCTGCGCCCCTTCGCTGACGATCTCGGCCAGCTCCACGGGCGTCCCACCCGTCAGTTTCTCTTGCGTCTCTCGGCGCCGCGACAGCCAATTGCGCGTACTGAGCGCGCCCTCGACACGGAGGGCCTCGCCAACGTGCCGAAGCTCGTCGTCGTCCGCCAGTGCCCGCAGGTTCGTCCTGGCGAGATCCAGCGGCAAGGTCACCGTGAGCTCTTCGAGTTCGAGGACGACGACTTCCTGCGACCGCCCAAGCACCTGCTGCTTCCTGCGCGCTGCGACTCGGCCGACGCCGTGATTTCCGTACACCACCACGTCGCCGACGGCGAGCTCCATCGTCAGTCCCGTTCGGACGCCGAGTCCTCGGACCGAGGCGCTGGCCCGGAGGCTGCGCGCTCTCTCCGCTCCGCTGTTGCGGCTCGCTTCTTCTCGAGCTTGCGCTCGCGCCGCTCGCGAAGCGTTCGCTCGCGCGCGGCCTTCGCCTGAGTCTGTTGCCGATGACTACTCATCCCCCGCCGTCCCTTCCGCGGATTCGCGCCGCTCTCGACTCTCCTCAGGCGTCTCCCGAGAGGGACTCGCGTCCGCGACCTCCGGGTCCCGCGGAAGGTTCCACGCAGCACGATTGCGCTCCCACTCACGTGCCTCAACCTCGGTCCGGTCAACCGTCGTGCGAAGTCCACTCAAAAGAAACTCCTCCCGACTCGGGCTCAGACCTGGCGCGACCCGTCGAGGTTGCAGCGGCGAGAGGAGAGAGCTGTGTGAAGTCAGCGTACCAACGCCGCTTGGTTCGCACACTCGGCGAAGTGCATCGTGGCGATGGCGACGGCCACGAAGGCGAGTACGGCTGACTTGATAAAGGAAGTGCACGGCGACGAGCCCGAGATCGCGGCGAGCTGTGTTCTTAGCCCCCGGCGAAGCGGATGGTCTCGCATAAGCTCGGTGCGCCTTTGAGCTCCCGCCGAACGCCAGCGCGAGCTGACTCGGGTGCGCCGTCAACCACGACGACGTCGGCACCGGCACCACACGAAGCGAAGTCGGCTAACGCGCCGCCGCCGTAGGTGACAAACAACGTGTCGTCGCCTTCTCCGCCAGACACGTAGTCCTTCCCACCACCTCCCGAGAGCCTGTCGTCCCCTGGCCCACCGAACAAAACGTCGAAGCCGCCGAGACTTCGGATGTCGTCGTTACCGCCAAGACCGAAGATGCGGTCGCCTTGTGCCGTACCCACGAGCCGATCGTCTCTTGGTGTTCCCTCGATCAAGGACTCGGTCGCGCCCTCAGCAGCGACGCCAAGCACTAGGGCGATCACGAGCAGACTCGCAAGCAACGCAGTACGCATCATTCTGTGTGGCCTTTCGTGGTGCGGAATCTCACTCCTACGCCCGGGCCAGCCGCGCCGCTGAGGCCGGTCACTGATTCGTGTGGCCGTCGCAACGACCGATGCTCAGCCACAGGGAAGGTGGCCACGAGGAGGCAGGCGAGTCCGGCGAAAGCGAGGACCTGGGCGGGTGCGGCGATGGGCAGTGGCTCGCCGCCGGCGAGGGTCCAGTCGTTCCACGTGTCGATTAGATGGTTGACAACCGGCACGTTGTCCCATTCACTCGGAAGCCAGAGAGTGAGGAGAACGCCGCAGAGCGTTGCGATGGGAAGCACCCGTCCAGCCGCCGCCCAGCGGACGAGTTGAGGAATCGTCAAGAGGAGAAAGACGAGCCGATAGTCGGCACTCCGCACGAATGCGAAGGTGGCAATGTAGATGCCCGCGCCCGCCCATAGGAGGTCGAGGCTTCGCGACGGACAGGTGTCGAGACCCTGGCGCACTCGTCGGCCGAGTGCGATGGCGACCGCGAGCGCCAGACCGACAACAGCGATGTCCCACACCCGCCCCGGTCCACCAATGCGCCCGAGCCAGGCGCCGAAGATGTGGATCCCGTACGCGTACTCGTCGCCCTGGGGCAGCACCCGCTCGATGGTCTGGATGTCGCGAAACGTTGCGACCGCATAGACGGCGAAGATGCCCCCGACGGACGCGACACAGATGGCGGCCGTTCGGCGTGGGAGTTGCGCAAGCATTCCGAGTGCCGCGATCGGGAACAACTTCAGGATCGCCGCGACGAGGATCAGCGCGGACGCGACCGACGGCCCAAAGGGTGTGCGACGCATCATGAGACCGGCCGTCGCGACCACGGCGAACAGGGCGATGTCCACGTTGCCTCGCTCGACTCCCATCATGACCGCCGGCGAGCACAACGCCAGCCCGTAGACGACCGCGTCTCCAAGCGGGGCGCGACGAGGCAGGACAGCGATCGCCGCCCCGAAGAACGCGATCGCGATCAAGGTGCCGATGATGTACGTATCGTCCGCTCCGAGGCCGAAGATCGCAGCGGCCATCCAGATCCGCGGATAGTTCTCCGGTCGCTGCCACGGATCGCACGGGTTGTCGGGCCAGGCGCCAAGGTGTTGGCGAGCACAGTCCCAGCCGGACGTCACCGACCTGAGATCGAAGAAGCCCGGCGACACCGCCGGCACGCCCAGCTCGTCCCACGCGTGATGGCCGCCGAGCGCGAGGAGCAGAGTGAAGTAGCCAACCAGCATCCCGATCAGGACGAGCCAGGATGGACTCGAGTCCATCAGCCTCATGCCGAGTGCAGATGTCCGCACGGTCAAAACATCATGGCGCCGGGTTACGAGGTCAGGGCCGCACCACCTTGCCGAAGTGCGTCGGAGCCCGCGGACTCTGGACCTCTCTGCCGATCCCGCTGGTTCGGTCGCCCGAATTAGCTGCAGCCGAGCTTCACCGCCCGGAGCTGCAGGAAGCCGTCGATGCCATGAGGGGTAGCCGACATCATCGTGCCGACTCCGAGCGCGTAGAGTCGGCCTCAGTCCGACCGACGGAGGAGCGAAGTGACGAGCATGTACGCAGTTGTCGACCCCGCGACCGGCGAGACGCTCAAGGAGTACCCGAAGATCACGGACGACGAGCTGCGGGACGCGATCGCCCGCGCCGACCGGGCACACCGCGAGTGGTCGCGAGCTGCGACTGTCGCTGATCGCGCCTTGCTCGTCCGGCGCGTCGGCGAGCTGCACTCGGAACGGCGGAAGGAGCTTGCGGAGATCATCGTCGCCGAGATGGGCAAGCCGGTACGGCAGGCGCGGGGCGAGGTCGACTTCTGCGCGTCGATCTACGGGTTCTACGCCGACAATGCGGAAGCGCTGATGGCAGACGAGCCCATCGAGCTCCTCGGCGGTGAGGGGTCGGCCGTCGTCCGCCGCAGCTCTCTCGGCGTCCTGCTGGGGATCATGCCGTGGAACTTTCCCTACTACCAGGTCGCACGCTTCGCGGCGCCGAACCTGATCATCGGCAACACGGTCCTGTTGAAGCACGCGCCCCAGTGCCCGCAGTCGGCTGAGGCGATCGCGCAGATGTTTCGCGACGCTGGCTTCCCCGACGGCGCGTACGTGAACATCTACGCCACGAACGAGCAGATCGAGTGGGTGATCGCCGATCCGCGCGTCCGCGGTGTCTCCGTCACCGGCTCCGAGCGCGCCGGCGCCGCCGTGGCCGAGATCGCTGGCCGGCATCTGAAGAAGGTCGTTCTCGAGATGGGCGGCTCCGACCCGTTCATCGTCCTGGGCACTGACGACCTCGACAAGACGGTGGAAGACGCTGTCGCCGCGCGGATCGACAACGCGGGCCAGTCGTGCAACGGCGCGAAACGGTTCATCGTGATCGACGAGCTCTACGAGCCGTTCCTCGAGAAGTTCACGGCCGGGCTCATCGCTGTGAAGCAGGGTGATCCGCGCGAGCGTGAGACGGAGTGCGGGCCGCTGTCCTCTCAGCTCGCGGCCGACCGCCTCGAGGATCAGGTCCGGCGCGCAGTCGAGCAGGGCGCGACGGTCATCGCCGGCGGCAAGCGCAACGGCAACTACTTCGAGCCGACGGTGTTGACGGACATCACGCCGGAGAACGACATCTACCGTGAAGAGCTGTTCGGCCCGGTCGCCCAGGTCTATCGCGTGCCGTCCGAGGAGGAGGCGGTCGCGCTGGCAAACGACACTCCGTTCGGGCTCGGCTCATACGTGATGACGAACGACCTGGAGCAGGCCGAGCGCGTCGCGGACCGGATCGACGCCGGCATGGTCTACGTGAACATCGTCGGCGCAGACGCTGCCGAGCTGCCGTTCGGCGGCACGAAACGCTCTGGCTTCGGACGGGAGCTCGGCCGCTACGGGGCCGACGAGTTCGTCAATAAGAAGCTGATCCGCATCAGCTGAGCAAGAGGATCGTCTCCTCCCGGATGGCACCTTCGACATGTCCGAACGAGCGACTGGTGCTGCCGCCCTCGTTCTCGGCTCGGCCATCATGGCGATGTCCTGGCTGGCCGCGAGGTTGAGGAGGTCATCGCGCGGTCGCTCGGGCATCAGCACGATCGTCGTGGGGACGGGGTCGACGACTCGGCAGTGGTCGGCGAGTTGCCCGATCGCTACGTGCAGGCTGCCGCGGTCGTCACGACCTCCGCGAACTCGTCCTGGAGGTTGATGCCGGTCATGCGCGCGATTTCGGCAGCCGGTACCACCTCGCCATCCGGCGCGGGGATGTCGAACGTGTGGGTCGCGTCGAGGACGAACCACACGTCGTACCCGAGGTCCGAGCCGATGCGTGCGGTCGTCTCACAGCAATAGTTCGTCTGAATCCCGCACACGGCGATCGCGCCGATCCCGCGCTCGCGCAGCCATGCGTCGAGATCGACATCTCCGTGAAACGACGAGTGCACTGTCTTGACAATGCGCAGATCGGGCTCGCCGGCGACGGCCTCTTTCAGCTCGAAGCCGGGCGTGCCGCGCTCGAGCGGTCCACCCCGCCAATCGTGCTGAATCACCACGATCGGGTCGCCGCGCCGGCGCCACGCGGAAATCAGCTTGGCGACGTTCTCCTCGGCATGGGGATTGTCGCGGGGTCCAAGCGCTGGATCCTCGAAGCCGCGCTGAACGTCGACCACCAGCAGCGCACGCTGCCCGATCATGTGTCTGACTCTACCGAGGTCGCGGTTCTTGGCAGACGCGAAGATGAACGCAGCAGAGCCATCGTCAATACGCCTTGCGACCGTCCCGCGTCCGATCGACCGCGTGCGTCGGAGCCCTCAAGACGGCCTCTTATCGGACTCGAGGGGCCATGTGAGCCGCAAGGGCACGTACTCCCCCGGCCAGTCGGCGTAGGCCTGATCCGGTTCGTTCGTCTCCGACGCGACTGACGCGCCGTACTTCGCAGCGACCTCGCTCACGGGGTAGCGGATCTCCTTGTCGGGACGCGAACCGATCATGAGGATCGCGCAGGGCTCGTCACCGGCGCCGACCAGTACATGGCGGGTACTCGGCCGGGCAGTGGAAGTAGTCCCACTGTCGAAGCGGTCGTTCCTCCTCTTCGACGATCAGCGTGCACTCGCCCGAGAGCACGAGAAATCCCTCCTGCACGCCCTCCGAGTGGTAGAGCGCGTTCGGGTTGCCCGGCCAGAGGACCGTGACATGGACACCGACGTCGCTGAACAGGTGCTCCCGCGGCTCAAGCGGATACGCCGCACCGCCCTTCTCCTCGTTTCGCACCGCGAGTGCGTCCGCAAGGTTGAGAACGAACCAGCCGTCCGACGTGATGTAACGACCGTACGGCGTCTCCGTGGAGCTGGCTTCGTTGACTGACATTCAGGCCTCCTCAGGGTCACGCGCCTCTCGCGAGGCGCGTCATCGACGACATGTTCATACCCGAATGCAGCACCGAGTCTCGGTCAAGCACGCGGGCCGAGCCGGGCATGGAGGCGGCGGGAATCGAACCCGCGCGCACGATTCAATCGAAGTTCAAGGACCGCGCCGCAGCACTGACGCACTCGGCGTCATCTTCTGCAGTGGCGCCGCTCGCGCCGACGCCGCCGACGAGTTCCCCGTCGACCAGCAGCGGCAGGCCTCCGGCGTAAACGACGATTCGCGGGTCGGTGGAGTTCCAGCCCCAGTCGTCACCACCCGGTTGCGTGCTCTGCATGAAATCGCCCGTTGGAGCCCCCCAGAGGACGGACGTGTACGCCTTGCCGACAGCGAGCTTCAAAGCGCCGAGCGCTGAGCCATCCATGCGCTGGCTCGCGACTACGTGGCCGCCGTCGTCGACTACCGCGGCCGCAAGCGAAAGGTTCCGTGACGCCGCTTCGTCGTTGATCCTGGAGAGCAGAGCCAGCGCGAGCTCCAGCGAAATGGCCTTTCGTGCAACCAGACCGTCCACCGCGCGATCCTACGGCATCGCTCGTCGGGATCCGCATACCAGGCGGGCCGTATCGCTCCGATCGAAAGAAGCGCCCCGAGCGGGGATCATGGAGCCGATGGGTTCGACAGCAGCGAAGATCCGCTCACCAGCGGCGACAGCGACAATCGGGCTCCGCGACGACAAGGAGACGCAAGATCATGGCCATCGTTTCGACCTTCGACTATGCGCCCTTCGATGAGAGCGATCCGGACGACTTCCGTCCGAACTCGCACTGGGCACTGCTCGTCGACCCTGGCGGGAACTCCGATGTCCGCGTCGACGACATCACGTTGATCATCGAAGAAATCGCCCCGGGTGATCGGATCCCGCTCCATACCCACCCCCACCCCATCAGCGAGTTGATCGTGATCCAAGAGGGAAGTGCGGAGGTCACACTCGGCGAAGACACGCAGCAGGTCGGCCCCGGCACGGTCGTCTTCGTCCCTGCGGGGACGCCGCACGGCACCCGAAACGCGGGCACCAGTCCGATCCGTATTCACGCGATGTTCCCGTCAGAGCGAATAGGCATCCAATACCTCGAACGCAATCCCGCACCCGGGACCGAGTCGGACGCGCCTCAGCCAGCGTGGCCGAGGTAGGTTCGCGGGCCTACCGCCGGCGTCGAGCTCGAGGTGTTCGTCCGGCGCGAGGACGCTGAGCGCTTCATCGAGGAGGAGCGTGGCGACGATCCCGAGCTCGCGAGCCTGCGGATCGAGGAGCATAAGCTCGAGGCGGGAGGGCTGAACTAGCCCTTGCAGGACGAGAAGGCGGTGGCGTGAGCAGCTTCGCTTAGATTGGAACCCAAGCTTGCCAGGTCGAGCTACGAAGAGGACGAGGGCGCTCGACGCCGCCGTAGCCGAGACACGACTAACAAATGGAGACTTCGCCTCTTGGGCGGCTCGACGTCCGAAAGCGCGGTGAGGCGCTGTCGCGCGCCAGCAACGTCCTCGTCCGCTGAGGAGCCTGTGCCGACACTCTCGACAGGCAGGTGCGGCTCCGTCGAGTCCAGGGACGGCTCCTGTTCGAGCCGCGCGACCGTGTCATCGGGGTCGGAAAGAAGTCCCCGTGCGTCCGTTGCCAAACGCGGATCGACGAGCACGAGTTCCGGACTCACGATCTCGGACTGATCAGGGTTGAGCGTGTGGCTGGTTGGAGCCATACGAGACTTATACCCCTCGAACGAGGGACGATCACGTGTCAGAAAGCTCGCGGCTGCGAGCCCAGCCGCCGAGGAGTCAGGCGGTGGGCGGGCACCCAGCAACCCGGATTTCGGGAACCACTCAGGGCCTCTCGGTCGAGGGGGTGACCGAGTTGTGCCCGTAGACTCCGTATGCCCGGGCGATTCGGTGAACTACCAGGTGCTTGGGGTTTTCCCCTTCCCCCTACCCCAGACCGCAAGGTGCGCCTTGGACGCTACCCGCCGCCCGGGCTGTCGCTCACGTCTAAGGGTCCAGTTGCTACCTGGCTCTGAGTACCGTCGCACTTCCGCCGCGGCCAGGATCACCGCAACGGGGTTCGTATCCCCACTCGACAGCCCTTGTCTAGTACGTGACGGCCGGCGCATACTTCTCGGGAGGCCGGGCGCCCGGCTCCACGCAGCTCCTCCTCGTTGAGGGGGACGAGGACTGACGGCGTCGGACGTTCTCGGGCATTGCGGCGTCCGGTCTCGCCACAATTGACGTCGGCTCAGAGCCGAGAGTTGCGACTTCGGTGCCGCGGCACGGTGGTGAGCGTACGGTCGCTAGGTTCTTCGAGGTGATCGTCGACGCCGTCGTCGACGACACTCTCTCGCCCGACGTCCCGCTCGGCATCGAGCTCGAGGCGGGAGGGCTGAACTGCCGCAACTGAGGGGAGACAGACATGAAGTCAGCGACCCGGCGTCTCTAGTTTGGACGCGCGTCCTTCACGAACGGAGCGTGAGCGGCTCCCCAGTGACGGCTTCCACGCCTCCATACGGCCTGGCTTATGCTCGGCCCCTGAGATGGCGAGCGGTGAAGTCCACCGGACGCAGCTCGCGCACGAGCGCACCTATCTCGCGTGGTGGCGTACTGGTTTGGCCGGGATCGCAGCGGGATTCGGGATTGGGCGTGTCCTACCCGAGGTCGTCAGCGGCACGAACTGGCCGTATATCGCGCTGGGAACCGCGCTAGCCGGCGCAGGGCTGGCAGCCATGGTGTACGGGATCGTGCACTACCGGGAGTTGCAGGCGGCTCTGCGGGAAGAACGGGAACCGCGCACCGGTGAGGGTTTTCTGCTGGCGCTTGCCGCGGTCGGAATCGCCGTGGGAACCGTGTCCGTCCTGCTCGTCCTCCTCTCTCCCTGATCAGGAGCGCCGCCTGCTCGCTCGGCGAGCGGCCCTAATCAGACCCAGGCTGCGAAGTCCCGGCACATCGCGTTCAACTGTGAGACGTACTCGGTCGTACTCAGTGTGGAAGGACCACCACCGCATCCTGCCGCGATCGCGACGAGGAAGATGCCCGCTGCCGCAGCGAGCAGCGCGCGCTCCTTCACGCGCCATTTCCACGCTCGTTGGTCGATCGGAGCAAGCGTGAGCTCGGGGCGGGTGGAACTCGCGATACTGAGCCGAAGCCGATCCGCCGATACTGAGTTACAAGTGCCGATCTACCGCATGCACGACACAACCGGCGACGACCTCGGCCTCCTCGAGCACCCCGCGCCGAACCTCGAGCCCGGTGATGTCGTCGTGCTCACGGACGGACGGGAGGCGCTCGCGACAGCCCGTGTTGAGGCAGAGCCGGGGTGGGGGCACCTGGTTGCGATGCTCGAGGTGGCCATCGCCCCGTCGCGGCTCGAAGCCGACGACGCACTCCCGTAGCTCGCTGCTCGCCGCGCTCGTGAAGGTCGCGCCCGCGCCGTTGCTCGTACGCGAGGCCGAATCGCTCAGGACGAGGGGGCTCCTCCGGGGGAACCCAGACCTTCGGCGCGGCGACTCTGGACCTCAAGTGGGGGCAGCGGAATCTACGAGCCGCTCAACTGTGAGCCTGTAAGCGGAGAAGACGAAGAGGGAGGCGGCAGTGACAGCGGCCCAATTCGAGTTGATCGACGAAACCGTGTCGGAAGCGGTCTTGCGGTGGCGCTTCGAGGAGCTCGTCCGCTCCGGATACGACATCGGATCGGCGAGCGTCCTCGCCTCGCACGTCGAGATCGACTTGCATGACGCCTCGGCGCTCACGCGCCGCGGCTGCCCTCCCGAGACGGCTCTGCGGATTCTCCTCTAGCGAGTGCCGGCCTACCGCCTGCACGACACGAAGGCGACGATCTCGGCCTGATCGAGCATCCGGCGCCGAACGTCGAAGCCGAGCGATGTGGTCATGCTCGACGATGGCCGTGAGGCACTCGTCACCGCACGGGTCGAGACGAGCGGCGGGCAGTTCGCCGCCCTGCTGGAGGTCGCGATCGCGCCGACCCGCTGACGAGCGACGAGTCCATCGCGTAGCGCGCCGCGCCCAGCTAGCTGGCGGGCTGACCTGAGAGGCAGGCCGGTAGGCCGCCCTCGGACCACCGCCTAGGTCGTGACGAGAAAGACGAGCGCCTTCTGCGATTTTGCCCCGAGCGCGTCCCGCGCCCCCAGCGTCACACGGAAGCTTCCGCTTGACGCGGGGTTCCTGAGATCGTGCCGGTCGTTCTGCGACAACTTGAGGCCTGGCGGGAGCGTGCCGCTAACGATGCTCCACTTCACGGGCTGAACGCCGCCGACGGTTGCGAGCTTCGACTGGTACATGTGCGACCTTCGCGGGCTTCAATCGGAGGGTCCTGATCGTGAGTCGTGGTGCAACCGTCAACGCAGCAGCGGACGTGGTTACGCGCCCCTCGCTGTCGGTCGCGGCGACGCCGAACGCGAAGGCTCCTGCCGCCTGAGGGGTTCCCGATGATCGCGCCCGTGTCGGCGTTGAGCGTGGTTCCTGCGGGCAAGGCGCCGGAGGCGAGCGACCACTTGTAGGGCCCTGCCCCGCCTGTCGCGGTAAAGGCCTTCGCAAGGCGAATGCCGACTTCGCTGCTCGGCGGGCGCGCAGGACCGAACGGAGACTTCACGCTCAGGGGCTGGCGGACGGTGAGCGCATACTCCTTCGAATCGAGCGTGCTGCCGCTCTGCGCTCTGATGACAAAGGCCCAGCTGCCTTCGGCAGTGGGCGTCCCGGTGAGCGACCTGCGGCGAGAGCGCGAGGCCCGGCGGAAGCGCTCCCGACTCCACAGACCACGACGCCTGCACGTCGCTGCCGGTGGGCGGGTTCAGGTTCATGACTTGCTTGGCGGTGAGCGTCTCCGAGTAGGCCTGGCCGACTGGTCGGCCCCTTGAGCGACTCGTTCTCGATCTCGAGTCCGGGATCGACGTAGATGCTGAATTCGACCTCGGAACGATCCTCGCGCTGGCACCAGTCAGGCCCGCCCTGCGCCGCGGTCAAGTCGTGATTCCAGACCCAGAAACGCGTGAACCCGGCGCTCGTGGGAATGCCCGAGATCACACCGGCACGCGTCATCGTGAGCCCGGGCGGAAGCGAGCTGTTGACGACCTCGTACCAGACGTACGGGTTCCCCGGCGAGGTGCAGCCCGAGCCTTCCTCGGACTCCATCTCGACCTCGTACTCCTCTCCGACGTATGCCGTCGGGCAACTGAGCAGCGGTCCTCCGCCCGGAGGCTCCGTGCAGTCGGCCCCCGAACCGACATCCTTTCGAAGTCCGCCGCGGACGCGCCGCTCACGGCGATCGCAGCGAAGAGGGTCATGAGAGCGACGGCGAGCTTCAAGCGCATGGCGCGGAATCGTAAGCGAAGCCGGTAAGTGTCGTGTTAGGAAGCGCGTGACGAAATCGCGTTTCGTCCATCTCTACGCGGAGCGAGGGGGCACCGAAGTACGAGAAGGCGGCGCTGCGCTGGCTTGAGCGGTACCTCGCGGAGGGCTCGCCGAGGCTGCGGCACTTCGCGAAGATCGACGTTGCGTCGACGCGGGAGCACAATGGAGGCCGTGGCCGTTGAGGTGATCGGCCGCGACGACGAGCTTGCCTCGATCGCCGGTTTCAGGAAGCGCAGCCGCACTTCTACCTGCTCCCCCGGCAGAAGGCGATTCCGCACATGGGCGTGATGATGATGCACCGCTTCCACGAGAAGCCGATGGGCGTCCACGGGATGCACGACTGGTGGTACGGCTGCCTGCAGCGCGCCGGTGTCGTGCCGTAGGCGTCACGTCAGGCGAGCGGATGCACAAGGCCCGCCATACGGCCGGCCAGCGCGTGCTCGATGTGACCGGGAACCTGAAGGCGGTCCAGAAGCTCCTCGGCCACGAGTCGATTCAGACGACCGGCGATATCTACACCGACTCGGACATGAGCAGCTCGCGGAGACACTGCTGGAGGCCGTCGAGACTAGTGCGGCAATCGTTCCCCAGGGCGCTCGACAAAATCCCTGCAAGCGGGCAAATCATGGAGGCGGCGGGAATCGAACCCGCGTCCGCGGTCGCACCGAACAGAGCGTCTACGAGCGTAGTCCGTGCTTGCATCTCACCCGCCGGCCGGTTCACGGACGACCCACCGACGGGCCAGCCATCCTTCGTCGTCACACCTCAGGCGATTGGCTCTCCCTTGGTGCCAAGCCCGATCGTTGGCGCCGGATCCCAGGCCTCGGGCCGAACCCGGGTCGACGTCGCCTTACCTAGCTTCGACTAGGCGGCGAGTGCGAGTTCGTTCTTGTTCGCACTTGCTTTGGTGCCGGTTGATTTACGAGGCCAACCGGCGACCTCGGCTCGCAGCTCTGCCGGAGAACCGACCACGTCGAGACCTGATCGCCCCCGTATGTGTGTCAAGGCAAGGAGGATAGCTGCCGATAACGGTGTCGGCCCCGCTGCGGCTTCACCTGGGAATCGGGCCCAATGCAGGGGAAACGAGGCGAAAGGAAACAACAGTGGCCCTGATGATGGAGGAGAAGTACGACGATCTCGCCGGTCTGCGCGAGCGTGCCAAGGCGGAGGTGTCGAAGGTCGTCATCGGCCAGGATCGCACGGTTGAGCTGCTCCTCATCGCCGCCGTTGCGCACGGACACGTCCTCCTCGAAGGCCCGCCTGGCAGCGCGAAGACCCTCCTCGCCCGTGCCGTTGCGCACATGCTCGGCGCTTCCTTCAAGCGCATCCAGTTCACGCCGGACACGACGCCGGTCGAGCTGAACGGGCAGAACGTCATCCGCGCCGGCGAGCACCTCTTCATGCCCGGCGCTGTCTTCACGAACGTCCTCCTCGCCGACGAGATCAACCGCACGCCGCCCCGCACCCAGGCCGCACTCTTCGAGCCGATGGGTGAGCGCCAGGTCACCGTCGACGGCAAGGCGCACAAGCTTCCGGACCCGTTCCTCGTGATCGCGACCCAGAACCCGCACGAGCACGAGGGTGTCTTCCCCCTCCCGGAAGGCCAGCTCGACCGCTTCCTCTTCAAGATCGAGCTCGAGTACGCCGACGCCGAGTCGGAGCTCGCGATGCTCAACCTCCCCCACAAGGGAATCGCTCCGGACATGCTCGGCGAGGTCCGCCCGCTGCTCGGCGTCATCGGTCTCGACAAGGCCCGGCAGGAGCTCGAGCACACGGACGTCCCCGAGTCGGTCGGCCGCTACATCGTCCAGGTGGGTCGGCGCACGCGTGAGCTCCCGGGCGTCGAGCTCGGCGTGAGCTCGCGCGCCATGATCCACCTCGTGATGGCCTCCAAGGCGAGCGCACGGTTGAACGGGCGCGACAGCGTCACGGTCGAGGACGTCCGCGAGATGGCTCCGTACGTGCTCCGGCACCGCATCGCAGTGCAGGAGGGCACGAGCGTCGACACCGTCCTTCTCGACGCGATGGCCGGCGTTCCCACGGCTGCTCCTCCGCCCGTCTCTCCGGTTCAGTAGCCGACAGTCCCTCGGTCGAGGGGTTGACTCCCCCGAAAGGGGGCCGGATCATGCGATCGAGGCGAAGAGCGGCTGGGGAGCCGGTTGGGAGCCTCCGATAGGCCGCGCTACGATGGGGCGGCCGAGCACCCTTAGCCGAACGGGGAGGATTCATCGTGGCATTGCTTGTGGAGGCGCCCTACGAAAGCCTCATCGACCTGCGCGAGCGCGCGAAGGTCGAGATCTCGAAGGTCGTAATCGGGCAGGAGCGCGCAGTCGAGCTGCTCCTCGTCGCCGCGCTGGCGCGCGGGCACGTGTTGCTCGAAGGTCCTCCGGGCAGCGCGAAGACGCTGCTCGCGCGGGCGACCGCGCACATGCTCGGCGCGACGTTCAAGCGCATTCAGTTCACGCCTGACACGACGCCGGCCGAGCTCACGGGAATCAACGCGCTCCGGATGGGTGAGCAGGTCTTCTTCCCGGGCTCGGTCTTCACGAACGTGCTCCTGGCCGACGAGATCAACCGCACGCCTCCGCGCACGCAGGCCGCGCTGCTCGAGGCGATGCAGGAGCGCCAGGTCACGGTCGAGGGGAAGGCGCACAAGCTGCCGGACCCGTTCCTCGTGATCGCCACGCAGAACCCGTTCGAGCACCGTGACGTGTTCGAGCTCCCCGAGTCCCAGCTCGACCGCTTCCTCTTCAAGATCCAGCTCGACTACGCGGACGCGCAGAGCGAGTACCAGATGCTCGACCTGCCGCACAAGGGCGTCGCGCCGGACATGCTCGGCGAGGTCCGCCCGCTCCTTGGCGTCGTCGGTCTCGATCGCGCCCGCGACGAGCTCGACGCGACGGAGCTGCCGGAGGAAGTCGGGCGGTACATGGTCGCACTCGCGCGGCACAGCCGCGACCTGCACGGCGTCGAGCTCGGTGTGAGCTCACGCGGGATCATGCACCTGGCGAGCGCAGCGAAGGCGAACGCGCGCCTGTCCGGCCGCGAGGAGGTCACCGTCGAGGACGTCCAGGAGATCGCGCCGTACGTCCTGCGCCATCGCCTGATCCTCGCGGACGACACGAGCGCAGACGACGTTCTTCGCACGCTCCTTGCGCAGGTGCCCGCGCCCGAGCGCGTGTACTCGCTCCGCTAAGACGTTCCGCAGCACCTGGCCGAGGCCGCCCAACACGGGCGGCCTCGGCGTTTCTGCTCTAGCGAGCCGCGGCCTCCTCGAGAGCGCGCCGCGTGAGGACGCGCACGAGATGGCGGCGGAAGTCGGAGCTCGCTGCGTGATCCGACGGAGGCTCGGTGCCCTCGTCAGCGTGCGCAGCAGCGTCAGCGATCGACGCTCCGCCGGCGATCGCGTCCTCCACCGCCGAGGCTCGGAGGGCCGTGGCCCCCATATTCGTCAGGCCGACGCGGCGCCTTTCCGATGGAGCCGTTCGAGCGCTCGGTGATCGCCGCCACCGCGACCGTCGCCCAGTCCTGCGCGCGGCGGTGCATCTTCACGTACGACCAGCCGCTCAGGCCGGTTTTCGGCACGCGCACCTCGACGAGCATCTCGTCCGGCGCGAGCGCCGTCTGGAAGACGCCGGTGAAGAAGTCGCGCGCCGCGATCGTCCGGTCGCCGCCCTTGCCCCGCGCGACGAGCTCCCCGTCGAGGGCGAGCATCACGGTCGGCAGGTCGGAGGCAGGATCACCGTGCGCGATCGACCCGCCGATCGTCCCGCGGTGCCTGACCTGCGGATCCCCGACCTGAGCCGCGACGGTGGACACGATCGGGCACTGCACTTGGAGCAGCGCCGACTCGGCCACGTCCTTGTGCCGCGTGAGCGCCCGATGGCGATCATGTCGTCGCCGTCGCGGACGTACGAGAGGGTGGCGATGCGCCCCACGTCGATGAGGAGCGCGGGCCTCGCGAGCCGGAGCTTCATCGCCGGCAGCAGCGAGTGGCCGCCCGCGAGCAGCTTCGCGTCCTCGCGCTTTCCGAGGAGCTCGATCGCGTGATCGGCGTTGTCGAGCGCGACGTAGTCGAACCGAGCGGGGATCACGACCCCACCTCCTCGATCGCCTTCCAGACTCGCTCTGGCGTCGCGGGAAGGCCGACGTCCGTGACTCCGAGGTGCGAGAGAGCGTCGACCACTGCGTTGATCACGGCGGGAGCCGACGCGATCGTGCCGGTCTCCCCCACCCCCTTGACGCCGAGTGGATTGTCGGCACGCGTCTCGGTCCGGTCGGTCTCGTAGGAGGGCACCTCCGCGGCGGAGGGGACGAGATAGGTCGCCATCGTCGTGGTGAGGAGGTTGCCCTCCTCGTCGTATGCGCCCTCCTCGTACAGCGCGGCGGCGATGCCCTGCGTAAGGCCCCCGTGCACTTGCCCGTCGATGATCTGCGGATTCACGGGACTGCCGACGTCGTCGACGGCGACGTAGCGGATGAGCCTCGTGTCGCCCGTCTCCGTGTCCACCTCGACGACCGCGGCGTGCGCCCCTGCCGGCCAGGAGAAGTTCGGCGGGTCGATAGACCGCGGTCTCCTCGAGCCCCGGCTCCATCCCGTCCGGAAGGTCGTGCGCCGAGTGCGCCGCGAAGGCAGCGGCCTGGATCGTCATGTTGCGGTCGGGCGAGCCCCTCACCGCGAACGTCCCGTTCTCGAACTCGAGGTCGTCCTCGGACACCTCGAGCTGATGGGCGACGATCTTGCGTGCCTTCGCAACGATCTTTTCGCTCGCGTGGTACAGCGCGATCCCGCCCACGGCGAGCGACCTGCTGCCGTAGGTGTCCATCCCGAGCTGGGAGACGGCGGTATCGCCGTGGATCACCTCGACGTCGTCCACGCTGACGCCGAACTGGTCGGCGACGATCTGCGCGAAGGTCGTCTCGTGGCCCTGGCCGTGCGGTGACGTCCCGGTCACGACCTGGACCGAGCCGAGCGGCTGGAATCGAACCGTCGCCGAGTCCCAGCCGCCGACGGCGTAGCGGATCGCGCCGAGGATGCGCGACGGCGCGAGGCCGCACATCTCGTTGTAGGTCGAGAAGCCGACGCCGATCTGCTTCACGTCGCCCCGCTCCCGGCGCGCCGCCTGCTCGGCGCGGATCGCGTCGAGGTCGAGGTGCTCGAGCAGCTTGTCGAGCGTTGCCTCGTAGTCGCCCGAGTCGATGGTGAGCCCCGAGGCCATCGTGTGCGGGAACTCCTTGACGAAGTTCTTGCGCCGAAGCTCGACAGGATCCATCCCGAGCTCGTGCGCGAGCGCATCCATGGTCCGCTCGAGCACGTAGGTCGCTTCGGGCCGGCCTGCGCCGCGGTAGGCGTCGGTCGGTGTCGTGTTGGTGAAGACGCCCGTGAACGTGACGCTGTAGTTCGGGATCTCGTACGGGCCGGAGTAGATCCAGGCACCGAGTAGCGGGATGCCGGGCGTGACGAGCTCGAGGTACGCGCCCATCGCGCACCAGGCCTCGGACTTGACCGCCGTGATGTCCCCGTCCCTCGTCGCCGCGAAGGTGAGCTCGTGGACGACATCGCGCCCGTGGATCGTGCCGACGTAGTTCTCGGCGCGCTCTTCGGTCCATTTCACGGGTCGGCCGAGGCGACGCGAGAGCGCAATCGCAATCGGGCCTTCTCCGTAGACCTGGATCTTCGAGCCGAAGCCGCCACCGACGTCTGGAGCGATCACCCGGATCTTCGACTCGGGGATGCCGAGCACGAGCTGCAGCGCGAAGCGCTGGATGTGCGGCGTCTGCGTCGCGGACCAGAGCGTGACGTCGCCGGTCGGCCCGACCTGCGCGAGCACTCCCCGCGGCTCGATCGCATTCGGGATGAGGCGCGGCTGGTAGTAGCGGCGAGTGACGACGACGTCAGCGGCGTCGATCGCCGCCTGCACCGCCTCCGACTCGAGCTTCCACACGTAGCACTCGTTCGTTCCGAGGTCGTCGTGAACGAGCGGTGCGCCGTCCGCGAGCGCCTTCTCGACGTCGGCAATCGACGGGAGGGGCTCGTAGTCGACCTCGACCAGCTCCGCGGCGTCCTTTGCGAGCGCGCGGCTCTCGGCGACGACGACCGCAACCGGGTCGCCCTGGTAACGGGCCTCGTCGGTGGCGAGGGGGAAATGCGGCGGCATCTTGATGTCCTCGGTCACGGGCCACGCACACGGAAGGCCGCCGGCCCACTCCTCGGCGAGGTCGGCGCCCGAGTACGCGGCGACGACGCCTTCGGCCGCGCGGGCCGCATCGAGGTTGACCGCCTTGATGCGCGCGCGCGGATAGGGGCTCCGCACCACGACCATGTGCGCGGTGCCGGGGAGCGTGAGGTTCTCGACGTACGTCCCTCGACCACGCAGGAGCGACGCGTCCTCCTTGCGCTTGACGGACGGTTCCCATCACCTTGGCGGCTGTCTCGACGGCCGTCATGACGCCACCCCCGCCGCCGACGCGACGGCCTTGACGATGTTGTGGTAGCCGGTGCAGCGGCAGAGGTTTCCCTCGAGCCCTTCGCGAATCGCGGCCTCGCCGGTCGCGGCGCCGCTGTCGATGAGGCTCACGGCCGCGAGCACCATCCCGGGCGTGCAGAAGCCGCACTGCAGGGCGTGGTGGTCGTGGAACGCCTGCTGGACAGGATGGAGGTCTCCGTTCTGCGCGAGCCCCTCGATGGTCGTTATCTCCATGCCGTCGGCCTGGACGCCGAGCATCGTGCAGGACTTCACCGACTCGCCGTTCACGAGCACGGTGCATGCACCGCACGACGAGGTGTCACAGCCGACGTTCGTCCCGGTCAACCCGAGCCGCTCCCGCAGCACGTACACGAGAAGGTCACGCGGCTCGAGCTCGAGATCGTGACGCACGCCGTTGACGGAAAACGCCACTCGTCGCATCCGGCTCTCCTTTCGCCTCGATGTTCTGCGAGCGTAGTACGGAGACGGGGGTTCCGCCACATCGTTCGCTGGCCAAGTCCGCTCCGATGCTCTAGCGTGCTGGCATCGAGAGAGGAGGGTGGGACATGCGCATCGCTTCAACAGTGACTGCGATTTCGTGGATTCCGTCCGATGCGATCGAGGGGATGCCGAAGCTGCCGTTCGAGCTCGGCGTCGCGCACTACGACGCGCCGCCTCCCGATCACGTCGAGGAAGGCGACCTCGAGCGCCTACGGGCCGAAGATCGCTTCCGGGAGGCCAATCACCTCGCCGCCTGGATCGAGGTGGACGACGGGAAGGTCGTCGGACACGGCTACGAGGGCACCGGTCTGGTCGGCTCGACCACTTTCAACCTCGGGATCAGGGACGTCACGATCCCGGGTGTCGCCTTCGAGGTGCTGCGGCAGGAGCCCGACGTTCAGGGCGACACGGTCCGCTTCGTCCAGACGGTCGGCGGCCGTGCCGGGTTCCCGGCTCCGCGCAGGGTGACCGGGAGGCCGTTCGTCCGCATTCAGTCGGCCACCGCCTGGACGACGCTCGCGCTCACGATCCGAGCCGACGGATCCTCCGAGCACGAGTTGATCGGAGCCAGCACGTTCCCGCGGCACTGGGTCTACGACCGCGACGGCAAACTCGCCGAGAAGTCCGGGACGATCGACTTCAAGGCCTGGTATCAGCGGGCGCACGGCGAGCGAACGCCGTGGGGCGACGAGGAGTCCGAAGCGTTCGTCACGGCCGCCGAAAGCGCGCTCGAGCGGGAGATCTCCCGCGAGCTGATGGCGGGCAAGCAGATCCCCGAGCGCCGCTTGCTCGAGCCCGGCGAGACGCTCGTCGAGCAGGGCGCACCCGGCAACGAGCTCTACCTCGTTCTCGACGGCGTGCTCGGCGTGGAGATCGACGGCGACGAGGTCGCGGAGATCGGGCCTGGCGCGATCGTCGGCGAGAAGGCCCTCCTCGAGGGTGGCACGCGCACCGCGACATTGCGTGCGCAGACACGCGGCCGGGTCGCGGTCATCCCGGGCGAGCTGATCGACCGGCAAGGGCTCGAGGGGCTCGCGGCGACGCGGAACGCGTAGGGCGCCCTAGCGACGGCGCTTGAGCGCGCGCTCGATGTCGCGCTGCGCGTCGCGCTCGGCGACGACGCGCCGCTTGTCGGCGCGCTCGCGCCCGCGCGCGAGCGCGATCTCGACCTTCACCCGCCCGTCCTTGAAGTACATGCGCGTCGGAACGAGCGTCAGGCCCTTCTCTCGCACCTTCCCGTAGAGCGAGTCGATCTCGCCTCGGTGCAGGAGGAGCTTGCGGTCGCGGTCCGGCTGGTGCCCGAGCGGGCCGCCCTGTGCGTACTCGGAGATCGACGCACCGATGAGCCACGCCTCGCCGTCGCGGATGTCCGCGTACGCCTGGCCGATCTGGACGTGTCCGTCACGCGCCGACTTCACCTCGGTGCCCGTGAGGACGACGCCCGCCTCGACGCGCTCGATGAGCTCGTAGTCGCGCCGCGCGCGGCGGTTCTCGGCGATCAGCTTCGTTCCGTTCGGCTTGGCCACCGCCGGAGTGTACGGACGACCGTGGCGCCGACGGCACGGGGCGACGCGGCCGCAAAGCGGCCTCCTTTAGGGATTTTCGCGCGATCGGTATCCGCGCAACAGCGGATACCGGTCTGCGCTAATCATCGGGAAGCGCCGAGGCGAAGCGGCGAGCGACCTCGCGGAGCATCGCGAGGGCGACGCTGGGCTCGGACTCGATCACCTCGAGCGCGGCGTCGCGCGGTACGGCAAGGCAGCGCATCTCCGTCGCAGCCCGGACGCGCGCGTTCCGCCGCCCGCCCGGCGCGAGCAGCGTCAGCTCGCCGAAGAAGGTGCCGGCGTCGAGGATCGACGGAGCCGCCGCGCCATTCGACCGTCGCCGTTCCGTCGAGGATGACGAACATCCCGGAGCCGGGGTCGCCCTCGAGCGCGACGATCTGGCCGGCGTTGCACTTGAGCTCGCCCGGACCGGCGGCCAGCCGCTCGAGAGCGGCGTCGCTCGCCCTCGCGAAGAGCGGGATCGCGCGAAGCTCGTCGGCGGTCACGCCGAGTTCATATCACGCGCGCGCCGCGATCCCGGCGCAGCGGTCGCAGAGCGGGAACCAGGGCGCGCAGGAGCGGCCGCACGAGCGGCAGCGCCCGATCGTCGGCGACTCGACCTCGACGCGGAGACGCGCGACGACGCGCGCCGCGGCGGCCTCCTCCAGCGCTGCCGCCCGCTCGATCGTGACCCCGCCGACGCCCGGATACTGGAGTGCGAACCAGCGCAGGATGCTCGCCTCGCGCCCGGCCCGCTCGGCGTCCTCGAGCGACGACGCCGCTCAGCCGCGCGGTGTCGAGCAGGAAGTTCAGCTGCGGGCGCGCGACGCGATCTCCGGTGATCGCGAGCGCGAGCGTTGCGAGGAGCTCGAGGCCGTCCTCGTCCACGGGTGCGTTGACGAGCTTCCACGTGTCCGACGAGGGAAGTCGCCGGCCTCGCTCGGCGAGCCGCCGCTGCACCGCCTGGAGTCGCAGCCGGAGCGGCTGCAGCGACTCGACCGCGAGCCAGCTCTCGTACGCCCACTCGCGCAGCGCGACCCGGTGCCAGGCGACGAGCGCCGCGTCCAGCTGCAGCGGGTCCTGCACGCCGAGATCGGAAAGCTGCGGCCGGATCCGCGCCTCGTCGACTGCGCGGTAGCCGAGGTGCCCGCCGGGAAGCGGGACGTGCGGCTCGAGCGCGGACTCGACGAGCTCGGGATTCGCCGCGCCCCAGCCGAGCCCGGCGAGCACGCCGACGTGCCCGCGCTCGACGAGCCCGAAGCGCCCGGCGCGGCCGGCGATCTGCGCGAGCTCCCACGGGAGCAGGTCGCGCCGCTCCTCGCCGTCGAACTTCGTCGTCTCGGCGAAGAGGAGCGTCTCGCAGGGAAGGTTCACTCCGTGCCCGAGGACGTCGGTCGCGACGCAGACATCGGCCGCGCCCGACAGGAAGCGGTCGATCTCCTCGCGCCGGGAGGCAGCGGCATCGCGCCGTAGAGGACCGCGACACGCTCGGGATGCAGCCGGTTCACCTCGCCCGCGAGCGCGAGAACGGCGCGGCGGCTGAACGCGACGACGACGGTTCCCGGCGTCAGCGAGCGCAGCGTCCGCTCGCCGACGAACTCGAGCGGGAGCTTGCGCTCGAAGACCTTGAGCTCGTGCTCGGGGAACGCGCGATCGACGAGCGGGAGCGCATCGAGCGCACCCAGCAGGAGGATCTCGCGGTACTCGCCGGCGAGCAGCAGTCGCGTCCAGGCGGAGCCGCGCTCGGTGTCGTCCGCCCACTGGACCTCGTCGAGGACGAGCAGCTCGCCTGCCTGCGGCGCCATCTCGACCGTCGAGCAGATCACCGGTGCCCGCTCGTTCACTCTCTCCTCGCCCGTGACGAGGCCGACGTGCTCGGCGCCGATCCACTCGCCGAGCCGGCGGTGCGCCTCCTGCGCGAGCATGCGCAATGGCCCCGCGTAGACGCCGGAGCGCTTCTCGGCGAGCTCCGCCAGCGCCGCGTGCGTCTTCCCCGAGTTCGTCGGCCCGAGGTGCGCGACGACCCGCTCCGGCTGGACGCGGCGGGACGGCAGCGTGATCGTGACGCGGCGCTCCGCGGCCTGCACCGCCTGCGCCGAGCCGCCGGCGTGCGCGAACGGAGCGGCTCGGCCGCTTCTGGCGACCTCGAGGAGGCCGGCGACTCGTCATGGCTAGATCCGCAGGAAGCGGCGGAGCGTGAGCCCCGAGCCGAGCGCGCCGATGGCGAGCCCGCCCATGAGCAGGATCGCGCCGTCCAGCGTGAACGCCATCGCGCGCACGTCCGGGTCGTCCTGGATGTGGCCGAGGATCTGCGGAACCGCAACCTCGCGGCCGAGGAACAGGAGGATCACCGCGGCGAGCGAGCCTGCGAAGCCCAGTGAGCAGGCCTTCGAGCATGAAGGGGCCGCGCACGTACCAGTTCGACGCGCCGACGAGCTTCATCACCTCGATCTCTCGCCGTGCGCGCGAAGATCGAGAGGCGGATCGTGTTCGCGATGAGGATAGTGGAGGCCGCGAGCAGGATGACGACGATGATCCCGAAGACGATCTGGATCCCTCGCGCGATCGGCAGGATCCGCTGCGAGACCTCCTTGCCGTAGCGCACCGTGTCGACGGCGGGAAGCTTCGCCTTCTGCATGCCGAGCGCGATCGCCTCGGTGTCCTCGCCGCGCTTCGGCACGACGTCGAACGAGGCCGGGAGCGGGTTCGTGGCGAGGTTCGCGGTCAGCTCGGGATTCCGCTTGTGCATGATCGTTGAGCGCGCTAGTCCTTCGAGATGAACGTGACGCCGCCGGGCTTGACGCGCGGATCCGACTCGAGGTGGACGCGCAGCTGGTTGATCTGCTTGTTCGTCGCCGACTCGGCGATGAAGACGTGCACGGCGAGCTCCTTCTTCTTCTCGTCGGACCACGAGACGAGCCACGTCCCGAGCCCGATGAAGACGCCGATCAGGAACATCCCGATGAGGACGGAGAGCGCGGAGGCGACGGTCGTCGACACGTTCGCGCCGATCGAGCGGAGCGCCTCGGCGAAGACGACGCGAATGCGGGTCATAGTCATTCCTCGGCGTACCCCCCGCGCCGCTCGTCGCGGACGAGCTTGCCCGCCTCGAGCGCGATGACCCGCTTGCGCATCTTGTCCACCATCTCGCGGTCGTGCGTGACCATGAGGATCGTCGTGCCCGTGCGGTTGATGCGGTAGAGGAGCTGCATGATCCCGACCGACGTGTCGGGGTCGAGGTTCCCGGTCGGCTCGTCGCAGATGAGGAGCGGCGGATGGTTCACCATCGCGCGCGCGATCGAGACGCGCTGCTGCTCGCCGCCAGAGAGCTGCTCCGGCCGCGAGTTCATCTTGTGCGCGAGCCCGACGAGGTTCAGCACCTCCGGAACCTTCTTGCGGATCTGCGCCGTCGGCTCGCCCTGCACCCGCAACGCATAGCCGATATTCTCCGCGGCGGTGCGGTTCGGGAGGAGCTTGAAGTCCTGGAACACGCAGCCCAGGTTCCGGCGGAGGAGCGGCACCTTCGATCCCTTCAGCCGTTGGAGGTCACGACCGCCGACGATGATCCGTCCCGATGTCGGCTCGACCTCCTTGAGCAGGAGCCGGATCATCGTGGACTTGCCCGAGCCCGACGCGCCGACGACGAAGACGAACTCGCCCTTGTCGATGACGTAGGAGACGCTGTCGAGAGCGGTCACGTGGTTCGTCTCGTAGACCTTGCTGACGTTCTCCATGACGATCATGGAGGACCCGGTCGACCGTCCGTTCTCGGTCTCTACGGCTGCGGTCGTATCGGGTTCGGCGAGGGCCGTCATCTGCACGGTTTCAGTGTCTTCCGTCACCGGTTGTAGGTGCTCACACAGCCCGGCTGCGGGCTGCACCGGTTCCTTTGGGCGCTGCAGTGTAGCCGACGATCTCCCTGCATTTGGGTCTCCCTAGACGACCTGCCCGGCTGCCTTGGCGAGCAGGTACGCGTGGACGAACCCGTCGAGCCCGCCGTCGAGGACGGACTGGGTGTTCCCCACCTCGTAGTCGGTGCGATGGTCCTTCACCAGCTGGTACGGGTGCAGCACGTACGAGCGGATTTGACTCCCGAAGCCGATGTCCTGCGCGGCTCCGCGCTCCCGCGCGAGCTCGGCCTCGCGCTTCTCCTCCTCGAGCTCGGCGAGACGCGATTTGAGGATGCGCATGGCAGTCGCCTTGTTCGAGGTCTGCGAGCGCTCGTTCTGGCACTGGACGACGATCCCCGTCGGGATGTGCGTGATGCGCACCGCCGAGTCCGTCTTGTTCACGTGCTGTCCTCCGGCTCCGCTCGAGCGGTAGGTGTCGATGCGCAGGTCGCGACTCGTCGATCTCGATGCGACGTCGTCCGGGAGGAGCGGCGCGACCACCACCTGCGCGAAGGCCGTATGCCTGCGGTGCGCCGAGTCGAACGGCGAGAGCCGCACGAGCCGGTGCACGCCGCGCTCGGCCTTGAGCGTGCCGTAGGCGTTCTCGCCCTTGACCGCCATCGTGGCGGACTTGAGACCCGCTTCCTCGCCCGGGCTCGCCTCGAGCACGTTCGGTCCGAAGCCTCGATCGCCCGCCCAGCGCTCGTACATGCGAAGGAGCATCTCCGCCCAGTCCTGCGCGTCGGTGCCGCCCGTGCCGGCGTGGATCTCGAGGACGGCGTCGCCTGCGTCGTACTGCCCGGTGAAGAGCGCGTCCTCACGCAGCGCGGTCGAGCTCGTCCTCGAGCGAGCCGACGATCTCGGCGATCGCGGCCTCGTCCTCTCCGAGCTCGAGGAACGCCTGCGCGTCCTCGTACTCGCGACCGAAGCGACTGGTAGCGGTCGAGCTTGCGGCAGACCCGCGCGTGCTCGGTCGAGATACGCGCCGCCCGCGACTGGTCGTCCCAGAAGCCGGGCTCGCCCATCTCCGTCCTCGAGCTCGGCCCGCGCGAGCCGCTAGCGCATCGGGGTCAAAGGTAATCACGGACCCAGGCGAGCTGGGCCCCGATCTCCTCCAGGCGCTCGTCGAGCGGCTTGCCGTCGGCCTCGGCCACGTGCCCAAGCGTAGCCGCACGTCGGTCGGGCTCACCCGTGCACCTCGCCTCGGCCACGAGCCGGTCGCGGACGAGCAGGCATCCCGCGAGCCAGGCGAGCCCGAAGCACCAGCCCGCAAGCACGTCGGTCACGTAGTGGACGCCGAGCGCGATCCGCGACAGGCCGACCGCCAGTCCCGCGAGTACGACCGCTGCCCAGAGCAACGCCCGGGCGCGACGGTCAGGCAGCCGTTCCGCGGCGAGGACGGCCAGCGCGCCGAGCCCGGCGACGCCCTCCGCCGCGTGGCCGCTCGGAAACGACGACGACTCCGGCAGCGGCACCGCCGGCGCGACGTCGGGCCGCTCGCCGATCGAACCAGACCTTGAGCAGCGAGACCGCGATGTTGGAGCCGAGGAGAGCGGCAGCGAGGAACACGAGATCGGCCCATGCCCGCTCCCGCACGAGCACGAGCGCCATCGCAACGCCGAGCGACGGTCAGGCCGATCCAGCCGCCGAGCCACGAGAACGGCCGCGCGGCGAGCTGGAACGCGTGCGGCAGATCCGTCGCGACCCACTTCGCGACGTCGACGTCGATGGACGCGAGCGGCTCGTGGTCGTACGTCGCCGCGAGCAGAGCGAACCCGGCGAACCCGATGAGCAGGAGCGCGACGAGGCGCGTCAGCTTACGGTCAAGCCCCGTGGCACGCTTGAACTTCTTGCCGGATCCGCACCAGCACGGGTCGTTGCGGCCGATGTCCTTGTGCTCGTTGACGGCCGGCGCCTGCGCGAAGGATCCGCCGTTGCGAGGGCGGCGCCGCGAGCGCCGTCGCGCGCCCCGCCGGCCGCGGCGATGACATCGGCGCCGGCCGAGGTCTCGTGCTCGTAGTGGAGCGAGCCGTCATGCGACTGCACCGGCTCGAGCGCCGGGCTCCTCGAGCTCGACGGTCGACATGGAACAGCGTGAAGACGACCTCCGAGCGAATGGTCTGCCCGAGCTCCTCGAACATCACGTGCCCCTCGCCCCGGTACTCGACGAGCGGGTCCTTCTGGGCGAAGGCGCGGAGGTGCACGCCCTCGCGGAGGTAGTCCATCGCCTCGAGGTGCTCGCGCCAGCGCTGGTCGACGGTCTGGAGGATCATGAAGCGCTCGACCTCGCGCGCGAGCTCCGGGCCGAGCGCCTGCTCGCGCTCCTCGTAGGTCTCGAGCGCGTCGTCGACGAACTCCTCCGTCAGCGCCTCGCGATCGGTGACGTTGATCTCCTCCGCGAGCTCCGCGACGGTGATGTCGGTCCCGTACAGCGACTGCATCGCGGTGACCAGCCCGTCGAGGTCCCACTCCTCGGCGTACTCCGAGTCCGTGAACTGCGCGACCGTCGTCTCGACGGTCTCGCGGATCCACTCGCGCACCTCGTCGGAGAGGTCCTCGCCCTCGAGCACGCGGCGGCGCTGCTCGTAGATGACCATGCGCTGCGTGTTCATGACGTCGTCGTACTTGAGGACGTTCTTGCGCGCGACGAAGTTCTGCTCCTCGACCTTCTTCTGCGCGTTCTCGATCTGCTTCGAGAGGATCGACGCCTCCATGGGCTGGTCGTCCGGGATCTTGAAGCGGTTCATGATGTTGTAGATCCGGTCGCCGGCGAACAGCCGAACGAGATCGTCCTGGCCCGAGAGGTAGAAGCGCGTCTCGCCCGGATCGCCCTGGCGTCCTGAACGGCCGCGGAGCTGGTTGTCGATGCGGCGCGCCTCGTGACGCTCGGTGCCCAGGACGTACAGCCCGCCGAGCTCGAGCACGCCCTCGCCGAGCTTGATGTCGACGCCGCGGCCCGCCATGTTCGTCGCGATGGTGACGGCGCCGCGCTGGCCCGCGTCCTTGATGATCTCGCCCTCGCGCTCGTGCTCCTTCGCGTTCAGGACGTTGTGCGGGATGCCCTTCCGCTTGAGGAGCTCCGAGAGGTACTCGGAGGTCTCCACCGCGATCGTGCCGACGAGGATCGGCTGCCCTCCTCGTGGCGCTCGACGATGTCGTCGAGCACCGCCGCGAACTTGGCCTCGGGCGTCTTGAAGATGAAGTCGTTCTCGTCGAGCGCGCGCGACGGGCTGGTTCGTCGGGATCTCGACGACGTTCAGGTTGTAGATCTCGACGAACTCCTTCTCCTCGGTCTTCGCGGTTCCGGTCATGCCCGCGAGCTTCTCGTAGAGGCGGAAGTAGTTCTGGAGCGTGATCGACGCGAGCGTGACGTTCTCCTCGCGGATCGACACGCCCTCCTTTGCCTCGATCGCCTGGTGGAGGCCCTCACTCCAGCGGCGGCCCTCCATGATGCGGCCCGTGAACTCGTCGACGATCTTGACCTCGCCCTCCTGGACGACGTAGTCGACGTCGCGCTTGTACAGCGACTCGGCCTTGAGCGCCTGCATGAGGTGGTTCACGAGGCTGACGTTCTTGGGGTCGTAGAGGTTGTCGATGCCGATCGCGCGCTCGACCTTCTCGATGGTCGACTGCGCGGGCGAGACGGTCTTGAACTTCTCGTCGTACAGATAGTCCGCGCCCGAGAGCTCGGTCTCGTCGAGACCTTTCGCGGTCTTGCGCGTAGCGGGCGCGCCATCGAGATCCTTGGCCACACGCGCGAACGCGTAGTACGTCTGCGCTGCCGTCTCCGGCTCGCCGGAGATGATGAGCGGCGTCCGCGCCTCGTCGACGAGGATCGAGTCGACCTCGTCCACGATCGCGTACGCGTGGCTGCGCTGAACGGTCTGCTCGAGCGAGACGGCCATGTTGTCGCGGAGGTAGTCGAAACCGAACTCCGAGTTCGTCCCGTAGGTCACGTCGCAGGCGTAGGCCTCGCGGCGCTCCGTGAACGGCATGAGGTTCTGGATGGACCCGACCGAGCTCCCGAGGAGCTCGTACACGGGCCGCGTCCACTCGGCGTCGCGCTTCGCGAGGTAGTCGTTGACCGTCACGAGGTGGACGCCCCGCCCGGCGAGGCCGTTGAGATACAGGGGCTGCACGGCGACGAAGGTCTTCCCCTCGCCGGTCTTCATCTCGGCGATGTCGCCCTCGTGCAGGACGATGCCGCCCATGAGCTGGACGTCGAAGAGCCGGACGCCGATCGTGCGCTTGAACGCCTCGCGCACGGCGGCGTACGCCTCGAAGAGGATGTCCTCCAGCGACTCGCCGTTCTCGAGCCGCTGCTTGAACTCCGCTGTCTTGCCGCGGAGCTCGTCGTCGCTCAGCCTGTCGAAATCGGGCTCGAGGGTGCCGATGTACTCGGCCTGCCCTTTGAGGCGCTTGAGGCGGCGCCCTTCGCCCATGCGCAGGACGCTCTCGAACTTGCCGAACGACGTGGTGGACACGCGCCTAGGGTACCGACTGGCCTGGGCAATCGAGACCGCGCGAGCCGGCCACCGGATCGTTACCGCCCGTTCACCGTGAGGTCACCGCAGCCCGGATAGCCTCGCGCCCGTGGACGAGACACGTCTCGACGGGATCCCGCTGTTCGCGGGCCTGACGCTCGACCAGCGAGCGTCGGTTGCAAGCGTTTGCGAGCAGCTCGACGTGGAGGAAGGCGCCACGCTCGTGAAGGAAGGCGACTTCGGATTCGCCGCCTTCGCGATCACCTCCGGCACCGCGGACGTCGTGCACGACGGGACGGTCGTCCGGACGCTCGGGCCCGGCGACGTATTCGGCGAGATCGCCGTTCTGTCCGGAGGTCGACGGACCGCAACCGTGGTCGCGACGACCCCGATGTCCCTCGTGACCGTGCTCAACCGCGACATGTGGCGCCTCGAGCGGGAGCATCCCGACGTCGCCGCCACGCTCCGCGCGACCATCACCGAGCGCCTGGGAACGGCTGCGGCGGACCCCGCCTAGAGCGCGAGGACGGACAGCTCCCAGACGTCGCCGCGCAGACGATGCGCGTGAGCGGCATACGGGCCGGCGACACGTGACGTCGCGATCCGCTGGAGCGCCTCCGCACGGCCCGGCTCTGCCGGCAGGTCGTCGATCGTGAGCTCGAGCGCCGTCCCGTTCCACGTCAGCTCGAGCTCCCTGCCGCGCGGATCCGGATCCAGCCGGTCGACCTCGATCGAGACAGCACCGACCGCCCACACTCCGGGCCGGCGCACCGCGAGTGCGCGAAAAGGCCGCTCGATGTCGTCGCCGAGCGCGTCGGCGAACGGCGTGGGATCGGCACCGCCCTCGGACTCGACCACGAACGTCCCGTCGGGCAACGCGACGAACGCGACCTCGTCGCCCGGGATGCCGTCGACCTCCGCCGTCGCGACGGCGTCCCATTCGCGCTGCCGCTGGAGCCCGGTGATGCCGGCGGCCAGCCACTCCCTGCCTGGGTCGAGCGGCTGCATCTAGGCGGCAGCCTCTTCGCCGTTGGTCTCGCCCTTCGACTTGCGCGCGACCCGCCTGGGCTCGAGCACCCGCTTGTCGCGGTAGCGCTCGATCTGGCGCTCGAGCTTGTCGACGAGCTGATCGACGGCGGCCTCGTACGTCGTGGCCGCCTCGCGTGCGACGAGGTTCGGCCCCTTCGTGTACACGACGCCCTCGACGACGTGGTCGTCGGAGATCGCCGGGTTGCGCTCGCGCGAGAACGTCACCTCGACGACCGTGCCCTCGTAGAGACGTCGCGAGAGCTTGGAGAGGCGCTTCTCCGCGTACGACTGCACCGAGTCCGGAACCGATTCGTTCTGTGCCTTGACCTGGAGCTGCATCGCGGACGCTCCTTTCGAGATCCTGGCAAATGACGTCGGTCCCAATCTAACGGACTGCCCGCGCCAGGGTCACGACGTGGACCCGGCGCGCTCCGGCGCGCCGGCACGCCCTCGCACAGGCGTCGACCGTGGCTCCCGACGTGTAGACGTCGTCGACGAGACAGACGTCAGCAGGCATGCTCGAGCGGGCATCGACGCTGTCTCGAACGTTCCTTCTCCGTGCGTCGAGCGACAGCCCGCGCTGGCGTTGAAGCGGGCGGTTTCGCACGAGGACGTCGTGCAGAGGCAGCGCCCAGAGCAGTGCAAGCTCCGCGGCCAGCGTCCTCGCGGGGACGTCGCCGCGGCGCCACTCCCGCTCGGGATCGCCCGGGACCGGGATGAGACACTCGCCCGCCGGCGCCGGAATCGCGCCGGCGACGAGCAGTGCAGCCTCGTGCGCGAGTCGGCGTCGCCCACGTTCCTTCCACGCCAGGACGAGCGCACGAGCTCTCCCGTCGTAGACAATCGCAGACCGCGCGTCGACGAAGGCGAGCCTCCTTCCCGCGCATTCGGCGCAGCGCCGGACGGGCCACGGTCCCGGCGATCCGCAACGGTCGCACAGGGGAGGAACGAGCCGTGTCAGTGCGGCGCGACAGGACGCGCAGAGCGCGAGGCCGGGCACATCGCAGATCGCGCAGCGCTCGGGCAGTACGACGTCGAGCACGCGCACAACGTCGACGGTAGGCGCCGGGTCGTCACGCGTCTGTGCCGAAACGGTGACAAGTTCATCGGGTTTATCGACGCGATTGGTCGGGCATCCAGCCGGTCGAGCGATCGGGGAGATGTCCGATGCGATCCGAGGTCTTCGAGATCCGGTATCCGGATGGTGACTTCGAGATCGCCGCGACGCAGATCCACCCCCTCCCGGTTGCCGGCGACCGGCTCTGGCGGAAGGACCGTCTCTGGCAGGTCACGTACACCGAAGGGCGACGGCCGGTGCTCGTCCACGTCGAGCTCGTCAGAGACCAATCGCACAAAGGCGGCACGAGCTAGCAGTGCGAGAGTCTCGACGAGACTCCCTGACGCCCCACATCCGGCCAGGGGTACCGAAACCAGCGTGCTGGTCCTACCCCTCAGCGAGCGGATCCGCGGACACGAGCTCGCGCAGGTCGTCCTGTGCGCGCTCGAGATCGGCAGGCGTCTTGATAGGAGAAAACCGGCCGCGCGAGCCACGCCGCGGCACCTCGAGGTACTGGGTGGGCGCGAGCGCCGACGCCTCGTGGTAGAGGCGCTCGAGCTGCACCGCAGTTCGCGCCTCGACGGCCTTCTCCACGTACAGCCACGTCAGGTCGTAGTCGACGCCGAGGGCATCGATGTCGAAGAGCGCCGTGTTCGTGTTGAAGACGGGCGCGAGCTCCTGGTCGAAGGAGGGCGGGAAGCGCGGTCCCTCGACGAGCTGCAGCCTGCCGTCGACGCGCACGGGTGCACCCCCCATGTCACCCTCCTTGCGGGCGACCTCGCACGTCAAGGGCTTGCCCGCGAGGAGATGCGAGCCGACGACGACGGGATCGACGCGCGCGCCGAGGTTGTCGACGTTCGAGATCGTCACGGTGCGAACACCGAGCTCGCGTAGCGCCGCGAGCGTGCCCGAGCGCTGCAGGGCCTGGAAGAGATCGCCGTGGCCCGGCGCGTACAGGGAGACGTGTCCTTCGGCATCCCGGAAGAGCTCTCCGCTCGCTTCGAGACGAAGCGACACGAACTGACTGAAGACGAGCGGTTCGCCCAGCCCCCGTCCGGCGACGTGCGCCCGAATCGCGTCGTCCGTCGCGAAACTCGTCATCAGCGCCACGGGGATCCGGCAGCCCAGGCGCTCCTCGAGCGCGGCTGTCTGATCGAGCTTTGCCTCGAGAAAGCTCTTTCCGTCCACCGCGGTGAGGACGGCCTTGACGACGCCGCCGAAGCGCGTCGCCATGCCGCCGGCGAGGATCACCTGCGCCACCTCGTCGCGCGCGAGCGCCACGAGGCCCGCTTCGCGCGCGTCGTCGTAGCCCGGCTCTTCGGCTGCGGGAAGATGCGTGACGTCTCGGGGAGCGGGAGGCTCGATCTCGCCGCGCACGAGGTTCGTCTCCGGCGAGAGCTCGCCGACGGCGACCCGAGCCTGGAGCGACTCGAAGAGCGGCTCGTCGAATCCGAAGCGATCGAGGACGGCGCGGGTCTCGCGGTCGACCTCGATCACGAGCCGCTCCGTACCGGAGAGGGCAAGGACTCGGCGTACGGCGCACGATGGACGCGGATCTCGGTCACGATCGCTGCTACGAGCTCCGACGGCGTGACGTCGAACGCGGGATTCCGCGCCGGGAACCGCGACGTGACCTCGGCCGGGTCGCGTTCCTCGATCGGGATGTCCCGGCCCGTTGCCGCATTCGGGTCGAGAGTGGACGTCGGCGCCACGACGTACAGAGGCAGGCCATGATGCGCCGCTGCAACGGCCAGTCCGTACGTGCCGACCTTGTTCGCGACGTCGCCGTTCGCCGCGATCCGATCGGCGCCGGTCAGGACGGCATCGACCTCGCCGGCTGCCATGAGCGAGGCTGCCGCTCCGTCGACGATCACGGAGAACGGGATACCCAGCGCTTCGAGCTCCCAGGCGGTGAGCCGCGTGCCCTGGAGCAGCGGCCGCGTCTCGTCGACCCAGACGTGCGCGACGAGCCCGGCCTCCCAGGCGGCGCGAACCGCCCCGAGCGCCGTGCCGTAGCCACCGGTCGCCAGCCCTCCGGTGTTGCAGTGCGTGAGGAGCCGGGCGCCGGCGGGGATGAGCGCCACCGCGTGCTGCGCCATCCGCCGGCAGCGCTCGACCTCCTCGAGGTGGAGCGCCCTCGCGCGCTCGATGGTCGGATCGTCTCGCATCGCGTCCAGCGCCCACTGCAGGTTCACCGCGGTCGGCCGCGACGCAGCGAGGACGTCGTACGCCCTGTCGAGATCCTCGCCGCGAGCTGCGGCGAGTGCGAGACCATATGCGGCAGCTACGCCGATCGCCGGAGCACCTCGAACGGCCAGCGTGCGAATGGCGTCCGCGACCTCCGCGGCCGAGACGCACCACAGCTCGACCTCCTCCGCGGGAAGGCGCCGCTGGTCGAGAACGACGACCGCGTTCCCCTCGAGCCGGACGATCCGTTCGGGCGTGAGGTCGCGCGACATCACGCGACCACCCTACGTCGTGGTGGGACTCAGCCGAGAGCCCGCGCATTGGCGGGTCGAAGGTGAGCCACTGGTGGGCGAGCCCGTCGACGCTCCGAGAAGCTCGGCGGACAGCCGCCGAGCCCCTCGAGCTTCGCGACCGACGGAGCGCCTGACCCCTACGTTCCCTCGTCCCACGAGGCGAGATACCTCGCCTGCTCCTCCGTCAGCTGGTCGATCGAGATGCCCATCGTCTCGAGCTTGAGGCGGGCGATCTCGTCGTCGATGTCGCTTCGGCACGTCGTAGACCTTGCGCTCGAGCGTCGCCGCGTTGGAGATCACCCATTCCGCGGCGAGCGCCTGGTTCGCGAATGACATGTCCATGACGAGCGCAGGATGACCCTCGGCGGCGGCGAGGTTCACCAGCCGCCCCTCGCCGATGAGGTACAGCCGTCGCCCGTCCGCGAGCGTGAACTCGTCGACGAATGCGCGCGCCTCGCGGGTCTCGACGGCGAGGTCGCGCAACGCGCCGATCTCGATCTCGACGTTGAAGTGCCCGGTGTTGGCGAGGAGCGCGCCGTCCTTCATCCGCTCCATGTGCGCACGGGTGATGACGTGCTTGTCCCCGGTGGCGGTGCAGAAGACGTCGCCGACAGCTGCGGCATCGTCCATCGGCAGCACCTCGTAGCCGTCCATCGCCGCCTCCAGCGCGCGAAGCGGGTCGACCTCCGTGACGATCACGTGTGAGCCCATGCCGCGCGCGCGCATGGCGACTCCGCGTCCCGTCCAGCCGTAGCCGGCGACGACGAAGCGCTTCCCGGCGAGGAGGACGTTCGTCGCCCGGATGATCCCGTCGATCGTCGACTGGCCCGTCCCGTAGCGGTTGTCGAAGAGGTGCTTCGTGCGGGCCTCGTTCACCGCGATGACCGGGAAGCCGAGCTTTCCGTCACGCTCGAGCGCCTTCAGGCGGATGACGCCCGTGGTCGTCTCCTCGGTGCCCGCGATCACGTCGCCGAGCTGCTCGCGTCTGGCCGAGTGGAGGACGCCGATCACGTCGGCGCCGTCGTCCATCGTCAGGTGCGGGCGGTGGTCGACGGCGGCTTCGATGTGGCGGTAGTACGTGTCGTTGTCCTCGCCCTTGATCGCGAAGACGCCGACGCCGTACTGCTCGACGAGCGCGGCCGCGACGTCGTCCTGGGTCGAGAGCGGGTTCGAGGCGCAGAGGACGACGTCAGCCCCACCCGCGCTGAGCGTGCGCGCGAGGTTCGCCGTCTCGGTGGTCACGTGCAGGCATGCGGAGATGCGATGCCCCGCGAGCGGCTGCTCCCGCTCGAAGCGCTCGCGGATCGCCGCCAGCACCGGCATCTGCCGGTCGGCCCAGGCGATCCGGCGTACGCCCTCGGGGGCGAGCGCCAGGTCCTTCACGTCGTATCGCTGTGTGGTGGCCATCAATCCTCTCTTCGGTCTCGTCAGGTGTCAGGCTCAGGCCGCGTCGATGGCGAGCAGGCGCTCGTGCTTGCGCTGCTCCCAGTCGACCCAGCCGGGGAAGGTCTGGTCGGGCCCCGGGACGCTCGTGCCCGCGAGCCAGGTCTCGACCGCCGCTCGGAGCGACGGCTCGCGGCGCAGCCGCAGCGCGAACTCGAGCTCTGCGAGTCCCACGCCGAAGCCTGTCCGGAGCTCAGCCAGCGCGTTGAGCTGGTTCAACTCGCGGATGCCGTACAGGCGATAGCCTGCCGCACTCCGCGTCGGGACGACGAGCCCCTCCTGCTCGAGGTAGCGGAGCATGCGCGGAGACCAACCCGAGCGCCGGGCCGCCTCCCCGATCGACATCGCCGGCTGCACGGGTACAACCTTACCAGAGTCGTGTCAAGGTTGCTGAAGCGGTGGGCCTCGCCGCGGCACGGGCGTCGAGTGGATGATCGAGGTCGTCGTGAGCCCGTGTGGCGTAAAGCGATCGAGGATCTCCTCGAGCTCGTCGATCGAGCGCAGGTGGAGCCTCAGGAGGTAGCAGTCCTCGCCGGTGATCCGATGGCACTCGGCCACCTCCGGAGTCTCCCGAGCGATCTCGGGAATGCGTTGCAGCTGACCCGGTGACGGCCGTATCCGCACGACGGCCGAGATCGGATACCCGAGTGCGGCCGCCTCGAGCTCGACGCTGTAGCCCGTGATGACCCCCGCCCGCTCGAGACGTTGGACGCGCTCGGACACCGCGGGCGCCGAGAGTCCGACCCTGCGGCCGAGCTCGGCCATCCCGACGCGACCCTCCACCTGGAGCTCGGCGAGGATACGTAGGTTGACGTCGTCGAGTAGGTGTGATTCGTAGGCTGCGGCGTCTCTCGTCCGTGCTTTACGAGGCAACTCAGCCTCCAATTCCGTCGATTGGCCCTTCCACTATGACATCCGCGCGGGGACGATGTCGACATGTCGACAGGAGCGGTACCGGCGGTCGTGCCTCGGCGCAGCCTCGCCCTCTCGCCGCCGCCTCACGCCTACTTCGTGGGCAGCGCCATCTTCCACTACCTCGGGCCTGCGTTCGCCGTCCTGCTCTTCGTACGGGTCGAGCCGCTCGGTGTCGCGTGGTTCCGCATCGTCAGCGCGGCGGTGATTCTCGGCCTCTGGCGACGACCGTGGCGCGTCCTCTCGGGCGCCGACCGGTCCGCGCGGAGAACCGTCGCGGGTCTGGCACTCGTCTTCGTGACGATGAATGTCTCCTTCTACGTGGCGATCGACCGACTTCCGCTGGGCACGGTCGCCGCGATCGAGTTCCTGCCGGTCATCGCGCTCGCGGCCGCCGGCGCGCGGACCGGTCGTAACACGCTCGCACTCGCGCTGGCTGTCGCGGGCGTGTTCCTGCTTGCGCATGTGGAGCTGGAGGGCGATCCCGTCGGGGTCGGCTTCGCCCTCGCCAACGCGGCGCTGTTCGCGATGTACATCGTGCTCGCTCACCGGCTGGCGCGCAGCCCGAGCATTGGCCGTCTCGACGGGCTCGCCGCCGCGATGCTGATCGCGGCGATCGTCGTAACGGTCGGCGCCGGCTGGAGCGCTGCCCCGGCGATCGTCGATCCGGTCGCGATCGCGGCCGGCATCGGCGTCGGCGTGTCCTCTTCGGTCATCCCGTACGTCCTCGACCAGCTCGCGATGGCGCGGCTCAGCCGTGCGACCTACTCGCTCATGGTGGCGCTGCTACCTGCGCTGGCGACCGTCATCGGAATCCTCGTGCTCAGGCAGGTCCCGACGACGGTCGAGGTCGCCGCGGTCGCACTCGTGGTCGCGGCGGTCGCGGTGCACCGCGAGCGTGCGGACGTCGCGGCCTAAGGGCGCGTCAGGCGTGCTGCCGCGGCCGCGCGTAGACGACGATGCGCTGGCGCGCAGAGCCACGCGGGTTACAGGCGGAGAGCAGGAGGACCTCGTGCCCTCGCGCGTCGGCGATGTGGAGATCTTCCGCGGAGAGGATCCGGCGACCGGAGACGATGTAGGGATGCACCCGCCCCTGCCAGCGGATGTAGATCGAATCACCCGTCTGCAGCTGGTCCAGCCAGTAGAACGGCCTCGTGTGCGTCGTGCGATGTCCGGCGACCGCGATCGTGTCGCCGCCGCCGGGCCGCCCCGTCACCGGCCACCATGCCGGCCCTTCGTCCAGATCGGTGCCGATCCTCGCCTTCAGGTGAAGCTTGGGGATGTTGATGAGCGCCGGCGACGTCGAGTCCGCTGCCCGGCGCGGCCGGCCTCGGGCGTCTCTGCATCGCAGTCGAGTGGATCGCGACCGGAACGACGTGGGGCTCAGGTACCGCGGCCGCTTGTCCGTCCACGCTCCAGCGAACGAACGCGACCGTGACGAGCGCCCCCACCACGAACGAGAGGAGGATGGGGGCGCTCGCCTTCATCTGCCTACGGGGTGAACGGAGCAGGCTGCGCGGCCTTGCTCGGCTTCGGGGCGGCCTGGCTCGCGCCCGCTGACACGAGCTGGGTCGTGCCCGCACCCGTCTTACTGTGCTGCGCCGGCGGCGAGAAGACGCCGGGCGACTGCGCCGGCGACTGCTCGTTCTCGTCGGTCGACGGGGTTGTCTCGGCCGGAGTCGTCCCGGTCTCCGGGGTCGTCTCGCTCGAGGACGTCTGCGTCGGGGTGCTCTCCGTCGGGGTCGACGTCGTCGTCTCGTCCGGGGTCGACTCTGTCGTCGTCCCCGTGGTCGTCGTCTCAGTCGTCGTCGTCTCCTCCGTCGTCGTCTCCTCCGTCGTGGTCTCCTCCGTCGTGGTCTCCTCCGTCGTCGTCTCCGTCTTGCAGTGGTCCTCGTTCTGACCACCCTTGTTGCCGTGCGCTTCGCAGTCCTTGCCGTTCGGACTTGGATCGTCCTTGCACTGCGCCTGGCTATTCCCGTGCTCACAGTCGGGCTGACCCGGAGGCGACGGCGGCTTGTCGGCTGTTGCAGCGAACGCAGCAGCGCCGCCGAGTCCGAAGGCCGCAAGCATCGCGGCGATGACAATGAGTCGCTTCATTCCGATCCTCCCCGTTCGCCGCCCCAGGCGGCGAGCCGCAGTACGTTTCCGTACTCAGCTAAGTCACCCCGTCGGGGCATGGGATCCCTCGATCTGAGTAACCCCGTCCCTCGTGTGAGGTAATTCGGAGCGGTTACGGAGCCGTGGTGCCCTCGCGGCCGTACTTGTCCTCGAGGCGGACGACGTCGGTCAGCTGTGGAGTCGAGACCTCGATGACGAGCGTGTCCTCGAGCGCGGTGACGCGGTGCACGGTCCGGGGCCGGAAGCGGAACGCGTCGCCACGCGAGATCTCGAACGTCTCGAGCTCGCCTCCGACCTCGCCGAGCTCGAGCTGCGCGCGGCCTTCCTGGAGGAGCCACGACTCGTCCTTCACCTCGTGGTACTGCAGGCTCAGCGACTCGCCCGCGCGGACGAAGAGAAGCTTGCCGACGTACTCCTCGGCCTCGGCCCAGACGAGCTCCCAGCCCCAAGGCTTGTCGACCTTCCGTGGTGAGACGGAGTAGCGGCTCACGAGAAGCGCAGCGCCTCGTCGGGAATCCGCTGGCCGGCACCGACGCGGAGCCCGTGGTCGAGGACGTTCCCGCTCCCCACGCTCGCCCCCGGTCCGACCACTGCGAGGTTGTGGAGCTCGGAGCCCCGTCCGAGCTCCGCGTCGTCGCCGACGATCGAACCGATGACGCTCGCGCCGGCTCCGACGCGCGTGCGGGCACCGACGACGGCATTCTCGACGATCCCGCCCGCCTCCAAACGCGCCCCGGCGCCGAGCACGGCCAGGCTGCCCAGGCGCGAGCCCTGCTCCACGACCGCGCCCGGACCGACGTAGACCGGAGGAACGAGCTTCGCGTCGGCATGGACGTCGGCCGTCTCGTCGACGAGCGTGAAGTCGGGGCCGAGCGCGTCGCCGACCGCAGTCTCGAAGACGCGCTCGAGCACGTCGCGGTGAGCCTGCAGGTACGACTCGGGCGTTCCGACGTCGAGCCAGTAGCCCGGAAGCGCCGCACCGAAGACCGAGCCTTCGTCGGCCAGGCGCGGGAACACCTCTCGCTCGATCGACACGGGCCGACCGGCAGGCACGAGCTCGAGCACCTCGGGTTCGAGGACGTACAGGCCGGCGTTGATGAGATCGGTGTCGATCTCCTCCGGCCGAGGTTTCTCGAGGAAGGTCTCGACCCGGCCGTCCGCGGCCGTGCGGACGAGCCCGTACCGGCTCGGGTCGGCGACGGGGGTCAGCAGGATCGTCGCCTTCGCGCCGGTCGACCGATGGAAGGCGACCAGCTCGCCCAGGTCCGCCTCGCGCAGCGAGTCGCCGTTCAACGCGAAGAAGGTGCCTTCGAGCTCACGCCCGGCGAACCCGATCGCACCGCCCGTTCCCAGCGGCGCGCCCTCGATCGCGTACTCGAGAGACATGCCGTCGTGCCCAGTGCCGAACGTCGTCTCGATCTGGTCCGGGAGGTAGCCGCACGAGATGATCGCGCGCTCGACCCCGTGCCGTTCGAGGTGCTCGAACGTGTACGCGAGCAGCGGCCGGTCGACGACCGAGAGCATGTCCTTGCGGGTGCGGTCGGTCAGCGGTCGGAGCCTGGTGCCCTGCCCTCCGACCAGGATCACCGCCGGGAGGCTCACGAGCCGGTCTCCGGCTCGTGAGCGGGGAGGGGCGTGGGGAACCGGGAGGTTCCCCACGCTCTCAGGAAGAAGGGGGCACGCGGGGGAAACATGGTTTCCCCCGCGACCGCGAACCGGAGGTGAGCGGTCGTCATGCGACGGGGCGGCCGATGCCTTCGTAGACGAAGCCGAGCGTGCGGAGCTGGTCGGGATCGAGGACGTTCCGGCCGTCGATGACGACGTTGCCACGCATGCGACCGGCGGCCTCGGCCCAGTCGAGCTCGCTCACTTCGGGCCACTCGGTGACCACGACGACAGCGTCTGCGCCGTCGAGCGCTTCGAGCGCGCTTGCCGCGATGTCGACGCCGTGGAGATGAGCAGCCCCGTCTGCGACGGGGTCCCACGCGATCACGTCTGCGCCCTCTGAGAGCAGGCGTCCGGCGAGGACGAGGCTCGGCGCCTCGCGCATGTCGTCCGTGCCCGGCTTGAAGGCGAGCCCGAGGAGCGCGATGCGCTTCCCGCGAAGAGGCCCCAGCCGCCGCTCGAGCTTGCCGATCACGCGGCGCTTCTGGAGCTCGTTCACCTCGATGACGGCGTTCAGGAGCTGGAAGTTGTAGCCCGAGTTCGCGGCGAGCTGCTTCAGCGCGAGCGAGTCCTTCGGGAAGCACGAGCCGCCGTATCCGATCCCGGCACGCAAGGAACGAAGGGCCGATCCGGCGATCGAGGCCGATGCCCTCCGCCACCGTCGTCACATCGGCGCCGGTCGCTTCGCACACGTTCGCGATCTCGTTGATGAACGAGATGCGCGTGACGAGAGCCGCGTTCGCCGCGAGCTTCACCATCTCGGCGGACGGCACGTCACAGCGGACGATCGGGGCGTCGATCCCCTCGTGCAGTTTCGCGATCACGTCACCGTCGGCGAGGTCGAACGCGCCGATGACGATGCGGTCCGGCTCCATGAAGTCACGGACCGCCGTCCCCTCGGCGGTGAACTCGGGATTGGAGACGTAGCCGACGTTGGCGAGGCCGCGATCGTCCAGCCGGTGTCGCACCGCGCGGCCAGTCCCGACCGGCACAGTGCTCTTCATCGCGACGACGATCCGCCGCTCGACCTCTGGAAGCTCGTCGACGACCGTCCAGACCGCGGACAGATCAGCGTCGCCGGAGTACGTCGGCGGCGTCCCCACCGCGATGTAGACGACGTCGGCGTCCTCGACTGCCTCGGCGACGTCCAGCGTGAAGGCGAGCCGTTCGCGGTTCCGCTCGAGCATGTCGTCGAGGCCCGACTCGTGGATCGGCACGCGACCGGCGCGCAGAGCGTCGATCTTCGAGGCGACGACGTCGCGGACCACGACATCGTGACCGAGCTCGGCGAAGCACGCACCCGTGACGAGGCCGACGTAGCCCGCGCCGAAGACGGCAACTCTCACGGGCTTCCTAGGACCTCTTCACCGAGCCGAGAGGCCTGAGCCCCTTCGCGATCGCGAGCATCGTCTCGTTCGAGAGGCGATCGAGCAGCGTGTTGACGACCCAGTAGCTCGCCTTCGGGGTTCGCAGGACGACCATGTGCAGCTTGGAGCCGTTGTAGTAGAGGTCGTAGGTGCGTCCGCCGATGTGGCGGGTGAGGCTCTTGTCGGCGAGCACCGGCGCATCCTCCCAGTCGGTCATCTCGACGCCCCAGTACTCGTTCGACCCCATGTGGTAGACGAGGCGCACGGCCTTGTGCGCCTCGGACGGATCGATCCAGTACATGCGGATCGGCGTCTCCGAGTCCGTCCACGAGCTTCGCTCGATGACGGTCGGGACCATCAACGGGAACGGGACGCGCGTTCGCCGTTCGCGGAGCAGGTCGATCGAGGCGTTCGGCCCGTACGTGATGTTCGGCTTCTCCCGCTTCGGCGTCTGGTCGATCGGCGCAGCTGCCAGCGTGCCGTGGAACGTCTGGCCGACGACGACGGTGAGCATCGATCCGTTCGAGAGCGACGACACGTTCCTCGGGAGCCGCTTCACCTCTGCCGAGCCGAACAGGTTCGCCACGCGCAGCGCAGCCTCGCGTGCTCCCCGGACGTGGGGGTTGTAGTCGACCTCGGTCCGGAAGTACTCGAAGTTGGGGGCATTCGCCGGGAGCTGGTTCGGTGGAGACTGGATCTGGTAACCGCGGCGGCCGAGCTGGTACGACGCAGTTGAAGCCGATCCCTCGACGCCGTTGCCGTTCAGCACGGTGATCGACGTCGCCCCAGGCGCCGGCGTGTGGCTCTTCTGCTTCTCCCCGAGAGCGACGGCGGTCGCCTTCTCGGACGACTCGACGTCGGGGTGAGTGAACGTCTGGACCGCCGTCGTGATGTTCTCCGAGTTCGTCGTCAGCTCAGACGAGCCCTCGAGGCCCTCGATCCGCGTCTGGAAGACGCGGCCCTTCGGCAGCCCGTAGGCGAAGAGCGCGTACGAGAGGACGGTCCGGCCGCTGACGTCCGAGCCTCCTCCCTGCGCCACCTCCACGTTGTGCGTGACCGCGTTGACCACTTTCGGCAACGCGGTCGGCGCGAAGCTCTCCTGGATCTGGCTCTTGAACGCCTTCACGAACTGCTGCTGCCGCGCGACGCGGTAGAGGTCGGAGTCGGTGTGGCGAAAGCGTACGTAGTCGAGCGTCTTCCGTCCGTCGAGCTGCTGGTAGCCCGGCTTCAGGTTGATCTTCGCGTAGCCGTACGGCCCACCGTGGTCGTTGAAGTAGCGACGGTCGACGTCGATCCAGGCGCCGCCGAGGCGATCGACGATCTGGCGGAAGCCCCGGAAGTTCACGGTGATGAGGTAGTTGATGTCGACCCCGGTGAGAGCTTGGACCGTCTGTAGCGACCCCTGCGGGCCGCAGTACGAGTACGCCGCGTTGATCTTGTCGTAGGACGGCGTGCGGCCGGGGCAGTGGATCTCGACGCGCATGTCGCGCGGGAAGGAGAGGAGCGAGATCGAGTCCGTCGACGGATCGGCCCGGACGAGCATCAGGGTGTCCGAGCGGCCCGACGTGTTGTTGCCGTCCTCCTTGCGATGGTCGTAGCCGATGACGAGCGCGATGGCCGGCTGGCCCGGAAGCGGGACGCTGAGCTGCTGGGCAGCCTTCTTCACCTCCGGCGTCTTCGCCGCGACGGCCGCGACGGACTGGTGGAAGTAGAGGTAGGCCCCGCCGGCTACCCCGGCGGCCATCACGAGGCAGGCGATCCCGAACCACATCGCGATACGCCCGACGAGGGCCGCGCGGGAGCGTGACGGGCCTTCCGGCTGGCGATAGAGCGTGACAGGCGACTCGGCGCCGGGTGGGAGAACCGTCCTCCCGTTTCCGTTCGGAGCGGCTCCGCGCCCCAATCCTCGTTTCAGGGTGGTCCGCATAAAGGAGTCCGGTTATGACGACGAGCGCCTCGCGGCTCCCTTGAGGGTCTCAAAGGAGCCATGGCGCCCGCCGGCGGAGGATAGCTCAGCAACAGGCGGTGCTTCGGCGCTCGCCGCCCAGATCCCTACGAAGCGCTGCGAAGAAATAACGCGAGCCTCAACTCGCGGTGGCGCCGAGCGGTACGTCGAGGGTGGCGAGGGCCTCCCCCAGGAACTCGACCTCGTCCGGGGTCCCGGCCGTGATGCGCAGCGCATCCGACGCGCCGAACGGCCGCATCGGCCGCACGATCACGCCGCGTCGGAGCAGGGCGTCGTTCACGGCGTCCGCGTCGCCGACGCGAACGAAGAGGAAGTTCGCGACGGCCGGTCCGGCGGGCTCCAAGCCGTGCCGCTGCAATACCTCCTGCAGGAGCGCCATCGATTCCCGGTTCAAGGTCCGTCGCCTCGCGATCTCGGCCTCGTCGTCGAGGCTCGCAAGCGCGGCCTCCTGCCCCGCGGACGCGACGTCGAACGCGCGCCGGACCTTTCCGATCGCAGTGATGACATCGGCCGGACCGATGCCGTACCCGACGCGGAGCCCCGCCAGGCCGAAGATCTTCGAGAACGTCCGCAGGACGAGCACGCGATGCCCTGCGAGGAGGTACTCGCCGATGCCCTCCGGGTAGTCGGGATCCTCGATGTACTCGAAGTACGCCTGGTCGAGGACGGTGAGCACGTGGGGCGGGACACGCTCGAAGTACGCGTCAAGCTCGGCGCGGCTGTTCGTCGTGCCCGTCGGGTTGTTCGGCGCGGCGATGAAAACGAGCTTCGTGTGCGGCGTGATCGCGTCGAGCAACGCGTCGAGATCGACGCGCTCGTCCTCGAGCGGAACACGGATTGGATTGCCCCCGAGCTTCAGCGGGTCGAGCACGTAGCTCGGGAACGAGGGCCACGCAGTCACGACCTCGTCTCCCGGATCGATACACGCAATGCAGAGGAAGCCGACGACGGCATCCGCTCCGGCGCAGACCGTCACCTGCTCGAAACCGACCCCGTGGTGCTCGGCGAGCGCCGTACGGAGCCGCCACGCGCCGCCGTCCGGATAGCGGTTGAGCTCGAGCGTGGCACGTGCGATCGCCTCCTGCGCGGCCGCAAACGGCCCGTACGGGCCCTCGTTCGACGCGAGCTTGACCACCCGATCGAGCCCGAGCTCGCGCTGCACGTCTTCCACCGGCCGGCCCGGCTCGTACGGGACCAGCTCGTCCAGCGCCGTCCTGATGACGCGGGCGTCTCCGCCCTGGCCGGAGCTCACGCTGCGGGAGCCGGTTCCGGCGCCGTCACGTACTCGCCGACGATCTCGAGCTCGTCCCCGGGCGGGACGTCGATCCCGGCGGCCTCGAGGCTGCGGCGCTTGATCGCGACCGCGAGCACCGCCGCGAGGATCCCGGCCGACACCAGCCCGAGGCCGACGTACGCGGCGACCTTCAGGCCGCTTCGGCGACGTCGCACCTTCCTGGTCATCGCCCGCTTTCGCGCCCGCAGCACCAGGTAGCCGACGAGTGCGTTCCTCCGGGTATAGATCTTCATCGACCCAGGGTAACGGACGGTGCCGTTACCTGCGTCGCGGCGGAAGGTCAATCGCGCGACCGAGCGCGACCTGACCTGCGATCTTCAGGCCCTCCCCGAGCGTCGGATGGGCGGCCATGCCGTCGGCGACCGTCTCGATGGTCGACTCGGCGTCGAGCGCGACGACGGCGGCCTCAATGAGGTCGGTCGCGTGCGGCCCGACGATCACCACCCCGACGAGCTCTCCGTAGTTCGCCTCGTGGATGGTCTTGACCCACCCTGCAGCCTCCCCGGACATGACGGCTCTCGCGTTCGCGACCCATGGGAAGCGGCCCGTGACCACGTTGTCCTGGCCGTAACGCTCGACCGCCTGAGCCTCCGTGAGACCGACGCCGGCGATCTCGGGGTCCGTGTAGATCGGCCGCGGGACGGCGGCACCATCCCTCATGACCGCCTCGTGACCGGTCGCGTTCTCCGCGGCGACCTCGCCCTCGCGGAACGAGGTGTGGGCGAGCTGCCAGTAGCCGGCGACGTCGCCGGCGGCGTAGATGTGCGGGACGGACGTCCGGCGGTGCTCGTCGGTCCCGACGCCCGCTTTCGCGTCGAACGTGACGCCCGCGGCCTCGAGGCCGATTCCGTCGACCAGCGGCGCGCGACCCACCGAGACGAGCATGAGGTCGCACTCGACGGTCTCACCCTCGCCGAAGTGCACGAGGAGGCCGGATCCCGTGTCGTCGACCTGCGTGCACTGCTTCCCGAGGTGCACGACGATCCCGCGTCGCGCGAAGGACTTGCGTAGCTCGCTCGTCGCATCCGCATCCTCCTGCGGGATGAGCGACTCGAGCATCTCGATCATCGTGACCTCGGTTCCGAAGCGCTCGAAGATCGAGGCGAACTCGCAGCCGATGATCCCTCCGCCGAGCACGACGAGGCGTCTCGGCACCTCCGTCTGCGCGAGCAGTCCGGTCGAGTCGACGCAGCGCGGGGAGTCGAGTCCGGGGATGGGAGGCCTGACGGGGAACGAGCCGGTCGCGATGACGGCACTCTTGAAGCTCACGCCGAGGTCGCCCTTGTCGAACGTGATCGAGCGGGCGTCCTCGAAGCGGCCGCTCGCCTCGAGCCACGTGACGTTGTTCGCCTTGAAGAGCGAGGCAACGCCGCCCGTCATCTGCTTCACGACCGCGGCCTTCCACTCGTTCGCCTGATCGCGAAGTCGAGCGACGGCGCGCCGGTGACGACGCCCAGCTTCGGGTCGATCTCGCGCGCAGCATGGAGCGCATGCGCGGTGGAGACCCAGGCCTTCGTCGGGATGCAGCCCACGCGGAGGCACGTGCCTCCGAGCTCCGTCTCGCGCTCGATGCACGCCACGCGAGCACCGAGTTGAGCCGCCCGGATCGCGGCGGTGTACCCGGCGGGGCCACCGCCCAGGACGGCTACGTCGAAGTCCATGAGGGCGATCCTACCGAGGGCGTCGCTACAGCTCTCGCCGCATGGTGAGGCTCTGGTCGTCGTCACCGACAACCGAGAAGCCGTGGTGCTCGTAGAAGGCGACGAGCGGCGCGTTGTCACGGGCAACGCTGAGGCTGAGCGCGCGATAGCCGTCGGCGCGCGCCCGGTTGCACAGGGCATCGAGAAGCGCCTCCCCGACGCCGCGTCCGCGACGGCTCGGGACGACCGCGATCGCGAGCTCGGGCGTCTCCTCGTCGACGAAGCCGTACCCGGGCTGATCCTTGCGAAAGAGCCGGTACCAGGCCGCGCCCACGGGGAACGCCTCGTCGACGGCGATGAGGGCGGTGTCGCCGGGCCGCCCCCATCCCTTCACGTACCGGGCCACTGGTCCGAGGCCGTCACCGGGGCTCCGCTCGCGCCAGTAGTACGCGTGATGGAGCATGTCGCGGAGGTACCTGACGTCCTGGCGACCACCCCGGCGGATGACCATGCGGAGAGCCTAGAGGCTTGCCCCGGTCCTAGCTCACCGCCTTCTTCACGAGAGCGCCTAGCTTCTTCTCGTCGGCCGCGGTCAGCTCCTTCAGCGCGAACACGACGGGCCACATCGCGCCGTCGTCGAGGTTCGCCGTGTCGTTGAAGCCGAACGTCGCGTACCGCTCCTTGAACTTCGACGCCGCCTTGAAGAAGCAGACGACCTTGCCGTCCCTGGCATACGCGGGCATCCCGTACCAGGTCTTCGGCTCGAGGTCCGGCGCGTTGTCGGTGACGATCGCGTGGAGACGCTCGCCCATCACTCGATCCGCCTTCGGCATCTCGGCGATCTTCGCGAGCAGGTCGCTCTCACCCGCCGCCCTGCCCTTGGCGGCCTTCGCCTCTTTGGCCCGCTCCCTCATCGCGGCCCGTTCCTCGGCAGTGAAGGTCTCCTTCTTCGGTGATTTCGTCCCAGCCATCGCTATCGCACCTCCTGGATTCGGATCAGATTGCCCGCGGGGTCGCGGAAGGCGCAGTCGCGGATCCCATACGGTTGGTCGGTTGGCTCCTGGACGACCTCGGCGTCGCCGGCCTGCAGTCGCTCGAAGGTGCCGTCGAGGTCGGCGGTGGCCAGGTTGATGCTCGCGAAGGTGCCTTTGGCCATCATCTCGGCGATCGTGCGTTGCTCCTCGTCGGTGATGCCGGGAGCGGCGGTCGGCGGGTACAGCACGATGGACGTGCCCGGCTGGTCGGCTGGGCCGACCGTGATCCAGTGCACCCCGCCGTACTCGACGTCATTGCGGACCTCGAAGCCGAGCGTGTCGCGGTAGAAGGCGATCGATGCGTCCGCGTCGTTGTGCGGAAGCATGCTCGCGTGAATGGTGATGTTGTTCATGCGGGTCACGCTAACGGCGAGTCGGCAACCGTCGCTTCTCGATTCCTGATCGGTCTCGTGACCTGCTTCGCGACGCACGGCGCGATCCCCGCCATCGCGCGTGGCTCCTGCCGCCGATAGACGCTGGGCGAGACGCCCACCAGCTCGGTGAAGCGGGTGCTGAACGTGCCGAGCGACGAGCAGCCGACGGCGAAGCAGACCTCGGTGACGCTCAGGTCGCCGCGACGGAGCAGCGCCATCGCGCGCTCGATGCGCCGCGTCATGAGGTAGCTGTACGGCGACTCGCCGTAGGCGAGCCGGAACTGACGGCTCAGGTGTCCGGCCGACATGTACACGCCGCGCGCGAGCGCTTCGACGTCGAGCGGCTGTGCGTACTCCCGGTCGATCCGGTCCCGGACGCGACGCAACAGCGCGAGGTCGTTCAGGCGCTGCGCGGAGACGGGTCTGGCGGCCATCGCAAGATCGTGCCACGCACTGTTCAACGCGGAGCAGGCGAAGGCGTCGTGAGGCTAGAGCGCGAGCGCGGGCGTCTCGACGAACGCCTTGACGTCGCGGAGGAACTCGGCGCCCTCCGAGCCGTCGATGGCGCGATGGTCGCACGTGAGCGTCATCGTCAGGGTCGGGACGATGGCGATCTCGCCGTCGACCACGGCTGCACGGTCCTCGATCGAACCGACTGCCAGGATCGCAACCTGAGGCGGGTTGAGGACGGCCACGAACTGCTCGATGCCGTACATGCCGAGATTCGAGATCGTGAAGGTCCCACCCTCGAGGTCCTGCAGCTGGAGCTTGCCCTCACGCGCGCGTGAGACGACGTCCGCCCGGTCACGAGCGATCTCCAGCACCGACTTGCGGTCGGCATCGCGGATGACGGGGACGATCAGGCCGCTCGGCGCGGCCACAGCGAGCCCCACGTTCGCCGCGGAGAACCGGTGGAGCTTTCCCTCGACGAAGTTCGCATTCACGGGGCGATGTCGGACGAGCGCCGAGGCGACGAGTCGCGTGAGCACGTCCGAGACCGTCGGCTTCGTCTCGCCTTCCCGGAGCAGCTCGACCATTCGCTCGCGGGTCGCGACGAGCTCCCTGGCGTCCGCGCTCACGGTCAGCTGGAACACCGGGGCTGCCCACGCCTCCGTGAGGCGACGCGCGATCGTCTTCCGCGTCGACGTGAGCTCGACGATCTCGACCTCCGGCTGCGGCGCGCCGACGGGCGCCTCGGCGGGCGGGCGGACCGCGGCCTTCTCGACGTCTTCCGCGATCACGCGGCCCTCGGGGCCGGTGCCGACGATCTGCGCGACGTCGATCCCGCGCTCGCGGGCGATCCGGCGCGCGAGCGGGCTCGCCTTCACACGCTCGCCGGGAGACGTGGCAGGCGTCGGAGCCTGCGCCGAAGCGACCTCCGCCTCGGGCGCTTGGGGCGCCGTGCCACTTGGCGCCGACGGCTCGACGTCCGCTGGTGCCTCGGCCTCTGGCGACGCGTCGTCGGTGGGAGCCGGCGCGGCGGCAGGCGCCGGCGCCGTGGCAGGAGGTGCGCCGCCGTTGCCGCCTTGCGCATCCGCGAGGAGCGCGGAGACGTCCTCGTCCTGCGCTCCGATGATCCCGACGGTCGTCCCCACGTCCACCTCGCCGTCCGCGACGACGATCTTCAGGAGGACACCGTCGGACTCTGCCTCGACCTCCTGGGTGACCTTGTCCGTGTCGAGCTCGTAGAGCGGCTCGCCCTTCGTGACAGCGTCGCCCTCCGTCTTGAGCCAGCGGACGATCGTCCCCGACTCCATGCCCTGACCCAGCCTCGGGAGCTTGACTTCGGCGGCCATCGTGCTACCCGCGCGCGACCGTCCGGCGGATCGCGGCGAGGACGTCGTCGGCGTGCGGAACCACCCACTGCTCCATCCCCGGAGCGAATGCGAGCGGCGCGAACTTCGCGCCGACCCGCTCAATGGGCGCGTCGAGCCAGTCGAACGCCCCGTACTGGATCACCGCGGTGAGCTCCGAGCCGAAGCCGCCGCGGGTGACCGCCTCGTGCGCAGTGACGCACCGCGTCGTCTTCTTCACCGACTCGAGGATGGTCTCCTCGTCGAGCGGCAGCAGCGTGCGCGGGTCGACGACCTCGACCGAGATGCCCTCCTTCTCGGCTTCCTCCGCGGCCTTGAGCGCCTCGTGCACGAGACGACCGGTCGCGACGACGGTCACGTCCCTTCCCTCGCGATGGACGCGCGCCTTGCCGAGCGGAATGGGCTGGAGCTCGTCGGGAACCTCGCCCTTGATCGGATACAGCGTGCGGTGCTCGAAGAAGACGACCGGGTTGTCGTCGTAAATGGCGGACCAGAGAAGGCCGCGGACGTCTTCGGGCGTGGACGCGAAGACGACCTTGAGCCCCGGCACGTGGACGAACCAGGCCTCGAGTTGCTGGGCGTGCTGTGCGCCCGGAGACCAGCCTGCACCGCCCTGCGTGCGAATCGTGAGCGGCACCTTCACCTGGCCGCCCGACATCGTCCGATGCTTGGCCGCCTGGTTCACGAGCTGCTCCATCGAGATCGTGAGGAAGTCCTCGTACATGATCTCGACGATCGGGCGCATGCCCTGGATCGCCGCCCCGATGCCGCTGCCGACGATCGCCATCTCGGAGATGGGTGTGTTCCGCACGCGGCCCGGGCCGAACTCCTCCAGCAGTCCCTGGGTCACCGCCATCGACCCGCCCATCTCGGCGATGTCCTCGCCCATGATGAAGACGCTGTCGTCCTCGCGCAGCGCCTTGCCGAGCGCGTCCCTCACGGCTTCCCGATAGGTGAGCTCAGGCATAGACGTACTTGAGAGCGTCCTCGGGAGCCGGGTCGGTACCGGCCTTCGCGAACTCGACGGCCGCCTCGACCTCGGCGGTCACCTCGGCGTCGATCGCCGCGAACTCGTCGTCGGAGATCTCGAGCCGCGCCGCGAGGAGCTGGATCGGGTCCTTCGTCTCGCGCTCGACGCTTCAGCTCGTCCTTGTCGCGGTACACCTGCGGGTCGCCGACGAAGTGGCCGACGAGGCGGTGCGTGCGGAGGTGCAGCAGCACCGGCCCCTTCCGCGAGAGCGCGTGCTCGCGGGCGGCGAGCGTCGCGAGGTAGACGGCCTCGACGTCCTGGCCGTCGGCCTCGATGAGCTTCATCCCGAAGGCCGACGCGCGCTTGCCGAGCTCGTCCACGGGAAGCGGGAGCTGCTGGCTCGCAGGCGTCGACTCGGCCCAGCCGTTGTTCTCGAGGACGAAGATCGCCGGCACCTTCCAGAGCTGGGCGAGGTTCATGCGACTCGTGGAACGTGCCCGTGTTCGTCGCGCCGTCGCCGAAGAACGCCACCGCGACGCGCTTCTCGTCGCGCATCTGGAACGCGAGCGCCGCGCCGACGATGCCGGGGAGACCGCCGCCGACGACGGCGTTCGCGCCGAGGTTGCCGACCTCGACGTCGTACAGGTGCATCGAGCCCCCGTAGCCGCCGCTGCAGCCCTTCGACCTTGCCGTAGAGCTCGGCCATGATCCGCTCGACCGGCGTCCCCTTGGCGATCGCGTGGCCGTGCGCGCGGTGCGTCGACGCGATCACGTCCTCGCGCGCGAGCGCGGCGCAGACCCCCGTCGCAGTGGCCTCCTGGCCGATCGCGACGTGCAGGAACCCGGGCAGCTCGCCGGCGCGGAAGCGGTCCTCGACCCTTCTCCTCGAACCGGCGGATGAGCAGCATCTCGCGGAAGAACCCGCGCAGGACGTCCTCGGATACGTCGACTGCCCCCGGACTCGGCTCGCTCTTCGACGGTCGTCATCGAGCGGCCATTATGCTGATCCGCCGATGCGGGCCGCCGAGCAGTGGGCGCAGATCGAGGAGGGTCTCGATCCCGACTGGGGCGGAGGCACAGCTCACGTTCGTCGCCGAAGGCTCGGTGGCAGACGCCGCCGCGGTTCTCGGCCCGCTGCAGCCGGGACGGGTCGGCGACGAGCTGCGGCTTCACGTCCCGCGCGCGGACGGCGGTGTCGAGCGTGCACGCAACATCTTCCGGCGGCTCGACGGCCGACGGATCTGGGGCACGCTGGCGCTCATCGGGCATCGACGGATGTCGTCCCCGGTCTGCGCCGCCGAGGACACCGCCCCGCCGAGGCACTTCGTTCGCCGCGCACTGGGACGCGGCTTTGGCGAGCACTCCCGCCCGACTGGAGCGACATCCTCTGCATGCTCGAGCTCGACTCGAGCGACCACCTCCCGCGCGCCGCACTCCTGGGTGCGCCCATGAACCCGACGCGGGTCCCCGGCGAGATCGCGCTGCAGCTTTCGCGCGTCCGGGAAGCAGGGGTACGGCGTGTCGCCGCAGATGGCTCGGCGGTGCTTCGAGCGCATGGACGCCGAAGGCATCACGGGCTCGATCACGAATCCTCTACGGGCTCTCGGACACGGAGAACGCCGCGACGCAGGGCCCGGTCTGGCGCCTCGCGGGACGCTCGGTCTAGCGCGACTATCCGCGCCGAGCCGCGCATGCCCTGGCGGGCGTGCGGGTCGCAGAGGAAGCGGAGCGTTCCGGTCTTCGCGAGCTTCACCTTCCACGTCTGCGTGCCGACGTACGCAACGGCTTCGTCGCGCGGTTGAAGCCCGGCGCGATGACGTGCGCGTCGTGGATGCGCGAGCGGTCGCGCACGACGACCTTGTACGTGCCCAGCTTCATGCGACTTCACCGCCTTGCCCGCCGTGAGTCTTCAGCGTGATCGTGAAGCCCGGGCCCGACGTGAGGACGAGCTTCGTCTTCGGGGTGATCCGTTGCCGCAGGGCGGCGGAGGCGTCGCCGGCGGACGTTCCCGACCGTGAACGACCCGTTCATCGTCCCGGGTGGGCATCGCAGACGAACGTGTACGTCCCGTCCGTGAACGTCACCGTCCAGCGTCACGTCGCCCATGCCGCCGATCTCCGTCGTCTCGTTCGACCCCCGGGCCCGAAGAGGTGGAAATTGTGCAAGTCGGACAGGTCCTCGACCTCGATCTCGTAGGTGCCCGGATCGAGCTGCGTGACGTCGCCGCCCGCGCGTCGTCGAGCGAGATCGTGAACCCCGGCCCGACGCGTCCGCGACCAACTTCGTGCTCCTGGCTCGACCGCGCCGAGCCACCCGGCTGCGAGGAAGAGCGACGCGGCGACGAGAACGACGACGGAGATCAGGGCGACGCGTCATCTGCGCGCTTCTACGCGCGCGTGCGCGGATCGGTTTGGTCATGAAGCTATGCGCGTAGCTCGGCGTCGAACCGCTCGGCGAGCGCGGCGACGATCCGCTCGCGGACCTCCGTCGCCTCCTCCTCGGTGAGCGTGCGGTCCGGCGACTGGAACGAGAGGTGGATCGCGACGGACTTGCGACCGCTCCCACCTGCTCGCCGCGATAGACGTCGAAGACGCGCGCATCGCGCAGGAGCGTCGCCGGCCGCCTCGTGCGCCGCATCGACGAGCGCGCCGACCTCGACGTCCTCGTCGACGACAACGGCGATGTCCTGGAGCGTCGCCGGGTACGTGAGGACGTCCTCGTAGACGATCCGATCCGGCACCGCGGCGAAGAGCGTCTCGAGATCGAGCTCGAACGCACCCCAGGTTCCCTCGAGCAGCAGCGGATGCAGCTCGCCGAGCCAGCCGGCATCGGTCGACGGCCGACTTCCCTGGATGGAGCAGGTCGTGCGCGCCGCGCTCGACGCGAAGCTCGAGCGCCGAGCGCCTCGTAGAGCGTCTCGAGGACGCCCTTCGACAACCTCGTAGCCGCCCTGCACGACGCCGGCGACGCGCCAGCGCTCGTCGGGAAGCTGCTCGCCAGAGGGCAGATAGACGCGCGCGATCTCGAAGAGCGCGACGTGCTCGGAGCCGGCGTCGACCCCGGTTCGCGCGGCATCGAGGAGCCCCGGCACGATGGTCGTCCGCAAGATCGCCTGGTCCGACGTCATCGGACTCGGGAGTCGGATCGCATCGCGATCTCGGATCCGAGGCGACGAGGCTCCACGTGTACGCCTCGGACAGTCCGGCGCCGACGAGCGTGTCCTCGACGACCCGGCGAAGACGCTGCTCCTTCGTCAGCCGACCATGGACGTGCCGTCGCAGCGGCATCGTGAGCGGGATGCGGTCGAGAACGGTCGCGCGATCTCCTCGACGAGGTCGATCTCGCGCGTGACGTCTCGGGCGCGCCAGGTCGGGACGGTCACGTTCCAGTCGTCGCGCGACGTCGAAGCCGAATCCGATGAGCGTCGCGCGCTGCTCCTCGGGCGGGAGGTCGATCCCGATCACCTTCGACGCCCGCTCGGGACGGAGGCGCACGACGGGCGACTCGGGCAGCTCGCCATGGACGTCCGCATGCCCGGTCATGCGCGCACCCGCGAGGTCGACGAGCATCCGGCTCGCGAGTACCGCCGCGGGCTCGGCGAGGTACGGGTCGACGCCCTTCTCCCAGCGATTGGATCCAGCCGTGCGGAGCCCGAGGCGCTCGGAGGAGCGGAGAATCCCGAGCGGCTCGAAGTTCGCTGCCTCGAGGAGCACGTCCGTCGTCGAGTCCGAGACCTCGCTGTCCTCGCCGCCCATGATCGCCGCGAGCGCGACCGCGCGCTCGCCGTCCGTGATGAGCAGGTCGTCCGTCTCGAGCCGGCGCAGCGTGCCGTCGAGCGTGCGCACCTCCTCACCCGCGCGTGCGTGCCGCACTGCGATGCGGCCGTTCGCGAGCTTTGTGCGGTCGAACGCATGAAGCGGGCTCCCCCACACGTGCATCACGTAGTTCGTCACGTCGACGACGTTCGAGATCGAGCGCATCTCGGCGAGGAACAGGCGTGAGCGCAGCCACTGCGGCGACGGGCCGATGGATACGTCGCGGAAAACGCGGCCGATATAGCGCGGACACGCGCCGAAGTCGTCGATCGTCACGTCGACATGCTCCTCGTCGACGAGCGCGGGATCCTCCGGGGCCGGCGGATGCAGCTCGCCGCCGAGGAGCGCCGCGACCTCGCGCGCGAGGCCGACCATCGAGAGCAGGTCGACCCGATTCACGGTCGGAACCACGTCGAGCACCTGGTCCCGGATCGGGATTACGTCGCTGAGCGGCGTCCCCGGCTCCGGACCGTCAGGGAGCAGCATGATTCCCGCGTGGTCGTCCCCGAGGCCGACCTCGTCCTCGGCCAGGATCATCCCCCGCGACGCCTGGCCGCGGAGCTCGCGCTCGTCGAGGGGCTGGTCGAAGATCGGCAGGAACGCACCGGGAAGCGCGACGGCGACGGTCGCGCCGGCTTCGAAGTTCCACGCCCCGCAGACGATCTGGCGCGCGTCGCCCTCGCCCACGTCGACCTGGCAGAGCCGCAGGCGATCGGCGTTCGGATGGGGGACGACCTCGAGGACGCGTCCGACGAGGAAGCGGCCGAGGTTGCCGTCGACGTCCGCCACGCCGACCTCGATCACGCGCTCGACCTCGAGAGCCGAGATCGCGAGCCGGTGCGCGATCTCGTCCGCGGTCGCGTCGACGGTGACGTACTCGCGCAGCCAGGAGAGAGGCGCCCTCATCAGAACTGCTCCAGGAGCCGCGGGTCGTTGCGCCAGAGCTCGCGCAGGTCGGGGATCCCGTGGCGCAAGACGGCGATCCGCTCGAGACCCCACCCGAAGGCGAATCCCGTGTACCGCTCGGCGTCGTAGCCCACGAACTCGAAGAGGTTCGGGTCGACCATCCCCGAGCCCCCGACCTCGATCCAGCCGGAGTGCCTGCACACCGGACAGCCGGAGCCGTCGCAGATGTGACACGAGACGAGCGCTTCGACCGAAGGCTCGGTGAAGGGGAAGTGGTGCGTGACGAAGCGGCTTCGACGGCTCTCGCCGAAGAGCGCCTTCAGAAGGTAGTCGAGCGTCCCCTCGAGATCCCCGAGCGTGATCCCCTCGTCGACGACGAGACCCTCCACCTGATGGAACGTCGGCGTGTGCGTCGCATCAGGCGTGTCGCGCCGATAGACGCGGCCGAGGGAGACGATGTAGACGGGTGGATCCTGCGCCTCCATCGTCCGGATCTGCGAGGGCGACGTCTCCGTGCGGAGCACGGTCTCGTCGTCGAGGAACAGGGTCTGCAGCGGCGACCGCGTCGGATGCCCGGGCGGGAAGTTGAGCGCGTCGAAGTTGTAGGTCGTGGTCTCGACCTCGCGCCCGTCGACGATCGTGTAGCCGAGCCCGAGGAAGATGTCCTCGACTTCGCGGCGGATCTGCGTGATCAGGTGGAGATGGCCGCGCGGGACCGGCGTCCCGGGCATGGTGACGTCGACCCGCTCCTCCGTGAGCCGACGATCGAGCTCGGCGCGCTCGAGCGCCTGCTGACGAGCGTCGATAGCACCTTCGAGGCGCTCGCGCAGCGCGTTCAGCGCCATCCCGGTCTCGCGGTCGCGGACCTCGCGCAACGCGAGCTTGACCTCGCTCTTGCGTCCGAGGTAGTCGATGCGAACCTGGTCGATCTCGTCGACCGTCGTCGCCGCCTCGGCAGCAGCGAGTGCGGCGTTCTCGAGTGCCTGGGCGTCCACGGGAGCGCCGAGGTTACCAACGCCCTCGAGCCTGCTTGAATCGCTGCAATGACCTTGTATGACGCGATCGCGTCCTTCTACGACCCTTGGAGCCGCTCGGTCACGGAGGACGTCGAGTTCTACGTGGAGCAGGCGCTCGCTTCGGGCGGGCCCATGGTCGAGCTCGCTGTCGGCACAGGGCGGATCGCGATCCCCGTCGCACGCGCAGGCGTCCGGGTGATCGGCGTCGACTCGTCCCCGGCGATGCTGGCCGTCGCTCGAGATGCGGCCGATGAGGCGGGGATCATCGAGGAGCTCGACCTCCGCCTCGGCGATCTCCGCGAGCCGCCTGTGAAAGAGCGCGTGCCGCTCGTCATCTGTCCGTTCCGCTCGCTCCTGCACATGGAGACGGAGGCGGAGAAGCTCCGCGCCCTCCGGGCGGCGCACGCGCTCCTGGAGCCGGACGGGCACTTCGTCTTCGACGTCTTCGCGCCGAGCCGGGAGGACATCGAGGAGACGAACGGCCGCTGGCTCGAGCGCGAGCCGGGAATCTTCGAGCGCGCCGACTGGGACGAGGAGTCGCGGACGCTGTCGCTCTCCGTACGGTCGTCGGACGGCCAGGCGACGACGTTCGGGCTGCACTGGCTCTCGGCACCGGAGTGGATGCGGCTGCTGGACGAGGCCAAGCTCGAGGTCGAGGCGCTGTACGGCTGGTTCGACGGGAGGCCGTACGACGGCGAGGAGGACATGGTCTTCGTCACGCGTCGCCGCTAGCCCCTCCTGTCCGGTCCAGCGGCAATTCCTCTAGAGTCGGGAACTCGTGATCTGGGTCATCGTCCTGATCGTCATCCTCGTCGTTCTGGCGCTGATCGTCGTCGGGCTCTACAACCGGCTCGTTCGGTACCGGAACCGCGTCGACAACGCGTGGGCCCAGGTCGAGGTGCAGCTCAAGCGGCGCTGGGACCTGATTCCGAACCTCGTCGAGACGGTGAAGGGCTACGCAGCCCACGAGCGGGGGACGTTCGAAGCCGTCACGAACGCACGGGCTGCGGCGCAGAACGCGAAGGGACCGGCCGAGGCAGCACAGGCGGAGGGGATCCTGAGCCAGGCGCTCGGTCGCCTGTTCGCGGTTGCGGAGGCGTATCCGGAGCTCAGGGCAACCGAGAACTTCCAGCAGCTGCAGGCGCAACTCTCCGAGACCGAGGACAAGGTCGCCGTCAGCCGCCAGGTCTACAACGACACCGTGCTGACGTACCACAACGCGATCCAGACGTTCCCCGGCACGCTCCTCGCGGGGCCGTTCGGCTTCACGAAGCGCGAGTTCTTCGAGGTCGAGGACGAGGCACAACGCGCCGCTCCGGTCGTCGACTTCTAGCGCTCGCGGCTCTCGCCGCATCCGCGGTTCTTGCGCTCCCAGCGGCTGCGTCGGCTGACGGCTTCACGCTGCTCTCGGCCGACGTCGCCGTCGACGTCCAGGACGACGGCTCGCTCGGCGTCAGCGAGCGGATCGAGGCGGCGTTCTCGGGCGACTTCCACTTCGGCTACCGCGACATCCCGCTACGCAAGGGCGAGTCGCTCGTCAACCCATCGGTCGTCGAGCGTGGGCGCGCGTTCACGCGCGGGAACGACACCGCGCTCAGCCGGGAAACCCGGGCACGTTCGGAGTCGAGCAGCGCGGCGACATGGTGAGGATCGTCTGGTACTTCAGTGCCGACGACCAGACGCGGGCGTTCACGGTCTCGTACACGCTCCGTGGCCTCGCCGTCGCGTACGACGACGTCGTCGATGTCAACCTGAAGGTGTGGGGCGACCAGTGGGACGAGCAGCTCACCCGGCTCGTCGGCGTCGAGACTGCTCCCGGGAAGATCCTCCGCGCGTGGGGCAAGCCGGTCTGGGTGCGGGGAGACGTCGAGCTCGTCGGCACGCGCGCGACCCTGCGCGCTGTGGCCGTTCCGGCGCACCAGTTCGTCGAGCTCCGGACGCTGATCCCGCGCTCGTCGTTCTCGTCCACGTCGGGTATGAGGGTCGCGCGCGGCCCTGGACTCCAGCGAATCGTCGACGAGGAGCTCGCGGACGCGAAGCGCTTCCAGCGCGACCACGACCGGATCGAGGCGCTCAAGGCACATCCGCTCCGCACCGGTCTCGTCGTGCTCGCGCTCGCGATCATCCCCGCGCTCGCCGTCATCGCCCTCGTCTTCTGGTTCATGGGCCGCGAGTACCGCACGAACTACGACCGCGAGTACGAGCAGGAACCGCCCACCGACACCGAGCCCGCGCTCGTCCCGACGCTTCTCCGGCAGGGCGGAGAGGCGGGCTCGTTCGAGTTCACCGCAACCCTCTTCGACCTCGTCAGACGCGGGATCTACAAGGCGACGCCCACGACGACCGAGCGTCCGATCTGGGGCGGCCTGCGGCACCAGACCGTCTCCGACCTCGAGCTCTCCCCCGGCGAGGATCGTGAGCTTCGCGCGTGGGAGCGCGACGTCGCGAACGTCGTCGACGCGGTCCTGGAGGGCAGCAGCGAGAGGCTCTCGCGCTTCCGCGACCGCATCGAGGACGAGCGTGAGTCGATGAGCAAGCGCTTTACCTCGTTCAAGGACGACGTCGCCGACGAGGCAGGTCGTCTCCGCTGGTTCCGCTCGACGGGCGCGATTCCGCTCGTCGCCGCGACGGTCCTGTTCGCACTCGCCGGCGGGTTGCTCGTGTTCTACGCGGTACAGGAGTGGCGGCCGGTCTACCCGCGCTACTCGGACGTCGTCCTCGTCGGCATCGGCGTGTGCCTCATCGCGAACGCCGCACTGTGCCTGGGCACGCTCGTCTTCAACCGGCGCGCATGGCGTCGCCGCACTCCTACGGGCGAGCAGGAGGCCGAGCGGTGGGAGGCGTTCCGTCGCTACCTCTCCGACTTCCCGCGTCTGCAGGAGGCGCCGCCCGCGACGCTCGAACTGTGGGAGCGCTATCTCGTCTACGGGATCGCCTTCGGGATCGCGGAGCGCGTGCTCCAGGGTGCGCAGCTCCACATGCCCGAAGCACTCCACGAGGCCAGCTCGATCTACTGGATCTCGTCATCGGGTGACCTGGGGTCGGGTGCGACGAGCCTGTCGATCGGCGACCTCGCGTCCGGGTTCGGCAGCGCCCTCGCCCCGCCCAACTCGGGCTCGGGCGGCTCCGGCGGCGGCTTCTCCGGCGGCGGAGGCGGCGGTGGTGGAGGCGGCGGCGGAGGCTTCGGCTGAACCGGACCGGTCCCCGGTAGCCATCTGGTGCCGCGCGCCGCGCCGTGGCACGCTGACGCCATGAGCTCGACCGACGCAGACGGAGCGAAGCGCTGCGTGTCCGGCTGCATCACCGCGCTCGCATAGGCGGCCCGGCGTCGTGAGTGCGGGCGGCGATGACGCCGCCCCAAACGCCCTCCCTCGACGCGCACGCCGGCGCGCGCCGACCTCGCATGCCTCCCGAAAGGACGCCCCATGCTTACTCCCGGCTACGCGCGCTACCTCGTCGTCTCGCTTGCCGCTCTCGCTGCACTCCACGCCGCGGCTCCGTGGGGCCGGTTCGAAGGGAGCTAGCGAGAGCGCGTCGAAAGCTCGTAGAGCGCGATCGCGCCGGCGGCTGCCACGTTCAGCGACTCCGCGGCGCCGGGCGTCGGGATCGACGCCTTCTCGCATCGCGCCACGAGCTCCTCCGGAAGCCCCTCGCGCTCGGAGCCCAGCAGAAACGTGAGCGGCGGCTCGAGCGGCACCTCCGAGAGTGGCTCGCCGTCGTGCGCGACGAGGGCGACCTTCCTCGGCGGCACCTCGTCCCATGGAATCAGCGGCACGCGGAAGATCGCGCCGGCGGACGCCCGCAGCGCGCGTGGGCCGAGCGGATCCGCGCACTCCGGCGAGAGCGAGACGCCGGCCCCGAAGGCGTCCGCGGTCCGCAGCAGCGTCCCGACGTTCCCGGGGTCAGCGACCTGCCAGAGTGCGAGCACGACGTCACGGGCTGCCGTCGGCAGATCTGCGCTCCGGTAGACGCCGATCACCCGCGGGGCGTGACCGAGCGTCGAGACCTCGCCGAGCAGCTCAGGGAGGACGTTCTCACCCGCGACGAGGAGCTCGGCCGGCTCGATCCCGGCGTCCGTCGCCGCCTCGACCAGGTCCTCGCTCTCGACTGCGAACAGCTCCGTCTCGACGCGGTGCTTGCGCCCAGAGAGAAGTTTCCGGACGAGCCGGAGCTTCTCGTTCTGGCGCGACTCGATCAGGCCGCTTCTGCGAGCGCGGCCTTGGCCCGCTCGGCGACCGCGGCGAATGCCTGCGGATCGCTCACAGCGATATCGGCAAGCGACTTGCGGTCGAGCTCGATGCCCGCCTTGCGCACGCCTTCCATGAAGCGGTTGTACGACAGGCCGTTCTCACGGGCAGCCGCGTTGATGCGGATGATCCAGAGCGAGCGGAACGTCCGCTTGCGCACCTTGCGGTCGCGGTACGCATAGACGAGAGAGTGGTCGACCTGTTCCTTCGCGAAGCGGTAGCTCGACTTCTTCCTGCCGTAGTAGCCCTTCGCCTGCTCGAGGACCTTCGCGCGCTTCTTGCGCGCGTGGACGGCTCGCTTGACCCTGGGCATCGCTCAGCCTCCCCGCAGGAGCTTCTTGACATTCTTCACGTCGCTCTCGGCGACGTCGTACATCTTCCGGAAGCCGCGCCTACGCTTCGACGACTTCTTCTCGAGGTTGTGGCTCCGCATCCCGTGCCGGCGCAGGAGCTTCCCTGTCCCCGTCACCTTGAAGCGCTTCTTCGCGCCCTTCCCCGTCTTCATCTTTGGCATCCGTCTTCACTCCTGCGTTCTTCGTCGGCCCGAGAACCATGACCATGTTGCGACCGTCGAGAAGAGGCTGTTGCTCGATGGCGCCGAGCTCCTTCACGTCCTCGGCGAGCCTCATGAGCAGGTCGCGACCACGGTCCGGGTGCAACGTCTCACGCCCGCGGAACATGATCGTGACCTTGACCTTGGCCCGCTGCCCGAGAAAGCGAACAACATGCCCCTTCTTGGTCTCGTAGTCGTGGATCCCGATCTTCGGTCTGAGCTTGATCTCCTTGATTTGGATCTGCTGCTGGTGCTTGCGGGCCTGCTTCGCGCGCTGATCCTGCTCGTAGCGGTACTTCGAGTAGTCCATGACCCGTGCGACGGGCGGATCCGCTCCGGCCGCGACCTCCACGAGATCGAGGCCCTTGCCGTACGCGAACTCGAGCGCTTCCTTCGTCGGGAGGATCCCGACCTGCCCCCCGTTCTCGTCGACGAGCCGCACGCTCTGCGCGCGGATCTCGTCGTTGATTCGCTCATCCCGCTTGCGCGGTACCTGCCGGTCGAGATCCGGCCTACGGCGGCGAGGTCTCAAAGGCCCTTCATCAAGCTCTCAGCTTCCTCCTTGTAAACGACAAAAACCGCTGCAAGCAGCGGCACATGGCTTCGTCCAACCGGCTCGGTTGAACCTCCGCGAGTCACGCCCGGGAGGTGAGGAAGCGATGAGCTCCTGCTTGCAGGCCGGGGATGCTAGCACCTACCGCGGATCCGCCTCGACTGCGAGCTTCGCGAAGCGCCCGAGCAGCTCGTCGAGCGACATCGTCGACTGCGCGCCGCCCCGCTCCCGCACGGCCAGCGCCATGAAGTCGCGCCACGCGCGCGCCGCGTCCGACTCGCGGTCGCCGTACACGACGACGAACGGCACCTTCTCGAGCTCGGCGTCGCGGATCCGCTTCCCGAGTGTCTCGTCACGTTCGTCCACCTCGGCGCGGTAGCCCTCGCCCGCGAGCCTCGCCCTGAGCTCCGCCGCCGCCTCCCGGTGCGCCTCGCCGACCGGGATCACACGTGCCTGCACGGGCGCAAGCCAGAAGGGGAACGCGCCGGCGTAATGCTCGATGAGGATGCCGATGAAGCGCTCGAACGAGCCGAACAACGCCCGGTGCACGACGAAGACGCCGTGCTCGTGGTTGTCGGGACCCATGTACGTGAGCCCGAACCGCGCGGGCATCTGTGCGTCGAGCTGAATCGTGCCGAGCTGCCAGCTGCGGCCGAGGACGTCGGTCAGGTGCAGGTCGATCTTCGGCCCGTAGAACGACCCTTCCCCTGCTCCGACGACGTACGGAACGCCGTAGCGGTCGAGCGCGGCGAGGAGCTCGCCCTCGGTGAAATCCCACTCCTCGTCGCTGCCGAGCTTGTTGTCCGGCCGCGTCGAGAGCTCGGCGTGCGGCTCGAGGCCGAAGAGCCCGTAGAGGTAGCGCAGGTAGTCGAGGCAGCCGTCGAGCTCCGCCGGGATCTGCTCGCGGGTGCAGAAGATGTGCGCGTCGTCCTGCGTGACATAGCGCACGCGCGTGAGCCCGTGCAGCGTTCCGGTGGGCTCGTTGCGATGAAGCGGCGCCGCCTCGGCGTACCGGATCGGCAGGTCGCGGTAGCTCCGGAGCTGCTGGCCGAAGAGGAGCATGTGACCGGGGCAGTTCATGGGCTTGATGCCGAACGTCTGGTCCTCTGCGTCCCCCGGGATGAGGAACATGTTCTCGCGGAACTTCTCCCAGTGCCCGGAGGTGACCCAGAGCGCCTTGTCGTAGATGAGCGGCGTCTTGACCTCGGAGTAGCCACGGCGGGCGTTCTCGCGGCGACGCACCTTTTCGAGCTCGTTGTAGATCACCATGCCTTTCGGGTGCCAGAACGGCGACCCGGGCGAGTGCTCGTCGAGGTGGAAGAGGTCGAGCTGCAGGCCGAGGCGGCGATGGTCGCGCGCCCGCGCCTGCTCGAGGCGCTCGAGGTAGGCGTCGAGGTCGGCCTGCGAGTAGAACGCCGTGCCGTAGACGCGGGTCAGCTGCGTGTTGCGCTCGTCTCCGCGCCAGTAGGCGCCGGCGAGACTCGTCAGCTTCACCGCCTTGATGGGCTCCGCGTTCTGTAGGTGCGGCCCGCGGCAGAGGTCGGTGAAGTCACCCTGGGTGTAGAGCGAGATCGCGCCGTCCGCGTCATGGGCGAGCTCGACCTTGTACGGCTGCGACTCCGCTTCAAAGCGTTCGACAGCTTCCTCGCGGGAGAGCTCCTCGCGCGTCCACACGCGACCCTCGGCGATCTCGCGACGGATCTCGTCCTCGATCGCCTGGAGGTCGGACTCCGAGATCGTCTCCGGGAACTCGAAGTCGTAGTAGAACCCGTCGGCGATCGGCGGCCCGATCGCGATCTTGACGCCGGGATGGAGGCGCATGACCGCCTCCGCAAGCAGGTGTGCGGTCGAGTGGCGGAGCACGTACAGGGCGTCAGGATCGGCGGTGTCGCGGATCGTGAGGAACTGGACCTTCTCGCCGTCCGCGAGCGGGAGCCTGAGGTCGCGCGTCGAGCCGTCCACGCGAGCCAGCACAGCCTGCTCGGCGAGGTTCGGCCCGATCGCGCGCGCCGCATCGAGACCGGTCGCGCCGTCGGGCAGCTCGAGCTCGGACGAGTCAGGGAGGACGACCTTCATGGAGCGCTGAGGATAGACCTGGATACTTCCGGGCGGGATGCGTACCCGCACATGGGCGGCCGTCGCCGTCGCGCCGCTTCTGCTCCTCGTGGTCCTCCTCGCGAGGCCGAGGATCGACGAGTCCTGGGAGAACCATCCTGCTCACTTCTGGCTCGTTCTCGGCGCAGCAATCGCGGCGACGGCGGTCGGGTTCAGCGTGACGACCGCCGCCCGCCGCCGACGCGACGCGAGGCTCGTGCTCATCTCGCTCGCGTTCGTCGTAAGCGCGGCTTTCCTCGGCCTGCACGCGCTCGCCACGCCGGGGGTGCTCCTCGGTCCCAACGCGGGCTTCGAACTGGCAACGCCCTTTGGCCTGGTCTTCGCGGCGATCTTCGCCGCAGCCGCGTCGCTCGAGCTGAAGCCGGCGCAGGCCGACATGGTCCTGGGGTCGACACCCGGGCTCCTCGCCGTCGTCGCGGCGCTGACGGGAACCTGGGCGGTCGTCTCGCTCGCGGAGCTGCCACCGCTCGACGGCCCGCTGGCCACTGAAAGGCTCGACGGCTGGCAGCTCATCCTGGCAGCGCTCGGCGTGGCGCTCTACGGCATCGCGGCATTCGGGTTCCTGCGCCTGCACCGCCGACGCCAGGAGCGGTTCGTCCTCGCGTTCGCGCTCGCGTTCGTCCTCCTCGCGGAGGCGATGGTGGTGATCGCGTGGGCGCGGAACTGGCAGGTCTCCTGGTGGGAGTGGCACATCCTCATGTTCACGTCGTTCGTGCTCATCGCGTTTCTCGCACGAGCCGAGTGGCACGAGGAGCGGTTCAGCGCGCTCTACCTCGACGAGACGCTCGCGGGCGCCCGCGAGGTCACCGTGGTCATCGCCGACCTGGCCGGCTACACGTCGTTCACGGAGCGCCATGCCTCGGAGGACGTCGCTTCGATGCTGAACGCGTACTTCGGTCGGATCATCCCGCTCATGGAGCAGGCGGGGGGCGAGGTGCACCAAATCGTCGGCGACGAGCTCATGGTCATCTTCGGCAAGGAGGGGCGACGACCGGACCACGCGCGCCTCGCCGCTCGGGCAGCGCTCGAGCTGCAGAGCGCCGCGACCCAGACCGCGGTCGCCCACCCGCACTGGCCACGATTCCGCGTCGGCGTGTCGAGCGGTGAGGTGCATGCAGGACTCGTCGGCGCGGCGCGCGGCCACCGCAAGCACGGCGTCGTCGGCGATGTCGTGAACCTGGCGGCACGCCTTCAGTCGGCGGCCCCGGTCGGGGTCGGTGCTCATCGGCGAGGAGACCTTCCGCGCACTCGGCGCGGGCGCGGTCGTGGAGCCGATGCCGCCCATGGCCGTGAAAGGAAAGCGCGAGCCCGTCCGTTCCTACGTCCTCCTCGACCTCGTGCGGGACCGAGAGGGTCGCAAGCCCGCCGTAGACTCAGAGGAATGACCGACGGCGCCGCCGAGCCTGCGGGACGCGTCCAGCGGCTCGCAAGGCGACCGCTGGAGCACGTGAACGGCGTCGTTCGAGGCGTCGCGCGAGCGCTCCCTCGCGCGGTGGAGGACATGTTCGCCGACCGCTGCAGCCAGTACGCGGCGGCCATCGCGTACCGCGTCCTGTTCTCCCTCTTCCCGCTGACGATCGCGCTCGTGTCGATCTTCGGGGTCGTGCTCCAGGACGACGAGCTGCGGCAGAGCCTCATCAACGAGCTCGTCGACTACCTTCCTCTCGACGCAGAGGGTCAGGCCAAGGTCCAAACGCAGATCGAGCAGATCGCCACGCCGCTCTCCCTGATCGGCCTCGTCTCCCTCGTGGCGCTGATCTGGGGCGCCTCCGGGATGATGGCGTCGATCCGGCTCGGCCTCGAGGCGGCGATGAAGGTCGACCGGGGCCGACCTGCCGCGCGCGCGAAGCTCGTGGACTTCATCCTCGTCGCCGCGTCGGGCGTTCTCGTCCTCGCGATCGTGGGTCTGTCCGCGTTCGGCGCATTCTTCGGCAAGCTCGCCGATCGCTTCGCCGCGTGGGCTCGGTGTCGCGGCACCTTCCGGCTCGCTGGTGCGCGACGGGATCCAGCTCGTGGCGATCGCCGTCACGGTCCTGCTGCTCTACCGCTTCGTACCGGCGAGACGCCTACGCCGCCGAGGCGCGCTCGCGGGGGCCATCCTCACCGCCGTCGGCATCTGGGGCACGACGAGGGTGCTCGGAGTGATCTTCAACGACTTTTCCCACTACAACGTCATCTACGGGTCGCTGGCAACGGTGATGACGTTCTTGTTCCTCGTCTACGTCATCGCGTGGATCCTGCTGCTCGGAGCCGAGTTCGCGTACGCCTGGTCACAGCCCCCTGGCCCACCAGGTCCGCCGATTCGAACGCAGCTCTTCGGTGCCGTCCGCGCCCTCTTCGTGCACCACCAGGAGGAGGCGACTACCGAAGAGCAGCCTCGTCGACCATGAGCGTCTTCGCGCCCGCGTCGAGCGTGCAGCTCACACCGAGCGGCAGGGCGGCGAGATGCTTCGTGTGTCCGAGCGGATAGCCGTAGACAACAGGGATACCGAGCGGCTCGAGCCGCTCCTCGAGGACGTCCTCGATCGTGCGTGACCTGGCCCAGTCGGAGACGGGCCGCAGGTCGCCGTAGTCCGACTTCTCCATCTGCCCGACGACGACGCCGGCGACCTGCTCCAGCTTGCCAGCATGCGCGAGCTGCACGAGGTGGCCGTCGAGGTAGTACGGCGGCGTGTGCGTGTCCTCGAAGAAGAGGATGGCGCCGTCGAGGTCGATCTCCCATGGTGTGCCCATCGTCTGCATGAGCAGCCACAGGCAGCCGCCGACGAGCGGCGCGGTCACGCGGCCGCCGTTGATGGTGCGCACCCACGGATCGTCCGGGTCGTGCGGCACCTCCCCCGCTCCACCGGTTCGCAAGACGTGGAGGAGCCGCTCCTTCGAAAAGGCCGTGCTGTCGTTCGCCCCGACGCCCATCAGCCCGTACCCGTAGACCGTCGCGACTCCGGCGCGCTGCCGGATGGCGACGTGCAATGCCGTGATGTCCGAGTAGCCGACGAGGGGCTTGGGATTCGCGGCGATGAGGTCGAAGTCGAGGTACGGGATCGCCTGCGCCGAGCCGAACCCGCCCTGCAGCGCTTGCACGACGTCGACCTCGGGATCCGCGAAGAGCGCGTTCAGGTCCTCCCCGCGACGGCTCGCCTCGCCCGCGACGTAGTCGTCGCGATCCCAGACCCCGGGCGAGAGCTTTACCCGGTAGCCGCGTGCCTCCCACCACTCGACGCCGCGGAGGACGTCGGACCGACTGTCGTACGGGCTGGCCGCGGCGGCGACGCCGATCGTCCCGCCCTCGGGAAGGGGCTTGCCGAAGCGGGTGGCCGCGATCACTTGCAGACGCGGATTGGCTGCGTCGCCTGCGCCTCGCGCCCGCGGACGTCAGAGGCAACTGCGGTCAGCACATGCGGCCCCCGGCGCTTCCCCTTTGTACTCCACGTCATCTCGTACAGGTGTGCGACGTTCTTCTGCACCCGCCCGATCTGCCGTCGGCCGTCGAAGAAGCCGACCGAGGAGATCTGGACGTTGTCGTTCGCGACCACGAGGAGTCGCTGACGCGCCGAGACGCACCTCCCCGTCTCGGGTGTGACCCACGAAACCGTCGGACCTTTCACGGCCTGCGCCCGAAGTCCCTGGATACGCGTGTTTGGCAGCGGATTGGCGGATTCGGAGATGTTCTTCGACTCTTGGAAGTCGGCCGCAACGACCGTCATGAACTGCGGGCCCTCGAAGAGGGCCGTGGCCTCGCGGGGTATCGAGAACGCCGCAATGCCGGTATTTGGATCGAAGAGCGTCGCACGAACGCTTTCCTGATGCCCGGTCGGGCCGAAGTAGAGCTGGAGCGACATCGGGTCGACACCGGACTTCGCGTCGGTCACTTTCGCGACGATCGTCGGCCGTCCGCTCGAGAGCTTCGTCGTGAGCACTTTGACGGTCGGCGGCTTGACGTCGTTCACCCACGAGCGGAGCGTGTACTTCCCGGCGAGCGGGCGCCCAGTGAAGAGATCGCGGCCCGAGTCGACCGATACGTAGTACTTGCCGGGCGGGAGGAAGACACCGCCCGATGCGCCGAGTGAGTAGAGGAAGTCGGGGAGGCTCTCGTTGACGTTCACCGGGATCCCCGCGTACCCGAGAACATCGTTCTCGTCGAGGGAGCCCATGAACCACGGGTGGATCGGCTGGTTCGAGCTCAGGAGCGCCGTGATCGAGGCGTCGAGCTTCGGAGTCGGCTTCACGACGACGACGCCGGCGTTGACAGCTTGTTTCGTGATCGTGAGGGAGTAGATCTTCTCCTTGCCGTCGTCGTTGACGGACGGGTCGACGCCGAAGATCCCGAGGATCGAGAAGGGCGACGTCGGCCAGCGGTAGACCCTCGCCCGATCCTCCCCGCTCCGCGTGTCTCCGGACTGCACCGTCTTGAGAGGGGTCACGGGCGCGGCGGTGAGCGACGAGCGCGACACCGAGAACGCGTACGGGATACGCCGCGCGTCGCTCCCACGCCGGAGCACGACGAACCCGAAGTTGTCACCCTGCACCGCCCCTGCGGACGCGCGCGCCGTGATTTGCATCACCGCAGTTCCACCGGGTGGAAGCATGACGGGCGCAGCCTCGACCGTGGCTCCCGTCGACGCGACCTGCGGACGCACGTCCGCGATCCAAGTTCCTGCACCGCCGCCCGCGTCCGCGAGCGCGACGGAGATCGACTTGGAGTTCGCGCCACCCCCAGCGACGAGGTAGCCGAACGAGAGGGACTGCGGGTCGGTGAAGACGAGCGGCTTGTCGGCGGCGCCGACGTTCACGAGACCGGCGCCCTGGACGATGACGGACGCCTCCTGCGTAAGCGAGGTGTCGGCCCACGCCGGGCCGGCCGTCGACATGAGCGCCGACTTCATCTGCTGCGGGGTCCACGACGGATGACGCTGGGTCAGCAGCGCCGCGACACCGGAGACGTGCGGCGCCGAGAAGCTCGTCCCGTCGAGCACCGCGTACTGGTCACCGGCGTACTCGGGAAGCGTCGACGAGAGCACCTGCGCACCCGGCGCCATAACGTCAGGCTTCAACGCGTGGCCGAAGGGCGTAAGGCCGCCCGCCGAGAAGCTCGTCGGCACTCCAGCCCAGGTCGTCGGCACCTCCGTGACGTCGCGTGTGAAGCGAACGGTCACGCTTCCGCCCGAGCCTGCCGCCGCGGCGCGGATCCGCGAGCCGTCGAGGTCGGAGATCGTTCCGCCCGAAAGCGCAGTGATGTAGGCGAACGTCGGGTCGCCCGGCCGGTTCTCTGCGATGACGATGCCCACCGCGCCGGCGGCGCGTGCCCGCGAGGCCTTCTCGCCGTACGGACAGCCCCCCGGCTCACGAGCGCGATCGCTCCGCTCAGCGACGCTCCCGGGGCTGCGTCGCAGAGCTGGCGATTCACTCCTGCGATCGAGCCGACGTCCACCAGCCGCTGGTTCGCCGAGATCCAGGATGGCGGAACCGTGTCGGTGGGAGCGAACGGCATGCGCGGGAGCCCACTCGGAGAGAGGACCTGCAGCGAGGGGCCGAACACGTGCGCGTTCGCCACGGCGCCCACGCTGATCGCGTCGGGAGCTGTCGCCGGCGACCCCGCGGTGCCGAGCCCGAAGAAGTCCCGGTCGTTCCCAGCCGAGATGATGGGCACAACCCCTGCGCGGACGACGTTCGTCACCGCGGGAATCAGGATGTCCGTCCGCGGATCGGCCTGGGGCCCGCCACCCGAGAAGTTGATGATGTCCATGCCGTCCTTCACCGCGGCCTCGAACGCCGCCACGATCTCGGGGCTGTTCGCCGAGCAGCAGCCGCCGAGCGGTGCGGGACCGGGGACGTTGAACACGCGGTAGTTCCCGATGTAGGCCCGCGGGGCCACGCCGGAGATGCCGTGCACAGCCGGATGGCAGCCGCCCGAGTCCTCCGCGCAGCCCGTTCCGCCCGCCGGAACGTCGGTCGGCACACCGGCGATGACACCCGCGACGAAGGTTCCGTGGAACGACTTGTCGCGATCGAGCGGCGCGCTGTTCGAGCCTCTGCCTGCGAAGCCACGAGCGACGATGACCTTCGGCGTCGTCGAGCCCGGCTGGCCCTTCGGAAAGCCGGCCGGATACGAGAAGCCGGCAGGGCTCAGAAACGGATGCTCCTGGTCGACCCCGTCGTCGACAACCGCGACCTTGACGCCATCACCCTTCGCTCCGGTCAGCTGCGAGAACTGGGGCGCGCCGACGACGGACGGCCCGCGGTTGAGGTCGAGGTTGTACGAGAGGCTCGGGTAGACCCGCGTTCCGATCCCGCTCGACATGAGTGCCGGGAGCTGACTGTACGGGACGCTGACCGCGAAGCCGTTGACGAGGACCTGGTACCGCCGAGAGACGACGGCCGAAGGGATGAGATCGTGGACGCTCGCGATCGCCCTCGTCTGCTCGGCCTCGAGAGTGCTCACGTACGAGCGCGAGAAGGCCGTGTGGACGTTCAGCTTGCGGTTCACGCCGAGGCCGGCGAAGCCGCGCGCGTAGGTCGCCGCGGCCAGGGGCGGGTCGGCGAGCGTCACGATGACCCGCACGCGGTTGCCGCGGTCGTGCTCGATCCCCGAGAAGTCAGGTGCCGGGCGAACCTTGAGGAGCGCCTGCTCGACCACGCTGCGCGGCGTCCGATCGACGGAGCCGGCCGCCGTCCCGGTGGACGTGACGACGGCGAGAAGTGAAGCGAGGAGCGCTAGTCGACGCACCGGCGGCGGAGCTAGCGGACCTTCCCGGTGTAGCTCTGCGACGCCTTCAGGCCCTCGAACCCGACCGTCACCGTCCCGCGGAATGTCTTGCCCTTCGCCGTGGTCGGAAGGTTCCACGTGCAGGTCGCCGCCCCGCCCTGCACGCGCTGAACCTGAGCCTTGAGCCGAGCGCTCCCGAGCCGCCCGACGCAGGTCACACGCCCGTTCTGGACGACGGCCCCCGTGTCGGAGCGAGCCGCAACAAGCCGGAGCGTGAAGGGCTTGACCGGCAGCCGGCTTCGCCGGCGTCGGCTTGAGGCTCCGTACGACGAGCGTCGGCTTCGTGAGCTGAAGCGGTACGTGTAGAGACCGATCAGTGGCGCGAAGTCGCGCTTGCAGTTCGTGCAGTCGATCGCACCCGTAGTCGGGTCGAAAGCGACGCCCGAGAGAACGAGAGCGTCGAAGGAAAGGCGCCGCGTGTTGTTCGAGTCGGACGCGTTGATCTTGAAGGTCGGACCGTTCGTCCAGAGCTGGTCGAAACGACGGACTGCGTCGCGCTCAGCGTGTAGTCGGCGCCATCCCACTTGAACAGGATGGCTTCGCCTTGGATGTACTGGAGAATGAAGTCGGATCCGAAGTTGTCAGGATCCCCCGTTCCCTGGTTCGCGTCACTGTCGATGTTGAGGATCGCTACCTGATCTTGCGTCAGCTGCGGCCTGTTCGGGACGTTGATCCGAAAGGTGATCGTGCCGGCGTTGTCGTTCGAGACGACGATCGTCGTGATGTCCGGGCCGGTCGGGTCCTCGCCGACGGAGTCCTGGTAGGTCGTCGAGTTGGCGACGGGCGCAGCCGGTGCCGAGAGCGCGCCGGAGGCCGCGGTGGGAAGAGCAACCACGGCGACCGCGATCGCGAGAACGAGCCATGGGCGTTTCAGCGGCCGCACGTGCGCGTCAGGGTAATGACGGCTCACGCACGCCGCAACTAGGAGCCGAACGCGATCACGCTGCGGATCCCGTCCTGCTCCTCCATGAGCTCGAAGCCTCGGTTGACCTCGTCGAGCGTGAGCCGATGGCTCAGGAGCGACTCGACGTCGATCTCGCCGGCGAGCCAGCGGTCCACGAGCTGCGGCACCTGCGAGCGCCCCTTCACGCCGCCGAACGACGACCCGGTCACGCGCCGACCGGTGATGAGCAGCCTCGGGACGATGTCGAGCGTCTCCCCCTTGCCGGCGACGCCGATCATCGTCGCGAGGCCCCACGCTTCTCGCGCAGCATCGACGGCCTGGCGCATGACGTTCACGTTGCCCGTCGCCTCGAACGTGTAATCCGCGCCGAACCCTCCGGTCTCGGCGCGGATCCACTCCACGACGTCCTCCCTCGCGAGACGCGTGTCGGTCGCTCCGTGGTGGCGCGCGCTCGCGAGCCGCTCCTCGGACAGGTCGACCGCGACGATCCGCTCGGCGCCCGCGAGCCGGCAGCCGATGACGGCACCGAGGCCGACGAGCCCGCAGCCGAAGACCACGCACGTGGAGCCCGGCTGCACGTCGGCCGTGTACAGCGCCGCCCCGATCCCGGTCGCGAGTCCGCACGCGAACGGTGCGCAGCCCTCGAGCGACGCCTCGGGTGACACCTTCGCGAGCGCGATCTCCGGCATCACCGTGTACTCCGCGAACGTCGACGTGCCCATGAAGTGCCGCAAGGACTCGCCGTCGCGGGAGAGGCGGGTCGTGCCGTCCGGGAGAAAGCCCAGGCCCTGTTGCTCGCGGATCGCGGTGCAGCGATTCGTGCGACCGCTGAGACAGTGGACGCACTTGCCACACTCCGGCGCGAAGAGCGTGACGACGTGGTCGTCCGGCGCGACGAGCGTCACGCCGGCGCCGACGCGTTCGACCACGCCCGCACCCTCGTGCCCGAGCACGCACGGCGCGTAGCCCGTCGGGTCCGCGCCCGACGCCGTGTACAGATCGGTGTGGCAGACGCCGCATGCGACCAGCCGAACGAGCACCTCGCCCTCCCTCGGCTCGGCGAGATCGAGCTCCTGGACGACGAGCGGCTGCCCGAACTCCTCGAGCACGGCGGCGCGGATCTTCATGCGGCTCCTCTCGACGGCATCGACGAGGCGCGATTATCGCGCCGGCGCCAGTCCCTCGAAGGAGGGACTGGCCGCACCCGAGGGGAGCATGTGCCGCGAGTGCACGTGCCTACAGTCAGTTCCGTCCCGGCTTCGCGTGGGACTGCGGCAGTAGGACTCACCCACAACGGAGGGAAGGAAATGGCGTCCGACGGAAGGCTCACGTACTCCGTCTACTCGGGCAGGCGCTCGGTCGGCGTTCGCAAGGCGTGGAACGGCGCAGAGGCCGTGGTCGATTACCTCACCACGATGGGTTGCAGAAGCAACGAGATCGTGACGATGGGGCCGAACTCGGTCGTATGGCGCGGCGCGACGTTCTCCGCGAAGCCGGTGATCGTCGAGCCGATCGCCGCGTAGACCGGCCCGCCGCCCAGCGGGAAGCCTCGGGAGCACATCCCGCAGACGCGTGACGCGTTTCACTCGCGCCAGTGATGCGCGGCCCTCGGCCGCGTGCGCATACTCGACGTGATGAGCGTCGCCACGCTCGTAGCCGCCAACTCCTCCTCGAGTGCCCGCCTGCTGGCGGACGTCGCCGAGGTCCACGGACGTGGGCCGAACGACCACGAGCCCGTCGTCGACCGGCTCTCCGTCGCTCTCGGCCGGGAGTTCGCCGAGCGGCTCGTCGCCGAGCTCTCGAGCGACGCGCTCGTTCGGCTCGATGCAGGTCTCACCGCAGCGTTCGTCGACCGCCTCGCCTCGCTCGCGTCTGAAGCCGCGTAAGCCGCACGCGCTGGGGCTGCGCTAAACGAGGTGCTTGCACTGCGGTCCCGGTCACACCAGGGGCAGCTGATGCGTGTACGGTTGGGAGTCAGGCTTTCGGGCACGGGGGAGACGGGGAGAATGTGGATCTGGGTGGGCACTGCGTTCATCTTGGCGCTCTTCTTGACGTTCGCCTGGATGACGAAGTAACCGGTACGTCCGGCATCCGTCAGCCGCACGTGTAAGGATCGGCCGCCTGTGGCGCGTCAACTGGACGACGAGCAGGCCGCTTCCACTCGAAACTGGGCGTTGCTCCTCATGGTCGTGCTGTGTGTCGAGTTCTGGCTCGTTGTGACGACAACGGTCGCGAGCCACATCTAGCGAGCACACACAGCACGACGCAGCGAGCCGGGGGCAAAGCCCCTAGGGACGGGCCAGACCGCCGCCGGCGGCCAACCCCCCAGGTCTTGCCCCGGCGGGAGAGGGCCCAGGCCGGGGCAGGATCGTTACCACCGTCGCACGAACGGCAAACAGCGGTGGGCCCGCCGTACATCGCAGCGTCACTTTTCGGAGGCCAACGCGAACGCTACCCTCCCCTCGCGGTGAGCAGATCTTCGACAGCCTGGCTTCTCTCCGCTCTCCTGCTTGCCGGATGCGGTGGGTCGTCGTCGGGTCGAGACGACGCGGAGAAGCACATCACCGCTCCCGCGTACAACGGGTATCCCGCGATCACCATCCCGGTCACCTCGGGAATGCCGGCGCAATGTCGGCACGAGGCACAAGCCTTCTCTCGCGAGGCGGTGGCGTTCCTCGCCCCCTTCCCATCGGACTCCGACACCCACCTGGTGGTCGCGCGTCTCCAGTTCCTCGAGTTCAAAGCGCATCGTTGCGACATCGCGATCCTGCGCAACGCGCTGTCACGCCGCGCGACGCCGAAGCAGCGAAAGACGATCGTGGGGCGTATCGAGTTCACGTTCCTCGGCGAGACGGGTCGCGAGCTGGCGGCTTCATGAGGGACTGAGCTCGGGGCGGTGATGCGCGAGTGTGCGGGACCTCAGCCTGGTTGCGGTGCTTCTCGTAGGACGATGTTTCGGACCACCTCGATGCCGACGATGACGAGGGCGAGCAGGAGGAGCGACATCGTCCATCCGCGGGCGAAGAGGGGAGCCAGGAGCCCGAGGACGAGCACTGACCCAGCAGCGATGGCATAGGTCGTCACGCGATTCTCCAAGACCGGCCGTGCGGCGCGGCGCGCCCGTGCTGCGCGATCGGTCTCACCGACGAACCAGACACCCACCAGCGTCACGACGCCGAGGGTGATCCACACCCATGCGCGGTCGGCAAGGACCTGCGTCAGGATGCTCCACGCGTCTCGTGCCGCCGGCTTGACGCTGTCGTCCTTGGCGAGTCGGTCTACGAGATAGCCGCCCGCGACGCGGCGTGCCGCCAGCATCAGGAGCCCGACGACGAGCACACCGATCGCGAGTGCGCGGAGCTCGATCCTGCGACGCCCGCGGGCCAGCCAGACTGCGAGTGCGGCGACCGCGAGCGCAACGAGCCACATCCAGTTTGCGACAGTGCGCAGGATTTTCGTGATCGTCTGCGCTGTCTCGAGCTGGCTCTCTTCGATGATCGTGATCCTCCCGGCGGAGTCGGGCAGCTTGTCCGCCAGCCGCCCGATCACGACGACTTGATCGCCGATCTCGATCATGATCGGACGGAGGTCGAGTACGACCTTCCCGCCGTCGGTCTGGACGAACTGGTTCTTGTCGTCCAAGAGCCTCACGAGCTGGCGCTGCGTGGCCGTCGTGACCTCCACCCAGGCCGTCTGCACCCGCGGCCGCTCGAGGGCGGCTACCGCCGCCTGATCTGCGCCAGAGCGCGAGAGACCTGCCACGCATCGAACAATATGCGGCGTGTGAGCATTCTCGGCCACCGGTGGCTTGGCAGCGCGTCGTGGTCAGCCGACATCGCTACCGAGGGAGTCCGTTGTGGGCGCAGGCGCGAGAGGCTGTCTCGCTTAGGAGGCGGCGCTAACCTCCTCCGAACGGCCGCTAGGTGCGATGACTGAGGACGGCGGAGCGCCCAGAGCCCCGAGGGCTGTCGCGGACGCGACTGATCGGCGCGCGCGTGCTGACCGTCCTGGCGATCCTGCTCGCGCTCGTCGGGATGGTCGCGTTCTACGTCGAGCACACGGCGCTCGACGAGGCCGGCTTCGAGACGGTCTCTCGGAACATGATCGAGAACGACGAGATCCGAACACAGGTCGCGGCCAAGTCGGTCGACACGCTGTTCGAGAACGTCGACGTCGAGGCGGCGATCGCGGAGCGACTGCCTCCCGCACAGCAGGGGCTCGCTCCGGTTCTGGCCGGCCTCGCGCGCTCGGGCGCGGATCGGGCGGCAGATGCGGCGCTCGAACGTCCACGTGTGCAGACGGTGTGGGTCGAGGTGACGACCAGGACGCAGCGCCAGCTCGTGCGGCTGCTTGGACGACGACACGACGTTCATCCAGACCGAGGGCGGCGCGGTCGTGCTCGACCTCCGTCCGATCGTGATCGAGCTCGGCGACCAGGTGGCGGTGATCGGAAAGGTCGCCGAGAGGCTGCCCGAGTCGGCGGGGAGGATCACGATCATGGAGGAGAGCCAGCTCGAGACCGCGCAGACGGTCACGAAGATCCTGCGTGCAGTCGCGGACTGGATGTGGCTCGTCGCGCTTGCGGTCGCCGCGCTCGCGATCTGGCTGGCGCGTGGGCGCCGCAGGCTCGAGCTCCGTGCGCTCGCGATCGGCGTGCTCGTCGTGGGACTGCTGATGCTGGCGGTGCGCCGCTTCGCCGGCGACTACCTCGTCGACTCAGCTCGTGAAGGACGACGCGGTCAAGCCGGCGGGCCACGATGCCTGGAGCATCCTCACGCAGACCCTCGCCGACCGCGCCTGGGTGTGGATCATCCTCGGCGTCGTCACGCTCGTCGGCGTCTGGTTCGTCGGCGAGACTCGTCGTGCGGCAGATGCGCGCCGTGCCGCGCGCCCCGTCTTGGAGAACCGCGTCACGACCTACGCCCTTGCCGCTGGCGCTCTGCTCGTGCTCGCACTCGTCGCTCCGGCCATCGCCCGGGGCTGGCTGTCGGCGCTGGTTCTGCTCGCCCTCGTCATCGTCGGCGTCGAGGTGGTCCGGAACATCGTCCTGCGAGAAGCACCGCAGCAGGGTTAGTCGGGCGGCGCGGTCCCGAAGCGCCCTCGCGATCGTGTCGAGCCGTGTGTCGAGTTGCATGCGAAATTCTCACACCTGCCTCCCTGGGCTCCATCAATCTCGTGTCCGCGCTCGTGTATGTGTTGGTCCTGCCTGCGGCCGGCATCATCATCGCGCTGCTCTTCTTCGATCTGCGCATCCGCAAGGAAGAACGCGTCAGAGTGCAGGAGCGCCCCGCACGTCTGGTCCGGGAGCAGCGCTCGGACAGTCCTGGTGACGCGGGAGCCGGAGCGAGCCCCGCGCCACAGGGTGCTTGAGAGCGCGATTCCTAGCACTGCCGATCAAGCTCGGCGCCCGGCGCGCACGCTCGAGAGCTCGACGTCCGCCCGTACGCGAGGCAGGAGATACTGCTCGTGATGGCATCGAAGGACGACGAGCAACGCTCGGGATTTGCCGACGCGGCCGGACGCGCCGCGTTCTTCCCGGCGCGTGCGGCGGCGCGTGCGTGGCGACGACCACTAGAGGATGCTGTCGACGAAGTCTGTCTGCACCCGAGATCGCTCGCGTCCTCGACCGGGCGCTCGCGGGTTCGCTACCGGAGGAGCTCGCGCGTTCGATCGTCCGCAGCCGCGTGCTCGAACGCATCGCCGCCGAACTCGCCGCCAGCGGAGAGTTGGAGCGCCTCGTTACAGCCGCTCTGGCCGCGCCGAAGACGCTCGAGCTCACTGACAAAGTGCTCACGAGCGACGAACGCAGCACGCTCTGCGTCATGTCGCGTCGAGTCCGGAACTTCGAGACGCGATCGCCCTGCAGACAACCGGGCTAGCCGAGGAGGTGGTCGGCGGCGTCCGTGCCTCCGCCACGCGGCTCGACGATCGTGCGGAGCGGGTCGTGCGTCGTCCTGCACGAGCCGAGCGCCCGATCTACGGCGGCGTGGCGACGCGCGCTATCGCCCTCGCGGCCGAGCTGCCGTGACGACCGTCGTCTTCATGTCGGTCGTTGGGATCGCCGCGCTCGTCGCCTCGCTGGTCGGAGGCTTGCGTCCAGAGTGGCTCGTCGGCGCCTTGCTCGCCTCCGGGTGGTTTCTGATCGTAGGCACGTACTTCGTCCTCTTCTGGAGTTCCGCGGGGCAGACGCCGGGGATGCGGCTACTCCGCGTTCGTGTTCACGGCCCCGGAGACAACCCACCCTCGATTGGTCGGTCCTCGTGCGCCTTGTTGGGCTCGTGCTTGCGATCGTGCCCATGTTCGCAGGCTTCATCCCGGTGCTGTTCACGGAGCGGAGACGGGGACTCGCGGACTTCCTCGCGGGAACCGTTGTCTTGTACGACCATCCGCGGTAGGAAACGGTGTCGGGCCACGCCTCTGCTACCGATGCAGCAGGTCAGTTCACACAAAAGTCGGCATCGCGTCGCCGGGCTCGGGTGTGCATGGGGGTGTGCGGCGCACGAGCAATCCCGGCATGTCTGGCACATCTGACCCCGCTCAACCGTGCGGACTCCGCGTAGCCGAGCGGAATCAGATGGGCCGGTACTGGGCTCGAACCAGTCCGCCCAACCCCAGACACGGCTGGACAACGTCTGTCATCAAGCCTGAAGTCGCGCCGCTGTGCCGATCCCGGCGGTCAGCGCGTAACGGCGGTGGACACACCGGACACCGCGGACGAACACGAATGTGGAGGGCGCATGGACGGCGAACACCATCGCGGCGACAGACACACTCGCGACCGCACGGGCGTTATCGTCGCAATCGCCGGGCGGCGACATCCACTACCCCGGCCGCCAGAAGAACGGCTGCTATCGCAGGAACGAGGAACAGCGCAGCACCCGACCATCCGCCGATGAGGATCGACTCTGTCATGTGGTTGTCGTCAGCGATCCGTGTCAACCAGAGGTCTGGCGAATCGACATCCGGGAGGTTCGGGCCGGCGAGGGTCGCAGAGATCATCCAGAAGGCAGACGCCGCGGCGACCAAGAGGGTGATGGTTCTCCAGCGGAGCCATGCATCGGCAAGCGGGAATGCCAGGAATGGAAGGAGCAGGATGAGGAACCGCGGGCCAGCGGAGAACCCGCCGAACGGGAGGTAGTACGACGCGTTGTACACGAGCATCGCCGCCGTGAGTCCCGCGACGAAGATGGCCTCGGAGCGATGCCCCCGCCGATGAGGCCTAGGAGGCCGAGGAGAGCAAGCGCCGTGATCGGTGAGAGCACGACGAGGCCCCTCTCCGAGAAAAGGATGTCCCACAACGCACCGAAGCTGGGGTGAGTGAGTCCGTAGACGCCGGTTGCGTTGGCCCCGATCACGTCGTGTCCGGACGAGCCGAGTTCCTTCACCGCGTACGCGTAGCTCGTACGTAGAGGCGACCCGAAAGCCCAGGTGTTGAACAAGAGGAGCGGCGTGACTCCGACGAGCGCACCCGCGGCGAACGATGCGGTGCGACGTAGGTGCGGAGCGTCCAGTGCCACGTAGAGCGCGACCGCAGCCGCCACGATTACGGCCGGAAGCTCGACGACGATTGCAAGACCAGCGAGGACTCCGGCTCCGGCGAGCGCGAGGAGCGGCCGAGCCGGTTTCGTGTACACGGCGAAAGCGAAGGCCGCAAACCCAAGAGCGGCCGCGAGGTCGTGGGCGAAGTAGCTCGTTGCGTACGGCAGCAACAACGTGCCGAGGCCGAGCATCAACGCGACCGGAGTTCCGCCTGCTCCGATGCTCCGGTCGACTGCCCACCGAATGAGAAGAAGGAGGCAGAGGACGCCACGACCACCACCAGGTTCCCCTACCACATCGTGCGCTCGTCAAGCGTATGAGCGCCTGCCGGCGGCGATGTGGGCTTCCCAGGGGAATAGCTCCAAGAGCCTTGGCCAGGACATAGGGGGGAGGCTGAACATCGCAAGGCCCGGCGCCTTTGCCGCGAAGTAGTGCCCGTGGAAGTAGGCGATGTCTCCGCTCTGATTGAGGTGATCGTCGATTCGCGGCGCTCCATCCGCTAGCGATTGGACGAGCGCAAAGTGTGCTTCTCCGTTCCACCCACTCTCGGGGAGCCGCGAGGCCGCGGCAATGGCGACGAGGACGATCGCCGCAATCCCCGGCCACGCTGCCCCGCGCCTCCCGACGATGCGGATCACCTCAGCCACCACGCCTTGCACCTCATCGCTTCTCTGCGAAGTCGCAAGAAGGTCGAGAGTACAAGCACCCCTTGACGCCGGAGGCCGACGGTGCGTCCAAGACAGAGATCGCGGCCTCGAATACACAAATGGGCGCAAAGTGAGCCGTTCGCCGTGTCACCGGCCCAGCGGCGGCTAGGTCCCGCGAACGAAAAGGCGCTGTTTCCACGGCCCTCTGGATGGGCGGTACTGGGCTCGAAGCAGACTCCCCCAGCTGGGACACCGATGGACAGGGGCGGTCAACGCGGACGTATCGCGCTCCACTACAGGCGTTGCGGCCGGTCAGCGTGTGACAGGCGTGGACACGCCGGACACCCGGTTAAGCGGCCGTGTGGACGAAACGTGGACGGGATCGAACCAGGCGTCGACGTCCTCCTGGTCTTGGCAGCCGGGATTCGCTCCCGAGATCGCCCCGCTGAAACGCGCTAGGCCTAGCGATCCTGAGTTGTCGTCGCGATCCTGAGCCTCATGGTCAGCCTCGCCTCCTGACCCGGCCGATGCGTCACGGCGTGGAGCGTTATCGCTACCGCCTCCACGACACGACCAGCGACGACCTCGGACCGTCGAGCATCCCGTTCACGTGTAAGGGGTGGACCCGCCAGCCGGAGGTCCGCCCCTGCCATCGGTCTACGCGTCTTGCAGGTACGGCACGAGGACGTCGCATCGAGGCGAAGCCGCTCAGGAGATCGGGATGTGGCCCGTGTAGCCCAGAAACGTCTCGGAGATCAAGTCACCATCACCCACCGGATCGTTTGGATCCCCCGTGTACTTGAAGACATCGACCAAGGTGACAATCCCAGCATCACGAATCAACGTCGGACCACCGGTGATCGAAAACTTCTGAAACAGACCCCCGAAGGTAGTCATGATCGTGACCGTCCCCGCCTGCTTGCGTCCGCAGATCACGGCCGGCTCCGTTTGCTTCTGCGGCCCGGCGAAC
>CAVZVL010000005.1:0-282112 GCA_963778725.1 uncultured Gaiellaceae bacterium
CAAGAGCGCGACACCGAGGTACCGACGCGTCGCGGACAGCAAGCGGCACTCGCTCTCGTCCTTCGGGGTTCAAGAGGAAATCGTGTTCCTTCTGCAGGGACCACGCCCGGGACGTCGACTACAAGAACGTCGCGCTGCTCCGCCGCTATCTCTCCGAGAAGGGAAAAATCCGATCGCGCGACAAATCCGGCGCCTGCCGCAGACACCAGCGCCTCGTCGCGGTCGCGATCAAGCGAGCGCGAGAGATGGCGCTCCTCCCATATGTCGCACCGAATGACAGTCCTCCCGAACGCGAGAGATCTCGTCGGTAGCCGTCAGCCGAGCGGCCTCGGCGCGCCCCGGACCACCCGCTCTCCACGCGCGCGCACGCGTAATACAGGGTGTGACAGTAGCCCACCCCCGCGAACGCCTTAGCCGGGTCGGGGCCTGGAAGCTCGCAAGCCTCGCGACAGTCCGAGCCCGTCTCGCGCGCACGGGCGCGCACGCGTAAGAGAAAGGCGTCGAGGGCTACCCCACCCCCGCGAACGCGTTCGCTGGGTCGGGGTCTGGTGTCGGGGCGGCTGCGGGATCGTCAGAGTCAACTCTCCCGCGCACGCGTAGCGCTGGGCTCGAGACTTCGCGCGCGTGCCTGCTTCAGAGAAGAGCTAAAACCGATCGTCCTCAGGCAGAAGGCCGCCCGGCTGCTGGGGCTGGCGGAGTAGCGCCCCGCCGGGGGCCGCGGGTCCTTTCCACGACGCGCGCCGTCGCGTCACCGAGCGCCGGAAGCAGCCCGCGCGGAAAGAAGAGCATGATCGCCATGAGGATCAGCCCGAACACTCCGAAGGAGAACACGGTCGGAGCGGCGTCGGGGAGGTCCCAGCCGAAGAGGTCCGGCCGCGTGCCCAGGTCACGGAGCTTCTGCTCGAGGTAGAGGATGGCCACCGCCCCGACCACGGCGCCGTAGATGTTGCCCAGCCCGCCGACGGCGACCATGACGACGAACTCGATGCTGAGCACGATCGGGAACGCATCCGGAGAGACGATGAGGAACGCGAACGTGAAGAGGCCACCGCCGAGCCCGGCGAGCGCGGCGGCGAAGACGAACAGCCGGAGCTTGTAGCTCGCTACCGGGATGCCCGAAGCCGCGGCGGAGGCCTCGTCGGTCGCGATCGCCTGCAAGGCCCGCCCGACGCGCGAATGGACGAGATTCGTCGCCAGCAGCAAGGCGATCGCAACGACCGCCCAGACGACGGCTGCGTGCAGCGGGCCGCGCAGGTCGTGCCCGAATACGGTGAGCGGCTTCGTGACCGTGATCCCGTACTGACCACCCGTGAACCGGTCCCACGCGGACAGGACGGAGAAGGCGATGAGGGCCAGCGCGAGCGTCGCGAACGCGAGGTAATGACCGTGCAGGCGCAACAGCGGCACGCCGATCACCGCGGCGAGCACCGCAGCCACGACCGGCGCCGCAAGCACTGCGAGGACCGGCGGAAAGCCAGCCTCGGGATCGACGAAGCGAGTGTCGGGGTCGATGCCCACCGTCAGGATCGCCGACGTGTAGGCGCCGATGAGGAAGAACGCCCCCTGCCCGAGCGAGACCTGCCCCGCGTATCCCATCAGAAGCGTGAGACCGATCGTCACGAGCGCGTACAGCCCCATGCGGTCGTAGAGCGCCACGTCGAACGTCGACAGCTGGTAGGGAAGCCAGCACGCGAACACTGCTCCGGCAAGGATGAGCCCGATCCGGACCGGCGCAGGCCAGGGAACACGCGCACGCTGGATCGCCGCGTGCGCCTCGTGCGACGTACTCGCGATCTCGGCCCTTGACCTCCAACCGATCAGGACGAGCATCACGATCAGGGCGATGATCAGGCTGTACTGCGGATCGACGTAGCCGACCACGAACTGCTCGAGGATCCCGAGCGCGTACCCACCGAGGAGGGCAAGACGGATGGATCCGAGCCCGCCGAAGACGGCCGCCGCGAAGCCGTTCACGGTGATCGCCACGTCCGAGCTGTACGTCATGGGGTTGCTCGGCGCGAGCAGCGCGCCGCCGAGTGCGCAGAGAGCGCCGGCGCCGGCAAACGCGACGACCGCAAGCGAGCGGATGTTGAGACCGACGAGCTCGGCGGCGCGCTGCGAGTCCGAGCATGCGACGAGCGCCTGTCCGACGATCGTCCAGCGAAGGAAGAGCGTCAGCGCGACGGCAGAGAGCAGCGCGACCCCTGCGATGAGAACGTATTGCGGCTGGACGAGAACGCCCCCGATGTTCCAGGCGCGGTCGGAGATGCCGGGGTAGCTGCGCGGAATGTCGCCGAACTCGAGCAGGAGCAGCGCCTGGGCGAGGAACGCGGCCCCGAGCGTGATGATCGTGCTCGCGAGACTCGTCGTTCGGCCACGGAAGCCAACGGCGACGACCGCGAGAATCGACGCCAGCAGCGCGGCGATGAGGATCGAGACCAGACTCGCCAGTGCGAGCGGCATGTCGTCCGAGAGCCGGAACGTGAACAGGCCCCCGATCACGACGAACACGCCCTGCGCGAAGTTCACGATCCCGGTCGTGCGGTACACGAGCACGAGGCTCATCCCGACCAGCGCGAACGCAGATCCGGTCGAGAGGCCGACGACGACGAGCTGCAGGAACTCGGTCATCCGGGGCCGCCTCCCAGATATGCGCCGTGCACCTCCGGGCGGTCGCGAATCTGCTTGCTCTGACCCTCGAGGACGACCCGCCCCGTCTCCAGGACATACGCGCGCTCGCACAGGTCGAACGCGAGGAGTGCGTTCTGCTCCACCAGCAGGATGGCGACGTGCTCCTCGTCGTTGAGTCGGTGCAGGAACGCGACGAGCTGCTCCACGATGAGCGGTGCCAAGCCGAGCGAGAGCTCGTCGATCGCGAGCGCACGCGGCTCAGCCATCAGTGCTCGTCCGATCGCAACCATTTGCTGCTCGCCGCCCGAGGTGCGTCCAGCCGGTCGATTGCGGAGTTCGTGGAGCTTCGGCAGGAGCGTGTAGATCCGATCGAGCCGCTCGCGGGCCTCGGCGCGGCGTTTGAGATAGCGGATCGTCGACGTCACGATCTCCGTCCGAAAGGAGCGACCGAATGCACCGAGCAGCAGGTTGGCCTCGACCGGAAGGCTCGGGAAGACCTGCCGCCCCTCGGGAACCTGGGTCAGCCCTCGACGCACGACATGGTTCGGCGTCTTCCCCGTCACATCGTCGCCAGCGACATGGACGGTCCCTCCTGCGGGGCGAACGACGCCGCAGACCGCGTTGAGGAGCGAGGACTTCCCCGCCCCGTTCGCTCCGATGAGCGCGACTCGCTCGCCGGCCCCGAGCGTCAGCGAGACCCCGTCCAGCGCCACCGCCGGCCCGTAACGGACGACGAGCTCGTCCACTTGGACGAGCGCGGTCACAGCGAGCTCGAGCCCAGGTACGCGGCGATCACCTGCGGGTCGCTCCTGATTCTGTCGGGCGTGCCGTCAGCGATCACACGCCCGCGGTCGAGCACGACAACGCGTTCGGCGAGCGCCCCGACGAACTGCATGTCGTGCTCGACCAGCACCATGGTGAGCCCACGCCGGGAGAGGGTTCGCAGCGCCTCGATCAGCCGGGCCTTTTCCCCCGCGCGGAGCCCGGCTGCAGGCTCGTCCAGCAGGAGCACCGACGGTCGCTGCGCGAGCGCGCGAGCGATCGAGAGAAGCCGGAGTTGCCCGAGCGGGAGGACAGCCGCCGGATCCGAAGCGCGGCCTTCGAGCCCGACGATCTCGAGGGCTCGATGAGCTTCCTGGCGGACCCGTTGCTGCTCACGCCGCTGCCAGGGCACACGCAGCATGCTCTCGACGAATCCAGAGCGCGACCGAACGTGCGCGCCGACTGCCGCATTGTCGAGCACGTTCAGCTCACTGAGCGGGCGAGTCGTCTGGGAGACAGTCGCCAATCCCTGCTGTGCCCGGCGGTGCGGGGGCCACCGCGTGACCTCCCGTCCGTCGACGCGAACCGCTCCCTCATCGACGAGATGGAAGCCCGAGATGCACCCCAGTAGCGTCGACTTTCCGGCTCCGTTCGGGCCTATGAGGCAGGTAAGGGAACCGGTGGAGATACCCAGCGAGACGCTGTCCACTGCCTTGACCGCACCGAACGCTTTCGTGACGCCCGAGAGATCGCACGCGAGCCGTTCGACAGTCTGCGCTGCGAGCGGGCCAGAAACCGCTCCCACCAAATTCAGGCTACCTGCAACTCGCTGCGGCTAGGAGTCATTCGGGAAAGCCGCCGCCGAGATTGCGCGCAGCCGCCTTGATCATGTCGCGGAACGTCGCGCGGTCGGCCTCCGAGAATCCGTCCAGCATCGCGTCTTCGAACTCGCTCACAACCTCGTCGCACGCAGTCAGCACGCGGCGTCCCTTCGCGGTGAGGGTCGCGGGCAGCGTCCTGCGGTGATTCGGATGGGGGTTTCGCTTGATGAGGCCCTTGCGCTCGAGCGCATGGATGACCTCGCTCATCGACTGTGGCGTCATGAAGGCGCGTCGCGCGAGCTGCGACGTCGAGAGCGGCGCGCCGTGCCGGCTGAGCACGCTGAGCGTCGTGAACTGGAGGGTCGTGAGACCGCTGGGAGAAACCCGCTCGGTGATGCCCGCGAACACTCGCTGATGGAGGCGGGCGACGGCGTACGCGACACCGGGCTCCGTGCGAGCCGTCGCCTCCTCGACTCCAACGGCCCCGCTCACCGGCGCATCGTTTCACATCGCGCGCGAGGCTCAGGCGGGCAACCAGACGCCTTGCTGCCCGCCGCCACTCGGATAGCTGTCGTCGTCAGCTCGACGTCAGCGTCCATTCCTCGCCGGGTCGAACGAGCCGTTGTCGCCGGACAGCGCCGGCGGCTCGAAGTGCACGAACGCCGCGTCCCCGAGGTCGAGTGCGGTCGCCGACGCCTGTAGCGCCTGTGATTGGGCGACCGAGTCCCAGCGACCGGTCTCCACCCGGAGTCTGAGCGCTTCGAGGCCCGCAACCAACTCTGCCGGCGTGAAGGCGCAGTGGCCCCAGTGGTCGACGTATGCCTGCCGCAGCATGCTGTTGGCCCCGGCGCGCCGGACGACGTCGGCGTACACGCCCTCGTGCTGGACGGGGACGAGCGGGTCGGCGGTGGTGTGCAGCGTGAGCTCTGGAACCTCCAGGTCGCCGGTCGGCACCGACGTCTCCTCGAGCGACGCGATGGCGTCCGGATCGGCACCGATCGTGGCGCCGGCAGTGAGCGCCTCCAGGTCGGCCTTCAGGTCGAGGCCCTCGGCGCGGTAGAGGTTCCGCACGACGTCGCGGTACGGCGAGTGGTTGAGAAGCTCAGCGAAGTCCTCACCGCGCGTCCACGATCCGTTGCCGCCGGCCGCGAGCTCGATCCAGTACCGGCCGAACTGGATGAAGTTGAGCAGCGGGAACGACTGAACCGCGCTCGCGTACTGCGCGGCCTCGATCGCCGCGGCGTCGTTCGACGCCGGTTCCGAGACGCCGGGCGCGACGGGCACGACGTTGAGCAGCCCGAAGACGAGCGAGAGCCGTGCGCGGCCTTCTGGAGTCGTCTGGGCGGTCTGTACCGCCGCAGTCAGCGCGGCTCCCGACGCGGCGCCCTCGCCCGGGTTCGCGAAATCGACGAGCTTGGGTCCAGGAGCGGGCATGAGGAGCTTCGCGATCGCGTACTCCGCGTCGAGCTGGTAGTTGTTGAGGTGGATCGCGCCGGCGACGAGCCCGCACGTCGAGAGCGCGCCGTCGATGACTCCGGCGCCCTGCTCGGCCTCCAGCGCGCTCACGAGTCCACCCATCGACGTGCCGAATGCGAGCACGCGCTCGGGCGCTTGCGGCAGCGCTGCCGCCGTCACGGCGCCGATCGTTGCGAACTGGTCGCTGACTGCCGTGTTCAGCGCCCACCAGGAGCCGGCGGGGTCGTACGACGACCCGGCGAGCGCGTAACCGCGCGCAAGCAGTGCGTCGCGCGTTGCCGGGTCCGGCGCGTTTGCCGGCAGCGGCGGCCCGAAGCCATGGCTGTAGAGGACGAGAATGCCGTTCCAGCTCGACGGCACGTCCGCGATCCACGTCGTTCCGTTGCCCAGCGTTCCAGTGAAGTGCGCCGTCGACGCGGACGCGGTGGATCCGACTCCCGCGACGAGCGCCAAGGCGACGAAGACCACGAGAAGCGTTCCTCGCAGCCTGATTCCGAGACGGTTCACGACCGACCTCCCCCCGCTCGAGCCGGCGCGGGGCCACTTCTGCCTTCGCCGGCAGATGACGCTGGGAGTATTGAACGGTGAAGGCTACCTGTCAAACACCCTGATACTGTCGGGGCGGGCGGGCTCAGGGTGCGGCGCGGGCCAATCTCGCGGAGCGGGCCGAGGTCGATGTTCCGTTTCAGGATCTTCCCCTCGGACTCTTCGGGAGCTCCGCGAAGAGCGCGGGGGGCTCGGGATGCTCGAGCATCCCGTCTGCAAGGTGGTGCACGAGGTTCACGAGCGCCGCAGCCGGATGGAGACAGCGTCTGCGGCGCTCGCAGGCCTACTTCTTCTTGAAGGCCGGGCCGAAGAGCGGCCTGACCTGACAATTCTGGATCCGCCCGGCCCACATCGAGTCGAGCTGGAGGCCCTGGTGGTTCTTTGGCGAGAGGAAGATCTTGCCCGCCGGTGTTACGAGTCCGCGGAGCTTCGTCTCAAGCGCGTTGTTGATCCCCGCGCGGGTTGCGGCGCCTCGCTCGATCGCCGCCTTATACGCCCAAAGAGCGCCGGCCGCATCGCCGTCGAAGTTCGAGACGGGCCGTTTGAGGATGCTTCGGAGAAGCGCAGCTTGGGAGCGAACCGGGTTCGTCTTCGGCAGGAACGTCCAAGCGGTGGCGAGGAAGGAGTTCACGATTGCGCCGTTCACGTCTCCGCATGTGCCCTGGAGGAACTGCGGGGAGACGTTGGCCCCGGTGAGGACGAGCTGCTGCGGCAGTTGCAGCTGCTTGAACTGCTTGACGATCGTCGCCCCGGCGGGCGTCGCCGTCCAGAGCCAGAGAGCCTGGGCGTTGGAGCTCTTGATCCGCGTCAGCTCGGCCGAGAAGTCCGTCGAAGCTGGCGAGAAGATCGTCGTGTCCACTATCTCGAGGCCGTACTTCTTCGCGAGCTTCGAAACCTGGTTCGGTCCATCCCGCCCGTACCCGCCGTTGTCGCCCATGAGCCATACGCGCTTGATGCCGAGGCTCTTCAGGTAGGCAGCCTCGCTGTACGCGTACAACCGCGCCGTTGCTGTGAGGATGTAGGCGTACGGCTGCGGCGGCTCGACGAGCGTCGTCGGCGGTGAGAGCGCGATGAACGGGATCTTCGCCTGACTCGCGATCGCCCCGGTCGCCACCGCGGCCGCGGCGTTCCCCGAGCCGAAGATGCCGACGTACTTGCTGTCGCTGATGAACTTCTGGACGTTCTGGACTGCCTGCGACGGATTCGAGGCGTTGTCGAGAACGTCGACCACGACCCGTCTGCCTCTGACACCGCCGCGCGAGTTCCAATTCGCGACCACTGCTTCGACGGCCTGGCGGTCGCTCTGGCCGACGAGCTGGGTGGGGCCGGTGAGCGGCGCGTCCATGCCGAAGTAGATCGGGCCTGACTGAGAGGGACTCGTCGCGGATGCCGACACGAACACGAGAGACACAGCCGCTGCAGCAGCCGTCACGACGACACCGGTCTTGCTCCTGCTCATGAGGGGCTCCCTTCAGGTATCCGTGAGGCAGCGTCGCCTCAACACCGGCGAGTTTAAGGGAGCCTGTAACTGATGTCTAGATGTAGTGAACGGTGTTCGTGCAGGTGGCGCGTAGGCTCGAACTCGCGCCGCACCGGTCGCAGAACGCCGAAACCCGCTGACGCTTCGAGCGGCCGATTACTCCGGGCGACGTCATGGTCGTGGCGCCGTACAACGCGCAGGTGAAGCTTCTCCAGGAGCGGCTCCAGAAAGGCGTTGCGGTCGGCACCGTCGACAAGTTCCAGGGCCAGCAGGCGCCAATCGTCTTCTTCTCGATGGCGTCCTCGTCGGGCGCCGACGCTCCACGCGGAATCGACTTCCTGATGTCGCGGAACCGCCTGAACGTCGCGGTCTCGCGCGCGCAGTGCCTCGCTTACCTCACATGTTCGCCGGCTCTCCTCGACGTGGACGTGAGGACGATCGAGCACATGCGTCTTGCGAACGCGCTTTGCCGCTTTGTCGAGCTGGCTGCGTGAACCCCGCTCGCGCCGACCAGCTCGATGAGCGCCGACCGATGACCCTTCACCGCCAAGATGGTCTCAATCGGTAAACGCGACCAGGGAGGGTGAATGCAGCCTCGCGTACTGCTCGACGGCCTGGCGATGCCCGAGTCGCCGCGCTGGCACGAGGGCCGACTGTGGTTCTCGAACTGGGGAACGAGGGAGATCGTCGCCGTCGATCTCGACGGCAACAGCGAGGTAGTGGCAGAAGGGTCCGTTGGACTCGGTTGGGCGACGAACTGGCTTCCTGACGGACGCCTTCTCATCACAGGCCCGGAGTTGATCCGGGTCGAGCGGGGCGGGTCGCGCGTAAGGCACGCCGATCTCAGCCACATCTCATCCTTCGGGTGGAGCGAGATCACGGTGGACGGGCGCGGCAATGTCTATGTCAACACGATCAACTTCGACTTTGCCGAGTTCAACGAGGTGCTCACGAGCGGCAACGCTCCCGGCAAGATCGCGCTTGTCACGCCGGACGGCGATGCCCGCGAGGTGGCGAACGAACTCGCCTTCCCCAACGGGATGGTGATCACGCCGGACAACAGGACGCTCGTCGTTGCCGAGTCCTTCGCCGCGCGCCTCACCGCCTTCGACATCGAAGACGACGGCACGTTGTCGAACCGTCGGGTCTGGGCCGACGGAGTAGGCCCAGACGGCATCTGCCTCGACGCGGACGGCTGCATCTGGGCCTCGAGTGGGAACATGGCAAACGACTGCGCCCGTATCGGCGAGGGTGGTGAAGTGCTCGAGCGGATCGATCTCGGCCGGCCATGCTTCGCGACCATGCTCGGCGGCCCCGACCGTCGAACGCTGTTCATGCTCACGGCTGACTGGCGCGGCACCGAGGCCGTCGAGGATGTCATCGAAGCGAGGTCGGGTCAGGTGCTCGTCGTCGACGCACCCACGCCTGGCGTCGGCTGGCCGTAACCGCGGATGTCCGGTAGGTCGAGGCCCGGCGGAGCTGGCCTCAGGTAGACGGCGTAAGCAACCCGAGCTTGGCCGCGACGGGCTCGATACTCAGCTCCATGAGGAACTGCAGCTCGTCGGAAGGCTCGTATTCCTTCATGCGGCCGACGACCGTGGCCTTTGCGCGCTCGGAATCGGACCAGTCCGCGTTTGAGACGGCCTCGATGAAGAGCTCGATGTAGCCGCGCTGCCAATCCCACATGGCAGGCCCGACCGGACCACCATGCCCGATGTAGAACACGGCATCCTCGGGGAAGCGGGCACGGAGCGTCTCGATGTTCGCCAACCACGCGGCGTAGAAGCCGTCGGCGAGGTAGCAGTGCTTGTGGTCGTAGATCTGGTCGCCGAGAAAGACCGCCTTCGCGTCATCGCCGACGATCCACGGGCTGTCGTGCGGCGACTCGCTGGGGCCGAGGTCGACGACGGTGAACGTCACGTCGTCGAAGCTCACGCTCTCCCCATCGGCGATCGCGGTGTTCGGGAAGACCCGGGCCGCCGGCCAGTCCTCCCCGAACATCGGACCGACGATCTGATCCTTGACGGCATCATCGGCCGTAATCGTGTCGATCACCCCCTGCGGTGCGTAGATTGGGACGTCGGCGCCGGCGACGATCTCGCCAAGCCCGGCGTAGTGGTCGGGGTGAGAGTGCGTCAGAAGCGCGGCCAGGAGCGGTTTGCCGAGACGGTCGAGGCCGGCCCGCATCTCCCTGGCTGCGGAGACCTGCAGCAACCCGTCGACGGCGACGACCCCCGATGCGGTCTCGACCAGGTAGGCGTTGACGAACGCACCTTCGTGCTCGACCGGGAAACGATGGATTGTGGGAACTGTCGACATGGTCGCTCCTTTCAGCTGAAGGCTTCCTCGGACAGCGCCTGTCCGGATACCGCAAGTGACCCGGTCACCAGAACTGCTCTGTCTGTGATGTGATAGCAGCCTCCCTCTAGTCGGCAGGATCAACCGTCCGCGTCGCGCGGAATCCGGTGGTGCCGATCGCTCCGAACTCCGCGTACTCGCCTTCGTATTCGTCGTGCCGGCGGATCCAGAGCTGCCACGCCTCGCCCTCGTCGCGGCCCTTGGGTGCGCGGTCGAGGATCGGGTAGTAGCCCATGACGAACTCCAATCCACGCCAGGTCGTCGAGTACGCCTGATAGACAGAGTCGTCCTCGTGCACCCAGGTGCTGAACCCGGGGCTTTCGGTGAGGTAGCCGGCGACGTCGGTGCCACAGGAGCGGGCGTTGTGCTCGACGATCGGCGGAAGCCCGGTCCCCGTCTCGGGTCCGGTCGCGGAGGTTTGAATCGTGAGCCCGGTCGCCCTCATCTGCGCCACGGCCTCGCGGGCCTGTTCCTCGGTGTATGAGAAGCCGAGGTCGAAGTTGAAGTCGGTGCGCGCGGACGAGATCCAGGGAAAGCTCCAGCCCATGCGGCGCTTGTATGCCTGCAGCTTCTCGAGCGGTGCCTGCGACACGAACACAAAGGTCGCGTCCCGCGCGTGCAGATGCGGGAGCAGGCCCTCGACGGAGTCGGCGATCGACGAGTTGACCGGGCAGCCGGCCTCGTAGCTCGGGCCGAACATGAAGTGGTAGACGAGCAGTTGGGAGCGCCCGTCGAACAGCTCGTCGAGCGTCCTCTCACCGTCGTCGGTGTCGAAGCGGTACTCCTTCTCCACTGGCACCCACGGCAGCTCGCGTCGTTGGCGCGCGAGCTCGTCGCCGAGCCTCGTGTGCTCCTTTTCGCGGGCAAGGAGTTGCTCACGTGCAACGAGCCATTCCTCGCGGGTTCCAATCTTGTGATCAGTCATCGGCTCCTCCATCACTCGAGTCTTGTCGTCGTGTGCCTCTTCAAAACGTGCAACCATTGGTTGCTCTAGGCGTCCATAACGTGCAACCTGTGGTTGCGTATTCCCGAAGGAGGAGATAGTGGTTCCCGAGCGCATCGAGCGAGAGATCCTGATCGAGGCGCCAATCGATGTCGTCTGGGCGGTGCTGACCGAGCCCGAGCACGTCGCCGGCTGGTTCAGCGATTCGGTCGAGATCGATGTGCGGCCCGACGGCGAGGCGACATTTGACTGGCACGAGCATGGCCCGGCCCGCGCCTGGGTGGAGCGAGTCGAGCCGCCACGCAACTTCGCCTTTCGTTGGGTCCGCGCTGTGGGCGAGGAGCAGCTCAAGGACAACTCGACGCTCGTCGAGTTCACCCTCGCCGCAGAGGGTGACCACACACGCCTGCGAGTCGTCGAGAGCGGGTTTCGGGAGTTGACCTGGTCCGAGGACAAGAAGGCGAGGTACGCGGGCGAGAACACACGGGGCTGGCAGCTCGAGCTCGACGAGCTGCGCGAGTACGTCTCGAAGCACGTCCGTCCAGCTCCCCAGCGATGAAGCGAGGCGGCGGCGGCGACGACGTCGATGTGCTCTGGGCGGCGGTAGCCGACCCGACGCGTCGCAGGCTCCTCGACGCCCTGCTTGGCCACGGAGAGGCGACGGCGACCATGCTCGCCGGCGATTTGCCCGTCACGCGGCAAGCGGTTGCCAAGCATCTCTCCGTCCTCGAGCGCGCGGGTCTAGTCGACTCGCGCCGAGTGGGACGTGAAGTCCGCTACGCCGTCCGGCCGGAACGGCTCGACGCCGCAAGTGAGTGGCTCGCACGTGTCGCTGCCGAGTGGGACGGCCGCCTCGTAGCGATCAAGCGGCTCGCGGAGTCGTCGGCCCGCGACGAACGACCCAAACAGTGAGAGAGTGACCGCCCGCAAAAACGCCACGGTCTGCAGACAGGCGTGCGCCTACGAGCCGACCGCGGCCGGGGCCTGAGCGGGCACGTCGATCTGCAGCGCCGCGTCTGCGGCGCGAACCGCCGTTGTGGCGAACCCGAGCTCCTCGCGAACGATGTTCGCGCCCTGCACGAGCGCGGCGGCCTTGTACAGCGCGATGGGACGCGGGACACCTTGGCGCCCAAAACCGCAGTCGGAGGAGAGCACCAGGTGCTCGGGCTCGATGTGCTGCAGCGCCAGGCGGATGTCGGCTGCGACTTCGTCCACGGTTTCGACCTGCAGCGCGCGATGGCTGATCATTCCCACGGCGATCTTCTTGTTCAGCTTCCCTTTGTAAGGCGCGAAGCGTGGAAGGAGCTGGTGCCCGTTGTGCTTCGACTCGATCGTCCAGACGTCGACATTGATGCGCTCGAGGAAGATCTCGAGGGAGGCCTCGTAGGTGATGCTCGGCTGGAAGCAGTGCTGCGCACCCGGGTTGCCCCAGCACGTGTGTACCCAGACCTCGGCCTCGTCGAGCCCCTCGACGGTGTAGTTGAAGAGGTCTACGTAGAAGTCGAGCGTCGCCTCGTCCGCGCCCCATGCAGCCGCGCTGTGGATCGCAGGCTCCTCGATCTGGACAACCTTGCAGCCGGCCGCCACGAGCTGCCGGAGCTCGGCGTTGAGCAGCGCTGCGAGGTCCCACATGAGCTCGCGCTTGTCGTCGTCATACACGTCGGTGCGCACCGTGAGCACGGTCGACGCGAGATCCGCGGCGATCGTCCCGAACTTGACCGGCTTGTCGGTACGTGCCTGCGCGACCCTCCACACCTTGGCGAACTCGAGCGGCACGCGCGGGCCGATCTTGTCCACGATCGCGTGGTACTTCCAGCCGCCGACGATCTCGTTGAGCCAGGTGCCGATTGGATACGACCATCCTGACGTGGTCTCGGTGTCGAACTCGGAGATGCCGCTGAGTCGTTCGCTCGGATACGAGAACCAGGAGCGTCCAGCCAGATCGAAGTCGAGGTGGTAATCGCCGTTCGTCAGGATGTCCAGGCCGGCGAGCTCCTGGTCGCTGATCACGGTGGCGACGGCGTCCAGATGCTGCTCGCGGAAGTCGACGTCACCCAGCCCAGTCGAATACGGCCGCTCGAGCAGGTTCCCCGTGTACCAACGCGGACGCGGCCACGATCCGGTCACGGTGGTCGGGAGCATCAAATCCTTCGTGGCAGTCAACATGGCGCCGCGACCCCTTCCGGTCTGACAATGCGATGAGTGTCCCGCCTCCGCTGAACGTACCACGAGCGTAAGCCCACTGGCCTGCGCGAGTGTGCGGGAATGTCGCTTGACGGCAGCGCCAATCCGCCCTGTTAGGGCGCCGGGCCGAAGTCCTGCTCCTTCACGAGGACCCAGTCGCCCGCTCCGTCGGCCGCCTCGGGGTCGACGCGATAGAGCGACACCACCTGCTGCGTCGAGTCGCCGTTGGCGTCGAAGCCCAGCGTCCCGATGATGGTTTCGAATCGATGGTCGGGATCGACGGCGTATGCGCGGAGAGCCTCCCTGCAGCCCGTCCGCATCCGGGCCGTCTGCAGCGATGGCGTGCAGCGAGGCGAGAATCACCTGCACGCACGCATATGCGGCGTCCGCGTTATCGGTCGGTTCCTCGCCGAAGGCCGATCGATAGGCATCGACGAAGTCCGCTCTTGGCGGCGCGATCGAGGAAAGGGTGGCATAGGTTCCGGTTGCAGCCTTGCCTGCCCGGTGTAGGTACGAGCCTGCAGCTGCCCCCGAGCCGTCGAGAATCCCGTCCGTGCTGACGAAGGGGGTGGATTCGTGTCCCGCCTCGCGCATGGCCCGGCGAACCTCGGCAGCGCCGGAGTAGGTATCGCCTGCGAACACGACGACGTCGGGAGCGGACGCGTCGTCCAACGCTCGGAGGGCGGCGGCCGGGCTTCCGCCGCGCTTCAGCTTCGCTTGAGCGACCTGTCCACCGAGTGCGGCGAAGGCTTCTGCGAAGGCGGCGGCATCTCCCTGCCAATCCGGATCGGCTATGAGCAGAACCGATTCGGCACCCAGTTCGTGTGTGACGAATGATGCGAGTGCCCGGTTTTGGACGACGTCGACCGGGGCGAGTCGGACGTAGTTGATGCGGTTCGGATGTGCCGCCCGGAGCTTGAGGGCACCGAGCTCGGGCTTCGTCAAGCCACCATACGTGGTGGACGGGTTGCACTCGAGCAGTCCGGCCCGGTTCGTGATCGGGATCGTCCTCGTCGGCCGCCGGGGACGTGAACGGACCGACGGTTGCGATCGTCCGTGGGTCATCGACCATCTCGCTTGCGGCGGTGGTTACCCGAGCGGGGTCCTCGCCGAAGGCGCCGCCACTGGTGTCGCGCACTTTCAGGGCCAACTCCACGCCGTCGACGCCGCCCGCCTTGTTCGCCTGGTCGATGGCGAGCTGCACCGCGTTACGGATGGGGATGCTGTTCTTCGTTGCGGTGGGGCCGCTGACCGGAACATGCACGCCGATCGTCCAGGGCCCTGACGGGAGCCCTGTGGACGGCTGCAACGCAAACCAGCCGATCGCAGCGGCGGCGGCCACCACCAACACCGAGCCCCCGACAAGCGCGGCACGCACCCGGCGCGACAGCCGTCGGCGACCTCTCGACGGCCAAGCGGTCGCCCCGGCGGCCGCCTCCACCACTGCGAAGAGTTCGATCTGCTCGGCAATGCCCTTCAGCTGACGTCGCCCTCGCGACTTGAACTGGACCGGGAGGACGGTCGCCGTGAGAGCGCGGACGGTCTCGCTGACCAGCACCTCGCCTGGGCCTGCCTGCGCACAGATCCGCGCGGCGATGTTGACGGGTGACCCGACGTACCCGCCGTCGGCCTCGACCGTCTCGCCCGCGTGAATGCCGACACCGACTCGGATCGGCACGTCGGCTGCGGCCCTTGCGGCGGCTCGTGATCGCAAGGCCGCAGCGGACCGCGCTGCTCACCGAATCGAAGACGACGTAGAAGCTGTCGCCCTCGGTCTTGATCTCCGCGCCGTCGAACTGGGCTATCAGACCTCGGACAAGCGCGCGATATCGCTCGAGGAGCCCAGCAGCGGCGGCGGCGCCGTTGTGCTCGACGAATTCGGTGTAGCCCCGCAGGTCGGCGAAGAGAAACCCGCGCGTCGGAGTGCCGGGCCGATCAGCGCCCGACGGCCCCGCGTCCTTGGGGTTCTCGCCGTTCACGGCCGACATTCTCGGGGGCGATCGAGCCAAATTCAACAGGCACCGCCTGTCAGCCGATCCGCCAAGCCCTCGCGGCGACGTCGAGTGGCGCCGGGATACGTGACACCCAGGTGCGCGAGCGTGCTGTCGCTTGAGCGCGCGTGCGTGTCAGATTTGTGTCAGATCAGACTGACCATCGCCGACCACTCCCGGACACCAGCTGAGTCGCAAACCGCTCAACGGTCACGTCCCGACCTGTGCTGACCACGCCTGATCTGCGCCGGACAGAACTGTCACGCCGGAGGTCGCGGGTTCGAGTCCCGTCGCTCCCGTCCTCAGAAGCCCCTGCTAATGCGGGGGTTTCTTCGGTTTCTTGGGGCGCACTCGAAGCGTTGCATGGTGACCCGGAACCCCCAACGTGGTGACCCTCCGGCCTCGACTGCGAGATGGCGAAGGATCTTGAGCGGCACGCCCGCCTCGTCGCCCTCAGGCTGGAGGAGGCACGCGAGGTCGAGTCATCCGCGTCGCAGCTCAACGACCGCCCTGAGCGTTCTCTGAACCTCATCGGGTGTCGCTGAAGGGTCTACGAGCACCGCCACATTCTTGGCCCGGATCGCCCGTGAGACGTTTCCGGGTCTCTTCTCGCGGATGGTGATTACGTAGACACGCGCTATGGCGGGAAGGTCGAAGATCAGGCAGGAGATCCGCATCGCCTGAGTACCCTCCGCACCAACCGGATATCCGAGTGCCGGTATTCCCGGCCCGACCTCATAGCCTGCAAGGTCTAGCCCTGATGCTCGAATGCCTTGCGGACATCGGCAGCCGTGAGAACGATCTTCGGCTCTCCACTGTCTCCACTATCTCCGCACCCGCTTGCGAGCGCGGCCACAGCAATCGCCGCCAGTAACGCGAGATATGGTCGCGCCTTCCTCACGGTCGTAGCTTCTACATTCGCGTCCGGGGGCGTTGTTCGCCCGCCTGTACGACGCGATCTCGGAGCGCCGCTACTCGGTGCTCGCGTAGGCGGCGACGAGGGCTTCCTCCGCGGCACGGTTCACGACGCCCCGCACGAACTCGGAGGTAGTGACGCCCTGCGTCTGCGCTGCGCGATCCCACATCTCGCGCTCACCCTGGGACACCCTGAAGTCGATCTTTTGATCGCGGGCGAGGGCGTCCTCTAGACGCTGCGCGGACTCCGCTTCGGCGGGCGTTGTCGTTCAAGGGGCGGCGACAGACTGACGCGTGCTTGCCGCCGCCCCAGGAGGCGTATCTATTCAGTCGTCAGATCCCGACGGTTGTGCCGAAGGTGTTGTTCGTCCAGACGTTGCCGGTATTCGTGGTCGCAGGGTCTTGACCAGCGTCGACAAACGAGTTCCCGGCAGCGCTGTTGGAGTCGAAGGTGTTGTTCGCCGCGCCGTTGATCGCTCCGATTCCGATGAAGCCGTTGTTGTTTGCGGTGTTGAGCGTGATCTCGTTGCCGTCCGCCGCGATGACGATGCCGGAGTCAACGTTGTCGTTGGCGGTGTTCCCCGTGACCGTGTTGTTATCGGAGTCATCGACGACTATTCCGTTCTGGTTCCCCGTGGCGGCATTGCCTTGAAGCGTGGTGCCAACGGGCCCATCACGCAGCAAGAAACCAGTGACGTTGGACATAGCCTGGTTGCCGGTCAGGTGCGTACCGGTCGCATCGTTGGCGAGGAGGAAGCCGCACTCGTTACTCCACGACGTATTCCCGTCGAGGACGTTCGCCACAACAGGGTGCACGTTGCCGTCGATCGTGTAGCCGCATCCAGCGTTGCCCTGCGCATGGTTGGAGGTGAGGCGGTTGTCGGAAGCGCCGTCCGCGAGGATGAAGCCCGATGCCCCGTTGAGACCCCCGCTGTTGCCGTAAACGACGTTGTGCGTCGAGTTGTTGCCAAAGAACCAGCCGGCGGCGGCATTGTCGAGGACGCTGTTGCCCTCGAAGTAGTTGTTCGACGAGTTGAACACATCCAGGCCGTCCACTGCGTTTCGGAAGAGCTGGTTGCCGATCACGTTGTTGCCTGAGGAACTCTGCATCCAGAGGCCTGCCCCAAGCGAAAACCCGCCCGATCCGCTCGGGAGGACATTGTCGTACGACCAGTTGTGGAGATCTAAACGACGGCGCTCAGGCCATCTTCCAGACGATCTACGACGACGGAGGCTGGAACGGGGGCGCAGCCGTCATCTTCAAGGGCGGACTGGTGAGCAAAGCGACCGGCGCAGAACTGGCTCCCTGAAAGCCGCCTTCGGGGGTCGTCGCCGTGACCTGAGCCTCCCTGCCTTCGAAGGACACGTCCTGGATCTTCACGTCCCCGGCGTAACCGCCTGCGCAGCTACGGTCGCGACCCTATGGTTCGGCGCGCTGCCAGAGCACGAGCAGGGAGTTGGCTAGCTGCTCGGGCTCGATCCGGTGCGGAGGGTCGAAGTGGTGACGGTCCGGAAACGTCTCGAGGGTGAAGTCCGGGAACGTGGCGGCGAGCCGCTCTGCCATTCGGCCGAAATAGTCCGGATTGCTGCGGCCGCCAAGTGCGAAATAGACCGGCCGGTCGAACGCGCGTAGCGCGTCGGCGTCGAGATCGCCGTTGTCGAAGGCTTCGAGGAAAGCTCGGATTCCCGCGGGCCGCGTAGCCATCCACGCTGGCGGTGGACCCTCGGGAGGCGGCGGTGGCTCGACACCGGGGGCGAGCTGCAGCCGTGCGAAACCCGCCATGTACTCGTTAGGCGGTAGCGATCCGAGGGCGCGGAAGCGCTCCACGAGTGCCTCTTCCTCCGGTGTCCTGTCGTTCCCGGCCCACGCCGGTTCCAGGAGCGCGAGGCTCAGGAGTCGCTCACCGTGCACCGCCGCGAATGCGAGCGAGGCGGCCCCGCCGCCCGAGTAGCCGACGAGGTGGAACCGGGCGAAGCTGTGAGTGTCAGCCTCCCGCAGGATCCCTTCGACCTCGGTGTCGAGGCCGTAGTCCAGAGGCGGCCGCTCTCCGGAGTACACCTCGAGATCCTTCGCGACCGCGTTGGCACGCTCTCCGAGCACCTCAAGCAACGCCCCGTATGCCGGTTCGGCCGGCAAGACGCTACCCGGCAAAAGCACCGCGGCATGTCGGGTCGGCACGGCCTCGACCCTACTCCCTGAACACCCGATGGCGCTCAAGCGCCTCAAGTGCGCCCCAGGTTCTCCTCGCGCGCACGCGCGCGCACGCGCAAAATGGAGTTAAGGGCCTACCCACCCCCGCGAACGTGTCGGTCGGTCGGGGCCTTGGTGGCGGGAGGCGAGAACTGATGCGGCGTATAGGGCGTCACGATGCCGAACGCGAGGCGATGCGGCGCTCGGGGGAGCATCGATCAACGGCACGACCTATTGAGGTGTCTCGGCATTAACCTCCGTCTCGTCCGGCACCGAGAGGAGCGGCACGTGTGCGTGGAAGTGGACGTAGCCGTTGACGCTGCCGAGGAGCCCTTCCTGCGTGCGCCCGCGACCTCGGGAGCCGAGGACGATCAAGTCGTAGTCCCCTCGTTTTAGCTCCTTCACGATCTCAGGGCCGGGATGCCCACTGCCCTGCACCGTGTGTGCGTTCAGCTCGTCCGGAACGGTGCGCACTGCGTCGGCGAGCTGCCTCTGAGCCCACTTGTCGAGCTCCTCCCGCATCGCTTCCGGCATCACCCCAGCGAGCATGATGAAGCTCGCGGCCGGAGGCGCGACCGTCATCAAGGTCAGTCGTGCGTTCTCGGCTCGAGCGAGTTCGATTGCATACTCGAGCGCACGCTGCGAGGAGGGCGAGCCGTCGATGCCGACGAGGATGTTCAGGAACAAGAAGGCACTCCGACCGCAATTCATAGCGCGACGACGGCGTCGCGGCGGCGATCCCGAGATCGCGAGCTAGGCTCAGCCGCCAGGGCCGACATGCGGCGGTTCGCTTGCTGCACTTGACACTATGCCGTGTGAGGCATTCCGGCTGCTGCGCGGCAGGGGAGAAGCCCGCGCAAGAGGGGGGCTGAATGTCTCAGGTTTCGAGACGGACGTTCGGGGACACGACGCCGCGCCCCGAGAGCCTGCTCGAGAAGCTGCGGAAGAGCCGCCATCACGAGCACAGACTCTAGAGACGGCTGAAGCTCATCTCATCGAGGCAGCGTCGAGCCCTCCCGACAGGCGCTGCGGATGCATGCTGAGAGAGCTCGGGCTATGAGGCTCGGTCCAGAGCAAACGTCCTATGCGCTTGACTGCACGAGAGACGGGCTCGTGTTCGCGGCGTCGCCTTCCTCCACCTCTCGCATCAAGATGATCGCTTGCGGTGAAGCGATGAGCAGCTGCTTCTTAGTCGTCACGCCGACGACCTGCCAGCCTTGTGCACCCAGGTCTTTCAGCCGCTGCTCGACATCGGTACCGGTATCGATGACTTTGTACTCGTAGCGCTTCATCACGCAGCACCTCCAAGATTCAGACCCGCTTCGGGACGTTGCCGATCAGGGTGAAGAACAGGCGCATCGCCTTGTGGCCGGAGTCGGCGGTCGGGCCGAACATGCACGGGCAGCCCCCGTCGATCACCTCGATTCCGCACTGCCGCCCGTAGTCAGTCGCCGCCTTGGAGACACTCCCGCCGCCGGGGCCGCGGTGCATCCAGACGTGCTTGATGCCGAGCTCGGCGCACTCATGCATGGTCTCTTCAGCGACCTCCGGCCTCGTTCCGATCACGACCGCCTCGACGCCGCCGGGAATCGAGTGCAGGTCGTGGTAGCTGCGATCGCCTTCCACCTCGTCCGCGTTTGGATTGATGGCGAAGACCTCGTACCCGCGCTCGCGCAGGCGCTTATAGACGACGTTGCTCCCGTGCCCTTTCGGCTCTCTCGAGACGCCGGTCACGGCTACTCGCTTCGTGGCCAAGAACTCGGCTGCGGCCTCCTTGATCGTTGGCATCGAAACCTCCTTCTCGCTTCGTTGATTCGGCCCGGCCCAACCGCTGCACGCACGGCAAGCTCGATGGTCCGCCGAGCGGCGAGCCGCAACATCGGAAAGGGCACCGATCCGTCTTCCCCGAACTACGTACTGCTGCGAGCCAGGGCGATCCGGGGTCGCTGCCGCCGGGTAGAGCACAGGGGTGGGTGCTGCTTGCTGATCCACCACGCCTAAGAGGCGCGTTGCGGCTTTCGTGTGAGCGGAAATCCGCGTTTGCCCCGACGTCGCTTCGCTCGCAGCGGGTGATCCTTGGAGTTCACCGGCGGGAGGCCCTGTGACCGCAACGTCGCACAAGATAAGCCCGACAGCAGGGAGCGACGCACGAGTGCCCGCCCCTCGTGCGCAGAGAGCGATGAAGCTCAAGTTCCTCGTCGGAAGCGGAGACAGGATCGCGCTTTTCACGCTGCCGTTCCTCGTCGTCGGGCTGATCTTGAATATCGCCTATCCGCCATGGTTCACCGTCGGCGGCCCCTCGAACGCCTTGCATGCGATCTCGATCGCCATCCTGATCCCGGGGCTCGTGGTCTGGGCCTGGTCAGCCGCCTTGATCTTGAGGAAAGTGCCTCGCCGCGAGTTGATCACGAGCGGCCCCTTCTCCCTGGTGAAGCATCCGCTGTACACGGATGTCGCGCTCCTCGTGCTTCCCTGGATCGGTTTCCTGCTCAACACCTGGCTCGGAGCTTTGATCGGTGTGGTGCTGTACATCGGGTCGAGGAGATTCGCACCGGCAGAAGAGGCGGAGCTCGCGAAGGAGTTCGGCGTGAGCTGGGACGAGTACTGCGCCAGCGTGAAAGTGCGATGGCTCTGAGAACGGGTCCTCGGCCGAGACGCGTGGGGAAGCACAGGCAGCTCGGTGCCTGTGCACGGAGCAACACTCTCATCCCTGCGTCGCACCGGGACTTGCTCGACGCTCCGCCGGTCGCAGCGCTGACCACGCTCATGCCGGACGGCGCGCCGCATACATCGCCCGTGTGGTGCAGCTTCGACGGGACGCACATCCTCGTGAACACGATGCGCGGGTTCCGCAAGGAGCGGAACATGCGCCGCGACCCGAGGGTAACGCTTCTCTGCTTCGACCCGGCGGAGCCGCTGCGCTCGCTCGAAGTCCGCGGCCGGGTGGTCGAGCTCAGCGAGGAGCGCGCGTCCGAGCACCTGGACGAGTTCGCGCTCCTCTACACCGGAACGGCGCCTTTTTTCGGAAAGGTCGTGCCTGCGGAGCTCGCAGAGGTGGAGCCGCCCGTCGACTGCTGGATCGCTCCCACCCACGTCGTTGCGCTGGACGCCAGATGATCCCCGAGTCGCACCTCGACCTCCTGGGCCGCCCGGTGCATGGCGTCCTAACGACGCTGATGGCGGACGGGCAAGCGCAGTCGAGCCTCGTCTGGGTCGACTACGACGGGGAATGCGCGCGCGTCAATACCACCCTCGAGCGGCAGAAGGGGCGCAACATGGCAGCAGACGCGCGAGTCAGCCTTCTGGTGGTCGATCCAAACGACACGGGCCGCTACCTGCTCATCCGCGGCACGGCCGAGCTCGCCAAGGAGGACGCGGTCAAGCATCTGGATCGGCTCACGCGCAAGTACACGCGCCATCCGTGCTTCTACGGCTACGTCCACCCGGTGGAGCAGGCGGCGAGGGAGACGCGAGTCGTCTGCCGAATCCACCCCGAGAGGATCACTCTCGACGCGATCCACCGGTGAGATCAGACTGTCTTTCGCGCGCAACCCCACCGCGATCGTGAGCCTCGGCGCCGCTGATCGAGGTCACCGGCGCGCGTTCGGCGGCTCGTGGCCTGGTCGTTCAACTCGTATGCGATCGACGCTCGGTCCACTCGCCGACGAAGCTCTGTGGCGCGCTCGGAACGGTCATCGCTCGACCCTCGTTAACCGTCGGTGCGTCGCGTGCTTGATCGTCGCGTCGCTGCCCGGGAAGTTCACGCTCTCGCGTCCGTCATCCCAGCGCACGCGGTACCGCTCGTGCGGCAGTTCGCCCAGGACCTCGAGGATCTCGGCGATCCGCCCGGACTCGCCAACGTGGTTGCCCGCGGTCACGATCAGATCTCCTACTTCGGCTGCATGCTCTGCGTTCGTCACGTCATCCTCCTTCAAGGACTGAGCGGAGCTTGCATTGCCGTCAACGCACGTTTATCCCGGGCAACTACCGATTCGCGATCCGTGAGTGACCGCTCGCCACCCGCGCCGCTTGACGGAGGATCGGGCGCCACGGGGGTGATACGCATCCGTAGACACCGAGACACAGCTCTCGATCCTCGCCGCCGTGCTCGCGCTCGATAACGCCCTCGGCTAGCGCGGGGTCAAATAGACCGAGGCCGCTCGGCGGAGCGACCTCGGCTTACCTCCGGCGAAGCTGCCTACTTCTTGGCTTCGATCGAGACCTTGCGCGGCTTCGGGACGTCCACCTTCGGTGCGTGAACCGTGAGTACGCCCTTGGTGAACTCGGCGCCGATCTTCGTCGTATCTGCCTCAAGCGGAAGCGTGAAGCGGCGCTCGAAGGTCTTCTCGAGACGCTCGTGGAGACGGTACTGCTTGTCCTTCTCCTGCTTCGTCGCAAGCTGCTCGCCCTTGACGACGAGCGTGTGATCGGTCACCTCGACCGACAGCTCCTTCTCCTCGAAGCCCGGTACCTCGAGCTCGAACATGTATTCCGCGTCGGTCTCGTAGATATCGGCCGCCGGTAGTGCAGCGGGCGCGATGCCGAACTCGTCAAACATCCTCCGAAAGCGGCGATCGATTGCCTCGATGTCCGGGAAGGGACTCCATCGCACGATGGTCATGAACTCACCTCCTTCCTCATCCCAGCTTTACGGAGAGCTCGGGAGGGCGCATCCGGTATCCCACCCAAGACGAGCGGGAAACCACGTACTGCTCGTGTCCCATGGCAGCGAAGTGACCCGCCTTGGGGAAGTCAAGATCGCCGCATAGTCCTCCTGGGACGACCGCATGGCGCCCGGCTCGTTCGAGCTGGGGCGCCTCCGCTCCGTTCTTCCCGGGTCAGTGTGTCGGTCGCGCTGTCAGCGACGACGTCACCGATAACAACTCCCGGAATCCCTTGAATGTGCTTCCGAAGCACCTCCGCATCCGCCTCGGTCTACACCGTTCCATCCAGCAACACCTCACCGCGACGGACCTCGACCGTCACGGTCCCGGGCTGAGCCAGATGCGCTCCAAGAGCACTCTTCCCTGATCTCGCGCTCGATCCCGGCATCCGAAGCGCGTATGCGCGGACGAGGTCGGAGCGCGAGACGATCCCGACCCACTTGCTGTCCCTGGCTACCGGGAGACGCCTGACGCCGCGCTCGGTCATGACGGTCGCCGCGGCGTGCGCAGGCTGCCACCACTTCGCGTCGTCCCGCCGGGAGACGCCGATAACAAACCGCGCCTCACTCCGTCCGACGACGGAGGGTTGCGGCACCAAGCGCGACGGCGAGAACGATGCACGAGCAGACAATGGCGACGTCAAATGCAAATCGGGCGCCAAGCTGGTCATCGGCGGTTCGGGCGAGCGCGTCGTAGGCGTACGTGAGAGGCAGGAAAGCCGAGATCAGCCGCAGCCATGTGGCCATCTCCTCGCGCGCCACGAAGAGTCCGCAGAGGAGGATCTGGGGGAAGACCACGGCGGGCATGAACTGGACCGCCTGGAATTCCGTTTGTGCGAAGGCGCTCACGAAGAGCCCGAGCGTGCTGCCGAGCACGGCATTGGCCACGGCGAGCACGACGACGAGCCACTTCGGGCCCGCCACTTCAAGCCCGAGGACGCCGAAGGCGAGAACGGAGACGAGGGTGGCCTGAACAATTGCGAGCAGTGCGAATGCGATGCCGTAGCCCGCGAGCAGGTCGACCTTGTGCAGCGGCATCGTCATCAGTCGCTCGAGCGTGCCGGACGTTCGCTCGCGAACCATCGTGATGGACGTGACCAGGAACATCGTGATGAAGGGGAAGAGGCCAAGCAAAGGTGTACCCACCTGCTGGAAGACCGATGAATTCCGGCCGAACAACTGCTGGAGGATGAGCATGAGCATGCACGGCACGACCAGGAGGAGGGCGATGGTTCGCGGGTCGTGCCGGAGCTGCCGAAGCACGCGACGCGTGACCGCAAACGTCACGTGTGCGCTCACGTCCCTGTCTCCACCAGCCGGAGGAATGCTGCGTCCAGGTCGCGCTCGCCGGTGCGGGTGCGGAGTTCGCCGGGTGTGGCCTGCGCAAGAAGGCGCCCCTCGCGCAGGAGGAGTAGCGCGTCGCAGCGGTCCGCCTCGTCCATGACGTGACTGGAGACGAGCAGCGTCGCGCCGTGAGCCGCGAGTCGATGGAAGAGCTGCCAGAGATCGCGTCTCAAGACCGGGTCGAGACCCACCGTCGGCTCGTCCAGCACGAGGAGTCGGGGTTCGCCGAGCAGCGCGGCGGCGAGCGAGACGCGCGCTCGTTCACCGCCCGAGAGACTGGAAACGAGTCGAGGTCCGTGCTCGTGGAGAGCCACCTCGGCCAGCACGTGCTCGACCGCCGCTTTCGGCTGTCCGAGCACCTCTCCGAAGAACACGAGGTTCTCGTGAACGGTGAGGTCGCCGTAGACCGACGGTGCCTGCGTCATGTAACCGACGCCTGTTCGAAGCGCCACCGAGCCTGCGGGATGGCCAATGACGGTGACCGAGCCCTCGGCAACCTGCTGGACACCCACGACCGCGCGCATGAGGGTCGACTTGCCGCTGCCGCTCGGCCCCAGGAGGCCGGTTACCGAGCCCGCGGCGACCTCACAGGTCAGTCCCGGCAGTACGAGCACGCCTCCCCGAACCACGCGTAGGTTTTCGATGCGGATCGCCGGCTCGGTCATCGGCGTTCGATCATGGCCAGAGGAGATGTCAGGAGCGGCGCTTTACTCACGAGTCTATTCTCGGTGCCTCGTTCGGATGAGTCCTCTGAGGTCAATGCGGGCGAACAGCAGCCAGCCGGCTTGCCCCGAGCTCTAACTCCAGAAGTGCGTCCGGAAGATGGAGAAGAGGAGAACAATGAGCGCTGCTGCTGCTGGCACAAGGGTGAGCCAGATCTCTTGGCTCTGACTGTCGAACCAACCGTCCATAACAGACTCCGATCGATTCTCTGATCCAACTGTCGATCCGACTCCTGCTCGCAGCATCCGCCACGAACCACGCTGCCGCTGCCTGCAACTACCTAGATCGTGCTAGCGCATCCGGACAGTCGGTAGTTCTGCGGCGAACAGCGTGCTCGCCATGCCCGAGTACATCGTTGAAGCTCGCGTGGAGCTGCTGCTAGAAGCGCGCATCAAGGCGACGAGTCCAGAGGAAGCCGAGCGGATCGCGAGACGACAGCTGGAAGATCCGCCGTTCGGTGATCACTGGTCGAACATTTGGTCGAACGTCGACCACGAGACCGTCGAGATCCAGCAGGTCGTCGGACCGCCCGTCGCCGTTAGCTGATCGTCAAGCGCGAGTAGCGCGAGCACCCCGGCAAGCTCGTCCAGGCACTCGTGGGAACGCATCGCCCGCGCGATCTCGCTCGGCGGAAAGGAATGGGTCGGCGGGGACGCCTGCGGGAAAGGATCGCCGCATGAGTCAGCGAGATCTGGGACTCGCAGGAGCAACTCGAGGCTTTCGGTGAGGTTCTGATGCCGATCTAGCTCGGGCAAGCGATGGAGTTCTCCAGCGAGCCAGACATCTCTGAGATCCACGATGTCTACAGACGCTAGGACTCTGCGGCGCGTAACAGCACTCAGGTCGTCGCGAGGGGCCGGAGCGCCACGGACGGCTCGGGCCGTTTCGCATGCGCGAGTACGTTCGTGCTCAAAGCCGCAGTTTCAGCGCTTCCATATCTCAGTCCGAGAGTTAGTGGCGTATGGCGGGAGATTGGTGTGTAGCCGAGATGACGCCAGCCACGGACCAGATGATCACGGCCAAAGCTGCGAGGATCATGGCCAAGAAGATGACGGCTGCGACAACGACTAAGCCGACCTCAAGCACCGACGCGATCGTGAAGAGGAAGGACATCGTGCCCTCTCCTTTCGTGGTGTATCCGTTGACTGTGGAGCATTAGGGGTGCGTCTCACAACGGGGACAACTACGGATCGGTCCTAACAACCTCGTACCCAATCAGCGCAGCAGCGCCAGCGCCCCGATAGCTCCGCCAGGAGGAATCCGTGGCGGCGCGGACGCGTAGAGGACCACTGTGATGCATGGTGGAGCAGATTTCCCGCGGGACGGCCGACCTCGTGCTACCTAGGGGCGGTGGTGATCGAGCCGGTCAGCCGTCGGCCTCGCCGAAGGTCGCGAGGACGCATTTCGCTCTGGTTCGCGTGCGGAGCGCTCGTCCTGGTCGCGGGCGCGCTCAGCGTCCTCGTGGTCGCACGGTCTGAGGCTGAACTGGCGCAGGACTCCGCCGCGCTCGCCCGCGTTTCCGTGCCTGCGCTCGCGGGCCGGATAGGGAGAGTCGTAGTCCACGACAGTGCCGGGAAGCGAATTCCCGTGTCGCTTCGCAGTGGGAAAGTGTGGCCGAGGCACGCGATCCCGGTCGGCGAGCGTCTTCGCGTCGACCTGACGATACGTCGTCCAGGATGGACGGCGTGGCTCCTCGGCGACACGGCGACGAAGACGTTCACCCTCCGGACGCCTGCACCTCAGCTCCGGAGCCGCTGGCTCTCGACGCCGTCGCGAGGACACATCACGGTGACATTCGGAACGCCAGTGACGCGCGTCCGGATCGACCGAGGGCGCCGAGCCCGCACGTTGCGGTTCGCGGAGCCGCGGTCGACCGTCGTCGTCGGACGGGCCATACGGGGTCTGCCGCAGGCTGGAAGCGTCAGCCTGAGTGCAGCCCCTCGCACCTGGGAGGCGCTGCCCCGGCCGGTCCGGGTGAGCTGGTTTCCGAGCGGTCGGGAGGTGCAGGCCCTGGCCGAGCCTGCGCTGACGAGGCAGCTGCGCCCGCTACAGCCCATCACGCTCACCTTCGCTCGGCCCGTGCAGGAGGTGCTCGGTCATCAGGCCCCGTCGATCACGCCGGCCGTGCCCGGCCGCTGGCATGCGGTCGACACACACACGATCTCGTTCCGACCGACCGGCTTCGGGTACCCGATGGGAGCCCGCGTCGGCGTACACCTCGGAGCGAGCCTCGCCGTCGCTTCGGGGACGCACGTGGCTCGTCTCCGCACCCTCGCCTGGCAGGTACCCGAGGGCTCGATCTTGCGCCTGCATCAGCTGCTCGCCCGCGCTGGATACCTGCCGGTCGCATGGCATGCGTCGGCGAACTCGGCCCGCACGGCGCTTGCACAGACGGCTGCTGCGGTCGACCCGCCGTCCGGTCGCTTCACCTGGCGCTTCGCGAACACGCCGCCCGAACTCCGCGCACTCTGGCGGCCCCGCTCATGGAACGAGATCACGCGCGGGGCCGTGATGATGTTCGAGGACTCGCACAGCCTCGACGTCGACGGCTTCGTCGGCCCGAAGGTTTGGCGCGCACTCCTCATCGACACTCTCGCCGACAAGCGCACCCGCGGCGGATACAGCTACGTCTACGTGCACCGAAGCGTGCCCCAGTCCCTGACGCTCTGGCACGACGGGCGGACGCTCCTAAGCTCTCCGGGAAACACGGGCGTCCCCACCGCGCCGACCCAGCTCGGGACGTTCCCGGTGTTCGAGCACATTCCGATCGGGACCATGAGCGGTACGAACCCGGACGGCACGCGATACCACGATCCGGGTATCCGCTACATCAGCTACTTCAACCACGGCGACGCGATCCACGCATTCAACCGCGCATCCTTCGGCACGCCGCAGAGTCTCGGCTGCGTGGAGGTCCCGCTTGCCTCGGCGGCAAAGGTCTGGCCCTATACGCCGATCGGCACGCTAGTCACGATCGAGAACTGAGACCCCCACCCGAACGCGACGTAAGCCCGACAACGTCGGAGAAGCGAGGGGCGCACAGCCCATGGCTGTGCGCCCCTAAAGCTCAGACCGAAGCGACGACGCTGACGCTCTTCGCCTGCGGACCCTTCGGGCCCTGCTCGACTTCGTACTCCACCTTCGCACCCTCAGCGAGGCTCTTGAACCCCTCGCCACCGATCGCACTGTGGTGGACAAAAACGTCCTTGCTCCCGTCGTCCGGCGACACGAAGCCGTAGCCCTTGTCGTCGTTGAACCACTTCACTGTTCCAGTTGGCATCACTCCCACCTCCCCTCGACTGCTCATGAACGCGCAGCGGAAGAGGCATTAGCCGAAACCGGTACTCGCTCAGACTCCACTGGTCGTCGCGACACTAGCAACGCGCCGAACACGATCTGAGCCGGGCGCACAATCAGCTTGCCTCTCGGTACGCGTCGTGGTAGTTCCACCATTTGTACGGCGGCGTCTTCGCGTAGCCCTCGGGTGAGTCCTCCCACTCCTCCTGGCGTCCGAGCGCGGTGATGTCCAGGTAGCTCCAGGTACTCCCCATGGCCTCGTCGCCGCGGTTGTTCAGGAAGTAGGTGCGAAAGATACGGTCGCCGTCTCGGTAGAAGGCGTTCGTGCCGTGCCACTCGTCGACCCCAAAGTCGGCGTCGAAGTCGTCCGTCAGCGTGTACCAGGGGATCGGATCCCATCCCATGCGTGCCTTCAGACCCTCGATCTCGGCCTGGGGCGCTCGCGAGACGAAGACGAGCGTCGTGCCGCGGGCGTTTAGGTGGGCTGGGTGTGCGACCTGGTCGGCGACCAGGGAGCAGCCCACGCAGGCTCGCTCTGGGTACGCGCCTCCCTCCGCGTAGGTGGTTATGTCGGGCGCGTAGAAGGCGCGGTAGACGATCAGCTGGCGACGGCCCTCGAACAGGTCAGCGAGGCTTGCCGGGCCGTTCGGACCCTCGAACCGATACTCCTTCTCGACGGCCATCCACGGCATCCGTCGGCGCCCGGCGGCGAGCGCGTCGCGCGCCCGTGTGACCTCCTTCTCTTTCACCAACAACTTCTCGCGCGCGGCTTCCCACTCGGTTGGCGAGACGATCGGTGGCAGGTTCATCCGGTCTCCTTTCCGCGACCATCACAACATCGTTATGGCCCAGACCGTGCGGTACGGCCAAAGTCACCGCAGGCCCCGTAGGTCGAGGTGCGTCTTGAGATTCGGCGCTCGCCAAAGTCTCCTTGTCAGCGGAGACCGGTGCCGTAGCCAACGACGATCGCGCCATCACTTCGCTCCCCGCTCGGGTGCGGAGCGGGGATCACGCCCGCTCCGCACCTCTCTCCCTCAGCCGGCGAGAGGTCGGCCGGTCTCGAGCAGCGTCTTGAGCCCGCTGAGGACGAACATCCAGCCGCCTGCCACCGACTCGGCCGTCTTGGGAGCACCCTCGAGCTGGTCGTGGACGAGCGTCAGCTTCGTGACACCGTCGTCCTGCGGGTCGATCTCCCAGGTGACGCGGCTGGGCTCCTCCGCCGCGAGGTCGGGGTCGTAGAGGCCCTGCCACTCGTGGACAAGCCGGCGCGGCGGGTCTTCCTCGAGGATCGCCGAGTCGCCCCAGAGTTCGCCGTTGGGGCCGTACGCGATCGCCTGCCGTCCGACATTTCGACGCGGGAGGCGAAGAAGTACCTGGTCGTGAACTCGGGCTTCGTGATCGCGTCCCACACCTGCTCGGCGGTTGCCTTGATGAAGAGCTGGTAGACCTGCGTGGTCGTGACTGTCGCAGTGGTCATGCGCTTTCCTCCAATCGAGTCTTGAGGTCGATGAGCGCCGAGACCCGGCGCTCCCTGTACTTGTCGATCCACCGGTCGTGGATCTCGCGGATCGGTACCGGGTTGAGAAAGTGGAGTTTCTCGCGACCCCGGCGGCGGGTGACGACGAGACCGGCGTCTTCGAGCACGCGCAGGTGCTTCATCGCGCCGAACCGGGTCATCTCCAGCTCCGACTCGAGCTCGGTGAGCGTGCGGCCGTCACGCGCAAAGAGCCGGTCGAGCAGGAAGCGCCGCGTCGGGTCGGCGAGCGCTTTGAAGATCCGGTCGTCGTCGGTCACGTCAGCAACACCATACGTGACTAAATAGTCACATGTCAAGCATCAGGGCCTGGATTCGGTAGACCCATCCAAGGGGACGCGCCTAACGCTCTACTGCCTAGCAGCTCGCGTTCGAGAAGCGGAGCACCGGGTGTAGCTCGATCCCGTCCGGGCACCCCGCGTCTGTTCGGTCGGAGTGATCCACAGCGTCGTCAGCGTCCGGGCGGAGGCCCTGGAAGGAGGGCCGAGGATGTGGGTTTGCGCAGGGGAGGGCTTCCTAGCCGGGGACATTCGGAGCGATCCGAATCAGACGCTTGCCGAGATTCTCGCCGCCGTACAGCCCCGCGATCGAACCCGGTGCCTGCTCGAGTCCATCGAGGATGTCCTCTCGATAGCGGATCTGTCCGTTGCGCACCCAGTTCTCGAGTTCCCGCAGTGCCTCGGGATGGCGCTGGACATGATCAAAGATCAGAAAGCCCTGCATTCGCGCGCGTTTGACGAGAAGATGACGTTCGACCCGCGGTCCCTGTGGTGGCGGGTCCCAGCTCGCGATGGATGACGTGCCGCAAATGACCACCCGTGCTCCGACATTGAGACGTCGCATGATGGAATCGCTGATTGAGCCGGCCGTGTTGTCGAAGTAGACGTCAACGCCTTCTGGGCAGGCGACATCGAGTGTTGCCTCGAGATCGTCAGCCTTGTAATCCACCGCAGAGTCGTAGCGAAAGTCCTCGCGACACATACGCACCTTGTCGGGCCCTCCGGCAATGCCGACGGTACGGCACCCCTTGATCTTGGCGATTTGGCCGACGCATGACCCGACCGCACCCGCTGCAGTCGATACGACCACAGTCTCGCCCGCCCTGGGCTGACCGACCTCGAGCAAGGCGAAATAGGCCGTGAGACCATTGAGGCCGAGGACGCCAAGCGATGTGGAGATCGGCAAACCCGAGCCGTCGACCTTGCGCTCGATCGCCTCGGCGGCCACGACAGCGAAGTCCTGCCAGCCGAACATGCCGAGCACGTAGTCACCTGCTTGAAGGTCGGCAATTCGAGACTCTTCGACCCGCCCGACTGCACCCGAGCGCATGACCGCGCCAAGCGCTACAGGCTCGGAGTAATTGGCGACCGCGCTGACCCAACCGCGCATCGCGGGATCGACCGACAGGTAGATGTTGCGCACCAGAACCTGGCCATCCGACGGGTCCGGCACAGGCGCCTCGACGATCTCGAAGTGCTCCGCCTGGGGAATGCCGGACGGCCTCGACTTCAGTCTGACCTGCCGGTTCACTCGTTGGTGCATAGCTGGTACCCCTGGTGCACTCTAGTGCTCGCGTCGTGCCGCGCGATATCGGCGACCCCCTAAGAAGGGGCGACACGCTGCGCTTACCTCGAGCGACGGCTCGCCTCGATGCCCGAGTGTGCAGGAATGTCCCTTGAGCGGGACGTGTATGGCCCCAAGGGGGCGAGTCCCAGTCGCCGCTGTTACGGCAGCGGAACGGTTCCGCCGCCCGCGAGGCAGTCGGCGAGATAGAGCGCCGTTCCCGGGTCGCCGGTCCACAGGGTGTAGCGGAGCCCGCACGGCGCGTGCCGCGAACGCTTACTCTGGTCGCGCTCAGCGAGATACGAGGGCGGCCGATGCAGATCACGAAGAGCTCCACGGACACAAAGGACGGGCCGAGTGAGTGGTTCACCGGTGCCGTGTACCTCGACACCGTGGCGACGCCGGCGGGCTCGTCGCGGCTGAGCGCGACCAGCGTCCACTTCACTCCGTCCGCGCGCACCGCCTGGCATACGCATCCGAACGGCCAGACGATCTACATCACGGAAGGCGTCGGCCTCTGCCAGAGGCGCGGCGGGCCTATCGAGGTCATTCGTCCCGGCGACCGCGTCTTCTTCGAGCCCGGCGAGGAGCACTGGCACGGCGCCGCGCCGAACCACTTCATGACCCACATCGCCATGCTCGACGTCGACGAGGAAGGCGCGAGCGCCGCCTGGGGGGATCACGTCACGGACGAGGAGTACGGCGCCGCGCCCGCGTCGTAGCCGGCACGCGCAAGCGCGCGGCGGGAAGTTCCGCCGCGCGCGTTGAGACGGGCTAACGGGTCGCCGTCGTCGGCGTGTCGACGCCGCTTCGGCGGTAGCTGTATCCGCCCTGCTGCTTCGTCGTCAGGCCGAGGAAGATCGCCGCGACCCCCACGACGACGAACGGAGCCCAGGCATTCGCACCGTCGTCGGCGAAGCCGAAGAGCCACGGGGACGCCGCGAGGAGGGCGCCGGCTGCGATGTCGAACAGGTTGTGCACGGCCATCGGCGCGACCTTCCAGACGCCGAGCTCGTAGTTGGTGAACAGGCTGTAGGCGATGAGCCCGACGCCCAGCACGATCGAGATGACCGTGGGCGTGGAGTCGTCCGAGAACTGGAAGATCCACGGTGCGGCGATGAGGAGCGCGCCGACGATGTAGTCGAGCGGAGCGTGCAGCCGCGTGGGAATGAAGCGCATGGGAAGCTCCTTCGAGTCGGATTGCTGTCCGGCCCTCATTCGCTGACGAGCCGCCCGACGGTTCGGTCCGCGTCGGCGCGGCAGCTCTACACGGAGCCCGCTTCCTCACGAGCGGTGATCACGACGTCGCGAAGCGACGTCGGGGACGTGCCCGTGAGCTCCTCGACCGCGCTCGAGACCGAGTCGAGAAAGCCTTCGCGCGCCGCGACGACGAAGCTGAGCAGGACCGGGGCGACCGCGTCGGGCACTCCGTTCTCGATCATCCCGGCGACCAGGGCATCGTCGTCGACGGGCACGACCTCTACAGGTCGGCTGCCCAGCTCGGCGGCCAGTGCAGCGACCTCCTGGGGCCCGATCGCCTGCGGCCCGGTGATGTCGTACGCCTTCCCCTCGTGGCCGTCCTGGACGAGCACGGCGGCCGCCGCCGCGGCGCAGTCGTCGCGGGCGACGTACGCCACGCGACCGTTGCCTGCGCTCGTCACGATCTGCCCGCTCGCGATCGCCTGAGCCACGACACGGGACCTGGAAGTCGGCGTAGAGATTGTTCCGCAGGAAGGTCCACGCGAGCCCGCTTTCGCGTGCGGCCAGCTCGGTCGCGTAGTGCGATGGGGAGGCAGCCGCCGGATTGCCCTCCGGCTTCGGAATCGAGGTGTAGATCACGTGCCGGACCCCCGCCGTCTTCGCCGCCTCGATTGCGGCGCGGTGCTGGCCGATCCGGCGCTCGAAGTCGAGCGCGCTGATCAGCAGCGCGCGCTCCGCGCCGGAGAACGCCTCGGCGAGCGTCGAAGGCTCGTCGAAGTCCGCGTGACGAACGACGACACCGCGCTCGGAGTACGATGCGAGCGCGTCCGGCGTCCGGGTGAGCAGGATGACCTGGGAGGGATCGAGCCGCTCGAGGAGGAGGTCGGCGACCTTGCGACCGAGGTGACCCGAGGCCCCGGTCACGGCAACCTCCACGGCTTCCTACCCCCAGACCCGCCGCGCGACGTCCCCGATCAGGCGAAGCTTCGCGTCCTGCTCCTCGAGGGTCATGACCTTCGAGATCTCGCCGGAGGCGAAGCCGCACTGCGGGCTGACGGCGAGCCGCTCGAGCGGCACGTACTGGGTCGCCTCCTCGATGCGCGAGACGAGAACATCGGCGTCCTCGAGCTCTCCGTCTTTCGTCGTCACGAGCCCGAGCACGACCTGATGGTGAGGGAGGACGTCTGCGAGCGGAGCGAACGTGCCGGCGCGATCCGAGTCGTACTCGAGGAGAAGCCGGTCGACGTTCTCGAGACGCGGGAAGACCTCCCTCGAGATCGCCTCGTAACCACCTGTCGCCGCCCACATGCCGCCGGGGGCGTTGCCGCGGCACATGTGCATCGCGCGAGTGACGCCGCTCAGACCCTCGAAGACCATGCTGTCGAACTCGGCGTCCGCGACGAGCTCGTGCGCCATGTCGTGGCCGTGCTCCTCGAATGCGGCGCGGTTGCCGGGATCGATGTGCCACTGCGCGTAGTTGGGCGCATCGATCTGGATGTAGTCGCAGCCGAGCTCGACCAGCCGGTCGATGACGTGCATCCGCAGGATGCGGGCGACGTCGCGGATGAAGTCGTCCGACGTCGGGTATGCCTCGGCCGAGTACTCCGGATGCCAGTAGATCCGGTGCCAGCTCGGCGCGGGAATCGTGTACTTCGTGCGTGCGCGGGCGTTCGCCTTCAGGAACGCGTACTCGTCCGTGACGATGTCGCGGTCGACCTCGAGGCGGCGCGTGACGAACGGCTCCTGCGGCGGTAGCCCCGACGTGTCGGCCTTCTCGCCGGCGCCCGTCTTCCAGAGGTCCCGCCAGCCCGACTCCGCGTCGAGGAACTCGAAGCCACTCACCGGCGGACGGAAGATGGGGTCGTCGAAGATCGGAATGAGCGCGATCCATCCGTTCCGCCGGTACTCCCCGTCGGTGATCGCCTCGATCCCGGCGCCTTCCTGGAGTGCGATCGCCTCGCGCACTGCGCGGTCCTCGGCCGCGTGCAGCTCCTCGGAGCCGACGTTTCCCTCCCGCGCAGTCGTCCCTGATCTCCCGCAGGTACTCGGGTCGGAGCAAGCTGCCGACAACGTCCGCTCGCACCACCGTCGTCGCCGTCCTGGTCGACATCGGGTCTCCTTCAGACGCAGGGACTCGTGCTCGTCGAGCCTATAGGGTCCTTCGCGGATGCGAGACGTCGAAGGCAAGGTCGCCTTCATCACCGGGGGCGGGAGCGGAGTCGGCCTCGGAATGGCCAAGATCCTTCCTCGGCGCCGGCATGAAGGTGGCGATCGCGGACATCCGCGAGGACCACCTCGAGGCGGCGACGGCCGAGCTCGGCGGCGACGTGCTCGCGATTCGCCTGGACGTCACCGACCGCGAGGCGTTCGCGCGCGCCGCAGACGAGACCGAGCGCGCCCTCGGGAATGTCCACGTCGTCTGCAACAACGCCGGAATCAACCTCTTCAACGACATCTCCGAGGCGACGTTCCAGGACTGGGACTGGGTGCTCGGCGTCAACCTCGGCGGAGTGGTCAACGGCGTCGTGACGTTCGTGCCCAGGATCAAGGCGCACGGCGAAGGCGGGCACGTCGTCAACACCGCGTCGATGGCCGCGTTCATCGCCGGGCCGGGGGCAGGCATCTACACGACGGCGAAGTTCGCGGTGCACGGCCTGTCCGATGCGCTGCGGTGGAGCCTCCTGCCGCACGGGATCGGCGTCTCGATGGTCTGCCCCGGCCTCGTCAAGAGCAAGATCTACGAGAGCGACTCGATCCGGCCGGCCGAGCTCTCGACAGACGTGACTCCCGCAGACGCCGAGTTCATGCGCATCCTGCCCGGCCTGCACGAGGCAGGCATGGATCCGGAGGAGATCGGAGAGAAGGTCTTGCGCGCGATCAGGCGGAACGACTTCTACGTCTTCACCCACCCCGACCATCGCGAAGAGCTGCGCGAGCTCTTCGACGAGACGATCGCGGCCTTTCCGGACGAGCCGGTGCCCGCGGACCGACTCGCGGTCGAGGAAGGACGACGCGCGGCGAAAACCCGCGCGCTCGCCTCCCGGCCCGGCGACTGAGGGGGCGGCGCGTGGAGGAGGTCGAGGGCAGGACCGCGTTCGTCACCGGCGGCGCGAGCGGGATCGGCCTCGGCATCTCGACGGCGCTCGTGTCGGCCGGGATGAACGTCGTGATCGCAGACATACGACAGGACCACATCGAGAGCGCCCTCGAAGGGTTCGCGGAGAGCGGCCGGTCGGCGAGCGTGCACGCGCTCGAGCTCGACGTCACCGACCGGGATGCGTTCGCGCGCGCGGCCGACGACGCGGAGCGCACCTTCGGCGCCGTGCACGTTCTCTGCAACAACGCGGGCATGGGCATCCTCGGGCCGGTCACGGTCGCGCGGTACGACGACTGGGACTGGGGTCTCGGGGTGCTGCTCGGCGGCGTCGTCAACGGCATCCAGACCTTCCTCCCGCGCATGCTCGAGCACGGCGAGGGCGCGCACATCGTCAACACGTCTTCCATGGCCGGCGTCCTTCCGGTGCCGAACGCGGCGATCTACATCACGGCGAAAGCTGCGGTCATCGGGCTGTCGGAGGCGCTCCGGAGCGAGCTCGCGGAAAAGGGGATCGGTGTCTCGGCGTTCTGCCCCGGGCCGGTGCAGACGAACATCCGGGAGGGCCGAAGGACGCGGCCGGAGCGCTACGGCGATTCCGGCTACACCGAGCTGGAGCGAGAGCTCGAGGAGCGCCCGAACTCCCCGCTCTGGATGGATCCGCTCGAGTGCGGCGAGCGCGTGCTCGCGGGCATCCGGCGCGACGACCTGTACATCTTCACGCACCGGGAGTTCCGCGAGGGAGCGGACGAGCGGTTCCGCGCGATGCTCGCCTCGTTTCCCGACGAGCCGTTGAACGAGGAGCGCGCGCAGGCGATCAGCTTCCTGCTCTCCAACCCGATCTTCGGCGAGGTCCTCGAACGGCGGCGAGGCTGAGCCGAGGTGCTTCATTCACGATTTCGTTGACAGTCTCGTAACGAGCGCTTACGCTCGCCCGATCCTAGGCAGAAGGAGGTAGGTATGCGTTCCGCCACCACCGTCCAGGGCGCCCGACGGCGACGCGCGACCGTCGCCCTCGCCGTGGCGGCAGCGCTTGTCGCGACTGCCACGGCCATCGGGGCAACGGGTGCGCTTCCACCGCCACAGGTCCTGAACTACCAGCTCTACGTCGGCGGCAAGGGAAAGGCGAAGGCGAACCTGGCCCCCGTCACCCTCGGCTTCATCAACGTTCAGGGCGGTCCGCCGAACCTCAACTTCCCTCAGGCGAAGAGCGTCATCGAGGCCGGGGTGAAGATGGTGAACGCGGAGCTCGGCGGCGTCCACGGGCACCCGCTTGAAGCTCAACGAGTGCTTGATCGCCCAGGCGGAGGAGGAAGGCGTGCGCTGCGGCCAGCAGATGGTCAACGACAAGGCCACGAAGGCCATCCTCTTCGGGTTCGTCACCATCGGCAACCAGTCGATCTACGCGACGGTCAAGGGCACGAAGCCGATCATCGGCGGCGTCACCGCGAACGCCGCCGACCCGACGGCCAAGAACACCTACTTCCTGAACGGCAGCCAGACGAGCGTGCTCGGCCCCTTCGGCACGTACACGAAGCAGCGGCTCCCGAAGGTGAAGACCGTGTCGATCGTCTATCCGACGGACCCGGGCGCGATCACGGCGGCGCAGGCCCTCCAGAAGGCCATGCGGCAGATCGGGAGGAAGGTGACCATGATCGGTGTCCCGCCGCTCGCAACCGACCTGATCGGGCCGGCCACGCAGGCGAGCTCCTCGGACATGATCATCGCCGCCCTCGGCTTCACCACGTGCGTGCCGTTCGCAAGGGCCCTCGACCAGATCAACTACTCGAAGCCCGTGCTCTCGACTCCGATCTGCACGTTCATTCCCCGCGTCGCGTACGCGAGCGGCGACATCCCGAAGTGGACCTACGGCATCGCCCAGACGCTCGTGAACCAGCCGGGGCCACAGTCGAAGCTCTACCTCAAGAAGGGCCTCCAGTACGGGACCACCGTGCCGAACATGCTCTGGATCTTCTCGGAGATCACCTGGGAGGAGATGCTCGCGACCGTGAAGATCATGAACGCGATCCCTTACGCGAAGCTCAGCCCCGCGACGATCAGTGCCGGGTTCAAGGCCTTCCGTGGCCCGCTCGTCCTGGCGGCGCCGGATATCGCCTGCGGCAAGGTGTCGCCCGGAGAGCCGGCCGCGTGCGGCAACCAGGCGCAGTTCTACAACTACGTCGGCAAAGGCAAGTGGAAGACCGTCACGGGCTGGGTGAAGCCGCCCGGAGCGAAGTAAGCGCACGAGACGGAAGCACGGCGGGCCCGGTAACAGCCGGGCCCGCCGATTCGTGAGTCGGTGACCCATGCGTGACGACCTCCTCTACGCGGCGCTCGGGCTCGGCGCGGGCGCGCTGATAGCGAGCATCGCGCTCGGCGTCGTCCTCATCTACCGGGGCTCCGGCGTGATCAACGTCGCCACGGGGGCGATCGCGATGGTCGCCGCGTACTTCTTCTGGGCGCTCAGGACGGGCTTCTTCGGCTTCGAGCTCTCGTCCGCGCCGGCCTTCGTCCTCACGGTTGCCTCCATGGCCGTGTTCGGCGTCCTCATCGAGCTCGCGATCTTCCGCCCGCTCCGAAACACCGCGCCGCTCGCCAAGCTGGCCGCGTCGCTCGGGCTCCTGCTCGTCCTGGAGTCCGCGATGGTCCTGATCTTCGGCAACAGCCTGAAGTCGGCGCCGTCGGTCCTGCCCACCGACACCGTGACGATCTTCGACCGGGTGGTGCCGAAGGACCGGTTCCTGCTGGCGGGGATCGTGATCCTCGTCGCCGCGCTGCTGACGGCGCTCTACCGCTGGACGCCCTTCGGACTCGCGACGAGAGCCGCGTCCGAGAACGAGGTCTCGGCGATGCTGGTCGGCCTGTCTCCGAGCCGTCTGGCGATCATGAACACGGTCCTCGCCTGCGTCGTCGCCGGGGGGCTGGGAGTCCTGGTTGCGCCGCTCATCGCGCTCGATTCGCAAACGCTGGCGTTCCAGGTCGTGCCGGCTCTGGCAGCTGCCCTCCTCGCCGGGTTCACGTCGTTCTTCATCGCCTGCTTCGCCGGGCTCGCGATCGGCGCGATCCAGTCCCTTCTCCTCTACTGGTCGACACAAACCTGGTTCCCGACCGACTCCTCGGGAACCCCGATCCACGGGCTACCCGAGCTGTTCGTCTTCCTCGTCGTCGTCCTCGCTCTCTTCGTGCGAGGAGCAAACCTCCCCGGCCGCGGAGAGCTCGTCGAAAGGCGGCTCCCCGCCGTGCCCCGGCCCGAGCGCCTGCTGAGGTGGAGCGTGATCGCGGCGATCGCGGGAGTCGTCGCCCTGGTCGTGTTCCCGTACGACTTCCGCCAGGCCACGATCAACTCGCTGCTCGGGGTCCTCATCTGCCTGTCGCTCGTCGTCATCGTCGGCTTCGTCGGTCAGATCTCCGTCGTGCAGCTAGCGCTCGCGGGTGTCGCGGGTTTCACGATGTCCCACTTGACGACCGACCTCGGCGGGGTGTGGGCGTCGTTTCCGATCTCGCTTCTGATCGGAGCCACGACGGCGACGATCGTCGGCCTGGTCATCGCCGTCTCGGCGCTGCGGGTTCGGGGGGTCAGTCTCGTGGTCGTGACGCTCGCAGCCGCGGTGGCGCTCGAGCAGTTCGGCTTCCTGAACGAGCGCTGGGGCGGCCAGGCAACAGGGTCGCCCGTCAAGCAGCCGGAGCTCGGCGGGCTCGACCTGTCTCCGGACGCATCCTTCAGGGGCCTGGACGACAAGATTCCGAGCCCCGTCTTCGGCTTTCTCGTCCTCGCCGCCGTCATTCTCCTCGGCCTGCTCGTCGCCAACGTGCGGCGAGCGAGCCTGGGGCAGCGGATGCTGGCCGTGCGCTCGAACGAGCGCGCCGCGGCGGCGGCCGGGATCAACGTCCGTAACACCAAGCTTGCAGGCTTCGGCATCGCCGCGTTCGTCGCCGGAATGGCCGGCGCGCTCTACGCGTACAACTTCGGATCGGTCAGCTACAGCCGCTTCGGGGCACTCGCGGCGCTCGCGTTGATCGCGTTCACGTACTTCGGCGGCATCACGATGGTCTCCGGCGCGATCATCGCCGGGATCGGCGCGACGGAGGGCCTCCTCCCGCATACCTTCGACAGAGGGCTCGGGCTCTCAGGGAACTGGGCGTTCCTCATCGGCGGCATCGCGCTCATCGTCACGCTGCTCGTCAACCCGGAGGGCATCGCAGGAACGGGCTGGAAGAAGAAGCGGCAGAAGGAGAAACGGCTTGCTGCCGAGGCCGCCGCAGAGACGCAGACCGACCGCGCACCGGTCTACTCCGCGGCGCCCGGTGCTGCCGCGCCGCGCCGGAAGCCCAAGCCCAAGCCGGAGCAGCCGACGACCGTCCTCTCCGCGACCGGCATCTCGGTCTCCTTCGGCGGCCTGCTTGCGTTGGACGACGTCGACCTCACGGTCGAGGAGGGCCAGCTCGTCGGGCTGATCGGGCCGAACGGGGCGGGCAAGACGACCTTCATCGACGCGATCTCCGGGATTCGTCCCGTACGAGGGTAGGGTCGAGCTCGACGGACGGGCGCTCGACCGACTTCCGGCGCACGTCCGCGCCCAGCGAGGGCTGGCGAGGACATGGCAGTCGATCGAGCTGTTCGACGATCTGAGCGTGCGCGAGAACATGGCCGTCGCCTCCTACCGACCCTCGGCGTGGGCAACCTTCAAGGAGACGCTCTCGAGGCCGGTAACGAGCACGTCGGCGGCCGAAGCCGCCCTGGAGCTCCTCGGCCTCCAAGTCGGTGGCGGACGTGGCGCCCGAGGATCTCACCCAGGGACAGCGCAAGCTCGTCGGGATCGCACGCGCTCTCGCGGCGGAGCCACGGTTGTTGTGCCTCGACGAGCCGGCGTCCGGCCTCGACGCGGGGGAGGGCGCAGAGCTGGCGCGCCACCTCCGCGAAGTCGTCGACGCAGGCACGGCGATGCTCCTCGTCGACCACGACATGGGGCTCGTGCTCGGAATCTCCGATTACGTGGTCGTGCTCGAGTTCGGACGGGTGATTGCGCATGGGGCGCCCGACGTCGTCCGCCGCGATCCGCAGGTCATCGAGGCGTATCTCGGAGGCGCGGCGAGCGAGCTGGCATCCGCGGTCGACGCATCGTGAGCGACACACGGCTCGCCATCGAGGGCCTGACCGCCGGCTACGACCGGGCGGCAGTGATTCGCAGCGTCGAGCTGAGCGTGGGCTCGGGCGAGGTGGTCGCACTGCTCGGCGCCAACGGCGCCGGCAAGACGACGACGCTCCGGGCGATCTCGGGACTCGTCCGCCCGATGAGCGGGCGCATCACCTTCGACGGTCGTGACCTCGCGCGCGTCTCGCCCACGCAGCGGGCGCGGATCGGAATCGCGCACGTTCCGGAGGGACGCGGGATCTTCTACGGCCTGACCGTGGCCGAGCACTTCCGCCTCGGCTTCCAGGGCAGGCGCCCCGACGAGAATGCCGCTTACGAGTACTTCCCGAAGCTCGCACAGCTGCGCACCAGGCGGGCCGGCCTCCTCTCGGGCGGGGAGCAGCAGATGCTCGCGATCGCGCGCGGGCTCGCGAGCGGCCCGCGGCTGCTCCTCCTCGACGAGCTGTCGCTCGGGCTCGCGCCCATCATCATCGAAAGCCTGTTGCCCGTGGTGCAGCAGTACGCGGTCGACTCGGGCTGCGGAGTCCTCCTCGTCGAGCAGCACATCCAGCTCGCGCTCGAGATCGCCGACCGCGGGTACGTGCTCTCCCACGGAGAGATCGTCCTCTCGGACCGCGCAGACGCGCTGCACGCCAACCGGGAGCTCCTGATCTCCAGCTACCTGGGCGAGCAGCAGGTCCCTGTCGGCGAGGCGGCGGCGTCCCCGGGTCCGGGGGCGACGAGCTGAGAGGCTCAGCCCCATTGATAGCATCGAAAAACTGGTCCTAGGAGGCGCGAGTTGGCCAAGTTCAGAGTGCTGAACCCCGAGGGGTACCCGCCGCAGGTGAGTGCGCGGGGGATGGCTCCGAGCCTGGACACGCTGGAGGGCAAGAAGCTCTTCCTCGTCGACGTCGGCTTCGCCAACTCGGACAATTTCATGGCGCAGCTGCACGGCTGGTTCGAGGACCACCGGCCGAAGATCCGGACCGAGGTCGTCCGGTGGCGCAACCAGCACATCCCCGACCCCGAGCTCTGCGAGCGCATCCAGGCCGACGGCGACGCGGCCATCATCGGCGTCGGAACCTGACCGGGCTGCGCGCCGGAGGTCTCCGGCCACGTCGTCGATCTCGAGTCGAAGTACGGAGTCCCGACCGTCGGCGTACACGTGCACGTCTTCGCGCGCCTCGTGCGCAACGCCGTGAAGTCGAGCGGCATGCCGAGCGCACGCCAGACGTTCGTCCCGACGCCGTTGATGAACACGTCGCCGACGGGGTTGCGGGAGTACGTCGAGGGCGACGACCCGATCCACGGCCGGCCGTTCATGGCCGAGGTCTTCGACCAGCTCACCCGCCCGATCCCCGACGACGAGCTGCGCGGCGAGGGTTGGGACCGGTCGACTCCGCGCTACGTCGAGGCCGACAGCGAAGAAGAGATGCACGCACTCTTCCGGGAGCGCCGGTACACGGACTTCCTGCCGATCGTCCTTCCGACCGAGGACCGAGTCGAGCGGATGCTTGCGGGGACGAGCCACCCGCCGGACGAGATGGTCGGCAAGCTCCGACCCACGATCGGCATGGAGTACTGGCACTTCGACGTCGAGAAGGTCGCGGTGAACGCCGTGATGGCGGGCGCCGCGCCGGAGCACTTCCCCGTCATCCTCGCGCTCGCCTCGAGCGGCGACACGGGGCGCCAGAGCAGCATGTCCTCGATGGGGAACATGGTCGTGGTCAACGGGCCGATCCGAAACGAGATCGGCATGAACAGCGGCGTCGGCGCGCTCGGGCCCTACAACTACGCGAACTCCGCGATCGGCAGGGCCTTCGGCCTGCTCTCGCAGAACCTCCAGGGCGGCTCGGTCCCGGGCGAGACCTACGCCGGCTCGCAGGGCTCGAACTTCTCGTACAACTGCATCACGTTCGCCGAGAACGAGGAGGCGAGCCCGTGGGAGCCGTACCACCTGAAGTACGGCTACGACACCGACGACAGCACGGTCACCGTCTCGTACATCTGGGGCAACGTCTGGGCCGAATACCTGCGCGCCTACTGGCAGGAGAAGCTCGTGGCGATGATCTCCGGCCTCGAGCCGGGGATGGGCTGCACGCTCGTCCTCGATCCGATCGTCGCGCGCGAGTTCGTCGAGCGGGGGCTCGAGACGAAGGACCAGATCGCCCAGTGGATCCACGAGAACGCGCGCATCCCGCAACGGCGGTACTGGGACCACGTCATGCTCAATCTCATCCACGAGGAGGTCGAGTCGGGGGTCGAGCCGTTCGCGAGCTACTGGAACGCGCCGCCGGACGAGCTGATCCCGGTCTTCGAGCCCGACCGGGTCAACATCGTCGTCGCCGGCGGCGAGACGAACGGGCACTTCAGCGTCTTCATGGGCTCGCCCATGCGGGCGAAGTTCCGGACGAACAAGGGCCAGCGGGCCGCGGTCTCCATCGACGCCTGGCGCTGACGGCGCGACGGGGGCCAGGTCTCGCGGTGACAGCAGGTCACCCCGAGACCCGACCCGCGCGCGTTTAGACCTCAGACCTCGGGATTGCCGTTCACGGAGGTAGCGGAGATCGCCGCGAGCACGTCCCAGTGCTCGACGATCTTGCCGTTTGCGTCGAGCCGGAAGATGTCGACAACCTTGCTACCGCGCGGGCCGAAGACCGACTCCGTTCCTGCGCCGCCGATGATCCCGTGCGTCACGACGAGGTCGCACTCGGCGATGACGCGCCTGATGTCGATGTTCAGGTTCGGGAACGCCGCCTCGAACCCCTCGAAGAACGCGATGAATGCAGCGAAGCCGTTATCTGCCAGTGGGTTGTGCTGGATGTACTCGTCCCCCCCGTACAGCTGGACGGCAAGCCTGGGGTTCTTGTCGTTGACCGCCGTCTCGTAGTAGGCGACGACGTTCTTCTTGTTGCGCTCCAGGAGCGCGGTGCCGTGCACGCATGCCTGCCCGGCACCCTGAGGCGGATTGCCGCTGCTGCCGGCGCCGGCGTACGCGACGCCGAAGCTGAGTGCCGCCAACGCGAGCGAGACGGCCGCGATGACACGGGACGGGGTCAGGATCTTCATGGCTCCCTCCTCGAGTTGCTAGAGCTCGTTGCGTTAGGCGCTCTTACCCGTCTGCGGCGCCTTCGTACCCGCGCCGCGTGGATCAGACCGAGATCACGACCTTGCCGACGTGCCCGGCGGCCTGGAGGTGGCGGAACGCCTCGCGAGCCTGCTCGAACGGAAAGACGCGATCGATCACCGGCCTCAGGCCGTTGACGGCGATCGCCCGGTTCATGTCCTCGTACATCGCCCTGCGAGCCGACGACGATCCCCTGGACGCGGAGGCCTTTGACGCTTATCGGATGCGGATCGATCCTCCCCTCGAGGCCCGTGAGCACACCGATCAGGGAGACCGTTCCGCCACGGCGTGTCGCCTTGATCGACTGGTCGGTCGTCCACGAGCCGCCCACCTCGATCACGTGGTCGACGCCGTCCCCGCCCGTGAGCTCGAGCGCCCGCTCCGCCCAGTCGGGCGTCGTCACGTAGTTGATCGTCTCCCACGCGCCGAGCGCCCGCGCTCGCTCGAGCTTCTCGTCGCTGCTTCGAGGTCGCGATCACGCGAGCGCCGGCCATGAGCGCGAACTGGAGCGCGAAGATCGAGACTCCGCCCGTGCCCTGGACCAGGATCGTCTCGCCCGGCCGACGTACTGCCGCTTCGCTGACGAGCGCGTGCCAGGCCGTCACCGCAGCGCACCCAGGGTCGACGCCTCCTCGTCGCTCAGGTGCTCCGGAGCGTGGACGAGGCCGCCCTCGTGTAGGACGACGTGATCGGCGAGCACGCCGTCGAGTCCCGCGGCGAGCACGGAGCCCAGAGCGCGCCGGGCGGCAGCGTGTCGCCGTCGAGCCAGCGCTGGAAGAAGATGCTCGCGACACGGTCTCCCACCTTCACGCGGGAGACGCCCGGCTCCGATCTCGACGACCTCGCCCGCGGCGTCCGAGCACGGCACCAGGGGCAGCTGGACACCGCGTGGCGCGACGCCGTGCTCGACCATCGCGACGTCGCGATAGTTCAGCGAGACGGCGCGCACCCGCACGCGCACCTCGCCGTGCCGAGCACGGGGTCGGAGCGCTCTTCGAGCTCGAGGCGGTCGATTCCGAACGAATCGGAGAGGCGCCAGGCCCTCACCGCGCGTGTTCGGCGAGGTGGCGGTGCGCCGCGATCGCGGCGGTCGCACCGTCGCCTGCGGCCGTGATCGCCTGGCGCGCGGCATCGGCTCTCACGTCGCCGGCGGCGAACAGGCCCGGGAGCTCCGTCCTCATCCAGATGTCCGTCGGAACGTGCCCGCCGAGATCGAGCGCGACGACTCCCTCGAGGAACGCGGTGTTCGGAAGCCGACCGACGTGTACGAACACTCCCTCGACGGGCAGCGTCGACGACTCTCCGGTCGCGAGATCGCGCACTCGAACGCCGTCCACGCGTCCGTCGCCGAGGATCTCCTCCAGCACCGTCCCGTGCCTGATCTCGACCCGAGCGCTCTCGGTGACACGACGCCTGTACGTGTCCTGCCCGCTGAGCGTCTCGTCCGCGTCGATGACCACGACCTCGACCTCGTGGCGCGTCAGCTCGATGGTCTCGAGCAGCGCCGAGTCGCCGCCCGCCGACCATCGCGACCGCCTTGCCGCGGTACAGCGGCCCGTCGCAGCTGGCGCAGTTGCTGAGCCCCTTGCCTTGGAACTCGTCCTCACGGGGCATCCCGAGCTTGCGAGGCGTGGACCCGGTGGCGACGATGACCGCACCGACGACGAGCTCGCGGGCGTCGGTCGCGACGGCCCACACGCCGTCGCGCGGCTCGATGCCGACCGACCTCGCCCAGCTCGAACGTCCCGCCGGCCTGTGCGACCTGTTCCTGGACGCGCGGACCGAGCTCGTAGCCCGGCACGCCTTCGGGGAAGCCGGGGTAGTCCTCGACCCGCTCCGTATTCAGGATCGCGCCGCCCATCCCGAGCGGATCGAGAACGATCGTGTCGCGGCCGTGACGCGCGGCGAAGAGGGCCGCCGTCAATCCTGCGGGTCCTCCGCCGACGACGGCGATCTCGTAGTCCATGTGCCGGATCGTGCCGGAAGGCGACGGACTTGCGCTCCGATTCAGCTCGGACGACGCCACTCGACGAGCTCGTCGTCCGTCTCGACACGCAGGTGCGTGATCGCCGCTCGCCTCGCCACCTCGTCCAGCAGCGTCACCGCCGGCTGCTGGTGCGGGACGCTCCGAGGCCGACGCCCGCCGTGGCGCAGCGCGGGGCGGCTCGGGGGCGCCGATCGCGTCGACCTGCTCCGCCGGCATCGTCAGCCGGAGGAGCAGCTCCTCGTCCGAGATCCTCGTCCGAACCGCGCGCGCGCGCCTTCGAGGCGCAAGCGGCTCGAGCACTCGAAGCTCGTCCGCCGCGGCCGCGAGAGCACGCGCTCGGCGACGTCTCGCGTCCACGGGTGCAGGCGGCTCGCCGAAGTGTCCGAGGAAGTAGCGGATGGTCTCGTCCGAGACGTTCGACCAGCGCTCCTCGTCGATGACGTTCCTCACCGCCTGGGTCGCGACCTGCTGCGAGACCGGGGTCACGATGATCGGGTACCCCATCTCGGCGCGCACGCGGCCGACCTCCTCGAGCGCGGCGTCGAACAGCTCGGGCCGGCGCAGCTCTTCGAGCATCCGCCGGGTCGTCGACACCATTCCACCGGCGAGCTGGTGGTGGTAGTACGTGGCGTCGTACTCCTGCGGCTGCCGAGCGGCAGCCCCTTCTCGCGAGCGACCTCGCGGAAGTGCGCCGGAGACGGCCGCGAGCGCGTCGAGGTCGAGCCGGTGCGAGAACCCCTCGGCGTCCAGGTTGCGGAGCGTCGTCTCCGCCGCCGGGTTCGAGGTGCCGCGCGCCAGCGGCTCGACCGCGGTGTGCAGGACGCTGAAAGCCGGCGCGTAGCCCTTCCATGTAGACGAACGGCGCGAGCCCGATCGTGCAGTGACTGTGGAGCTCGACCGGCCGCTCGCCGGCCGCGCGCAGGAAGTGGGGCGCGAGCTCGCGGACGGCATCCGACGGTCACGAGGCCGCCCGGATCCTTGAGGTAGAGGCGGTCCATCTCCGCGCAGTCGGCCAGCGCGGCTGCGCGCTCCGCGTAGTAGGCGTGCGTGTGCACCGCGCTGACCGAGTACGTGAGCGCGATCGCGATCTCCTCGACGCCCTCCTCGCGTGCGATCGCGGCCACTCGCCGCAAGCGCCCGGGGTCGTTCGAGGGGTCCGCCACCTGGAAGCGGCGAATCCCGTTGCGGACGACGCAGCGGAACGCGAGTCGCATCACGTCCTCGTCGGCCGGGACCCAGGTGATGAAGCGCATGCCCGAGGTGATGAAGCTCAGGGGAGTCTTCGGCATCGCCGCGCTCACCAGCCGGAGCCGCTCCCACGGATCCTCGCGATGGAAGCGAACGGCGACGGCCATGTGCGTGCTCGACGTGAAGTCCACCGCATGGAAGCCGACGCGATCCATGCGTCGGGGCGATCGCCAGGATGTCGTCGCGTCGTGAGGCCGGTCGCGCTCCACAGGCTCTGGTTGCCGTCGCGGGTCGTCGTGTCGACGATGTCGACGAGCCCGCCGGTGCGCTCGACGCTCACCGGTCGGGCCGAACCTGGAAGAGAGGGGCGCCATTCTCGACGAGCTCCGCGTTCTCGACGCAGACCTCGACGATCGTCCCGACGACTCCTGCAGGGACGGAGTTCATCATCTTCATGACCTCGATCAGGCACACGATCGTGTCCGGCTCGACGCGCGCCCCCACGTCGACGAACGGGGCCGCACCCGGCGCCTGGGCGCGATAGAAGGTGCCGAGCATCGGCGACGCGACCGTGTGCAGTCTGCCGGCCGTCGCACGCGCTCGCGGCCGGCACGTCGGCAGGCGAGCTCCGGCTCGTCCGCGGATCGGCGCTGGCTCGTCGCCGCCTCGACGAACGTAGAGCGAGAACCGTTCCGTCTCGACGCGGAGCTCCTCGCCGTCGGATTCGTCGATCAGCCGGAGGATCTCGCGGACGTCGTCGTCGCTCAGCGGCATGATCAGGGCCGCGGCTCGGTGTCGCGCGGGCGCGCCGAACGTCCCGAGGACGAGCGAGAGCGCAGACGCCGACGGCGCGGACGCCGGCTTTCGGCCGGGTCGTGACCGGACGCGCCTGGAGGACCAGCAGCGCCTCCGGCAGCGCGCTGCGAACGGGCGATCGCCCACTCGACGTCCTGATGACTGCCGTAGTGGCGCTCGATGCGCCGTGCGACCTCGACGAGCGCAGCGAGCTCCTCGTCGCCGAGGCATGGCTCGTCTCGCCGCTCGGCGGGCACGTCGCGGCGAATCGTGCCTCGCCCTGCCGGGTCGGGAACGTACTCGACGTGCTTCGTGCTCACTGTGCGACGAACGACTTCGCCGGTGATCTTGCTCACGAGGTAGTCGTCCGGCGTCAGCTCGCCGCCGACGACGCCGATCCCGAGACCCCAGCTCGCGTTGATCGCCACCATGCTCGGGTCGCCGCTGACGGGGTTGCAGGTGAACAGGACGCCCGAGACCTCCGCGTCCACCATCGCCTGCACGGTCACGCCCATCGCCGCCTCGTGCTCGGCGACCCGAGCGCGAGGCGATAGCTGATCGCCTGCGGGGTGAAGAGGCTTGCCCAGCAGTCGCGCACCGCGTCGCACACGTGCTCGACGCCGCGCACCCAGAGGAAGCTCTCCTGCTGGCCGGCGTACGAGTCTCCGCGCTGTCCTCCCCGAGCGCGCTCGAGCGCACGGCCACGGGCGTCGATCTTCCCCGTCGCCTGCGCAGCTCCTCGTAACGCCCGGCGAGCTCGGACGCGCACGGCGTCGGAAAGCGGCGCGAATCGCATCGCCTCGTCGATCGCCTTCGATGCGGCAGTGAGCGCATCGACGTCGTCCGATGCGTGCGCGCGCCAGAGCCGACGCGATCGCGCCGGCGAGGCCGGTCTCCTCGACGAAGCGCCCGATAGGCGTCCGCGCTCAGCGCGAACCCCGGCGGTACCGGGATCTTCGCCGCGAGCAGCTCGCCCAGGTTCGCGCTCTTGCCGCCGAACGCGTCGGCGTCCGCTTGGCGGAGCTCCGCGAGACCTCGGGTGTACGACGGCGATGGCTCTTCCTCCTGTCGGACGCTGGCCTGTATACAACAATGCTCGCGGCCCGGAAGGAGACCCGATGAGCACCGAGACGACGATGCGCGCCATCCGCCAGGAAACGCTCGGCGGGCCCGAGGTGCTCGAGCTCGTCGAGGTCCCCACGGCCGAGCCCGATGCCGACCGAGGTGCTCGTGCGCACGCTCGCGGCCGGGGTCAACCCGGTCGACTGGAAGGTTCGCGCGCGGGGCGGCTTCCTCGGAGAGCCGCCGTTCACCGTCGGCTGGGACGTCGCCGGCGTCGTCGAGGAGGTCGGCTACGGCGTGACGAGATTCGCCGTCGGAGACCGCGTGTTCGGGATGCCGCGCTTCCCGCGCGAGGCCGCCGCGTACGCCGAGTACGTCACCTCGCCGTCACGCCAGCTCGCCCGCATCCCGGACGACCTCGGCGACGTCGAGGCAGGCGCACTCCCGCTCGCCGGGCTCACGGCCTGGCAGGCGCTGGTCGAGACCGCGGACGTCCAGCCGGGTCAGCGCGTCCTCGTCCTCGCCGCCGCGGGCGGCGTCGGACACCTCGCCGTGCAGATCGCGAAGGCACGGGGAGCCTACGTGCTCGGCACGGCGCGCGCCGAGAAGCACCCGTTCCTGGCGGAGCTCGGCGTCGACGAGGCGATCGACTACACGAGCGAGAACGTCGCCGAGCGCGCGCATGACGTCGACGTCGTGCTCGACGCTCGTCGGCGGCGAGGCCGCGGCTCGACGCGCTCCGGGCGGTCCGTGACGGCGGCGTCGTCGGTCACGCTGTCCGGCACCTCCGCGGGCTAGCGCTCCGCGAGCTCGCCGGCGGCCGCGTCCGCGTCACGGGCATCCTCGTCGAGCCCGATCGAGCCGGGCTGGAGGCGATCGCGGACCTCGTATCGGCGGGGGCGCTCCGCCCCCACGTCTCGCACACGTTTCCGCTCGGCCGAAGCCGCCCGCGCCCACGAGCTGGGCGAGACGGGGCGCACCCAGGGCAAGCTCGTTCTTACGGTCGGCTAGACCGCCGCGGTCTCGGCGTCCAGGACCCAGAAGCGGTCGCCACGCTCCGCCTCGAGCTTCGCCAGCTGCTCGCGGTGGATCTCTCGAACACGAGCCGGCGTGATGGCCTCCTCGGGGCTGACCTCCTCGATCACGAGGCTCGTCTTGTCCTCGTACAGGTTCTCGCCCATGAGCCGGGCCCGGTCGTCGTAGGGCCAGACGAACGCCTGCCGGCTCGAGGCGTGGTAGAGCGCGTCCGGGTCGTCGACCTCGTACCCGATGGCCCGAAGGTCGGAGCCGCGAGCGATCTGGTGGAACGTGAGCTCGTCGCAGATTCCCCAGTCCGCGACGGCGAGGAGGTCGTCGGAGTTCCACAGCACCGCCTCGCCGACGCTGCGGTAGAAGGCGAGGACGCCATCCTTGCCCTCGATGACCGCCGGGTTCGCGCCCCACGTGACCCGATACACGGGCTCGTCGACCATCATGTCGGGCGCGACGATCCGCTCGTAGTCGCCGCCGCCCTCGAGGTGGACGTGGCGCCAGAAGTTGAGCAGCATCGCGCGATGGAGCGGCTTCGTCGTCCGCTCGAGGAGCTCCGCGGTCGGATTCATGCAGTCGTAGACGGCTTGCTCGAACCGGTTCATGCCTGGCTCCTCTCCTCGCGGTGTGGACAGCGCCAACCTAACCGGTTTGAAAGCAGCTGCGCCACGGTTACGATCGCGGACAGATGGCGCGCTTCGTCCTCGTCCACGGCGCGTTCGGAGGCGCTTGGTGCTGGGAGCCGGTGATCGGACCCGTCGAGGCGGCCGGGCCACACGGTCGACGCGCTCGACCTGCCCGGCGGCGGTGCCGACGAGACTCCGGTCGACGGACATTACGCTCGCGAGCTTGTGCGCGGCGGGTCTGCGAGGTGCTCGCGAACAGCGCCCGAGCCGGCGATTCTCGTCGGCCACAGCATGGGCGGCAGTCGTCGTCACCCAGGCTGCGTCGGACTGCCCCGGAGCACGTCGCCTCCCTGATCTTCGTCGCGGCGTTCATGCCCGCGAACGGCCAGAGCCTGCTCGACCTCACGCACCTTCCCGAGGGCGAGGGTGACCTGATCCAGGCGAACATCGTGATCGAGGGCGAGCCGCCGGTGGCCGTGCTCTCTGCAGACGCCACAGCGGCCGCGGTCTACAACGACTGCACGAGCGAGCAGACGGCCTGGGCGGTTGCCAGACGTCGTCCGCAGGCGGTGGCGCCGTACGTGACGCCGGTCGAGCGTGGACGAGGACGTGCTGGCCGCGATTCCCCGCTCGTACGTGCTGACGACCCGCGACCGCTCTCTCATGCCCGCGCTCCAACGCCGGATGATCCGCGAGCACCCGTGCGAGCGGGTCATCGAGCTCGACGCCGACCACGCGCCGTATCTCTCGGCGACGGACGGGCTCGTCGCGGCGCTTCTCGAGCTGGCCGGCGAGCCCGTCGCGTCTGTGCTCAAGACCCGTGCCTCAGGCGGCTCCGGCCTTCGTGCGCCAGCCCTCGTGGTACGAGCTGCGCGCGACCTCCGAGTACGGCGCCGGGCTGACGATCGCGCGGATCTCGGCCTGCACGTGCCGCTCGACGACCGGCTTGGACGAGCCACCGTCCTCCTCGCCCCAGACGAGCGTGACCTCGGTTCCGAACTCGACGTCGAGGTCGACCATCGCCAGCGACAGGTACGAGCGCTCGTTGTAGCTGTAGCCGGAGAACGTCGAGAGGCCGACGAACTCGCCGTCGCGCAACACCTTGTCGTTCGGCCAGGTCGAGTAGTTCGACAGCGGGACGTCGATGTACTTGACCGGGTCGACCCTTCTCGAACTGCGTGCCGATCGCCGGGCGACGTCCTCGCCGTTCCACGCGAGCGTGACCTTCTTGAAGCGCGGCTCGTCTGCCATCGCCTCGAGCGCCTCGCGTCCGATGAAGTCGTGGTCGAACTTCACGAACGGCCAGTAGCCGAGGTCGTGCGGCGTCCGGTAGTAGTCGGCGATGTCGTCCGAGTAGTAGCTCCCGCCGAGCGAGCCCGTCCCTTCGTAGCCGTTCGCGGGGAGCCACTCGCGGTACGCCTTCAGCTCGTCGCCGGTGAAGACGGCCGGCAGCGGGCAGGGGATCCAGCCGGACTCGAGCGTGTTCGTCGCGTACACGCGAGAGCCGACCTGGCAGAGGCCGAAGTCCTCGCCGGCCTCGACGATCGCGGCGCGCACGTCCTCGCGCTCCTCCCACGGGCCCCACAGCTCGAGGCCGGGGACGCCGGACATCCCGTGGTGCAGCGCGCGCACCTTGTGCCCGCCGAGCGTGAGCTCGCCCATGTTGAAGAACTTGATCTCCGGCAGCGAGCCGCCGTTCGCCTTCTTCAGGACGTCGAGCGCCGTGGGTCCCTGAACCTGGAACCGGTACAGCTCGCGCCGCCCGCTGGGGTTGACGGCAGTCCGCTCGTCTCGCGAGAGCTCGACGTCGTAGTCGCCGGTCTCCGCGTGGTACTGCACCCAGTTGTGCGCCGAGGGTCGCCCGACGAGGCGCACGCGGTTCTGCTCGAGGTGGAAGAGGATGCCGTCGCCGATGACGTACCCGTCGTGGTTGCACACGACGAGCTGCTTCGCCTTGCCGGCGGCGAAGTTCTCGAAGCTGTTGACGCCGAGGTCGGAGAGCAGCCTGATCGTGTCCGGGCCTTCGATCTGGAGGTCGAGCATGTGGTGCGACTGGTCGAAGAGGGCGCTCGTCTTCGCCACGAGATCTGCTCGTCGCGCCAGTTCGAGAACTCGCCCGGCACCGCCGGATAGACGTACGGCCCGATCTGGGAGTTGCGGGCCATCTCGACCGCGCCGCCGACTGCCTGCAGCTTCTCTTCCAGGCTCTGATGACTCATGTCCTCGTTACCTCCTTCGTCGACGCACGTCGCCGGCGCAGTGATATCGCGTTTCGCCAAATGCATTTGCCACATCGATCCTAGAGCGTTCACGTCTCCGCGACCTCCACGTCGTCCTCGCGAGCGAGGTGGTCTCGGCCGAGGAACGTATTCGCCCAGGCGCTCGTTCCCGCGAGCGCGTTGTCCTTCACCACGACCGGGCCGTCGAGCATGGACTCCTCTTCGCCGAACGCCTTCAACCGCTCATAGGCCTGCGACCAGATGCACTCCGTGTCGTAGACCTCGCAGAGTCCGTCGCGGGTGCCGCCGCAGGGTCCGTTTCGCTGGTTCTTGGCGCACTGCGACTCGGGGCACACGTACGCGATCTCGGACAGCGAGCAGTCGCCGCAGTCCTCGCAGCCGAAGAGCGGCACCTTCGCCGCCTGCTCGACCGCGTGCGCCGCTCGCTGCACGGGCCGGGGTGCCTTATCGACGCCGCGGTAGAGCGCTCTCGCGGCCGGGAAGAGCGGCGCGTCGTGCGCGAATACCGTGTCGTGGAAGCGACGGCTGAAGCGGTACTTCAAGGGGACGCGGAGGTCGGTCCTTCGCGCGCTCTTGGACGCGACGTACGAGCGACTGACGACGTCGGACGAGAGGCCTGTCTCCGGATCCGCCTCGAAGAGGTAGAACTCGCCCGCGAGCGGGAAGCGGATCTCCCGCGAGAGCTCGCGCCAGTCCTCTCCGGCGAACGTGCCGGCCAGGTCGAGGATCTCGCCGTACGTCTCCGCGGGCATGTGCCCCCCGAGGTAGACGCCGTGGTAGCCGAGGCCTCGGGCGACGGCGACGTGCTTGGCGGCGAGGTCGACGAAGAACGCGCGGCCCTTGTCCGGGCTCGCACCATGGCGCTCCGCCAGCTGGAGCAGCGCGTCGCTCACGACGACGCCGGGGATCTTCCCGGCACGGAAGACCCGCGCTGCACCACGGGAGAGGAGATAGACGTTCGAGATCGCGAAGAGATCGAGCTCCTCCTTTCGGATGTAGCGCAGGAGCTCGTCGTCTTTCCTCGTGTCCCAGCCGATCTGCTTGATGACGAAGCGCGCGCCGGCCTGTTCCTTCTTCCGGAGCTTGAAGTACTGCGGCATGACCTCCCGTTCGTGGCGCTTGTGGTTCGTGACCACGCATCCGAGGAAGAAGTCGGTGCGGTCGAGGCGCCGCCCTGGCTTGCGCTCGTCCTGGAGGCCCGCGTTCATGTCCGAGAAGAGGCCCAGAAGCCCGACGGAGTCGACGTCGAAGACCGGCGCGGCGAGGCCCCGGTGACCCATGACCGGGTAGTCGCCGGAAAGCGCGAGCACGTTGTGGAACCCGGCCGAGGAGAGCTGCCAGCCGCGGCTCTCGAGCGCGTTCCGGTTCCAGTCCTTGCAGGCGAGGTGGATGACCACCTCTTGCCCGCGCGAGATCATGTCCGTCCCGAGGGCGTCGGGTGAGAACATCGCGTGGCCGCCCGGGTTGTCCGTTATGGAGAGCACGTCGATCCGGGGGTCCTCGGCCAGCTCGCGCGCAAGTGCAAGCAATTGCCCGCCGCCGTCGGCGGTCAGCAAGCCGCGACTCGTCACCACCTCGGCAGCGACGACGAACGCGCCGGGCCGAGCGAGGAGCTCACGGAGCGGGACCATCGGACGCTAGGCGGACGCGGCAGCCATCGCGTCGCGGATCGCCGCGCCCGCCTCCGCAACTGCTCGGTCGGCGGTCTCCATGACGTTGACGAGCCAGAAGAACGCGTGGATCTGATCGTCGTAGCGGGCGACGGTCACGGGCACCCCGGCCGACTCGAGCGCGGCCGCATAGGCAAGGCCTTCGTCGCGAAGTGGGTCGTGTTGCGCGACGACGACGTAGGCGGGCGGCAGCCCATTGAGGTCGGAGGCGCGGATCGGCGACACGTACGGCTGCTCGCGCTCGGCCTCGTCAGGCACGTAGTGGTCCCAGAGCCAGACCATCTCCGCCGTGTTCAGGAAGAGATCGCTCCCCGAGCACTCGGCGTACGACGGTCTCGTGAGGTCGCAGTCCACGACCGGATACACCAGGACCTGGAGTGCGATCTCGGGTCCTCCTGCCTCGCGCGCCCGTAGTGCCGACACGGCAGCGAGGTTTCCTCCCGCGCTGTCCCCCGCGACCACGATCGGCTCTTCGGGGTGCTGCGCGGCGACCCGGACGAGCGCGGCGAACGCGTCGTCGATCGCCGCAGGGAAGCGGTGTTCGGGTGCCAGCCGGTAGTCGACGCTCACGACCCGCGCCCCCGACGCAGCGGCGAGCGCCTGACAAACCGCATCGAATTCGTCCAGGCAGCCGAGGACCCAGCCTCCGCCGTGGTAGTAGACGACGGTGCCGACCGGATCCGGAACCGGCTTGTAGACGCGCGCCGGGATCGCGCCGCCCGGGCCCGGAATCTCGATGTCTCGGACGGCCGCGACCTCAGGCCCGGCCCCGATGAGATCGACGAAGAAGGCCGACCCCGCGCGTGCCTCGTCGGGCGTCATCGTGGTCAGCGGCGGCGCACCGGACTCCGCGATGACGTCGAGGAACTGCCGGGCGTCTGGGTGAAGCGTCACCGCGCCTCCTGCGCGACCACCGCCGCAGCGACGTCGGGCGTTCCGTACGTGTGGAAGCTCTCGACCGTCTTCACTCCCCAGAACTGGCCACGCGCCCGCTCGTCGGCCGTCCACGTGATGGCCTCGAAGTCGGGGTCGTAGACGAAGTAGCCGCCGGTCGTCACCTCGATCCGGTTGCCGCCCGGCTCGAAGCCGTACAGGAAGAAGCCCTGGACGACCCCGTGCTTCGACGGCGCCGCCTCGATGTGGACGTCGTTCTCGACGAAGAGGTCCGCCGCGCGGAGGCACTCCTCGCGCGTGTCCACCCAGAACGCGACGTGGTGGAGGCGACCGCGGGCACCGTAGTGGTCGGCGACGTAGATGAGCTCGTGCGCGGCGATCGAGACGCTCATCCACGCGCCCTGCTCGCTCCCGTCGTCGAGCTGGATCCGCTCGTACAGCCGGTACCCGAGCGCGTCCTCGAGGAACTCGCGGCACGGGCGTACGTCCGAGGCGAGCATGTTGATGTGGTCGAGGCGCTTCACGCATGCGCCACGCCCGGTGTAGCGCATCGGCTGGTTCTTCCACGACGGCTTCAGGTGTGGGGGTGCGACGTACCGCTCCGCCTCGTAGAAGAGCTCGTACGGATGCCCGTCCGGGTCGGTGAACTCGTACGCGGGACCGTGGCCGACGTCGCCCTCGATCCACCCGTTGCCGAGACCGGTCGCCTCGACCGCGGCGACGCGCCGCTCGAGCGCCTCCGGACTCCACGTCCGCAACGCGACGTGGCCGATGCCGGCCTGTTCGGCCTCGGTCAGCTTCAGGCTGTAGCGGAGGTAGTCGCCCCAGCCGCGCAGGTACACGGACTGGCCCTCGCGCGCCTCTTCCTCCATGCCGAGCACGTCGACGAAGAAACGCAGGCTCTCATCGGGGTTCGGCGTGAAGAGCTCGGCATGGCCGATCCTCGCGACGTCGTGGATGTGCTCCATCAACGCTCCACCAGCGCGCGCAGGTTGTCGAGGTCGTAGGAGAGCTCACCGGCCTGGAGCTTCGCGCGCTTGTCGACCTCGCGCGCGGCGCGCTCGCGCGCTGCTGCGAGGACGTCCGCAGTGCGCTCCTGGGCGACGATCACGGCGCCGTCGGCGTCGAGCACCACGACGTCGCCCTGACGGATCGTCGCGCCGCCGATCTCGACCGGCTCGCCGATCGCTCCGACGACGGCCTTCTCCGCGCCGGAGACACGCACATGGCGAGCCCAGATCGGCAAGCCGAGCTCGCGCAGCTCCTCGACGTCGCGGACCGCCGCGTCGACGAGCAGCCCGGCGACCCCACGAGTCTTCATCTGGGTCGCGAGCAGGTCGCCGACGAGCGCGACGGGCCGAGGCTCGGGCATGGTCAACACGAGCACCTCGCCGGGCTCCGCCTCCGCAACGGCCGCATGGACCATGAGGTTGTCGTCCTGTCCGCAGCGAACGGTTCGCGCGGGACCGGCTGCACGGGAGCCCGGGACGATCTGGATCAACGCCACGTCCACGACGGGTGCGCGCCCGGCAGCCTCGTGGACCGTCGCGCTCCCCAGCTGGGCGAGCTCCGCGAAGACGTCCGTCACAACGCGCTCACGACCTGCGGCGTCACACGCTGGAACGCCTCCGCATACCGGATCGCGGAGTCGCCAGACGAGCGCCGCGCGTGGTTGCCACGCTGCTCGGCCCGCTGCGTGTAGTACGTGACGAGGTACGCCTGCGCCTTCATCTCGGCCATCGCGGCGTTCTTCTGCTCGACGACCGGCGTGATGTCGACGAACGTCGTCGGGACGAAGTTGCACAGCTCCGGTTGATGAGGCTCGAAGAGGAGCAGCTCGGGCGGCTGCACGGTCTCGAAGGCGCTCGGAACTCCTGCGCCCGCCGCCAGTGCACGCGCCCGTTCGACTGCGAAGAAGGCGCTCGCATGGTCGGGGTTGAACGGATCGCGGTCCGTGTGCGTCAACACGACATCGGGCGCAAACTCGCGGATGCGGTCGGCGATCGCGACGAGTGCGTCCCCGTCCACCTGGAGCGGATAGTCGCCGAGGTCGAGACACGCGAACTCGGCACCGAGCGCGGCCGCCGCGCGCTCCGCTTCCGCGTGGCGGAGCTCCTTGACACGCTCGACCGTCTGTCCCGGCTCCTTCCACAGCTCGCCCGACTCGCCCCGCTCGCCGTACGAGAGTGCAAGCACCCGTGCCTCGCCTCCGGCGGACGTCGCGAGGGCGATCGCGCCTCCCGCGCGCCAGACGAAATCGGCCGAGTGCGCCCCGATCACGAGCAGCTTCCTGCTCACGCGCCCTCCACAGATCCCCAATCTGCAGAAGCAGACTGGGGATCGTGACAACCCCTAAAGCGGCCGCTTGCGCGGCCGATGCCTGCGAGGGGCACGGCGGCTGTCATGACGCTCCGGCCAGCCGGCGGGACTGCCCGACGATCATCTCTCCTACCTCGTCCTCGTCGAACGCCGCATCGAGCAGGCGGTCGGCCCAGAGCGCGAGCCCGTCCTCGACGGGCGGGTAGTCGGGATTCCCGCAGTCGCTCGAGAACAGCGTGTGCTCGAGGCCGACCGCGCGCACGCCCGCGAAGACGTGCTCCCACGACGTCTTGCCGCTGAGCGGCGTCGTCAGGCAGCGCTCGAGCAGGCAGCCGCGCCGGGCGAGCTCCACCTGGTCCTCGATCGAGAAGTTCTGGCAGGGGAATTCCGGGTGGGTCACGACGATGTCGGTGACGCCTTCCTCGCGCGCGCCGTCGACCACCGCGAACGTGTCGTCGCGGGCGAGATGACCGGTGGCCAGGATCAGATCGTGCCGTGCGATCGCGCGGAGCACGTCGCGGGTCTCCGGCAGGAGGCGGCCATCGGTCCCGTCACGTGCACGGGCTCGACGCCGAGACCGAGCTCGCGGAGCTCGTGCTGGAGACGGGCCCACTGCGGGACCTTGTCGCCCGGCTTCGGCTCGGTGCGGCCCGCCGTCTCCGCGGGCGAATCGACGGTCGGCATCCACACGATGCGTGCGCCCTCGCGAGCTGCGATCTCCACCGCGAGCGGGTTCATCCCGCCGACGGCCTGGTTGAGCGTCAAGGTTCCGACGATCTCGAGGCCCGTGACGGCCGAGACGACCTGCGCGCGCTCGGCGGTCGAGGTGTAGTGCGACTTGAGCCCGAACCCGGCGAGCCCGTTCTCCGCGAAGCGGCGCGCGAGCGAGACGTCGTCGATCCGCCGCGGCGGCACGTCCGGGGCGATGTGGACATGCAGATCGAACGCGCCGCGCACGAGCGTGTGCGCCCGCGCACTCGGGGGCGTCATGACGGCTGCCTGCGTCGCCATCGCTTCGACCCTAATCCATGCGCGAGACTCGAATCCGCGAGTGCGCATTCGAGTCGCGCGACAATCCCTGAAGGCGGCCGCTTAGCGGCCGCGGTGTCGTTGTCTGCATCAGCCACTCTCCAAGTTCGCGAGCTCTGCAAGCTGCGCCGCGCTCGCGGTCGCCACCAGCGGCTCGACCCCGAGCTCGAGCAACAGGTCGCGCGCGGCTTCCATCTCGTCGACCCGACGCGCGGCGTGCTTGCGGCTCCCCTCGAGCGCCCGCTCGAGGAACTGCCGCCCGATCAGCGCCTCGATCTCCCGCTCCAGCCATGCGGCGCGCCCCAACGCCTCCGCCGCCTGCATGCTCTCGACGACCGCGGCGGCAAGTCCCTTCATGAAGACCGACCGGACGAGCTTCAGCGCGGCCGCGTCACCTGCCTCGTCCGAGACGACATCGACCGGCGTTCCCAACGGCCCGAAGAGGTCGGCGAACTGCTGTGCAGCGGGTCCGGACACGAGCATCGGAGCACGGAGCCCGCGCGTCGGGATGGGGCCGAGCAAGGCGACGTCGGCGAAGCCGACACCGGCCTCGTCGACGAGGGCCGCGAGCTCGCGCTTCAGCTCCGGGGAGGCCGTGTTCGCGTCCGCGTAGACGACGCCCGCCTGCAGCCCGGGCACCACGCCCGTCGCAACGTCGAGCGCAGCCTTCGCGCTGCAGACGCTGAGCACGACGTCGCAATCCGCGACGGCCGAGACCGCGTCGGAGGCCCGAGCGATCGACTCGACGTCCCGCGCAGGATCGGGATCGAACCCGCGAACGTCGACCCCCGCGGCCGCCAGGTCGGCGGCGATCCGGCCACCGGCCTCACCCAGCCCGAGGACCGCAACCCGCCTCAGGCTCGGCGCTTGCTCCCGCTGCTGAACATCGACAGTGTTCATCGAACCGGTGTCCGCGAAACCTATCCGAGAGTGAGACAGAATTGTTGACGATCTTCTCAACGTTCCGGCAGTATGCGTGACGCGATGTCGGCGACGAGCACCAGCTACGACGCGCTCCGTGAAGCAATCGTGCGCGGCGACATCGCACCGGAGGCGCGCCTCGTCGAGTCGGAGATCAGCACGAACTTCTCGATGTCGCGAGGCGCCGTGCGAACCGCGCTGATCCGCCTGGAGGAGGAAGGGCTCGTCGTGCGCGAGCCGCACCGCGGAGCTCGGGTCCGGAAGGTCTCGGACGACGAGGCGGTCGAGATCCTGCAGGCCCGCGCAGTTCTGGAGGGCCTTGCGGTGCGAGTCACCGCAGAGAGGATCGACGGCGAGGGCGCCGCCCGTCTGCAGGCGCTGCTCGAGCGCCACCGCGGGCTGCTCGAGGGCGGGGACCTCCTCGGCGCATCGGATGCGAACGCCGACCTGCACGCGGCGCTCCTCGAGCTGTCCGGCCACGGAACGGCGCGCCGCCTCATCCGCGCCCTGAACTCCCAGACGGTGCGCTACCAGTACCGCACGATTCTCATCCCGGGACGCCCCGCGGCGTCGGTGGCCGAGCACACCGCCATCGTCGAGGCGGTCGTCGCCGGCCGCCCCGAGGAGGCCGAGGCCGCGATGCGCAGCCACCTCTTCAACGTGGCCCAGGCGGTTCAGCGGGCGGTTCTTCCAGGAGGCATCGACAATGCGGCTCGCGGTGTCCTGTAGCCGGCCGAGCCAGGAGAGACAGAACCGCGGCTCGCCGCGAGCCGTCACAATCCGCAAGGCAGGTCCAATCGGGACCGTCGAGGTCCCGGTCGAGCTGTTCGGCAGCTCGACGGAGAGGAGCACGTCATGAGCAAGAGGCGCCAACGGCTCCGAGGGCGGCTCGCCGTCGCGGCGATCGCGCTCGTGGCCACCGTCGTGGCCTTCGGCGGAATGGCCGGCAGCGCGCCCGGTCAGCAGCTGACCACGATCAACGTGGACACGCTCGCGATCGCGAACGGCCTTCCGCTGACCCTGGGTGTCAACAAGGGCTTCTTTGCCGCTCAGGGGCTCGAGATCAAGCCCAAGGTCTTCGCCAGCGGGAACGACATCGTGCTCGCGATGGCCAACGGCCAGGGCGACGTCGGATACATGGGCTACACGCCGGCAATGATCGGGCGGACGCAGGGGGTTGCTCCGCTGAGCGTCCTCGCCGCGAGCGAGACCGAGGGAGCGACGGAGGCAGACAACTGGCAGAACGTGGTGGTCGACGGATCGAGCTCGATCCGCACTCCCAGGGACCTCGTCGGCAAGACGATCGCGCTGAACGCGCTCAAGGGCGTCACCGAGCTCGTCGTGAGGGGTTCGCTCGACAAGCTCGGAATCGACTCGAACTCCGTGAAGTTCGCGACGATGCCCTTCCCGACGATGCCGGCCGCACTCGCGAACGGCCAGGTCGACGCGATCCACACGCCCGAGCCGTTCATGTCGCAGGTCCTCGCGCGCGGCGGTCGGATCGTCCTTGCTCCGGGTCCGGTCATCACCCCGTTCCTGCCGAACGGCTGCTACTGCGCGCGCTCGGACTGGATGGCGAAGAACCCCGATCTCGTGAAGAAGTTCCGGGCCGCGATCAACCAGTCGCTCACGTACGCGAACAGCCACCCCGACGAGGTCCGGGCACTCCTTCCGGCGGCGATTCGGAACATCCGCCTCCCCAACTGGAGCCCGCTGCTCGACCGCTCGAAGCTCCTGCTGCTCGCCACGCTGGCGAAGAAGTACGACATCATCAAGACGCTCCCGAACATGACGGTGTTCGCGCCGAGGTTCGTCGAGGAAGGCACGTTCCTGAACGCGACCGTCGGTCAGAGCGGGTTCCTCACGCTCAGGCTGGACGGGAAAGGTGTGACGCGACTGCCGGCCGGCAAGGTCACGATCGCCGTCGCCGACAAGTCCTCGAAGGACAACTTCCATCTGAAGGGCGCGGGTGTCGACCGGTCGACGAGCGTGCCCAAGAAGCAGCAAGCCACGTGGACCATCACGTTGAAGAAGGGCGTCTACAGATTCGCGTCCGACGGAAGCTCCAAGAAGAAGGGGACATTCAGGGTCGCGTAGCGCTTCGAGAAGGGCGCTCGGGCGTCGGCGAGGCAGGTCGCCGGCGCCCGGAGCGCACCGCACGCCTGTCACACACACGGATACGGGAGGGAGGACCGACGTGAGTCACCGGAGCCTTGAAGACCTGCTCGGAACGGTCGAGAGCCCGGTCGAGCTGCTACGCAACTCGCAGACCGGTGCGAACGTCTTCCCGGGCGTCCCGCCGGAGTTCACGAACTGGCGCGACGAGCAGCGCGCGTGGCAGACGAGCTGCCTGCTCTTCGACCAGTCGTTCCACATGAACGACCTGCTGGTGAGAGGGCCGGATGCGCTGGCGTTGCTCACGCACCTCGGCGTCAACAGCTTCGACGGCTGGGCGTTCGACCGCGCAAAGCACTTCGTTCCCTGCACCCCCGACGGCTACGTGATCGGCGACGTGATCCTCTTCCCGCTGGCCGAGGACGAGTTCAACCTCGTCGGGCGCGCCCCGACACTGAACTGGGTGACCTACCACGCCGAGACGGGCGGCTACGACGTGGAGCTCGAGCTCGACCTGAGGACCGCGCTGCGGACCGACGGTCGGCGTCGCTCGTACCGCTTCCAGCTGCAAGGCCCGAATGCGATGCAGGTGACCGAGAACGCGCTCCGCCAGGCGCCACCCGACCTCAAGTTCTTCCACACGACCACGGTGGCGATCGCCGGCAGGACCGTCGGCGCGCTGCGGCACGGCATGGTCGGTCAGCCGGGGTGGGAGCTCTTCGGGCCGTGGGAGGACCGCGAGGCCGTGCTCGAGGCGATACTCGCCGCCGGCGAGGACCTGGGGCTCCTGCGCTCCGGCGGGAGGGCGTACTCGTCGAACACCGTCGAGTCCGGCTGGATTCCCTCGCCGCTCCCGGCCGTCTACTCGGGTGCGAGCCTGAAGCCCTACCGCGAGTGGCTCCCTGCGGCGGGGTACGAAGGCGTGGCGTCGGTCGGCGGGAGCCTCGACTCTCCCGCGATCGAGGACTACTACTTCACGCCCTGGGATCTCGGATACGGCAGCTACGTCAAGTTCGACCACGACTTCATCGGGCGCGAGGCGCTCGAGCGGATGGCCGAGGGGGAGCATCGCCAGAAGGTCACACTCGCGCTCGACGACGAGGACCTGACCCGCACGATCGCCACGATGTTCCAGCCCTCGGACCGCGCGAAGTTCATCGACTGGCCGGCCGCCGTCTACGCGATGCACCAGTACGACAAGGTCACCGTGGACGGCGAGACCGTCGGCGTCTCAACGTGGATCGCGTACAGCTCGAACGAGGGCAAGATGCTCACCCTCGCGGTCCTGGACGCCGAGCACGCCGAGCCGGGCACCGAGGTCACGTTCGTCTGGGGCGAAGAAGACGGAGGGACGACCAAGCCCACGGTCGAGGAGCACGTGCAGACCGAGATCGGCGCAGTCGTGTGCCCGGTCCCGTACGTCGAAGCGGTGCGCACGTCGTACGCGCCCGGCGGCTGGCGGGCGACCGCGTAGGGGCGCGTGTGTTCGGTCCACGCCCCGTTGCCATGCTTGAGTCCGAAATTGTTGACAACATTGGTGCTGATCTGGTTGAGTCGATCATCACGTCAACTCGGGTGCTCATACGCCATGTCGTCACGGTCGTGCGGACCGTGCCGTTGACGACCAAGTCACGTGTCACGTGGAAGGAGAGCCATGAATCGCTTTGCCCGTAGCACCGCGCTCGCGGGTGCGGCGCTCGTCGCGCTGGTGCTCGCGATCGCCGCATCGGCCACGTCGGCGGGGCCCGACACCACCGCCGTGCCGAGCGCCAGCGGGGCGGTGACGAACTACCTGTCCTACGTCCATGGGAAGCGTGGGAAAGCCGACCCGAAGAAGTCGAAGGTCTACATCGGCTGGGTCAACCAGCAGGGCGGCCAGGTCGTCATCGGCGGCCTTGCGACCGCAGGTGCCGAGCTCGCCGTCAAGTACGTCAACGACCAGCTCGGTGGCGTCAACGGCCATCCGGTCGCACTCGTCGAGTGCTTCATCAAGTCGAACGAGGAAGAAGGCACGACCTGCGGCCAGAAGCTCGTGAACAACAAGAAGATCTCCGTGATCGCGTCGGGCGCCGTGGCCACCGGAGCCCAGTCGTTCGTTCGCGACGGTCCGCGGCGCGAAGCCGGTCGTCACCGGCGTCGCCATCACTCCCGTCGACGGAGCGCAGAAGAACGGCGATCGTGCTCTTCGGCGACGGCCCGCACATCCTGCTGCCGTTCGGCACGTACGCGAAGAACGTCCTCCACGCCAAGACGGCGGCGGTCGTGTATCCGCAGGCGACGGGAATCACGGAGTCGGCGCTGGTGATCGCAGCCGGCCTCAAGAAGGCCGGGATCTCCGACGAAGGCCGTCGGCTACACGCAGGGTCAGACCGACCTGACCGCGCCCTTGACCGCCGCCGGTGCGACGACGGCGGACTTCATCGCCCCGTACGGCTCGGCGGCGGACTGCGCGAACCAGGCGAAGGGCCTCAAGCAGCTCGGCATCACCGACTCGCGCAAGATCATGACCGCGCCGCTCTGCCTCAACCCGCAGGTGGTCGACGCGCTCGGCGACTTTCCGCTGTGGACGTACGCGATCGCCTCGTCGCTCTACGGCGACCCGACCGACAAGGGCATGCCCGCCTACCAGGCAGTGATCAAGAGATACAAGGCCGATGCGAACGCGCCGGATCCATGGCACATCGTCGCGTTCGGGCAGCTCCTGACGACCGTCCGCTTCCTCAACGAGGCAAGCGCGACTAAGGCGGGGATCACGCCCAAGACGGTCCTGGCCCGAGCGAAGGCGTTCAAGGGGCCGCTCGCGCTCGGCTCACCGAAGCTCCAGTGCGGCAAGTACAAGGCCGCGCCGGGCATCTGCAACGACATGTTCCAGGCGTTCACGTACCAGGGCAAGTTCGCGTTCAAGCGGGCGTCCGGCTGGATCGGGCCGCCCAAGTAGCGAGGAGACGAGCGACACTCACCGACGGGGCCGGACGACCGGCCCCGTCGGTTGATATGCACCGGACGACGTGACCGAGATACTCCTCTTCCTCCTGCTGGGCCTGGGGACGGGCGCGACGATCGCCGCGATCGCCGTGGGCATCGTGATCACGTACCGGGGCTCCGGCTACATCAACCTGGCCGCGGGCGCGATCGCCATGCTCGCGGGCTTCTCGTTCTGGGCACTCCGCACCGGTGAGCTCGGATTCACGCTCGGAACGCCGCTCGCGGTCGCGCTCACCTACGCATTCGTGGTGGTGGTGGGCATCGCGATCGAACTCGCGGTCTTCCGGCCGCTGCGCACCGCGCCCCCGCTCGCGAAGCTCGTCGCGTCGCTGGGCGTCCTCCTCATCGCGCAGGCGAGCATGCTCCTCGCGTTCGGGACGTCGCAGCATCCCCAGCCGACGATCATCCCGATCCACGTCTTCCTGATGCTCGACGGAGCGGTGCCGCTCTTTGACTTCGTGCTCAGCGGCGCCGTCGTCGCGATCACCGTCCTGCTCTGGGCGCTCTACCGCTGGACGCGCTTCGGGCTCGCGACGCGCGCGGCGTCGGAGAACGACGTCGCAGCGCGCCTCGCGGGCCTGTCGCCCAACGAGCTCTCGCTCGCGAACACGCTCCTCGCAAGCGTCCTGCTCGGCACGCTCGGCATCTTCGCGGGCTCGGTCGCCGCGCTCGACACGACGACGCTGCCGTTCCTCGTCGTACCGGCACTCGCCGCGGCCCTCTTCGCCCGGCTCACGTCCTTCGCCATCGCCTGTGCGTGTGGCCTCGGCATCGGCATGCTCGAGTCGCTGATCGAGCTGGAATCGACGAGGTCGTGGTTCCCGACCAGCGAAGGTGCGGCCTGGCCCGGAGTCAAGGAGCTGCTCGTCTTCATGCTCATCGTGGCGGCGATGTTCCTGCGTGGCGCATCGCTACCGACGCGCGGCGAGCTCGTCGAGCAGCGCCTGCCCGACGTCCCGCGCCCGAAGCACCCGTTCGCTCTCGCGATCCCGTCGACGGTCCTGTGCGCGGTCGCGCTCGTCGTGCTGCCGTTCGACTTCCGCCAGGCGCTGACGAACTCGCTGATCGGCATCGTGATGGCCCTGTCGCTCGTCGTGATCACCGGGTTCGTCGGTCAGATCTCGGTCGTCCAGCTCGCACTCGCGGGCGTCGCCGGCTTCACCGTCTCGCATCTCGCGGTCGACGCGGGGGTCGGCTTCCCGCTGGCGCCGCTCGCGGGAATCGCCGCCGCCGTGGCGCTCGGCCTCGTGACGGCCGTGTCGGCGCTGCGCGTGCGGGGAGTTGCGCTCGCCGTCGTGACCATTGCCGCAGCGGTCGCCGTCTTCAACTTCGGCTTCCAGAACGGGACGTGGGGCGCGGGCGCGACCGGCTCGCCGGTGCCGGACCCGCATCTGTTCGGGATCAACCTCGGGCCGACCGCGTCCTACCGCGGACTCGACGGGAACCTGCCGAGCCCGGTCTTCGGGTGGGTGGCGCTCGGCGCCACCGTGCTCCTGTGCCTGCTCGTCGTCTCGGTGCGCCGCGGGACGCTCGGGCGGCGCATGCTCGCCGTGCGCTCGAACGAGCGCGCTGCGGCGGGCGCGGCAATCGACGTCCGTAACGTCAAGCTGACCGCCTTCGGGATCAGCGCTCTCATCGCCGGCGTCGCGGGCACGCTGTACGCCTACAACTTCGGATCGGTGAGCTCCGACCGCTTCAGCGTGCCGCTCGCGCTGAGCCTCATCGCATTCGCCTACGCCGGGGGCATCACGCTCGTGTCGGGCGCCGTCTTCGCTGGGCTCATCGCCGCGCAAGGCATCGTCCCCTATGCCCTCGACAAGTGGTTCGGACTGTCCGGGAACTGGTTCCTGCTCTTCGGGGGCGTCGTGCTGATCTTCACGCTCATCCAGAATCCCGAGGGCGTTGCCGGCTCCTTCTACCGCACGGCGCAGGCCTGGCAGCGCAAACGAGCGGAGGCAGCCTCGTCATGAGCGCCGTCCTCGCGACGACCGACCTTTCGGTTCGCTTTGGCGGGGTGCATGCAGTGGAGGACGTCGATGTCGACGCCGAGGAGGGACAGCTCGTCGGCCTGATCGGGCCGAACGGTGCGGGCAAGACGACCTTCATCGACGCGATCACCGGTTACGTCGGGTCTACGGGTCGGGTCGAGCTCGACGGGCGCGAGCTCACGGGGATGGCCCCGCACGAACGCGCCCGACTGGGTCTCGCCCGGACGTGGCAGAGCACCGAGCTGTTCGACGATCTCACGGTGCGCGAGAATCTTGCCGTCGGAGCGGAGCGACCCTCGTTCCTTGCCCTGGCGGCGGAGGTCGTCGGGCGACGGATCCCGACCGGCGAGTCGGCCGACGAGGCGACTCCAGCTGCTCGACCTCGGCGGCATTGCAGACGCGATGCCGGCCGAGCTGACGCAGGGTCAGCGGAAGCTCGTCGGCGTGGCACGCGCGATCGCGATGAGGCCCCGGCTCCTCTGCCTCGACGAGCCCGCGGCCGGCCTGGACACGCGCGAGAGCGACGACCTCGGTCGGCGGCTCCGGCAGATCGCCGACGCAGGGACGACCACGCTTCTGATCGATCACGACATGGGGCTCGTGTTGAACATCTGCGACCGCATCGTCGTGCTCGAGTTCGGCAAGGTGATCGCCGCAGGCCCGCCCGACCAGGTGCGGCGCGATCCACGGGTGGTGGAGGCATACCTCGGCGGCGGCGCCGTTGAACAGACGGACACGGTCACGGTCGAGCAGGACGAGACGGAAGTGGGAAGCACGTGAGCACGCCGGCACTCGAGATCGAGCGGCTGACGGCCGGCTATGACAGCGCGGCCGTGATCCGCGGCATCGACGTCGAGGTCGCTCCTGGCGAGATCGTGGCGTTGCTAGGCGCGAACGGGGCGGGGAAGACGACGACGCTTCGCGCCGTCTCCGGACTCGTGCACCCGATGGAGGGGGTGATCCGCTTCGAGGGGCGGGATCTGAGCCGGACCTCCGCGAGCGCCCGCGCGCGGCTCGGTATCGCGCACGTACCGGAGTCGCGCGGCCTGTTCTTCGGGCTCACGGTCGCGGAACACCTGCGTCTCGGCTACCGACGCGAGCGCCTCGACGCAGCCCTCGCCTACCAGTACTTCCCCGCTCTGGAACACCTCCGCGACCGGCGTTGCGGATTGCTGTCCGGTGGCGAGCAGCAGATGCTCGCCATGGGGCGGGCGCTCGCTCGCCGCCCGAAGCTCCTCCTCCTCGACGAACTCAGCTTGGGTCTCGCGCCTGTCATCGTCGAGCGCCTGCTGCCCGTCGTGCGTCGATACGCGGACGAGAGCGGCTGCGGCGTCGTGCTCGTCGAACAGCACATCGAGCTCGCCCTGACGATCGCCGACCGCGGATGCGTCCTCTCCCACGGCGAGATCGTCCTGTGCGGCGAGGCCGCCGAGCTCCGTCGCAACCACGAGCTCCTCATCTCGAGCTACTTCGGCGAACACACCGAGCTGTTCGCAGGGAAAGGTCCGTAGTAGGGTCGCGCCGTGGCCTCCTCGACTTCCGTCGGATCGTTTCCCAGCCCGTACGAGATCGAGACGCCCCCCGGCTGCGAGGGCTGGGGGGAGATGTACCCGTACTACGCACTCTTCGACGAGCGACGCCGCGAGGCGGACGAGCAGCGGTTCTGGTTCTGGAACTCGATGCACTTCCCGTTGCCGATGCCCGCGTTCGACCTCACCTGCGCAGACGTCCCGTACATGGGCATCGCCACGTGGCAGAACCGCGTCTTCGCCGTTCCGCCCGCAATGGGCATCGACTACCGGGTCGTCAACGGCTACATCTACATCTCCGGCAACCCCGTCACCGATCCCGCGAAGATCGCCGAACGCGCCGAGTTCTTCCAGAAGCGGGCGGGCTACTACTTCGAGCACTGGGACGAGCTCTACGCCAAGTGGAGGCTGAAGATGGACGCGCTGATCGACGAGATCACGAACCTTCGAGTCCCGGACCTGCCGGAGTACGAGCCCGAGGAGGTCGTGCTCGAGAACGACCGGAACACGCGGTACGTCGAGGTGCTCGACGCCTACGGCAGACTGCTGCGCTGCAGCGAGCTCATGTGGCAACACCACAGCGAGTTCCTGCTCCTCGGGTACGGGGCCTACGCGACGTTCGTCGACTTCTGCAAGGGAGTTCTCCCCGACATCCCCGACCAGCACATTGCGCAGATGGTCGCGGGCATCGACGTCCTGCTGTTCCAGCCGGACGCGGAACTCAAGCGTCTCGCACGTCTCGCCGTCGACACAGGCGTCGGCTCGGCGTTCGTCGAGGGACGCTCGCCCGACGAGATCGATGACGAGCTCGCGCAGAGCGACGCCGGCAGGGCCTGGCTCGACGAGCTCGAGAAGATGAAGGACCCGTGGTTCAACATGGCCACGGGCGACGGGCTCTACCACTACTACGGCAGCTGGCTCGACGACCCGAGCATCCCGTACGCGTCGCTCATCGGGTACGTGCGCGCGCTTTCAGAGGGCGAGGAGGTGGAGCGTCCGACCGAGGAGCTTGCACGTGAGCGAGACCGCCTCGCCGCGGAGTACGGGGCGCTCCTCGACGAGGAGACGCGCAAGGGCTTCGACGAGCTGCTCGGGCTCTCGCGAATGGTCTTCCCGTACGTCGAGGAGCACAAGTTCATCTGCGACTACTGGTTCCTGACGAGGTGGTGGAACAAGGTCCGCGAGTTCGGCGCGCTGCTCGCGAATCATGGCTACCTCGAGGACGCCGAGGACGTGTTCCAGCTCTCGCGCCACGAGGTGGCCTCCGCGCTCGACGAGCTCGTCCTCGTGTGGGCGACGGGCGGCACGCCGCTCGGCCCGAAGCACTGGCCGCCGATCGTCGCGCGCCGCAGAGAGATCATCGAGAAGCTCGGCGACTGGACTCCACCGCCCGCCCTCGGTGCCATGCCCGAGGCGGTGAACGACCCGGTTCTGAACATGCTCTGGGGCATCACGACCGAGCGAGTGCGCGAGTGGGCCCGCAGCGAGGACGCGGGTCAGGAGCTGAGCGGGGCGGCGGCTTCGCCCGGCAAGGCCGAGGGCGTCGCGCGGGTCGTGAAGACGGTCGCTGAGCTCGCGGACGTGCGCGACGGTGAGATCCTCGTGTGCAGCATCACCTCGCCCGCCTGGGCGCCGATCTTCACGAAGGTGAAGGCCGTGGTCACCGACATTGGCGGCGTGATGTCGCACGCCGCGATCGTGTGTCGCGAGTACGGCCTGCCGGCCGTGGTCGGCACGGGACGCGCGACGTCGCAGATCCGCACGGGGCAGCTCGTCAGCGTCGACGGATCGGCGGGCACCGTGACGATCCTCGACTAGGCGCGTGACCCTGAACGACGTCCGCGGCTTCGTCTTCGACGTCGACGGCACGCTCGTGAACCGCGCGGGCGCCGAGGTGCTTCCGCTGCCGGGAGCGAAGGACGTGCTCGACGCGATCCGCGCATCGGGCCGACCGCTCGCGCTCTTCACGAACGGGAGCCACATGCCGCCGGCGTCCTTCGCACGCGAGCTGCGTGAGGCCGGGCTACCCGTCGACGACGACCAGGTCCTCACTCCCCTCTGCAGCGTGCAGACGTTCCTTGAGCGCCACGGAGACGTCGCGGTTCTCCCGTTCGTGACGGACTCGGCACGCGGATACCTCGAGGAGGCGGGCGTGAGGCTCGTCGACGGTGGCGAGAACGACGTCGTCGACGCCGTCTTCGTGGCGCACCCGAAGGGCGTGGACTTCGAGAGCCTCGAGCTGGCTGCCCGATCCGTGATCGCGGGCGCGCGGCTCCTGACCGGGAGCTACGTCGCCGCCTATGCGGGCGCGAACGGCCCGATCTTGAGTCGCGGGGCGATGGTGACCGCGGCAATCGCCAAGGCGAGCGGACGCCGGCCGACGATCGTCGGCAAGCCTTCCCGGGCAGCCGTGAACGAGATCGAAAGGCGGCTGGGAGTGCCGTCCGACGAGATCGCGGTGGTCGGTGACGACCTCCTCCTGGATGTCGCGCTGGGCCATCTCGGCCGCTCACGGACGGTGCTCGTCCGGAGCGGCATCAGCGGATCGATCGACCTCGAGCGTGTCGCCGAGCGACGACGCCCGCACCTCACGGTGGAGGGCGTGGGCGACCTGCTCGACCGGCTCTAGACGCGGTCGAGGATCCGCGCGAGTGCCGAGGACAGCTCGCTCTCGCCGTCCTCCTGCGCGCCACGTGCACGCCAGGCGATGAAGCCGTCGGGGCGGACGAGCACGGCGCCCTCGGTCCCGGTGCCGTAGGCCCCGGCGAAGGCCGGCGCCTCGATCCGATGGGCGGCGAGTGAGGCCTCCTCCGCCGCCCGACACCATGCGTCCGCTGGCGAGAGGACGACGAAGCCGCGACCGAAGAGGTCGAGCGTCGAGCCGCCGTCGAGAACGACGTGCGGCGCCCGCGTTCCGGGCCGTCCTGACGGCTCGAGTGGGTTCTCGTGGATGGAGCCGTCGTCGTCGGCCTCGGAGATCACCGCGACGGAGCGGTAGCGATGGCCGAGCTCGATCGGCGGGTCGGGCACGAACGGCTGGATGTCCTCCTTCCCGAGCTCGGGATCGAGCCGCATGACGTACCGCGTGTACGCCTGCTCGGTGGTGAACTCGCCGACCGGCCGGCGCTCTGCGTCATACGTCTTCAGGAGTCCGGGCCCGGCGTCGCCGTGAAGGACGTGCGCGACCTTCCAGGCAAGGTTGTGGCCGTCGGCGACACCCGTGTTGCCTCCGAAGCCTCCGGTGGGGGGCATGTTGTGAGCCGCATCTCCCGCCAGGAAGACCCGACCGTCCGCGAACCGGTCGGCCCACTCGGCGCAGGCGTTCCAGCGCTGGACGTTCTCGATCTCCAGCGCCAGGTCCGGTGCGCCGAGCGCCTCGCGCACGTAGGCGGCGCAGCGCTCGTCGTCGAGCTCTGCCCAGACGTCACGGTCGCGCGCGCCGTCGACGCCGGTCGTCGTGTTGACGACGAGGAAGCCTGCGTCCCCTGCCAGCGAGAAGCGGAAGAACCCCTGCAGCGTGGGACCGAACACGTAGATGACGCTGAGATTGCGGTCGCCGACGAGCGGCTTGACGTCGGCGCGGAAGTAGATCGTGATGCTGTTCGAGAAGCTGGGGTGGCCGCGGAGCGGGATGCCTAGCCGGTCGCGGACCGGGCTCTTGCTGCCGTCGGCGGCAATCACGTAATCGGCCCGTACCGTCCGCTCTCCTCCTGAAGCGCGACTCTTGACGACTGCAGTCACGCCGTCGTCGTCCTGATCGAGCGAGACGAGCTCGGTGGAGTACTCGAGCCGTGCGCCGAGGGCGTCTGCGTGACGACGGAGGATCGGCTCGAGCCCGATCTGGGTGATGAACAGCCGAGGGGACGGGCTCAACGACTCGTACCCCTCGTTGACGTTGCGGAAGTAGTACTCGAGTTCCTTGCCGGCGAGGCTCTCGACCGAGACGATCGCGCCGTCCTGCTCGAACTCGAGGCCGGATGCCTCGACGATCTCGTCCTCGAGACCCACGCTTCGGTAGATCTCGATCGTGCGCTGGTTGAACATCGCCGCCCGCGGATGGATGGCGGTGCCAGGGTGCCGCTCGACGGTCAACGACGGGACGCCCTTGGAGGCCAGCAGCAGCGAGGTCGACAGCCCGACCAGGCTGCCGCCGACGATCAGGACCGGAACCTCGTCGTCGTAGTTCGTCGCGAGTCCCTCCTCAGCGCTGCTAGAGCTGCTCGAGCGCCCTCCGGGTCAACACCCGGGCGAGGTGGGCGCGGTACTCGCTCGATGCGCTCACGTCACTCGGGGCCTCCGCTCCCTCGGCTGCGAGCTCGGCTGCGTCTGCAACCGACGCTCCGCCCGCAAGCGCCTCCTCGACTGCGGTCGCCCGCAGCGGAGTCGGTCCCATGCTCGCGAGCCCGATCTGGACACGGCCCCCCACCGCGGCCGCAGCAACACCGACGGTCGCCCAGTCGCGCGCCGAGCGCTGGTACTTGAGATAGACGCCATGCTCGACGGCCGGGACGCGTATCTCGGTGAGCAGCTCCTGCGGGCCGAGGGCACTCGTGAACGGCCCTGCGAAGAACTCCGTGGCTGCGATCGTGCGCTCGCCCTCCGGGCCGCGGGCGACGAGCTCAGCGTCGAGCGCAACCGCGAACGCACCGAGGTCGGACGCCGGATCGGCGTGGGCGAGCGAGCCACCGATCGTGCCGCGATGGCGAATCTGCGGGTCGCCGACGAGCTCGGTTGCCTGCGCGATCAGCGGACACCGGGCGGCCAGCACCGAGTCGCGCACGAGCTCCGAGTGCCGCGTGAGGGCACCGATCGCGATCCGATCACCGTCCTCGCGGACGTAGCGGAGGTCGTCGAGGCGGCCGATGTCGACGAGCGCGCTCGGCCGCGCGATGCGGAGCTTCATCGCCGGGATGAGCGAGTGCCCGCCGGCGAGCACCTTGGCCTCGTCGTCGCGACCGAGGAGCTCGATCGCCTCCTCAACGGACCCGGCCCGCTCGTACGAGAAGGGAGCCGGGATCATGCGCCCGCCCTCGCCGCCGCCTCGACTGCGAGCACGATGTTGTGGTAGCCGGTGCAGCGGCACAGGTTCCCCTCGAGCCCGCGCCGGATCTCCTCCTCGGACGGGTTCGGGTTCTCTTTCAGCAGCGACACCGTCGCCATGACGAACCCCGGCGTGCAGTAGCCGCACTGGAGCGCATGCTGCTCGTGGAACGCCTGCTGAACCGGGTGCAGCTCGCCTTCTGAGGCGAGGCCCTCGATGGTCGTCACCTCGCCACCGTCGGCCTGGACGGAAAGCACTGTGCACGACTTGACGGACTCGCCGTCCATGAGCACGGTGCACGCCCCGCAGGAGCTCGTGTCGCAGCCGACGTTGGTTCCCTTCAACCCGAGCGTCTCCCGCAGGAAGTAGACGAGCAGCTGCCGCGGCTCGACGTCCGCCTCGTGGCGCTGGCCGTTCACGGTGACGGCGACCTTGGTCATGCCTTCGCCTCCTGCAGCGCCCGCCAGACGTTCTCGCCGTTGCACGGCATGTCGACGTGGCGCACCCCGTAGGGAGCGAGCGCGTCGAGCACCGCGTTCCAGACCGCGGGCGTGGCACCGATCGTCCCCGATTCGCCGATCCCCTTCACACCGAGCGCGTTGGCCGGGGTCGGCGTCTCCATCTCGATCGCTTCCCAGCCCGGCAGATCCGCGGGCGACGGGAAGGCGTAGCCGACGAACGTGCCCGTCAGCGGGTTGCCCTCCTCGTCGTAGACGAACTCCTCGTAGAGAGCCTGGGCGACGCCGGTGAAGACGCCCCCGTGCACCTGACCTTCCGCGATCAACGGATTGATCAGCGTGCCCGCGTCGTCCACCGCGACGAGGCGCTGGAGCTCGACCTTCCCGGTCTCGACATCGACCTCGACGACGGCGATGTGAACCCCGAACGGGAACGTCGGAGGCGCCTTGAAGTCGTGCTGGGCCTTCAGCTCGACCAGCCGGCCGTCCTCCGCCGCCCGCTCGGCGAGGTCCGCCCACGAGAGCGCGGGTTGAGGCGCGCCGGCGACGTGGAACCGGCCACCGTCCGTGTCGAGGACGACGTCGGCCACGCTCGCTTCGAGGTAATCGCCTACAAGGACCTTTGCGCGCTCGACCACCTCGTCCGCGGCACCCCTGGCGGCCATGCCGCCGATCTGCGTCGACTTCGACCCGAAGGTACCCGTGCCCCTGGGCACGTCGTCCGTGTCGCCCTTGGCGACGGTGATCCTCTCGATCGGCAGCCCGAGCCGCTCGGCCGCGATCATCGCGAAGGTCGTCTCGTGACCCTGACCGTGCGAGAACGAGCCCGTGTGCACGATCGCGCCGCCGTCGGCGGTGATCTCGACCTCGCCGTACTCCTCCTCGCCCAGCGGGTTCGTGATCTCCGTGTACGAGCTGACCCCGATCCCCAGCTCACTGGCCGAGCCGTCGTCTCGGCGGCGCTGCTGCTCGGCGCGCAGCTCGTCGTAGCCGACGGCGCGTAGTGCGAGCTCGAGCGCGGCCTCGTAGTCGGCGGAGTCGTACTCCGCCCCGGAAGCGGTCTTGTAGGGAAAGGCGTCCTTCGGAATGAAGTTCTTGCGCCGGACCTCGACCGGGTCCATGCCGATCTCGGCTGCGAAGAGATCCACCATGCGCTCGATCGCCTGCGACGCCTCCGGCCTTCCGGCGCCGCGAACCGTCGTGAGCGGGGCCGTGTTCGTGACGACCGAGACGCCGTCGACCTCGATGCTCGGGATCGCGTACACGCCGCTCGCGAGGAGCGCCGTCAGATTGGGCAAGAAGGCGGTGACCCCCGGGTATGCGCCCGCGTCCTGGAGGATGTCCATGCGATACGCGAGGAGCTTCCCGTCGCGGGTGCCCCCCAGTGCGAGCTCGAGGCGCTGCCCGCGGCCGTGAGGAAGCGTGGTCATGCTCTCGCTGCGCGTCTCGGTCCAGCGGACGGGCTTGCCGAGGTGGCGCGCGAGCCAGACGACGATCGTCTCTTCGGCGCCGAAGGCACTCTTCGCGCCGAAGCCGCCTCCGACGTCAGGTGCGATGACACGGAACTGACCAGGCTCGATCCCGAGCGTCGCCGACAGGCCGAAGTGATCGCGGTGCGGCACCTGGGTCGAGAGCCACGCGGTGATGCGGCCGTCCGACCCGACCTCCGCGGCGGCCGAGCGCACCTCGAGCGGGCAGGCGGCCAGGCGCTGGCTGACGAGCGTGTCCCGGACGACGACGTCACAGCCGTCGAACAGCCTCGGGTCGTGGTCGGAACGGCCCGCGCGGCCGGCGACGTTCGTCCCGATCTCCGGGTAGAGGAGCACGTCGTCCGTCGCGGCGTCGACCGTGGAGACGGCGACGGGTAGCGGGTCGTACTCGACCGAGACGAGCTCGGCGGCGTCGGCGCCCGCGGCCCGGTCGGGGCTCACGACGACCGCGACGATGTCGCCGACGAAGCGAACGACGTCCTTGGCGACGACCGGACGCCGCATCCGCTGCTCGAGCACCGGGATCGGCGGCGGCCCCGTCGAGACGTCGATGTCGGCGCCCGTGAAGACCTGCACGTCCGGCAGCGCCTCTGCGGCAGAGGCGTCGACTGCCGACGATGCGCGCGTGTGCGAGGAGCGAGCGGACGAACGTGACCGTGAGCGCTCCCTCGAGCTCCAGGTTCTCGACGTACGTGGCCTCGCCGCGGAGGAAGCGCGGGTCTTCCTTGCGGAGCACACGGTTCCCGAGAATGCTCATTCGGCCGAGCCTATCGTCGCCCGATCGGGCATTCAACAACCAAGTAAGACAATCTGAGCATTCGGGTCTCTCCTTCCGTCAGCGGGCGAGCACGGTTTGCACGGCAGTGGCCACGTCGCGCCGTCCGGGGAGATAGGCGTCCTCGAGCGGTGGGCTGAAGGGGACTGGTGCAAACGGCGCTCCGACCCGCCCGATCGGAGCGTCGAGCTCGTCGAACGCAGCATCCTGCACCCGTGCCGTGATCTCCGCTCCGAAGCCTCCGTGGGCCACCGCCTCGTGCGCGACGACGAGCCGGTGCGTCCTCGTCACCGAGTCGGTGATCGTCTCCAGGTCGAGCGGAACGAGCGTGCGCGGATCGATCACCTCGACCTCGATCCCGTCCGTCGCCAGCTCGTCGGCGGCCGCGAGCGACTCGGAGACGAGGCGCGAGAGGGCAACCACCGTGACGTCGCGGCCTGGGCGGACGACCGTCGCGCGACCGATCGGTACCGGCTCGCGCTCGTCGGGGACGTCTTCCCTGCGGAAGTAGAGGGTCTTGTTCTCGACGAAGACGACCGGGTTCGGGTCGGCGATCGCGCTCGCGAGCAGACCGCCCGCGTCGGCCGCCGTGCTCGGCATGACGACCTTGAGCCCGGGCACGTGGGTGAGCCAGGCCTCGAGGCTCTGCGAGTGCTGGGCGGCGCCGCGCTGACCCGCACCGCCCTGCGTACGCAGGACGAGCGGCACCGCGAGCTGGCCGCCCGACATGAAGTGCGCCTTCGCCGCCTGATTCACGAGCTGGTCCAGGGCGAGGGTCACGAAGTCGACGAACATGATCTCGACGACCGGGCGCAGCCCGGACTGCGCCGCACCGACCGCGACGCCGCAGATCGCCGCCTCGCTGATGGGCGTGTTCCGGACACGCTCGGCGCCGAACTCCTCGGCGAGCCCGGCGGTCGCGCCCCACGGCCCTCCCTCGGCCACGTCCTCACCGAGCACCAGCACCGCCGAGTCGGCACGCATCGCCTCGGCGAGCGTGCCGGTGATCGCCTGCAGGTACGTCGTCTCGGTCACGGGGCGTAGACGAGGTCGGCGGTCAGCTCGGAACTCGGGAACGGGCTCTCGCGCGCGAAGCCGACGGCCTCCTCCACGTCGCCGCGTGCCTCCGCCTCGAGGCGGGGCGGCGCGTCCTCGTCGAGCCACCCTTCGGAGACACCGCGGCGCTGCAGGCGCAGGATGGGGTCGAGCTCCTGCCACTCCTCGGCGGCCAGAGCCTGCCGGTAGCGCTGCGGATCGCCCTCGTAGTGTCCGCGAAGCCGGTGCGTCAGGCACTCGAGGAGCATCGGTCCGCTCCCCCGGCGCGCCTCGGTGAGGAACCGAGCGAACGTCTCGCGCACGGCACCGACATCGTTGCCGTCGACCGTCTCCCGCTCGACGCCGTACGGGGCGACGACATCGCTGACGCGCTCGACGTTCGTATGCGCCGAGCGCGGCGTGAACTCGGCGAAGCCGTTGTTCTCGCACACGAGGATCACGGGCAGCGCCCACAGCGTCGCGAGGTTGACCGACTCGACGAAGATGCCGCCCTGGACGGCACCGTCTCCGAAGAACACGACGGCAACCTGGTCGCCGCCTGGAGACGTGCCGCGAGCGCGCTCCCGAGCGCGAGGGGAACGTTTCCACCCACGACGCCCGTCGCGCCCAGGAAGCCGTGCTCGGCATCCACGAGGTGCATCGAGCCCCCGAGGCCGCGGCACAGCCCGCCGTCCCGGCCCATGAGCTCGGCCATGACGCGGCCGAGCGGTGCGCCTTTCGCGATCGCGTGGCCGTGCGCGCGGTGACCGCTGTACATGGCGTCGTCCGGCCGTAGCTGCCCGCACACGCCGACCGCAACCGCCTCCTGGCCGACGCTCAGGTGCACGAGACCGTGCACCTCGTCCGCCCGCGTCAGCTCACCCACGCGCTCCTCGAAGACACGGATCCGCCACATCGAGCGCAGGAGCTCGAGCCCGACGCCGCCGTCGAGCCGGCCGGTCGTGCTGTGGGACACGCTACGCCGCGACGGGCGCGGACCCGAGCACCTGCTGCGCCGCGGCGACGACCTTGGCCTCGTTCGGCAGGAGGTACTGCTCCATCGGCTCGCTGTAGGGGACGGTCGCATCGAGGGAGGTCACCAGCTCCACGGGGGCCTTCAGCGAGGCGAAGCCCTCGGAGGCCACCTCCGCCGCGATGATCGCCGCCGCCGATGCATGCCGGGTCGCCTGGTCCACCACGACGAGCCGACCGGTCTTCTCGACGGACTCGAGGATCGTCGCGGTGTCGAGCGGCGCGAGCGAGCGCGCGTCGATCACCTCTGCGCTGACGCCCTCGCCAGCGAGCTGCTCCGCGGCCGCGAGCGCCTTGCCGACCGTCCAGCCGATGCCCACGATCGTCACGTCGCTCCCCTCGCGGGCCACGGCAGCCTCGCCGATCGGTACGACGTGCTCGCCCTCCGGTACGTCGCCGTGCTCGAGCGTCAAGAGGTAGTTGTGGAAGAGGATGACCGGGTTGTCGTCGCGGATCGCCGCCGTCATCAGGCCCTTGGCGTCCGCAGCCGTCGACGGGACGAGGACCTTGAGGCCCGGAACCCCCATGAACATGCCGTAGATCGTTCCCGTGTGCTGACCGGCCCAGCCCGCCGTGAACCCATAGCCGGCCTGGAGCACGATCGGGACCTTCACCTGCCCGGCGGTCATGCCGTAGAAGCGAGGCGCCTCGTTCACGACCTGGTCCATGGCGACGAGCATGAACTCGGCCATGTACAGCTGGACGACCGGCCGGTAGCCGGCGAACGCGGCGCCGACCGCCATCCCGATCTCGGCGGTCTCCGAGATCGGCGTCACGCGCACGCGATCGTTGCCGAACGCCTTCACGAAGGGGTCGTCCTCGGTGAGCCCGAGGTTCTGCCCGAAGTAGAGAACCGTGTCGTCGCGCTCCATCTCCTGATGGACCGCCTCGCCGATTGCGGCGATGTAGGGAAGCTCGCGTGCCATCGTTGGCTCCTCCTCCTCAGGCGTAGACGTAGTCGGTGGCTCGCTCCGGCGCGGGGAACGGGCTCGCGAGCCCGAACTCGACCGCCTCGTCCATCTCCGTGCGCGCCGCCTCGGCGATCGCGTCCGCCTCGTCGGCGGTGAGCTTCTCGTCCGTGACGAGCTGGGCCCGGAAGCGGGGGACGGGATCGCCGCGCTTCGCGGCCTCGAACTCCTCGACGTTGCCGAAGATCGCGATCGCCTCGTGCTCCGGGTAGTGCAGCGGCACGCCGGGCGGGGCGATGATGTTGCCGTGAGCGCTCAGCCGGAAGACGAGCGACTCCACGAGCGTCGGCCCCTCGCCTGAGCGCGCGCGCTCGACGGCCTCGCTGACGGTCGTGTGGACCGCGACCGGGTCGCCGCCGTCCACGGTCACCCCAGGCATGCTGAAGGCCTTCGCCTTCACCGCGAGCGGCTCGCCGACTGCCGCGTTGGCGTCCTCCTGCTCGACCCTCGTGTACGCCTGGTAGTTGTTGTTCTCCATGACGAAGACGGCGGGCAGCTTCCAGAGCGAGGCGATGTTCAGCGTCTCGTGAAAGGCGCCCTGCTTCGACGCTCCGTCGCCGAAGAACGAGAGCACGACCTGGCCCTTCCCGCGGATCTGCGCGCCCCATGCCGCGCCGGCCGCGTGCGGGATGCCCTGCCCGACGATGCCCGAGGTGCCGAGGAATCCACGCTCCACGTCGGTCAGGTGCATGGACCCGCCGTACCCCTTGCAGATTCCTGTCTCGCGTCCGTAGATCTCGGCCATGAGCGCCTTCGTGTCCGCGCCGAGCGCGATCGGGTAGCCGTGGCACCTATAGGTCGTCGTGAGCTGGTCGTCCGGCCGCAGCGCGGCGAGCGAGCCGACGATCGAGGCCTCGGCCCCGTCCGCGAGATGCGTATGGCCACGGATCACGCCCGGGTGTTCCTCGAACGTGCTCTTCACCCGCTCCTCGAACTCGCGGATGCGCACCATCTGCGTGAACATCCAGGTCAGCCGTTCCTGTCGGGAGACCGTTCTCAGACACCGAGGCTCCTTTCTCGCGAGACGGCGAGCTGGGAGCTGGTCGTCTCGTAGGCACGGTCGAAGATCTGCTCGATCGGGAGGTTGCGGAGTTCCTCGGAGAGGACCTCGACCCCCCACGGGCCGTCGTAGCCGAGCTCCCGGAACACGGACACGTACTCGGCGACCGGGAACTCGCCCTCGCCGGGAAGCTTGCGCCGATTGATCACCTCGTCGAGCCGGTCCTCCGCGTACTCGTACGGCCCATCGCAAAGCTCGACCCACCCGATGAACCGGGGCGGGATGCGGCGGAGCTCGTCGGGCTCGAGCCGCAGCTTGCCGAGGTGCCAGGTATCGAATGCGAGTGCACCGTTCAGCGCGTCCGCACCCTCGACCACCTCGAGCGCGGTGTCGACGTCGTTCACCTGAACGTCGTACGGCATGAACTCGTAGACGATCTTCGCGTCCGTGTACCGGGCAGCGTCGGCGCAGAGCGCGCCGAAGGCCTCGACGATCCGCGGCAGCTCGCACTCCGTGCCGACGATGTTTCCGACCTTGACGTGATGCGCCGGCAGCTCAGCTGCGGCTCTCGAACAGGAGCGCCCGTCGCTCGTCGGACGCCTTTCGGCGCTCGTCGCTCGGGTCGAGGAACCAGTCGCCGAGGAACTCGAGCTCGAGCTGGTCGAGCCCGTACTCGTCGAAGAGCGCGCGCACCTCCCGGAGCGTCCGGGACTCCAGGACGTGCTCGAGGTCGGCGTGCCAGAGCCCGATGCCCCTGAATCCGACCCGCGCCGCCTGCTCGCAGCGGTCGCGGAGATCGAACAGGCTCCACTCGCGCCCGAAGTGCACCTCCACCGGTCCGGACGTGGTCCAGTAGAGCGCGATCAGGTCGTCGCTGGCGCCCATCTCTCGACAACCTAACGCGCCGACCCCGGCCTTGCCAACAATCTTGGTAACGGGATCGCAGGCGGTTTAAGCTCGGGGCGTCACCGACACGGAGGAGAGCTCGATTGTGGCTGACTACGTGATCGTCGGAGCCGGATCCGCAGGGTGCGTTCTCGCCGGACGGCTGAGTGAGGACCCGGACGTCTCGGTTCTCGTGCTGGAGGCCGGCGGCCCCGACGCTGCGGCGGAGTTGCACGTGCCGGCGATGTTCCCGCTCGCCTTCAAGTCGAGCCTCGACTGGGATCTCTACGGCGAGGAAGAGCCGGGCCTCGGAAGCCGGCGGCTCTACCTGCCGCGTGGCCGGGTGATCGGAGGGTCGAGCTCGATCAACGCCATGATCTACCTCCGCGGTCACCGCGCCGACTTCGACGAGTGGGCGGCATCCGGCTGCACGGGCTGGAGCTACGACGAGGTGCTGCCGTACTTCAAGCGCTCCGAGGACAACGAGCGCGGCGAGAGCGAGTTCCACGGCGTCGGCGGCCCGCTCGCCGTCTCCGACAGCCGCTCCCTGTGCCCGTTGGTCGACGCACAGCTCGAGGCTGCGGTCGAGGCGGGCTACGAGCTGATCGAAGACCTCTGTATCGACCGACCGGAGGGGGTCGCACGCTGGCAGCTCACCCAGCGGGACGGCATGCGCTGCAGCGCAGCGGACGCGTTCCTGCACCCGGCGAAGGACAGGCCCAACCTCGAGATCCGCGACTTCGTCTTCGTCGAGCGACTCGTGTTCGAGGGTGACCGCGCCGTGGGCGTCGAGGTCGTTCGGAACGGCGTCCGGGAGACGGTCCGCGCCGAGCGCGAGGTGATCGTCTCGGCGGGCACGTACCAGTCGCCGGTCTTGCTGATGCTGTCGGGGATCGGACCGGCGGCAGACCTCGGGGTGTTCGGGATCCCCGTCCGTCAGGACCTGCCGGTCGGCGAGAACCTCCAGGACCACTGCATGGTCAACGTCAACTACCTGACGGACGAGCCGGGCCTCTTCGGGATCTTCACGCCCGAGAACTTCGCGCTCCTCGAGAGCGAGGGCCGCGGGCCTCTGACCTCGAACTACCCGGAGGCCGGCGGGTACTTCACGACGCGCTCGGGCCTGCCCGCGCCCGACGTCGAGTTCCACTTCGCGGCGGCGCCGTTCTTCGACGAGGGCCTGAGTCCGCCACCCGACAACGGCTACGCGTTCGGGCCGGTGATCATCAAGCCGACGTCACGCGGCAAGGTCGGACTGCGCACGCCGATGCCCGACTCGAAGCCGACCGTGCGCTGCAACTTCCTGACGACCGAGGAGGATCGCGCGAGCATCCTCGCCGGCGTCCGGATCGCCCTCGAGATCGCGGCGCAACCGCCGCTCACGGCCATCGCGCGCGAGCCGCTGAGCGTCCCGGCCTCGGATTCGGAGAAGGACATCTTCGACTGGGTCGAGCGTGCGAGCCAGACCGTCTACCACCCGACCTCGACCTGCGCCATGGGCGCGGTGGTCGACCCCGAGCTGCGCGTCTACGGCGTCGAGGGGCTGCGCGTGGTCGACGCCTCCGTCATGCCGACGATCACGCGGGCGAACACGAACGCCGCGACGATCATGATCGCCGAGAAGGCCGCCGACATGATCCTCGGCAGGGCGCCGCTCGAGGCTGCGGAGGTCGCTACTCGCTGACGACGAGCTCGATCCGGGCGCCGTTCGGGTCGTCGAAGAAGAGCTGGACGCCCGCCGCGGAGCGGTTGGTCGTTACCGCGACGCCCGCCAGGCGGAGGCGCTCGACGAGCGCGTCGTACCCGTGCGCCTCGAACGCGACGTGGTCCACCGGCGAGGCCTTTGCCGGCAGCCCCATGCTCGACGCATGGGCGTCGTACGAGCCGCGATCGGCGACGTGCACGCACGCGACGCGGTCTGCGTAGAGCCAGTAGCCGGGGAACGGGAGCGTCGGCCGCTCGCCGACCTCCAGTCCGAGGACGTCGCAGTAGAACGCCTTCGTCGCGTCGAGGTCGTCGGTCAGCACGAGGACGTGCTGGAGCCGCGGAGCGGGCATCAGCCCGTCGACGCGGCCGGGTGCTCCCGCGTCCGCGCGTACTCCGCGAACGGCTCGATCGAGCTCGGCTCGACGAGCGCGTCGCTGGACGCGACCTCGGACACCTCTGCCCCGGTGAGGATGCGCTTGACCGGGACCTCGAGTTTCTTTCCCGTCAGCGTCCGCGGGATCGCGGGCACGGCCACGATCGTGTCCGGCGCATGCCTCGGCGAGAGCGAGTTGCGCAGCGCTCCCGCGATCCGCTTCCGGAGCTCGTCGTCGAGCTCGAGACCCGGCCGCAGCACGACGAAGAGGAGCAGCTCGTCCTGCTCCTCGAGGTGGACGACGAGGCTGTCGAGCACCTCGTCGATCTCCTCGACGACCGAGTAGATCTCGCTCGACCCGAGCCGCACGCCGCCGCGGTTGAGCGTTGCGTCCGAGCGGCCGGTGATCATCGGCGCTCCCCCGCTCCGTGAACAGGATCCAGTCGCCGAAGCGCCAGACGCCGGGAAAGAAGTCGAAGTACGCCTCGCGGTAACGGGAGCCGTCGTGGTCGCCCCAGAAGGCGACCGGCATCGACGGCATCGGCTGCTTGATCACGAGCTCGCCGAGCTCGCCGACGACAGGCTTTCCGTCCGGACCGAAAGCATCGACGTCTGCGCCGAGCATGCGGGCGGACATCTCCCCCGCCCACACAGGCAGCAGCGGATAGCCCTGCACGAGGCCCGTGCAGACGTCGGTCCCGCCGCTACCGACGTTGACGTTCACGTCCGGACCGAACTGGTCGTACAGCCACTCGTATCCCTCCAGAGGCAGCGGCGAGCCCGCCTCGCAGACCATGCGAACCGAAGAGAGGTCGAACAGCGTTCCCGGCCGGAGGCCCTCCTTCCGGCACGCCATCGTGAACGCGGGGCTCAGGCCGAAGAAGGTCGGCTTCGTCTCCTCGATCAGCCGCCACTGGAACGAGAGGTCGGGATACCCCGGGTTGCCGTCGATCATCACGATCGAGGCGCGCAGGAGCAGCACGGACACGAGCGCGTTCCACATCATCCAGGCGGTCGTCGTGAACCACTGGAGCCGATCGCCGGGCTTCAAGTCCCAGCTGAAGCCGTGGTTCTTCAGATGCTCGAGGAGGATGCCGCCGTGGCAGTGCACGATCGCCTTCGGCAGGCCGGTCGTGCCGGACGAGAAGAGCACGTAGAGCGGGTGCGAGAACGGCAGCGACTCGAACGCGAGCGGCTCGCTCTGAGCGAGCAGGGCGTCCCACGAGACGGCACCCGGAAGCGTGTCCTCGGCGCCTCCGACGTAGGGCACGTGCACGACTGTCTCCAGGCTCGGGCAGACCCGCGTGGATCTCGGCGACCTGCTCGCGACGGTCGACCAGCTTCTCGCCGTAGCGGTACCCCGCGACCGCGAGCAGCACCTTCGGGCTCGAGCTGCCCGAGGCGGTGGAGGACGCTGCGGACGCCGAACTCGGGAGGACACGTCGCCCAGATCGCGCCGAGGCTCGCGGTCGCGAGGAACGCGACCAGGGTCTCCGGGATGTTCGGCAGGTACGCGACGACGCGGTCGCCAGGTCCGACCCCGAGACGCTTGAGACCCGCACGCGCCCGTGCGACCTGCTCACGGAGATCGCCGAAGGTGAGCTCCATCACGTCGCGCGTCTGCGAGTACGCGACTACCGCGACTACGTCGACGTCCTCGTCGCGACCGAGCATGTGCTCGGCGTAGTTCAACCGCGCACCCGGGAACCACTCGGCGCCGGGCATCTCGCGCGAGCCGAGCACCCGCTCGTAGGGTGCATGCGCGCGAACCTCGAAGAAGTCCCAGATCGAGGCCCAGAAGGCCTCGATGTCGGAGACCGACCAGCGCCAGACCTCGTCGTAGCCGGGGAAGTCGAGCCCACGCTCGCTGCGGAGCCACTCGAGATACCGCCCGAGCTCGAAGCGCTCGCGTGCGTCCGCGGGCGGCTCCCACAGGACGTCTCCCTGCGCCAGTGGCCGACCCGCGCGCGCGCTCATCGCCGCGATCCTAGACTCCGCCGGGAGCGACCATCGACGCGAGGAGGCTTGGGCGAATGAGGGTGCTGGAGGGAAAGGCGGCGATCGTGACCGGGTCGGCGCGCGGGATCGGCCGAGCGACGGCCGAGCTCCTCTGCGCGCAGGGAGCGCGCGTGCTCGTGAACGACCTCGACGCCGACCTCGCCGCGGCGGCCGCCGCCGAGATCGAGGGCGACACGGCCGTCTTCGCCGGCGACCTCACGCAGGAGGGCGTCTGCGAGGCCCTCGTCGAGCAGGCCGTCACCGAGTTCGGCCAGCTCGACATCGTCGTGAACAACGCCGGGTACACGTGGGACGGCATCGCGCACAAGATGTCCGACGAGCAGTTCCGCGCGATGCTCGAGATCCATACCGTCGTCCCGTTCCGCGTTCTCCGCGCCGCCTCCCCGTACCTGCGCGAGCCCGCGAAGAAGGAGCGCGAAGAGGGTCGTGAGGTCTTCCGCAAGGTCGTCAACGTCACCTCTATCTCCGGCACACAGGGCAACGTCGGCCAGGTCAACTACTCCGCCGGGAAGGCCGCGCTCGTCGGCATCACGAAGACGCTCGCGAGGGAATGGGGCCCGTTCAAGGTGAACGTGAACGCCGTCGCGTTCGGCTTCGTGGAGACGCGGCTGACGGCGTCGGCGGAGGAGAGCAGCGAGACCTTCACAGTCGGCGACGTCGAGGTCCCACTCGGGATCCCCGGACGGAACCGCGAGCGGGCATCGCAGCTCATCGCGCTCGGACGCGGCGCGACACCCGAGGAGGCGGCGGGCGCGATCTTCTTCCTCTGCTCCCCGTGGTCGAACTTCGTCCAGGGCCAGGTCCTGACGGTGAACGGCGGCCAGGCGACGGGGATGACATGAGCTTCGACGTCTCCGCCATCGGGAGAGCCGGCGACGAGCACTCGTACGAGGTCACCGCAGATGCGCTGCAGGCGTATGCAGACGCGACCGACGACGCGGTCGGCGGGCCGGTGTTCGCGCTCCTCCCCGTCTGGGACGCCGCGGGCCAGGTCTCCCGCGCGGTCGCCTCGGACGACGTCCGCCCGCAGGTCGTCCACTACGAGCAGGACGTCGTCGTCCACCGGGCGCTCACCGCGGGCATGCGGGTTCGCTCGCTCGCGACGCCGGTAGCACTGCTCGGCCGCCCCAACGGCACGTCCCTCGTCATCCGGACCGAGACAAGTGACGATGACGGCGAGCTCCTGAACGAGCAGCACATCACGGAGTTCTTCCGCGGCGTCGAGGCGCCGGAGAGCGTCGGCGAGCGCGCGCCCGATCATCGGCTCGACGCCGAGGGAGAACCTGCCGCGGAGATCACGTACCCGGTCGCGGACGACCAGACGGTCCGGTACGCCGAGGCATCGGGAGACCACTTCGCGATCCACCTCGACGACGACTTCGCGCGCTCGGTCGGACTGCCGGGGCGGATCGTCCACGGGCTCTGCACGATGGCGTTCACGGGCCGCGCGGTGCTCGAGGCAGCCGCCGTCGAGGATCCGGCCCGCATCGAGCGCCTCGCCGTACGCTTCTCCGCACCCCTCTTCCCGGGCGACACGCTGACGACGCGCATCTGGAGCCTCGGCGACGGCGCCTACGGCTTCGACGCCGTGAGCGGGCAGGGCGCGACCGTCGTCAAGGACGGACGGGCGGTCTTGCGCTAGCCGGAGAACACTCGGTCAGGCCTGGACGAGCGAGCCGCCGTCGACGACGTGCGCGGCGCCGGTGATGAAGCTCGAGGCGGGCGAGGCGAGGAGCACGACGAGGCCCTTCAGCTCGTCCGGGTGCGCCATGCGGCCGAGCGGGATGAGCGCCTGCCACATCGCCTTCATCTCCTCGGTCGGATGCTCGGTTACACCGCCACCGATCAGCGTCCCGTAGAACGGCCCTGGGCAGATCGCGTTCACGAGGATGCCGTGCGGGGCAAGCTCGAGAGCAGCGGCGCGGACGAGATGAATCACCGCAGCCTTGCTCGCGTGGTAGCCGTAGCACGCCATCGGCTCCACCCGGAGCCCGGCGTTCGAGGCGGTGACGACGATGCGGCCGGACCGCTGCTCCTTCATCACTCGCGCTGCGCTCCGCATCGTGTGCATGACGCCGTTCAGGTTCACGCCGAGGACCTTGTCCCAGTCCGAGCGCTCGATCGTGTCGAACGTCTGCCCGCCGTCGACCCTGAAGCCAGGCACCGAGGCGAGGCCCGCGTTGGCGAATACGACGTCCACCCCACCCTGCTCCTCGACGACGTCGTCGAACAGCGCCTGCACGTGTTCCTCGTCGGTGACGTCCACGACGAACGAGCGCGCGTCGAAGCCGCGCGAGCGCAGGCTCTCGGTGCTCGCCTCGAGCCGTTCCTCGTCGACGTCGGCGAGCGTGACCCGCGCGCCGCACTCCGCGAGCACCTCCGCCATCGCGAAGCCGAGCCCGCTCGCTGCGCCCGTCACGACGATGCGCGTGTCGCGGACGTCGAACAGCCGCTCGTAGACGCTCGTCACGGCACGAGGACTGCCCGACCCGTGATCTCGCCTGCGCGGAGTCTGTCGAGCACGTCGTTCACCTCCTCGAGTGGATGCGTCTCGGACCGCAGCGTCACGTCGCCGCGCCCGTGGAGCTGGAGGAGCTCCCAGAGGTCGATCCAGCTCCCGACGAGATTCCCGGCCACGACCGTCTCTCCCACGACGAAGCCCACCGAAGGATGCGAGACCATGCCGCCGTACCCGACGATCGAGTAGAGACCGCGGCGCGCAAGCATCTGCATGGCCGATGCATGGGTCTCGTCGGTGCCGACGAAGTCGAGGACGACGTCGGCTCCAGCACCGTTCGTGAGCTCACGAACGGCGTCGGCGACATCGTTCTCCTCCCCGAGCACGTCGTCCGCGCCGAGCTCCGCTGCGAGCTCTCGGCGGCGCGCGTCCGTGTCGATGCCGACGACCCTTGCAGCCCCGAGGACACGGACGAGCTGCAACGCGATATGGCCGACGCCGCCCACACCGATCACAGCGGCAGTCGAGCCCGGCTCCAGCCGCGGCAAGAGCTTCTTCACCGCGTGGTAGGCGGTGATGCCGGCATCGGCGTGAGGCGCGACCTCGACCGGATCGACGCCGTCGGGCAAGTGGAGCAGGGACCGCTCGTCGACGAGCACGTAGTCCGCGAAACCGCCGTCGCGCGTGAGGCCAGTGAACTGGTGGCGCTCGCAATGCACGTCGAGCCCGCGCCGGCACGGGACGCAGAGGCCACAGCTGTACGCCGGGTACACGAGCACGGCGTCGCCGACGGCGGCAGCCGTGACGTCGTCGCCGACCGCGTGCACGTACCCCGCGTTCTCGTGCCCGAGCACGACCGGGGGCACGAGGCCGGCAGGCTCCATGAGCCCGTCGATCGCGTGCAGGTCGGTCGCGCACACGCCCGCGCCGGCGATCCTGACGACGACGCTCCGGGGCGCGTCGGGCTCCGGCACGGGCCGCTCCACGAGCTCGAGCGGGCGGTGGTACTCGCTGAGGAGCGCGGCTCTCACACCGACGCGACGGCGGCGGCCTTCGACCCGAGGTACCCGTTCGGATCGGCGTCGAGATGCTCGGCGACCCTCGTCGCGAGGGCCATGATCGTGAGCGACGGGTTCACCGACATCGTGCGCGGGACGAGCGACCCGTCACCCACGAAGAGACGCTTCACCTCGTGGGACTCGCCGTTGCGATCGACGACCGACCGCGCGGGGTCGTCCCCCATGCGGCAGGAGCCCTGCACGTGCGTCGAGGAGAGCCCCGTCCAGCAGACCTGACGCGCCCCCGCAGCCTCGAGCACCTCGCGGCTGAAGCGCAGCGCGCGTTCGATCCGCTCGAGATCGGCGGCGTGGAAGTCGACGTCGAACCGCTCGCCTCCCGACTCGTCGACGACGACGCGGGAGCCGTTCTCGTCGTTGCACAGCGCGAGCAGGCCGACCCAGTGACGGAACTGCTTCACGGCCTCGACGAGGCGCTCGCCCCAGAACGGCCCGTTCTCGTCGGTGAGCGTCGTCGCAAACGAGATCGGGTCCTGGATCGTGGTTGCCTCGATCACGAAGCCGCCCTCCTCGTCGTGCTGGAACTTCTTGCAATGCGCGGTGACCGGGTAGACCATGTGCGCGTCCTGAGGCTCGTCGAAGAGCCCGTACACGAGGCGCACCGGGTGCAGACCGAGGTTCCGCCCGATCGCCTCGTTCGTGAGCCCCGACTTCAGCAAGAGCTGTGGGGTGTTGAGCGTCCCCGCGGCGACGACGACCGCTCCGGCGTGCGCCGTACGCCGCTCGCCGGTCGCGTCCACGTACTCGACCCCCGTCGCCAACGGCCCGTCGTCCGCGTCCTCGACGAGCACCCGCTCGACAGCAGCCTCGGCCCGCAGCTCGAGCCCGCCGCGTGCAAGAGCGTCCGCGATGTACGTGTTCATCGTCGACTTGCCCGCGTTCGTGGCGCACCCCTGGAGGCAAGAGCCGCAGCTCGAGCAGTTGGGGTCGGTGTACGAGGTGACGGGGTGGAGCTCCGTTCCGAGCGCCCTGAACCCAGCCTCGACCGTGTACACGCTCTTCGTCCAATCCGTCCGCTCACGCACGCCGAGCACCTGCTCCACGCGCTCGTAGTAGGGGTCCAGATCCGCTCGCGAGAACGGCGTGCTCCCATCACTGGTGAGGCCGGTCGCCGGATTCCATTTCGCGACGTCGCGGTCGTGTACCCGCAGCGCGACCTTGGAGTTGATGGTCGTCGTCCCGCCGACGCAACGACCGGCAAGGAAGGCGAACGGCTCTCCGTTCTGCAGCTGCGCGAACCGGAGCGGCCACCACAGCTCGTGCGTGGCCTTTGCCTCCCAGCGGGTGAAGTCCTCCGCCTTTCTGTGCGGTCCGATCTCGAGCAGCAGCACGTCGCGTCCCCGCTGCGCGAGCTCGCCGGCGATGACACCGCCCCCGGCGCCCGACCCGACGACCACGACGTCGTAGGAGTTCCTCATGCGACCCCCAGGTAGGACCAGTCCTTCTTCAGCTGCATCGCGAGCGGTGAGTTGAAGTCGATCTCCGTCCAGGCGCCCGTGGCGTCGCGGCCCGGCGCGACGAAGTCCGAGTAGTACGCCTCGATCGCGAGCGCGCGGACGAACCCGAACTCGGGTGTCTGCGCGTGCTCGGCGAGTGCGTCGGCTCCCTCGGCGGCAGCGGGCGCGAGCGCGTCGATCGCGGCCAGCGCACCTTCCTGCACGGGCGGCGGCATTCCCGCGATCAGAGCGTCGACGTAGACGACCGGCCCGACCCGGCCCGAGCCGGGCACGATCAGCTGGCAGAGAGCCTCGACCGCCTGGGCACGGCCCGCGTCGAGAGATCGGAGCGCCATTCGTCGACTCTAAATCAATTCGCTGGATAGACCGCGTCCGGCTTCTGCTCGACGCCGGGAGGCGCCGCGAAGATCTCCGTGATGACGCCGAGATCGTCGTCGGTTGCGAGGTACGCGAAGTTGACGCCCTTGTACTCGCCTCCGAAGACGACGCGCCGGCCACGGTCCCCGAGCGTCGTCGATCGTCGGCGTCGAAGCTCGGCACCGCGACGCCGACATGGTGCACGCCCTCCCCCTTCTCGGCGACGAACCGCGCATAGATGCTGTCCTCGTCGAGCGGCTGAATGAGCTCCCACTGCACGTGGCCGACCTGCGCGAGCGCGAGTCGCCAGGAACGCTCAACGGGCTCCCCGTCCTCGTGCATGTCCCGGACGGTTTCCGGATTGAACTCGTAGACGTCCCAGGGACCGATGCCGTACTCCTCGACGTAGGTCCGCATCGTCGCCTCGATGTCTCGGACGACGAGTGCGATCTGGATGGTGTCGGTGAGCATCGGCTCGCGCATCTGGCCTCCCATCACAGTCGGATGACCGCCTTCATGACCTCAGCCGGGTGACCGATCGCGTACTCGATCGCGTCGGGAGCCTGCTCGAGCGGGAACTCGTGCGTGACGAGCCCGCGGAGCGCCTCCTCCCGCCTGGCCACGAGATCGACGGCCGCGGCGAACTCGTCTCCGTTGCAACAGCTGACGCCGAGCAGGTCGATCTCCTTGAAGGCGAGGTCTCCGACCCTGAGCGGAGCGTCGTGACCCGACAGGCCCACGATGACCACGCGCCCCGCCTGGGAGACGAGCTCGATCGCGGTCCGGGCGACGTCCGGAACACCGGTCGCCTCGAACACCAGCTGTGGCCCTTCGTCGCCCGCCCACTCACGCGTAGCCGCGGCGAGGTCGGCGCCGTCCTCGAGGGTGAGCAGCTCCGCGCCGGTCGCCTTGCCACGCTCGACGCGGCTCCGAACCGGATCGACCAGCAATACCTGCGCTCCCCGGTCGATCGCGGCCGTCGCAACCGCCTGACCGATCGGCCCGGCACCGAAGACCACGGCCTTCTCCCCCGCCTCCACGCGCCCTCGAACCACTGCTCGCACCGCAATCGACACGGGCTCGATCAGCGCGGCGACGGCGGCGTCCTGACCACCGACCGGGAAGACCTGCGAGACCGGGACGCGAAGCCGCTCCTGCAGCGCTCCGTCGCGGTGCACCCCGATCAGGCTGATGTTCGAGCAGACGTTGCGCCTGCCGATCCGGCACGGGTAGCAGTGCCCGCACGACGTCAGCGGCCAGACTGCGACGCGTTCGCCGGCGCTGAGGCCGGGCGGTGAGTCAGGCCCGACGGCCTCGACCACTCCGGCGAACTCGTGGCCTTGGACGCGGGGGTAGAGGTCCGTTCCGACAGCGTCTCCGAGGTCGCCGAGAAAGTAGTGGAAGTCCGAGCCGCAGAGCCCGACGGCCTCGGGCCTCACGAGCACCTCTCCGACGCCGGGCGCGCTCGGTTCCGGCACATCGACGACCCGCATCGCACGCCTTCCCTCGGTGACCGCGGCGCGCATCTCAGCTCCCCGCCGCGTCGTCGATGACCTGCTCGACGGAGAGATACGCGGAGTGGAGTAGGTCCGGGCGATCTCTGAGCGCTTCCGCCGGGCCCCGGTAGCGGATGCGGCCTCCCTCGAGCACGTACGCGGTGTTGGCGAGCGAGAGCGCCACGTGCGCAAACTGCTCGATGAGGAGAATCCCGACGCCGGACTGCGCAACCTCCTCGAGCGTCGGGACGAGACTCTTCACGACGATGGGCGCGAGGCCGAGCGAGAGCTCGTCGACGATCATGATCCGCGGGCGCGAGGCGAGTGCCTGCGCCAGCACCACCATCTGCTGCTCGCCGCCGGAGAGCTGGCGGCCCGGGGCCTTCAGGCGTGCCTGGAGCTTGGGGAAGAGATCGAACACCTCGCGTAGGCGCTCCCGCCTCTCCGCGCGGGAGAGCGTGAACGTCGCGACCCGCAGGTTGTCCTCGACCGTCAGCTCGGGCAGCAGCCTGCGCCCTTCGGGAACAACCGCCACCCCAGCCGCGCGGATCGCCTCCGGCCTGCGGCGCGTGAGATCCAGTTCGCCGAGCAGCACGCGTCCGTCGCTCGGGCGCAAGATTCCGCCTATCGCGAGCACGAGCGTCGACTTGCCCGCACCGTTCGCTCCGAGCAACGTCGTCACCTCGCCCTGCGGAATCTCGAGCGAGACGTCGTGAACCACGGTTCGGGCCCCACGTGAGATGGACAGGCCCTCCACGCGAAGCGCGACACCTGTGGCGACCTCCGTCACAGCTCCTCTGCGGTCCCGAGGTAGGCATTGATGACGTGCTCGTCTCGCAGCACCTCCGCCGTGGGCCCGGCCGCGATCAGCTTTCCGAAATCGAGGACCGCGGTCGTCTCGCAACACGCCGAGACCAGGCTCATGTCGTGGTCGACGAGGATCGTGAGCGCGCCGAACTGCTCCGGGATCCGTCGAATCACGCTCGCCCAGATGCTCGGTCTCCTGGTCGGGCAGTCCGGCCGCCGGCTCGTCGAGGAGCACCACGCGCGGCTGGCCGACGACGGCGCGGGCGACCTCGACGAGGCGCCGGTCGCGCACGTTGAGCGTCCGAACTTTCGACTTCGGGGACGCGGTGAGGCCGACGAACTCGATCGCGCTGAGCACGTCGGCTCGACGCGTCGCGCGTTTCGCCGACGAGTGCTCGTGGATCATCGCGACGTTGTCGTAGACCGAGAGCTGCTCGATGGCCATCTCCGTCTGGAACGTCCGCCGGAGGCCCCACCGGGAGCGCCGGTAGTCGGTCATCTTCAGGAGGTTCTCGCCGAAGGCAGTGATCGTCCCGCCGGACGGCTTGACGAATCCGCTCATCACGTTGAAGAAGGTCGTCTTGCCGGCGCCGTTCGGCCCGATCAGCCCGCACGTACCGCTCGCGAAGACGAGCGAGACTCCGTCGAGGGGGATGACGCCTCCGAAGCGGACGGTCAGGTTCTCGATCTCTACCACAGTCAGTCGAGGGCCTGAGCGGCCAGGACGGGGGCGAGAATGATTGAGACCAGGCCGAGAAGCGGCGAGACCGTGGCGATGAGGACGATTCCGAGAATCAGAGCGAAGTTGCTCCCGAGCCCGAACGCCGCCTGGCGAGTCGCCGGCATCTTCCGGGCGAGCAGCCGCCCGAGGTTGGCCATGTCCTTCGGGAACTGGTCGGCAAGGCCGCCCGGCGCGAGGAGGAGGACCTGGAGCAGCCCGGCGCCGAACACGATGAGCAGGAAGTTCGGGTTGATGCCCCACTGCGCCTCGAAGAGGAACGGCAGCAGCTGGTAGAAGATCCCGGCGATCAGCGCGCCCCAGACGCTGAAGACCCCGCCGAACAGCGACGTCGCCGCAAGGGTCAGCGAGTCCTGCGTCTGGAAGTTGATCGCGCGCGAAACGCCGTTCAGCGCCGCGAGCAGGCAGCCTGCAACGCCGGCCATGAACGACGCCAGCGCGAAAGCCCAGAGCTTGTAGAGCGTGACGTTCACGCCGGCCGCCAGGGCGGCCGGCTCGCTCTCGCGGATCGATGCCCACGCGCGCCCGGGCTTGCTGACGATGTGGGCGAGCGCGAGCAGGAACATGAGCGTGGCCACGATGACGACGTAGCGGTAGTAGGCGGTGTCGCCGACTCCGACGCTCGGCCGCCGGACGTTCTCGAGTCCGGAGAGGTCGGGGACGGAGGTGTGTCCCGTGAAGCCGTGGCCGCCGTTGGGGAAGTCCCAGACGGAGAGGACGACGGTGGTCGCGCCGGCGAACATCAGCGTGATCAGAGCGAGGTAGAGGCCGGAGAGCCGGATGGCGGTCAGGCCGACCAGCGTGCCGATCACCATCACACCGCCCCGACGAGAGCGAGGAGGAGCGGGAACGGGATCGACGTCGCATAGGCGAGGCGGGTCCCACCCAGACGCCGATCGACAGAAAGCGCGACCTGGCCCAGGGAGATCAGCCCGACGCGGCCGTAGAGCACGCTGAAGCCGAGCGCGACGATCGAGTAGATCGCGACGCTCGTGAAGGTCGTGATCCAGTCGCTCCCGGCGATCGCCGGGAGCACGAAGAGCGCGATGAGGAGGAGCACGGCTGCGGACACGAGCCCGGTCGCCGCCCTGCCGGTCGACGATCTCCGGCCACGCCCGCGCGCGCTCCCGCTCTGCCGGTGCCTCGTTCAAGGCCTAGCGAGTCGTCCGCGAGAGGGTGACGACACGGCGACGGGACATGTACAGCAGCGCGATGATCGCGAGCGCGAAGGGAGCCGCAGCTCGGTAGCTGCCCACGGAGGAGATCGGCGTGTCGCCGCTGTAAGGGGTCGACCACGGCCTGGACCACGCCGACGGCGATGCCGCCGAACAGGGTCATCCAGAGCGACTTGAGCTGTCCGATCAGCGCCGCGGCGATCGCCGAGATGACGAGGAACGTCAGCGCTGAGTAGTCGAGTGACGTGAGCAGGTCCGGCAGCAGCAGGCCCCGCCATGCCGCAGAAGAGCCCCGAGCCGAACCAGGCCGACCGCCTCGACCCGCCGCACGGGCACCCCGAGCGCGGCGGTGATCTCGCGGTCGTTGGCAAGCGCGCGCATGGCGGTGCCGAGCTTGGTCGTGCTTCAGGAAGACGCTGACGCTGGCCGTGATCACGAACGCCAGGGCGAGCGCGATGATCTGCGTCAGGCTGACCCCCGTGCCCCAGATCTGGTAGATGTGCTTCGAGCTCGGGAGGGGCAGCAGACGGGCGAACGCGCCGCCGATCGGCGCCCGCCAGGCCATCAGCCCGAGCAGGATGAGCGCGAGTCCGAGCGTTCCCATCATCTTCACGAGCGGGTCGCGGCGTGCGAAGGCGGGGCCGAGGAGCATCCCGTAGGCGAGGTTGACGACCCCGCCCGTGAGCACACAGATCGTGAAGGCGAGCCAGTCGGGCCAGCCGGTGTGAGTCACGATGTAGTACGCGATCAGGGCGCCGGCGGCACCGATGGCGCCGAAGGCGACGTTCAGCACGCCGGTCGCCCGGTACAGCACGACGAGGCCGACGCCCGAGAGCGCGTACACGCCCCCGAGCGCCAGCCCGATCACGATGAAGGGCTTGAGGAACTCCCAGTCCACGCCGAACACGCGAGGGCGAGAAGGCTAGTCATGTGGTGTCCCGTGCACCCTGATCGTCGTCATCGTTCGATGTCGTTATCCGGTGTTGAGCTTGTACTTCTTCTCCCAGACTTGCGGGTCTGTGCGAGCGACTTGTCGACCGGAGCGATCGCGAAGCACTTCTCCTTGACGACGACCTTGCCCTCCTTGTAGGTCGACCGTGATGTCCGTAGTTGTTCGGGATGTGGTACGGCAGGCTTGCCGCGTACCACGGCTTGCAGAGGATGTCGGTCTTGACGTTCTTCAGCGTCCGGACCGCGGTGTTGTAGACTGGCCGCCGTGATCGGGCCCTTGACCTTCAGCAGCGCGATGGTCGCGAACTTGCCGTCCATGAAGCCCATCTGGCCGAACGCCTGCGAGAGCGACCTTCGGCGAGTACTTCTTGTTGACTGCCGGCATCAAGCGTGTGTCCGGCCCGACGGACGTCGGTCGAGGTTGGAGAACTCCTGGTTGATGAGAGATTTGACCGTCGAACTGCGGGAACTGCTCCGCCATGAACGTGTTGGCGATCGGCGTCGACGAGCCCCACTTCATCTTGTCGACGAGACCCATGCGCGATCGCCGCACTCATGAACGCCGGAGCCGTGTCGGGCGTGAAGTCGAGGATGATCCCGCTGCCGTCGCCGGCGGACTGGTACAGCTGCAGCAGCTGCGAGTTGGCGTCCGTGACCGGCAGGTGGGTCGGGAAGACTCTTGACGTCGACGCTTGCGCCTTGCCGAGCTTGAGCACGCCGCCGTCGGCGTACGCCGAGATCGTCTCGGGCGAGGCGATCGCGATCTTCTTGACGCCTGCGCTTGATCAGCGCCTGTGCCGCGCCGATGTCGCTGTAGCGCGGGCCCATGTTCGACTCGACGAAGGACGGTGTGCCGAAGCACTCGGCCTGAACGCCCGCGCCGATAACCACGAAGCCCTTGCTCTGGTAGTACTTCCAGTTCGTTCCGCACTCGGTGAAGCTGGTGTTGCCGACGATCACCGACGACCTTGTCGCTCTGGATCAGCTTCTTGCGAGCGCGCCTGCTGGGCCGGGTTGAGCTGCTCGTTGTACAGGATGTACTTGATCGGGCGGCCATGGATGCCGCCGTTGTCGTTCACGCAGTCGAAGTACGCCTTCGCGATCTTCGCGATGGTCGTGAAGTCGACGCCCGGAATCAGCATGTTGATCTGCCGAGCTTGATCGGCTTCCCCGTCGCCTTCTTGCCGGTCCCGAGCCGCATCGCCGCCTGTCGCGTTGCCCGCGGCACCGACCTGCCGCGGCCGGCGACTGGCTTCCCCCTGTCGCCAACGCGGCCAGCACCAACGCGAAGGCGCTGGTCGCCGCAAACGCGACAACGGCGATCAGCTTCTTCGATCTCATACCGTCCCTCCTTTTGCCGCCCGCTCGTCGGTGACGGCTTCCGTGCCGTCAGGTTCGCGCATCATCGCTCGGCGTCGAGCGGTGCGCAAGGTCTGCATTCGAGAGTCGTCCGGCCCAGGCCAAATTGTTTACAAGTCCAGGGCGGATCCCATCGAACCCTTGTGAACCTATGCGGTGGGCCTCCAAAGTCAACAGGGCGTTCCGCTCGGTCGAACGTGAGATCATCGCTGCCGTGACCGATCCGGCCGACCTCGGGGTGAGGGATGCGGCCGCGGCACTGCATCGCGTGCTCTCTCCTCCCGCGAGCTCGTCGACGCCTGCCTCGCCCGCATCCAGCGAGCGCGACGGCACGCACAGCCACGACGGCGATCCGGGCGTCCGTCAACGCCTGGGCTCGCGTGTACGAGGAGGACGCGCGGGCCGCGGCCGGTCGCGCCGACGACGCGACTGGCCGCGGGCGACGCGCCCCTGCTCTGCGGGATCCCGATCGGGCTCAAGGATCTCTACGCCGTGGCCGGAAAGCCCTGACCGCGTCGAGCCGCGTGCTCGACGAGGTGCCCGAGCGCGACTGCGACATCTGGGCCGGCTCGCCGCCGAGGGAATGGTGCTGCTCGGGCACCTGCACACACACGAGTTCGCCGCGGGCGGCACGACCGACCAGGTCGGCAACCCGTGGGCGCTCGAGCCGCTCGGCCGGCGGCTCGAGCGGCGGCTCGGCGGCGGCGCTCGCCTCCGGAGCAGGTTCCGGCAGCCACCGGCACGGACACGGCGGGCTCGTTCCGCATTCCCTCGGCGAGTGCGGAACCTCGACGATCAAGCCGACGCGGGGCCTCGTCTCGATGCGCGGGATCGTCCCGCTCTGCCCGACGTTCGACCATGCCGGGCCGATGGCCCGCACGGTCGTCGACTGCGAGCCGCTGCTGGCCGCGATGGCGGGTGTTGCCCCGCCGGCCTCGCGCCGGCCGCTCGCGCCGCTATCGCCGTGTCGCCGCGCATCGCCGATGCTCGACCCGGACGTTGCCGACGGGTTCGAATCGGCGCTTGACGGCTCGGCTGCCAGGCGTGTCGAGCTCGAGCCGCCGCCCGCGCCGCTCGACTCGAGTGCTCGCCGACTTCCTCGACTGTTCTGCACCGAGATGCTCGTCTACCACCGCCGCTTCGACGACCGGCGGGAGCTCTATCGTCCCTCGAACCGTCGGCTTGCTCGAGCACGCGGAGCAGCCGGGCGATGACGGGCGAGGAGTACATCGCCCGCAGGCCGGCCGCGGAGAGGACACCGACGCCTGGGTCGACTGGTTCGTCGAGCACCGGATCGACGCGATCGTCGAGCCGACGGTCCCGATCGTCGCCCACTCCGAGGCGGCGGCTACGACGAGGCGTTCGGCGACGTCGAGGAGATCTCGCTCACGCACTACTGGGACTGGACGGGCTTCCCGGTCGTCGCGCTTCCGTCCGGTGTCGGGAGCCACAGCGGGCTTCCGGTCAGCGTCTCGCTGATCGGGGCGCCCGGGCGCCGACTGGGACCTGCTCGCGGCGGGCGCGGCGCTCCAGGACGAGCTGGGGACGGTGAGCCGCCGTGATCGACGTCGCAGCCGTCACCGCGATCGACGTGCACGTGCACACCGAGCTCTCCCGCGACGGGCACGACCCGATGCCGCCGCATCTCCGCGACGCGGCGCGCCGCTATTTCCGCAGCGACGAGCCGCTGCCGACGGTCGACGACGTCGCCGAGCTACTACCGCGCGCGCAAGATGGCGGCGGTGGTGTTCACCGTCGACTGGGAGGCTCGACAGCGGGACGGCCGCCGATCCCGAACGAGGAGATCGCCGACGCCGCACGCCGCGAACCCGGACGTGCTGATCCCGTTCGCGAGCGTCGACCCCGCGCGGCCCGACGCCGTCGAGCGCGCCCGCCGGCTGATCGACGAGCACGGCGTGAAGGGGTTCAAGTTCCACCCAACCTGCAGGAGTTCTTCCCGAACGACCGCAGCGCGTACCCGCTCTACGAGGTGATCGCGGAGGCAGGGCTGCCGGCGCTCTTCCACACGGGCCACAGCGGGATCGGCACCGGCCTCCCCGGCGGCGGCGGCTTCCGCCTGAAGTACTCGAACCCGATGTGCCTGGACGACGTCGCCGCCGACTTCCCGGAGCTGCCGATCGTGCTCGCGCACCCGTCGTTCCCCTGGCAGGACGAGGCGATCTCGGTCTGCCTGCACAAGGAGAACGTCTGGATCGACCTCTCCGGCTGGTCGCCGAAGTACTTCCCGCCGCAGCTCGTCCAGTACGCGAACACGCAGCTGCGGAGAAGGTGCTCTTCGGCTCGGACTTCCCGCTGATCACGCCCGACCGCTGGCTCGGCCGACTTCGAGGACGCGCCGTTCAGGGACGAGGTGCGCCCGCTGATCCTGAAGGAGAACGCCGCGCGGCTGCTCGGGCCTCGACTGACCGCGTGCCGATCCGACGGTCTCCCCTAGAGCCTTCCTCCCTCGGTGCGATGGCCGAGCCGAGCCGAGATGTGGGAGGCGGTCCGTTCGAGTGCGGGTCCGAGTCCTCGCTACGAGGTCGGCCATCGAGACGAGCGACCGATGAACGGCCAGGTTGATGGCGGCCACCACCTCGCCCGACCGCGACCGCACGGGGACGGCGATCGAGCGGAGCCCGTAGGCGAGCTCCTCGTTCAACGGCGATCCGCCGGAGGAGCGCACCTCTGCGAGCTCGGCGGCGGAGCGCTTGGGTCGTCGGCGATGGTGTTCGGGACCCCGCCGGAGGAGTTCCATCTCGCCGCAGCAGACTCCCCAACGACTCCGTCCTGGAACGAACGCCAGGAGCACCTTCCCGATCGAGGTGCAGTAGGCAGGCAGTCGTGAACCGACGTGGAGGTTCAGGTCGATCTCGCGCTGACCGGGCTGAGAGCTGCGGCAGCGCTCGATGTACACGATGTCGGCGCCGTCGAGGATCGCCATGTTCACCGTGTGCCCGGTCTCGTCGCTCAGCTGCTGGAGGTGCGGAGCGGCGATCTGACGGAGCTCCATCGAGTTGAGCGCCGAGAAGCCGAGGTCGAGGACGCGGGGCCCCAGCCGGTACCTCTTCGTCTCCGCGTCCTGCTCGAGGTATCCGAGCTTCGTCAACGTCGCGATGTAGCGGTGGGCCGTACTCCTGCTCAGATCGATGGCGCGCGACAGGTCGCTGACTCCGAGAAGTGGCTGCTCCGACGTGAACGCCGCCAGGATCGCGAGCCCGCGCTCGAGCGACTGGGAGTACCCGCGTGCGGCTGGGACGCGTTCCGTCACGCCGTTAATGGCCTCCATGTGTTCGACATAGTAGGACGACGTCTTGAAATTCCAAAAACGGCAACGTACCGTCACGCATCCCTGTCCCTCTTCCCACGTCCTAGAGTCGAGCTCGGTGACAGCGACCGGTCTGATCACGGCTGAGGAGGCGGTCAGCCACGTCAAGACCGGCGACACGGTCATGGTCGGCGGCTTCGGGCTCGTCGGAGCGCCGCTGACACTCATCGACGCACTCGTCGACCACTCCGACGCGACCGACCTGACCGTGGTCTCGAACAACATCGGCGAGCCTGGCAAGGGCCTCGGCAAGCTCCTGCGGCAGGGACGCATCCGTCGCGGCATCTCGTCCTTCTTCACGTCCAATCCCGAGGCCGTCGCGGCGGTGAACGCAGGAGAGATCGAGGCGACCCTCCTCCCGCAGGGGACATTCGCCGAGGCGATTCGAGCCGGCGGCGCCGGCATCGCCGGCTTCTTCACGCCGGTTGGGGCCGGGACGCTTCTCGCCGAGGGGAAGGAGGAGCGCCTCATCGACGGCGTGCCCACGTCCTCGAGGAGCCGATCCGCGCGAATGTCGCGCTCGTCTACGCAGCCCGCGCCGACGAGCTCGGGAACCTCTGGTACCGGCACACCGCGCGCAATTTCAATCCGCTCATGGCGACCGCGGCGGCGATCACGATCGCCGAGGCGGGCGAGGTCGTGCCCGTCGGCGAGCTCGAGCCCGAGTCGATCGCGACGCCGCACCTCTACGTGGACCACCTGGTGCTCAGCGCATGAGCGACGATCCGAAGACCGTCATCGCCGCACGCGCGGCGCAGGAGCTCCGGCCAGGCGAGGTCGTCAATCTCGGCATCGGGATCCCCAACCTGATCCCCGGACACCTCGGCGCGGACACGGAGATCTACCTGCACACGGAGAACGGGCTTCTCGGCGTCGGCCCGCGGCCCGAAGAGGACGAGCTCGACCCCGACCTCGTCGACGCCGCCAAGCGTCCCATCACGGCGCTCCCGGGCGCGTCGTACTTCGACAGCGCGTCCAGCTTCGCGATGATCCGCGGCGGTCATGTCGACGTCGCCGTGCTCGGCGCGCTCCAGGTCGGAGAGCGAGGCGACATCGCCAACTGGGCGATCCCCGGGAGGGACGTCCTCGGCGTCGGCGGCGCGATGGACCTCGTGGTCGGCGCGGGCCGCGTGATCGTGACGATGACCTCCACGACGCCGGCGGGCGAGGCGAAGCTCGTTCGCGAGTGCACGTTTCCGCTCACCGCCCGCGAGGCTGCCGACGTCGTCGTGACGGAGCGTGCCGTCTTCCGGGTCCGGGACGGCTCCCTCGTGCTGACCGAGCTTCTCGGCGAGTCGACGGTCGCGGACGTGAGTAGTGTGACCGAGCGCACGATTCACCATCGAGTTGGAGGACTGAGATGGGACTGAGGCATTCGTCGCTCTCGCGTGTTCGCGACGAGGACGTGCTCGGTGTCGATCCGCCGTACGACTACCCGGAGTACGTCGGGACGAGGCTACGGCATCCCGAGCAACCGCTGGTGCTACTCCCTCACACCCTGTCCGAGCGAACGGCTCCCGTGTATGGAGATCTCGCGCTCGGCGAGCTCGACCACGATCTCACCCGCCAGCACGCGGGCGAGCCTCTCGGAGAGCGGATCTCGGTCTCCGGGCGCCTGCTCGACTCGAACGGGCGTCCAATCCCCGGCCAGCTCGTCGAGGTCTGGCAGGCGAACGCCGCGGGCCGATATCGCCACGCGGTCGACACCCACGACGCGCCCCTCGACCCGAACTTCACGGGCGCCGGACGGTGCCTGACCGACGAGAACGGCGAGTACCGCTTCGTCACCGTGAAGCCGGGCGCGTATCCGTGGAAGAACCACGAGAACGCCTGGCGTCCCGCCCACATCCACTTCTCCCTCTTCGGGCGGGCGATCCCCGATCGACTCGTCACCCAGATGTACTTCCCGGGCGATCCGCTCTTCCCGTTCGACCCGATCTTCAACTCCGTCCGCGACGAGAAGGCACGCGACCGGTTGATCAGCTCGTTCGAGCTGGATCTGACACAGCCCGAGTGGTCGCTCGGGTACCGCTTCGACATCGTCCTCGGCGGCCGCAGCGCGACCCCGCTCGAGGAGCCGCACGATGACTGACCCCGCCCTCCTGCCCGCGCCCTCGCAGACCTCGGGGCCGTTCCTCTCGATCGGGCTGCTCCGCGACCACGTCGGCTCGTCCGTCGTTCGCGACGACGACCCGCGCGCGATCCGGATCCGGGGACAACTCCTCGACGGCAACGGCGATCCCGTTCCGGACGGCCTGATCGAGATCTGGCAGGCGAACGCCGCCGGCCGCTATGCGCACGCGGAAGACACGCGCTCAGACATCCCGCTCGAGGACGGGTTCCGAGGCTTCGGGCGCTCGGGGACGGTCGACGACGGGTGGTTCGAGTTCGTGACCGTGAAGCCCGGTCGTGTGCCCGGACCGAACGGGCGAGCTGCAGGCCCCGCACCTGGTCGTCCTGGTCTTCGCGCGTGGCCTGCTCAAGCAGCTCGTGACGCGGCTCTACTTCCCCGACGAGTCGGAGGCGAACGCCGCCGACCCGATTCTCTCCGAGCTCGACGAGACGGAGCGAGCCACCCTGATCGCACGCGCCGAGGACGGAGGCCTGCGCTTCGACATCCGGCTCCAGGGCGACGGCGAGACGACGTTCTTCGCGGTATGACGACGTTCGGGCCGCTCTTCGTCCCGGAGGAGCTGCTCGACGCCGTCTCGGGGCGCGCCTGGCTCGCTGCGATGCTCGAGTTCGAGTCCGCGCTCGCCCGAGCGGAGGCGCAGGCGGGAGTCATCCCGTCGGAGGCGGCGGCAGCGATCGCCGAGCGCTGCGATCCGAGCCTGTACGACTTCGACGAGTTACTCGAGCGGGGGCGCTCGGTCGGGAGCCCTCCGGAGCCGCTCGTGCGCGCTCTCCGCGAGAACGTCGGCGGCGACGCAGCCGGCTACGTCCACTGGGGTGCGACGAGCCAGGACGTCATGGACACCGCGTCGATGCTCGTCGCTCGCGGTGCGCTCGACCTCATCCTCGCCGAGCTCGACGGCGTCACGGCTGCTCTGGCGGGGCTCGCCGAAGCCCACCGCTCGACGCTGATGGCGGCGCGCACCATGCTCCAGCAAGCCGTGCCGACCACGTTCGGCTTGAAGGCGGCGAGCTGGCTCGTCGCCGTGCTCGAGGCGAGGAGCATCCTCGACACGGTGCGTCGCGAGCGCCTGGCGGTGCAGTTCGGCGGAGCCGCCGGCACCCTGGCCGCTGTCGAGGAGCACGGGCCGGCGGTCCTGCACGCGCTCGCAGAAGACCTCGGCTTGGCCGAGCCCGCGCTGCCGTGGCACACGAACCGGGTCCGGATCGCCGAGCTGGGCGCCGCGCTCGCGACCACCTCCGGGGTGCTCGCGAAGATCGCGCTCGACGTGGTGCTCCTGGCGCAGACCGAGGTGGACGAAGCCCGAGAAGAGATCGGCGGCGGATCGTCCACGCTTCCGCACAAGCACAACCCGATCGAGTCGACGCTCGCCCGGGGATGCGCGCGGCTCGTGGACGGGTACGCATCCGTCCTTACGACGGGGCTCGACCAGGAGCACGAGCGGGCCGCCGGTGCCTGGCACGCGGAATGGGAGGCACTCTCCGGAGCGCTCGCCTACACGGGCGGGGCGGCGCACGCAGTCGGGCGGGCCGTGGGCTCCCTCCACGTCGACGCAGAGCGGATGCGACACAACCTCGGCGAGACGAACGGGCTCGTGCTGGCCGAGCGGGTGAGCTTCGCTCTCGCGGCGCGGTACGGCCGGGCGGAGGGCCACGACATCGTCCGGGAGGCAGCAGCACGTGTCGCGGCTTCGGGGCGCTCGCTTGCCGACGAGCTGCGCGAGGACGAGCGCGTCGGTCTCTCGGACTCCGAGCTCGACGCTCTCCTCGACCCCGCGACGTACCTCGGCTCCGCAGAGGTTTTCGTCGACCGCGCACTCGAGCTCTACCGCTCGGAGCGCAGGTGAAGCTCGCACACCGGATCGACGGATCGAGGGCGAAGCCCGCACTCGTGCTTGCGAGCTCACTTGGGACGACCTGGGAGCTCTGGGATCCCCAGCTCCCGTCGCTCGCGCACGACTTCCAGGTCGTTCGCTTCGACCACCCCGGCCACGGCAGCTCGCCGGTCCCGGACGGGCCGGTTGCCGTCGAGTCCATTGCGGACGACGTCGTCGAGCTCCTCGACGTGCTCGACCTCGAGCACGTCTCGTTCTGCGGGCTGTCGCTCGGGGGCATGGTCGGGATGGCCCTCGCGCTGCAGGCCCCGGAGCGTCTCGACCGCCTCGTCCTCTGCTGCACTGCCGCCCACCTCGGGCCGGCGGAGGGCTGGCACGACCGCAGTCGGGTCGTGCGCACGAATGGCATGTCCGCAATCGCCGAGGCCGTGCTCGGTCGGTGGTTCACGGAGCGATTCCGCGAGGAGCGCCCGGAGGCAGTCGCCCGCTATCGCGAGATGCTGGACGGCATCCCCGCGGAGGGCTACGCCGCGTGCTGCGAGGCGATCGCCCGCTGGGACGCTCGCTCCGACGTGAGCGCCATCCGCACACCGACGCTCGTCCTCTCGGGTGAGGACGACGTCGCGACCCCGCCCGAGGACGGCGCGTTCCTCGCCGCAGCGATTCCCGGAGCCGAGTTGACGGTCCTGCCCGAGTGCGCACATCTCGCGAACGTCGGGCAACCGACACTCTTCACTCGAGCGCTCCTCGGGCATCTGCAGGTCCCGGCGGGCACGGAGGCGACATGAGCGAACAGTTCGAGCAGGGCATGAAGGTGCGCCGCGAGGTGCTCGGCGACGAGCACGTCGACCGTGCCGTCGAGCGAACGACGGCATTTACCGCCGATTTCCAGAACCTCATCACCCGGTATGCGTGGGGCGAGATCTGGGCGAGACCGGGGCTCGATCGGCGGACGCGCAGCTGCATCACGCTCGCCGCCCTCGTCGCGCTGGGGCGAGAGGAGGAGCTCGCGATGCATGTCCGTGCGGCGATTCGCGTCGGGCTCACGCCCGACGAGATCAAGGAGGTCTTGCTGCACAGCGCGATCTACTGCGGCGTGCCAGCGGCGAACGGGGCGTTCGCAATCGCGCAGCGCGTGCTCGACGAGGTCGGGCCGACCCCACAGGACTGATGCGGACGCAGGTCGGCATCGTCGGCGCCGGGCCTGCAGGTCTCACGCTCGCTCACCTTCTCCAGCGCGAAGGCATCGAGTCCGTCGTGCTCGAGGATCGCAGCCGCGAGCACGTCGAGCATCGCCTACGGGCGGGCGTGCTCGAGCAGGGGGTCGCGGACCTGCTCGTCGAGTCGGGCGCGGGAAAGCGGCTCCGGCGCGAGGGGATCGTCCACAACGGCATTGAGCTCCAGTTCGACCGCGAGCGGCACCGGATCCCGCTGAGTGACCTCACCGGCGGCAGCTCGATCGTGATCTACGGGCAGACGGAGATCGTCAAGGACCTCATCCGCCTGCGCCTGGATGCCGGCCTCCCGCTCCTGTTCGAGGTCTCCGACGTCTCCGTCCACGATCTCGAGAGCGACCGTCCGAGCATCCGCCTCTCCCATCAGGGCGCCGAGCACGTGCTCGAGTGCGATGTCATCGCCGGTTGCGACGGCTACCACGGCGTGTGCCGGCCGAGCATTCCCACAGGAGTCCTCTCGGAGTTCTCGCGCGAGTACCCGTTCGGCTGGCTCGGCATCCTGGCCGACGTGGCGCCGTCGAACGACGAGCTCGTCTACGCACATCACGAGAGAGGCTTCGCACTGCTGAGCCTCAGAAGCCCCGAGCTGAGCCGCCTCTACGTCCAGTGCCACCCGGACGAGAACCTCGCGGAGTGGCCCGACGCGCGAATCTGGGAAGAGCTGCAGCTGCGGCTCGGCCTCGAGGGCTGGACGCTCGCCGAAGGGCCGATTCTCGAGAAGGGCGTCACCGGCATGCGGAGCTACGTCGCCGAGCCGATGCGGTTCGGCCGCCTCTTCCTCGCCGGCGATGCCGCGCACATCGTGCCGCCCACTGGTGCGAAGGGCCTGAACCTCGCCCTCCACGACGTCCGCGTGCTCGCCGAGGCGCTCGTCTCCTGGTACCGAACCGGAAGCAGCGAGCTCCTCGACGCCTACTCGGACGCCTGCCTCAGGCGGGTGTGGCGCGCTGAGCACTTCTCGTGGTGGATGACGTCGATGCTCCACCGCTTCGACTCCGCGGACGACTTCGACCTCCGGCTGCAGCTGTCGCAGCTCCGATACGTGACGACGTCGAGCGCGGCGGCGACCTCCCTCGCGGAGAACTACGTCGGCATCGACCGCGTCTGAGCGGTGCTCGCGTCAGCCGGCGGGCGCGACCTCTTCCTCGGCGGAGGGTGCCGCCGCCTCGTCACGCTTGATCAGCCGGTAGACGTGCGCGCGCAGGTGTGCGAACTCCGGCAGCTCCTTCGTCGCGATCTGGTCTCGCGGGAAGGGGATCGTGATCGCGAGGATCTCGAGGACGGTCGTCGGCGCATGCGTCAGGACGACGACGCGGTCGGCCATGTAGACCGCCTCGTCGATGTCGTGCGTGACGAAGAGGATCGTGATGCCGTACTCCTCCTGGACGCGCAGGACGAGATCCTCGAGGTCTCCGCGCGTCTGCGCGTCGACGGAGGCGAACGGCTCGTCCATCAGCAGGATCGACGGCTGGTACGCCAGCGCGCGAGCGATCGCGACGCGCTGCTGCATGCCCCCCGAGAGCTGCCACGGATAGTGATCGATGAATCGGGTCAGGCCCACCGCCTCGAGCGACTCCTCGACGAGCGCGGAGCGCTCGGCCTTGCTCAGCGGCTTGTGCCGAAGCGGGAGGAGGACGTTGTTGCGTACCGACGACCACGGCATCAACGACCGGCTGTACTCCTGGAAGACGAGCGCCATCTCCTCGGGTGGTGACGTGACGGCCTTGCCGTTCAGGAACGCGGCGCCCGAGGTCGGTGCGAGGAGCCCCGCGACGCACTTCAGGAGCGTCGTCTTGCCGCACCCCGAGGGACCGACGACGCAGACGAGCTCGTTCTCCGCGACCGTGAACGAGATGCTGCGGATCGCCTCGGTCGCCTTCTCGTCGGATCCGTAGGTCTTCGCGAGCGAATCGATCTCGAGCACGAGTCCGTCTCTCCGCTAGAGCGGCGTCGCGGCGCGCCAGCCGCGGTGCCAGGCGAGGACCCGGCGCTCGATCAGCAGGAAGAGCGACGTTGAGCCCGTATCCGAGGAGCCCGATGAGGAGGATCGCCGCCCACATCGGGCGCGAACTCGAACGTGTTCTTCGAGATGAGCAGGACGTATCCGACTCCGCTCGAGCTCGAGAAGTACTCGGCCGACGACCATGATGATCACCGCGAGCGAGAGGCTGGTGCGCATGCCCGCCGCGATCTGCGGCAGCGCCGCCGGGCACGACGAGCCGTCGAATCCGCTCCCGGCGCGGAACGTTGTACGAGCGTGCCGTCTCGATCAGCGTCGGGTCGATCGCGCGGACTCCGTCCATCGTGTTCAGCAGGATCGGGAAGAGGCAGAAGAAGGCGATGAGCGACACCTTCTGGACGTCCCCGATGGAGTGGAGGAGCACGATCGAGATCGGAAGCAGCGCCGGTGGGGGCATCGCACGCCAGTACTCGACGTGCGGCATCGCGAACGCCCGCGTCCAGCGCGAGAGGCCGAGCGGGATGCCGAGACCGACGCCGAGGACGGTCGCGATCCCGAACCCGAGGAGGATCCGCTTGAGGCTCGGCACGACGTGCGTTCCGAAGTCCGAGAACAGCCAGAGGTCCTTGAACTCCACGAGGATGGTCGAGAGCCGCGGGAAGTTGGGGTCCTGCGCGTGCACCGTCCAGAGCTGCCAGGCGACGAGGATCGCGATCGGAACCGCGATCTCGGCTCCGATCTTGAGCGCCCTGTACGTCCGCGTCGCTCACCGGGTCGAGACACGCTGGGACGGATGCCAGCGCAGGATCCTGCCGCTCCAGGGCAGACAGTGCGAAGTGGATCCCGATGCCGAGGAAGCCGATGGCGAGAGCGATCGCGTAGACCTGGTCGTACAACCCGAAGGAGTCGGCGACGTTCAGGCGTTGTCCGAGGCCGCCGGTCCCCATGAACAGCTCGGCCGTGAACGCGAGGATCAGCGCGACGGTGGACGCGATACGAAGCCCGGTCCAGATGTACGGAACGGCGCTCGGCAGGGTGATCCGGTACAGGCGCTCGGTCCGTCCGAGCCCGAACGAGCGCCCGGTGTCGCTCGTGACCGGGTCGACGTCGCGTACGCCGTAGATCGTCTGGACGAGCAGAGGCCAGAACGCACCGAAGGTCGCGAGGAAGACCTCGCTCTTGACGTTCGTCCCGAGCGTGAGGAAGAGCACCGGGATCAACGCAGCCGAAGGAATCGGACGGAGGAACTCGATCGGGACGCGGAACGCGCTGCCGAGGAAGTCGCTCGAGCCGAGGACGATGCCGATCGGCACCGCGAGCAGGGTCGCGAGCACGATGCCGAGCGCCCATCCGCGAAGCGTCTCGAGGTAATCGACCCAGAACGCCCGCGTCGTCATGAGGTTCCAGAGCTCGTGGAAGGCGGTGCTCATCGCCGGCAGGTCGCGCTGCGAGATGAGACCTGTCCGCGAGACGAGCTCCCAGGCGAGGAGCGCGGCGGCAACCGATACGAGCGGCACGAGCACGACCAGAATGCGGTCTCGCCCCACGGAGCCCGCCCGCGTCGGCACCGCTCTCGGCGGGGGTTGTACCTCGAACGCCTCGGCGGTCATCGCCCGCCGCTCTCGACCTCGAGCGTCCGCTCGAGGATGTACTCGAGATGGCGTCCCATCGCCCGCTGCGCGGCCGCCGGGCGCCTGCTGCGAATCGCATGCAGGACCGACCGGTGCTGACGGAGGATGGTGTTGCCGTCGACCGTCGGCCCGACGCGCGCGACGAGCAGCGGCTGGAGCACGTCGAGCGTCCAGCTGGTGAACGCCCGCAGGAGCTCGTTGCCTGCGGTTCGAGCGATCTCGCGGTGGAAGCGGGCGTCCGCGAGCCGGAACTCGTCGGAGGCCTGGCGGTCACGGTAGGTGCGCCCCTCGGCGATCGCCGCCTCGAGCTCGGCGACGGTCTCGTCGGTCGCGTTGGTCGCAGCCAGGCCGGCGAGGGGCACCTCGAGCTGGATGCGAGCTTCGACGAGCTCCACCAACGAGATGCTCTCCGTCTCGAGCATCGTCGCGATGGACTCGCTCAGGTTGCGACCGATCCCCTCGTTCTGCGTGCTGGCCACGAAGACGCCGCCGCCGGGTCCACGCGAGGCCCGGATCAGGTGGGAGCTCGCAAGGAGTCGCAGCGCCTCGCGAAGCGTCGGCCGGCTCACGCCGAACTCGGTGGCGAGCTCGTTCTCCGTGCCGAGCCGGTCGTCGGGCCGCAGGTCGTGCTGCGCGATGTGGCGGCGGATCTCGAACGCGATCTGCTCGCTACTCGTACCACGCGGCTGGCTGAACCTCGTCGGACGTGACGCGTGTGTGGGCACTCGCTCTCGTGATCCTATGGGGCGGGCTGCCTCATGGCTGGAACGCCTCGTCGGGGGCGACCGCGACGACGAGGACGAGCGGCTGGTCGCGATCCTCGAGCCCGGGGACGACCTCGTCGAGGCAGTGCTCGAGCTCGTCCTGCGTCGCGGCCTTCTCGGGCAGGGCAGCCGAAGGCCCGGGCAATGGCGACGTGGTCGATCTCCGGGAAGCTGGGCCACGGCGCCGCCCCGCCTTCCATCTCCATGAGCCGATCCATGATCGCGTAGCCGCCGTTCGCAAGGATCACGACCAGCGCACCGACGCGGTAGCGGACGGCCGTCCACAGCGCCTGGATCGAATACAGCGACGCACCGTCGCCGACCAGAGCGACGACCTGGCGCTCGGGGGCGCCCATGCGAATGCCGATCGCGGCCGGAATCCCGAAGCCCAGGCCGCCCATCGCCGGGCTGAGGATCCCGAGCGGGACGCGAGCGGGTAGCCGCTCCAGCAGCTCAGGCCGGCTCGACGGCGACTCCTCGATCACGACCGCATCTCGCCGAGAGGCGCGCGCGCGAGCGCGTCGAAGACGTGTCCGGCGCGAAGCGGATTGTGCGGGGCGAGCGCCTCGGAGCGGCTCTCGGCGGACGGGGTGTCCGTCCACGCCGACTCGCGCAGGCACCTCCGGCCAGCTCGGCGCAGACGCCCGCGACCGGCGCGAGCACCGCGAGCTCGGCGACGCTGCGATGCGCTTCGGCCGGATCGTCGGTCACGACGGCGACCCGCGTCGCCGCGGGATAGAGAGGCCCCGGTGCATACGCGTACTGACGGAAAGCCGGCGCACCGACCACGAGGACGACGTCGTGCGGCTCGAGCATCGCGCGCAGGCGCGCTCGATCCGCGGGCAGGTGTCCCGCGAACTGGGGATGGTCGTGAGGGAATCCGGCACGCGCGCCGAACGACTCCTGCCACACCGGCGCGCCGAGCTTCTCGGCGACGCGCGACGAGCGATTCCCACGCCCCGGCGTCGTCGGCGCCCGAGCCGACCACGATCGCCGGCCGTTCCGCCTAAGCGAGCAGCGTCGACCAGCACCTCGATCGCCGCCGGGTCGGCCGCGGCCGCCCGGACGACGCGAGCCAGGCGCGGCCGCGTTGTCCGGGTCTCCGGCCGGCGCGTCCAATCGTCCATCGGCGCGATGACGAGCGCCGGACCACGCCCGTGGTCGCCTCGTGGTACGCCCGGCTGATCGACCCGGGCAGGTCCTGGGCACGAACCGGTTGGTCGACCCAGACGGGGTACTCGCCCGCGAGCGATTGAGCCGGCCCGCGAGGAACGGCTCGTGCGCGAGATGACGACGATCCTGCTGACCGACGAGGACGACGAGGGGCGCCCGGTTGACGCGCGCCGTCGCGAGCGCCCCGACCGCATTCCCGAGGCCCGGCTGTGGTATGCAGGAGCGCAAGGGCGGGCTCGCCCGAGCGATCGCCCAGCCGGTCGCGATCCCGACGACCGATGCCTCGTGGAGCGCGAGCACGAACTCGAGATCGTCCGGAAGACCACTGAGGAACGGAACCTCGGTGGACCCGGATTCGCGAACATCGTCGTGAGCCCACGCTCTCGCAGGACGTCGACGACTGCATCGCGGACCGTCGGGCCGGACACGCTCTCGACAGTAAATGATTTGACTTGCGGTTGACAGCACCTACGCGGCAGGCATCAGGCGACGACGGCGACCTCGACCGTGACGTCCGGCGTCGCAACTGCGACGCTGCCGTAGAGCGGTCAGCGCCGCTTGAAGCCCTCGACCAGCTCCCGCGCCGCCGCCGTGTCGACACCCGCCAGCTCGAACCGGATCCGGACCGAGTTGAAGACTCGTACGTCGTCCCGCACGGGCCGCGCTGGATCGAGGACACCCTCGACCGCGGCACTGACGTCGCCGACCGCAACACCTGCGTCCTTGGCGAGCACCTGCACGAGCTCGACACCGCAGGTGGCAATCCCGGCGAGGAAGAGCTCCGCCGGCGTGACCGCCTCGCCCGGACAGCCGTTCTGGACCGGGCCGTCGGCCACGAAATGCTGATCACGGCAGCTCCAGATGACGCGGCCAAAAGTGGCCGTGGACCGGGCGGCGATGTCGTACCGACGCGACTCGACCGTGCTCACGAGCGCGATGCTAGAAGGTCACCCTTGCAGGTGCGCCTCGACGAACCAGAGGTGCTTGTCGATCGCGCGCGAGACCTCCGTGAAGAGGTCGGCCGTATCCATGTCGCCGAGCTCCGTCGACGTGTCGATGCCCTCACGCACCGACGTGCCGAAGGCCGCAAGGCGGTCGGCGACGACCTCGACGGTCTCCTTACCGGCGACGGCGTCGGGCGGATAGTCGTCGAGAGTCGTCGCCGAGGCCGCCATGCGCGCGGTCCCGAGCGCAAGGCCACCAAGCGCGGTTGCACGCTCGGCGATCATGTCGACGAACTCGAGCACGGACTCCGCGACGTCGTCGTACAGCTCGTGGAGCTGGATGAAGTCGCTGCCCTTCACGTTCCAGTGGGCCTGCTTGAGCTGCGAGTAGAGGTCGAAGCTGTCTGCGAGGCGCGCGTTGAGGAGCTCGATCAGGCTCCCGCGCGCGTCCTCGGGGATGTCGATGCGGGTCGCAAACGTGTGGGTTGCATGCGTGGCCACGGTCCCTCCTTCGGTCGTCTCCGGAGAAGTACCCCGGCGCAGCCGTTTCCAGACGCGGGGCGAGGAGGCCACACGGGGGCGGCCTCCTCGCAAGGACTCCGTCAGCCGGCCGCGGTCGTCCGCGTGCTCGTGCCGTAGCGGTAGCCGCCGGCCTGCTTCGTGGTCAGGCCGAGGAAGATTGCAGCGACGCCGATGACGACGAACGGGACCCAGAAGTTCGCGCCCTCCTCGGCGAAGCCGAGGAGCCACGGGGAGAGGGCCAGCACGGCGCCGGCGACGATGTCGATCAGGTTGTGCACGGCCATCGGCGCAACCTTCCAGACGCCGAGCTCGTAGTTCGTGAAGAGGCTGTAGGCGATGAGCCCGATGCCGAGCACGATCGACACAGCGGTCGCGGAGCCGCTGTCCGAGAACTGGAAGATCCAGGGCGCCGCGATGAGCACTGCGCCGACGATGTAGTCGAGCGGCGCGTGGAACCGGGTGGGAATGAAGCGCATTTCGAGCTCCTTCGTATCGAGGACTCCTGTGCGCGTGATTCGCCCGCGTGGGCGCTCCGGTTCGGCTATGTGCGGCGGAGCACAGCGAGGCGCTCCAGGCTCTCCGCTGGCCAGAGCTTCTGGCTGGACAGTAGTCGCGCTCAGCGGGGGAAGAGCCGCGCGGCCGTCGCCTTGAAGGACGCCGTCGCGAGCACCCCGGGGCGGAGGTCGAGGCGCTCGGCCGACGCAGCGGTGATCTCGGCCACGATCGGCCCGACGCGCACGCGCGTGCGGTTGCCCATCGGCGCGACGGAGACGACCGCCCCACTCACGTGGTTCATGCGCGAGTCGTCAGGCGTGTGGGAGCCGAGCGACACCTCCCACGGGTAGACGGCGACGTTGACCGCGCCGCTCGCGTCGTCGGCACTCCACAGCGACAGCCCGCCGTCGAGGGCGACGTGGCTCAATCCGTCGCGGCTCTCCACGACCTGGCCCGGAAGGACGGTGGCGCCCGTGAAGCTCGCGACGAACGCGTCGCGCGGCGTCGCGACGAGGTCGGTCGGGGTCGCGAGCTGCAGGACCTCGCCCTCGCTGATCACGCCCACGCGATGCGCAAGCGTCGCCGCGTCCTCGAAGTCGTGGGTGACGAGGATTGAGGGCAACCCGAGCTCCTCGAGAAGCTCACGGAGATCCGCACGCACGCCCGCGCGCGTATGCGCGTCGAGAGCCGAGAGCGGCTCGTCGAGGAGGAGCAGCGCCGGGTCGCGCGCGAGGGCACGCGCGAGAGCCACCCGCTGCCGCTCGCCGCCCGACAGCTCGGCGATGCGCGCCTTGGCGAGCTGCACCGATGCGGAACCGCTCGAGCAGCGGCTCGACGTCATCGCTTCGCCGTGCGCCGAAGCGGACGTTGTGCCACACGTCGAGATGCGGGAAGAGGGCGTACTCCTGGAACAGGTAGCCGACGCGACGCCGCTCCGGGGCGACGTCGACACGCTGCCGCGGTGTCCAGCAGCACCTCGTCGTCGAGCGCGACGTAGCCCTCGTCCGGACGGAGGAGACCTGCGACGACGCGGAGCAACGTCGTCTTGCCCGCCCCCGACGGCCCCACGAGCGCGACGGTCTCGCCGCGCTCGACCGTCAGGTCGGCCGACGCGCGGTAGCTGCGAAGAGCGTGAGCGAACCGAACCCGGAGCGCCATCGACTCATGAGCTTGACGGAGAGCAGGACGAGCGCGCTCGTGAGGATGAGGAGCGCGCTGACGGCGAGAGCGACGTCGAAGTCGAGGTCGAGCTGCTCGTAGATGGCGAGGGAGAGCGTCTGCGTGACCCCCTGCAGCGAGCCGGCGAACATGATCGTCGCGCCGAACTCGCCGAGTCCGCGCGCGAATGCGAGGGCAGCGCCGGCGCCGAGACCGCCGCGTGCGAGCGGCAGCATGACGCGGGCGAAGACGCGACCAGGTCGCGCTCCGAGCGTCCTCGCGGCTGCGGGCAGCGTCGGATCGACGACCTCGAAAGCCCAGATCGCGGTCCGCAGGTAGAACGGGCTCGCGACGAACGTCACCGCGAGGACGACCGCGACCTTCGTGAATGCGATGTCGACTCCGAGCGCGTCGAACGTGCCTCCCAGCAGACCCGCACGTCCGAAGGCGACGAGCAGGCCGATGCCGGCGACGGCGGGCGGGAGGACGAGCGGGAGCTCGACGAGCGTGACGAGGGCGTCCCGGAAAGCGCCGCGCCTCGTCGAGATCCAGTACGCGGCGGGAGTCCCGACGACGAGGATCGCGAGCATCGAGATCGTGATCGTCTCGGCCGTCACTCGAAGCGCCTCGGTCGCGGCGTCGGTTCCCAGGGCGGAGACGAGGTCTCCCGGCGGCACCTGCAGGAAGATTGCGACGACCGGCAGGAGCAGGAAGAGCGAGGGCGACGCTCGCGGCCAGAACGAGCGTCGCCCGGAAGAGCCCGTCGCCTAGCCGGCCGGGAGCGGGAGGAATCCGTACTCCTTCAGCGCGGCCTGGCCGCGGGCGGACAAGAGCGTCTTGATCCACGCGTGCGCGGCCGCCTTCCGCGTGGAGCTGGAGACGACTGCGATCTCGTACCGCACGCGCGGCTGCGCCCACGCCGGGATGCGGACGACTTTGACGCGGTCGGCAACCGCGCGCGCGTCCGTCACGTAGACGAAGCCGGCATCCGCCTGCCCAAGCGCGACCTTGCTGGTGACGGCGCGCACGTCGGTCTCCTGGCTCACCACCTTGGACAGGACCGAGGACAGTCCCATCTTCCGGAGCACCGTGCGCGTGTACGCGCCGACGGGCACGGCGGCTCCTGCGACGACCAACTTCACGGGCTTCCGCTTGAGGTCGTAGATCGACGTGATCCCCGCAGGATTCGACGCGGGAACGATGAGCGCGAGCCGGTTGGACGTGAACGTAACGGGCTTCTGAACGAGCCCTTGCTTGTAGAGCCGCTGCGTGTTGAGGGGTGCGGCCGACGCGAAGAGGTCCGCCGGCGCGCCGTTCCGGATCTGCGTCTCGAGCGTGTTCGAACCGGCGAAGCTGTACTTCGGTGCCGGGTCGAAGGCGCGGAACACGTCGGTCAGCGAGGCCGCGGCAAAGATCGTCAAGGAGCCTGACTGCGTGCGCGCAGCGGTGGCGGTCGCCGAGGTCGCCAGGGCGACGAGCGGCGAGGACGACGAGTGCGGTCGCCTTGTCACGGCTCCTCCTAGCCCAGGTAGCTCTCGAGTGCGTCGCTCGCCGTCTCGAGATCGGTCGCGGCCGGGAACGGCTCGGCCACCCTCGCGCCCTGGAGCGCGGCGAGCTCCGCGAGCTGCTGGCCGACACTCGCCGTGAGGCTCGCGTAGAGGACCCGGTGGGACGGCTCGGTCACGGTCGCGGCGGCGGTCTGGTACACGCCGAGCAGCGCGCGGAGCACGCCGACGCCGGTCGAGACGGCTTCCTTCTCCGTCTTGAACGTCTTGGCGGGCCACGCGAACTCGAAGTCCTCCTCGAGCGGCGCGACGTCGCCGGCACCGACCAGAAGGTCGGAGAGCGCCTTTGCATGCTGCGCTGAGCACGATCGACCGCGCTTGAGCGCGCTCGACCTGGCACCGGAGACGACCTTCGCCTCGAGCGCCTTCGAATAGAAGTCCTTCACGAGGAACTCGGTCGACGCACCGAAGTTCGCGAACGCGAGATCGTCCTCGGTCGCAGCCGCCGCTCTCGCAAGCCACGGACCCGAGGCGCTCGCGACGCCCACCCCGAGCGCCGTCGCTACGAAGCGTCGTCGGTCCACGCGGACACACTACCACCAGTAGTTATTTATTGACTACCGTACTTGCATGAGTCGACCCACCCGCACCAAGCCCTCTCTGCCCGAATGGGCCACCCTCGGCCTTCTCTGCGAAGCCCCCCGCCACGGCTGGGCGGTCGCACGTGAACTCGCTCCCGACGGAGAGATCGGCCGCGTGTACGCGTGCACGCGCCCGCTCGTCTACCGGGCGCTCACGCAGCTGCGCGAGGCGGGCCTCGTCGAGGTCCGGGGACACGCCGCGAGCGAGGAGGGGCCGGCGCGTACGACCCTCGGACCAACCCGACGCGGGCGGGCCGCCTTCCGCCGCTGGTGCCCGGCGCCGATCGAGCACGTTCGCGACCTCCGCTCGGAGCTGATGCTGAAGCTGCTTTTCGCCGAGCGCGCAGGAACCGATCCGGCGCCGCTCCTCCACGCGCAGGCGTCGCTGCTCGCACGGGCCGAGCTGGCGCTCGAGCGCCAGACACGAGCGGCCTCCGAGTTCGAGCGGACGCTGGTCCTCTGGCGCCTCTCGGTCGTCCGTGCCGCGCTGTCGTTCGTCGAGGCCCTGCTCGACAAGCGGACCGTCGAGCCGGTCGTCTACCGCCCGATCGGCCTGGTCGCCTCAGCGCACACGGACCTCGACGGCATGCCGCTCCAGCCGATCGCGGATACGAGCGGCGAGTCGCGGATCGAGGTGTTCGAGGCGCACCGCGGCTGCCTCGACGACGTCGAAGGCTTCTCGCACCTCTGGGTGCTCTCTCACCTCCACGAGACGACGGGCTGGGATCCGGCCGTCCCGACGTTCCTGGACGACACGACGCACGGCACCTTCGCGACCCGCTCGCCGCGGCGGCCGAACCCGGTGGGCCTCTCGCTCGCACAGATCACCTCGGTCGAGGACCTCGCGGTCGTCGTCGACGGGATCGACCTGCTGGCGGGGACGCCGGTGCTCGATCTCAAGCCGTACGTGCCGCTCTTCGACGTCCCCCGGGAGGACGTCCGCTCGGGCTGGTTCGACGGGCGCGCGGAGCGCGTCTTCCGTCGCCGCTCGGACGACCGCTTCGCGCCGCGCAGCCGAGGCGCCTACGGCACGTCGTCGACCGCGAACGCGACCTCGTCCACGTAACACCAGAACCAGGGCTCGTACGGCTCGACCGAGCGGATGACGGGGTGTCCCGTCGCGTTCGCGTGCGCCGTCGCGTGACGATTCGGCGAGTTGTCGCAGCACAGGATCCGCCCGCAGCTCGTGCACCGGCGAAGGTGCACCCACCACCCGTCGATCTCGAGACAGTCCTCGCACCCCGGGATCTCGTCGGGGACGTCCGCGAACTCGATCGTGTCGAGATGGCTGCAGGCGGGCGGCATGTCGCTTCTGAAGCTACACCGATTACGCTTGCCGCCCGTGCAACCCGCGTTCGATGTCCGGCTGCTCGACGGCTCCGCGCTCGCCCTCGAGAGACTCGAGCTTGCGTCCGGTCTGACGGCAGCAATCGGGAGCACCGAGCGCGACTCCCTGCTGTACGTCGGAGCGGGGGGCGGCCTCTTCTCTGTCGGGCTCGAGTCCGCCTCGGTTCGCGCCGGCAGCGCAGGACTCGTGCTCGCGGGTGAGGAGGGCTCGCTGGCGGCGTCCGAGGATCTCGAGGCGATCGTGGTGACGGTGGGCGGCGAGGTCGACCTGCATGCGCCGATGGGACCCCGCGAGCTCGTCGTCACGCTCGACGAGAACGACGCGCAGCAGGCGACGGGTGGCCGGTCGTTCGAGATCCTCTTCGGGCCGCACAACGGCTCCACCCGGGCGACGCTGTTCGCCGGCTTCGTGCCTCCCGGCAGGGCGCCTTGGCACTACCACCTCTACGACGAGATCGTCTGGGTCCCTACGGGGCCGGGGCGGCTGCACCTGGCCGAGGGGAACGAGAAGCTCGACGCCGGCGCCGCGTTCCGGCTGAGGCCGGGGCAGGTGCACATCGTCGAGAACGCGGCCGCGAGCGAGATGACGATCATCGGTCTCTTCACGCCGGCGGGCAGCCCCTCGGCGGCGTACCTCACCGCCGACGTCGCCGCCGAGTACCGCATCGGCGGATAGCTCGTGGCGCTCTCGATTCCGGTCACGTGGAGCGATGCTCACCGGCTCCACGCTCCGGAGACGGCGGTGTGGGTCGGTACGCACATCGACGCCGACGAGCTCCCGGAGCGGGCTGAGTTGATCCGCGCGGCGCTGCAGGAGGCGGGCGCTCCCGTCGTCGCGGCCGTGCCCCACGCGGACGACGCCCTCCTCGCCGTGCACGACGCCGGCCTCGTCGACTTCCTGCGTACGGCCTGGGAGAACTGGGAGGCGGACGGCATGCCGGAAGCAGCGGGCGCGGACGACGTCGTCGGCTACATCTACCCGACGGCCGGCCTCCTCGGCGGTCTCGACCCGCACGTGCCGGCCGCCCTCTCGGCGCGCACGGGCTCGTGGGCGTTCGACACGATGACGCCCGTGGGTGAGGGAACGTGGGCGGCTGCCCGCGGAGCGGTCGACGTGGCGCTGACCGCCGCAGACCTCGTGCTCGACGGCGCCCCGGCGGCCTACGCATGCTGCCGCCCTCCCGGCCACCACGTCACGCGCTCCGCATACGGCGGCTCCTGCTACCTGAACAACGCGGCCGTCGCGGCGCAGTACCTTCGCGACCGCGGCAAGAGCGGGGTCGCCATCGTCGACGTCGACGCGCACCACGGGAACGGCGCGCAGGCGATCTTCTGGGAGCGTGACGACGTCCTCACCGCGATCTGTCCACGTCGATCCCGGCGCCGGCTGGTTCCCGCACTTCCTCGGCTTCGGGGACGAGAGCGGGCGCGCGAACCTCAACCTCCCGCTTCCGCCGGGTTCGGGCGACGCGATCTGGCTCGCTGCGGTCGATCGTCTCGCAGCGACGGTCGAGGAGCAGGGGTGCGAGGCGCTCGTCGTTGCGCTCGGCGTCGATGCCGCCGCGGGCGACCCGAACTCGCCGCTCGCGGTGACCGAGGACGGGTACCGAGAGGCGGGTCGGCTGCTCGGGGCGCTCGGGATGCCGACGGTCCTCGTCCAGGAGGGCGGCTACGTGCTGGAGACCATCGGACCCCTTGTCCGAGCGACGCTCGAGGGCTTCGAGAGCGCGCGATGACGCTGCGCCGGCCGGTCCTCCTGTACGACGCAGGCTGACGCTTCTGCCGCTGGGCGGCGCGTGTCGTCGTCCGCCTCGATCGCCGGCAACGTCTCGCGTTCGTCCCGCTCGACGATCTCGTGGCGAGAGACCTTCTCGCAGCCCTGCCGGAAAGCGAGCGCTTCGACAGCTGGCGCCTCGTGAAGCGCGACGGCAGGATCCTCGGCTACGGCATCGTGCGGGGACGCGTGCCCGACGCCCTCTACCGGCTGGTCGCCGGCCACCGCGAGCTGTTCGGCCGCTTCGTGCCGGACGGTCCCGCCCCGCGCCGCTTTCCGTGACTTTCCGCAGATCGGAAACGCCATCCGGCGTTTCCGATCGCGAACGTCAAAGACGCTCGCTTCGCCGCTCGCCCCGCTGCCACAGTCCTACTCCTCGACCGCGTCAGACCTCATCGCGATCCGGTACCGCTCAGCCGAGCCAGTCGCCCAGCGGCACGCGCGCGCCGAGCACCGAGAAGTCGCCGCTCTCGCGGATCGCCTGGGCCGCGTCGGCGAAGGCCGAGACCGCCACCCAGGTAAGACCGCCCCCGACGCTGATCCGTTGGCCCCCCGCATCGGCGATCTCGGCCAGTGAGAGTCCCCCGAGCGCGAGCACGTTGACGGGACGCGTGACGGCGTCGCACACCTCCCGGATCTCCGACGTCGTCCTGAGGCCCGGCGCGTACAGGACGTCCGCGCCCGCGGCCTCGTATGCCTGGAGACGCGCAATCGTGTCCGCCAGATCGGGATTGCCGCGGATGTGGTTCTCGGCCCGCGCGGTGAGGGTGAAGGGGAAGCCGACGCTGCGCGCCGCCTCGGCCGCCGCGGCGACGCGCTCGGCAGCCTCACCCTGCTCGTACAGGCGGCCGGAAGGGTCGTAGTCCTCGATCGAGCCGCCGACGGCGCCGGCTCGGGCGACCCTGCTGATCGCGTGCGCCGCCGCCTCGGGCGCCGCGTCGTAGCCGTTCTCCAGGTCGACGGAGACCGGGAGGTCGGTCGCACGTACCAGCGCTTCGACGTGCGCGACCACGTCGTCGAGCGTCGCGCCGCCGTCGAGCCGGCCGAGTGTGAACGCGAAGCCGGAGCTCGTGGTCGCGAGCGCCTCGAACCCGAGCGCCTCGAGAACGCGCGCCGAGCCGGCGTCCCACGGGTTCGGGATGACGAACGCCGCGCCCTCGTGGAGCACGCGAAACGCGTGTCGCCTTTTCCTCCTGCCTCGTCACGGAATCTCCAGGACGACCTTGCCATGCTTTCCTCGGTCGTGCACGCGCGTAAACGCGGCGGCGGCCTCGGCAAGGGCGTAGACGGAGTCGACCTCTGGCCGGAACCTTCCCGCGTCGATCAGCCGTGCCAGCTCCTCGAACTGGTCTCGGGACTGCTCGACGACGAAGTAGAGAGCTGTCACGTCCCGTCTGTCCGTCTCCGGCGGCTCCTCCGCGACGGAGACGTCGACATCACGGGCTGGGGCTCACAGAGCAACCCGTAGCCCTCGATTCGACCCCGCACGGGCCTGCCTTCTTCGAAAGGCGGGGCCGCGCCTTTCCCGGGCTACAGTCAGGAGAACGTCGCTAGAGTCGGCGCGATGTCGGCCGTCGAGACGAGAACACTGCCGTGGGGCTGGTACACCGACCCGGCCGTCCTCCAGCTCGAGCGCGAGCGGATCTTCCGCCGTTCGTGGCAGTACGTCGGCCACGCTGGTGACGTCCCGGAACCTGCCTCGTTCTTCGCGACGTCCGTCGGCGACGTGCCCGTCGTGGTCGTGCGCGACCGCGAGGACGACCTTCGCGCCTTCCTCAACGTGTGCCGCCACCGCGGCTCGATCGTCTGCGAAGGCTCGGGAAGGCGCGAGACGCTTCAGTGCCCGTACCACGCCTGGACGTACGGGCTCGACGGGCGCCTCATCACGGCGCCTCGCGCGAAGCGCGAGGGCGGGATCGAGACGGCGGAGCTGGGCCTCGTCCCGCTTCGCCTCGAGACGTGGGGACCGCTGCTCTTCGTCAACGCGGACGTCGACGCCGAGCCGCTGGAGCAGTTCCTCGACAGCATCCCCGAGCGCATCGCGGACGCCGGCATCGACCTGGACGCACTTCGCTTCCTGCAGCGCTCGGAGTCCGAGCTGGACTGCAACTGGAAGATCTCGGCGGAGAACTTCCTCGAGTGCTACCACTGCCCGAACGCGCACCCGGGCTTCTCGGCGGTGATGGACGTGAACCCGGATGCGTACCTGCTCGAGACGAGTGCCGGTCGTATGACCCAGCACGGCCCGCCGCGCGCGGTTCCACGGGGCGCATACGACCCGACCGGGGAGGTCGAGCGCGGGCAGTTCCATCTCCTCTTTCCCGGCACGGTGATCAACGTCATGCCCGGGCGACCGAACTTCTCCATCGGGCCGATCGTCCCGCGAGCCGCCGAGCGGACGTATCGCTTCCTCGACTACTTCGTCGCCGAGGACGCAGACGAGGCATGGATCGAGGAGTCGCTCGCCTTCGACGCGCAGGTCGGCGCGGAGGATCGCGTCCTCATCGAACGCGTCCAGGCCGGGATGCGGGCAGGCATCGTCGGGGAGGGCAGGCTGCTCCCGGAGTCGGAGCAGCTGATCGCGCACTTCCAGGCGCTCGTCGTCGAAGCACTCGCCTGACGCAGCGCCGCAGGCACGGCCGAAATGTCACTGATTGGTTAACGTGCCGCGCGCATGCGGTTCAGCCTGACTCCGCGCACCTCCGAGTTCTTCACGCTGTTCGGCAAGGCCGGCGAGAACGCGCTCCAGGTGTCGCGGCTCGTCGAGCGGAGATTCCGCGAGCACCCGAGCTCGGGCATCACGCAAGAGCAGGTGAAGCTCGAAGAGACGAGGGGCGATCAGATCACGCGTGACCTGATCACGCTCCTCAACACGCAGTACATCACGCCGTTCGACCGCGACGACATCTTCCTGCTCGCAACCGAGATCGACGACGTCGTCGACTACCTGGAGGAGGCGTCGGACCTCCTTGGGCTGTACGGCGTCGAGATGCCGACGCGGCACGCGGTCGAGCAGTGCGGGATCATCGTGCGCGCTTGCGAGCAGCTCGCGATCGCGTGCGACAACCTCAAGGGCATGCGCGGCGTCCAGGAAGCCCTCGTCGAGGTCAAGAACTTCGAGGACGAGGGCGACCGGGTGCTGCGCGACGCGCTCGCCGCGCTCTTCCGCGACGAGGGCATCGACCCCCTCATCGTCATCCGCTGGAAGGACATCTACGAAGGCCTCGAGCGCGCGCTCGACGCCTGCGAGACGGCCGCGAACGTCATCGCGAACATCGTCGTCAAGAACGCCTAGTCCGGCTCCGATGGAGGACCTCACGCTCGTCGCCGTCGTCGTGGTCGCTCTCTTCTTCGACTTCACGAACGGCTTCCACGACACCGCGAACGCGATCGCGACGTCCGTCTCGACGCGGGCACTCTCACCGCGCGTCGCGGTCCTCGTGGCGGCGATCCTCAACTTCGCCGGCGCGTTCGTCTCGCTCAAGGTCGCGGCGACGGTCGCGAAGGGAATCGTCAACCCCGATGCGGTGACGCTGAGCGTCATCCTCGCCGGACTCGTCGGGGCGATCACGTGGAACCTGGTCACCTGGTTTCTGGGCCTGCCGTCGAGCTCGAGCCACGCCCTCATCGGAGGCATCGCCGGCGCGGCCATTGCTTTCGACGGCTGGGAGGTCATCGAGTGGCAGGGCGTGTGGGACAAGGTCGTGAAGCCGGGCGTCTTGTCGCCGATCCTCGGCTTCCTGATCGCCCTCGCACTGATGCTCGTGATCATCTGGATCATCCGCAGGCGCTCGCCGAGCCGCATCAACCGCGTCTTCCGGCGGGCGCAGATCGTCTCGGGGAGCTTCGTGGCGTTCACGCACGGCACGAACGACGCGCAGAAGACGATGGGCATGATCGCGCTCGCCCTTATCTCGACGGGCCACATGAGCGCCGAGGGATTCGATCGGCCCCGACCTGGGTCATCGTCTCCTCGGCGACCGCAATGGCACTAGGCACCTATGCCGGCGGGTGGCGGATCATCAAGACGATGGGGACGCGCATCGCGAAGATCGACCCGCCGCAGGGATTCTGCGGCTCAGACGGCGACCGCCGGGATCCTGTGGACGACCGCACACCTTGGCTTCCCGGTCTCGACGACGCAGACGATCACGGGCTCCGTGATGGGCGCCGGCGCGAGCCGGAAGTTCTCGGCTGTGCGCTGGGGCCTCGCCGGCAACATCGCAGTGGCGTGGGCTCTCACGCTGCCGGCCGCCGGGCTCGTCGGCGCGGTCATGGAAGAGGTCACGAGAATGCCCGCCGGCGACCTCATCGTGTTCCTCCTTGCAGGCGCGATCGCGGCAGCCGCCTTCCTTGCGCGCCGCTACGAGACCCGCCGCCTCGTTCCTGCGCACGCCTGACGCGTTCACCGGTCCGTGGCAGGAGGGTCACGGCACGTGCACCCATCGACGCCGCCCGGCGTGCGATAACGAAGCCATAAGTCCCTCCTGACGACGCAAGGGTCTCCGACCGGACGTTGCCATGAGCGTTCCGAGACCCAGGGGGAACGCGCCGAGTGGGGCCCGCCGAGGCCGGCCCCCTTTGGCGTTCACCGGATCCTTACCCGGTGGGACGTGCTGCCGATAAGAATGCAAGCGATGGCCACCCGTACACGCCCCGAGCCCGTCGAGACACTTCTCAACCGGGAGCTCTCGCATCTCGAGTTCCACGCGCGCGTGCTCGAGCTCGCGACCGACGAGTCGCTGCCCCTTCTCGAGCGCGTGAACTACTGCGCGTTCTTCTCCTCGAACGTGGACGAGTTCTTCCAGGTCCGCGTCGCCGGCCTCCTCGGCCAGGCCGAGGCCGGAGTCACCGTCCGCTCGGCGGACGGCCTCACGCCCCAGCAGGCGCTCGCCCGAATCCGCCAGCGCGTGCTCGAGCTCTCGGCGACGCAAGTCGCGCCTGTGGAAGCGCGAGCTGCGTCCGGCGCTCGCAGCGGAGGGGATCACCGTCGGCGGCATCGAGGACCTCGGCGAGAAGGAGCTGGCCGAGCTCGAGCGCCGCTTCCATCGCGAGATCTATCCGGTGCTCACGCCGCTCGCGGTCGGGCCTGGGCAGCCGTTCCCGTACATCTCGGGCCTGTCGCTCTCCCTCGCGATCTTCGCCGAGCATCCGGAGACAGGCGAGGAGCGGTTCGCGCGAGTGAAGATCCCGGAAGGTCTGCCGCGCTTCTTCGAGCTCGGCGGACGCGGCCTGTACGTGCCGCTGGAGCAGATCATCGCCCACTTCCTGCCGTCGCTCTTCCCCGGCGTGGACATCCTCGAGCGCGCGGTGTTCCGCGTGACCCGCGACGCCGACTTCGAGGTCTCCGACGATGCCGACGACCTCCTGGAGGCCGTGGAGAGCCAGCTCCGCAGACGCCGCTTCGGAGACGTCGTCCGCGTCGAGGTGAGCTCGTCCGCCTCTTCGGAGATGGTCGCCCGGCTGCAGAGCGGGCTCGGCGCCGACGAGACCCAGATCTACCGCGTCGAGAGCCTTCTCGACCTGTCCGAGCTTCGGGAGCTCGTGGCCATCGACCGTCCGGAGCTCAAGTTCGAGCCGTGGATTCCGGTGATCCCGCCGCGGCTGGCAGCCGCCGCAGAGTGACCTCCCGAAGATCTTCGCCGAGATCCGCCGCGGCGACGTTCTCGTGCACCAGCCCTACGGCTCGTTCATCGCGAGCTTCGAGGTGTTCGCCCAGGCCGCCGTGCGCGACCCCGACGTCATCGCCATGAAGACGGCCGTGTACCGCACGAGCGACGACAGCGTGCTCGTCGGTTCGCTGATCCAGTGCGCGGAGGAGGGAAAGCAGTCCGTCTGCCTCGTCGAGCTGAAGGCGCGGTTCGACGAGCTCCGCAACATCGAGTGGTCGAGAGAGCTGGAGCAGGCGGGCGTGCACGTCGCGTACGGCTTCCCCGACCTCAAGATCCACGCGAAGATGACGCTGATCGTCCGGCGCGAGGGCGACGGGCTCCGCCGGTACGCGCACATCGGGACCGGCAACTACCACGCCGCGACGGCCCGGCTCTACGAGGATGTCGGAGTCTTCACGGCCGACGAGGACATCACCGCGGACGTCGCCGACCTCTTCAACTACATCACCGGCTTCGGGCGGCCGCAGAAGTTCCGCAAGCTCCTCGTCGCGCCCTTCACGCTGCGGAGCGGGCTCGTCGACGAGATCCGCACGGTCGCCGCGGCCGCGAGCGAGGGAAGGCACGCGCGCATCCGCCTCAAGCTCAACCACCTCGTCGACCCGAAGATCGTGGACGAGCTGTACACGGCCTCGCGTGCAGGTGCACAGATCGACATCATCGCGCGCTCGACCTGCGCACTCCGCCCCGGCGTCGAGGGCCTGTCGGAGAACATTCGCGTGCGCTCGATCGTCGGCCGCTTCCTCGAGCACAGCCGCATCTACTCGTTCGAGGCGGGAGACCGCGTCGCGACGTACATCGGCAGCCCGGATCTCATGCAGCGGAACCTGGACCACCGCGATCGAGGTGCTCATGCCGGTGGAGAACGCCCGCGTCCGCCAGGAGATCCACGCAGTTCTCGACAGCGCACTCGAGGACGACACCAATGCCTGGGCGCTCGAAGCGAACGGCGAGTGGACGCGGGTCGAATCCGGCAAGTCGAAGCGCCACGCGCACCACGAGACGATGATGCGGCGGTCGCTCAAACGGGCTCGCCGCGGCGCCCGCGAGCGGCGTGCCGGGTAGTTCGGCCGACCCGACCAACAGAATCCCGGCCATGCGGGTGGCGGTCGTCGACGTCGGTTCGAACTCGGTCCGGCTTCTGGTGGCATCGGTCAAGCGCCGCGGGCTCCGCGAGCTCGACCGCGACCGCGTGTACCTGCGGCTCGGCGACGATGCGTACCGGTTCGGTCGGATCGGGGCACGCAAGCTCGACGAGCTCGAGTACGTGGCCGAGCGCTACGCGCAACGGGCAAGGCTCGCGCGGGTCGAGAGACTGGAGACGATCGTCACCGCCCCCGGTCGGCAGTCCTCGAACGCCGACGAGCTCGTCGACGTGCTCCTCGACGCGACCCGGGCTCCCGTGACCGTCCTGTCGGCCGCGGATGAGGGGCGCCTCGCCTGGGAGGGTGCGGTTGCGTCACTGCCCGATCCGCCCTCGACCGTGGCCGTCGTCGATCTCGGCGGTGGCTCGTGCGAGGTGGCGGTCGGGCGCGCCGAGCTCGGCCCCGCCTGGGTCACGTCACGCGACGCCGGCGCCCTCCGCGTGACGAGCGCGTTTCTTGGCGGCGAGCGAGCGAGCGCATCGCAGCTCGACTGCGCACGCCGGGCGGTCCACGAGCTTCTCGACGGACTCGACGCACCACGCCCGGACAAAGCCCTCGCAATCGGCGGAACGGCGCGTGCTGTCGCGAAGATCCTCGGTCCACGATTCGGCCCGAAGAAGCTCGACGCGCTCGCGGACCGACTCGCGCGCCTTGGCGCCGTTCGTGTGATCGGCGCTCTCGACATCACGCCGAGAGCGCGCCGAGACGCTGCTGGGAGGGACGCTCGTGCTCGCCGAGGTCGCGCGGCGTCTGGACGCGAAGCTCGAGGTCGGACGCGGCGGCGTCCGCGAGGGAGCCGCGCTCGCGTTCGCGCGTGAACAATCGGCTGCGGCCTGACGACGTCGGTCAGACGGCCTGGCGCTGGCCGGCCCGAACTTCCGACGGAGCCTCGAGGTAGAGCGCCGGGACGAGCTCGGAACCGTTGCGCTCGAGCACCCACGCGGCGCCTTTGTCGGAGGGCGCGTCCCAGCCGAGGAGCTTCTCGAACACCTCGCGATGCGTGCACACGAGCGTCGTCTCGGGCAGGTCGAGGAGGAGAGTCATGATGTCGTCGATCGAGGAGTCCGGCGCAAGCTCCCAGTGCTGATCGACCGCGAGACCCAGGCTCGCTGCGAGCGGGACGACCGTCTCGACGCACCGCGGGAAGGGGCTCGAGACGATCTTGGTGATCTCGCGATCAGCGTACGCCCACACGAGCTGCCGCGACATGATCCGCCCCGCCTCGTCGAGCCGGCGGAAGCGGTCCACCCCGGGTGACGACAACCTCTCGCCCGCACTGGCGTGTCGCAACAACAGCATCCTGGCCCCTTCCGTTCGCGGGTCCTCCCGACCCGTGCAGGGATTTTCTGCATCACAGGTATGCCGGTCAAGGGTGACCCGGCAGATCACTCGTTCGCGCAAAGGACGAGAGCGGCGAGGTCGCCGCTCTCGCTGGCAGGAGACAGAGGGAGAAGCCTGGGTTCGAGCCGCTCAGGAGCCCTCGAGCTGGCGCCGCTTCCGGCCGGCGAAGAGCTTGGCGAGGATGTTCATGACGAGCACGAAGCCGATGAGCACGAGCGCCGCCGCCCAGGCCGCCGCCTGCTCGCCGGGATCGGGCGACTCGGAGTTGACGAAGATCGTCACCGGCAGCGTCGGTAGCGCGCCGTGGACGTCGAGGGAGATCTGCGTTCGCAGCGATCGAGGTCGTGAAGAGGAGCGGTGCGGTCTCGCCCGCGACGCGGGCGACGGCGATGACGACGCCGGTGAGGATGCCGCCGATCGCCGCGGGCAGCATGATGTTCCAGGTCGTTCGCCACTTCGTCACTCCGAGCGCGAAGCTCGCGTCGCGCAGGCTGCGCGGGACGACCTCGAGGATCTCCTGCGTCGCGCGCGCCACCATCGGCAGCATCAGGATCGCGAGTGAGAACGCACCATAGACCGCGCTCTGGCCGTGGCCGACGACGAGGATCCCGAAGACGAAGATGCCGACCACGATCGCCGGGACCCCGTTCAGCACGTCGAGCACGATCTTGAGCGCGCGCGCCACCTTCGGGCCCGCGTACTCGGACATGTAGATCGCGACGAGCACCGCGACCGGGATCGCCATGAGCATCGCCATGCCGACGATGAGCGCGCTCCCGATGAGCGCGTCGGCGATACCGCCCTTCTCGCCGAACAGCGGCCTCGGCTTCGTGAAGAAGTCGAGGTTCAGCGGGCTGAAGCCCTTGTAGACCAGCGTCCCGAGGACGAGGAAGAGGATCGCCGCAGGCGAGGAGCGCGGACGCGAACGCGAGCGACGCCGAAGACCTTCTCGACGATCCGCCGCCGACGGAGGCCGTTGGACTTGACGGTGATGTCGTACGGGTCGAGGCCGCGAGCTGCGCTCATACGGCCCTCCTGGCGCGCTCGAAGCGGACGACGATGAACTGCGCGACCACGTTCGTCACGAGGGAGATGACCATGAGGATCGCCGCGAGGTAGAGGATCGACGAGGCCTGCTCGAGGCTCGTCGCGCCGACGTACTCGGACGCGATCTTGCTGCCGAGCGAGTCGCCCGGCTCGAACCACGAGGACGGGATCGTATTGTGGTTTCCGATCGTCTGGTTGACGGCGATCGCCTCGCCGAACGCCCGGCCGAGGCCGAGGAGGACCGCGGCGACGATTCCCGGCGCAGCGTAGGCGAGCATGACACCGCGAATCGACTCCCAGCGAGTCGAGCCGAGAGCGAGCGCTCCGTCGGTGAGGTCCTTCGGGACGCGGATGAAGAGCTCGCGGCAGATCGCCGACGTGATCGGGATGATCATGATCGTCAGGACGAGGCCGCCGTGAAGATGCTCCGGCCGGCTCGGCTCGCCCGAGAACATCGGGAGGAAGCCCGAGCGGCGTATACTGGATCCACGGCTCGAGGTGGTCGCGAACCCACGGCCCGAAGACGAGGATGCCCCAGAGGCCGAGGACGACGCTCGGGATCGCTGCGAGCAACTCCACCATCGTGGCGATCGGGGCCGCGAGCCTCTTCGGCGCGATCTCGGTGAGGAAGAGCGCGATCGCGATCGAGAGCGGCGTCGCGATCGCGAGCGCGATGAGCGAGGTGACGACCGTCCCGTAGATGAAGATGAGCGCGCCGAAGTTCTGCGTGACGGGATCCCACGCCTCGGTCCAGATGAAGCTGAGCCCGAAGTGCTGGATGGCTGGCCAGGCCAGATCGAAGACCTTCCAGGCGATGAGCCCGAGCGAGGACCGTTGCGGCGAGGGCGGCCAGGATCGCGATGCCCTTGAAGAGGAGATCGCCGATCCGGATGCCGCTGCGCCGGAGATCGGTCTCCGGCGCAGCAGCGTTCTCGTAGGTCGTCGAGGTCACGAGGCCAGCTCGGCTCCTACGTACCCGCCTGGATCTTCTTGATCTCGCGGTAGGCGAACGCCTTGACCGGCTTCGGCAGCGGCACGAAGAAGAGCGGCGGGCAGTACTTCTGACCAGCCGTGACCGCCCAGTAGATGAACTTGCGCAGGTCCGCGGCCTTGTCGCCCGAATTGTCGGGACGATCACGTATGTGAACGTCGAGATCGGGTACGCGAGCTTGCCCGCACTTCGCGGCGGATCGACGATCTTCAGCTGCGAGAGCGAGGTGATCTTCTTCGGCAGCGTCGAGAGGGCCGCGTCACGCCCCGGATGCCCGGGGTCGTGAACTTCCCCGGCGCGGTTCTGGATCAGGGCGAACTTGAACTTGTTCTGGATCGAGTACGCGGCGTCGACGTACGTCAGCGCACCCTCGGTCGACTTGACGACGCCGGTGACGCCGGAGCTACCGCGCGCGCCGGACCCCGTCGGGAAGTTGACGCTCGTGTTGACGCCGACCTTGCTCTTCCACTGCGGGCTGACGGTCGAGAGGTAGTCGGTGAAGGCGTACGTCGAGCCGGAGCCGTCCGAGCGGTAGACGGGCTTGATCTTCAGGTCGGGCAGGTTGAGCTCGGGTTCAGCGCCTTGATCGCCGGGGCGTTCCAGTTGCGTGATGTTGCCGAGGTAGATGTTCGCGAGCACCGTCCCGTTCAGGACGAGGCGCTTGCCGAGCCCGGGCAAGTTGTAGGGGATCGACATCGCCGCGAGCGCCCACGGGATGACGACGCAGCCCTTGCACGCCGTCAGCTGATCCGGGGACAGCGGTGCATCCGACGCGCCGAAGTCGACGGTGCGTGCCGTGATCTGCGCGATCCCGGCACCCGAGCCGGTCGGCGAGTAGGTGATCTTGATCCCGAGCGCCTTATCCACGGCCGGGATCCACTTCGAGATGAGCGGGAACGGGAAGGTCGCGCCCGTGCCCACGAGCGAGCCGGCAGCCGGCTTGGCAGACGCCGGCTGCGCGCGACCTGCGAACGCCGCGAGCGCGATGACGGCGGCCAGTGCCAGGGCCGCCAGGACGAAACGCTTCATGATCTCGATTTCCCCTTTCACTCCGTTTGGTTGCCTGCCCCCGAGGTCATTCGCGCGAGTCTCGCGTGGCATCTCCGCGTGTGTGCTTCACGAAGGTGAACGTCTGGTGACGATCCGGTGGCCCCGCTCGGAGCTCAGTGCGAGGCGTCCGTGAACTCGCGGAGCTCGCCGGTCACGAGGAACGCGGTCTGCTCGCCGATGTCGACGGCGTTGTCGCCGATGCGCTCGAAACAGCGCGCGACCGTGATCTGCCGCATTCCCCACTCGAGCGCCTCGGTATCGCTCACGGATCGCAGGACGTCGTCGAAGACCTGGCGGTTCCCACGGTCGACGAGATCGTCGAGCTCGTGGAGCGTCCGTGCCTCGATCCGCGTCGCGCGTCGCGAACGCGTCGAGGGCGACGCGAACCATCTCCACGCAGCGGTCGCCCATGTCGACGAGCGACTCGATCACGTCGCGTCTCGTCTCCAGGTGGCTCGAGAGCTTCGTGAGCTTCGCGATCGTGACGCACTGGTCACCCATCCGCTCGATGTGGATCGAGCGCGTGCAGGAGCGCGAGCACGAGGCGTAGGTCCGTCGCCACCGGCGTCTGCCGGGCCAGCACGAGCTGCACCTGGGACTCGATCGCCCGGTAGCGCTCGTCGATCTCGTCGTCGTACGCGATGACCTCGTCGCACAGCTCGACGTCCTGGGTGCGGAGCGCGTCCACGACCGCGCGAATCGCACGCGAGACGACGTCCCCGGACTCCTGGAAGCCCGCCTCGAGGGCGTCGAGATCCGACTGAAACTCGGTTCTCATCCGAACCGCCCGGTGACGTAGTCCTCCGTGCGCTTGTCGGACGGGTTCGTGAAGATCTTCGTCGTCAGGTCGTACTCGACGAGGATGCCGTGGCGGCCCTTGCCGTCGTCACGCACCTCGACGCTGAAGAACGCGGTCATGTCCGCGACCCGCGCCGCCTGCTGCATGTTGTGCGTGACGATCGCGATCGTGTAGTCGCGCTTCAGCTCGTGGATGAGGTCCTCGATCCGCGTCGTCGAGATCGGATCGAGCGCCGACGCCGGCTCGTCCATGAGGATCACGTCCGGCTCGACTGCGAGCGCGCGCGCGATGCAGAGACGCTGCTGCTGGCCGCCCGAGAGGCCGAGCGCGTTCTCCTTCAGCCGGTCCTTGACCTCGTCCCAGAGGGCGGAGTGCTGGAGGACGCGCTCGACCCGCTCGTCGAGGTTCTTCTTCATCCCGAGCATCCGCGGGCCGAAGGCGATGTTGTCGTAGATCGACTTCGGGAAACGGGTTCGGCTTCTGGAAGACCATGCCGATCCGCCGGCGGACCTCCACCTTGTCGACTTCGGGCGCGTACAGGTCCCGGCCGTGATACAGCACCCGCCCCTCTACCTTCGCGCCGGCGATCTCGTCGTTCATGCGGTTGAGACAGCGGATGAACGTGCTCTTCCCGCAGCCCGACGGCCCGATGAACGCGGTGACCGCGTTCTTCCGGACGTCGAGCGTCGCATTGCGCAGCGCAACCGAACCGCTGTAGCTCACGGTGAGGTCGTCGATGTCGAACACGACCTCGCGCGAGCGAACGTCGCTCGCGGCGTCCGCAGCCGACGCCACCTCGCCGATGCGCAGGCCGTCGACTGCAGGGGCGGCAGACGTCTCGTCCACGACCGTCACGAGCACGCTTTCGTGCGAGCCACCATCGCGAGCAAGTGTCCTCGGAGCGACCCGGCGGCCGGGACTCGTCCTGGTGAAGATCTGGTGAGGATCCGGTTACCGCTAGGGCGCAGGCAACTCGCAGCGCACCTCGAGCCCGCGACCGCGCGCGCCACGGGCCTCGACGGTGCCGCCGGCCTGCGTGACGATGTGCTTCACGATCGCGAGACCCAGCCCGGTGCCGCGTGAGGCCCGAGCGCGATCCGCGCGGTAGAAGCGCTCGAAGAGGCGCGGCAGCTCGGACTCGTCGATCCCGATGCCGTCGTCGCGGCCCGCGAGCGTGACCGAGCCGTTCGTGCGCTCGACGGCCAACGTGAAGGTCGCGCCGGGCCCCGCGTAGCGGATGGCGTTCTCGGCGAGGTTCCGTGCGACGACCCTGAGCATCCGCGGCCGGACGGCGAGCTCCACGGCGTCGTCGCACTCGACGCGGAGCTCGACCCCTGCCCGCGACGCACGCTCCTCGAGCTCCTCGACGGCCTCCTCGAGCACCGGCTTCACCGGTGTCGGCCCGAGCGCGACGACACGCGCCCCGGACTCGAGCTCGGAGAGGAAGAGGACCTCGTCGATCAGCTCGGTGATCTGGTCGATCTCCGCGCGCGCCTGCTCCACGAGCACGGCAACGTCCTCCCCCGGAAGCTCGGCCGTCTCGAGGATCGTGAGCAGCCGGGCGAGCGGCGTGCGGAGCTCGTGCGACACGGCTGCGGTGAAGCCGGCCCGAAGCTCCTCGTAGGCGGCGAGATCGCCCTTCCGCGAGAGGTAGACGAGACGCTCCCGGCGACCGGCGACTTCGTATGGGACGACGAGCGGGATGACCCCCCGCTCCCCGGTCAGGAGGTCCGACGGCAGCGGCGCTCCCTCGTGCACGCCTTCGATCGACTGCCGGGCACGTCGGCTCGCCAGCAGGACGAGGTCGGAGTCGTCGAGGACGACGATCGCCTCACGGCTCTCTTCGACGAGGGCCCGGCCTCGAATCGCGTCCGCGTCGGTCACGTCACGGCGTTCTAACAGAAGCCTTGCGAACCGCTTGCGGCTCCCACACCGCGCGCAAACTCACATGTCGGTGAATGCGTGCGTCCTCATCGAAAGGAGAGACGCATGAAGCTCAAGGCTTTCGCACCGCTCGCGGTCGCAGGCGTGCTGCTCACGTCCGCCGTGGCAGCCGCGGCGGTCGTCGTCGGGACTCCCGGCAACGACGTTCTCCGCGGCACCGAGCAGGCGGATCGCATCTCGGCATTCGCCGGAAACGACCTCGTGTACGCGCGTGGCGGCGGGGACGACGTGCGAGCGGGCGCCGGAGACGACGGCGTGCGGGCGGCCGCCGGGAACGACCTCGCGTACGGCGGACGCGGCAGCGACATCGTCGCGGGCGGCGACGGCAACGACCACCTCTACGGCGGCTCGGACTCCGATCAGCTGAACGGCAGAGACGGGAACGACCGCGTGTCCGGCAACAAGGGCGACGACGCGATCTCCGGCAACGACGGCAACGACTCCCTGTTCGGCGGGTGGGGAGCCGATCGCGCCTTCGGCGGGAGCGGCAACGACGAGCTGCATGCGCTCGCACCGGACGGCCAGCCCGATCTCCTCAACTGCGGGCCCGGCAACGACAAGGCGTGGGTGCTTCGCGCGGAGCGGCCGCGCACGCAGCTCGTGGGCTGCGAGAAGGTCTACGTCGTCGACGTCTTGACGCCGGATCAGGACGAGGGCGAGAACTCGGACGCGGACACGGAAGCCGACTCCTAGCCCGCGCGAGCTAACCATCCGGTTACCAGACGTTCACCAAGCGGCCGCCCCTGGGACGTTCGGGGGCGGCCACTATGGTGTCGCCGCATGGCAAAGGTCTTGATCATCGAGGACGACGACGTGATCGCCCGCGGCATGGCGCGCCATCTCGAGACGGCCGGATTCGACGCTGTCGGCGTCGCCAACGGCGAGACGGGACTGGCACGGCTCCGCTACGAGCGTCCGGACGTCTGCGTGCTCGATCTCATGCTCCCGGGCATCGACGGGTGGCGGGTGATCGAACAGGCGCGCGACGAGGGCATCGGTACGCCGATCGTCGTCGTCTCCGCGCGCGGCACGGAGCACGACCGCGTGCACGCGCTCGAGATCGGAGCGGACGACTACCTCGTCAAGCCGTTCTCCATGAAGGAGCTCGCGGCCCGCGTGCGAGCGGCCGCCCGGCGCGGGGTGAGCGACGCGGAGCCGCGTCGCGGCGACGCGATCTCGATCGAGGAGCTCCGGCTCGACCCCGACAACGTCCAGGCCTATGTGGACGGCGCGAGCGCCGACCTGACCCCCACCGAGTTCCGCCTGCTCTACACGCTCGCGCGAGAGCAGGGTCGAGTGCTGACACGCGACGAGCTGCTGCAGCGGGTCTGGGGACGCCGAGCGACCCATCGCGATCGAACGGTCGACGTGTTCGTGCGCAAGCTCCGCGAGAAGGTCGACCGGCGCGCGCCGAGGCACACCTTCATCCACACGCGCTACGGCGTGGGCTACAAGCTCGAAGCCGAGCCGAAGTAACGCCGCTCAGGCGGGCGCTGCCGCCGCGGCTTCGGCGAGCCGTTCCTTCGCGCGATCCTCGGGGTTCGGAAGCGCCGTCGCGACGAGCCAGGCCACGGCGGCCGCAAGAACCGCGATCGGAGCGACGTCGAACGCCGACGGACCCATGAGAAGGGACACGAGCAGCACGGCGGTGAAGGGGACCCTGAGAACAGCTGTCGTACCCGCCGCGATCCCGATCGCCACAGCGGGCGTCGTGTCGAGACCCGGGAGGACGTTCGCAGCCACCATCGCAGCGGCGACGCCGATGGCGATCGCAGGGAACACCGGCCCACCCCGAAATCCGGCGCCGAGCGACAACGCGTAGGCGAGGCCTTTGGCGACGACGAGGAGGACGAGCACGCCAGCCGATCCCTCGGCGATGACCGCCGGCAGCTCCGTCTGACCCGAGAAGAGGACCAGATCGACAGGGCGGTCGGCCGTCGCGCGAAAGACGACTGCGAGCGCGCCGACGAGCAGGCCGGCGATGATCAGCAGCGCCTCCGGACCACCACGGGTCGTCTGCGCGGCGATTGCATGCGCCACATGGCGAATCACGACGATGGTCGCGGCGACGACGCCGGCCATCGGCAGGCACCACGCCAGGTCGGCGATGCGCACGCTCTCGTACGGCGGGAGCGAGGGCAGTACGAGGCTCGTCTCGTGCAGCCCGCTCCAATCCGCGACACCGGTGAAGACGAGCGCTCCGGTCCCCGCGGCAACGAACCCCGGGAGGAGCGCACGTCCGATCTGCTGCGCCGGGATCTTCCCGCTTGCAGCGGTCACCTCAAAGAGGAGGAACGCGGCGATCAACGGCCCTCCGAAGAGCGCGGCTATCGCTGCGAATGCGCCCGAGAAAGCAAGAAGCTGAGCCCCTGTCCCCTCGGATCGAACGAGCTTGACCGCGAGCGCGCCCATCCCGAGGCCCAACGCGATCAGCGGAGCCTCGGGACCGAGAACGAGTCCGAGGCCCAGGCTCGCGAGTGCGGCGGTGAGGATGCTCGTCAGTGCGATCGGTGCGATTGGCTCGGCGCCGAGACCTTCGAGGGGCGAGTGGCCACCGTGACCCGGTAGCCGGACGGCCGCGGCGACGAGCAGCCCAGCGAGCCCGGGCACGAGGATGACGTACCACCACGCAGGCTCGCTCCACCCGAGGTCGTCGGGAATCACATCCCACACGACGTGGGTGACGTCGTGGATTGCCGTCTGGAAGAGAACGGCCGCAAACGCGACGGGGACGCCGAGCAGCGCCGCGAGCACGAGCGTCCGAACGTAAGCGGTCGCCTCGGCGTTGCGCATGGCTGGAGACCCTACTGCGGCGACCGCTGCGCCACCGCAGGAGCGTTGCTACTCGCGCGGTTCGGTCGCCAGGAGTGGGAGCGCCCAGCCGCGAGCGCGGACGACCTGCGATGCGTCGCTCCCTCGCTCGTCCCACGTCACAGAGCTCGTCGGCGTGAGCCGAAGCGCGACGTCGTCGGAGTCGAGGAACGCCCGAACACTCTCGTCGTCCGCGGACTCGGCGGCGAGGTAGCGCCAGTGCACGAGCTCCACGAGCGGCCGGGCGGCCGCCGCGCGCACGATCTCGACCGTCCCGACGATCGAGGCGCCGCACACCTCGTACCCGGGCCGGGAATCGTGCAGCACGAGCGTCGCGCGGGGATCGGCGTCGAGGTTGCGCACCTTCCGGCTACGCGACCCTGTTGCAAAGACGACAGAATCCTCGTGCAGCGCGTACCACATCGGCACCGCGTCGACGACGCCGTCCGGACGAAGCGTCGCCAGGACCCCGACGAGCCGGGCAACGAGGAGCTCGCGAACGAGCGGATCCGAGAACGTCGCGCGGGCATCCTGGTCTCGGCTCGGAGTCGGTGCTGCCATGCGACGCGGACGATACGTCCTCTGGTCGCCTGCTTCGTGTACTCTTAGCCTGGTTAATGATTAGTGAGGTTACGCTTAGCCCCGAGACAGTCGCCGCCGAGTTGCGGCCGGCGATCCTGCGCCTCGCTCGCGAGCTGCGCAAGGAGACGGAGCAGCTCGGGATCACGGCGCGGCAGGCCACGTTCCTCTGGCTCGTAAAGCGCAGCCCAGGGCTGTCGCTCGCGGAGCTCGCCGCGGAGGAAGGAATCTCTCCGCCCGCGATGTCCGGTCACGTCGACCGGCTCGAGCGCGCCGGCCTGCTCGAGCGCGTGCGCTCGAGCGACGATCGCCGTCGCGTCGGGCTTCGCCTGACCCCCGAGGGCGAGCGGCTCATGCGACGCGTTCGCGCTCGGCGCACGACGTGGCTCGCCGGACGGCTCCAGGCGCTCGACCCGAACGACCTCGAGGCGATCGAGACGGCAGTACCTGCGCTCATGCGCCTCGTGGGTGACGAGGCGTGACGACAATCGCGTTCGCGCTCCGCGCGCGCACCTTCCGAAGTCTCAGGCGGCACCGCAACTACCGGATCTTCTTCACGGGGCAGGTCGTCTCGCTCGCGGGAACGTGGATGCAGAACGTCGCCCTCGCATGGCTCGTCATCGAGCTCTCCGGCTCACCGCTCGCCATCGGTGTGCTCGCGTTCTGCCGATTCGTTCCGTTCACGGTCTTCGGGCTGCTCGCAGGCGTCGTCGCCGACCGCATCGATTCGCGCAAGCTCGTGATGGCGACGCAGGCCGCCGCGATGGCGATCTCGATCGCCCTCGCCGTGGTCACGCTCACGGACACCGCGACGCTCCCGATCGTCTACGCGCTGGCGGCACTCGGTGGAGTCGCGCTCGCGTTCGACGCTCCGGGGCGCCAGTCGCTGACGTTCCAGATGGTCGGGCCACGCGAGCTGCCGAACGCAGTCGCGCTCAACTCCGGCCTCTTCAACGGCTCCCGCGTGATCGGCCCTGCGATCGCGGGGCTGCTGATCGCTTTCGTCGGGACCGGCATCTGCTTCGCGCTCAACGCGGTCAGCTTCCTCGCGGTGCTCACCGCCCTCGCGCTCGTTCGCGAGGACGAGCTCCGGCCGATCGTGCGGGATCCGTCGGCACGCATCGTCGGGGGCGTCCTCCGAGCTTTTTCCTACGCCTGGAACGACCGCGAGCTGCGCCTCGTGCTCGGGGTCGTGACCCTCGTCGCGACCGTCGGCTTCAACTTCCACGTCCTCGTCCCGCTGCTCGCGGCGGACACGCTCCACGTCGGGCCGGAGGGATTCGGGCTGCTCTCGGCGTCATTCGGTCTGGGCGCGCTGGTCGGAGCACTCGCGGCGGCAACGTTCCGCGAGGCGAGCTGGCGCCTCTTCGCCATCGGGACCGCCTCGTTCGGCGTCTTCGCGCTGCTGCTTGCGCCCGTGCACGACCCCTATCTCGCGGGAGCGCTCCTCTGCTGCGTGGGCATCTCGTTCACGCTCTTCACCGCGAACGCGAACGCCCTCGTCCAGCTGGCCGCCCCGGACCACCTCCGCGGGCGGCTGATCAGCCTCTACCTCTTCGCGTTCCTCGGCCTCGCGCCGGTAGGCGGCCTCTTCGCAGGCTGGCTCGCGGAGGTGGGCGGCACGTCCCTCGCGTTCGCGGTCGCCGGAGTCACGTCGCTCGCGACGATCGGGATCGCAAACGGACGTCGCACCGCCACCGCGGACATTCGCCGTGCCGGCAGAGGGCGTCTCGCTGCCTGCCGAGTAGACTCGCCGCCACCATGGCCGACCCGAGCGTCGGAATCGCACTCGAGCGCGTCAGCAAGCGCTTCGGCGACGCGGTCGCCGTCGACGACGTGTCGGTCGAGATCGGCGAAGGAGAGTTCTTCTCGTTGCTCGGCCCCAGCGGTTGCGGCAAGACGACGACGCTCCGCATGATCGCCGGGTTCGAGAGGCCCGACGAGGGCCGGATCCTCCTCCAGGGCGAAGACGTGACATCCGTGTTCTCGAACCGCCGCCCCGTGAACATGGTGTTCCAGCAGTACGCCCTCTTCCCGCACATGTCGATCTACGACAACGTTGTGTTCGGGCTGAAGGTGAAGGGCGTCCCGCGGCAGGAGCATCGAGCGCGGGTACTCGCGATGCTGCGCGTCGTCGAGCTCGAGGGCCTCGAGAAGCGCCGTCCGCGGCAGCTCTCGGGAGGCCAGCAGCAGCGTGTCGCGCTGGCGCGAGCGCTGGTGAACAATCCTGCTGCGCTGCTGCTGGACGAGCCCCTCGGTGCGCTGGACGTGAAGCTGCGCAAGCAGATGCAGCTCGAGCTCAAGCGCATCCAGCACGAGCTCGGCACGACCTTCGTGTACGTCACTCACGACCAGGACGAGGCTCTCGCGATGTCGGACCGGATCGCGGTGATGAATCGCGGTCGGGTGGAGCAGATCGGCGGGCCGCGCGAGATCTACGAGCATCCGGCCACGGCTTTCGTCGCAGACTTCATCGGCTCACTCAACGCGCTCGAGCTGGCGGTCGACGAGGTCGTCGGAGGCTTCGCGGTGATGCGCGCCGGCGAGAAGGGACGAGTGGTCCTGGCCGCGCCGGATGCGGGCGTCGGCACGACTCTCCGAGTGGCGGTCCGCCCGGAGCGGGTGCGGATCGCCGCAGCCGGAGCGCCCGTCGAGGACGGGGGATCGCGGCTCGAAGGGACGGTCGCCCAGGTCGTCTACCTCGGCATGTACACCCAGTTCCACGTGGACACACCGGCCGGCGTCGTCGTCGCCAGCCGGCTCGCGGACGAGCTGGCCTCGCCGTTCGAGGTCGGGCGCAGTGTTTCCGTCAGCTGGGAGGCGGAGCACACGTCGCTGCTCGCCGACGCCGTGCCGCAGCTCGTTTCGCTCTAGAGCTCGATCTCACCGAGCCGACGCTCGGCGATGCGCCGCCCGATCTCCGCCCCCACGACGACGAGGAGCGAGACCGAGATCACGACCACTGCGACCGCGATGACCTGCGGGAGGTTGTTGGGAAACCGGAGCGCGGAGTAGAGGTAGATCGGGAACGTCTGCTGCGTCCCGACGACGAACGACGCGACCGCGTACTCGTCGAACGACGTCGTGAACGCGATGAGGTACGCGGAGACGACCGCCGGCAGCAGCAACGGGAAGGTGACCGACCGGAACGCTCGGAAGCGGCTCGCCCCGAGGTCGTAGGCCGCCTCCTCGAGCGAGACGTCGATCTGCTGGAGCCGCGGCATGAGCACGAGGATCGTGTACGGCAGCGTGATCACGATGTGCCCGATCACGACCGTGTAGATCGAGCGCTGGATGCCGGCGGTGTGGAAGAGCAGGAGGAGCGCGAGACCGAAGACGACGTAGGGGATGACGAGCGGGCTGAGAAGGAGCGCAGACACGGGGCCTGTCCCGCGGAAGCGGTGCCGGACGAGCGCGATCGCGGAGACGATCCCGAGCAGGACGGCCCCCACGCTCGAGAGCGCCGCGACGATCGCGCTCGTCTTCAGCGAGCTCTTCAGCTCGGAGTTCGTGAGGAACTCGCGGTACCAGTGCAGGGTGAAACCGCTGAGCGGGAACGTCGGAAGCGAGGCGTCGTTGAACGAGAAGATCAGCAGGATCACCATCGGCGCGTACAGGAAGACGACGACGAACGCGAAGAACGCCCTCAGGATCCACGCGCCCGATCTCGAGAGTGCGACGTCCATCAGCTCGAGGACACCTGCTTCGGCTGGAGGAAGCGAGAGAAGGCGATCGTGAGCACGATGACGACGCCGAGCAGGAAGATCGCGAGCACGGACCCCGTCTCCCAGTCGGGAAAGCCGGTCTCGAAGAGGTCGACGATCTGGTTGCCGTACATGTAGCCGTTCGCCCCGCCCACGAGCGACGGCGTCACGAACTCGCCGAGAGTCGGGATGAAGACGAAGAGGAACGCGGCGAAGACGCCGGGCAGCGAGAGCGGGAGTGTCACCTTCCAGAACGCCTGCAGGCGGCTCGCCCCGAGGTCGGTCGCGGCCTCGAGCAGCCGCCTGTCGAGGCTTTCGAGCGCGACGAAGATCGGAAGAGCGACGAACGGCAGCCAGATGTAGCCGAGGACGAGCATCACGGCGAAGCGGCTGTAGAGCAGCTGGGACACCGGGTGATCCGGGTCGCGCAAGCCGGTCCAGAAGAGGAACGAATTGATGACGCCGTTGTTGCCGAGGATGACCTTCCACGCGAGCACGCGCAGCAGGTAGCTGGTGAGGAACGGCGCGATGAGGAGGAGAAGGAGGACGTACTTCCGCTTCGTGCCGGAGAGCGCGAGGTAGTAGGCGAGCGGGTACGCCAGGACGACGATGACGATCGAGACGATCAGCGACATCTTCACCGACTTCCAGAAGAGCCGGAGGTAGACGCCGCCATGGAGGAAGTCGTGCCAGGCCTGGAGCGTGAAAGCGTGACCCCCTGGCTCGAACGAGAGCACGTCGACGCTGTACGCGGCGACGATCCCGATCGGGACGATGAAGAAGACGGCGAGCCAGGCGAGCGGCAACCCGAGCAGGCCGGGGGCCGTCAGGTCGGGTCGCCGGAGCAGGCGGCGCGAGCGCGGCGCCGCGAGCTCCTCCGATCCGACCTCGACTGCCACCGGCGTACCCGGTTGGACCTCGCTAGGAGGCCTTCACCTCTTCCCAGAGCCGCTCGTACTCCGCCCGCCTCGGGATGTCGCGGTCGAGGTTCGCATTCGCTGGCCCGAGAGCCTTCGGGTTGACAATCTGGAGCTGCTTCGCGAGGGCACTCGACGACGGACGGGCAAGCGTGTTCGCATGCCCGTAGTAGTAGTTTTCCTCGAGCCACTTCCCCGACTTGGCGGAGCTCCACGCGTCGACGTAGGCATGTGCGAGCTGCGGACGCGGCGTGTCCTTGAGCAGCATGAAGTTTCCGACCCAGGCGATGGGCTTCTCCTTCGGCTTCATGTACGCCACCGGCATCCCCTTCGCCTTCATCGCGGCATAGTCGGCCGGCCAGGCGTACGAGATCCAGACGTCGCCCGAGGCGAACGCCTCCTGCATGTTCGTCTCCGACGACCAGATCAGCCGCACGAGCTTCTTCTTCTCGATGAGGAACTCCTTCGTCCGCTTCAGCTGCGCGTCGGTCTGGTTCCACGTGTCCTTGAACCCGAAGAGAAGCCCTGCGATCTCGGGCATCTCGATGTCGTCGAACCACGCGATCTTCCCCTTGTAGCGCTCGTCGAACAGGAGGCTGTACGAGTTCGCCTTCGGCTTCACCTTGTCGGTCCGGTAGAGGATCTGATCGAAGCCCCAGTCGTTCGGAATCCCGTACTGCTTGCCCTGGTACTGGCCGGCTTTGACCATGTACGGGTTCAGGTGCTTGAGGTTCGGGATCAACTTCGGATCCCACGGTTGGACGAGCCCGCTCTGCGCGAAGTACTTCACCCAGCCGATGTACGGGCGGAAGAGATCGAACTTCTGCCCGGCGTGGAACTTCGACAGCGCGTTCGCCTCGTTCGTCATGACCGAGATCTGCGCCTTGTTCTGCGGGTGCCGCTTGTTGTATGCCGCGAACATCGCCTGCCCGCCGTCGTAGCCGTACCCGACCCAGTCGAGCACCTGCAGCCGCCCGCTCTCCGCGATCAGCCGCTCGAGCGCCGCGCTCGCCGCACCCGTCCGCCCGGCGAGGAGCCCGGCGCCGCCCGCAGCTGCGGCCAGCTTGAGGAGATCCTGGCGGCTGAGTCGCCGATCCACGACCTCGAATTCATCCGTCATCTCCACTCCCTCCGTTTCCGTGCCTGCCGTCTCGAACACCGTCCGGTTGCCGCTAGTAGCTCGGTGGACTGATGATCCACATCACCTCCGCAGGGTCGCCGCCGACGTTCACGAGCCGGTGCGCCGTCGAGGAGCGGTAGTCGATCGAGTCGCCGGTCGCGAGCTCGAACACCTCCGAGCCGAGCTGGAGCGAGACGACGCCCTCGAGCACGACGAGGAGCTCCTCCGAGTCTCCGTGCGTGTACGGCTCGTCGCCCGTCGAGCCGCCCGCATCGAGCTCGCCCACGATCACCTGGAGGTTCTCGAGCGGTCGCGGCGTGAGCATGAACTTCCTGCCGAGCGTGCCGAAGGCGAGGTGGGGTCGTGCTTCCCGACGGAGCACCCGCGGTCGCGCCGTCGACCCGTTCGGCTCGAAGAGGTCCGCGACGTTGACGCCGAGGGCTCCGGCGATGCGCTTCAACGACGCGACGCTCGCGTTTGCGCGGCCACGCTCGACCTGGCTGAGGAAGCTCTCCGACAGCCCCGCCCGGTCGGCGACCGTCTTCAGCGTCGATCGGCGAAGCCGGCGAATCGCCCGGAGGCGGTCGCCCACGTCAACCCGCTGCTCTTCAATCGTCTGCGAGGTCATCGAAGAAAACTGAAGCGACACTACTCCTCGCTTTGAAGGCCCGCAAGCGTTGTGAGAGAGTCCGCGGCGGTGGCGACGATCGTCTTCTTCCCGGAGGGCGCCTACGGCCCGACGAACAACTGCGTCGGCATCGGCCAGGTGCTGCGCGAGCGCGGCCACCGCGTCGTCTTCGTCCTCGAGGAGTCGTTCGCGGGCATCCTCGAGGCGCAAGGCTTCGAGGAGCGGCTCATGCGGCTCGGCCCGCCGCCCGAGGTCGAGGAGGAGCCGGGCCAGTTCTGGAAGGACTTCATCCGCGAGACGGCGCCCGTCTTCCGCAAGCCGACGATCGAGCAGCTCGCCGAGTTCATCGAGCCGACCTGGCGCGCGCTCTGCGACGGCGCGCGCTACGTCGACGACCGGCTCCGCGAGATCTTCGACGAGATCGAGCCGGACGCGATCGTCGAGGACAACGTCGTCTGCTTCCCGGCGATCCAGCACTCCGGCCGTCCGTGGGCACGAATCGTCTCCTGTAACCCGCTCGAGCTGAAGGATCCCGACGTCCCGCCGGTCTTCTCCGGGTACCCCGCCGCGGACCGAACCGGCTGGGACGAGTTCCGCGCCGAGTACGCGCGCGCGACCGCCGAGCTGCACGGCGAGTTCTCGGCGTTCTGCGAGGAGCGCGGCGCAGGTGCTCTGTCCGAGGGCGAGTTCATCCACGAGTCGGACCTGCTCAACCTCTACCTCTACCCGGCGGAGATCGACTACGCGCGGCGGACGCCTCTCGGCTCGACCTGGCATCGCCTCGACACCTGCGTCCGCCGCCAGCAGGCCGTTCTCGGCCTACCCGCGGAGATCAGGAGGGCGAGGGCAGCCTCGTCTACGTCTCGCTCGGAAGCCTTGGCTCCGCCGACGTCGACCTCATGAAGCGGCTCGTCGACGTCCTCTCGCGCGCTCCGCACCGGTTCATCGTCTCGAAGGGGCCGCAGGCGTCGGAGTTCGAGCTCGCCGACAACATGTGGGGCGACGAGTTCGTGCCACAGCCCGCGCTCCTCCCGCTCGCCGACGTCGTGATCACGCACGCCGGAAACAACACGACGACAGAGTGCTTCCACTTCGGCAAGCCCATGATCGCGCTTCCGTTGTTCTGGGATCAGTACGACAACGCGCAGCGCGTGGCCGAGACCGGCTACGGCATCCGCCTGCCGACCTACGAGTTCGAGGACGGCGAGCTGCTCGGCGCGATCGATCGGCTGCTCGTGGACGAGACGCTACGTGGGCGGATGGCCGGTATCGCCGCGCGCGTGCAGGGCTCTCCCGGCACGGTGGCCGCCGCCGGCCTGATCGAGCGGCTCGCGCGCGACGAGAACCCGGTCGTAGGCTGACTCCCGTGGACGTGTACCGCACCCCCGACGAGCGCTTCGCGGGGCTTCCCGACTACGCCTTCGAGCCGCGCTACGTCGAGCAGGACGGCCTGCGCATGCACTACGTCGCGGAGGGAGCCGGCGACCCGGTGCTGCTGCTCCACGGCGAGCCGACGTGGGCGTTTCTCTACCGGAAGATGATCCCGACGCTCGCCGGGGTCGGGCGTGTCGTTGCACCCGACTACTTCGGGTTCGGACGTTCCGACAAGCCGACGAGGATCGGGGAGTACTCCTACGACTTCCACTACGCGTCGATCGAGTCGCTGGCTGAAGAGCTCGACCTCCGCGACGCGACCGTCGTCGTCCAGGACTGGGGCGGGCCGATCGGCCTGCGGCTCGCGGTCGAGCACCCGGACCGCATCGCGCGACTCGTGATCCTGAACACGGGTGTCGGCGCAGGCCGTGCTCCATCGCGAGGAGTGGCTGCGCTTTCGGGCGTTCGTCCGTCGCGTCGGGAGCGACCTCGTCCCCGGCCAGCTCATCCGCATCTCTGCCGTGACCGAGCTCGCCGACGACGTGATCGAGGCCTACAACGCGCCCTTCCCGACGCCGGAGTCGAAGGCAGGCGTGCTCGCGTTCCCCGAGCAGGTGCCCACCGAGATGGACCACCCGAACGCCGCGAAGATGCTCGAGATCCGGGCCGCGCTCGAGCAGTGGGAGAAGCCGGCGCTCGTCCTCTTCTCCGACTCCGATCCCATCTTCTCGACGGTCGCGGCCGAGCACATGGCGTCGCGAATCCCCGGTGCCGGCGCCGCAGAGATCGTCTCGGGGCAGGCCACTTCCTGCAGGAGGAGAAGGGCGAGGAGATCGCCGCGCGGATCGTGCAGTTCCTAGCGGAGAGCTAGAGAGGAGACGACCCACGTATCGCCGGAGTGAAGGAGCGCCGCGAGGTCGCCCTCGCCACGCTCGCGCTGCGCCCACTCGAGCTGCTCACGCATGAGATCGTCGTAGACGGGACGCTCGAGGCTCCGGAAGACGCCGAGCGGCACAGCTCCGACCGTGTCGTAGGTCAGCCGGGAGAGCGCGAAGGCGAGGCTCGCCTGCTCGTGACTGACGTCGTGGACGAGGAGCGAGTTCTCGCCCGCCTCGGCGACGTCGACGACGCGGAGCGAGCCGTCCGGGTACTGCTGCACGCCCTTCTCGCCTTCGAGGCCGAAGCGAATGCGCTCGCCGTGCTCGAGGTACATGCGGTTCCCTTTGTCTTCACGCACGTAGTCGAACGCGCCGTCGTTGTAGATGTTGCAGTTCTGGAGGATCTCCACGAACGCCGACCCGCGATGGCGCGCAGCCGCACCAAGGACGTCCGACAGCCCCTTCTTGTCGGTGTCGAGCGCGCGCGCGACGAACGAGGCCTCGGCGCCGATGGCGATCGAGAGCGGGTTGAACGGGTGGTCGAGCGAGCCCAGCGGCGTCGACTTCGTGACCTTCCCGAGCTCCGAGGTCGGCGAGTACTGGCCCTTGGTGAGACCGTAGATACGGTTGTTGAAAAGGAGGATCTTGAGGTTCACGTTCCGGCGCAGCGCGTGGATGAGGTGGTTGCCGCCGATCGAGAGCGCATCGCCGTCGCCCGTCACCACCCAGACGGAGAGGTCCGGTCGCGTTGCGGCGAGCCCGGTCGCGATCGCCGGCGCGCGGCCGTGGATCGAGTGCATCCCGTACGTCTGCATGTAGTACGGGAAGCGGGCCGCACAGCCGATCCCGGAGATGAAGACGATGCGCTCGCGCTCGAGCCCGAGCTCGGGCATGAAGCCCTGGATGACGTTGAGGATCGCGTAGTCACCGCAGCCGGGGCACCAGCGGACCTCCTGGTCGGACTTGAAGTCCTTGCCAGTGAGCTGCACGAGCCGGTTGCTCCCGTTTCCGTCGCTCATTCGTCCACCAGCGCCGCGATCGCATCCGCGAGCTCGGCCGCGCGGAACGGCCGACCCTTGACCTTGTTGTAGCCGACTGCGTCGACGAGGAACTCCGACCGGATCAGCATGCGCAGCTGCCCGAGGTTCATCTCGGGGATGAGCACCTTGTCGTAGCTCCGCACGACCTCCCCCGTGTTCCTCGGGAAGGGGTTCAGGTAGCGAAGGTGCGCGGTCGCGACCTTGCGACCGTCGGCACGCACGCGACGAGCGGCGGCCCCGATCGCGCCGTATGTCGAGCCCCACCCGAGGACGAGCGTGTCCGCGCCGTCCGGGTCGTCGACCTCGAGCTCAGGGATGTCGGCGGCGATGCCGGCGACCTTCGCGGCACGCAGCCTCACCATCCGGTCGTGGTTCTCGGGGTCGTACGAGACGTTGCCGGTCTCGTCCTCTTTCTCGAGCCCGCCGATGCGATGCTCGAGCCCAGGCGTGCCCGGTATCGCCCACGGGCGCGCAAGCGTCTCGGCGTCGCGCTTGTACGGGAGGAAGCGCTCGCCGTCGTTCGGCTCGGTGGCGAAGACCGTCTCAATCGAGGGCAGCGACTCGACGCTCGGGATGCGCCAGGGCTCGGACCCGTTGGCGAGATATGCGTCCGAGAGCAGGAAGACCGGGGTCCGGTACTTCACGGCGATCCGCGCGGCCTCGATCGCAGCGTCGAAGCAGCCCGAGGGGGTCGACGCAGCCACAACGGGCACCGGCGACTCGGAGTTCCGCCCGAAGAGCACCATGAGGAGGTCCGCCTGCTCGGGCTTCGTCGGCATCCCCGTCGAGGGGCCGGCCCGCTGGATGTCGACGATGACGAGCGGTAGCTCGAGCGTGACGGCGAGACCGACGGTCTCGGATTTGAGGACGATTCCGGGACCTGCGGAAGTGGTCACTCCGAGCGCACCGCCGAACGCGGCCCCGAGCGCGGCGCCGGAGGCGGCAATCTCGTCCTCCGCCTGGAACGTGCGGACGCCGAACTGCTTCAGCGCGGCCAGCTGCTCGAGGACCTCCGAGGCGGGTGTGATCGGGTAGGCGCCGAGGAATAACGGGAGTCCCGAGAGCTTGCTCGCCGCGACGAGGCCCCAGGTCAACGCGGTGTTGCCCGAGATCTGGCGATAGGTCCCCGGCGCGGTTGGGGCAGGCGGGATCTCGTAGGAGACGGCGAAGTCCTCTGACGTCTCGCCGTAGTTCCAGCCGGCCTTGAACGCCTTCGTGTTCGCCTCGACGATCTCAGGCCTCTTCGCGAACTTCTCCTCGATGAACGCGACCGTCCCTTCGACCGGCCGGTGGTAGAGCCACGACATGAGGCCGAGCGCGAAGAAGTTCTTCGAGCGCTCGGCCTCGCGCGACGTGACGCCGTCGATGCCCTTGAGCGCCTCGACCGTCATCGAGGAGAGCGCTACAGGATGGACGTGGAAGTCGGCGAGTGAGTCGTCCTCCAACGGATTCGACCCGTACCCCGCCTTCTGGAGGTTCCGCTCGTTGAACGCGTCCGTGTTCGCGATGAGCGTGCCGCCCTTCGCGAGATCGCCGATGTTGACCTTGAGCGCCGCAGGATTCATCGCGACGAGCACGTTCGGCTGGTCGCCGGGCGTGAGGATGTCGTGGTCCGCGAAGTGCACCTGGAATCCCGACACTCCGGGCAGCGACCCGGCGGGCGCGCGGATCTCGGCGGGGAAGTCGGGAAGCGTGGCGAGGTCGTTGCCGAAGACCGCCGTCTCGCTCGTGAAGCGGTCGCCCGTGAGCTGCATCCCGTCGCCGGAGTCTCCGGCAAACCGGATCACGACCCGTTCCAGGTTCTCGACGGGCTTCGCCTTCGCCATGTCTCTCAGGTATAGCGGACGCAGTGGCCGAGCGGAGTGGCGTTATTCGGCCTCGGCGAGGAGCGCACGCACGTCGAGCGGTTGCGTGAACATCCCGAGCGTGCCGTCCGGGTTGCGCGGCCACTCCTCCTTCGGGCGGTCGTGGTACAGCTCGACGCCGTTGCCGTCCGGATCGTGGAGGTAGAGCGCCTCGCTCACGCCGTGATCCGAGGCGCCGTCGAGCGGGATACCGGCGTCGACGAGCCGCTTGAGCGCGTCTGCGAGCGACTTCCGATCCGGGTACCGGATAGCGGTGTGGTACAGGCCCGTGTGGCCGGGCGGCGCAGGCGATCCGCCCTTCGACTCCCACGTGTTGAGCCCGATGTGGTGGTGGTAGCCACCCGCTGAGAGGAACACCGCCTGGTCGCCGTATCGAGCCTGCTCCTCGAAGCCGAGGACGCCGACGTAGAACGCCAGCGCGCGGTCGATGTCCGCCACCTTCAGATGGACGTGGCCGATGTCCACGCGCGGATCGATCGCGCCGGCACTCACGTGCGCAAGCGTAGTCGCGCGGGACCCCGCGGTTCAGGTCGGAAGCTGGTAGACGACGCCGTTCGTGTTGTCTGCGAGCCAGACAGCTCCGAGCCCCGCCGCGAGGCCGTGGACGTCGACACGCCCGCGAGCCTTCGCCACGGTCGTGACCGTCCCGTCCGGATTGACCCGCCGAACCGCCGTCATCGTCGGGAAGCCCGTTCGATCGACTGCTGCCGTCCGGACCGGGACCCAGAGCGCTCCGGCCGTCGCGACGACGTCGATCCCGGTCCCTCCGATGTCGACCGATCGACTCGTCGCGCCGGTCGCCGAGTCGAGCTCGAACAGGGGCGCCCCTCGCCCGGTCGCCCAGAGACTCCCGCCGAGGAGGGCCAGGCGCTCGACTGCGACGTTTCCACCTCCGAGCGTTGCGAGTCGTGTCGCGGCGTTCGTCGCCAGGTCGATGTGGAAGATCGAGTTGTCCCGGTGCGTGACGACCCACGCCTGCGTGCCGGAGAAGGCCATATCCGCCGGCCCGTCCCCGACGCGGATGTGGGCGACGACCTTGTTCGTCGAGGGAGCGATCCGCAGGACGCTGGCGCCCTGATCGTCGGCGACCCAGACGGCGCCGCCGCCGATCCAGATGTTGTACGCGGCGATGGCATCGAGCTGGATCCGTCGGCGAACCCGGCCCGTGCCGGTATCGAGCCGGTACAGCGTCGAGTTCGCGTCGAGCGCCCACACGGAGCCGAGACCGACCGCAACCGCCGTCACCGGGGCATCCAGCCGAACGCCCCCGGTCTGGCGCCCACTCGGGAGGGCAAGACGGACCAGGCGCGACTGCTCCTTGCACGCCACCCACGCGGCCTTCCCCGCCAAGGCGAGCGTCATGGTCGGCCAGTACGGTCCCGCCGCGGCGCAGGCCCGAAGCGCACGCGCGCCCGCGATGCGGCCGTACGAGGCACCCGGCGACGCGCTCGTGCTCGACGCAGCGGGCAGCACGATCGTGACCGAGACCGCGACGAGAAGTGCTGTGCGCTTCATCTTGCCTCCCGAGGTAGCGACGAAGTCGCACTACTTTACCGACGAACTCGCACTATGTCGAGCTTATGATCCGATCGTGCCTCGCAAGCCGCGCGACGAGGATCTCCTGCAGGAGCTCTACTCCACCGGTCTCCTGGTCGGCCTGCTCGTCGATGCGGAACTCACGAAGCTCGGCGTCCCCCGAGCGCTGTTCTCGTTCATCGGCTGGATCTCGTGGCTACAGCCCGTCACGCCCGGCGAGCTCGCTGCCGAGACCGGACTGCCGCCCACGACCGTCCGCGACTACGTCCGCCGCCTCGTGGAGCGCGGCGACGTACGCAAGACCCCGAATCCGCACGACGGTCGCTCGTACCACCTGGTCCTCACGCGGAAGGGGATGAACGTCGCGAACCGCGGCTGGCCGGCCGTCGTCGCAGCCTTCGAGCGAGTCGACCGCCATCTCGAGCGCCCCGCCGCCGACCACCTCGCGGCGATGCGCGAGCTGCGGCGGGCCGTACAGCAGGCACTCGCGGCGGAATAAACGCCCGTCACCGGCCGACAGGCGCCGGAAGAGCGCGGTCGAGCACGCCTTGTCCGGATGGTTGCAATCGCCTTGACGACTTCGTAGGCTGCCGCGTCACTCGACCCAGGGAGGCACGGTGAACGGAGAGCAGGGCGCCCCGAGCAGCTTCACGACCGACGACGCTCGGCTCGAGAGCCTGGGCTACGAGCCGCAACTCCACCGCGTGCTCGGCTTCTTCGCGAACTTCGCGGTCGCGTTCACCTACCTCTCGCCGCACGTCGCGGGCCACCTGCACGACGAGCGCGAGCCGACGGGGGCCGAGCTACACGGCTGACACGACGTCGGGAGAAGCGCCGTCGACGACTCGTCGACGGCGCGGCAGCCCGAGCGCGAGCCCGGCGGCCACCCAGACGGTGAACGCGAGCCAGTGGATGCCGATCACGTCGGTCTGCAGGCCGATCACGAGCACCGTCGCGAATGCGGCGGCGAGCCACGCCTCCCGCCGCCATAGTCCGGCGAGCACTGCGAGGCTCCACAGCACAAAGGCAAGCATCCCGGCCACGCCGGCGTCGACGCCCAGCTCGGTGTAGGTGGACTCGCCGGCGAGAATCGTGACACCGGTCCTCTTCGCGACCACGCCCGCATTGCCGAGCCCGTACCCCTGCGGATGCTCGAAGACGACGCGCACGCCGTCGCGCAGGTTCCGCCAGTGGCTCTCGGTCGACGCCTCGCTGCCCGAGAACGGGTCGCCGCTCGTGCTCCCCTGCTGCTCTGAGTTCTGCCGAAGGCAGGCGAGCTCCTCGGAGGTGTAGCTCGTCGACGGCCCGATCGACGGGTAGGCGGCGAGGAAGGCGGCGCTCACGACGACGGACCCAACGGCGAGCATCGCCGGAGCGAATCGACGCTGCGCGAGCGCGAGCACGAGAAGGCCGAACACGAGTGCACCGAGTGCCGAGCGCGTATGCGTGTACAGGAGGCCGACGTACAGCACCGCCGCGGCGATCCCCCACCACCAGCGCAGGGGCCGGCTCGCGACGTAGATCAACGCCACGACGAGGACGTAGGCACTTGCGAGCGGCGAGAGGAACGTCGAGACGAGGCGGCGGATGGGGTTGTCCTCGTCCCCTGTGTTGAAGATCCAGTTCTCCGGCAATCCGGAGAGACACACGTACCGGAGCCCGAGCTGCTCGCGGTACCAGCCCGGCACTCCCGATTCGCGCCACGCCTGCAGCGAGACGAACGTCAGGTCGGCAAGGCCGACGACCGCGACGACGACTGCCGAGAGCACGATCAAGCCGCCGAGGCGACCGCGCTCCTCCCACGCGACCGCGGCGAGGCGCCCGAGCACATACGCGGCCACCGGGAAAGAGGTGGTGACGGAGCGCGAGGAGCTCACCCCGCGAGGTCGCTTCGCCACCGAGCACGTCCTGCGGGATCGCCCAGTAGACCAGGACGATGACCGCGTAGGTCGCCGCGAGCACGTCGGCGGCCTTGACGGGAGGGAAGCGGCGCACATGCCACGCAACCACGAGCAGCGCGACGAGGAGGAGCGCCTCCTTCCACGCCGCGACCACGTCGAGCGTGGTTCCGCGAACGCCGAGGTCCCACAGCTGCGCCATGACCGCGTTGTGCAGCACGAGCCCGATCACGAGGGCTCCGATCGCGATCCCGGTGAAGCGGCGTGCGCTAATCGACGATCGCCACCAGCGTGAGCCCGAGGCTGACGATGCGAACCCGGCCGGGGAAGAGCGCCTCGAAGCTGCGTCGCGTCAGCAGATGGACGTCGGTGGCGAAGTCCTTCCCGGCCGCGCGGTACACGCGATGCGAGAGACCGTCCGGCAACCAGTGGACGAGCGGGAGGCGCGTGTGCACCTCGATAGGAAAGCGACGGTTCGGCGTCGTGATGAACACGCGACGCCCGACTCGGATCGCCTCGGACACGAGCTTCCGTTGACGCTCGCGACCGCCGACGTGCTCGATCACGGCGTTCGAGAAGACGACGTCGAACGCCGCGTCCGGAAACGGCAGCGCGCAGGCATCGCCCTGCACGTACGGGATGTGCGGATAGCGCTCGCGGAAGCCGCTGCCGTCGTGGAGGCCGAGTGCCGTGATGCGCTCAGGCCAGGGGTAATGCTCTTCGAAGAAGTTCAGCGTCCCGCAGCCGCCGCCCTCGCCGAAGCCGAGCTCGTCGGCGCCGACGTCGAGCACGGTCGTCTCGGGCGTCGGCTGCAGCTCGTCGAGGAAGAGCTTCAACTTCCGCTCGCGCGAGCGCAGGGAGATGGCGTCGACGAGCCGCATCGCGCGTAAGTATCGGCTCCGAGGATGCCGGTAGGGTGGGCCGGTGGTCGAGGCGGTCCTGCGAGCGACGGGCGTGTACTCGCTCAGCCTGACCGCCGGCTCGGGCGACGTGGCAGGCCCGGCTCCTTGCAGGATGCGCGTGGGCCGCGGCGCAGCAGCTTCGCGACGGCCGCGTCGTGGTCCGCGCGTCGTGCGACGCGGCCGTCGAGCACGCGCGCTTCATGCTCGCACTCGACGACGACACGACCGAGTTCCACCGGCAGGTTCGCCCACGACCCGCTGATCGGCCCGACCGTGCGGCAGCTCCGCGGGATGCGGACGCGGCGGAAGGCGACGGTCACCCACGCCGTCGTCCGCGCGATCTCGGGGCAGCTCATCCAGGCCGAGCAGGGCGCTCGCGATCGAGCGCGCGATCATCCGCGCGTGCGGCGAGGATCCGCCGACCCGCGAAGCGCTCGCCCGGCTCTCGTCCTGCGCGGCTCACGGCCTGCGGGCTCGCCGCCGAGCCGCGCGGCCACGCTCTCGCGGCTCGTCCGGACGATCGACCTGGAAGGACTGCGAGGGCGCGACGACGCACTCGCGCGACTCGGGCGCGAGCGCGGCGTCGGGCCGTGGACGGTCGGGCGTCGTCTCGCTGCAGGGGCTCGGCCGCTACGACGCCGGGCTCGTCGACGACCTCGGGCTCGTGAAGCTCCTGGCCTCCGTGCGCCGGCGCTGGCCCGAGCCGGGTGAGACCGCGGAGCTGCTCGCGCCGTACGGCGAGTGGCAGGGGCTCGCGAGCGTCTTCCTCCTGCAGGGGTTCAAGCGCGGCCTGGTCCCCGGGGCGAGCACGGATCGCGCGCGGCCAGGTGAGGGCGCACGCCGCCGATACGCCGCGTGACGCACCTCCGTAGACTCCGCGCATGGTCGACGCGCGCAAGATCGCCGTGCTCGGCGCCGGTCGGATCGGCGAATCGCTCATCTCCGGGCTGCTCTCGTCGGGCTGGCGCGAGCCCTCCGAGGTCGCCGCGACGACCCGACGCGCGGAGCGCGTCGCCGAGCTGCGCGAGCGCTACGGGATCGAGGCGACGCTCTCGAACCACGACGCCGCCGCGGGTGCCGCGCTCGTCGTGATCGCCGTCAAGCCCCAGGACATCGAGGGACTGCTCGGCGAGATCGGGACGCTTGTCCTGCCCGAGCAGACCGTCCTCTCCGTCGCGGCCGCGATTCCGACCGCGCGCATCGAGAGCCGGCTGTCGGACGGCGTTCCCGTCGTCCGCGCGATGCCGAACACGCCGTCGACCGTGCACGAAGGGATCGCCGGGCTCTGCGCAGGCTCGCACGCGGGAGACGAGCACCTCGACCTCGCGGAGGAGGCGCTCTCGCATCTCGGCGCCGTCGTCCGCGTCCCCGAGGAGGCGCTCGACGCGATCACCGCGGTGTCCGGCTCCGGGCCTGCGTACTTCGCGCTTCTCGCCGAGGCGATGATCGAGGCCGGCATCCTGCTCGGCCTCTCACGCGAGATCTCGACGCAGCTCGTCGTCCAGACGATGCTCGGTACGGCGAAGCAGCTGCGCGACGAGAAGATGCACCCGGTCGAGCTTCGCGAGATGGTCACGTCGCCGGGCGGGACGACGATCGCGGCCATTCGGGAGCTCGAGATCGCTGGCGTGCGCGCCGCGTTCCTGAACGCCATCCAGGCCGCGATGGTGCGCGCGCGCGAGCTGGCAGCCGGCGAGCCCTAGCCAGCGTCCGGCAGCACCGGCGACGACAGCGCGACCGCGAGACCGCGCTCGGCGGCGAGGGCTTGGAAGGCGAGCACCGTGTCCGCAACGGGGATGTCCTCGAGGAACTCCTCGCGCGACTCGAAGTCGGCGACGAGCGCCCTGACCGAGCGGTTGTACGCGGACGCGTCGCGCTCGCCGAGCGCGGCGAGGCTGTCGACGACGGCCGGCGGGATCGACTCGGCGCCGCGGAGCGTCGGTACGAGCGCTCTCGCCGCGCTGTTCTCTTCGAGCACGAGGTCGGCGAGCGCGGCGGCGTAGCGTCCGATCGGGCTCTCCGACGACGCTGCGCCCGCGTCGACTGCCCAGTGCGCATCCTCCCGAGCCCCGTCGATGTCGCCGGCGATCAGCCGCGACTTCATCGCACCGATCGGGCGTCCCCAGCTTCCGGGCGGCGCGTCGGACCAGCTCTCCCGATACGTGTCCGCAGCACGGAGCAGCCACTCCTCAGCCGCGTCGCGGCGGCCGAGCATGAGCAGCGAGAGGCCGGCCGCCCACGCGGCGTTCCCCATACGTGTCAGCTGACGCTGCCGCTCGTCGGGATCGTCCGGGAGCCGCGCGGCGCCGTCCTCGTATCGCTCCTGCGCGCGAACGGCGTGTAGTTCCCAGTCGGCCATCGCCCCGGAAGTATCGTCTCGCCGTGGCGGAGCTTCGCGAGGTCGTGTACGTCGACGGCGTGCGGACGGCGTTCGGCCGGGCGACGCGCGGACGGCCTGTTCGCAAGGACGCGCGCCGACGACATGGCGGTCAAGGCCGTGCGCGAGATGCTCCGGCGCAACCCGCAGCTGCCGCCCGAGCGCATCGACGACGTCGTCTTCGCCGCGACCGCGCAGGTCGGCGACCAGGGCCTGACGCTCGGACGCGACGTCGCGCTGCTCGCCGGGCTCCCGACGACGGTCCCGGGATTCGCGGTCGACCGGATGTGCGCGGGAGCGCTGACCGCGACGACCGCGGGCGCCGGCGAGATCGCGATGGGCGCGGCCGACGTCGTCCTCGTCGGCGGGCGTCGAGCACATGGGGCACCACCCGATGGGCGCGGACGTCGACTTCAATCCGCGGTTCGTCGCCGAGCGGATCGTCGACGAGTCGGCGGCGGTCATGGGCCAGACGGCGGAGAACCTCCACGACGCGTTCCCGCAGCTGACGAAGGAGGCGGCGGACGCATACGCCGTCGAGTCGCAGCGCCGCGCCGGGAAGGCGTGGGACGAGGGCGTCATGGACGACGATCGTCGTTCCGATGTCCGTCTTCACCGACGACGGCTGGACGCGTCGCCGACCGCGACGAGTTCCTCCGACCCGACACGACGATGGAGGCGCTCGCGACGCTGCGCACGCCCGTTCCGGGCCGGAGGGCGCGTGACCGCCGGCAACTCGGCAGGCCTGACCGACGGCGCGACGGCCGCGCTCATCGCGTCGGAGTCGGCGGCGGGCGAGCTCGGCCTCGAGCCGAAGATGCGGCTCGTCGCCTTCGCCTACGCGGGCGTCGAGCCCGAGCTGATGGGCCTCGGCCCGGTGCCGGCGACGGTGAAGGTGCTCGATCGTGCCGGCATCGCCATCGACGACGTCGATCTCTTCGAGCTGAACGAGCCGTTCGCCGTGCAGGTGCTGAGCTGGTGCGACGGTGTCGGCGTCGCACCCGACGACCCGCGCCTGAACCCGTACGGCGGCGCGATCGCGTGCGGCCATCCGCTCGCGGCCACCGGCGTGCGCCTCATGGCGCAGCTCGCGCGCGGCTTCCGCGACCGGCCCGGCGCGCGCTACGGGCTGACCGCGCTCTGCATCGGGCTCGGCATGGGCGCCGCGATCCTCTGGGAGAACCTCCAGAGTGGCTAACCCCACCGAGTTCAAGCTCCGGAAGGTCTCGCACGCGCGTCGGCCCGATCGCGCTCGTGACGATGGACAACGGCGAGGACTGGCAGAAGCCGAACACCTTCGGCGAGGCTGCGCTCCGCTCGCTCGATGGCGTGCTCGACCAGCTCCGGACGCGCGGACTGGCGTGGGCTGCTCCTCACCGGCAAGCCGTTCGTGTTCGCGGTCGGAGCGGACATCGGCGAGTTCGGCGAGATCACGCCCGAGCGCGCCCGGCTCGGCGGGGAGGCGGGCCACGAGCTGTTCGGGCGGATCCGCGACCTCCCGTTCGTCACCGTCGCGGCGATCAACGGCGCCGCGGTCGGCGGCGGAGTCGAGATCGCGCTCCACTGCGACTACCGGACGATCGCGTCCTCGGTCCGGCACTTCGCGTGCCCCGAGGTCTTCCTCGGGCTCATCCCGGGCTGGGGCGGGACGCAGCTCGTCCCGCAGCTCGTCGGCGCGGAGCAGGCGGTGACCTTCATCGTCGAGAACCCGCTCCGCCAGAACCGGATGCTCGACGCGCAGCGGGCGCTCGACGCCGGCTTCGTGGACGCCCTCCTGGAGCCGGTCGAGTTCCTCGACGACTCGCTCGCGTTCCTGCTCGACAAGATCGAGGAAGGCGCCGGCAAGCGACGGCCCGCGGCCGATCTCTCGGACGTGGCAGAGGTCTGCCGAAAGGCGCGCGCCCGTCTCGACGGGCAGGTGCACGGCGCAGCTCCGGCGCCGTACCGCGCGCTCGATCTCATCGAAGGCGCGGCGACCTGGTCGCTCGAGGAGGGCTACCGCGCGGAGGAGGACGCGCTCGCGGAGCTCCTGCCGGGACCTGAGGCGCAGGCCTCCGTCTACGCGTTCGACCTCGTCGAGCGTCGCGCGAAGCGCGGCGTCGGGATGCCCGACGCCGAGCCGCGACGCGTCGAGAAGGTCGGCGTGGTCGGCGCCGGGCTCATGGCGAGGCAGCTCGCGCTGCTGTTCCTGCGGCGGCTCGAGGTGCCGGTCGTGCTCCGCGACCTCACGCAGGAGCAGGTCGACGACGCGCTCGCGTGGATCCGCGACGAGCTCGCCGAGCTCGTACGGCGCGGTCGGCTCGGCGAGGGGAAGGCACGGTTCCTCGACTCGCTCGTGAGCGGCGGCACCGCGTGGGAGATCTTCGCCGGCTGCGACCTCGTCCTCGAGGCGGTGTTCGAGGAGATGGCGGTCAAGAAGGAGGTCTTCGCCGAGCTCGAGCGCGTCGTCTCGCCGGAGTGCGTCCTCGCGACGAACACGTCGTCGCTGTCGGTCACCGAGATGGGAGCCGACCTCGAGCATCCCGAGCGGGTCGTCGGCATGCACTTCTTCAACCCGGTCGCGGTGCTCCCACTCGTCGAGCTCGTACGGACGCCGGAGACGGACGACGCGTCACTCGCGACCGCCTGGGCGGTCACGAAGAAGCTCCGCAAGACGGCTGTCCTCGTCCAGGACGCGACGGCATTCGTCGTGAACCGCCTCCTCGGCCGCCAGGGGGCGGTCATCACGCAGGCGCTCGACCGCGGCAACACGGTCGAGGAGACGGACGAGGCCGTGCTCCGGATGGGCCTGCCGATGGCGCCGTCCGTGCTCCTCCAGCTCGTCGGCCCGAAGGTCGCGAACCACGTGCGCCACCAGCTGCACGACGCGTGGCCGGACCGCTTCCCGCTCTCGAAGACGCTCGAGAGCCTCGCCGAGGGCGGGGACGTCGTCGTCGTCGAGCACGCGCCGCGCTCGGTGGACGAGCTGCACACGGCGGTGCTCGAGGCGCTCGCCGACGAGTCCCGCCACATCCTCGAGGACGGCGTCGTCGCGGAGGCGGCCGACATCGACACGTGCCTCATCCTCGGCGCGGGCTTCCCGTTCTGGCTCGGCGGGATCACGAAGCACCTCGATCAGACGGGCGTGTCCGAGCGCGTCGTCGGCCGGCCGCTCGCCGAGCTCGGCGCGAGGCCCGGGCCCGCAACTAGCGCGTTCACAACGCTCGGCGCCGCGGACTCTGAGGTATGCTCCGACGAGTACCGCTCGCCGGTCTTACGGGCGAGCGCAACTCTTCGGAAGGAGCGGCACGGCAAGACGTGCTGCGTGAATGCACGAGGCGACGACCATCCCGACGCTGACGTCGGACACAGCCGAGAACCTGACCGCTGCGGCCCGTCGAGCCGAGTCCTGGTTCGGCGAGCCGTTCCTGCAGCCGGACGAGGATCCCCTGCAGGCCCTCGCTCCCGGCACCGCGCGCCGCGCGGCGCTCGACGACGCGCTCGCCGAGATGGACGCCGGGTCTCACGTCGCCGTCGGCGCGCTGGAAGGTGCGCTACGGGCTCATGCTCGGCCTCGAGCGCGTGCTGACCGAGGATCCGGCGCGAACCGCGGCGGGAACCGAGCTTCGCCGCCACCAGGTCGACGCGCTCGCCGGGATGCTCGCCGAGCTCATCGCCTCGACGCAGCGCGCGGCCGACGAGAACGGCAACGGCAACGGGCATCGCCGGGAACGGCGCGAGCGCGCCGAGGTCGAGCTCGACGAGGAGCGCCGACGACGACTTCGACGCCGGCTTCGTCGAGGACGGCGCTCGAGCTCGAGGAGTTCACGGGCGCCGGACCCGGGCGCGGTTCGGCGGTACCGCTTCCGCCACCCGACGGCGTCCGGCAAGACCATCGCCGCCGCCGGCTTCGTCGAGGCGGCGCGCGCACCTCGGCGTCCTCATCCTGACCCACCGCCGGCTCCTCGTCTCGCAGTTCAATCGCGACCTCACGACCGAGGGCTACGGCGAGCCGCTTCACCGATGCGCATCCTCGCCGGCATCGAAGCCGCCGGTCGCAGAACCCGATCACGATCCAGACGTACGCATGGTTCGCACGGCACGGCTCGGAGCTCGACCGCAAGGCGTACCACCTCGTCATCTGCGACGAGGCGCACACGGCTCTCGGCGAGAAGACGAGCGCCGCGATCCGCGCGTTCTCCGAGCCGCTCTTCATCGGGATGACCGCGACCGAGCAGCTCATCGCGAAGCAGGTCTCGGACGTCTTCCCGGCCTCGGTCGACGACCTTCCGCTCGGCGACGCCGCGCGCCGCGGGCTGATCGCGCCGCTCCGCTGCCTCCGCGTCCCGCCTGCCGCCGCGATCAACTCGGTCCCGATCGTCGGCGGCGACTTCGAGGAGCGCGCCCTCGCCGCCGCCCTCGACCACCAGGCGCTGAACCAGGCAGCCGCGAGCCTCTACCGCGAGCGCTTCGGCTCGACGCCCGGGATCGTCTACGCCGCAGGCGTCGAGCACGCGTACAACCTCGCGCAGGAGTTCCGCGCAGCCGGGCTTGAAGGCGGAGGCCGTCTCGGGCCGGACGCCGCCGGCGCGTCTCGCCGAGACGCTCGCCGCCTACGAGCGCGGCGAGATCAACGTCCTCATCAACGCGCATGCTGCTCGCCGAGGGCTGGAACTCGCCGCGCGCAACCGTCTGCATGCACCTCGCGCCGACGGCCTCGCGCCGCGTCTACCAGCAGCGGATCGGCCGGATCATGCGAATCCATCCGCGCAAGGAGGCGGGCGTCGTCGTCGACTTCGTCCCCAAGGGCGCGACGCACTCCGAGCGCGTCGTCTCGCTGCACGCGCTGCTCGACTCGGACTTCTACCGCGAGGGCGCGCGCGTGACGCCGGCGCCAGCGCAGGCGGCAGCAGCGGACGGGCGCGCCGCAAGCTCTCGCCGGTGCCGTGGCTCGTCCCCGTCACGCCGGACGTCGCCCGGCGCCTCGCCGTGATCCAGCGCGAGTGGCAACGGATCGACCCGAAGTACCTCGACGACGACGAGCAGCGCTTCTGGGCGACGATCGCCGGGCGCCAGATCCGGTTCGACCAGCGCGCCGAGTTCGCGAAGAAGTTCGCCGAGGGTCGTGCGGGCAAGGGGGCGCTCGAGCAGTTCCTCGCGACGTGCGCGGCGGAGAACCCGAACCGCCGGCTCCGCATGACCGCGCTCATGGATCGCGTCGCGACGCCGGTCGACCGGGCCGACTTCGACGATCTCGTCACGCTCGTGACGCAGGCGCCACCGTGGGAGAAGGATCGCGCGGCAGGCGTCCGCATCCTGCTCCGCGCGGTCGGCGAGGGAAAGCCGCTGGCGCCGGACCAGATCCTCGCCCGCTGGACGTGGCGCCTCGCGCGCGCGACGCGCAAGGTGCAGGACCGGCGCGTCTCCACCGAGTTCCCCGAGGCGAAGCGGCTCCTCGGCGCCGCCGCGAACTCGCGCGGCTACCGGCACGAGGAGAACGTCAACCGGCTCGTCCAGGTCGCCGCACGAGATGCCGCTCCCCGTCGGCGCGGCGCTCCTCGCCTCGGCCGACGGCTACACGCCTCGCGCGAACTCGGCGCTCGACCACGCGCGCGAGGAGCTCGGGACGATCGCCGAGATCGCGAACGCGCTCGCGGACAACCTCCCGGTCCCGAAGCTGACCGCACGGAAGTCGCGGCGGCGGCGGCGGAAGCGCAAGACCACGGCACCGGCCGACGGCCAGGCGCAGACGGGCGCGACGAGGCGGCACCGACGCACCCGACACGCCCGTCGAGCCGGCAGACGGCCGAGCTCGACGCCGGCCGCGGACGTCGAAGACGCCGCGTAGGCCGCTAGCCGGCGCCGCCCGAACTCGGGCGAGTCGTCGTCGGCTTCGCGCTCGCGCAGGAAGCGCGTGATCTCGGCGGCGAGCGCATCGCCCGAGGGCAGGTCGCCGGACTCCTCGAGCCAGTCGAGCGAGTCGGCTCGGTGCTCGAGCTCCTCGACGTAGCTCGCGGTGTCCGCGTCCGTGGCGACCGCCTGCGAGACCTGGTCGACGTACTCGTCGGCTGCCTCGGCGAGCTCGCTCACGTCGATCTCGGTCGAGAGGACGCCGGACGAGCCGCTCGCAGAGCGCCTTGGCGGCGGGCGGGCTCGGCGCGAGCTGGACGTAGTGCGGAACCGCCGCCCACAGGCTCACGGACGGGATCCCGGCGCGCCGGCACGAGTCGAGGAGGACGCCGACGATCCCCGTCGGCCCTTCGTAGCGCGAGAGCTGCAGCCCCAGCTCGTCGACGAGCTGCGGATCGGTCGCCGCCCCGGTCACCGGCGCCGGACGCGTGTGCGGCACGTCGGCGACGAGCGCGCCGAGCGTCACGGCGAGCTCGACCCCGAGCTCGCGCGCAAGGTCGGTGACGATCTCGGTGAACGTCCGCCAGCGGTAGTTCGGCTCGACGCCGACGAGGAGGATCGCGTCGCGGTTCGCTCCCGGGATGCGCGCACGGAAGAACGCGTTCTCGGGCCACTCGATCTTCGCGCGTGCGGCCCTCCTCGAGCGAGACCATCGGGCGCGTCGCCTGGAAGTCGACGAAGAGCTCGGGATCGATGTCCGCGAACTTCCGCGCGCCCCACAGCCGCGCGAGGTAGCCGGCCGCGAGCGTCGCAGCCTGGCCGCCGTCGTTCCACCCACGAAACGCGCCGATCAGAACCGGCCGCTCGAGTGCGACGGGCGCTCGTAGATCCTGAGCTCACGCGCCACGCGAGCAAGCCTACTGGCGGGTCAGCGGCGCAGGCGGACGCCACAGCACGAACGCAAGAGCGAGGCTGAAGGCCCAGATCGCGGCGGCAAGCGCGACGTGGCCGAGCACGAGGCCCCAGGGCAGCGCGTTTCGGTACTGCACCTCGCCCAGGATCGCCTGGCCGACGAGCACGACGAGCAGACCCGCCCAGACCCGGAGGAGCCCGGGATACCGCTCGCGGATGCGCCAGAGGAGCCAGCCGACGACGAGCACGCCGATGCCGAAGGCAGCCGCGACGCGAACGTGGACGTAGACGGTGTCGACGATGCCGAGACCCGAGCCTGCTCGACATCGTCGCTCGATCCCGGATGTGGGCCGGACGCGGTCGCAACCGCTCCCGTGACGACGAGACGCGAGGCACGTGGGGAGCCCGACGCAGGTCACGAGCAGCCGGAGCCAGCGAGGGCCCGCCGGAGCCGCGAGCCCGTCGCGGAGGCTCCAGGCCTCGAGCGCCGCGATGAGCGCGAGCCCGAACGCCGCCAGCCCGAGCAGGAAGTGCGTCATCACCGCGAGCGGATGGAGATCGAGCGCGATCGTGATCCCACCCATCGGGATCTGCGCGACCGCGACGAGGAACGCGCCGACGCGCCGCGCCGCGCCCCACGCCAGACAAGTCCGATCGTCCTGCGTGACGCGAGCCAGCGTCACGAGCGTGAGGACGATCCCGGCGAGCGCGACCATCCGGTTCCCGAACTCCACGAAGGCGTGGAAGCCCTGCTCCGGGTACGGCTTGTCGCCGCAGCTCGGCCAGTTCTCGCAGCCGAGGCCCGAACCGGTGAGCCGGACGAACGCGCCCGAGGTGATGACGAGGAAGAGCGCGATCGCCGACGCCGTCGCGATCCGCAGGAACGTCTGCGCCGAGACCGCGCGCGGGCGCGCGACGGCGACGGCCATCTACGGAAGAAACGACTCCCGAGCCGGCTTCGACTCGACCGATCCGCGCCGCCGAGATGCCGTGCGCGGCCAGCGTCGCCTCGAGAACGGCCGCCCGCTCCGCCGGGATGGAGACGAGCAGGCCGCCCGCGGTCTGCGGGTCGTAACGCGAGCGCTTCGGCGACGCTCGCGTCGGCGCCGCTCTCGACGTGCGCGCTCGGCGAAGTCGCGATTCCGGCGGTCGCCGCCCGTGCGGACGCCTGCTGCCGCAAGCTCGAGCGCGCCCGGGAGTGCCGGAAGCGCAGTCGGCGTCGAGCACGCGCGGACGCCGCTGCGCGAGGCGAGCTCGTAGCACGTGCCCGAGCAGTCCGAACCCGGTCACGTCGGTGACCGCGTTCGGCTCGAAGGGCCGTAGCGACGTCGGCCGCGGCCATGTTCAGCTCGAGCATCGACTCGACCGCGGCGTCGAGCGCGCCGGCCGGCGCCACGCCGTCCCGATGCGCCTGGAGGACGATCCCGGTTCCGAGACGCTTCGTCAGCAGGAGCACGTCGCCGGGCCTGCGCTCCGGCTTTCGGCCAGATGCGATCCGGATGGACGGTTCCGACGACCGCGAGCCCGTACTTCGGCTCGGCGTCGCGAATCGTGTGACCGCCGGCGAGGATCGCACCGGCCGCGCGCACGCGCTCGTCCGCGCCGGCAAGCACCTCGCCGAGCATCTCGACCGGAAGCTCCTCCGGGAACGCGGCGACGGACAGCGCCAGCAGCGGCGGCCGCCCATCGCGAAGACGTCGTTCAGCGCATTCGTCGCGGCGATCGCGCCGAACGTGCGCGGGTCGTCGACGAGCGGTGGGAAGAAGTCGACGGTGAAGACGATCGCGCGCTCGTCGTCGAGCCGGTAGACGGCCGCGTCGTCGGCGGGATCGAGCCCGACGAGGAGATCCTCGGCGTCCGCCGGGAACGAGGCCGGCGAGGAGCGTCTCGAGCCGTGCGGCCGAGTACTTCGCCGCGCATCCGCCTGCCCGCGCGAGCGACGTCAGAGCGACGGTCTCCACGGCCGGCACTGTACGCGGAAGGAAATCGCGCGGGCGAGGCGAACACTGGACGACCGGAGAGATCCATCCCCTTCTCCTCTCCCCCTGACGTAGCGGCCGCCGCCCCCTCGGCGGCCGCTTCTTCTTGGCGGGGGGAAACGATGTTTCCCCCCACCCGCCCCCCTTCCTCTGGCCGTGCACTGGCCAGCCGCGGTCGGCCTACGGGCGAGTGAATCGCCCTTCGGCCTATCGAGCCGAGCGACCGATCGACGTTCACGAGCCCATAGACTCGCGCGCGTGAAGTCGGCGCTCGTCACAGGAGGGTCGTCCGGGATCGGGCTCGCGATCGCCCGCGCGCTGCGCGAGGACGGCTACGAGCTCACGCTCGTCGCGCGGCGCCCCGAGCCGCTCGAGGAGGCGGCCGCAGGAGCTCGACGCGCTCGCCGTCCCCGCCAATCTCGGCGACCCCGACGAGTGCGTCCGCGCGGTCGCGGCCCACGCCGAGCGGCACGGCGGGATGGACGTCCTCGTCAACTCCGCCGGCATCGGCATCGGCGGGTCATTCGCCGACCAGGACACGAAGCGGATCGCGCTCCAGCTCGACGTGAACCTCCGCGCGACGCTCGTCGTCACGCGCGAGTCGCTCCCGCTGCCTGCGGGCGGCGCGCGGCCAGGTCGATCACGCTCGCGTCGATCGCCGGGACGATCCCGACGCCCGGCCTCGCGGTCTACGGTGCGACGAAGGCGGCGCTCATCGCGTGGACGAAGTCGCTGAACCGCGAGGAGGCGGAGCACGGCGTCCGCGCGACAGCGATCTCGCCCGGGTTCGTCGCGACGCGGATGACCGAATGGACGGGACTGCCCGACGAGGAGCAGATCTCGCACCGAGGACATCGTCGCGCTCGTCCGGACGGTCCTCTCGCTCGGCCCGAAGGCGCGCGTCCCCAACATCGTGGTCGAGCGCGTCGGCGACGCCTACTGAGCACGGCAGCAGCTTCTCGCGTACGGCCGTCTCGAGCTCGTCCACGGACACCGTCCCCTCGAAGCGCTCGACGATCGTCCCGTGCGCGTCGACGAGGAACGTCCAGGGCTCCGTCGGGAGATTCCACTCCTTCATCCACTGGTTGTAGCCCTTCGCCGGGTCGTTGTCCTCGTACACCTCGACGTGGATGAAGCGCACGTTCTCGTCCTTGAGGCGATGCTGCACCTCCTCCTCGACGTCGACGACCGGGCCGCACGTCCGGCTCGCGCAGAACTTCGGCGTCGCGAACGTCACGACGAACGGCACCTTCGCCTCGAGCGAGTCCGCGACGGAGTACTGCAGCAGCGACTCGTCCGGCGGCGTCCGCGTCGTGAGCTGCGAGAGGTCGCCGCCCGCTCGACGCGATCGTCGGCGTGTCGGATGCGGGCGCGGGGTCGCCGACGTCCGGTGGCGGGTCGTCCTTCACGACGACGACGTTGCCGAGCGCCTGCACCTTGTCCTTGCCCGCCCTCGGGCTCGGCGAGCATCCAGTACTTGCCGGCGCGCGGGAGCTTCAGCGTGGCGACGTAGATGTGGGTCGCGTCGGCGGTCGACTCCGCCCGGGACGCCGATCCGCTCGAGCTTCGCCTCGGTCTCGAGGAACGGTCGGTCATCGAGGCACTTGCGCCACCCAGACGTGCGCGGTCGGGAGCGTGACGAGCTTGACCCTCGGCGTTCGCGACGAGGAACGACACGCGTACCTCGCCGGGCTCGTAGTTCTCGGTTCCCGGGATGACCGCGACGTCGTCACCCGGCTCACGCCAGAGCTGCTCGAGCGTCTCGCCACCGCCCGGGCTGCGTCGAGGTCGCGGTCGAGCCTCCGCCGGATCCGCCGCAGCCGCCGAGGACGAGCAGGCACGACAGCACGGTCAGTGCCGCAGCGGGGCGCATACGGCGCCCGAGTGTAGCCGTGGCGTTCCTAGCTCCCGTCGGGCCAGGACTTCCACGGGCTCAGCTGCCCGAGCCATGCAGCCAGCAACGCCAGGTTGACCAGCAGGAGAAGCAGTCTTGGCTTCATCGCGACCCTCCTCTCTCTAGAAGCGGATTTCCTGGAGCGCCTCGGCGGCGTTCCGGTAGAGACGCGCGGCCTCGCGGTCGTCACCTCGACGCGCCGCGAGATCCCCAGTGCGACCCACGCCTCCGTCCGGTGGCTGATCGACGCCATCTGCTCTGCCGCAGCGTCGGCCGCCCGGAAGCACTCTTCCGCCTCGTCCAGCCGTCCGCGCTCCAGCAACGCTCGTCCCAGTACGAGCTGCGACGGACTGACTTCGTGGAGGTAGTCCTCCCGACCCTGCAGGAGAGCGAGCGACTTGCGCGCGAGCTCGTCTGCCTGGTCGTACTCGCCCCGGTTCGAGATGCACCCGTGGCGATGCCCTCGAGCGCCTGTGCGGCGTCCGCGGGCGAATCGGCATCGAGCGCCCTCGAGTAGGACGCCTTCAGGTGCTCGACGGCGTCGCTCCTCGTCTCCCAGGAGGAGCGTGAGCCCGCCGAGCATGAGATGCAGACGCCCGACGTTGCGCTCGTCGTTCACCTGCTGGTACAGCTCCTTCGCCCGCTGCGCGTAGCTGCGGGAGAGGACGTAGTGGCCCTGCCGCTGCGCGATCAGCGAGGCCTGGAAGTAGTTGTCAGCCATCGTGCGGCGGTCGCCGATGGCCTCGGCGAGCTCGAGCCCGCGCTCGGCGTCGTCGCGCGCGGCGACGTAGTCGCGCATGCGCCGGTGGCAGCGCGAGCGCCAGTGCAGGATCTCGCGCGCGGAGCAGGTCGCAGGGGAGACCCGATCGCTCGGCGAGCATCGAGCGCCTCGTCGAAGAGCGCGATCGCCGTGGAGATGCTCGAGAGCTTGTACCGGCACACGGCCAGCCGGAACAGGACGTCCGCACGGTCGACGTCGGAGAACTCCGGCCGCTCGACGAGCTCGCGCGCACGCTGCAGGAGCTCGATCGCCTCGCGCACATGACCTGGATCCTGGAGGGCCCAGGCCTCGCCTGCGAGCGCGCGGACCTGGAGCAACGCTGAGCCGGAAGCCTCGACACCAGGCGCGGCAGCGCGGTACGCCTCGAGCGCGTCTTCGTAGGTGTGCGACGCGGCCAGCGCTTCGGCACGCTCGAGATCCGCCTCGACCTTGGCGCGCTCCTCCGTGGAAACGCCCGAAGAGAGGAACACGGCCTCGACACCGAGCCGTTCCGCAAGCCAGGTGACCGTCGCCTCGGTCGGGCGGGTCTTCCCGCGCTCGATCTGGCTGATGTACTCCTTCGAGAACCGCTCGCCCGCGAGCTCCGTCTGCGTGAGGCCGGCGGCGACCCTCAGCGCGCGCATGCGTTCGCCGAGGGTGGGAAGCTCGGGCGAGCACCTGCGGCGCGTGCAGGCGAGATGGCGGTCTCGGGCATGCCTGTATCAGTCAAGTCGGATCGGGGGCCGTGGCGCTCCCCCACCGGGGGGATGTGCCGCTACCGTTTCAGGGTCAAGTAACGGTAGCCCAAATCACTTGACCTGGCTACTTGACTTTTCTGGACACGGCTCCTATAGTCAGGCCCACACCGCAGACGATCGGACGCCAGATCGGATGCGCGGGCACCACCGCCGACGGTCGGCGGGCCGAGGATGAGCGTGGCTGGGCCGCAGAGCCACGATTCACCGGCTCGCCACCCCGGGAAGGGGTCGCCTCGAACGGGAAACGCCCCCGGAGCCGCAGCCGGGGGCGTTTTCAGTTCGTGGGGGAAACAGTTCGTGGGGGGAAACGACGTTTCCCCCCACGGACCCCCCTTCCTCTGCACAGCGACTGACCACGCGTAGCTGGCCTGCGGGCGAGTAAATCGCCCTTCGGCGCTCGAGCGCTGCAACTACCCAGCGCTCGTCGCAGCGGTTCGCTACTTCGCGATGGGCTCGGGGGCCCGGCGCGGGGCTCGGCCGGTGGCCTCCTCGTGCGGCCGCACGAGGACGTACGCGACGAGCGCGCCCAGGAGCGCGATGCCCGCGGCCACGAGCAGTGCGCGCTCGTAGCCACGCATGAACGTATCGACGGTCGGCACGGCGCCCGTCTCGGCAGCGACGATCGCGCCCATGAGGGCGACGCCCATCGTGCCGCCGACCTGGCGTGCGCTGTTCAGCACCGCCGAGCCGACTCCGGCCTTCTCCACCGGCACGCTCCGCGTCGCTGCTGCAGCGCTCGGCGTCATCGTGCACGCCATCCCGATTCCGCCGATCATGAGCGCGGGCAGCAGCTTCCAGAACGACGCGTCGGCCCCGAGCTGAGAGAACCAGACGAGCTGCGCTGCGAGGAGGAGCATGCCGACGGTCATCAGCCCACGGGAGCCGATGCGGTCGCTCGTCCTCCCCGCGATCGGCGCGACGAGGATGATCAGAACCGTCATGGGCAGGAACGCGGCTCCCGCCTGCACTGGGCGAGTAGCCGAGGATGTTCTGCATGTACAGCGAGACGAAGAAGAAGACGCCGAACATGGCGAGCGCGACGAGGAGCGTGACGAGGTTGGCGCCGGTGTAAGTGCCGTTACGGAAGAGGTCGAGCGGCAGCATCGGTGCACGCTGCCTCTTCTCGAGCACCACGAACGACGCGAGCAGCACTGCCGCGAGGACGAAGGCGCCCACGATCCGCGCCGAGCCCCAGCCATAGGTGTTCGCCTCGATCAGCCCGTACGTCAACGCGAACAACCCGAGTCCCGACGTGGCGAGGCCCGGGATGTCGAGCCGCTCGTGTGTCTCGTCACGCGACTCGTCGATGAAGGCGTAGCTCGCGACGACTCCGAGGATCCCGATCGGGACGTTCACGAAGAAGATCCAGCTCCAGTCCAGGTGCTCGGTGATGAGCCCTCCGACGAGCGGGCCGATGGCGAGAGCCATCGCGGACGTGCCCGCCCAGATCCCGATCGCCGTGCCTCGCTCCCGCGGCGGGAACGTCGCGGCGATGATCGAGAGCGTCGCAGGGCTCATGAGCGCCGCCCCCGCGCCCTGCACCACGCGCGCGCCGATGAGCATGTCGGACGAGTTCGCGAGCCCGCACGCAAGCGAGGCAACCGTGAAGACGACGATCCCGATCACGAAGACGAGCCGACGACCGTAGGCATCGGCTAGCTTCCCACCAACGAGCATGAGCGACGCGAACGTCAACGCGTAGCCGGTCACGATCCACTCGAGCTCCGACAGATCTGCGCCGAGGTCGCGCTGGATCGACGGCAGCGCCACGTTCACCACCGTGTTGTCGAGCATGATCATGAAGAGTCCGAAGGAGACGGATGCCAGCGTCAGCCACTTGCGATTCTCCTCTGCGAAGATCCGCGCCCTCATGACGCCTCAGACTAGCCAGCCGAGAACAGGGTCACTTCACCTGGGTCCCGTCCGCCGAGCAGATCGCGGCCACGAACGTCGCACGGCTGGCGCGGACCCTCGATTGCGAGACGTACGAGGAGCTCCACGCGGTGTCGGTGGCCGAGCCGGACCGCTTCTGGCGCGCCGTCGTCGACGATCTCGGCATCCCGCTCGCCCGCACGTGGGACGACGTTCTCGACGAATCGCACGGAATCGAATGGACGACCTGGTTTCTCGGGGCGAGACTCAACGTCGCCGAGGCCTGCGTCCACCGATGGGCCCGAGAGCTGCCGGATCGGGAGGCGGCCGTCTGGGCGCCCGAGGAGGGTGAACGACGGTCGCTGACATGGGCAGAGCTGTCCCGCGCGGTGCGCCGGCTCGCGGAGGCGCTCGTCGAGCTCGGGATCGGCGAAGGCGACGCCGTCGCGACCTTCCTGCCGATGGCGCCCGAGGCCGCGATCGCGTCACACGCGTGCGCCCACATCGGCGCGATCCAGGTTCCGATCTTCTCCGGATTCGCGGGGCCGGCGGTGTCCTCACGGCTCGTGGACTCCGAGGCGCGCGCCGTGGTGACGGCGGACGCCGCATACCGGCGGGGACGGCTCGTGCCGATGAAGGAGGTCCTCGACGAAGCGCTCGCAGACGCGTCGAGCGTCGAGCACGTCGTCGTCTGGCGACGAGCGGACGGCGAGTGCCCGATGGCGCCGGGGCGCGACGTCTGGTGGGACGAGATCGTCGAAGCCCAGCCCGGGACGCTCGACCCTGCGGAGGTCGAGAGTGAGACGCCCTACCTGCTCGCCTACACGTCGGGGACGACGGGGAAGCCGAAGGGCGCGCTGCACGTCCAGGGCGGGTTCCTGCTCTCGATCGCGCGTGAGACCGCGTACCAGGCCGACCTGCGGGCCGGCGACCGCGCGCTCTTCTCCACGGACATGGGCTGGATCATGGGACCATGGACGGTGGTCGGCGGGATGGCGTGCGGCGCGACGATCGTGTTCATGGAGGGTGCTCCGGACTGGCCGCACGACCGGCTCTGGAGACTGGTCGAGTCGGAGCAGGTCACGATGCTCGGGATCTCCCCGACGCTCGACCCGCGCTCTCATCCCGCACGGCGAGCCTGCCGCGAACCTGTCCTCGCTGCGCTCGGTGGTCACCACCGGCGAGCCGTGGAACAGCGGCCCCTACGACTGGCTCGACGAGCACGTCTGCGGAGAGGGGCGCATCCCGATCGTCAACTGCTCCGGTGGCACCGAGGTCGGCGCCTGCTTCCTCTCCGTCACGATGATGCGGCCGACGAAGCCGTGCTCTCTGGGGTTTCCGGCACTCTGCGAGGTGATGGACGTGTTCGACGACCGGGGCCGCAGCGTGCGTGGTGAAGTCGGCGAGCTCGTCTGCAAGCGGCCCTGGCCTGGCATGACGCGCGGTATCTGGCGCGATCCCGAGCGCTACCTCGACACGTACTGGCGGCGATTCCCCGGCGTCTGGACGCACGGCGACTGGGCGTCGATCGACGAGGACGGTTACTGGTTCCTGCACGGGCGCTCCGACGACACCCTCAACATCGCCGGCAAGCGGATCGGCCCGGCCGAGCTCGAGTCGGCCGCCGTCGGCCATCCGGCGATCGCCGAAGCCGCCGCGATCGGCGTACCGCACGAGGTGAAGGGCGAGGTTGCATGGCTCTACTGCGTGCTCGCGCCCGGTGCCGAGGCGACGCCGGACGAGGTGGCCGCCGCGGTGTCACGCGTGCTCGGCAAGGCCTTCGCGCCTGACCGCGTGATCTTCGTGTCGGCGCTCCCGAAGACCCGGAGTGCGAAGGTCGTGCGCCGGGCGGTCCGGGCGCGTGCGCTCGGCGAGGATCCTGGCGACCTGTCGACGCTGGAGAATCCAGAGGTGCTCGAGGAGATCGAACATGCCATCTGACCGGCTCGAGGGCGTTGCGCTCGTCACCGGCGGCGGGCGCGGAATCGGCGCGTCGATCGCACGCGAGCTCGCGGAGGCCGGGATGCGGGTCGCAGTCACGGGACGCACGCGCGAGCAGGTCGAAGCGGTCGCCTGGCAGCTCGGTGGGCTGGCGCTCGTCGGTGACGTCTCGGAGTGGACGGAGGTCGAATCCTGGGTCAGGCGCACCGAGAGCGAGCTCGGGCCGATCGATCTCCTGGTCGCAAACGCGGGCATCGGCAATCAGGAAGGGGCGACCTGGGAGGTGCCGGTCGAGGCGTGGTGGCACATCCTCGAGGTCAACGTCCTCGGCGTGCATCTCTGCTGTCGAGCCGTCATTCCCGGAATGCTCGAGCGCAGCACGGGACGCATCGTGATCACGGGCAGCGGCGCCGCGTACCTTCCGGGCGCCAGGCAGACCGCGTACCCGGCGAGCAAGGCGGCAGTCTGCCGGTACGGGGAGACGCTCGCGGCAGAGCTGGCAGGGCGCATCCCCGTGTTCTTCTTCAGCCCCGGCCTCGTTCGAACGGACATGACGAGCGAGTTCGGAGACGATGCGCCGTGGACGCCGTCCGAGCTGGCGCCGCAGCTGGTGCGGGTGCTGGCTTCCGGACGAGCCGACGCGCTCGCCGGTCGCTACCTCCACGCCGAGCACGACGACATCGAGGACCTGATCCCGCGCGCAGACGAGATCGTCGCGAACGACCTGAACGCAATCCGCCTGCGCCGCTGACGTCGTAACGGAGCGTGAACCCCTCCGTCCCCTACCCTGCGCGTCCGTGCCGTTCTTCATCTGCCCCAACTGCAAGGAACGCTCCGTGGACACGGACGGACTCGAGGGCTTCTCCACCCAGGCCGTCCAGTGCCGGAGCTGCGGGTTCGGGTTCCTCTTCGAGCTGCTCGAGGACTACTACCCGGCACCCGAGACCGGCTTCGTCGTCTGCGACCGCGACGCTCGCGTGCTTGCGGCTGGGCGCGGCGTCTTCGAGCTGACCGGCTACCGCGACGCCGACCTCATCGGCCGCGAGGTGGGCGAGGCGCTGGCGCTCTCGGACGCGTCGCCGATGGAGGTCGTGCGTGAGTGGGGCGTGCGCAAGCTGAGGCAGCCGCTCCAGATCCGCACGAGGGCGGGGATCGAGAAGCGTGTCGTCGTCGACTTCTTCCCGGCCTACGACGACGACGGCGGCCTGTTGCTCGCCCTCACCCCACGCTAGAAGCGCGGGACGATCCACGTTTGCCGGGCGAGAGCGAGAAGCTCGCCGTCGGCGGCGAAGAGCGCCGTTCCCGCGTACAGCTTCCGCCCCTCCTCGCCGAGTGGCCACGACGCGACGACGCACTTCTCGCCAGCCGCGGGCATGCGGTCGACGCGGGCGGTCATGCGCCCGAGCACGATGTCGCCCCGCCCCTCGGCTCCGATCGCGTAGGCGCCGGGACAGTCGATCGCGGCCCAGACGAACTCCGGGCCACTCTCGAGCAGCGCCGTCGGGGCTGCATGCAGCGGCTCGCGGCCGGCGACCAGCCCGACGCGAACCTCGAGCCCGTCGTCCCGCACGCCGCAGACGTAGCACTGCCGAAACTCCGGCGTCCACTCTCGGACGTGACGCTCGCGCGCCTTGTCGGCGTCCGCCACGGTGACCGCAGCGGGGGGCTGGACCTCGACTGGAGCCGGGCGCGCCTCGGCCACGAGGGCGTCGCCGTCGAAGACGCTGGCGTGCCCGTCGAGCTGCTCGACGCGCAACGGGCGATCGAGGGGCGGCGGCAGCCGGAGCGTCACCTCGACCTCGTCAGCGTCGACGAACGCGGCGAGTCGACCGCACGCATAGCCGCCGTTGGCTGACGTCAACGGTCCGCGGTACCGGCGAGGCAGCGTGATCTCCACCGGCGCGGAGACTAGTTAGACTGGGGTTTGTGACTGTGAGGCGAAAACCTTGAGGATCGCGCTCGCACAGATCGACTGCATCGTCGGCGACCTCGAGGAGAACCGCGAGAAGATCCTTTCGAGCCTCGGCTCGGCGCGCGAGGCGAACGCCGATCTCGTTGTCCTCCCCGAGCTCGCGGTCACCGGCTATCCGCCCGAGGATCTCCTGCTCAGACCCGGATTCGTCCGGGCGGCACGGGAGTCACTGGAGACGATCGCCGGCGCCACGGACGGGCTCGTCGCACTCGTGGGAACGCCATGGTTCGACGGCGACCTGACGAACGCGTGCGCCGTCTGCGCAGGGGGCGGGATCCGCGCCGTGTACCACAAGCACTTCCTCCCGAACTACGGGGTGTTCGACGAGCACCGTTATTTCGCCGAGGGCCGCGAGCTCGTCGTGCTGCGACTCGGGGATACCTCGGTCGGGATCACGATCTGCGAGGACGTCTGGCAGCCCGGCCCTCCCGCAACCGACCTCGCGCTTGCCGGCGCACAGCTGATCGTCAACGTCTCGGCATCGCCGTTCCACGTGGGCAAGGCGGAGGAGCGGGAGGAGATGCTCGTGACCCGCGCGCGCGACACGAGCTCGTTTTTCGCGTTCTGCAACCTCGTCGGCGGCCAGGACGAGCTGGTGTTCGACGGCCACTCGGTCGTCCTCGACGATGCAGGCGAGGTGATCGCGCGGGCGCCCGGGTTCCAGGAGCACCTCCTCGTGGTCGACATCGAGCCGCGCGATGCGATCGGGCGCCGGCTCCGGGACGTCCGGCGACGCGAGTTAGGGCGCTCCCGCGAGGAAGTGCCCGAGAGCGAGGTCGTGAAGCTGGACGCGCCGCGCCCCCAGGAGAGCGAGCGCGGTAGCTCCATCGTGCCGTTCGAGCCCGAACTGGAGCAGATGCGCCTTGCGCTCACGCTCGGGCTCCGTGACTACGTCGAGAAGAACGCGTTCGAGGACGTCGTGATCGCGGTCTCCGGTGGCATCGACTCGGCGGTGACGGCGGCGCTCTGCGCGGGCGCTCTCGGACAGGACCGCGTGCACTGCGTGTCGATGCCGTCCCGCTTCAGCTCGGAGGCGACCCGCACGGACGCGCGTCTCGTCGCGGAGGCGCTCGGCTGCTCGTTCCGCGAGACCGCGATCGAGTCGGCCGTCGAAGCAATCGCAAACGCGCTCGCGGCCGAGATCGACGGCGGCGTCGCTGGGCTCGCAGCCGAGAACCTCCAGGCGCGCGTGCGCGGCGTCATCCTGATGGCGCTCTCGAACACGTACGGCTGGCTCGTCGTGTCGACCGGCAACAAGTCGGAGCTCGCGGTCGGCTACTCGACCCTCTACGGCGACATGGTCGGCGGCTTCGCGCTGCTGAAGGACGTGTTCAAGACCGACGTCTATCGCCTGGCGGAGCACCTGAACGCACGGGCCGGACGCGAGGTGATCCCGCGGAGCACGATCGAGCGCGCGCCTAGCGCAGAGCTGCGCGACAACCAGCGCGACGCCGACTCGATCCCGCCCTACGACGCGCTCGATCCCGTGCTCGAGGCGTACGTCGAGGAGGACCGATCTCGCGAGGAGCTCCTCGACGAATTCGATCCGGATGTCGTCGAGCGCGCCGTTGCACTCGTCGATCGCGCCGAGTACAAGCGCCGGCAGGCCCCTCCCGGCGTCAAGCTCCGCCCGAAGGCGTTCGGCCGCGACCGCCGCACGCCGATCACCAACCGCTGGAGAGATTGACACCGCTAAGCGTAAGTGTTAGCTTACGGTAAGTGATTACTAACGGACATCCTCTCGACGCGCTGGGCGACCCGACGCGACGCCAGGTGTTCGAGCTGCTCCGGTCGGGCCCTCGGTCGGTTGGCGAACTGGCGGCCGGGCTCCCTGTGAGCAGGCCTGCGGTCTCGCAACATCTCCGCGTCCTCGAGGAGGTCGGCCTCGTCACCCATCAGCGGAACGGAACGAGGAACGTGTACGAGCTCGACTCGGGCGGAGTGACCGTGCTCCGCGACTGGGTCGACGGATTCTGGAGCGAGGCCCTCGTCCGGTTCAAGGCGACGGCCGAGAGAAAAGGAGAGTCGCCATGAACGACGCACTCGTCATCGAGGTCGTGCGCAAGAGCGTGACCGTGGACTGCGCTGTCGAGGAGGCATTCAGGGTCTTCACAGCGGACGCCACGAGCTGGTGGCCCGTCGACGGCCACTCCCTTCAGGGCTCAGACGTCCGAGAGGTCGTCTTCGAGCCGAAGGTGGGAGGAGAGATCTACGAGATCGCCGACTCGGGCGAGCGCGGCCACTGGGCCACCGTCCTCGAGTGGGAGCCGCCTAACCGACTCGTCCTCGCGTGGGAGGTCACCCAGGGCGTGATGGGCACCGAGGTCGAGGTCCAATTCCTGCCGGAGGACGCCGGCACACGAGTCGAGCTCGAGCACCGCGGCTGGGAGAACGCCGCCGCGGGCGCGGTCGGCAAGCGCGACAGCTACGACACAGGCTGGGGTCACGTGCTCGGGAGATATGCCGATCGCGTCTAGACGCGATCGGCATCCCGCCCTGAAGCTCTCGCGTCGAGCCAGTCTCGCAGCGCCACGAACCAGCGAAGCCTCTCCTCCCACGGGACCGCGGCGTTCGCCGGCGACGTCGACGGAAGCACGAACAACGCTGTGTCGCCGAGGGAGCGCGCCTGTCGCCCGTGCTCGGGCCGTTCGCGGAAGACGCCCTCGTAGGCGGCCTTGCCGACGAACGCGAGCACGCGCGGGCGAAGCTCCGCGGCGAGGCCCTCGAGACGCTCGCGCGCGCCCGCGAAGTCCGCCGCGCGAAGATCGCCCGAGCCGCGCGTCGTGCGTCGGGCGGCGTTCGTCAGCCCGATGCCGAGGGGGAGCAGGTCGCGCTGCTCCCGCGGCTCCAACACACGCGGCGTGAACCCGGCGGCATGGAGCAGCCGCCAGAAGTCGTTCCGCGGATTGGCGAAGTGGGCTCCAGCCTGAGCGCTCGCATAGCCGGGATTGATGCCGCAGATGACGACGCGCAGGCCAGGCGTGAGGACATCCGGAACCGCGCCCTCGGCCTGCTGCGTCACGCCACGAGCTCGAGGACCTCGGGGATCGAGGTGATGCGCCGCCCCGGCCAGTCGTCGAGGCCGTCCCAGTGCGGAGCGACGCCGGGCTGCACTAACACCGGAGTCATGCCGACGACGCGGGCGCCTTCGAGCTCGTCGTTCGCCCCGTCTCCGACGAACAACGTCTCCGATGCAGACACCGGCAGCTCTTGAAGCGCGAGCTCGTAGATCTCGGGATCCGGCTTCATGAAGCCTGCTGTTGCGGAGAACACCGCGGTGTCGAACAGGTCGGCAAACGGCGTCTCGGCCCAGACGAGAGCGACGTCCTCCGTGCTGTTGGAGACGAGTGCCGCTGGGATGCCTCGCCGGCGCAGCTCGGCCAGCGTCTCGACTACTCCGACGTCCGGCACGAGCACGTCCCTCATGAACTCGAGGCGCAGGGCGAGGGTCGCCTCGACGTCGACGTCGATCGCCAGGCGCTCGCCGACCTCGACGATCGCGTCACGGATCGGCCCTGTCTCTCGACGGCGATAGCCCTCCGCATCGAGCCAGACCTCGTCGAGACGCTCGGTCGGAATGTCCAGCGCCGCCGACCAGGTACGCCGGAACTCTTCGAATGCGTGCTTCGGCGGCGTGACGAGGGTCATCCAGAGGTCGAAGACCACGGCGCGGAACATCTCTCTCGAGGCTACTAGGCGGCTTCTGCGTCGCGCGCATCGAGCTTCAGCTCGAGGAGCATGCGCAACCGCTCGCCCACGTCACCGTCTTGGGAGGGCGTCGGGACTCCGTTCCGCGGAAGCACCTTGACGGTGTCCTCGGTGTAGCGCCACCCGTAACAGCGCTCGTAGCACTCCGCCTCGCTGAGCGTCCGGAGCCGCTCCATCGGCTCGCAGGCTAGGCGACGCTGCGGACGACGAGCCACTTTGTGCGGACTAGGCTTGCGCCGTGCCGACCCGCCCAAAAGTCCTCGAGTTCGACGTGTCCGTCGACCGCGCCGGTGACGCACACAGCGCGCTCGGCGGAGATTCGGTGCCGCGGCAAGTGGAATGGTGGGCTGAGCACCTCGTGCTCGCCGGGCTCGTCCGCTGCACGCTCGCGAGCCTCGACCACTCGGCCAGGCGCGCGGGGATGACTTCGGCTGGCGCGGGCAGCGCTCACGGCCTGGTCACGCGTCGCGACGAGGACGGGTTGTACGCGTTCGTCGACATCGAGACGACGCTCGACGTCGAGCTCGCCCCCGCTCCTGACGCCGGTGCGTTGAGAGAGCTCGTCGATCGGGCGGAGTACGGCTGCTTCGTGTCGAACTCATTGACCGCGAAGCCGCGCCATCACTGGATCGTCAACGGTCAGGAGGTTCCGTGAGCATCGCAACACTCGACGTCGCCGCGGTCCGCGCGCGCTTCTCGGCACTCGACCGCCGTCTCGCCTTCTTCGACGGGCCGGGAGGGACGCAGTGCCCGGACGAGGTCATCGACGCGATCTCGCGCTACCTGCACGAGGACAACGCGAACATCGGGGCGCCCTACGAGACGAGCATCAGGACGGTCGAGCTCGTCGACCTCGCCCACGAGAAGGCAGCCGACTTCCTCGGATGCTCGGCCGGAGAGACTGCGTTCGGCCCGAGCATGACCGCGCTCAACTTCCTCCTGAGCCGCGCGTTCGGCCGAACGCTGCGCGAGGGAGACGAGATCGTCGTGACGGCCCTCGACCACGACGCGAACGTGTCACCGTGGCTCGAGCTCGCGCACGACAAGGGCATCGTCGTGAGGGTCGCCGGCGTGACGGAGGCGCTCGAGGTCGACTACGAGGACCTCGAGGCCCAGCTCTCCGAGCGGACACGCGTCGTCGGCTTTCCGGTTGCGGCGAACTCGGTGGGGACCGCGCCGGACGTTCGGCGCATCGTCGAGCTCGCACACTCGGTCGGCGCGCTGGCCTGGGCCGACGCAGTCCACTACGCGCCGCACGGGCCGATCGACGTGTCCGCATGGGACGTGGACGTGCTCGTGTGCTCGCCCTACAAGTACTTCGGCCCGCACATGGGGCTTGCCTTCGGCAAGCGCGAGCTGCTCGAGTCCTGGAGGCCGTACAAGGTCCGCCCGGCAGCGAACGACCCGGTCGGGCACCGCTTCGAGCTCGGCACGAGCCAGCACGAGCTGCTCGCCGGCTTCGTCGCGGCCGTCGACTACATGGCGTCGCTCGGGTGGGACGCGATGCTCGGACAGGAGCGGATGCTCGGCGAGCGCTTCCTCGCGGCGCTCCCCGAGAGCATCGAGCTGTACGGCCTGCGCGGGATGGACGGGCGCGTCCCGACCTTCTGCTTCAACGTCCGCGGCCACTCGCCGGAGAGCGTCGCCCGCTTCCTCGCGGAGCGCGAGGTCGCCGTCTGGCACGGCGACTACTACGCCGTCGAGACGATGAAGCACCTCGGCCTCACGGACGGTGCCGTCCGGGCCGGGATCGTCCACTACAACACCGAGGACGAGGTCGACCGCCTGCTCGACGGTCTCGCTGCGCTCGCGTGAAGCTGCTCCTCCTCGGCGGCCCCCGCTTCCTCGGTCGGGCGATTGCCGACGCCGGGCTCGCACGGGACCACGAGCTGACGTTCTTCAACCGCGGACGGACGAATCCGGGGCTCTATCCCGAGGTCGAGCGCCTCGTCGGCGACCGCGCCGTCGACCTCGAACCGTTACGCGGCCGTACCTGGGACGCAGTGGTGGACACGAGCGGGTACCTGCCGGCGGCGGTGCGGGCATCGGCCGAGGCGCTCTCCGACTCCGGTCGCTACTGCTTCGTCTCCAGCGTTTCGGTGTACGCGCACTTCAGGCAGGTCCACGACGAAGACGGCCCGCTCGCCGAAGTAGGAGACATGCCGTTGGACGAGGTCACCGACGAGAGCTATGGCCCCCTGAAGGCGTTGTGCGAAGACGAGGCCCGGCACGTCTTCGGCGATCGCGCTCTGATCGTCAGGCCGGGCCTGATCGTCGGGCCACACGATCCAACGGGCCGCTTCACCTATTGGCCACACCGCGTCGCGCGCGGCGGCGAGGTGCTCGCCCCCGCCCCGCCGGACGCGCCGACGCAGCCAATCGACGTCCGCGATCTCGGGAACTGGATCGTGGCCTCGTGTGAGGCCGGACTCGGCGGCACGTTCAACGCGACACATCCCGGCGTAAGCTGGCAGGCGCTCCTGGACACGTGCGTGGCCGTCACCGAGGCCGACGCCGAGATCACCTGGGTCTCCCCGGAGTTCCTCGTCGAGCGGGAGGTCGGCCAGTGGATGGAGTTGCCGCTCTGGCTCGCCGACCCGGAGTTCGCGTTCGCCGACCGCGTCGACGGCAGCCGGGCGCTCGCCGCCGGCCTCTCTTTCCGGCCGCTCGAGGAGACCGTGCGGGGAGCACTCGAGCACGCGGAGACAACTGAGGCGGCCGGGTTGGCGCCGGAACGCGAGGCCGCACTCCTCGCGGAGTGGCATGGCCGCGGGTAAGGACTACTCCGGGACGCCCCTCTCGCAGAAGCTCGGCGCGAAGCCGGGAGTGGGCGTCGTCGTCCTCTTCGCGACGACGCGCGAGGAGCTCGAGCGCCGCTTCGGCGCGCTCAAGGAGACGCTCGGCGCGGCCGACGGACTCTGGATCGCCTGGCCGAAGAAGGCGGCGAAGATCGAGGGCGACCTCACGTTCGACGCCGTGCAGGAGATCGGCCTCGCCCATGGCCTCGTCGACAACAAGAGCTGCTCGATCGATGACCGGTGGCAGGCGCTTCGCTTCGTCTACCGGCTTACTGATCGGGCGCAGTGAAGTCCTGAGCCTGGCGAGCCCGGTCCCAGGGGTCCTCGTCCCAGCGGATCATGTCGGGGTCGATGCCTCGCGCCTCGGCGAGATCGCACGTCAGCAGCTGGAAGCGCACGATGTCGACGACGGGGTGCGTCGTCGGCACGAGGAGTGCGTCGCAGCCGAGCTCCCCCAGTGCGCGCATGGCGTCGACGGCGCGCTCAGCGGCGCGCCCCTCCCCTTCGAGGACGATGCAGCGAACGGACGGGTCGATCGCGGCGAGGTGACCGTGCAGGAGCTGCTCGGTGTGGTGTGCCTCTGCGGCGACGTGCGCGCCCTCGCGGAGCTTGAGCACGGCTTCGAGGACCGTGGCCTGGTCGCGCCCCGCACCTGCCACGACGAAGCGGTCGTGATCGGATGCTCCGAGCGGCTCGGCGTCGAGCTCGCGGAAGACGTCCGCGGCGAGCCCGCTCACGTCCTCGCCCTGCAGCGCACGACCGGCCGCGACTGCGCACGTGTAGCTCGCCGTGTGGCAGTAGCTCTCCTCGATCGCGGGCGTCGCGACGACGACGTGGTCGACCTCCTTGGCGAGCGCGCTCTCGGGCGCCCCCGTGATGAGCCACGTCTCCCCGCGAAAGCCCCGAACCGCCTCGAGCGTCAGCCTCGTCCGCCCTCGTGCGAGATCGCGACGAGCACGTCGGCCTCATCCGCGCCCCCGAGGACGATCTCGAGCGCCTGCGCGGCTCGGCCGCAAGCGAGCGCCGCGTGGAAGGAGGTGCCGCAGCCCGTGAAGAGGACGCGGGCACCATCGGGCAGCCGCGGGTCGCCGAGGCGTTCCGGTACCTGGCGAAGCCATTCGGGCTGGGCGGCGATGGCCTGGCGGGTCAGCTGGCCGGGCATCGTGGCCTGTCTATACCATCGCGCGCGGTGGCGATCTTCGAGAAGACGACGCTCGGCAACGGCATCCGGGTCGTCACGGCGCCGTTTCCGCAGGTCGGTTCGGTCTCGTGCTTCGTCATGCTCGCGGCCGGATCCCGCTACGAGACGCCCGAGTCGCAGGGCATCGCCCACTTCGCCGAGCACATGTTCTTCAAGGGAACGGAGCGACGGCCGACCGCTCGGACGATCTCGACGGAGATCGACGCGATCGGCGGCGAGTTCAACGCATTCACCGGGAAGGAGCTCACGGGCTACTACGTCCGCTGCGGCTCGGAGACGCGGGACATCGCGCTCGACGTGCTCGCCGACATGCTCCTCCACTCGCGCTTCGACGAGGAGGAGATCGCGAAGGAGAAGGGCGTGATCCTCGAGGAGATGAACGTCTACCTCGACACGCCGCAGCGCTACGTCGGGAACGTCTACGACCGGCTGCTGTACGCGGATCAGCCGCTCGGGTGGGACATCCTCGGCACGCGCGAGACGATCGAGGGCGCGACCCGCGAGACCTTCACCTCGTACCTGGACACCTGGTACCGACCCGAGCGCATGGTCGTCGGCATCGGCGGCCGGATCGAGGACGCGCTCATGGAGCGGCTCGAGGAGCTGCTCGGCGGCATCGAGCCACGGCCGACCGGCGAGGCGGCCCAGGTCGAGCTCCCGCCGGACACGTCTCCGGTCCTGCTGCACACGAAGACGTCGGAGCAGGCACACCTCATCCTCGGTGTGCGCGGATACCCGATCGGGCATCCGAGCCGCTACGCGCTGCAGCTCCTCGCGGTCGTCCTCGGCGGCGGGATGTCGTCGCGCCTCTTCACCGAGGTGCGCGAGAAGCGCGGTCTCGGCTACTACGTCCATGCCGGGAACACGGCCTACACGGACACGGGCACCTTCTACACGAGCGCCGGCGTCGACGTCGCACGCGTCGACGAGGCGATCACGACCATCCTCGGGGAGCTGCGCAAGATCGCCGCGGAGCCGGTTCCTGCCGACGAGCTCGAGAAGGCGCGCGGCTATGCGAAGGGACGCTTCGTGCTCCGCCTGGAGAGCCCGCAGGGAACGATCCAGTACGGGCTCCGGCGGGAGGTGCTCGAGGGCGAGATCGAGGAGCCCGACGAGCTGCTGGAGCGCCTGGACGAGGTGACGGTCGAGGACGTCCAGAAGGTCGCCAGGGACCTGTTCGAGGACAAGCGCCTCTACCTCGCGCTCGTCGGGACCGTTCGACGATCCCGCCCGCTTCGAGGCGCTGCTCGCCGCGTGAACGACGAGCGCGAGCTTCTCCGCCGCACGGCCGAGATCTCGGGCGACATCCTCGACGGGCTCGACGAGAGGCCGGTGTTTCCCGCTCTCTCGCTCGACGAGATCCGCGCAGCGCTCGGAGGACCGACTCCCGGACCGGCCGACCGACCCGCTCGAGGTGGTCGAGCTGATTGCGCGCGAGGTCGACCAGGGCGTCGTCGCCACCGCAGGCCCCCGTTACTTCGGCTACGTCACGGGCGGCGCGCTGCCCGCGACCGTCGGTGCCGACTGGCTTACGACGATCTGGGACCAGTGCGCCGGGCTGGGGCCGCTCGGGCCGTCGGTCGCCGTCGTCGAGGAGATCACCGGCGACTGGCTGAAGGACGTGCTGGGGCTGCCGCAGGTTGCGTCGTTCGCGCTGACCACCGGCTGCCAGATGGCACACGTCACCGGGCTCGCCGCCGCGCGGCACGCGGTGCTCGAGCAACACGGATGGGACGTGCGCGAGCGCGGGCTCGCGGCCAGTCCACCGATCAGCGTCGTCGTCGGTCGGCTGCGCCACGTCACGGTCGACCGGGCGCTCCGGCTCCTGGGCATCGGAGCGTCGCAGCTCGTCGTCGTCCCGACCGACTCGCAGGGGCGGATGCAGCCCGACGGACTGCAGGCCGCGCTCACCGGTGTCGACGGGCCGATCATCGTGTGCGCGCAGGCCGGCGAGGTGAACACGGGCTCGTTCGACCCGCTTCCGGAGATCGTCGAGATCGTCCGCACGCACGGACGCCTGGCTCCATGTCGACGGAGCGTTCGGGCTGTGGGCGGCCGCGAGCGCGACGCGCCGCCACCTCGTCGAGGGAATCGGTCTTGCCGACTCGTGGGCCGCCGACGCGCACAAGTGGCTCAACGTCCCGTACGACTGCGGGCTCGCGTTCTGTGCGAAGCCACCCGCGCACATCGCGTCGATGACGATGAAGGCCTCCTACTTCGAGGGCCAGGGCGAGTGGGGCCGAGATGCATCCGACTGGACGCCCGAGTCGTCACGGCGCGCGCGGGCGCTGACCGTCTATGCGGCGCTGCGTTCCCTCGGCCGTACGGGCGTCGCCGACCTCGTCGACCGCTGCTGCGATCTCGCAGCGCACTTCGCAGTCGCGATCTCCGAGCTTCGGGGCTGCGAGCTGCTGAACGACGTCGTCCTGAACCAGGTGCTCTTCCGGTTCGAGGACGACGACGCGACCAACGAGGTCCTCGCGCGCGTTCAGGAGAGCGGCGAGGCGTGGATGGGCGGCACGACGTGGGACGGACGAGCGGCGATCCGCATCGCCGTCTCGAACTGGAGGACGACGGAGGCCGACATCGATCGCACCGTCGCCGCGTTCGAGGCCGCACGCCCGCGACGCGTTTGACGCCGCTCGCCGTCCGTCGTTGAATACAACCTCGTGCTGACTGCCACGACCGCACGCCGACGCTCCACACTCGCGCTCCTTCTCCTTGTCTGCGTCGCGCTGCTCGCGCCGAACGCGAGCGGGTCGGCGCGGCCCCCGAAGAGGCGCACCTTCAGCTGGGCATCCTCGGCGACGCAGGGCGCTTCACGCAGCTCACCGGCCAGCGCTCGAGCGTCCGCCACGTCTTCGCGAGCCTCTACCAGGCGAATTCGTTCCCGCGGATCCTCGAGCAGCTCCGGCCGGTGCCGATGCTCGCGCTCAAGCCAGGCGGCACTCCGCCTCTCGACATCGCGCAGGGTCGCAGCGACTCGTCGCTGGTCGCGCTGAACCGTGCGCTCGCCGACTTCGGCGGCCTCGTGTACGTCCGGCCGATGCCGGAGATGAACGGGCACTGGAACGAGTACTGCGCGTTCGAGCGGGACGGCTCCTCGCGCGGTCCGCGGTACTCGACCGCCGCATTCCGGAAGGCGTTCGCTCGGATCGCAGTCTTCGCGCGAGGTGGACCGGCCGGACGAATGAACGCCCAGCTCCGGAAGCTCGGTCTACCCCGGGTGGGCTCCGACCTGCCGGAGACCCAGGCACGACTCGTCTGGAACCCTCAGGGCTACGGCGCGCCTGACATCCCCGGAAACTCGGCGGCCGCGTACTACCCGGGCGACGCCTTCGTCGACGTCGTCGCCAACGACCTCTATCGCCAGTCGACGGGCGTCGCGTGGGACGCGAACGAAGCGCTGTACGCGGCGCATCGCAACAAGCCGTACGCGATCGCCGAGTGGGGCCTGTGGGGCATGGACGACCCGGCGTACGTGCAGCAGATGGCGGCCTTCGCGAAGACGCATCCGCGCATGGAGTTCCTCTCCTATTTCAACAGCAAGCCTGGCTCGCTCTGGGATCTCGCGAGCAAGCCCCGAAGCCGAGACGCCTACCGGAAGCTGATCACGCCGCTCGGGCGCTGAGCGCTACTCCTCGGCCGGCTGAGCCGCGGCCCGATCGTGGATCTCGGCCACGACGGAAGGATCGGCGAGGGTGGTCGTGTCGCCGAGCGGCCGATCCTCCGCGACGTCCTTGAGCAGCCGCCGCATGATCTTCCCCGAGCGTGTCTTCGGTAGCTCCGGCGTGAAGACGATGTTGGCCGGCTTCGCGATGGGGCCGATCTTCACCGCGACGTGGTTTCGGAGCTCCTCCAGTCGGTCGACGGAGCCGTCCTCCCCGCCCTTGAGCGTCACGAACGCGACGATCGCCTGCCCGGTGAGCGGATCGGCGCGGCCGCAGACGGCGGCCTCGGCGACGCTCGGATGGTCGACGAGAGCAGACTCCACCTCGATCGTCGAGATCCGATGGCCGGAGACGTTCATGACGTCGTCCACGCGCCCCAGGAGCCAGAAGTCGCCGTCCTCGTCGACGCGCGCGCCGTCCCCGGCGAAGTACATCTCGGGGAAGCGCTCCCAGTAGGTCGCGCGGAAGCGCGCGTCGTCGCCGAAGATCCCGCGCGTCATCGCGGGCCACGGCCGCTTCAGGACGAGGTAGCCGCCGCCTCCCGGTCCCACGTCGTTGCCGAGATCGTCGACCACCCCGGCGTCGACGCCGGGGAAGGGACGCGTGGCCGAGCCGGGCTTGGTCGTCGTCACGCCCGGGAGCGGAGTGATGAGGATCATCCCGGTCTCCGTCTGCCACCACGTGTCGACGATCGGCGTCCGGTCGAGCCCGATGTGCTCGCGGTACCACATCCACGCCTCCGGGTTGATCGGCTCGCCGACGGAGCCGAGCAGCCGGAGTGACGAGAGATCGTGCTTTGCGGCGTGCTCCGGCCCCCACTTCATGTGCGCGCGGATCGCCGTCGGCGCCGTGTACAGGATCGTCACCTGGTAGCGCTCGACGATGTCCCACCACCGGTCCTTGTCCGGGAAGTCCGGCGTCCCCTCGTAGAGCACGCTCGTGGCCGCGTTGCAGAGCGGCCCGAAGACGATGTAGCTGTGCCCGGTGACCCAGCCGATGTCGGCGGCGCACCAGTAGACGTCCAGCTCCGGCTTCAGGTCGAAGATGTAGTGGTGGGTTGTCGCGACGCCGACGAGGTAGCCGGCAGTCGTGTGCGCGATGCCCTTCGGCTTGGCGGTCGTCCCGCTCGTGTACAGGAGATAGAGGAGATCCTCCGAGTCCATCGGCTCGCACGGGCACGACGCCGGATCCGTGGGCTGCCCCTCGATGAGCTCGTTCCAGGTGATGTCGCGCCCCTCGATCATCGGCACGTCGCCGCGGGTGCGCTGGCCGACGACGGCCTTCCGCACGCCAGGACACGACTCGAGCGCCTCGTCCGCGTTCCGCTTCAGCGGGACGAGCGAGCCGCGCCGGTAGCTCTCGTCCTGGGTGAGCAGGAACTCGCAGCGCATGTCGTTCAGGCGGTCGGCGAGCGCTTCTGCCGAGAAGCCACCGAAGACGACCGTGAAGGGTGCCCCGAGTCGTGCGCAGGCGAGCATCGCCACCGGCAGCCCCGGCCCCATGCCCATGTAGATGCCGACAGGCGTTCCCTTGCGAACTCCGAGCGCTTTCAGCCCGTTCGCGGCGCGGACGACCTCGTCGAGCAGCTGCTGGTACGTGATGGTCGCGCGCTCCTCGACCGGCTCGCCCTCGTAGTAGTAGGCGACCCGATCTCCGAGCCCGGCGGCCACGTGCCGGTCGAGGCAGTTGTACGCGATGTTGATCTTCCCCCCCACGTACCACTTCGCGTACGGCAGCTCCCACTCGAGCAGCGACGTGAACGGCTCGAACCAGGTGACCCGCGCGCGCCCCTCGCGCTCCCAGAAGTCCTCGAACGGAACGTCGTAGATGTCCTCCTTCGCGTTCGCCTGCGCCGTGAACTCGGGGGAAGGCGGATAGCGTCGGTCTTCCTCGAACAGCGTCTCGATCGCCTGGTCGCTCATGGCTGCCGATCCTACTCGCGGATTCTCGGGCGGCGCCCGCTGCGTCGTAGGGCGAGAGGGCGTCGGTAGAGTCAGAAGAGGTGGACGCGGACCTGCGCGCGCTGAAGGAGCGACTGGCCGAGATCTCCGACCTCGGGCGAGCCGTCGGCGTGCTCGCATGGGACCAGAAGGTCACGATGCCACCCGGTGGCCATCCCGCTCGTGCCGAGGCGATGGCGACGATTGGCAGGATCGCGCACGAGAGGTTCGTCGACGCCGAGACCGGCCTCCTGCTCGAGCGCCTGCAGCCGCTCGAAGAGTCGCTCGACTACGACTCCGACGAGGCCAGCCTTATCCGCGTGACGCGCCGCGACTGGGAGAAGCAGCGGCGTGTTCCCACCGAACTGCGGGCCGAGATGATCCGCTCGGCCGCGCTCGGCAACCAGGTCTGGATCGAAGCGCGCGCGACGAACGACTTCGCCAAGTTCCTCCCCGCTCTCCAGCGCAACCTCGACCTGAAGCGCCGCTACGTCGAGTGCTTCGAGTGGGACGACTCGCCCTATACGCCGCTCCTCGACGACTTCGAGCCCTTCATGAAGACGACCGAAGTGGCAGAGGTGTTCGGCACGATCCGGCCGGTCCTCGCCGAGCTCGTGCGCGAGGCGCCGCGCATCGACGCCCCCTTCCTCCAGGTGGACTACCCGGCGGACGAGCAGGCCCGCTTCTACGAGCGCATCCTCGCGACGTTCGGCTTCGAGGAGGGCTCGTACCGGCTCGACCCGACCGTGCACCCGTTCTGCACGTCGTTCTCCAGGCGGGACGTTCGCATGACCACGCGTTTCGAGAGCGGGCTCGATGGGCTGTGGTCGACGATGCACGAGGCGTGGTCACGCGCAGTACGCGCACGGCATCGCCGCGTCGCTGGAGAGGACACCGCTCGCCGGCTCGCCCTCACTCGGCCTGAACGAGTCGCAGAGCCGCACCTGGGAGAACCTCGTCGGGCGCAGCAGTCCGTTCTGGCTCCACTGGTACGAGCCGCTCCGCGAGACCTTCCCCGAGCAGCTCGGCGACGTCGACCTCGATACTTTCCTCGCGGCCGTCAACCGCGCCGAGCCGGGGCTCATCCGCGTCGAGGCCGACGAGACGACATACAGCCTCCACATCATCCTCCGCTTCGAGCTCGAGCAGGAGCTGATCGAGGGCTCGCTCGATCCCAAGGACCTGCCCGAGGCGTGGAGCGCCGGCATGGCCGAGCTGCTCGGCATCGAGGTGCCCGACGATACGCACGGCGTGCTCCAGGACATCCACTGGTCGCAGGGCGGGATCGGCTACTTCCCGACGTACGCGCTCGGCAACGTCATCTCGCTCCAGATCTGGGCCGCGGTGCAGCGAGGCGATTCCGGACCTCGACGCGCAGATGGAGGCGGGCGAACTGCGCGAGCTCGCCGCATGGCTCCGCGACAACCTCTACTCCCTCGGCCGCAAGTTCACGCCCAAGGAGACGATCGAGCGCATCACCGGGACGCCGACGATCGACCCGCAGCCGTACCTCGCATACCTGCGCGACAAGCTCGCGACACTGCCCGCCGGTGTCTGACAGCCACGTGACGCTCGTCGTCAACGGAGAGGAGCGCAGGCTCGAGATCGAGGGACGCACGCTCCTCGTCCACGCGCTTCGCGACGGCCTTGGCCTGACGGGGACGCACATCGGCTGCGACACGAGCCAGTGCGGCGCGTGCACGGTGCTGCTCGACGGTCGCGCGGTGAAGAGCTGCACGATGCTCGCGCAGCAGGCGGAGGGCCACGAGGTCACGACGATCGAGGGGCTTGGACAAGACGGCGAGCTGCATCCGATCCAGCGCGCGTTCGTCGAGCACCACGGCCTCCAGTGCGGCTTCTGCACGCCGGGCTTCATCCTCACGACCGCCGACCTCCTCTCCCGGAACGGATCACCGAGCGACGACGAGATCCGGCACGCGCTCCGCGGGAACCTTTGTCGCTGCACCGGGTACCAGGGGATCGTCGAGTCGATCCGCGCCGCGGGAGCCGCGGCGTGATCCCCGCCGCCACTCGGTACGCGCGCGCGTCCGATCTCGACCACGCTCTCGAGCTCCTCGGCGAGCCCGACGCCAAGGTGATCGCCGGAGGACAGTCGCTCATCCCCGTGATGAAGCTGCGACTGGCTCGGCCGAGCCTCGTCGTCGACATCTCGCGGCTCGACCTCCGCGGGGTTCGCGAGGAGCGGGTGACGAGCTCCACATCGGCCCCTTGACGACGTGGGCCGAGATCGCGACAGCCGAGGCCTTCGAGCGACCCGCACTCCGCGCGATCCGTGAGTGCGCGCTCGGAATCGGCGACCTGCAGGTCCGCAACCGCGGGACGATCGGCGGCAGCCTCGTGCACGCGGATCCCGCCTCGGACATGCCGGCCGTGTTACTCGCCCTGCAGGCCGGGCTCCGCCTTCGCGCCCGAGGTGGGGAGCGCGAGGTCGCAGTGGCGGAGTTCCTCCGACGGGCCGTTCCTCACAGAGCTCGGGGAGCAGGAGCTCGTGACCGACATCGCCATCCCCGTGCCGCCGGGAGGCTCCGGTTCCGCGTATATCGCGATAGAGCATCCCGCCTCCGGCTTCGCCCTTGCCGGAGCTGCCGTGCGTGTCGGCCCAGACGACGAGACGGTTGCGCTCACCGGTGTCGGCGCGACTCCGTTCGTGCTGCCGACCGGGGACCTGCGCGATGCGCTCTCGAGCGCGGAGATCTTCGGCGACCGCTTCGCATCCGAGGAGTACCGCCGAGAGCTGGCCGCGGTCGTTGCGAGCCGCGCTCTCGACGTGGCGCGCGAGCGCGCGAAGGAGGACGCATGAGCGACACGCTGATCGGCGTCGCGCGGCCACGCGTCGACGCGCCCGACAAGGTGACCGGCGCCACCCGCTTCGCGGCGGACGGATACGTGCATGGACTGCTGCACGCCCGACCGGTCCTGGCGACGGAGGCCCACGCCCGTATCCGCGGCATCGACACCGAAGCGGCGCTCGCGCTCCCCGGGGTCGTCGCGGTGCTCCGCGCTCGCGATCTCCCGATCGCGTCGACCGGCACCGACCGCACCGCAGAGCCTCTCGCACGGGAAGAGGTCGTATTCGCAGGTCAGCCGGTCGCGCTCGTGATCGCGGAGACCGAGGCGGCAGCCGAGGACGGCGCGGAGACCGTCGTCGTCGACTACGAGCCGCTTCCGACGGTGGTCGACCTTGAGGCGGCGATGGAGCTCGGAGCGCCGCTCGCGCGGTCCGTCGAGGAGGGTGAGGACGGCGGCGACCTCGAATCCATTCACGCCGGCGTCGACCACGGCCAGGAGGACGATCCGAGCGAGGAGCTGTCCGGCAACGTCCTCGACCGCATCACCCGCGAGGACGGCGAGATCTCCGCGGCGTTCGAGGCGAGCGCTGCGGTCGTCGAGGGCACCTTCCGGACGCCGTGGGTGTACCAGGCCTACCTCGAGCCGCAGGTCTGCACGGCGTGGCTCGAGCCATCGGGGACGCTGGTCGTCTCGACCAGCACGCAGGGCTCCTTCGTCACGCAACGAGAGCTCGCCCGCGCCTTCGACCTCCCGCTCGAGCGGGTCCGCGTGATCGCAGAGCCGCTCGGCGGCGCGTTCGGCGGGAAGTTCGCCCTCGTCGAGCCGTTGGCGGTCGGCGCTGCCCTCGCGTTGGGACGTCCGGTGCGGCTCGTGTTCACACGGTCGGAGGACTTCGCCGCCACCAACCCCGCGTCGGCGCAAGTCACCCGCCTGAAGATCGGCGCCCGCGCCGACGGGACGCTCACCGGGATCGAGGCGCGCATGATCGTCGACCGCGGCTCGAACGCCGGCTGGGGCGTCGAGGGAATCACGTCGCTGCTGGTCGCCGGCCCGTACAACTGGGAGGCGCACGACGTGAGGGCTTACGGCGTCCAGACCAACCGCTTCACCTTCGGTGCCTACCGCGCGCCCGGAGCGCCGACGGCCGCCTTCGCGCTCGAGTCGCTCCTCGACGAGCTCGCGGCGGAGCTCGGGCTCGACCCGATCGAGCTCCGTCTGAAGAATGCGGTCGTCGAAGGCGACATCGGGATCAGCGGCAACCCGTATCCCGTCATCGGCGTCAGGGAGGTGCTCGAGCGGATCAAGAAGCATCCGCTGTGGGCGATGCGCGACTCGCTTCCCGAGAACGAGGGCATCGGCTTCGCCAACGGGCACTGGCCCGGCGGACTCGAGCCCGCGGCTGCCGTCTGCCGCGTGAACTCGGACGGGACCATGACGGTCGTCACCTCGGCGGCGGACATGAGCGGCGTGAACACGGGCTTCGCGGTCATCGCAGCCGCAGCGTTCGGACTTTCGCCGGACGACGTCCGGGTGGTCTCGGCCGACACGAGCTCAGGCCCGTACGCGGGAGGCAGCGGCGGCTCGAAGGTGACGTACACGGTAGGCGCGGCGGTCCTGCGCGCCGCCGAGGCCGCGCGCCAGAAGGTGCTCGCGGCCGCGTCGCAGGAGCTCGAGATTGCCCCCGACGACCTCGAGGTCGTGGACGGCGAGGTGCGGGCGGTCGGCGCTCCGGACCGCTCGATCACGGTACGGGAGCTCGCGCAGAAGGCGCTTCGCTTCGGCGGAATCTACGAGCCGATTGAAGGCCACGGCGGCTCGGCGCAGACGAGCGGTGCCCCGTCGGTCGCCGCGCATCTCTCGCACGTCCGCGTCGACAGAGAGACGGGCCAGGTCGAGCTCCTCCGGCACGTCATCGCCCAGGATGTCGGCCGTGCGCTGAACCCCGCGCTCGTCGAGGGGCAGATGCGAGGCGGCGCGACCCAGGGCATCGGTTGGGCGCTGTTCGAAGAGCTCGACCACGACGAGGACGGGCACCTGCTGACGGGCTCATTCCTCGACTACGCCCTGCCGACGGCCGAGCGCGTCCCCGAGATCGAGACGCTGATCGTGGAGGTACCGGCGCCCGACGGCCCGTTCGGGGCGAAGGGCATCGGCGAGGCCCCCGTCGTGGGCGCGCCCGCCGCGGTGGCGAATGCGGTCGCGGCGGCGACCGGCACGCGGCTCTACGAGCTGCCGATGACTCCGCCTCGCGTCTGGGAGGCGCTGCGCCCGTGACGGCGCTCGAGCGCGCCCGGGCGATCGTCGACGACTGGGACGAGGAACTCCGCCGCGAGCTGCCCGAGAACGCGCGCCTCTTCGACGCGCACACGCATCTCGGACACGACATCGACGGCATGGTCGGGAGGTACGACGAGCTCATCTCGTTGCTCGACACCTACGACCTCGCGGGCGCGTTCATGTTCTGCCTCGACGAACACGACCGCGAGCCGGCCTTCACCGTCCCGAACGACCGGACGCTCGCGCACGCGGAGCGCTCCGAGGGAAAGCTGCTCCCCTTCGTCCGCCTCGACCTCACGGCGCAGCCGCTCGACGAGGCGCATCGCTGCCTCGACCTCGGCGCGCGCGGGATCAAGCTCCATCCGCGCGCGCAGGCGTTCGCCCTCTCCGACGAGCGCCTCCAGCCGATCTTCGCGCTCGCCGTCGAGCGGGACGTGCCGATCCTGATCCACGGCGGGCGCGGACTGCCTCCGATCGCGGAGGATCTCGAGACGCTGGTGAAGCGGAACGAGGGCGTCCGGCTCATCGTCGCGCACGCGGGCATCGCCGACATGGCCGGCCTCGCGGGACGCCTCGGCGGCATTCCCGGAGTCTTCTTCGACACGTCGGTGTGGAGCGGGCTCGACCTGCTCGACCTCTACCGGCAGATCGCGCCGGAGCAGGTCATGTACGCCTCCGACTATCCGTACGGACGCCAGCCGAACTCCCTACTCGTGTCCGTCCGTACGGCCAAGCTCGCGGGCTTCGACGACAAGCAGCTCCGGCTGATGCTCGGCGGAAGCGCGCGGAGGATGATCGACGGCGAGGAGCTCGAGCCGCTGTCCGCGCCGAAAGGCCCCTCCTCGCTCGTGCAGCCACTCACCTTCGCCCGGATCCACCAGTACATCTCGATGGCGGTGCCGCTGCTGTGGCTTCGTCAGCGGGATGCGATCGGCGCGATCGGCCTCGCCGTGAATGCGTCGCGCGAGCGGTCGAACGGCCATCCCGAACAGTCCGAACGGATCCAGGAGCTTCTGATGACGGCGCAGGAGCTGTGGCGGGCGTGCGGCGAGCTCGAAGACGACGAGGAGCGCGTCCGGGCCTTCCGCGGGGCAATCCAGCTCGTCAACCTCGCGGACATGGTCTCGCTGACGACTAGGGCGTAGCGCTGTAGCGGAAGCAGTCCACGGTGTGGTCGTCGACCATGCCGACCGACTGCATGAACGCGTAGATGGCGGTCGGCCCAACGAAGCGAAAGCCGCGCCGCTTGAGGTCTTTCGAGATCGCCGCCGAGAGGTCCGTCTCGGCGGGGATCTCGGACATCAAGCGCCAGCGGTTGACCATCGGCTCGCCGTCGACGAAGCCCCAGAGGTACGCGTCGAGGCTTCCAAGCTCCTCCTGCACCTCGAGCACGCGGGCGGCGTTGTTGACCGTCGACTCGACCTTCAGCCGGTTGCGAACGATCCCCGGGTCGGCGAGGAGACGCTCGACGTCCTTCTTGCCGAAGCGAGCGACGACCGCAGGGTCGAAGCCGGCGAACGCCTGTCGATAACCCTCGCGCTTGCGCAGGATCGTCGACCACGAGAGGCCGGCCTGGGCGCCTTCGAGCGTCAGCATCTCGAACAGACGGACGTCGTCGTGGCAAGGGACGCCCCACTCCTCGTCGTGGTACGCGAGCATGAGCTCGTCCGAGCCGGACGCCCACTCGCAGCGGCTGACGGTCGACATCGACGGATAGGATCGCAGGCCGTGCGCGTCCTGCCCATACTCCTTGCCGCGCTCGTCTTCGTCGCAGGGTGCGGGAGCGGCAGCGACGAGGCGTCGAGCGGCGATACCAGCGGCACGACCACCACGACCGTATCGGAGTGTGCCGACGTGAATGCGCCGGACGCGCGCACCCCGGAGCCCGCCACGGCCCCTTCCCAGCCGCTCGACCCGGCCAAGACCTACACGCTGACGTTCGACACGAGCTGCGGCTCGTTCACGGTCACGCTCGACCAGAAGCTCGCGCCGAAGACGGCGGCCTCGCTCGTCGCGCTCGCCAACGACGGGTACTTCGACGACACGATCTTCCACCGCGTCGTGTCGGGCTTCGTGATCCAGGGGGGCGACCCGACGCAATCGGGCTCGGGTGGCCCCGGCTACTCGACGGTCGACGTGCCGCCGTCCGACGCGAAGTACACGAAGGGCGTCGTCGCCATGGCGAAGTCTCAGGTCGAGGCGCCCGGAACGTCCGGCAGCCAGTTCTTCGTCGTCACCGGCGACGACGCGGGCCTGTCGCCCGACTACGCGATCGTCGGCACGGTCACGGACGGGATGGACACGGTAGAGCGGATCGACGCGCTCGGGATCCCGGGCGGCGACGGACCGCCGACCAAGCCGGTCGTCGTCTCGAGCGTCACCGTCGGCGAGAGCTGATGGCGAGCATCGCCGCGGTTGTGCTCGCAGCAGGCGAGGCGTCGCGGTTCGGAAGCCCGAAGCAGCAACTGTTGCTGCCGCGCGTCCTCGAGCGCCTCGGGCAGACGCCCGTCGATGAGATCGTCGTTGTCGAGGGCGCGTACCCGCTCGAAACGTCCGCCCCCGCTCGGCTCGTTCACTGCGCGAACTGGGAGCTCGGGCCTGGAGCGTCACTCCGCTGCGGGCTGGCCGCGCTCAGCGACGAGGCCGAGGCGGTGGTCGTGGTGCTCGCGGACGGGCCGAACCTCGTACCCGCGTCGATCGAACGGGTGGTCGAGGAATGGAGGCGAGTCGGAGGCGTCGCCGCCGCGTCCTACGCCGGTGAGCGCGGCCACCCGCTGGTCCTCGGCCGCACGGAGTGGGAGAGCGTTCCCGACGAGGGACTCCGCACGTTCGCCGTCACGCTCGTTCCCTGCGACGACCTCGGCGCGCCGGGGGACGTCGACACGCCGGCCGATCTTGACGCGGTCGACGACGAGTAGCCCGGGCGTGCCTACGAACGAGACCGGCGCGGCCGTTGTCGTCCGCTCGCGAGGGACTCGCGAGGGCACGGAACTCGACTCTCGCCAGGTGCACCTCTATCGGATCGAGGACGGCAAGGTCGCGGAGGCATGGCAGTTCGCGCCTCGCGACGTGGACGAGTTCTGGTCGTAGAAAGGTCGCCTCTAGGCGGTCGCGTCGAGCCCGCGCAGCTCGGCGAGCTTGTCCATCAGCCCTGGTGGCATGCGCTCGACGGAGCTCGTCCGCACGTACCGACGGAGGCTCTCCTCGAAGCGGTACCGGCGGCGGCAGTAGTCGCAGCCCCCGAGATGGTCTTCCGCCTCACGCCATTCGGCGTCGGTCAACGTGCGATCCAGGAAGTCCTGGAGGAGCTCTTCACAGCGATCGCACGGAGCTCCCATCAGGAGAGCGCCTCCTCGGCGAGACGCTGTTTGAGCGCACGACGACCGCGGTGGAGTCTGGACATGACGGTTCCTATCGGCACATCGAGGATCTGTGCCGCATCAGCGTACGAAAAGTCACCGATGTCGACCAGTACGACGACGTCGCGGAACTGCGGCGGGATGTCGGAGAGCGCGTTCACGATCGAGTCCTGGGAGAGCCGCTCGACGACGTCGTCCGTCTCGAGCGCGTCCTCACCTGCTGCAGATGCGACCTTGTTGGCGAGGTAGTAGTCGGTCTCCTCGAGCGGCTGCGTCTGAGGTGTCCGCTGGACCTTCCGGCCGCGGTCGACGTTGAGGTTGGTGAGGATGCGCAGCAACCAGGCACGGAGGTTCGTGCCTGGGGTGAACGATCTCCAGCTGCGAAAAGCACGCGCATACGTCTCCTGTACGAGATCTTCTGCCTCCTCGCGCGAGCCGACCAGTCGCCTCGCAACCCGGTAGACCTGGTCTGCGAGCGCGAGCGCATCCTCCTCGAAGCGCGCACGGTCGCGAGCTTCGGTCGCAATCCGTCGTGCTTCGGTGTCGGGGCCCGGCTCGCTCACCGGCGTACCGTACCGCTGTCTACTACCGGAGCCTGAAACGTGGCCGCGCGGGGGGCTATTCCCGCTCGTCGGCGATCTCCGGGAATCCGGAGCGACTCAATGCCGCGGCGATCTCGTCGCGTGAGGTCTTGTCGTCGTCCCACTCGAGCGTGACGTCGCCCATGAGGTTGGCGTTCGCGTACTCGATGCCCTCATGGCCACGGAGTGCACCGGCAAGCCGTCCGATGCAGCGCTCGCAGCGCACGCCGCTCACTCTCAGGGTCGCGGTCGCCATCACGACGATGCTACCGGCGCGGCCTCGTGCAGCCTGACCTCGCGATACGCAGGTGTCTAGCGTTTGACGCCGTGCACCGGGCGACCCGCCGCCTCCCAGGCGTAGTACGAGGCGCTCGGGCCGAACTCGCTCTCGTACCCGACGATCCGCGGGTTCCGGCCCACCTCCTTCGCCCGCTGTGCGTGCCACAGGAGGTTCGGATCGTCGCGCTCCTCCCACACGAGCACAAGGTGCGCAGCCGTCATGAAGTCGGCGACGAACGGGCAGCCCTCGGCAGGGCACGGAAAGGGGTCCGTACTGACGCAGAACCACCCGCCGTGATCCCCGTCGTCGTCTCCTTCCCACAACTGCTCGTCCGACTCGAGGTCGAGGTCCGAGAGCACGGCCGCGCCGGGGCGAAGCTCCGACTCCACGGGGGCACAATAGCCACGTGCCCGATCCTCGCCGCGACGTCGCGCTCGTCCTCTCGGGCGGCGGGATCAACGCCGTCCTGCTCGAGCTCGGGTTCCTGCGCCGGCTGTCGGAGACCGAGCTGTGGGCGCGAATCAGCCGCATCCACGGAACGTCTGCCGGCGCGCTCGCCGGGACGCTGGCAGCACTCGACCGCCTTGACGACCTCGAGGAGTTCGTGCTCGGGCTCCAGCCCGAGCACGCCTTCAGGCCGCGCCCGGTCTGGCAGTTCCCGGGCGGCTTGCACGACTACACGCTCCCGGCGACGGTGGAAGAGCGAATCGGCTCGCCGGCCGAGCTCGGAAGCGCGCTTGCCGACGCCGACGTCGAGCTCCTCGTGTACGCCACGGACGTGTCCGACCACCCCGTCGGAGACGACGAGCGCGACTTCGAGCTCGAGTACTCCTCGCGGACGAGCGAGCCGGACGTGATGGGGCGCGCGATCCTCGCGTCGGCCGCGATCAGCGGCCTCGTGCTCCCGGTGGCGGTCGACGGGAAGATCGCGACCGACGGCGGCTGGGTACGCAACTTCCCGTTCGAGCACGCCTATCGAAACGCGGACGTCGCTGCCATCGTCGCGTTTCGCTACATCCCGAGCTACCCGCCGATCGAGTGCAGCCTTCCTCGAGCGTACGCGGGAGAGGTTGGAGCGCTTCCGCGCCGTCCCTCCCGCCCGCGCGTTGCTTGCGGAGATTCGCCTGGCCGAGGAGCGCGCGGCCCGTGGCGAGCCCGCGCACTACGGCGAGCTGATCGTGCGGCTCATGCGGGTGGCATTCGCGAGGAATGCCGTCGTCGAGGAGCGGCTCGCAACGGAGCGCGAGACGTCAGTGCGGGAGCTCCGGCTCCTGCGTGAGGAGGTCACGCGAGCGGCGCTCGCGGCGGCTCCCCGGTGGCGACGAGCGCGGCTTCGCTCCGAGATCGACGCACACTTCGAGGCCGCGCGCTTCCCGTTTCGTCACGACCGCCACGTCCCCACCGTCATCGTGCGCGGCTCGGCCGGCGCGGAGAGCCTCGACACGACGTTCCGCGGCGACGCACCCTGGCCCGAAGATCGCAAGCGAGCGCTGATCAAGCGCGGCTACGACCTCACGGCCGAAGCCCTCAAACAGACCGACCTCGAGCTAGAGACGCTCTAGGACTGTGGCCGCGAGCGCGCGGGTCTTGACTTGCGATCGGAAATGCCACGCATTTCCGATCTGCCGACAAGCCAGCGTCTTTGACTCTCGCGATCGAAATCCGCACTCGCGGATTTCGATCTGCGGAGACTGAGGTCGGCCGGGGTCCGGGCAGGCGGTCGGACCCCGAGCCGAGGTATGAGCAGGCCCCGGCTGACCGGGGCCTTGCTCGCGGCTAGCCCTGGGGGGATGGGGGCTGCCGTCCGAGCGTGACGGTCACGCTCGTCTTGTTCGCGCCGCGGTAGATCACGACCTTGACCTTGTCGCCGGGCTTGTGCGCGGCGACCGCGTCGCGGAGCTGTTCGATGGAGGAAATCTGGTGGCTGTCGAAAGCGACGATGACGTCGCCTCCGAGGACGTACGTCTCGCCGGCGACGACGACCCGCCGGTGGCCGCTCTTGAGGCCCGCCTTGTCCGCCCCGGACTCGTTCGTGACGGACTCCACGATGACGCCCTTCTTGGTCGAGAGGTTGTACGTATCGGCGAGATCCGAGGTGACGGCCTGGCCGCTGATGCCGAGATACGCGTGATCGACGCGCCCGGTCCGGATGATCTGCGCGACGACGTCCTTGACCGTGTTGGACGGGACGGAGAAGCCGATGCCCACGTTCCCCGTCGCGGTGTCGCCGGTCTCGATCTGCGTGTTCACGCCGATGACCTGGCCACGACTGTTGATCAGCGGGCCGCCCGAGTTGCCGTGGTTGATGGGCGCGTCCGTCTGGATGACGTGGTCGATGGTGAAGCGGTTGGGCGCGGTGATCAGGCGCTGCAGGGCGCTCACGATCCCGGCGGTGACGGTGCGGTCGAGCCCGAACGGGTTCCCTATCGCGACCACCGGGTCGCCGACCCGGAGAGCGTCGGAGTCACCCAGTGGGAGCGGAGTGAGCGCGCTCGCGGACGTGTTCACGCGGAGCACTGCAAGATCCGTCGACGGGTCGCTGCCGACGACTTCGGCCTTGACCGTGTCGCGGTTGGAGAAGCTGACCGTGACTTCGTTCGCGCCCTCGACGACGTGGTAGTTGGTGACGATGTGCCCCGTCTTGTCGATGACGAAGCCGGAGCCGAGGGCTGACTGCTGCGGGGTGGTTGGCACCTCGTCGCGGCCGGGAAGGATCCTTGGGATCGCGGACGTGGAGTTCGTGGTTGAGCTGACACGTACGACGCCGGGCGCGGCACGCCTGTAGATCTCGTTGATCGACATCGCCCTTGCGGCCCGCTGGTGCGAGCCCTGGGCTCTCTGCCGCCGAGGTCTCCGTCACGACAGTCGTTCCGGAGTCGAGGCCGCCGAGGAGGGCGACCCCTCCGACGGCGACGGCGCCGCCGAGGATCGCGGACGCGACAAGGGCGGCGACAGGCCGGAGCGACGTCAACGACATGACCCGTCGGTTATAGCCCCGCCTCCGTGAACCGCGGGTTAGCGGCCGTTAAGGGCCGGTTGCCGCCTACGCGACGAGGACGCCTGTGACGTACATCGTTGCGATGCCGGCGATGAAGCCGGCGATGGCATGGCCCGAGCGGAGCCCGCCCGGCGCCGTGCGTGCGACGTAGCGCCCGACCTCGACCACGACCTGGAACGCGGCACCCGCCGCGATCGCGAAGAAGAGCGCGCCCAGCACGTCGCTCGAGGTGTAGCCGCCGATCCAGGCACCGAGGATCGCCGGGGCGCCTGCGACGAGCGCGAGCGCTCCGAGCACGACCACCGTGACCCGGGACTTCGCCACCGGCGTCGCGATTCCGAGGCCCTCGGTGACGTTGTGGATCATGAAGCCGACGATCAGGAAGGTCCCGAGCTGCAGCTCGCCGATCGCGAACGACGCACCGATCGCGAGCCCCTCTCCGAGGTTGTGCAGCCCGATGCCGACCGCGATGAGCAACGCGAGCGTCACGCCCGTCGCCGTGCCGCCCCCGTCAGGCGGCCAGCGAGCGCCGTCATTCCGAGAAAGCTCAGCGCGACCCCGAGGAGCACGAGCCCGGCGCCGCCGAGCGCCGCGGGCAGCGCAGCCTGCAGGTCGAACGCCTCGGTGAGCGCCTCGACGCCGAGGAACGAGAGGAGGCCGGCGGTGAACGCCATGAAGGCGGCGAGCCACACCGCGCTTGCCTGCCGGAGGGCCGGCAGCCAGAGGAGTCCGAGGGCGATCGGCACGACGCCGACGAGCACCCCGATGAGCGCGTAGCCGAAGAACCCCCGAGCGACGGCTGCGGCGTCTCGACGGCGGCGGCGATCTCCTTGACCGTCTGGATGCCGGAGGAGCTCGTGACGCCGACCGAGATCGGGTCGTTCTCGACCCACTGGAACGGGACGACGATCGTCGACGAGCGCAGCCGCCCGAGCGTCGTCGGCCCGTCGAGGGTGAAGGGCACGATCGCGTCGTCGACGGTCACGCTCGCGATCGTCAGGTCGTCGCGCTGCGGGTTCCGGACGATGACGCGGATCTCCCCCGGCGAGAACTCGACCCGGCGGATGTCGAACTGGTCCGCCGGCGGCGGGTTCGAGCCAACGAGATCGACGAGCGAGGAGCCGGCGGTCACGACGACGCCGACCGCGACCGCGAGCAAGAGCGACCGGCACGACGGCCCAGATCCGCCAGTTCACGCGGCCGGGCTGCGTCGTCGCCGATCCGGCTTCCATCAGGCGTCGACCACATCGAAGAAGCCCATCCACCCGAGCTCCGCGAACTCGGACTGGTGCGCGTGAAACATGTGCAGGCCGGTGCCGGCGAACTCGATCTCGAGGACGCCGCGCTGGCCCTGGCACTGCATCACGGTGTCCGTGTACTCCCAGCTCTCCCCCGTCCCGGTTGGCTGGTAGCGGAAGAAGTCCGCATGCAGATGGAACGAGTTGACCAGGTCGAACTCGGTGAGATTCGCGAGGTAGATCCGGACGAGCTCCGAGCGCTTCACGCGAATCGGGTAGCGCGCGTAGTAGAACGAGCGCCCGTTGACCGTGTAGAAGTTGTTCTCGCCGTCGCCGTCGGTGTCGAAGCCGTTCATCACCATGACGAGTTCCTTGGCCGGCGGCCGCGGCTCCTTCGGATCGACGATGAACGCGCCGTAGAGACCCTTGTGGATGTGCTTCTTGAGCGGCGTCGCGTGGCAGTGGTAGACGTGGAAGCCCGCCGGCCGCGCCTCGAACTCGTAGGTGAACGCGCCGCCCGGCTCGACGACCTCGAAGACCCCGTCCATGTTCGCCGGGTGGATTCCATGGAAGTGGATCGTGTGCGGGTGCGAGCCGGCGTTGACGAGGCGCACGCGCAGCTGGTCGCCCTCGGTCGCACGGATCACGGGGCCCGGAGCGGTTCCGTTGTAGACCCACGCTGGGAAGAACACGCCCGGCGCGACCTCGAGGTCGACGTCGGTGGCCGTCAACGTGTACTCGCGGAGCCGACCCGGCCGGTGGGAAGCGCCGCCGGGGGGTAGAGGAGCGCGTCGAGATCCGACGGCCCACCGACCGCGGGCGCCTCGTCGCCGACCATGGCCGCGTGGCCCATTGCCCCATGCAGGTGGTTCGCCGGCATCCGCTCTGGCAGGTGCTCGTGCTCGGTCGCCGGCGTACCCGCACCGAGTGCCGCCTTGCCCACGAGTGGCACCGCGACGAGCGGCGCGGTGACGGCGAGCAGCTTCCCGCGGGTGAGACGTGTTTTAGACATAGCTAAATCCGGATCGGAGTGTAACCTAAGGCGCGCCGAATGCCAGCCCAGACACCCGATCTCACCGTCGCCGTCCAGGACTACCTGAAGGCGATCTACGCGCTCGAGTCCGAGGGCCAGCGCGTGACCACCTCAGCCCTCGCGCGGCGGATGGGCGTCAGCGCGCCCTCCACGACCGCGATGACGAAGCGGCTCGCCGAGCTCGGTCTCGTCGAGCGGCTTCCCTACCGCGGGGTCGCGCTCACGGATGCGGGACGCCGGGGCGCGCTCGAGGTGCTGCGCCACCACCGGCTGCTCGAGCGCTACCTCGTCGATCGCCTCGGGCTCTCGCTCGACGAGGTGCACGCCGAAGCCGAGCTCCTCGAGCACGCGCTCTCCGAAGAGCTCGAGGCGAGGATCGACGCCGAGCTCGGCTTCCCGACGCACGACCCGCACGGCGACCCGATTCCGGATCGCAACCTGCGGGTGGTCCGAGGCGCCGATCGGACACTGCTCGACCTCGAGCCCGGCACGCGCGCCTCGATCTCACGCGTGCCCGACGGTGATTCGGCGCTGCTCCGCTATCTGGGCGAGCTCGGGATCGTGCCGGGCTCGAGATCTGGAGCTCGTCGGCCACGCACCCTTCGGCGGCCCCGTCACGGTCCGGACGGAGCGCGGCGAGCACGCGATCTCCCGCGAGCTCGCCGACCGCATCGCAGCCGCCTAGCTCAGCTCCAGTGCCACGACCTTGACGTCCTGCGCGCGATCAGCGCCGAGGGCGTCGTCGAGCTTCCGCTGCAGCTCTCCGGACTCGACGAGCTCCTCGGTGATGTCTGCTCCGCCGACGAGCTCGCCTTTGACGAAGACCTGCGGGATCGTCGGCCAGCCCGAGATCGCGGATAGCTCCTGGCGAATCCGGGGGTCCGGGAGGATGTCCACGGTCGTGATCGGGGCGCCGGCGGCGTGGAGCGCCTGCAGCGCGCGCATCGAGTTCCCGCACATCACCATCTGCGGCGTGCCCTTCATGAAGAGCGCGACCGGCTCCTTCTCGATGACGTCGGAGATCTGTTCCTGAATCGTGCTCATGCTGTTCCTTTCGTCTTGATGCGGAGCTCGTGGATCGAGCCGTCTGCGAACGGTGCCGCGAGCGCCTCGTTGACACGGCGGTGCTGGTCGATGAGCGAGACGCCGTCGAACTCGGCGCTCACGACGGTGACCTGAAAGTGGTCGCCCCCGCCCGTGCGGTCCTCCACCTCGACGCGGTCGGCATCGGGGAACGACTGCTCGAGCAGCACACGAATCGCGTCGGCATCCATCGCGGGCCATGCTAGACGCCGCGCGGTAGCCTGCGGACGTGCGGCTTCTCCGCGGAGTGCTCCTCTTCAAGCTCGGGTTCTGGGCGGGGATGCTCGCGTCGGCTGCGCTCCTGAAGCGAGTGCTGCCCTCGTACGGCGACGAGGAGAGCGACGAGGTCGCGCTCGTCGCGATCCTGAACGGGGTCGAGCTCAAGAGCCGCTCCCGCGCGTTCCGAGGCGGGTCCATGTTCTCGTGGCTCGGCGGCATCGCGGTCGACCTGCGCGACGTCGAACTCGCCGAGGACGCACACCTCGACCTGCACTCGGCTTTCGGCGGCATCGCCATCCGCGTGCCGACTGGCTGGCGGATCGAGTCCAACGTGACGGCGCTCGGAGGCGGTGTCGCCATCGGCGTCGCCGAGCCGGAGACCGCCGACGCGCCGACGCTCCGCCTCGACGGCTTCACGGCGTTCGGCGGCGTAGCCATCGGCGCGAAGACGACCCAGAACTAGGTGCGCCGGGCGACGCGGTACCTCGTCTCGATCCCCGAGCGCCTCGTTCGCGTTGTCGCGGCCGCGCTCGGCGGGACGATTCACGAGACGGCCGAGCTCGTCCTGCCGCGGCTCGTGCGCAAATCACGGTTCTACGAGGCGACCGCCAAGAACCTGCTCCGGATCACGGTCGAGCTCGTGGGCGGCGTTGCCCGGGAGCCGGAGGACGTGTCCGGCGAGGTCGAGAGTTCGCCGCGCAAGCTCGCCGTCCGCAAGACCGGCGGGAACGTCATCGAGCTCGGGCTCGATCCTCGCCTTCGGGTTTTCACCGCTCTGGCTCCTGGCCGGCGCCGCGGACATCACGCACGGAACGCGCGTCTACCTCGACGCACTCGTCACCGAGCTGAAGGCGGCGGGCGTCCTCGAGACGGGCGCGGATTTCGCGTCGGTCGACGACCTGCTGGCCGCACTCGAAGGAGCAAGCGGGACGACGGCGCGGCTCATCGACATCCCGCCGCTCGAGGTCGAGGGCCTCAAGCGCTCGCTCGCGGACCTGCGTGACGACGCGAAGAGCCTGCCGACGCCGCCCGAACTCGCCGCCGTCTACGAGGGACTGCTCGCGGAGGCCGACCGGGAGCGGCGGTCGCTGCTCGAGGTCTCGCTCGGCATGGGCCTCGCCTTCTTCAACTCGGCGCGCAAGGTCGGACGCCTCCACGTGCTGGACCCGTACACGGAGGATCTGCGCCCGATCCGCGACGAGGGATTCGGCGCGTACGCCCGACGCGTCGGAGCTCCGTACGCGCGTGCTGTCTCGCGCCACTTCGACCCGAGCCAGGCGACGCTCACCGAGAGGGGACTGGGGCGGCTGAGATACCCCAAGCTGCTTGAATCGGAGGGGATGGCCCATCCGAACACCTACGGCGCACGCTCGACGCTCGAGGTCGGAGGCACGAAGCACGAGATCTTCCGGCTCGACGCGTTGCAGGCCGGCCACGACGTGCTCCGCCTGCCATACACGCTGAGGATCCTGCTCGAGAACGTCCTCCGCATGGAGGACGGGGTGAGCGTCACCTCGGAGGACGTCGAGGCGATCGCAGGCTGGGTCGCGACGTCCGAGCCGTCGCAGGAGATCTCGTTCACGCCCGGACGTGTGCTGCTGCAGGACTTCACCGGCGTCCCGGCCGTGGTCGACCTCGCAGCGATGAGGAACGCGATGCACGATCTCGGCGGCGACCCGCGGAAGATCAACCCGCTGCTCCCGGTCGAGCTCGTGATCGACCACTCGGTGCAGGTCGACGAGTACGCGAACCGGCTCGCGCTCTTCCGGAACGCCGAGCTCGAGTTCCAGCGCAACCGCGAGCGCTACGCATTCCTGCGCTGGGGGCAGGGCGCCTTCGACAACTTCAAGGTCGTTCCCCCGAGCACGGGGATCGTCCACCAGGTGAACCTCGAGTTCCTCGCACGCGTGGTCGAGGAGCGCGACGGAGCGGCCTTCCCTGACACGCTCGTCGGCACGGACTCGCACACGACGATGATCAACGGGCTCGGGGTCCTCGGCTGGGGCGTCGGCGGGATCGAGGCCGAGGCGGCGATGCTCGGCGAGGCGATCTCGATGCTCGTGCCTCAGGTCGTGGGCTTCAGGCTGACGGGCGCGCTCCCCGAGGGCGCGACCGCAACCGACCTCGTCCTCACCGTGACGCAGATCCTGCGTGGGACCGGCGTCGTCGGGAAGTTCGTCGAGTACTTCGGCCACGGCCTCGCGACGCTTCCGCTCGCCGATCGCGCGACCATCGGGAACATGTCGCCCGAGTACGGCGCGACCTGCGGCTTCTTCCCCGTGGACGACGAGACCCTGCGCTACCTGCGGCTCACCGGGCGCTCGCCCGAGCGCATCGCCCTCGTCGAGGCGTACTGCAAGGAGAACGCACTCTGGCATGACCCCGACGAGCCCGCGACGTACTCACAGGTCGTCGAGCTCGACCTCTCGTCGGTCGTGCCGTCACTCGCCGGGCCGCGGCGCCCGCAGGACCGCGTGCCGCTGAGCGATGCCAAGGACGCGTTCCTCCATGAGCTTCCGAGCTTCGGGGTCGACTACGGGAACTGCGCACGACGAGGCCGTCGAGGAGACGTTCCCGGCGAGCGATCCGCTCGCCTCCGGATCGCCGGGCCACGCCGAGGAGAACGGCGAGGCGTCGATCTGGACGACTCCGCGCATCGCGCTCGTCGAGCCGACGGCCGTCGAGCTCACGCACGAGGGCGAGACATTTGACCTCGACCACGGAGCGGTCGTCATCGCCGCGATCACGTCGTGCACGAACACCTCGAACCCGGCCGTCATGGTCGGGGCGGGGCTCCTCGCGAAGAAGGCCGTCGAGCGCGGCCTCGACCGCAAGCCGTGGGTGAAGACGAGCCTCGCTCCCGGATCGAAGGTCGTGACCGAGTACTACGAGAGGGCGGGGCTGACGCCGTACCTCGAGGCGCTCGGGTTCCACACGGTCGGCTACGGGTGCACGACCTGCATCGGGAACTCCGGGCCGCTCGCCGAGGAGATCTCACAGGGGGTCGCCGGAGGGCGACCTCGTCGTCTGCGCCGTGCTCTCCGGGAACCGGAACTTCGAAGCTCGGATCCACCCGGAGGTGAAGGCGAACTACCTCGCCTCCCCGCCGCTCGTCATCGCGTATGCGCTCGCCGGCCGGATGGATGTCGACCTCGCGAGCGAGCCGATCGGCGTCGGCTCGGACGGCGAGGACGTCTTCCTCTCGGACATCTGGCCGACCCCGCAGGAGGTGCAGGAGACGGTCGCGAGCGCGATCGGCGAGGAGATGTTCCGCGCGACGTACGCGGACGTCTTCACCGGCGACGAGACCTGGCGCTCGCTGCCCGGTTCCCGACGGCGAGCTCTTCGCGTGGGAGCCCGACTCGACGTACGTTCGGCTGCCGACCGTACTTCGAGGGCATGCCGCGCGAGCGCGGCCGCGAGTCGAGGACGTCGCCGGCGCGAGGTGTCTCGTCATCGGTCGGCGACTCCGTGACGACGGATCACATCTCGCCCGCGGGCTCGATCAAGCCGGACTCGCCCGCGGGCCTCTACCTCGTCGAGCACGGCGTCGAGCGCAAGGAGTTCAACTCGTACGGCTCGCGACGAGGAAACCACGAGGTGATGGTGCGAGGAACGTTCGCAAACGTGCGGCTCCGCAACCAGCTCGTTCCCGGCTCGGAAGGGACGTGGACGGTGCACGTCCGCGCGGCGACGAGATGACGATCTTCGAGGCGGCCGAGCGCTACCGGGCCGAGGGCACGCCGCTCGTCGTTCTCGCGGGCAAGGAGTACGGGTCGGGGTCGTCACGCGACTGGGCGGCCAAGGGGCCCAAGCTCCTCGGCGTGCGTGCCGTGATCGCGGAGAGCTTCGAGCGGATCCACCGCTCGAACCTCCTGATGATGGGCGTGCTGCCGCTGCAGTATCACGCCGGGCGAGAACCGCGAGTCGCTCGGGCTGACGGGCGCGAGGAGTTCTCCATCGTCGGCCTCGAGAACGGCGAGGCCGAGCGAGGTGACGGTGCGGGCGGACGACAAGGAGTTCCGCGCGACCGTCCGGCTCGACACGCCGCGCGAGCGCGAGTACCTCCGGCACGGCGGGATACTGCCCTTCGTGCTGCGCCGCCTGCTTGCGGCCTAGAGTCGCTTCCAGCCGACGAAGATCGCCCAGCCGAGCACGTCCCGGCGATGGCGGAGGTGTTCCGCTTGTGCCGCTCGTGCCGGCGGCGAATCGCCGGGCGCGTCCGGATCGTCCGGGATTCTCGGCGAGCCAGCGCTCGACGGACTGCCAGTGCAGCGTCTCGTAGCGGTCCCAGTCGTCCTCGCGACGAGGCGATCACCGAGACGACCGGAAGGCCGCGAGGTCTCGAAGATCGTGACCGTGCCCTCGAGCGTCGTCCACGGCTCGTCGCCGCTCCGCGTAGTCCTCGGGCGGCGGCAGCCGCTTCCAGAACGGCTCGCCGACGACGACGTGCCCGCCCGGGCGGACGGCCGGCGCGAGCGCGTCGACTGTGTCGGCAAGGCTGCCGAAGACGAAGCTCGCGCCGAGGCAGAGAGCCGCGTCGTACGCCTCCGGCTCGACGTGACCGATGCGCCCGTCCCCGAGCTCGAACGTCAGACGCGCTCCGCGAGCCCCGCCGCCTGCGGCCCGCTCGAGCGCCGACGGCGTGGAACTCCGGGGAGATCTCCACGCCGCGCATCTGGCAACCGAACGTCTCGGCCAGGAGGAGCGCCGGGCCGCCACGGCCGGACGCGATGTCGAGGACGCGCGCCTCGGGGCCGAGATCGAGCCGCTCGCCCAGCAGGAGGATCTTCTCCGCCGAAGTCGGGTTCTGGAGCTCGTGCGCCGCCTCGGCGACGACGAAGTAACGAGGGATCACGGGAGCATGATCTACCCTCACGTCGCCGATGGCGACGCCGGAGATCGTCGAGGGCAGCTGGGGGATCGACCCCGTCCCGCCGCGGCTGCGCGTGCTCAGCGGACCTCGAGACCGGCCTGCTCTGGGGCAACCTCGGCGTCTCGCTCCTCGTCATCGTCGCCGGCGCGCTGCTCGTCCCGGCGCTGTCGCTGCCCCCGGCGCTCGTCGCGATCCTCCTCGGCTGCCTCATCGGCAACGCGATGCTCGCCGTGGCCGGAATGATCGGCGCGGACGCGCGCGTCCCGGGGATGGCGCTCATGCGCGCGCCGCTCGGGCAGCGTGGCTCGCTGCTTCCGACCGGCGATCAACGTGCTGCAAGGCGATCGGCTGGACGGTCTTCGAGCTCCTCGTCATCGCGACCGCCGCCGCGGCGCTGTCCGACGAGCTCTTCGGGTTCCGCGCGCAGTGGCTGTGGACGCTCGTGTTCGGCGCCTGCGCCCTCGCTCTCGCGCTGCTCGGCCCGATCGGGTTCGTCCGCAGCTTCGTCCGCGCTTCGCGGTCTGGGCCGTGCCGCTCGCGATCCTCTACCTCACCTGGTGGGCGCTCGACGGCGCCGACCTCGGGGCGATCTGGAACGCCGACGGCGAGGGAGGGTCTCCGTCTGGCAGGGGGCCGACGTCGTCGTCGGGATCACGGTCTCCTGGGTGCCGTACGCCGCCGACTACACGCGCTTCTCGACAGACGCGACGTGGCGCGCTCGCCGGCACCGGGCTCGGCTACTTCCTGCCGGACGCCTGGCTGCTCGCGCTCGGCGCGGTGCTCGTGCTCTCGCGCGGGCTCGACGACCCCGCCGCGCTTGCCGGCCGCCGTCGTCGCGGGCGGGTTCGCCGCGATCGTCGCGCTGTTCGCGCTGCTGGTGACCGAGACGGACGAGGCGTTCGCCAACGCCTACTCCGCGGCGGTCTCGCTGCAGAACGCCGTTCCGCGCGCTCCGCAGGCGCTGCTGATCGTGCTCGTGACCGGGATCGCGACCGCCGGCGCGCTCGTCGTCGACTTCGCGAGCTACCAGAGCTTCCTCCTCCTCCTCGGATCGGTGTTCGTGCCGCTCTTCGCGGTGCTCCTCGCGGACTGGCTCGCGGCGGGGGCGCACTACACGGCCGAGGACGTCTTCGACGCGCCTCCCTGGCGGCCGGGGCTCGTCGCCGCCTGGATCGCCGGGATTCGCGCTCTACCAGTGGCTGTTCCCGACCGGGCCCTGCTGGTGGGTCGACGTCGTCGACCGGCTCCATCCGCCCGACTGGGGAATCGGGGCGACGGTCCCGAGCTTCCTCGTCGCGTTCGTGATCGCGAGCGTCGTCGCGGTCGTCTCGCGTCGAGCGAACGCGGCCGGAACTGCGCCCGGCGTGACGAGTCGCGGTCGATCGGAAACATCACGCGCGACGTCGTCGCCGGTTCCGCGCCGCGCCCGGGGGGAGGCGTGTTCTGGAGCACGCGCGCGCTCGCCCGCCTCGGCGCGCGACGCCGTCGTCAGCGCCGCGTGCAGCGCCGAGGATCGCCCGTCGCTGCTCCCGCCGCTCGAGGCGTTCGGCCTGCCCGTCACCTGGCATCGAGTCCGCGGACGACGACGGCGTACAGCTTCCACTACGAGGGCGACCGGCGGATCATGTGGCAGGACGCGGTCGGCGACCCGTGGTCGCCGGAGCAGGCCGTCGCGGCCGTGGCCGACGCGGACTGGGTCAACGTCTGCGCGCTGACGCGCACCGACTTCCCGCCGGAGACGCTCGCGGCCCTCGCCGCCGACGGCCGAAGCCTCCTCGTCGACCTCCAGGGGCTCGTTCGCACCGCGACCGTCGGCCCGCTGCACACGGACGAGCACATCGGCGACGTCCTCCAGCACGTCGAGGTGCTCAAGCTGAACGACGAGGAGGCCGACGACGCTCGTCGGCAGCGCAGAGCCCGAGCGGCTGCAGAGCCTCGGCGTTCCCGAGGTGATCCTCACGCTCGGCTCGCAAGGCGCGTGGGTCGTCACGCCCGACGCCGTCGAGCACGTCCCCGCCGTTCCGTCGAGGGCGAGGTCGACCCGACCGGCGCCGGTGACACGTACTCCGTCACGTACGTCGTGCAGCGCGCGGCCGGCGCGGAGCCCGTCGAGGCGGCACGCGTCGCCGCCGAGACGGTCTCCGACGCTGCCTCGCGAGCTCCTAGAGCCGGAACTCGCCCCGAGCGACGACGACGGCGCGCCCGCCGACCTCCACGCGCTCGATCCTCGCGCCCGCACCCTCCGCGCGGGCGTAGAGCGTCGACGGGCGACCGATCTCGCGCCCTGGGAGATCTCGATCCGGTGCCCCACGCGCACGAGCCCGTAGCGGCAGAGGTGACACGCGATCGGCCCCGCAGCCGACCCGGTCGCGGCATCCTCGCCGCCGGGCCAGAACATGCGCGTCTTCCAGCGCGCCGCCCGATCCGGCGAAGCAGTTGACGCCGGTCACGCCGAAGCTCGCGATCGCCGCCGAGCTCCGGAGCCAGCGCTGCGACGGCGTCCTGCGCTCGACAGCGCGACCAAGATGATGCGTCGCGCCGTTGTCGTAGAGCTCCACCGGCACCTCCGACGCCACGACGCCCAGCGCGGCGAAGAGCGCGCTCCGTGTCCGCGAACGCGCTCGACCTCGGCAGTCGGCTGCTCCATGCGCCCGAAGACGATCGCGCCCGGAGTCGTCGCGCTCGAGCACGACCGCGACGAGACCGGCTCCCGTCTCGAGCACGACGACCCCGAGCTGCAGCGGCGCGCCGAGGACGAACGCCGGTGCCGAGCGTCGGATGGCCCGCGAAGCGCATCTCGTCGCGGCGGGTTGAAGATGCTGATCCGAGCGTGGCCTCCCGACTCGGGCGGGAGCACGAAGGTCGTCTCCGAGAATCCGATCTCGAGCGCGAGCGCCTGCATCGTCTCCGCGTCGAGCCCGCGTGCGTCGGTGAAGACGGCGAGCTGGTTCCCCGCCAGCGCCGTGTCCGTGAAGACGTCGACGACGACGTAGCGGTGGGTCGCCACCGACCAACCCTAACCGGGCGTCCCGGGTGCATATCGTCTCCTCGTCGTGCCGAGCGCAATCGTCGTTCGCAACCTCACGAAGTCCTACGGCAGCGTCGAGGCGCTTCGCGGGATCAGCTTCGACGTCGCCCAGGGCGAGGTATTCGGGCTGCTCGGGCCGAACGGCGCCGGGAAGACGACGACGGTCGAGATCCTCGAGGGCTACCGCAAGCGCGACGGCGGCGAGGCCTCGGTGCTCGGGCACGATCCCGGCGAGCGCCTCACGAGAGCTGCGGGAGCGCATCGGCGTCGTTCTGCAGCAGTCGGAGCTGAGCCCGAACCTGACGGTCCGCGAAACCCACCGGCTCTTCGCCGGGCTACTACGCGCACCCGCGCGACGTCGACGAGGTGGTCGACCTCGTCGGGCTCGGCGAGAAGCGGGACGCGCGCGTGAAGACGCTCTCCGGCGGCCAGAAGCGTCGGCTCGATCTCGGCGTGGCCCTCGTCGGCGACCCCGACCTCGTGTTCCTGGACGAGCCGACCACGGGCTTCGATCCCGCCGCGCGACGGGCAGCCTGGGAGATGATCCGCGCGCTCCGGTCGCTCGGCACGACGATCCTGCTGACGACGCACTACCTCGACGAGGCGCAGCAGCTCGCCGATCGAGTCGCGGTCCTCCGCGACGGGACGATCGTGCGGCAAGGGACGCCGGCCGAGCTGATCGGCGACTCGCGGGTCACGGAGATCCGCTACCGGCGCGAACGGCGAGCTCGTCGTCCTCGAGACGGGCGACCCCGTCCGCGAGCTCAACGAGCTGACCGGCAAGGCGCTCGCGGACGGCGCGCGAGCTCGAGCAGCTCGAGGTGCGGCGCGCGACCCTCGAGGACGTCTACCTCGAGCTCGTGGGCGACGATGCGGAGGCAGGCGAATGAGCATGGTGCTCCATCAGCTCCGGTTCGAGCAGCGGGTCGTTCTGGCGGAGCCGCGAGGCCGCCGTGTTCGTCTTCATCTTCCCGCTCCTGCTGTATGCCCTGCTCGGCTCGGTCTACGGAGACGACATCGACGGCGACCCCGGCGGTGGACGTCCTGCTCGCCGGGCTCTTCGGCTACGGGGCCGCGAACACCGCCTTCGGCGGGCTCGCGATCATCCTCGTGGGACGGCGCGAGGCGGGCACGCTGAAGCGGCTGCGCTCGACGCCCCTGCCGCCGCTCGTCTACCTCGCGGCAGTGCTGCTCTCGACGCTCGTGACGTTCGCCCTGCAGGCGGTCGGGCTGCTCGTCCTCGGCGGCCTCGCGTTCAACGCGAGCATGCCCGCGAACTGGCTCGGGTTCGCCGGCGCGATCCTCCTCGGCGTCGTGTGCTTCGCCGGGCTCGGTCTCGGAGCCGCGGCACTCATCCGCTCGGCGGAGGGCGTCTCGGCCGTCGTGAACGTCGTCATCCTCCCGATGGCCTTCTTGTCGGGCGCGTTCGGGCCGACGGCGCGACTTCCCGCCTTTCCTCCAGGCGATCGCGGACGTCCTTCCGCTGACCTACTTCCTCGACGTCGTCGACGGCGTGTACCTGCACGGCGACTCGCTCTTCTCCGACCCGACGGCGCTCGCGGTCGTGCTCGCCTGGGGCGCCGCGGGCCTCGCCGTCGCGCTGCGCTGGTTCGGGTGGATGCCGCGGGAGCGGTAGCGGCCCGCTACCGGTTGCCCAGCAGCGAGAGGTAGTACAGGAGCACCGCGACCGATGCGAGCGCCGCGGCGACGTACGTCCAGGCCGCCGCCTTCAGCGTGGCCTTGACGCCGGTCGCCTCGTTCGCGGCGACGAGCCCGAGATCGCCGAGCTGCTGCTTCGCCCGCCGCGACGCGTCGAACTCGACCGGCAGCGTCACGAACTGGAAGAGCACCGCGACCGAGTAGAGCGCGATCGCGAGTAGACGAAGCCGAGAATCCCGAGGAAGAGACCGCCGAGCAGGAACAGCATCCAGATGTTCGACGCGAACTGCACCGCCGGGAACATCGCGCTGCGGAAGCGGAAGAAGGCGTACGCCTGCTGGTGCTGGATCGCGTGGCCGACCTCGTGTGCGCCGACCGCCGTCGAAGCGACGGACACGCCGCGGTACACGGGCTCGGACAGGTGAACCGAGCGGCTGCGCGGGTCGTAGTGATCCGAGAGCGAGCCCGGCGTCTCCTCGACCGGTACCTCGTTCAGGCCGTTCGCGTCGAGGATCGCGACGCGCGACCTGCGCGCCGGTCATGCCGTTCGCCACCGGGCACCTCGAGGTTCCGGGCGAACGTCGACTTCACCCGGTGCTGGGCCCAGAAGCCGAGCACCATCGGGACGACGAAGGCGACGAGGAAGGTCACGCGGAGATCGTATCGGCCGACTCCGGTCGCCCTGCAAGGGTGGACCCGGCGAGTACCCGCGTTCTTAACTCGACGCTTGCAGCGACTGACACGACGGCGCGTCGGCAAACGCCTGGTCGAGCTCGGCCTTCGACTCCTCCGCGACGTTCGCATCTTCGAGTGACGACACGGTCGTCGCGATCGCCGTCTGGAGCGCCGCGAAATCGGGCGCGAGGTCGCCGAGCTGCTGCAGGAACTCGCTCGGCGGCGCATCAGCGGCGGACTCGACGCCGTCGCGGAGGGCATCGAACTGCGACTCGAGCTCCGCGGCGGAGTCGTCGAGTTGCTGCTGGAGCTCGTCGCCCGCCTCGAGGTCCGGCGGACCGAGCTCGCGGAGTTGCGTGACGAGCTCGTTCGTCGCATCCCCCGCCTCGCCGAGCTTGTCGCGGAGCGCGTCGGCGGTGACCCCTGCGCCGCCGGTATCCGCGAGCGACGTGATCGAGTCGCGCCAGTCGGAGAGGCTCGTGCACACGTCCCCGGCCCACTCCTCGGTCGTCTGCGGCCCGTCGTCGCTCAGCCGCATCGCAATCGCCGCGATGACGATTGCCGCGACTCCGATCACGATGGCGGCGATGAACCAGGTCCTGCGCACGAGTGCCGAGTCTAGTGCGACGAGCGGCGAGGGATACTTCCAGCTCCGTGATCGAATGCGCGGTCATCGGAGCGGGCCAGGCGGGGCTGTCGACGAGCTTCCACCTGAGCCGAGCTCGGAGTGGAGCATGTCGTCCTCGAGCGCGGCGCGCGTCGGCGAGACCTGGCGCACCACGCGTTGGGACTCGTTCCACCTGAACACGCCGAACTGGTGCACGCAGCTCCCGGGGCTCGATCTCGCGGATGCAGACCCCGACGCGTTCGCGCCGCTGGACGAGGTCGTCGGCCTGCTCGCCGAGCTACGCGAGCGACATCGGCGCGCCAGTGCAGGTCGCAGCGGTGACGGCGCTGCGATCGAGCGGAGACGCGTTCGCCCTCGAGCTGGCCGGCGACGCGCTCGACAGCGCGCAGCGTGGTCGTCGCGACCGGCGCCTTCCAGCAGCCGCTCACGATTCGAGCGACGGGGGAGCCACCGGCCGGTGTCGTCCAGCTGCAAGCGTCCGCGTACCGCAGCCCCGGCGACCTTCCGGAGGGCGGCGTGCTGATCGTCGGCAGCGGGCAGTCCGGATGCGAGATCGGGCTCGAGCTGCTCGAGACGGGACGGCACGTGCATCTCGCGGTCGGCCGCTGTGGCTGGTTCCCGCGCCGGTATCGCGGACGCGAGCTGATGCGCTGGATGGTCGACGTCGGCGCGTCCGACGAGACGCCGGACGTCCTCCGACGCCCGCGGCGCGCGCCGCCGGGAACGTCGCGGTCTCGGGCTCACGCGGCGGACGCGACTGCAACCCTCTCGTTCTCGAGCGGGCCGGCGCACGATCTCTACGGGCGCCTCGAGGGCTTCGACGCGGGCGCGCGGTATTCGCGCCGACCTCGAGGACGGGCTCGAGTTCGGACGTACCTTCGAGCGCAACCTCGCCGGCGCTGCGACGAGTGGGCCGCACGCGAGCAGGGCTCGAGCTACCGCCCCCCGTCCGAGGCGGAGCGCCCGCCGCGCCGGTCACGATCCGACGGAGCTCGCACTCGATCGCGAGGGCGATCACGGACGGTGCTCTGGGCCGGAGGATTTCGGCCGGCGTTCTCCTGGATCGACCTGCCGATCTTCGACGAGCTCGGCTTCCCGCGCGCGGCCCGCGGCGTGACCGACATCCCGGGGCTCGCGTTCGTCGGCCTCCCGTGGCTGCACAAGCGTAAGTCGCCGCTCCTCCTCGGTGTCGGCGACGACGCGGCGCACGTCGCCGAGCGATCGCGACGCACCTCGAGACGACCTAGCGCGCCGCCACAGACCGCGGCGGCGCGCTGCTCGGACCGACTACTTGACGGTGAGGACGCCCTTCATGCCCGCCGCGGCGTGACCCGGAACGGTGCAGAGATACGGGTACTTGCCCTTCGTGAAGACCACCTTCAGCGTCTTTGACCCGCCGGGGGCGATGATGGGGGTCTTCTTGCCGTGGATCTTGAAGTCGTGAGCGACGTTGCCCTTGTTCTTGACGACGAAGGTCACGGTGCCGTGCGGAACGATCTTCTTCGACAGCACGAACTTGAACTCTGACGCCGCGACGGTGATCTTCGTCGCGGTGGCCGAGCTGGTCGAGCTCGCGCTCCCGGCGCCGGCGAAGACGCCGACGGCGAGGACCGCCAGAACGGACGCGGTGAGCAAGGCAACGAGCGACGTGCGCTTCATCTCAGTAAGCCCTTTCGGAGTTGGGACAGACGCTGGCGAGCGTAGCAACGGCCCGCGGGAGGGCACGCGTGCCAGATGCCCGGTACGGGCGTGCGGCCAACGGGGGCGGCGTCCCTATCATCGGCTCGTCCGGCTCTTCGGACTGGACGCAGCGCATGAGCGCCCGCACCGAGTCACCCACCCCGCAACCCGTCGCGGCACCCGCGGGCGTCTCGCGCTGGTCGACCGCGGGCCTTCTCATCGGGTGGGCAGTCTGCGTCCTCCTCCTCGTCTACTTCCTCGAGGTGCGGCCGCGCGAGAGGACCCGCGCGCCGAGCGTCGAGACGGTCCCGACCCTCGAGGCAGGATTCCCGTCGCCTCCGCAGGGCGCGGTCGTGTACAGCCGCCAGCTCGGGCGAAACGCGTTCGCGCTCGGCGTCGTGCCGCGCGCGGAGGAGGTGCTCATGCAAGCCTCTGTCGTCGGCCCGCAGGGAGAGGGCGTCTCCGGCCTCGACATCACGTTCGGGAATGACGGCCAGACCACGTCCGGCCGCTCGTGCGGCGACGGCTGCTACCGGGCGGTGCTGCCCGCAGCAGCCTCTCCGCGTGCAATCGACGTGATCGTCGACGGGGCAGCGACCGCCCGCTGGACCGTCCCGCTCCCCGCGCAGTGGCCGCCACGCGACGCCGCTCCGCTCGTGGGCGCCGCCGGCCGGGCCTGGCGCTCCCTGCACTCACTCGCTTTCGACGAGACGCTCGGTTCGGGCCTGAAGAACGTCGTTCGCAGCTCGTGGACAGCTGAGGCGCCCGATCGCCTCACCTACCGGATCGTCGGCGGCTCCTCCGCGGTCGTCATCGGAAACCGCCGCTGGGACAAGGCGCCTGGCGGGCCGTGGAAGGAGTCGTCCCAGAGTCCGCTCCGTCAGCCGATCCCGCCCTGGGTCCGTGTCACGGACGCGTCCGTCCTGGGGGCGACGACCATCCGCGGGCGACCGGCGCTAATTGTGAGCTTCTTCGACCCGAATGTGCCCGCTTGGTTCCGGCTCGTCGTCGATCGCACGACGCACCGGACGCTCGACCTGCGGATGGTCGCGACAGCCCACTTCATGCACGACCGCCTCCACTCGTTCAACGAGGCGCCCGCGATTCGCCCGCCCACCCCGAGCTAGGTCCCGGGGAGGCCGACGTTACCCTGTCGAGCGCGCCCCCGTAGCTCAGTGGATAGAGCAGCGGTTTCCTAAACCGCGTGCGCATGTTCGATTCATGCCGGGGGCACTGCCTTTACCCGCCACGAATTACGCGGAAGTCCCTGCAAAGTCGCCGTTTTGCGATCGAAGTCCAGAACCGACCGCCTTGCACCGGATGCCGCCAGGCTTGGCCCTGTTCGCAGGGTCTCACCAGGTCTCGACAGGGTCGGGCCGCTCGACAGGGGTTAAGAGCCTGGCATGGCCATCAGGCGCTCTTCGCGAGAAGCTGCTCGCCCTCCCGGACATAACGAGTTGCGTCGATCGAGCGCCAGAACGCAAGCCCCCTCTCGAGCTGCTCGTTCGCCTCCGTAGGTCGGCCCTCGGCGACGAGACGCACGGACGCACGCAGCCTCGCCTCAGCCTCGTAGGGCGCAGCTCCGATCGCGTGAAACGTCTCAGCCGCTCCGATGATGTCACCGTCGAGCTCCGCGCGTGCCGCGTCGAGCCAAAGAGACGCGCGGCGCACGTCGAGGAGTCGGCGAAGCTCGTCGTGCAGGCCGAGCTCGACGAGCGCCCAGATTGCCCGCGGAACCCACTCGGGAGCGCTTGCACGGTGTCCCTCCGCGGCCCAGAAGTCGAGAAGCTCGCGCGCGATCGCATCCGCGTCGCGCACATGCCCTCCCGCCTGCAACACGTTGACAGCGGCACAGAGCACCGCCTCGACGACCTGCGGGTCAGCATCGCGTGCGAGTTCGACAGCGATCCGAACGTCAGCGATGGCCGCCTCAGGGCTATCCCGTGCGAGAGAGATCAGTGCTCTTTCAGAGCGTGCCTCCGCCTCGAAGGCGTGGGGTGAGCCCGCCTCCCCGGACGCGATGAACGCGTCCGCGAGTACCAGGCTCTCGTCCCACCGCCCGGACAGGAACGACGTGATCATCTGATGGCCCCGCAGGAAGCGGAGCCCTATCTCTTCGCCGAAGCGTTCGGCAGCACGGATCCCTTCCTCATCCAGTTCGATGCCACGCGCGAGGTCGCCCAGGCTGATCGTGGATGCCGCGAGATTCGTGTATGCACGTACGCACTCCGGAGAGTTCGCGGCGAGGGAGATGGAGATGCTCCGCTCGATATCGTCCAAGCCGGCCGGATCGCCGTCGACTTCGCGGGCAGTGCCGACGCTGTTGAGCGCCGCGGCCTTCACCTCCTCCAGGCCGAGGTCCTCGGCCATCGCGAGCGCCTCTGTACCGACCTGGACAGCCTCCTCGGTCTCGCCAGCGAGCATGCGGTAACGGCAGACCTGGGCAAGGACGTACGCCTTCGCCCGAGACGGCGGCGCATCGGCCAGGAGCTCGACAGCCCGGTCCAGATGCTCGAAGACACGGGCGTGGTCGCGGGCATGCCAGGCGAACGTCGCGAGCATGCCCAGACACTCGGCCGCCGCTTCGCGATCTCCGGCGGCGATGAGCGACTCGTAGGCAAGCTCGATCGCACCGATGCCCCGTTCCATGTTCCGAAGGGAGCTCCCGTATCGAAAGAGGAGCTGGGGACGATCAGACTCGTCCTCCGGCCACAGCTCGAGGGCGGCTTCGTAGAAGCGTGCGGCAGACGGGAGCGCGTTCAGCGCGAGTGCACGATCCCCCGCGTCCCGAAGAGCGAGGCGCGCGCGCTCCGCCAACGGCGCGACCTCGCCACCGGAAGCCCGCACCAGTTCGAGTGCCTGGAGGTAGTGGTGAGCGAGCATCTCGGACTGGTCCTCGGGACGCCCGAGCGACTCGACCCACTCCGCGGCCAGGCGATGCTTGTCCGCGCGCCCTGCCCGCGGAATCTGGCTGTAGGCGACGTCGCGCACGAGCAGATGGCGAAACGAGTGCTCGTTCTCGCCCGCGACGGCCGATTCCCGCTCCCGCCGGACGAACTGCTTGCGCTCGAGTGCATGCAGGCGTTCCTGGAGCTCGGCCGCCTCGAGTCCCGACAGCGATGTCAAAGCTCCGCTCCAGAACGTCTTCCCGAGTACGGCCGCGTCCTGCAGGAGCGTCTTCTCCTCGTACGGAAGGAGGTCCAGCCTCGCTGCGATGAGCCCCTGCACCGTCTCCGGGAGCCGCCACTCGTCGTCAACGGCCCCGCCCTCGGCGAGCACACGCGCGAACTGCTCTGCGTAGAGCGGGTTTCCACCTGCGCGAGCGAGCAACGCCTGCTGGGTCTCCGCGGAAAGCACCGATCGCTCCAGCAGGTCGGCGACGAGTCGGGCAGTGTCCTCGTCGGAGAGCGGGGAGAGGGACAGCGTCAGCGCGTTCGGCTTGCCCCGCCCCAGCCCGGACGCCGCTCGAGGAGCTCGGGGCGCGCCGTGCAGACGACGAGAAGCTCGACTCCGCTCGCCCAGTCGACGAGGTGGTCGACGAAGTCCAGGAGCGTCTCGTCCGCCCAGTGCAGGTCCTCGATGACCATGACGAGCGGACGTTCGTCCGCGAGCGTCTCGAGGAACTGTCGCCAGGCGGCGAACGCCTCACCCCGACGGTCGCCGCCGAGCTCCTGACCTCCGGCCAGGCCCACCAAGGGCCCGAGATGCGCTTCCACCCAGTGGATCGCCGGCGACGGCCGAGAGCTTTGCCACGGTGTCCTCCGCGGAGTCGGTCTCGAGGATGCCGGCCTCTGCTTTCACTATCTCCCCGAGCGCCCAGAAGGTGACGCCGTCGCCGTACGGGAGGCAGCGCCCCTGCCTCCAGGAGATGAGCTCCGGATCGCGGTCGACCGTCTGGGAGAGCTCGAAGACGAGCCTCGACTTCCCGATCCCTGGAACGCCGATGAGGGTCACGAGCTGGGACGACCGCTCCTGGCGCGCGCGTGTCAGCGCGCTCTCGAGGAGCAGGAGCTCTTGACTGCGGCCGACAAGGGCGGCGCCGTGAAGACGGTCGAGGGCAACACGCGCGCGTGCGGCAACAGCTCGCCAGACGGGTACGGGCCGGGCCTTGCCTTTCGCCTCGACTGGATCGTGCGCCTCGTATTGGATCGCCTGCGCGGTCGCGCGGTACGTGGGCTCGCCGACGAGGATCCCGTTGACCGGCGCCGCGGACTGCAGGCGGGAAGCCGTGTTGATCACGTCTCCTGTCGCCATCGTCTCGCCCCGGTCCGGCTTTGCATCGACGGAGACGAGCGCCTCGCCGGTGGTGATCCCGATCCGAAGCTCGATCCCCTGCTCGTCGGCGAACTCGCAGATCGCGAGCGCAGCACGCACCGCCCGCTCCGGATCGTCCTCGTGGGTGGTCGGCGCTCCGAAGAGCGCCATGACGGCGTCGCCGATGAACTTCTCGACCGTGCCGCCGTAGCGCTCGAGTTCGTCCTTCATGCGGGCCTGGTAAGGGGCGAGCAACGCGGCCACGTCCTCGGGATCCATCGCCTCGGCGCGCGCCGTAAAGCCGACGAGGTCGCAGAAGAGGACGGTGACGACCTTGCGTTCTTCCTGCACTGGCGCCGAGGGCTGCTCGGTCAGCGTGGCGCCGCAGAATGGGCAAAAGCGAAACTCGCCCGGAAGCTCCTTGCCACAGGAGGGGCAGGTCGGCACGGGCCGAGTCTAGGTGGGCTGTCAGCCGCCCGAAAAATCGACGCACGCCAGGCGCGCGCGCCGCCGTCCCCGGCAAGGCTGTAAGGCACGTCGGCGGCGGGAGCCCAAAACCGTCAGGCACGCGCGTGCGTACGAAGCCGAGAGAGGTGTAGTCGCACGCCAACCATGACGAGGAGGGGATCTCGTGAGGACTAATGCACTCGTTTCGGCTCTCGCGCTCGTGGCCGCGCTCGTGGTCACGGTCGGCGCGTCCGCGCGACCACAAGCGCAGACGATTCAGATTCGTACGGTCATGAACGCCGCCCAAGAGGTTCCGTCGCCCACCGGCGACGTCTCGAATGCGCAGGGGACGTTCGCGGCGACGGTGACGAAGACGGACACGGGCGCGTCCGTCTCATGGCAGCTGTCATTCAGTGGACTGACGGGTAACGCGATCGCGGCCCACATTCACACGGGCGCCCCGGGTTCGCCGGGTCCCGTCGTGCTCGCGCTCTGCGGACCGTGCTCGAGTCCGGCGAGCGGCACGGGCAACCTGGCCAGCGCGGCACTCCAGGCGCTCGAAGCGGGCACGGCCTACGTGAACGTGCACACGCCGACGAACCCTGGAGGAGAGATCCGTGGTCAGCTCGCGACGACGGCGAGCATCTCGACGACGCTTACTTCCCGGCAAGAGGTTCCGAAGCCGAAGGGCAACGTGAAGCGGGCGACGGGCAGCTTCACGGCCACCGTTGCGAAGCCCGGGACGACCGGGACGATCGCATGGCGTCTTCGCTTCTCGAAGCTGACCGGGAAGGCAATTGCAGCACACATCCACATCGGACGTGTCGGACGAGCCGGCCCCGTGGCCGTGGCGCTGTGCGGCCCCTGCCGCAACGGCCAGCGTGGCACCGCGAACCTCACGGCACCCACGCTCGCGGCCCTCGCGGCCGGACGTGCCTACGTGAACGTCCACACGCCCAAGAACCCGGGCGGTGAGATCCGCGGCCAGATCCGGGCAGTTCCGCTGACGATCTCCTGACGGAGCCGAGACGCGGAAGGAGCGGCGGCCTCGCCGCCGCTCCTTGGCGCCCTTGGGCGATATGGCAGCCGGAGCTACCTGTGACGAAACGTGCGCTGCGCGGGCCGGCTCGTTCGGCCCGTGAAGTCCCGCGCCCGAGCGTGATCGTGTACCGACCAGGCCCACGGAACCGCTGCGCCGGAAGCCAGCTACGCGTGTACGCGCCGCACGGGTTCGGCGGGACGCGCGTGGCGAAGCGCCGGAGCGCAGGAAGCACGCCCGGACGCGTCTCACGCACAAGGATGGCGAGGTTGCGCGTCGTGTCGTCGCACGCACGGAAGCGCACGTAGATCCTCGCCCAAGGAGCGTGACCAAGAACGCCCCTCTTGGAGGGACTTACAGGATGCGAACACCCTCGATCAGGTATGACGCGGCAGGCGCTTGTGGATCGTCTTCGTTAGCGAACTGTTCGGAGTCGTTTCCGACTCGAGCGCGGAGGTACTCCTACGATCGGGGGAGGCCCGCGTGGTCGGTCTGGCCCGTCACGTCAAAGCCTCTCCCAGTCCCTCAAGTGGGCCGCCGGACGTGGCACGATCGCTGAGGTGGACCGAGAGGAGTACAGGCGCACCGCGCTCGAGAACTGGCAGACGATCGCGGCCGGCTGGGAGCGGCGGCGGGCGCAGATCGAGCAGACCACGCGTCCCGTCACCGAGTGGATGGTCGGGGCGCTCGACCCGCAGCCCGGCGACACGGTGCTCGAGCTCGCGGCCGGGCCGGGAGACGTCGGCTTCGCGGCTGCGCCGCTCCTCGGCAACGGGGGCCGCCTCATCTCGAGCGACTTCTCGTCAGAGATGGTCGAGGTCGCTCGCCGGCGCGCGGCAGAGCTCGGGCTCCGGAACGTCGAGCATCGCCGGATCGACGCCGAGGACATCCCGCTCGAGGACGACTCCGTCGACGGCGTCCTCTCCCGGTTCGGCCTCATGCTCATGCCCGATCCCGAGGCGGTCGTCGCGGAGATGCGCCGCGTCCTGCGGCCGGGCGGTCGCCTGGCCCTTGCGGTCTGGAGCACGGGCCAGCGGAACCCGTGGGTCACGGTCGCGGGCCGCATCCTCGTGGAGCTCGGACACGCTCCGCCGCCCGATCCCGACGCGCCCGGCCCGTTCGTGCTCGCGGAGCACGAGCGACTCCGCGACCTCCTGCAAGACGGCGGCTTCGGTGCCGTGAACATCGAGGAGGTGCCGCTGCTCCTGAAGTACGACGACGTCGACGACTACATGGCCGTCTCGACGGAGACGAGCGGCATGCTCGCTCGGATCTGGAGACAGGTCTCCGACGCCGAACGCGAGGTGATCGTGGCCCGTCTCACCGAGGACTTCGCTCCGTTCGCAGTCGACGGCGGCTACGAACTGGCCGGCGTGGCGGTCGTCGCCAGCGCAGGCTGACTCTTTTGCTCTTGGCCGCTTCTGCCGAATACAGACCCATGGCCAAGTGGTCGATTCGAGATCTCTGGGGACGGCTGACCCAGAAGAAGGCGATGAATCCGGAGATGCGCAACATGCTCCTGAAGCTGGACGGCGTCTACGAGCCGAAGGCCCCGGGTTCCGCCGAGACAGAGCAGTCGCCCGAGCGGTCTGCGCACGAGCACACGTCCTAGCGACCACGCCCGAGTGCGCGTTGCTAGCGTGGCCACGTGGCGCAGGCGCTCGAAGGACGCGTGATCGCCGTCGCAGGCGGCGCTGGCAACCTCGGGCCGACGGTCGTTCGCCGGTTGGCTGAGACAGGCGCGCGGGCCTGCGTGTGCGGTCGCGACGCCGAGTCACTCGAGGCGCTCGCCTCGGAGATCGAGCCCGCGATCGAGACCGACGTCGTCGATCTCCTTGACCCGGCTGCGGCGAGAGGCTGGGCCGACGACCTCGCGGCCCGGCACGACGGGCGGGTCGACGGGCTCGTGCACCTCGTGGGGGGCTGGCGCGGAGGGCCGGCTATCGAGGAGGCGCCGCTCGCGGACTGGGACTTCCTGAGCGCGCTCCTCGTGAGCACTGTCCAGCACGCGACCCAGGCGTTCGCGATAAAGCTCATCGAGAGCGGCCGCGGTCGTTTCGTGCTCGTCTCGAGCCGGTCAGGCGCAGCAGCCCACGCATCCGAACGCGGCCTACGCCGCCGCGAAGGCTGCATCGGAGACGTGGACGCTCGCGCTGGCAGACCGCTTCAAGGGAACCGGAGCGACCGCGAACATCGTGGTCGTCGGCGCGATCGTGACTCCCGCGATGCGCGAGGAGGATCCGGACAAGGACTTCTCGACGTTCACGCCCGCCGAGCAGATCGCCGAGGCGATCGCCTACCTGTGCTCCGATGACGCGGCGTCGATGAACGGTCAGCGCGTCACGCTGCGGGGCGCGTACTAGGCGAGCGTCGCACGCGGAACTCGGCTCGCACGTGCAACGCGGCTGTTAGGGAAAGGCATCCGAGCACGAGCCAGAGGTAGACGGTCGGAGCTCCGAGGACGAGACAGAGGCCGAGTGCCGCCAGCTGCGTGGTGAGGCCCAGATTGGCGAGAACGGTCACCGCGAAGCGGTCGTACGCGGGACGATCCCCGAAGCGCCAGGCCGAGACGCCGCGTATGACGCGGTCGATCGGAGCGAAGAAGACGCGGTACGCGGCGGCGAGCGCTCGCTCGGTCGAGCCTCCGGTCGGTGGAGGCTCCTCGGTAGCGATGCCTTGCGCTTCGCGGTACAGCTCCGTGACGTTGAAGTCGACGGCGAGGACGAGCGTCAGCGCGATGAACGCCATGGCCGCGAGGATCGGCTGCCCGGTGACGTGGCCGAGCGCCACGAAGAGCGCCGCGTTGACAACGAGGTCGGCCATCGTGTCGAGATAGCGGCCGGCGAGCGTAACCCGTCCCGTCGTGCGCGCGAGCGCACCGTCCGTGTTGTCGAGCAGGGTCTTGAGCTGGAGCAGCAGCGCGGCGACGACGAGGTTGCCGGTGAGCAGAACGACCGCCGCGACGACGCCGGCCGTGGCGTTCGCGAGGACGACCACGGGCGGAGTGATCCCGGCCCTCGCCAGAGGCGACGCGAGCGCGTTCGAGAGCGGCCGGAAGACGGCCTCGAGCAGAAGCTCCCGCCCGGCGCGCCTCGGCTCGCCTTGCGGCTCGGCCCCACGGGCTGCGTTCTCGGTCGCGGCGGACACCGCCATCGATCGTAGATACTGGTCACGTGGCTCCCACGGATTGGCAAGAGGTCGACGGAGCACTACAGAGGACGTTCGAGCTCGAGAGCTTTCCGGCGGCGCTCGACTTCGTGAACCGGGTCGGCGCCCTCGCCGAGGAGGAGGATCACCATCCGGACATCGCGATCAGCTATCGCAAGGTGACACTTCGCTGGTGGACGCACACCGCCGGCGGAATCACCGACCGGGACCGCGAGCTCGCAGCGAAGACCGACGACCTGCAGTGACATCCGGCCGCGGAGCGGCCGGCTTCAGGGATTTGACGCGCGGGAATCTGCGCTCGCAGATTCCCCGCTGCACAGCTACGAGCGCTGCTTCACAACGACCACTGGGCACTTCGCGTGATCGACGACGTGGCGGCTGACGGAGCCGAGGAGCGCGGCTGTGAGCCCTGAGCGTCCATGCGAGCCCACGACGACGAGGTCTGCGTCGCCGCTCTCTGCGACGAGCGCCTCGCCGGGGTCGCGCTCGACGAGCTTCCGCTCCACCTCGATCCCGGTCTCTGCGCCGAGGACGGCATCGACCGCAGCGTCGAGCGCCACTTGGGCAGCGTCGCTCTCGGCCTCGAGCTGACCGGGGAGGTCGCCCGCCGGAACGGCGAGCATTCCCGGATCGCCGATCGGCTGCGCCGCGATGAACGACCAGGCGTAGACGGTTACCAGGCGAGAAGACCGGAGACGCGCCTCCTCGGCCGCCCAGCGCAGCGCCTCGTGTGAGGTCTCCGACCCGTCGACGCCGACCACGATGACCCCGCTCACGCCAATCAGGCTACAACGGCGACGCGTGTGAAACTGTCGAGCGTGCCGAACGTGCTCGCCGCATGACTGGCGTGACGGTCTACGACGTGGGGCCACGCGACGGGCTGCAGAACGAGCCCGAGATCCTCGAGGTCGAGGTGCGCGCCGAGCTCGTGCGGAGACTCGCAGACGCGAGGCTCCCTGGCATCGAGGTCGCGAGCTTCGTCGACCCGAAGCGCGTCCCGCAGATGGCCGGGGCAGAGGAGGTCGTGACCGCAGTCGGCGCCCGTCCCGGTCTCGTTCGTGCGGGCCTCGCTCTCAACGAGCGCGGATACGACCGGCTCCTGGCGACGGGGCTCGACGAGGTTCGCTTCGCGTTCGGCGCGACCGAGTCGTTCAACCAGCGCAACCAGGGAGCTGCTGTGGGGGACTCGATCGACGCGGCCCGTCGGATCGCCGCGCGAGCACGCGGCGACAACGTGCGCTGCGCCGTGACACTGAGCGTCGCGTTCGGGTGCCCGTTCGAGGGAGAGGTGGATCCCGACCGTGTCGTCGAGATCGCCGAGCAGGTCGCGGGGGGCGAGCCGGATGCGCTGATCCTCGCGGACACGATCGGCGTCGCGGCCCCGAGCGCCGTTCGGTCGCTGACGACGCGGGTCGCCGAGCTGGGACGCCCGGTCGGTGGGCACTTCCACAACACGCGGAACGGCGGCTACGCGAACGCGCTCGCCTCGCTCGCGGCAGGGGCGGAGGTGCTCGACGCGTCTGTGGGAGGCCTCGGCGGTTGCCCCTTCGCTCCCAACGCGACCGGGAACATCGCCACGGAGGACCTCGTCTATCTCCTCGAGCGCGAGGGCGTGCAGACCGGGATAGACCTCGACCGCCTCATCGACACGACCGAGTGGCTCGCCGGACTGCTCGGCCGGCGACTCGACGGCCAGCTCTACCGCGCGGGACGCTTCCCGCCGGGCTGAATTATCCGCAGCACGCCCCCGTCGAGTGGCGGGGGCGTGCGCGAGGGTCAAAGACGCTCGCTGCGAGGGGTCGCGCTGGTCGGTAGGCAGCGCGCAGGCAGGACGGTTCCTCGAACCTCCGCCAGCTCGAGCTCGCCGGCGCGACCGCGGAGAACGACCTCGTCGCCGTCCTCGAGGAACGCCCGCGTCGAGCCGTCTGCGAGCCCGACGGGATGCTCGCCGTTGCGGCTCAGCTCGATGAGCGAGCCCTCGCTGCCGTGCTCCGCTCCTGAGATCGTCCCCGAGGCGAAGAGGTCGCCCGCCGCAACGGACGCGCCGTTCACGGTCGCATGCGCGAGCTGCTGCGGCATCGACCAGTAGAGACCGCGCGCGTTCGTGCGCGAGACGATCGTGCCTTCGAGCTCGACCTCCAGCTCGACGTCGAGCGCCCAGTCGCCCTCTAACCGCAAATACGGGAGCGGTTCGGGATCCTGAGCGGGACCGGGCACGAATCGCTCCTCGAGCAGCGCGAGCGGCGTCACCCAGGCTCCGATCGACGTTGCGAAGGACTTGCCGAGGAACGGCCCGAGCGGCTGGTACTCCCACGCCTGGATGTCTCGAGCGCTCCAGTCGTTGACGAGCACGACGCCGAACACGTGGTCGCGGAAGGCCGAAGCGCTGACGGGCTCGCCGAGCCGGCTCCCCATGCCAACGACGAAGCCGAGCTCGAGCTCGATGTCGCAAACGCGCGCTCGGCCCGAAGCGGGGCGCCTGGTCGCCGGGGCCTTTCATCTGCCCGCACGGCCGCACGATCGGCGTGCCGCTGACGACGACCGTGCCACCGCGGCCGTGGTAGCCGACGGGCAGGTGACGCCAGTTGGGAAGGAGCGGCTCTCCATCCGGCCGGAACATCCGGCCGAGGTTCGTCGCGTGCTCGAGCGACGAGTAGAAGTCGACGTAGTCCGCGATCGTGAAGGGGAGGCTGACCTCGACGTCCTCGAGCGGGACGAGCTCCACGCCACCGCTGACGAGCTCGTCGATCCGCGCAATCGTGTCCTCCCAGGACGAGCGCCCGAGCGCGAGGAACGGGTTGAGCGTGGCCGCTCCGAACACCCCGCCGAGCCCGTGCGCGGCGAGATCGAGGACGTCGTGCCCAACGCGGAACCCGACCCGCGGCGCATCGCCGCCGGTCGAGAAGACGCCGAAGCCCACCCCTCCGTTCACCGGGTGATTTTCGCAGAGGCACTCTCAAGAAGGGCTCCTTTGGCGTCCGATGAGATCCGAGGCGGCATGTCCGACCCTGCACCCATCGATCCGGCTCCCAGGCCGCAAATCAGCCTGGTCTCGAGCGGCTCGGCCGAGCCGTACCGTCGGCTGGCGGAGATCTTCCACGACGTGCTCTCGGAGCAGAGCCTCGACGCGCTTCTCGAGCGCATCGCCGACACGCTCGCCGAGCTCATCCCGTACGAGGACGTGCACATCTACGAGGCCGACGAGGCGAAGCGCGAGCTGAAGCCCGCGCTGGCCCGGAGCGAGTGGGCCGAGGAGGTCATGAGCGAGACCTTCTCGTTCGGCGAGGGGATCACGGGCTGGGCGGTCGACCACCGCGAGGCCGTCCTCTCGAATCAGGCGCACCTCGACCCGCGAGTTCGCTTCGTCCCGGGCACGCCGATCGAGCCCGAGGCGCTCATCGCCGTTCCGCTCGTCGCGCGCGGACAGCTGAAGGGAACGCTCAACATCTACCGCGTCGGTGAGGACGCGGCCTTCACGGACGAGGAGTTCCTCCTCGCGAAGCGCTTCGGCGACGCCGCCGCCCTCGCCATCGACAACGCCCACATCCGCGCTCGCCTCGAGCACCAGGCGGAGACCGACGCGCTCACCGGCCTCTACAACCACCGCGCCTTCCACGACCGACTCCGCCAGGAGCTCCTGCGCGCGTCCGCAGCGAAGGGCACCGTCGCGCTCGTGATGCTCGACCTCGACGACTTCAAGAAGGTGAACGACGTCTACGGCCACGGGATCGGCGACCACTTGCTGCAGCAGGTCGCGGACGTCCTCCGCGGGTCGGTGCGTGCAAGCGACGTCGTCTGCCGCGTCGGAGGCGAGGAGTTCGCGGTGATCTTGCCGTCCGGCGACGTGCGGAGCTCGACGGCGCTCGCCGGGCGCATCGGCGAAGAGCTCGCCAAGCTCGAGGCTGACGCGGTGGGCAAGCTCACGGTCTCCACCGGAGTCGCCATCGGGCCCGAGAACGCGGCCAACCCGCGTGAGCTCGTCGCGTGCGCCGAGGCCGCGATGATGACGGCGAAGACACGCGGGAAGGGCCTCGTCGTGCCGTTCGACGAGAGCGACCGCGAGCGTCCTCGGGAAGCCCACGTTCGCCGCGACGACGTCCGCTCGATCGCGCACATGAAGATGCTGCAGAGCCTCTCGGGGAAGCTCTCGCGCCTCAACGACGTGGCGCAGATCGGGCTGACCATCTCCGACGAGCTCCGGCTTCTCATCGACTACCACAACTGCCGCGTCTTCCTGCGCAACGAGGACGATCTCGTCCCGGTTGCGTTCCGCGGCGACCTCGTCGTGGACGCGCCGGGCGATCCGGTCGACCTTCTGCCCACCCAGGTCGGGCGGGGGATCACAGGTCGCGTCGCCGAGACCGGGACGCCGCTCGTGGTGGGCGACGCAGCGCACTACGAGTTCGGAGAGCAGATCGCCGGCACGGCGGAGATCGAGGAGTCGCTGCTGGCGGTTCCGCTGAAGTTCGGCCCTCGGGTGACGGGCGTCATCGTCATCTCGAAGCTCGGACTCGACCAGTTCGACGCCGACGACCTCCGGCTCCTGGAGGTGCTGGCGGGACATGCCTCAGTTGCTCTCGAGAACGCCCGCCTGTACGAGGCGCAGCGGCGCGAGGCTGAGAGCGCCAAGACGCTCCTCGCGCTCTCGCGCGATCTGGCGGAAGCAACGGGCAGTGCGGAGGTCGCAGAGCGCGTGGCCGCGGGTGCGGCCAGTATCCTCGCGAGCCCGAACACGTCGGTCTGGCTGCAGCACGCCGGTGACGGCGCGCTCGAGCGGCTCGCGGGCTTCCCGGCGGACGTGCACGAGGAGCGAGGGACCCTGCGGATCCCTGCCGAGCATCTCGGGCCCTGGCTCGACCGCAGAGAGCCGTACGTCGTCGACGGCCCCGACTACGCGACGATCGCCTCTGCCCCCGCCGGCACGGACGGCCGCTTCGCGGTCGCGCCGTTCATGGTCGACGGGCGCTGGGGAGTGGTCGCGGCGGCCGTCGCCGTGACGCCCACCCACGACGACCGCGAGCTCGAGCTCCTCGGGAGCATCGCTCGCCAGACACAGCTCGCGCTGCAGACGGCCGCAAGCTTCGAGACGTTGGAGCGGACCTTCCTCGCCACGGTGGAGGCGCTTGCCAACGCGCTCGAGGCGAAGGACGAGTACACGTCCTCCCACGCCCGCTGGATCACGGACCTCGCCCTGCGGGTCGGCCAGGAGCTCGGCTTCGAGGCGCCCGAGCTGAAGCGCCTCGAGCTCGGTGCGCTCTTCCACGACATCGGGAAGATCGGCATCCCGTCGCGCATCCTCATGAAGCCCGGGCCACTGAGCCCCGAGGAGCGCCGTATCGTCGAGACGCATCCAGTCCTCGGCGACCGCATCCTCGCGCCGATCGAGCAGTTCGGAGAGGTTCGCCTCATCGTCCGCTGCGCGCACGAGCACTACGACGGATCTGGCTACCCGGACAACCTGTGCGGCGAGCAGATCCCCCTCGAGGCGCGGATCGTCCTCGCGTGCGACGCCTTCCACGCGATGACCACTGACCGGCCGTACCGCAAGTCGCTCGGCGTGGACGAGGCGAGACGCCGGCTCGTCGAGGCTTCGGGTGCTCAGTTCGACCCGCAGGTCGTGGACGCACTGCTCCGCGTGCTGGACGCCGAGTCGCAGCCCTAGGCGCCCGCGGCCTCGGCGCTCCGCAGCCCGCGGAATGCCCAGATCCAGAACAGCAGCGCCGAGCCCGATCGCGATAGCGAACGCACCGGCGACGTGCGGCGCGTCGCCCGCGACGAAGCCGCGGCCCGGTCTCGAGCACGTACGTCAGCGGATTGACGGTCGCGACCCCGTGTATCCACCCCTGGAGCAGGTCGAGCGGGACGTACACAGGCGCGAAGAAGAGGATGAGGAAGACCGGCATCTGCATGAGCGGCCCGGCCTGCATCGTGCGGAAGCGCATCGCGATCCCACCGGCCCAGAAGAAGCCGCAGAAGTTCACGAGCGCCGCGAGCACATACAGGCCGGCCAGGTCGACCGCGCCACCGCCGACGTTCATGCCGACGATGAACGCGATCACGGTGAGCAGCACGGCGACGATCGACCAGCGGATGAGCGCGGCGAACGCGTATCCGAGAACGATTCCACCCCTCCGCGGAGCGGCCAGCATCAGGCGCTTCGCGAAGCCGCCCTCGAAGTCGCGCGCGACGCCGAACCCGGTGAACACACCGCTGAACGCGGCCGACTGCAGCAGCACGAACACGAACTGGAACGCCGTGTACCCGGGCGGGAAGTCGAAGCCAGGGATCTTCGAGACCTGCGACAACCCGCCTGCGAAGGCGGTGAAGAAGAAGAGCGGGAACAGCATCGTCGGCAGGAGGATCTGGGGATTCGTGAGGGCGTTCTTCAGCGTCCGCCACGCGACGCCCGCGATGACGTTCCAGGTCTTCACGTCCGCGTCATCCTCGTTCGGAGCGCGCGTGAGGCGAGCATGAGGGAAATGACGCCGAGCACGATCACGAAGCCGAAGCCGAGCCCGAGCGCCTCCCAGTCCCAGCCCGTGATGATCAGGCTCCGGACGGCCTCGATCATGTACGAGACCGGGTTCAGCGTGGCAGCGATCCGGAACCAGTCGACGCCGATCAGGTTCCGCGGCGTGTTCATCGACGAGATGAAGAGGAAGACGAAGAGCACCGGGAAGAGCGCCTGGATCGTCTCCCCCGAGCCGGTGCGGTAGGCGAGCCAGGCGCCGAGCGCGCCGAACGCGAGCGCGACGATCGCGCCGTAGAAGAGCAACACCGCGATTCCGGCAGGTCCGGACTCGAACCTCACCCCGGCTGTCAGCCCGACGACGATGTAGAAGAGCACCTGGACGACGCCCAGCACGACGATCCCGGCCAGCTGACCGGTCAGGAGCGCCCAGTCGTGGAGGGCAGTCAGCGAGAGCCGGTTGACGAATCCGGTCTGGACGTCCCGGGCGATGTCGGTGCCCGCATTCATCGTCGAGAAGAGCGCGCCCTGGATGAACGGGACGGCGAGCGCGAACGCGAGGAACGACGTCGTCGGAAAGCCGGGAAGGCTGGTGGACGCGCGCAGCCCACCCGCGTTCACGAGCATGAGCGCGACCGGGAAGACGAGGGGCGGGATGATGCTCGCGGGCTGGCGCGACGTCCGCACGATCGAGCGCCGCGCGATCGCACCGGCCTGCACCGAGGTCGCGCTCACCGGCGCCGCTCCTGCCCGACGGTCTCCGCCTCCTCGGTCGCCCCCTCGAGAGTGCGACCGGTCTTCGCGAGGAAGACGTCGTCGAGCGTCGGCGCGTGCAGCTCGAGGTCCGCGATGTCGACGCCGTTCGCGTCCACCGCACGCACGATGTCGGTGAGCCCGAGCCCGTCGTTCAGACGCACCGCGACGTCACGCGTCGACGCGAGCGGCTCGCCGAACTGCGCGAGAAACTCCGCGATCTTGGGCCGGTCGGCGTCGGTTCGCGGGATGGCGTGGACGCTCGGCGCGGCCGATCTCGGCCTTCAGCTCGGCGGGCGTGCCTTCGGCGACGATCTTGCCCTGGTCGATGATCCCGACCCGATCCGCTAGGACGTCGGCCTCCTCGAGGTACTGGGTCGTGAGGAACACGGTCACGCCCGCCTCGCGTCGCATGAGCGCGACCTCGTTCCAGATGTCGGTGCGGCTCTGCGGGTCGAGGCCGGTCGTCGGCTCGTCGAGGAAGAGGATGCGCGGGCTGTGGACGAGGGCGAGCGCGAGATCGAGCCGTCTCTTCATCCCGCCTGAGTAGCCGGCGACCTTGCGATCGGCCGCGTCGACCAGGCCGACTCGGTGGAGGAGCTCCTCGGCGCGCGGCCCGCGCTCCTCCTTCGGAACGCTCTGCAGCGTCGACTGCAGCCGCAGGTGGTCACGCGCGCTGAGGAGCGGGTCGAGCGCGGCCTCCTGGAGGGCGACGCCGATGAGCCCGCGGATCTTCGGCCCGTCCTTGACGACGTCGTAGCCGGCGACGAGGGCTGTTCCCGCCGTCGGCGGCAGGAGCGTCGTCAGGACGTGGACCGTGGTCGACTTCCCCGCGCCGTTCGGACCGAGGAAGCCGTAGATCTCTCCGGGCGCGACCGAGAGGTCGATCCCGTCGACCGCGCGCGGGCCTTTCTTGTACTCGCGAACGAGCCCTCTGACCTCGATTCCGTTCTCCCGTTCCATTCGCGCCACGGTACCCGCGCCGCTCAGGGCAGCTGGGCCAGGCGCTCGCGGAGCTCCTCACCCGAGATCTCGCCGCGGGCGAAGCGCTCGGCGAGAATCGCGCGAGCACGATCGGAGCCCGGGGCGCAGCGCCCGGACCGACGGCGGAAGACGACGAAGTAGAGGAAGGTCGCGATGACGGCGATCCAGAGAAGCCAGAAGAACGGGAACACGAACCACCAGTGCCCCCCGTCGTCACCGACCGAGGCCAAGACTGACGTCACGTAACTCACGAGATCCTCCCATCCATAGCTCACTAATTATTCGTACACTAACGATTAGTACCCTACCGATGCAAACACCATCGTGAAACCACAAGGCACCCCGATCGGACTGCAGCTCGCCCACGCCTCCAAGGCGGTGAGCCGCGCGTTCGGGGACTCGCTGGCCGAGGCAGGAGGCTCCGTCCCGATGTGGCTGATCCTGACGAGCCTCATGGGCGAGTCGTGGTCCGCTCAGCACCACCTCGCGCGCGCCATGCACATCGAGGGGCCGACCCTGACGCGTCATCTCGACGGCCTCGAGGAGGCCGGGTTCGTCGTCCGCACACGCGAGCCGCACGACCGCCGCGCCGTCCGTGTCGAGCTGACCGAGGCGGGACGCGCAAAGCACGCGGAGCTGCGCCAGGCCGTGATCGCGTTCAACCGCCGCCTGACGGCCGGTCTCGGCGACGCGGAGGTCGAGGAGCTCCGAGACCTCCTCGAGCGCCTCGAGCAGAACGTGCGGTCGGGCTAGGCCAGCGGCTCGAGGGGGAGCCGCGAGGCGACGACGGGCTTCCCGTTCCGCCGATACGCGACGTCGACGGAGTCGTTCTGGCGATACGTGCCTGCGACGCCGACCCACAGCGAGAGCCAGCGCCAGAAGCCGAGCTTGCCCTCGGTCCTCAGCTCGCGCTCGAAGACGAGCGTGCGCCCTTCGATGCTGTAGTCGCGTCCCTCCAGCTGCTCCACCCCGTTCACGAACACGTCGAACGGCCGCACGACGTCGGCGGGAAGCCGCACGCGAGTTCCCCGGGACGCTCCCTCGGCCACGTTCATAGAATGGCAGCCGGTGCGACGTCTCCTCGTCCCTGCCGGCTTCGCGCTCCTCGCCGCGATCGTCGCGCCCTCGGCTCTCGCCCAGTTCACCCCTGTCGTCCCGGAGTCGCCGAACGCCGACGGGATCCGGACGAGCTACCTCTTCATCACGATCTTCACGGTCGCGATCTTCCTGCTCGTCGAGGGACTGCTCGTCGCCTTCATCTGGAAGTACCGCCGGCGGAAGCGGCCGCGGTTCGAGGATGGCGCGCCCGTCCACGGCGCCACGAAGCTCGAGCTCGCCTGGACGGGCGGCCCCGTGATCGTGCTGTTCATCATCGCCGTCTTCGTCTTCGCCGAGCTCCCGGGCATCAAGAACATCCCCACCGCGACCGCCGGCGAGGAGCAGCTCGAGATCAAGGTCACCGGCCGGCAGTTCTACTGGTCCTTCGACTACCCGAACGGCGTGGTCGCCATCGACACGATGCGCGCGCCGGCCGGTGTCCCGGTGAAGCTCGTCGTGACGTCGCCCGACGCCGACGTGATCCACTCCTGGTGGATCCCCGCCCTGGGAGGCAAGATCGACGCGATCCCCGGGCGGACGAACCAGACGTGGTTCCAGGCCGACAAGCCGGGGACGTACAAGGGCCAGTGCGCGGAGCTCTGCGGCCTCGAGCACGCGCAGATGCTCGCGTCGGTGGAGGTGATGCCGCCGTCGGAGTTCACCGCGTGGCTCGAACAGCGCCGCACCGACCAGACAGCTGGGACCGGCGAGCTCGGCAAGGAGACGTTTGAAGGCGTGTGCGCGAAATGCCACGGCCTCGCCGGTGAGGGCGGCATCGGGCCGCGGATCGCCGGGTCTCCGACGCTCGCGAACCCGCAGGCGCTCGAGACCCTGGTGCGGAACGGACGCACGGGACCGCAGGGCGTGATGCCTGCAGTCGGCTCGGAGTGGAGCGACCAGCAGATCACTGCGCTGGCCAACTACCTCAAGGAGAACCCGCCGAGTGGCAACCCGGGCTGAGTCGATACCCGCCTGGCAGCGCGGGAGGGTGGCGAGCTGGCTCGTCACGACCGACCACAAGCGGATCGGGATCCTCTACATCTCGACCTCGGTCGTGTTCCTCGTGCTGGCGGGCCTCATGGCCCTCGTCATGCGCACCCAGCTCGCGCAGGCGAACGAGGATCTCATCAGCGCTGAGCACTACAACGAGCTCGTCACGATCCATGGCACGACGATGGTCTTCCTCGTCGGCGTTCCTGTCCTCGCCGGGTTCGCGAATTACCTCGTGCCGCTCATGATCGGCGCCGAGGACATGGCCTTCCCACGGCTGAACGCCCTGTCGTACTGGTTCTACTTCCTCGGCGGTGCCGTACTCATGCTCAGCTTCTTCGCCGACGGCGGCGCTGGCGCAAGCGGGCTGGACGCTCTATCCGCCGCTCTCGGAGCAAGCGCCCGGGAACGGCATCGACTACCAGATCCTGTCGCTGCACCTGCTCACGGTCTCGACGGTGGCCGGAGCGGTGAACTTTCTCGTGACGATCCACAACCTGCGAACGCGCGGGATGTCGTGGACGCGGATGCCGCTCTTCGTCTGGTCGATCGAGCTCTACTCGTGGCTGATCATGGCCGTGATGCCCGTGCTGTCCGCGGCGCTCACGCTGCTCCTCCTGGACCGCGGCATCTCGATCGGGCCGTGGGACGTGCAGACGCACTTCTTCAACCCGGCCGAGGGCGGATCGGCGCTCCTCTACCAGCACGCGTTCTGGTTCTTCGGCCACCCCGAGGTGTACGTCATCGTGCTGCCGGCGTTCGGGATCATCAGCGAGGTCCTGCCCGTCTTCGCCCGCAAGCCGATCTTCGGCTACAAGGCGATCGTCGCGTCGACGGTCGCGATCGGGTTCTTCTCGATGCTCGTGTGGGCGCACCACATGTTCACGGTGGGACTGCCGATCCCGCTCCAGGCCTGGTTCATGATCGCGTCGATGATCATCGCCGTGCCGACCGGGATGAAGATCTTCAACTGGCTCGCGACCCTGTGGCGCGGCAACGTCAGCTTCGAGACGCCGATGCTCTACGCGCTCGGGTTCCTCTCGCTCTTCGTCATCGGCGGGTTGACCGGCATCTATCTCGCCGCCTTCCCGATCGACTGGCAGGTGCACGACAGCTACTTCGTCGTCGCGCACTTCCACTACACCCTGCTCGGCGGCGTCGTCTTCGCGGTCTTCGCGGGCCTCTTCTACTGGTGGCCGAAGATGTTCGGGCGGAAGCTCGAACGAGCGGCTCGGCAAGTGGCAGTTCTGGCTCCTCTTCGTCGGCTTCAACCTCGCGTTCATGCCGCAGCACTTCCTCGGGCTCGAGGGCATGCCGCGCCGGATCTACACGTATGGGAACGAGAGCTGGGAGGGCTACAACCTCGCCTCGACGATCGGCTCGTACGTCATGGCGTTCGCCATCCTGTTCTTCGCCGTGAACGTGCTGAAGACGAGGACGCAGCGGGGAGCGCGTGGGCAACGACCCGTGGCAGGCGGACACGCTCGAGTGGTACACGACCTCACCGCCGCCTCCGCACAACTTCGACGAGGTGCCGTACGTCACGAGCGCGAGACCGCTCTACGACCTCAGGAGGAAGCTGCGTGAGCAGCGTGGCGAGCGCGAGGTCTAGCCTGTCGAGCGGCGCCCGCGTGACGCCGGGCGTGCTCTTCCGGGTGTCCGCGGCAGCGAGCTCGGTCGTCGTGGGATTGTGCGTGATCAGTGCTGTCCTCGAGCTCGGCACCGCGCACTGGGGGCTCGCCCTCGTTGCACTGCCCCTGCTCGTCGCGAAACGTCGTGCTCGCACGCCTCGCCTACCCGTTCCTGCTCCGCCGCACGATCGCGGCGCTCGTGTCGTTTCTGGTCGCGATCGCGCTCGGAGGCGTCGTGGCCTGGTCGGGCGATGCAGGCTGGGCAGTCGCGCTCCATGTCGGCGGAGCTGCCGTCACGCTCGGCCTGACCCTGGTCGTCGGGGCCGGCGCGTTCCGCGGCAAGCCGGTGCCGCTCGCGTCAGCGCGCGACTACGTCACGCTCACGAAGCCTCGGATCATGACCCTGCTTCTGCTGACGGGAGCCGCTGGGATGTTCGTCGGGGCGCAGGGCGTCCCGCCCCTCGGGCTCTTCGCGGTGACCATGCTCGGGCTCGGCCTTGCGTGCGGAGGCGCGTCTGCGCTGAACCACGTGCTCGACCGCGACATCGACGTGCTGATGGGGAGCCGGACGGAGGAGCGTCCGGTCGCAGCCGGGCGCGTCACGCCCGCGCAGGCCTTCGAGTTCGGGATCCTGCTCTCGGCGATCTCGTTCGCTCTGCTCGCCTCGGCGGTGAACGTGCTGACCGCGATCCTGGCGCTCGTCGGGAACCTCTTCTACGTCCTCGTGTACACCCGCTGGCTCAAGCGCTCGACGCCGCAGAACATCGTCATCGGCGGCGCGGCGGGCGCCGTCCCGCCGCTCGTCGGCTACGCGGCAGCGACGGGCTCGCTGGCATTGCCGGCGCTGTGGTTATTCCTCATCGTGTTCCTCTGGACCCCACCGCACTTCTGGGCGCTGGCGCTGATGATCAAGAACGCATACGCGGCCGCCGGCGTGCCGATGCTGCCCGTCGTTCGCGGAGAGCGCGAGACCGCGCGCCAGATCGTCCTCTACTCGATCGCGATGGTCGCGTTCACGATCTTCGTCGGGATCTGGCTCGGGCCGCTGTACACGGCAGCTGCCGTGGCGCTCGGAGCCGTGTTCGTCGCCCTCGCGGTGCTCCTGCGCAGAGACCTCACGCGCGCTCGCGCGCAGGTGCTCTTCCACTACTCGCTCCTCTACCTCGCGCTGCTCTTCGTCGCGGCGGCGCTCGATCCGGTGCTCCTCTGATGGATCCCGAGCTCGCACGCCGCAACCTGCGGTTCGGCTGGGCGCTCTTCTTCCTCTTCTGGCTGATATTCGCCGGCACGATCCTCGTCGCCGTGCTGTACGTCCAATTGGATTGAGCCGGGCTCAAGTGCGGCAGCTGCCGAGTACCAGTCGGAGTCACGGTCGACGGCTCCGGGGCATTCAGCTACACCGACGTCGAGATCCCGCAAGACGCCTGTCAGGCCGGTCGCGTCAGCGTGTTCGGAAAGGACTCGCAGCCGGCACAGACGACGGGCGGCGGACCGTACGTGTCCGGACTAACGTCGAAGGGACGACTGCTCCAGCAGGCCGGAGCCCGGCCGACGGTCTTCGCGACACCACTCGTCGCGTGGCGCCCGGTCGTCGGGGCCACGGAGTACGAGGTCCAGTGGTCGCGCAGCGCATACCCGTGGCGCAAGCGCGGCTCCAAGCGGACGGTGGCGACTTCGAGCGTGCTCAGCCTCTCGCGAGGCCTGTGGTACTACCGTGTCCGCGGACTCAATGCTGCGCAGGTAGGGACACCCGCAATGACCTGGTCGGCACCCGTCGCGCTGCGGATCGTCAAGCCGACATTCCGCATCACCGGCGGCTGACCGGGTTAAGGTCGGGGCGTGAGCCCCGACCTGGAGCTGGCGCTGAGACTGGCCGACGCAGCCGACGCAATCTCGACGCCGCGATTCCGCTCCGGGCTCGCGATCGAGACGAAGTCGGACCTCACGCCGGTCACCGAAGCCGACCGTGCTGTCGAGGCTGAGCTCAGACGGATCCTCGCCGACGAGCGTCCCGGGGACGCGATTCTCGGCGAGGAGGGCGGCGCCGAAGGCGGAGGGACACGGCGCTGGATCGTCGACCCGATCGACGGGACCCGGAACTACGCGAGAGGTATTCCTGTCTGGGCGACGCTCGTCGCGCTGGAGACCGAGGGCGTCGTGTCGGTCGGTGTCGTGTCCGCCCCGGCACTCGGGAGCCGCTGGTGGGCGGAGCGCGGTGGCGGCGCGTACGCGAACGGCGAGCCGCTGCACGTGTCCGCAATCGGGCGCGTGGAGGAGGCCGTCCTCTCCTTCTCGATCGAGAACGAGGTGCCGGCGCTCGCCCGGCGTGCCTGGCACGCCCGTGGGCTCGGCGACTTCTGGGCCCACATGCTCGTCGCCGAAGGCGCCGTCGACGGCGCGGTCGACGCGGTCGACATCAAGGAGTGGGATCTCGCCGCCGTGCAGGTGATCGTCGAGGAGGCAGGAGGTCGCTTCTCCGACTACGACGGGATCTCGCGCATCGACTCCGGGACCGCGGTGACCTCCAACGGGCTGCTCCACGAGGAGCTGCTCGCCGCGGTCGCCGGCTAGCGCCGCCGCTAGATCGACGGCGCCGGCTCGGGTGTCGCTGCGCCCTCGTCACGGAGGCGCCGAAGGACGTCGTGGATGTCGGCGATCTCCTGCTCGAGATCCTTCTGCCGCTCCTCCAGCGCCTTCAGGAGCTCCTCACGGTTCGGAGCCCGTCGACCCCACCGGTGTCTGTGGTGTCGTCCGCACATGGTCACCTCCTTCCTGTGTGCGATCGAGAAACGTCGTCAAGCCGTCGCGCAGCTGCGCCAGCGCGGCGAGCCAGGCCAGGAGCAGCTCTTGGCCCTGGTCGGTGAGCGTGTAGGTGCGCTTCGTCGGGCCTGGCAGCTCGGCGCTCCACTCGGAGGTCACGAGGCCCTCGTCTTCGAGCGAGCGCAGCGCCCGGTAGAGGTTCCCGACGTCGACGCGCTCCTCGCCCGAGAGCTGGGGCAGTTGCTCGATGAGCTCGTAGCCGTGCGTCGGCCGAGCCGCGAGCAGCGCCAGGAGCGCGGGCTCGCCGAAGCGCTCGACCCGTGCCCTGACCTCCCAGCCTCGTTCGCCGAGCGAGCGGTTCCGCGAACGCTGTCGTCGTCGACGGTGCATGGCGAGAGTATATGCAAATTACATATGTCTTTGACGCACCAGGTCCGTAGAAGCCCGCATTCGTGCACGTATCCCCTCCCGAGGCCGTGTGAGCGACCCAGTCCTAGCGTGAGTGAGCCCAGTTCAACTCCGGAGGCGGATGCATGACGAGCTATCAGTCGACCCAGCGCTACCGATCTACCGACACGAAGCCCTCGCGCGAGTCGAGCGCGGGCCTCATGGTCCTCGCGCTCTTTCTCGGGATCGCCGTCGCGATCCTCGGGATGACCGCGGTCTTTCTGCTCAAGGCGGCGGATGACGCGCGCGACGACGCGTCAGCGGCCGCCGCGACAACCGACCACTCGAGCCACGTGGCGGCGGCAAGTAGCGCCGTGAGCCTCCCCCTCCAGAGCTTCGCCGGCCAGACCGCCGACAACGCGGAGGAGCTCGCGTTGGCGCATCAGGCCCGCAGCGCCGCGCTCCCGCCGGTTGCCACCGGCGACCTGGTGAAGGTGCACATGACGATGAAGGACATGGTCGTCGAGATCGCGCCGGGCGTGAAGTACAACACCTGGGCATTCGACGGACACGGCGCCCCGGGACCGGTCGTCCACGTCCGCCAGGGGCAGATGGTCGAGATGACCCTGACGAACGGCGGCTCGATCCCGCACTCGATCGACTTCCACGCCGCCCGCATCGCGCCGAACGTCGCGTTCCGTGACGTCGCACCGGGCGAGTCGTTCACCTTCAAGTTCCGTGCGAGCGATCCCGGCGTCTTCATGTACCACTGCGGCACCAAGCCGGTGCTGGCGCACATCGCGAACGGGATGTACGGCGCGATCGTGGTCGATCCGGCAAAGCCGCTGCCACACGCCGATCACGAGTATGTGCTCGTGGCGAGCGAGTGGTACTTGAACGGTCCCGGCGTCGACGAGCCTGCGTCGCTCGACATGGCCAAGGCTCGCGAGATGCAGCCCGACTGGACGACGTTCAACGGCTACGCCAACCAGTACGTGACGCACCCGCTGACCTCCGATCCCGGCGAGACGGTGCGCTTCTACGTCGTCGCGGCCGGCCCCACACTGGACACGAACTTCCACGTCGTCGGGACGATCCTCAACCGCGCGTGGGTCAACGGGGACATGACCCACTACCAGCAGGGCGTGCAGACCGTCGCCGTTCCGGCGGGTGGCGGCGCGGTCTTCGACGTGAAGATCGGCCAGGAGGGGACGTACCCCTTCGTGAGCCACGCCTTCGCACACGTCGATCTCGGCCAGGTCGGCCTGCTCAAGGTCGGCAACCCGAAGACGACGATGAGCCACTGAGAGTCCACCGAAAGCCCACCGACCCGCCTACTAGCGAGTCGGCGGGTCGCGCTGAGACATACGCCTAGGCGATGACCGCGCGCTTCGCGTCGATGCCGGACAGCAGGTGCGCGAACGAGTCGGAGAACTTCTGCGACGCCCTCGCGCTCGAGGGTGTCGGTGACGTCGTCGTAGTCGATGCCCGCGTCCGCGAGGTCGCGCAGGAGCTGCCGAGCCTCGTCCACGCCCTCGGTCAGCGTGTCCTTCGAGACGCCGTGGTCCTGGAAGGCGTCGATGGTCTCGAACGGCATCGTGTTGACGGTGTCTCGACCGATGAGCTCCTCGACGTAGAGCACGTCGCGATACGCCGGGTTCTTCGTCGACGTCGACGCCCACAGGCAGCGCTGCGGTCGAGCGCCGGCCGCTGCCAACGCGTCCCACCTGGGACCCGCAAAGGCTTCGAGGTAGTGCTGGTACGCGAGCTTGGCGTTGTCGACCGCCAGGCGTCCCTGGAGGTCCTTCCTCCCGATCTCCTCGAGCCGACGGTCGGCCTCGGTGTCGACCCGCGACACGAAGAAGCTCGCGACGGAGATCACGCGCCCCGGATCACGTCCAGCTTCGACGAGCCGCTCGAGGCCCCGGATGTACGCCTCGACGACCGCGGCATAGCGCTGCAACGAGAAGATGAGCGTGACGTTGATGGACCGTCCGGCGGCAATCGAGTCCTCGATCGCCCCGACACCGGGAGCGGTCGCCGGAATCTTCACGTAGACGTTCGGCCGATCGACGAGCTCGTGGAGCTGCTTCGCCTGCTCGAACGTCGCGTCTCGCTCGTACGCGAGATCGGGATCGACCTCGATGGACACGAACCCGTCGATGCCGGCCGTCCGCTCCCAGACGGGTCGCATGAGGTCGCACGCGCGCTTGATGTCCTCCACCGCGAGGGCGAAGAACACCTCCTTGGTGTCGTCCGAACGGTCGAGCTCCGCGCGCAGCTGCTCGTCGTACCACTCACCGGTCGACAGGGCCTTCTCGAAGATGGTCGGATTGGACGTGACGCCGACGACCGCGTCCTCCTCCATGAGCCGCTTCAGATGGCCGGTCTCGAGCATCTCGCGGGAGAGCGAGTCGACCCAGACGCTGACCCCATGCTCCTCCAGCTCGTGCAGTCGGCTCCGCGCCACGCCCGAACGTTACCTCCTCCGCGAACGAGGGAAACGCAAACCTAGAATGGCGCACATGACAGACGCAGAGCGCCGCCGCGAGCTTGGCCAGCAGTTCCGGGTGGATTCGGTCCGGATGAGTGCTGCGGCCAAGTCGGGGCATCCGACGTCCGCCATGTCGGCGGCCGATCTGATGGCCGTTCTCGTCGACGGCTACCTCCGCTACGACTTCGACGACCCCAAGAGCGGTGCGAACGACCGGCTCGTCTTCTCGAAGGGGCACGCGTCGACGCTCGTCTACGCGATCTTCCGCGCGGCGGGAGTCGTGTCGGACGAGGAGCTCATGCGCTACCGCAAGCACGGGAGCATGCTCGAGGGCCACCCGACTCCGCTCATCCCCTGGGTCGACGTCGCGACGGGGTCGCTCGGGCAGGGTCTCCCCATCGGCGTCGGGATGGCGTTGGCCGCCAAGTACCTCGAGAAGCTCCCGACGCGCGTGTGGGTCTTGTGCGGCGACAGCGAGATGGCCGAGGGGTCGATGTGGGAGGCCTTCGAGCACGCGTCCCACTTCGAGCTCGACAACCTGACCGCGATCATCGACGTGAACCGCCTCGGCCAGCGCGGCGAGACGATGGTGGGCTGGAACCTCGATCGCTACGTCGCACGAGCCGAGGCGTTCGGCTGGAACGCAGTCGAGGTCGACGGACACGACGTCGAGGCGATCGACGACGCGTTCTCGCGTGCGGTCGCCATGACCGGAGCACCGACGGTCGTCGTCGCACGGACGAAGAAGGGGAAGGGCGTCGCCGCGGTCGAGGACGAGAACGGCTTCCACGGCAAGCCGCTCGACGATCCGGACGCTGCCATCGCGGAGCTCGGCGGCCTGCGCGACATCCACGTCGAGGTCACGAGGCCCGACGGCCGCGACGGCACGCGACGACCGGTCGGCGAAGCTCGAGCTCCCGCGCTACGAGATCGGCGCCGAGGTCGCGACCCGAAAGGCATACGGCGACGCACTCGCCGCGCTCGGATGGGCGCGGCCCGACGTCGTCGTGCTCGACGGCGAGGTGTCCAACTCGACGTTCGCCGAGACGTTCGCGAAGGCGCATCCCGAGCGGTACTTCGAGATGTACATCGCGGAGCAGCAGATGATCGCCGCGGCAGTCGGGCTGCAAGCCGTCGGCTGGCGCCCGTTCGCGTCGACCTTCGCGGCTTTCCTCTCCCGCGCCTACGACTTCACGCGCATGGCCGCCGTGAGCCGCGCGACCCTCGCGCTGTGCGGATCGCACGCCGGCGTCTCGATCGGCGAGGACGGTCCATCTCAGATGGGGCTCGAGGACATCGCCTCCCTCCGCGCGGTCCACGGCTCCACGGTTCTCCACCCCTGCGATGCGAACCAGACCGCCAAGCTCGTCGCCGCCATGGCCGATCGCGAGGGAATCTCGTACCTCCGCACACTGCGCCCGGCGACGCCGGTCCTCTACAGCGCCGAGGACGAGTTCGAGATCGGCGGGAGCCGTGTCCTTCGCTCGAGCGACGAGGACGACGTCGCGCTGATCGGGGCCGGCATCACCGTCCACGAGGCCCTGAAGGCGGCCGACACCCTCGCCGAAGAGGGCATCTCGGCGCGTCTGATCGACGCGTACTCGATCAAGCCGCTCGACGCGGAGACCATCTTGGCGGCGGTGGAGGCGACCGGTGGCCGGCTCGTGACGATCGAAGACCACTGGGCCGAAGGCGGCCTCGGCGACGCGGTTCTCGAAGCCGTTGCCGACACCGACGAGCCGCCCCGCGTCGTCAAGCTCGCGGTCCGCGAGATGCCGAGGTCGGGGACGCCGGAGGAATGCATGGCGGCCGCAGGCATCGACGCCGAGCACATCGCCGCGGCTGCGCGGCAGCTTGTCGCGCAGACGGTCCCGACGGCCTAGCCGGCTCGCTCGACTCCCTCTACCCTTGTGCGGCCGTGGCCGTGCTCATCGCATCCGAGGCTCCGAAAGGAGTTCTCGGGCGACCCGCTCTTCGAGAACGTGTCCTTCACGGTCGGTCGCAAGGACCGCCTGTCGCTCGCCGGCGCGAACGGGGCCGGGAAGACGACGCTCCTGCGCGCGATCGCAGGCGAGACGTCGATCCAGGGCGGCAAGCTCGCCTTCGCGAAGGGAACCCGTGTGGCGCTCCACGACCAGCGCCCACCGCTCGACTTCGACGTCACGCTCCGCGAGTACGCCCTCTCCGGCGCGCGCGACCTCCTCGAGCTGGAGGGGGAGCTGCGCGGACTCGAGGCAGCGATGGCGGCGGGCGCCCACGACGACGTCACCCTCCGCCGCTACGCCGAGGCCCAGGCGTCGCTCGAGCACGCCGGCGGCTGGGCGTGGCGAGATCGCGCCGCCGCGTCCGTCCGTGGGCTCGGCTTCGCCGACGACGACCTCGACCGGCCGCTCGGGACGTTCTCGGGTGGGGAGCTCACGCGTGCGTCACTCGCCCGTGCGCTGGCAGGAAGCCCCGACCTGCTGCTCCTGGACGAGCCGACGAACCATCTCGACGTCCAGAACCTCGAATGGCTCGAGCGCGAGCTCGAGACGACTCGACGCGGCGGTCATCCTCGTCGCCCACGACCGCTGGTTCCTCGAGTCCGTGACGACGTCGGTGCTCGAGCTTTCGCCCGGCGGAGCCCACTACTTCTCCGGCCCGTGGCACGAGTGGCGAACGGAGAAGGCGGCCCGCGTCGCTGCCGCCGGGAAGACCGCCGACCGGGTCTCGGTCGACATCGCGCGCCTCGAGCGCTTCGTCGAGCGGTTCCGGTACAAGAAGTCGAAGGCCAAGCAGGCGCAGGCGAAGCTCACCCAGATCGCCCGGCTCGAGAAGGAGCGCTCGACCGCCCGACAGGAGGTCGAGTCGCTGACGAAGACGCAAGCGAACGCTCGGCTTCGACTTCCTCGATCCGCCCCGCAGCGGGCGGATCGTTCTCGAGGTCGACGAGGTCGCGACTCTCCGCAGGCGACAAGAAGCTCCTCGACGCGGCGACGATGGTGATCGAGCGCGGAGAGAAGGTCGGACTCGTCGGCCCGAACGGATCGCGGCAAGACGACGCTGCTCGCCGCGCTTCTCGACGGCCACCCGCTCGACGACGGCCGCATCGCGCTCGGCCACGGCGTCGTGCCCGGCTACTTCTCCCAGCACGCACTCGAGCTCCCGAAGACGGGCTCGGTGCTCGATGCGACGGCTGCGGCTACGGGGCTGTCACGACCCCAGGCACAGGCGCTGCTCGGACGCTTCCTCTTCTCGGGCTGGGAGACGCACGAGCGGGCGGTCACGGCCCTCTCGGGCGGGGAGCGGCGGCGGCTGGCGCTCGCGCTTCTCGTCGCGTCGGGAACGAACTTCCTCGTCCTCGACGAGCCGACGAACCACCTCGACGTCGAGTCGCGGGAGGCGCTCGAGGCGGCGCTCGAAGCATTCCCCGGCACGATCCTGCTCGTCTCACACGACCGCGCTCTCCTCGACGCCGTGCCGGACCGGATCGTCGCCTTCGAGGAACACGAGCTGCGCTCGTACGACGGCGGGTGGGCGGACCTCGAGCGTGAACGCGAGACTGCGAGCGCGCCCGCCGAGCCGGCGAGCGCCGAAGGATCGAACGAGCGCCCAAGCCGTCCCGGCCGCGACCCGCGAAGCGCGCGCCGACGGAGCTCGAGCGCCTCGAGGGCGAGATCGCGGGCGTGGAGAGCCCGCATCGCAGAGCTCGAGCGCACAGCTCGCGGACGACTGGACGAACATGGACGTCCTTGGAGCGCATCGGGCGGCACGCGACGAGCTCGTCACGCTCCTCGAGCGCTGGGAGGTCCTCTTCGCCGAGGCGCAGACGCCGTGACGCGAGGGGTGTCCGGCGGCGTACAGAAGTCGTGCATGCCGTGACGATCGACGCACCTCGCGCGCTCCGAGCGGACGACGCCCTCGTTCGCCGCGGTCGCCGAGGAGCTCCTCGACGACGTGTACGGCTACCTGCTCTACCTGACGAAGAACTGGGCGGTCGCCGAGGATCTGACCGGCGAGACGTTCGAGACAGCGCTCCGGAAGTGGCGCCGCTTCGATCCCGGGCCGAGGGACTCCGCGCGCATGGCTGCTCGCAATCGCCCGCTCGACCGCGCTCGACTGGTTCCGCGCCGACGCCCGCAGGCGCAAGCGGGAGGAGCGCGCCGGCACGCGCCGAGCGCCGCGACGAGGACGCGCCCTTCGGCGAAGGGTTCTCCGCCGAGCTCGCCGAGAGCCTGCAGGCACTCTCGGCCGGCGAGCGGGAGGTCGTCGCGCTGCGCGTCGTTCTCGACCTGGACGGCGAGGAAGCGGCACGCCTGCTCGGGATCACGCCCACTGCCGTCTCGACCCGACTTTCCCGCGCCCTGACGAAGCTCGAAGAGAGGATGAGAGAACATGACGTCGTCGCCTGACCTGATCCACGAGCTGCGGGCGTCGCGTCCTACCGCGCCTGTCCGAGTTGCGCGCCCGCGTACGCGAGCTCAGCCGCCGAGCAGCCTGCCCGTGCGCGGTGGGCCGAGCTGGCGTTTCCCCGCTCGGCGGGGCGCGCTCATCGCCGTGCCGGCAGCGGCCGCGCTCGCGATCGCGGCGGCAGGAGTCGTCGGACTGTCCCGCTCCGATGCGCCGTCGCGGGAATCGTTGGTGCAGCAAGCGCCCGGGACAGGCTCCGTGCGATGGAGAGCTGGCGCCGACGACGAAGGCACGAGCGCAGAATGCGCCGGCACCGACCTTTGGCGCCGCGGACGCAGACGACCGGCGCGCGCGCACAGCAGGTGAGCGCGACGCTCACGGTCGAGGTCAGGGACTCGAATGCGGTCTCACGCGCAGCTCAGGACGCGCTCGACCTCACCCGCTCGCTCGGCGGCTACGTCGTCTCCTCGTCGGTGGCGACCGGGGAGCAGGGCAACGCGTCGCTGACGGTGCGCGTCCCCGTCGCGCGAGGTCCAGGACGCGATCACCGGCCTCTCAGGACTCGGACGCATCGTCTCGCAGCAGGTCACGGTCGACGACCTGCAGGAGACAGCTCGACCAGCTCGAGCACAGGCGAGCCTCACTCGTCGAGCAGATCACGCGGATCACGGCGCGGCTCGAGTCGGAGGAGCTCGACGCCGAGACGACGGCGGCCCTCGAGGCCCGACGGCGTGTCCTCCGCAACGAGCTCCGCATCGTCCGTTCGCAGATCGCCGGGACGAACGCGGAGGCGCGCATGTCCACGATCCAGCTCTCGATCGTGACCCCGGAAGCCTCCGGCGCGGTCGTGCCCGACTCCCGTATCGACCGCACGATCGACCAGGCGCTGAACGTTCTCGCGTGGGAGGGCGTGGTCGCGCTCGGCATGCTCATCGTGCTCGCCCCGTTCGCGCTCGTCGGCGTCGCCGTGTGGCTCGGCCGCCGCTTCTACCGGCGGCACGAGGAGGAGCGGCTGCTCGCGACCTAGCGGCTCTCGGTTTCGCCGAGCGTCGCGATCAGCGCCTCGGCGACGACCTTGAGCGGCCGCCCCGAGATCTGGCTCGCCTTCCGGAGCCTCGCGAAGGCCTCGCTCCTCGGAGAGGCCCTCGCGCTGCATGAGGATCCCCTTGGCCCGCTCGATCGCCTTGCGCGCGGCGAGCGCCTCGGCCAGCGAGTCCGCCTCCTCCCGCAAGGCGCGCAGCTCGTCGTGCCGCGCCGTCGCCGTCGCGATCGCCGGCAGCAGGTCGGTCTCGCGGAACGGCTTCACGAGATAGCCGAAGACGCCCGCCTCGACGGCACGCGCGACGAGCTCGCGCTCGCCGTAGGCAGTCACCATGACGATCGGGATCGGACGCTCGTCGAGGATCCGGCGCGCGGCCTCGATCCCGTCGAGCCGTGGCATCTTCACGTCGAGAAGCGCGACGTCGGGCTCGGTCGTCCGGGCGAGCTCGACCGCCTCCTCCCCGTCGCGCGCCTCGGCGCAGACCTCGAACCCTGCGCTCTCGAGCAGCCCCTTGAGGTCGAGTCGGATCAGCGTCTCGTCCTCGGCCACGAGAACTCTCGTCATGCCGGGAACACCACCTCGGCCCGCAGCCCGCCGGCATTCTCGAGCCCGAGCTCGCCCCGCAGCTCGTCGCGGACGAGCGCGCGCACGATCGAGAGCCCGATGCCGTCGCCCTCCCCGTCGAATCCCGGCCCGTCGTCGGCGATCGTGAGCAGCACCTCGCCGTCTCGCCGCGAGAGCCCGATCGAGACGTGCTGCCCTCCGTGCTCGAGGGCGTTCTGGAAGAGCTCCGTGAACACGAGCGCGAGCGCGGTGGCCTGCTGGCCCGCGAGCGACACCTGCTCGAGCTCAGCGGACACGTCCTTCCCGGCGACGAGGCCCTGGCACGAGCATCGCGCGCAGGCGGTCGACGAGCTCGCCGAGGTCGACGTCGTCCTCGCGATGCTCCGTGAGCACCTCGTGCACGGCCGCGATCGCGAGGATCCGGTTGACGGAGTCGTTGAGCGACTTCCGCGCGTCGACGTTGTCGGCCCGCGCCTGCAGCCGGAGGAGCGAGGCGACGGATTGGAGGTTGTTCTTGACCCGGTGGTGGATCTCCTGCGCGAGCACGCCGCGCATGACCGCGCGCCCGTGCTCGAGCGCGACCGCCGCGTGGTGCGCGATCGCCTCGAGCAACGCCTCGTCGTCCGCAGAGAAGGGCGCGTCGCGATCGCAGACGAGCTCGCCGATCTGGCGCCTCTTCCAGCGGAGCGGCATGCGCACGGCATAGGCACCGGCTCGACCCTCGGGCCACGCGATCTTCCCATCCTCGAGCACGAGCGCTGCGCCGGTCGCGTGGAGCGACTCCATCGTCGTCTTGACGATCGCGTCGAGCGACTCCTCGAGGTAGAGGGACTCCGAGACCGCCTCCGAGATCCGCGCGAGCGCCTCGAGCTCCGCGACGCGACGCTGTGCGCGCTCGTAGAGCTTCGCGTGCTCGATCGTCTGCGCGACCTGCGAGGCAATTGCGACGAGAAGGTCGATCTCGGCCTCCGTGAACGTGCGCGCGTCTCGCGTGCGGACGTTGAGCGCGCCCTCGAGCGTCTCGCGGGCGAGTATCGGCACGGCGAGGATCGACTCGTACTCGTCCTCCGGGAGGTTCGGGAACTCCTTGAAGCGCGGGTCGAGGTGCGCCTGCTCGGAGAGCATGACCGGAGCACGCTCGGCGGCCGCGACGCCCGTGATCCCTTCTCCCGGGCGCATCCGGGGCGTTCGGGTGAGCTCCTCGACGCGCGAGCCGTGCGTCGCGCGCAGGACGAGCTCGTCCGAGCGCTCGTCGTAGAGGTAGACGAAGCATGCGTCCGTCCCCAGCGCGTCCGCGACCTTGCTCGCCACGAGCTCGAGGACCTCCTGCAGGTCGAGCGAGGAGTTGACGGCAGCGATCGTCTCGGTCAGCAGGCGGAGGTGACGGGCAGTGGCGTCCAAGCGACGCATTGTCGCGTTTGGGCTCGTTGCCCGGGTGGAATAGGATCGGCCGACCGTGAGCTTCGACGACTGGATCCTCTCGCTACATCTCTTGAGCGCGTTCGCGTACGTCGCGGGCATGATCGTCTTCTGGGTGCTCATCGTCGCGGTCCGGCGGACGGACACCCCGGAAGGGACCATCCGCATGGCACCGGTCGTGAAGGTCGGGATGATCGGTACCGGAGTCGGCGGCGGTCGGCACGATCGTCTTTGGCCTCTGGCTGACCTTCTCGGTCGGCGGGTACCGCATCTGGAACTTCTGGATCATCGCGGCCCTCGTGCTCTGGGCGATCGCGGGCGGCGTCGGCGGCACGGACCGGCAAGGAGTACCAGCGAGGGATGGACAAGGCGCTAGAGCTCGAGGCGGCGGGCCAGACGGGCCCGAACGCCGAGCTGCTCGCGCTCAACCGGACACAGAACGGCGTCGTCCTGCACGCAATCGCAAGCGCGGCGCTCCTCCTCCTCCTCATCGACATGATCTGGAAGCCCTTCGCATGACGAGCCTTCTCGCAGCGAGTCGCCCGACCGAATGGAACTTCCCCCTCTTCCTGCACGTCTTCGGGGCGATGATCCTCGTCGGCGGCGTCCTGGCTTCGGCGAGCCTCCTCGCGTACGCGAGAGGCGAGACCCGGTACCTGCGACTCGGATACTGGACGCTGCTCGCCGTGGCACTCCCTGGCTACATCCTGATGCGAGCCGGCGCGGCACTGGATCGAGGACAAGGAGGGTTTCACCAAGGAGGGTGCGCCGGATCCAACGTGGCTCGGGATCGGCTTCATCGTGGCCGACCTCGGCGCCCTCCTGCTCCTTCTCGCGCTCATTCTTGGTGGCGTCGGAATCCGGCGGCTGCGCAGCGGCAAGGGCGCCGGGCTGCTGAAGGGAACGCTCGGTATCTCGCTCGTCCTGCTCGCCGCATACGTCGTGGCCATCTGGGCCATGTCCGGCAAGCCGGGCTAAGCGCTCCTCGGTACACATACGGTCGCGGCCGGAGGCTGGCTCAGCCGGCCGGGAGGCCAAGCGCGGCCAAGTGCACGCCGCGCAAAGGGAAGGGGGCTCGCGGGAGGAACGTAGGTTCCAGCCGCGCAGAACGACCACGGGCTCCACACCAGGGAGCCCGCGATCGGCCGTCAGATACAGGAGTCACCGCTCGCCTTGCGGCGATCCCTGCAGCGCGCATCATCCGACTTTTGCCGGTTGATCGCAAGTGAAAACTTCTCAAAGAGCTGCCAGGTACTTCTCCTTCTCCCACTCCGTGACCTGGACGCGGTACTCGTCCCATTCGCGCCGCTTGAGCTCGACGTAGCGCGGGAAGATGTGGTCCCCGAGCGTCCGCCGCATGAGATCCGATCCTGAGAGCTCGTCGATCGCCTCGCCGAGCGACTCGGGGAGCGCGACGATTCCCTGCTCCTGGCGCTCGGTGGCGGAGAGCCGGTACAGGTTCTGCTCCATCGGCTCTGGCAGCTCGTACCCGTTCTCGATCCCCTCGAGGCCGGCCTGCAGGAGCGCCGCGAACGCGAGATACGGATTGCAGGCCGGATCGGGGCAGCGAATCTCCGCCCGCGTCGCCTGCTCCGATCCCGGCTTGTAGAGCGGGATGCGGATGAGCGCGGAGCGGTTCCGCTGCGACCAGGCGCAGTACACCGGCGCCTCGTAGCCCGGGACGAGCCGCTTGTATGAGTTCACCCACTGCGCAAACACGGCCGAGAGCTCACGTGCGTGCCTGAGCTGGCCGGCGATGAAGCCCTTCGCCGTCGCGGAGAGGTGGTACGGGTCGCGCCGGTCGAAGAAGGAGTTGCGCCCGTTCCGGAACAGCGACTGGTGCGTGTGCATGCCCGAGCCGTTCTCGCCGAACAGCGGCTTCGGCATGAAGGTCGCGTAGTAGCCGTGCCACGCGGCGACTTCCTTGACGATGAGCCGGTACGTGATCGTGTAGTCGGCCATCGCGAGGGCGTCCGCGTAGCGCATGTCGATCTCGTGCTGCGACGGCCCGACCTCGTGGTGGTGGTACTCGATCGGGATGCCCACGAACTCGAGCGCCGCAATCGTGTCGTTGCGCACCTCGGTGGCAGCGTCCTGCGCCGTCATCGCGAAGTACCCGCCCTCGTCGAGCGTCGTCGTCCCCTTGTCGTCCTCGAAGAGGAAGTACTCGAGCTCGGGGCCGACGTTGAACGTGTCGAAGCCCATGCTCTTCATCCGGTCGAGCGCGCGGCGAAGCACGTAGCGCGGATCGCCCTCGTACGGCGCGCCGTCCGGCGTCACGACGTCACAGAGCATCCGGGCGACGTTCGCGCCGATTGGATGACCGTGATCGTCGAGCGGCCGCGGCATGAGCTGGAAGCTCGCCGGGTCGGGAATCGCGACCATGTCCGACTCCTCGATGGCGTTGAAGCCGGTGATCGAGGACCCGTCGAAGCCCATCCCGTCGTTGAGCGCCTCCTCCATCTCGGACGGCGTGATCGCAAAGGACTTGAGGTGACCCTCGAGATCCGTGAACCAGAAGAGAACGTGCTCGACGCCCTCGTCCCTGATCCGCTTGAGCACCGCGCGGCGCGCGGCCACCGACGAGGTGGCGCGGTCCTTGCTCTTCACCATCGTTCCGCGCGCTTGCGTCCTTGGTCGTGCCATGAAACCTCCCTTGAAAACAGAAAAGCCCCGGACGGCGAAGCCGTCCGAGGCCCCGTCGCCTCACACAGACCGCGCGACTCTAGCAGCGACGTCCGTGAATGACCGAGGGTGGCGCTATTCGGAGTCCGACAGCGCGAGCTCGAGCCAGTTCTCCGCCTCGTGGTAGAGCGCCGGGTTGTTCTGCGGCGCGTAGTACGCGAGCGCCGCAGCCGCCTGCGAGATCGCCCAGCCCCGTGCTCGTTCCCAGGTTGCGTCGTCCACCGGCAGCGCCTCTCGAAATGCGTCACGAGCCGCGCTCGAGTGCAGCTTCCACGCCACCATCACGTCGCAGGCAGGGTCACCGATCCCCATGGCGCCCCAATCGATGACGCCGCTGATCCGGCCGTCGCGCACGGTCCAATTGCGCATGTCGAGGTCGCCGTGATGCCAGACAGGCGGACCTCGCCACGGCTCTGCCGCGAGCGCACGCTCCCACTCCTTCGTGAGCGAGCGGCCGTTGAACCTCGTCAGCCAGTACCGCACGGCCTCGTCCCGCTCGGCGAGCGGGATACCGCGACCCGTCGGGGCGCCGACCGGATCGACCTCTTGCAGCGCGCTGACGAACGCGGCCAGGTCCACCGCCGCCTGGACCGCGTCGATCTCGTCGACCGGGACGGTCTCTCCCTCGACCCAGGTGTGGACATCCCAGAACCAGGGGTAGCGGCCGGTCGGGCGACCTTGAGCGACGGGCACCGGAATGTCGACCGGGACGAGGGGCGCGAGCTTCTCCAGCCATTCGAACTCCCTCCCACCCGGCTCCGTCGGGCCGTTGCGACGTGCCATTCGCAGCGAGAACTCGTCGCCGAGACGGAAGATCGCGTTGTCCGTGCCGGACGGCTCGACGCGGACGACGGGCAAGTCCACCCATTTCGGAAACTGCTCGGCGACCAACCCGCGCGCCAGTGCCTCGTCGATCTCGAGCTCGTCAACGTGCATTCGGGGCACGGCCCGCTCTATGCCGAGGCGCCGGTGTAGCGCTTCAGTCCGAAGCGCCAGAACCAGCGCGTCGCAGCGAAGAGGACGCCCGCGAAGACGAAGGCGAAGAGCAACGTCCCCCAGTTGAGCCGGGAGGTGAGCGCCTCTGCCGGCACCGTCACCGCGAAGGCGATCGGTACGAGGAACGTCACCCCGAACCGCAGCCACAGAGGGTAGATCCCGACGGGCCAGCGGCCCGTCTGGAAGATCCCGTCGAAGAGCTCGACCGCGTGCCACATGTTCACGACGCGAAAGTTCGGCCCGGAGGAAGCCAACGACCTCGCCGGGATCTCGATCGAGAAGGAGACTCGTCGACGGCGCGGACCTCGCGGCGTCTTGCGGCGCACGAGGCCCTCGCCGCGGCGAGACCCGCTTCGCGCTCGGGAACGTCGAAGACCTTCAGCAGGCCGTCGACGCGGACCGTGTGCTCGCTCACCTCATCCGCTCCTCTTCAGCTTTCCGTGCTTCTTCGCGTACAGCTCGCCGCGCCGGAAGACCCAGAGGCCGAGAGGGATCGAGACGACGCCGATGACGATCAGCGGGACGATCTGGTCGGTCATCTCGGTCACGCCCTGGCCCTCGAGGATCGCCTGGCGAATGCCCTCGAGCGCGTACGTCGCGGGCGAGAACTTCGCGAGGAACTGCATCCAGTCGGGCAGGACGCTCACCGGGTAGTAGACGCCCGAGACGACGAGCAGCGTGCCCTGGGCGATGAAGCCCAGCTGCGTCCCCTTCTCCGGCGAGATGAGCGGCAGGACCGAGGTCATGATCCCGATCCCGATGAACGAGACGGACGCGATCGCGAGAACCACGAGCGCGGCGAAGAAGTTCGCGTCGGGCATCGACAGGCTGAAGAAGAGCGTGCACACGCCGAACAGGAACACCGCCCGGACGATCCCGTACAGGATTGCGAACACGCCCTGCCCCGCGAGATGCATCGCACGCGAGAGCGGGGCCATGAACGTGTACTCGATCGTCCCCTCCCAGCGCTCCCAGGCGACGGTCTCCATCAGGAAGCCGAAGAGGATGCCGAGGTACGCCCAGACGACCGCTCCGATGAGCAGGTACGTCATGTACTCGTTCACGTCGAACTCGACGCCGCTCGACTCCACGCCCTTCGCGATGAAGACGATCGTCAGTGTGTTGGCGACGGTCCAGATGAACCAGGCGACGTCCCACCAGATGTAGCGCTTGGTGAGGTAGGCGTTCCGCTCGACGACGCCGCCCGCGCCGACGAGCTCGGCTCGCATCACTCCCCACATGGCCTTCATGCGAACACCTCCCTGTCGTCGTCGTCATCTCCTTCGGCTTCGAACTCGCGGCCCGTCGCGGCGAAGAAGGCTTCCTCGAGCGTGCTCGAGTCGTAGCGCCGCTTGAGGTCGTCGGCGGGCTCGAGCGCGAGCAGCCGACCGCGGTCGAGAATGCCGACCCGGTTTGCGAGCGCCTCGGCCTCGTCGAGGTCGTGCGTGCAGAGAAGGATCGTCGAGTCGTGCGTGTCGCGGATCTCGCGGATGAACTGCTGCACCTCGAGCTTCGAGCGCGGGTCGAGGCCGGTCGTCGGCTCGTCGAGCAGCAGGAGGACTGGAGACGTGAGCAGCGCGCGCGCGAGCGCGACCTTCTGCTGCATCCCACGTGACAGCGCCTCCATGGGCTCCCCGCGCCGGTCCGACGGGAAGCCGACCCGCTCGAGGATCTCGGGGATCTTGTGCTTCGTCTGCTTCGACGTCATGCCGTAGAAGCGCGACGCGTAGCCGAGGTTCTCGGACGAGGACATCTTCTTGAAGAAGGACGCCTCCACCGAGACCCGGTTCACGAGACGCCGTACGGCCCGCTCGTCGGAGACGACGTCGTACCCGAAGATCCGTGCCGATCCGCCGTCGGGGAGGAGAAGCGTCGAGAGCAGGCGGACGAGCGTCGACTTCCCCGAGCCGTTCTGGCCGAGGATGGCGACGGTCTCTCCCTTCTCCATCGTGAACGAGACGCCGTCGAGGGCGACGCGCGTGCGCTTCTCACCGCTCTTGCGGGAAACCTTGCGGCGGAACTCCTTGCGTAGCTCGCGCACCTCGACGGCCACGCCCTTCTGAACGGGCACGACCCCCATGACTGCTTCCTGTATGTCGATCACCTGATGCTCCTTCTGTCGCGTACGTAACGAGAAACGTGCATGGCTGAACCAGGCCCTGGCGGGCCCCCGGCAGCCGGTATCTCAGATACGCGCGAAGAGCATCACGAGGCCGCCGACGATAGCGGCCCGACCGGATGAGGTCAAACGCAGCTCCGTCGCGGAGTTAAGGCTCGTGCGCGCCGAGGACAGGGCCAGGCCCACTCGGGTCACGCGTAGGCGAGTGTCTCCCATCCGCGATACCTCCTCGACGCTTGCCGCCCCCGCGGAGCGGGGCCACGAACGGGGGAACAATAGCCGTCGAGCGACGCCGCAGCCAACTCGCGTCGGAGCCTTGACCTCCATCCTCCCGAGCCGCTACGGTGCGATCGTTGGGGCCGCGGAAGGCTCCGGTGAGGCGACGTGGCCTCAGGACTCGAGGAGTCCTGGGGTCTTTTTGTTGGTCCAGAGGCGAGCGGAGGTGGCGAGGATGTCGGAGATCACGGAGAGGCACTACCTGCGGAACGGGGCGCGAGACGCTGGCCGACGCGCGCGAGGCGCTCGAGTGGGCGTCCGAGACGCGCGCGGCGATGGTCGACCTCAAGTTCTGCGACTGCTCGGGATCGTGGCAGCACGTGTCGCTGCCGATCACCGCCTTCGAGGAGAGCGCGTTCGACGAGGGGCTCGGCTTCGACGGCTCGTCCATCCGTGGCTGGCAGGCGATCCAGGACTCGGACATGCTCCTCATGCCGGACGCCTCCTCAGCGATCCTCGATCCCGCGACCGAGGCGCCGACGCTCTCGCTCGTCTGCGAGATCGCCGACCCGATCACGCGCGCGCCCTACGCGAAGGATCCGCGCGGCGTCGCGAAGCGGGCCGAGGAGTACCTGCCGCTCGACCGGCATCGCCGACACGGCGTACTTCGGTCCCGAGTGCGAGTTCTTCGTCTTCGACAAGGTCTCGTACGAGCTCGGCCCGAACCGCTCGCACTACTCGGTCGACTCGCCCGAGGGGTACTGGAACTCGGGCAAGCCCGGGCTCGGGTACACGGCCAGGCCGAAGGAGGGCTACTTCCCGCCGCGCCGTCCGACACGCTCCACGATCTCCGCACCGAGATGGTGCTCACGCTCGAGCGGCTCGGCATCCCGTGCGAGTTCCACCACCACGAGGTCGCGTCAGGCGGCCAGTGCGAGATCGACCTCCGCTTCGCGACGCTCACGCGGATGGCCGACCAGGTCATGACCTACAAGTACGTCGTCAAGAACGTCGCGCGCAGCAAGGGCAAGACGCGTGACGTTCATGCCGAAGCCGATCTTCGGCGACAACGGCTCGGGCATGCACACCCACCAGTCCCTCTGGATGGAGGGGACACCGCTCATGGCGGACAGGTCGGGCTACGCGGGTCTCTCGCAGCTCGCCCGCTCCTACGTCGGTGGACTGCTCGCCCACGCACCGGCGCTGCTCGCGTTCTGCGCGCCGACGACGAACTCGTACCGCCGGCTCGTGCCCGGGTTCGAGGCGCCGGTCAACCTCGTCTACTCGCAGCGGAACCGCTCGGCCTGCATCCGCATCCCGATGTACTCGGAGTCGCCGAAGGCGAAGCGGATCGAGTTCCGCTGCCCGATGCCGCGGCGAACCCGTACCTCGCCTTCTCGGCGATGCTGATGGCGCGGCATCGACGGGATCGAGCGCGGGCTCGACCCAGGCGCTCCGGCGGACTACGACCTCTTCGAGGACGCGACGGCGGACGTGCCGCAGGTGCCGGGATCGCTGTCCGAGGCCCTCGACGCACTCGAGGCGGACCACGAGTTCCTGCTTGCAGGGCGACGTCTTCTCGCGAGGAGCTGATCCGGACCTGGATCGACTGGAAGCGCGAGAACGAGGTGGACGTCGTCCGCCTCCGGCCGCACCCGGCCGAGTTCAGCCTCTACTACGACTGCTGATCCCCCTCCCCCGAAGGGAGCCTTCGGCCGCGATCGCTACGGACACGATCGCGGCCAGGGCTCCCACCTGCCAGATCGCCCTCGTCTCCGTGCCGAGCGGGATGGTGACGAGCGCCAGGGCCGCCGCGACCAGGCGCAGGCCACCCGCGGAATCCCGAGCGTCCTCCTGAAGCCGACGTCGCTCGCAGCGAAGAGCGCAACTCCGCAGGCGAGCTCGGTCGCGATCCAGCCGTCGAGCGGGTCGTACGGCGCACCGGTCGCTTTCTTGAGGCCTGCAGCCAGCGCGACCACCCCGAGCAGGAGTCCCAGGTGCCAGAGGCCGAAGCCCTCGACGGCGAGGTACGGGCGCCGCTCGGCGGGCGCTTCGGCGAGCGCGCGCTCGACCCGGCTCCTCGTCGGAGAAGTAGAGCCACCACAGGGCCGCGCTGAGCGCGAGGGACGCAGGCGACGACGACGAGCAGCGTCGAGGGCGACGCCGAGGCTCCGAAGCCGATCGCGACGACGGACTCGCCGATCGCGATGATCACGACCAGTCCGTGACGCTCGACGAAGTGGGCAGGAGCGACCACGAAGCCCTCGAGCGCCGTGAAGCCCGGCGCCAGCCACTCGAGACAGCGCGGCCGCGCCCCAGAGCACGTCACTGCAGCCGTCCCTCCGACGGCGCCGCCCACGAGGATGACAGGCGCCGCGAAGAGGTTGTACGGCGCGAGCGTGAGCATTGCTCGCGACGCCTCGCGACCGACGCGCGCGTGTACATCGCGCTGTGCAGCAGGACGACGCAGAGGTACGCGATGCCGAACGCGAGCCCTTCGCGCCGAAGGCGTCCGGGATCGCGAGCGCGAGCACGAGGAAGGCGCCCATCGCCGCGAGCAGCAACAGGCGATAGCGCAGGACGTCTGACTTGACCGCATTCGTCAGCCACGCATAGCCGCCGTACATCCACCAGATCACGCCGAGCATCACGCGCGATGGGCCCCGGCCAGTTCGCCGCCCGAACGAGCACCGTCGTCAGCTGCGTGAGCGTGAAGACGAAGACGAGGTCGAAGAAGAGCTCGAGCGTCGAGACCCGGGTTGCTGCGTTCGAAGGCCGCCTCGGACATCCCGAGATCATCTCCGAAGAGACCCGGTGGACGAGGCGCCGCGGGCCAGACCGCGGCGCCTCGTGCCGTCTCAGCGGAGCGAGAAGGTGACGGTGACCGCCGCGGACGTCTTCTGTTCGCCCGGGACGATCGGGGTCGCGGAATCGGCAGCTTGCGCAGCGGTCCGGTACATCGGCTCGGGCGACGTGGACGCGCCTTCGACGATCGTCGTGATCGCCCCCAGCGAGCGGCCCGAAGCCTTCGCGAGCGCCTCGGCATTCAGCCGCGCGGCATCGACGGCCTTCGCCAGCGCCTGCCGGTAGAGCGCCTCGGCGTTGGAGGAGCTGAGACCCGGCCCGCTGATCTGGTTCGCACCGGCCTCGGCGGCCGCGTCGATCAGCTTCGGCGCATCGGCGACGTCGCTCACCGCCGAGACGCTGTTCGACGCGGCGTAGCCGTCGACCTGACCGGTGTCGTCCGTGTACGGGTAGACGCTCACCCACTGGGTGGCCAGCTCGCGCCCGCCCGCCTGCCGAGTGCGTTGATGATCTTCCGCATCGCGTCCGCGTTCGCGGCGACGGCGGCCTGTGCGGTCGGGACGACGAGTCTCCGCGCCGAACGACATCTGTGCCTCGTTCGGGACGGCATCGACGGTGCCGACGCCGGTGGTCGTGATCGAGTCGGACTCGGTTGCCGGTCCTGGGCGCCGGCGAGATCGGGGAGCCCGACGGCGCCTGCGAGAGCGACAATGGCGAGCCCCGCGGCAGTGAGCAGTGCAAGCGTTTCATCGAGAACCTCCGCTGACGGATGACGAGCGAATACGCCGCCGCGGCGCCGTCACGTCACGACGCGGTGCTCAGTCCCAGCTCGAGATACGGAGCCGCGCCGCGCTTGAAGACCCCGCGGGAGATGATCGAGCGCTGGATCTCGCTCGTTCCCTCCCAGATGCGGTCGACGCGGAGCTCGCGGAAGAAGCGCGCGGCGGGATTCTCGACCATGTAGCCGCGACCACCGAATGCCTGCACGGCGCGATCGGCGACGCGGCCCGCCATCTCCGAGGCGTAGAGCTTCGCCATCGAGACCTTCCCGTGCACGACCTTGCGGTCCTCGAGCTCGTCGAATGCGTGCGCCGCGTGGTAGGTCAGCAGGCGAGCGGCATGGAGCTCGGTCAACGAGTCGGCGAGCGGGAAGGAGATGCCCTGGTACTCGGCGATCGGCGAGCCGAAGGCCTCGCGCTCCTTCGCCCAGTCCGCGGTCAGGTCGACGAGCCGCAGCGCGGCCCCGCAGCAGCGCGCGGCGATGAAGAGGCGCTCGACGAGGATCCACTCCTTCGCCCCCGCGTCTCCGCTTGCGGGAACTCGATTCGCGTCGGGGACACGGCAGTCGGTGAAGACGATCTCCGGGTGGTTGTCGATGTACGGGTCGTGGAGAAAGCGACGGCGTCCGCCGGATCTCCATCCCCGGCGTGCCCGGGTCGACGAGGAAGAGCGTCTGCTCGCCGTCGGCGACCGCGAGGACGATGTACACGCCCGGGTCGCCCTCGCTCGTCACGAACCACTTCTCGCCGTTCAGCACCCACACGTCCCCGTCGCGGGTCGCGGTCGCCTGCAGCCCGGTGAGGTCCGAGCCGGCGCCCGGCTCGGTGAGCGCCCACGCCTCGCGATACTCGCCGTCGGCGATCGGCCGGACGTAGCGGTCGATCTGATCCGGCGTCGCGATCTCGTACAGCTCCCGAGGGCCGCGGTCGACGACGGCGAAGCCGAGGCCGTTCGTGGCCTTGCCCGACTCCTCCTCGAGCGCAACCTGCCCGAGCATGGAGAGATCGCGTCCTCCCAGCTCGCCGGGCATGTTGAGCATGGCGAACCCGGCAGCACGCGCCTTCGAGCGGAGCGCGGCAAGCTCGCCGGGGTCGATCGAGCCGGCCGCAGCGATGCGCTCCTCGAACGGGAAGACCTCCTCCTCGACGAAGCGGCCGACGGCCTCCTTGAGCGCGCGGATGTCGTCGGGGAGCGCGGGGACGATCACGGCAGGCCAGCCTACAGCGCGCGCTCGAACGCTTCCCGTTCGGCGTCCGTGAGCGTCCGCGAGCGGCCGAGCTCGCGATCACGGGCAACGAGAACGGCCTCGGCCTCGGCAGCGAGCTCGCCGTCGCGCGTGCGCATCTGCTCGCGCAGCGTCAGGCTCGAGTTCCCGATCCGCTCGAGCGTGCACGAGACGACGACCTGCTCGTCCTCGAGCCGGAGCTCGCGCCGGAAGTCGATCGCGACGCGGGCGAGTACGAGATCCCACGAGTCGCCGGCGTCGCCGAGTGCCCGCTCGACCCACTCGTCGCGGCACTCCTCCAGATACGTCGCGTAGACGGCGTTGTTGACGTGCTGGTACGCGTCGACGTCGCTCCAGCGGATCTCGACGCGCTTCTCGTGCGTCATGGGCCGGCGATCCTAGACCGGCATCGCGAGAATGCGCGCGGTGGCGGCGAATCTCCTCACTTCTCTTCCCACGCTCGATCGCGGTCGTCGGCGCCTCGCCGCGGAACGGCGCCGCGGTGGAGACCGTCGTCGCGAGCGGGGTGCGCGCCTGGGGCGTGAACCCGAACCGCGACGAGGTCGCCGGGCTCCGTTGCTATCCGAGCGTCGCCGAGCTGCCGGAGGTTCCCGAGTGCGCCTTCCTCATGGTCAACCACGAGCGCGTCGAGAGCGCGTTCGAGGAGGCCGCGGCAGCCGGCGTGCGGGCGTTCGTCGTCCCTGGCGTAGGAGCGGAGGCCGGCGCCGCGGCGCAGCCCGACGACCGAGCGGCTCGCGCGCCGCGCGCGCGAGCTCGGCGTCGCGATGCTCGGACCCAACTGCATGGGCGTCTTCGTCCCCGGCGGCGTCGCCGCGTGGAACGGCCGTCCCCAGGACACGACTGCGTCGGGGCACGTCGCCGTCCTCTGTCAGTCAGGGTCGATGGCAGACGCGTTCCTCTCTCTCGGCGGCCGCATCGGGCTGCGCTGCGTCGTGTCCTCGGGTGCGGAGGCGGTCACGGACGCGGCCGACTTCCTCGCCTTCTTCGCGGAGGACGAGGGGACACCGAGCGGTCGGCCTCTTCCTCGAGACCGTCCGGCGGCCCGGAGGCGTTCGTCGACGCTCTGCAGCGCTGCGCCGAAGCCGGCAAGCCCGTCGTCTGCCTCAAGGTGGGACGCTCGGAGGCGGCCGCACGTGCAGCGCTCTCGCACACCGGAGCGCTCGTCGGGCTCCGAGCGCGCGTTCTCGGCCGTGCTCCGCCGACACTCGGCGATCGAGGTCGACGACTTCCACGAGCTCGTCGAGACGCTCGAGATCCTCGGACGCGAGGCGGTGGCCGGTCGGGAAAGCGGATCGCGGGCATCTCCGAGTCCGGCGGCGAGTGCGCGCTGCTGGCCGACCAGGCGGAGGCGGCCGGATGCCGTTCGAGCCGCTGTCGCCGAGCTCGCCGCATCGCTCTCGCGCAGCGTTCCCGAACTACCTCGCTCCCGGCAACCCGCTCGACGCATGGGGCATCGCGGACGAGACGGAGGTGTACCCGCGTTCGCTGGAGCTGCTCGCCGCGTCGGGCGAGTTCGACGTCCTCGTGGCGCAGGCCGACCTCTCCCAGTTCCGCGACGAGACGAACGACGAGTGGTGCGAGCTGACGCTCCGCATGCGCTCGCCCGCCTCGCCGACGGAGCACACGGCCTGTTCTGCGCGATGACGACGGTGCACAGCGCCGATCCGCCCCGGCGCTTCCAGGAGCTCGCGCGCGAGCTCGACGTGGCGCTGCTGCGCGGGCCGCGGGACGCGATGCTCGCGCTCTCTCGCGTGGCCGGCGTCGCCCGTTTGAGCCGTGGCCGCCGCGCAGCGTTCCCCGACGTCTCCGACCTGCTCGCACGGCTCGGGCCGCATTGCCCGAGCACGAGTCGGCGCTCGTCCTCGAGCGCTTCGGTGTCCCGTTCGCCCCAGCGTCGTCGCGCTGCCACGCCCGAGGCGCGGCGCTCGCGGCGGAGGAGCTCGGCATGCCCGTCGTCGTGAAGTCGGACGGCGCCGCACACAAGGCCCGCGGCGGGGGCGTCGTCCTCGGGGTCGCGACGCCCGAGAGGCCGCCGCCGCAGACGCAACGCTCGGTGGGGGCCCCGTGCTCGTCGCGCGCCAGGTCGAGCCTGGCGCCGAGGTGCTGTGCGGCATGACGCGCGACCCCGACTTCGGCCCGATCCTCGCCGTCGGTCGCGGGGGCGAGCGGCGTCGAGGAGCTCGACCGCCGTCGTCGTCTCGAGCGCGCCGCTCGACGTCGCCGCGGCAGCCACCTCGTCGCGGAAGCGGGCGTCGAGGACCCGCACGGCGTCGTGGCGACGGACACTGGTCGCTCTGGGCGACCTGGCCCTCGCGAACCCCGAATCGAGTCGGTCGAAGTGAACCCGCTGATCGTCGGCTCGACTGACACGTCGCCGTCGACGCGCTCGTCGTGCTCACGGATTGACCGCACCGCTCTCGGCTCTGGTTCACTCGGACGTGGGGGGCCACGAGGCCCGGGAGGTTGGGAATGACGCTGCACCCACGTGAGTCGAGATTCGGCCGCCGCGAGTTCCTCGGGCGCTCGGCCGCCGGCCTCGTCGGCCTGTCCAGCCTGAGCACGCTCCTCGCCGCCTGTGGCGGCGCGCGACAACGGCAACTTCAGCCCGCCCGACGCTCCAGCTCGCGAGCCCGGACAACCCGGTCAAGTGGCCGCTCTTCGACGACAACCCGATGATCGCGTCGGGACTCGAGCCCGAGGCGGGAACTCTGCGCATCTACAACTGGAACGGCTACCTCTGGCCGCAGATCAAGAAGAACTTCGCGAAGGAGTACGGCGTCAAGGTCGAGGAGACGTACTTCACGACCACGGACGAGGCCGTCGCGAAGATCTCGTCCGGCGCCGTCGACTACGACGTCTTCTTCCCGACGACGGACCGCGTCGGGCGGCTCGTCCTCGGCAAGTCGCTTCAGCCCCTCAACTCGACTACCTGCCGAACCTGAAGAACGTCTGGCCGTCGCTCCAGGACCCCTGGTACGACAAGGGCTCGCAGTACACCGTCCCGTACATGACCTGGACGACCGGGATCGGCTACCGGACGGACAAGATCGCAGAAGGCTCCGCGCGACTACGCGAACCCGTACGAGATCTACTGGGACGAGTCGAACCGCGGGAAGACGTACCTGCTCGACGACAGCCGCGACGCGCCGGCGCACATGCTCCTGAAGAACGGGATCACGAACATCAACACGGAGAATCCCGACGACATCGAGCTCGCGAAGAACGAGCTGAAGTCGCTGATCGGGGCCGTCAACATCAAGCTCTCGACGGACGACTACACGAACGTGCCCGAAGGCAAGGCGTGGGTGCACCAGATGTGGTCGGGCAGCGCGACTCGGCGCACAGTGGTATCTCCCGGAGGGTATCGGCACCGACGCGCTCGGGTTCTGGTTCCCCGCAGGACGGCACGGGACGATCGGGAGCGACATGCTCGGCGATCCCGCGGAACGCGAAGAACCCCGTCCTCGCGCACCACTTCCTCAACTACCTGCTCGACGTGAAGAACGGGTACTCGAACTTCGCGAACTACGTGGGCTACCAGCCCCCGCTGACGAAGCTCGACCCGGACAAGCTCGTCGCCGACGGCGTGGTCCCGTCGAACCTGAGGACGGCAATCGTGCGCGAGAGCGACTTCGACCGAGGATTCGCGATCACGGAGCTCACGCCGACCGGCCAGGCCGACTGGCAGAACGCCTGGGCCGAGTTCAAGGCGGGTGTCTGAACCGAAGCGCGGCGTAGGCGCCGACCGAGCGGGCGACGGCTTCTGGGCCGGCCTGGCGCTGCCTGGCGTCGTCTGGCTGTGCGTCTTCTTCCTGCTGCCGTTCTACGTCGTCCTCTGCGTCGCCCTCGGGTCGGTCGATCCCATCCTCCTGACCCCGAGGCCCGAGTGGAACCCGCTCGAGTGGAACACGTCGGCGTTCGAGTTCGTCCTCGACGGCCTCTTCACGCCCGGCGCCGCGTTCGAGACCGTGTTCGTGCGGACGTTCGTCTACGTCGTCGTCGCGACGACGTTGTCGCTCCTCATCGCCTATCCCGTCGCCTACTACGTCGCCCGCTACGGCGGGCGGTGGAAGGGGCTTCTTCTCATGGGGCTCATCGCCCCGTTCTTCATCTCGTACCTCATGCGCATGTTGGCCTGGATCAACCTGCTCCAGGACGACGGCTGGGTGAACAAGGTCCTCATGTGGCTGCGGATCCTCGACGCGCCCCACAACTGGCTCGACGGCCGAGCGTCGTCCGTGATCCTCGGCCTCGTCTACGGCTACGTGCCGTTCATGATCCTGCCGCTCTACGCGTTCCTCGACCGGATCGACCGCCGCCTCCTCGAGGCCGCACGAGATCTCGGCGCCAGCCCGTTCGAGGCGTTCCGCATGGTCACGCTGCCGCTCTCGATGCCGGCGATCCTCGCGGGCATCGCGATCATCGCCCTGCCGATGTTCGGCGACTACTACACGCCGGACCTGCTCTCCGGGGCGCCCCAGACGAGCCTGATCGGCAACCAGATCAACCTCTACATCCGCGGCGGTCAGCAGGTGCCGGTAGGCGCAGCGCTCGTCGTGATGCTCATGCTCTTCCTCACCGTGCTCATGGGCTACTACCTGTACGCGACGGTCCGCTCGCAACGAAGGCTCGGGAGCTGAAGCTGAGCGGGCTGCGCACCTGGCTGGCCAACCCGTGGGGCAAGCCACGCTTCCTCGTCCTCTATACGGCGCTGTATCTCGTGTGGTCGATCGTCCCGATCCTCATCGCGATCCGGTTCTCGTTCAACGAAGGCCGCTCTCGCTCGACCGCCCAGGGGTGGTCGCTGCGCTGGTACACGGGTGACCCCGACCTCTCCGTACTCCACGACTCCGAGCTCAGCTCGGCGCTCCTGCAGAGCCTGCGGCTCGCCGCGATCGCCGTCCTCGTCACCGTCCCGCTCGGGCTGGCGCTGGCCGTCGGCCTGACGCGCTGGCGCGGACGCGGCGCCGGGACGTCGCGGGGGATATCGCTCGCGACCCTCGTCACGCCCGAGATCGTCATGGGGACCGCGCTCCTGCTCGTGTTCGTGCACCTGTTGACCTTCGTCCCGCTCGGCACTCCGGCGCAGGCCATCGGCCACATCACCTTCTCTCTCGTCTTCGTCGTCCTCATCGTCCGGGGCCGCCTGCTCGCAATCGGACCCGAATACGAGGAAGCGGCGCGAGACCTCGGCGCCTCGCGTCTGCAGGCACTCAGGCTCGCACTGCTGCCGATGCTCGTACCCGCGATCGTCGCGAGCGCGATCATCGTCTTCGCGATCTCGATGGACGACTTCGTGATCAGCGCTTTCCTGTCGTCCGGGACGTCGACCGACACCGTCCCGGTTCGCATCTACGCGACAGGCCGCACCGCTCCGACACCGGCCCTCAACGCGCTGGCCACGCTGACGCTCGTGCTCACCATCGTCATCGCAGTCGTGGGCTTCCTGCTCTGGCGGGGCGTTCGTGCGGCTCGCGGCCAGACCGGCTCGACGGTCGGCGAGTTCGCTGCCCTGGACGCCGAGGGGATCGGCTAGAGGAGCTCCGCGGCCGCGGCCTCGCCCGAGCGAGCCGCGCCCTCCATGTGCATGTGGCCGAAGCCGGCGTTGTCCGAGCACGCCCAGTGGATCGGCCCGACGGGCCGGCGCAGGTCCGGCCCGAACCGCGTAAGACCTCCGATGCCGAACGTCGAGGCGTACGCGCCCCGCGTCCACTCCTCGGCGGACCAGTCGGTCTCGATGTAGTCCGTCGCCTGCAGCGCCGACGCCCCGACCATTTTCGCCATCCCCTCGAGGACGAGCTCTCGTCGCGGCTCGGGGTCAAGACGCCCGGCGAACTCGGCCTGCTCGCCCGGGAGAAACGTGCAGAGGACGCCGACCGAGGCCGAGGGCGGCGAGTTGTCGTACAGCTCGCGCACGAGCTGGTGCGGGGCGAAGCCCTCGCCGGAGAGCCCATCCGCGCGCCAGAAGGGCTCGGGATAGACGGCGAGGATCTTCGTAACGCTCCCCTGCGAGCTCGCCTGCTGGAGCCGCATACGCCACGCCGGCAGCGCCGGCCGGAAGCGAATTGCGGCGGCGAGATTCGGCGCGACGGCCACGATCGCGGCATCCGCCTTCGCGTGGACGTGCCCCGCGTCGACCTCGACGCCCTCGTCCGACCAGGCGATCGAGCGCACGGGCGACTCGAGGACGACACGCTCGCCGAGCTCGTCCGCCATGCGGATCGGCACGAGCTGCGATCCGCCGACGACGCGGTAGGCAAGGCATTGCTCCGGTGCGAAGAGCTCGTACGTGCCTCCTGCGCCCGCGATCACCCAGAGTCCCTGGAGCAGGGAGAACGAGTACGCAGGCTTCGTCAGGAAGCCGTCCGCAAGGTACGAGCGAAGGTTCTCGCGCGCGACCTCGTCGGCCACCTCCCTGCGCAGCCACTCGTCGAACGTGATCGTGTCCAGCTCACGCGCGCGCGGATGCTCCCAGGGCGCCTCGGGATCGAGCTCCTTCGCAAGCGCGTCCAGCTTGCCGTCGGCCTCCTCGAGCGCCCGCTCCTCGGCCGACGAGAGGCCGTGCCCGTCGGAGGAGTGGCGCTGCGCGCGCCCTTCCTCGTCGACGTACACGTCGTCTCCGTTCCGGTACGCGGGGAAGAGCTCGATGCCGAGCTCTTCGAGCAGCGCGTGCATTCGGGACTGATACGGCGCGATCCACTCGCCGCCGAGCTCGTTCGCCTCCCCGCCGATCTCCGTGTTCCAGAGGCGACCGCCGACGCGGTCGCGCGCCTCGAGAAGTACGACTTCACGCCCGGCGACGACGAGCTTCCGTGCCGCCGCGAGGCCGGCCACGCCCGCCCCGACCACGACGACCTCGGTCTCGATCAGGCGGGCGTCCACGCCTCGCTGCGAAGCGCGGCCGCGGCCGCGCCCCTCCCGGTTCGCACCGCTCCCTCCATGTACCCGGCGACCCACTGGTCGGAGCCGCAGACGTAGAACGGCGGCTCGTGCGTGCCGTGCAGCGGCCCCACGCGGAGAACATCCCCGGGCCACCACTGCGTCGTGTAGCCGCGCGTGAACGGGTCGGTGGCCCACAGCCGGAGGAACGAGCGGCGCGGGCGCGCGGCCTCGGGGCCATACATGCGCTCGAGCTCCGCGTACAGCGCAGGAAGCCGATGCTCCTCGGCTGTCGCGGTGAGCCAGGCCAGCCGCTCGGGCGGAACGAGCCCCGAGAGGACACCGTCGCGCTGCGGCCAGGTCGAGGCGAGAAGATGCTCGCCCTCGGACAGGCCGTTCGCGCCGAGATCGGCCCAGACCGAGCGGTCGTAGACGGTCACGACCTTCGCGGCCTGCGCGTGCCGCTGGGCGCGAAGCGACGCAAGACGCTCGGCCGAGATGCCCTCGACAGCGATGCCGTGCAACACGCTGACCGGGAGCGCACAGATCACCGCATCTGCGGCCACGGTCTCGCCGGACTCCAGCGTCACGCGACAACCCGACGACGACACCGAGATCGCACTGACGACCGCGCCGAGCCGGATGCGGCCGTCGAGCTCCGCCGCCATGCGCAGCGCGACCTCCGCCGAGCCCTCGGCGACCTGGAAGCACTCCCACAGGTCGTACGAGTAGAAGCCGTCGTCTCCGACCGTTGCGGCCTTGCGCAGCTCGGAGAGGAGCGAAGTTCGCTCGCTCGATCCGGCAGCGAGGGCGAGCGCCCCGACCTCCACGGCCCGCGTCGTCGAGGGGAGCGCGTCCACCGACCTGAGCCACGCGGCCCACGAGAGCCCGTCGAGGCGGGCCGCGTCCGGGTGGGACCAGGGATCGTCGGGGTCGACGGTCGAAGCGAGGTCGCCGAAGAGGCGCTCGACCCGCTCGAAGTCGCCGCGCTCGTCCGCCGTGTCGAACGGGAACCCGTCCTCGGACCGACGGACACCGTCCACCAGGTCGTAGGTCGTCGCGCCCTCGACGGACGTGTACGTCGTGGCGAGCGTCAGGCCCAGCTCCTCGACGAGCCCGAGGTACGCGGTGTGCGCGTGTCCGACGAGCTCGCCGCCGAGTTGGACGGGGCGCTCGTCCACCGCGACCTGCTCGACGCGTCCGCCGACGCGGTCGCGCGCCTCGAGGACGAGGACGTCCGCGCCCTCACGCGCAAGGTCGCGAGCCGCCGACAGCCCCGCGAGGCCCGCTCCGAGCACGAGTACGTCGGTCATGCCGACACCGCCTCGTCGTCCGCGAGGATGCGGAGCGCGTCGGCGGGTAGATGGGCGGTCACGACCGCGCCGACGTCGTACTCCTCGACGTCGCCCGAGTTCGCGACGAGCGCCTGCACCCGGTCGCCGCCGGGCAGCGCCACGAAGACCTGGGTCGTCGAGCCGAGGTAGACGAACCGCTCGATCGTGGCGGGGACGCGGTTCTCGCCCTCGGTGGCAGGCGGCTCGATCCGGACGCGCTCCGGGCGAATCGTGAGCCTGACGACACCTCCACGAGTCTCGCCCTGGGCCGCGCTGAGCGTGACTCCTCCGACGTCGACACTTCGCCCCTCGACGACGCGGCCGCGCATGAGGTTCGAGACACCGAGGAAGTCGGCCACGAACGACGTCTCGGGATGCTCGTAGACGTCCCGCGGCGCGCCGAGCTGCTCGACCTTGCCGTTGGACATCACGGCAAGCCGGTCGGACATCGTGAGCGCCTCTTCCTGGTCGTGCGTGACGTAGAGGAACGTGATCCCGATCTCGCGCTGGATCGACTTGAGCTCGACCTGGAGCTCGCGGCGCAACTTGGCGTCGAGCGCGCCGAGGGGCTCGTCGAGCAGGAGCACCGACGGCGAGAGCACGAGCGCCCGCGCGAGCGCGACGCGCTGCTGCTGCCCACCCGAGAGCTGATGTGGGCGCCGCTGTCCGAGCCCCCCGAGGCGGACGAGCTCGAGCGCTTCCGCAACCCTCCCGCGTCGCTCGTCCTTCGGGGCCTGCTTGAAGCGAAGCCCGAAGCCGACGTTCTGCTCGACGGACAGGTGCGGGAAGAGCGCGTAGCTCTGGAAGACGGTGTTGACCGGTCGCTGGTGCGGCGGCGTCTCCGTGATGTCGACGTCACCGATGCGGATGCGCCCCGCATCGGGACGCTCGAAGCCGGCGATCATCCTGAGCGTCGTCGTCTTGCCACAGCCAGAGGGACCGAGCAGCGAGAAGAACTCGCCGCTCCCCACGTCGAGCGACACGTCGTCGACGGCGGCCACGTCGTCGAACGTCTTGCTGACGCGCTCGAGCACGACGGACTGCGAGCGAAGGGTCACGCGGCGAGCTCGCGGCGGAAGCACGAAACGAGCAGCTCGCGCGCTTCGTCGCGATCGAGGATCCCGAGATAGCGGATCGAGTCGAGGCCGTCCGCCGTCGCGGCGAGGCGCCAACCCGCTGCGACCGAATCGACTGAGTGCGGTACGGAACCATCGCCGCGGCCTTCGTCGAGCAGTCGTACGATCCGCTCGATCCATGCGTTGTAGCGCTCTTGCACGAGCGGCCCCAGCTCCTCGTCGTAGCGAAGGCTCGACCAGACCTCGTTCCACAGCGCCGGCGTCTCCTCCAGCTCGGGCTCGATCGTCCGGACGAGCGCGCGCTCGGCGCGCTCGGCTCCGGTCTCGATGCTCGCGAGCTCCGCGTCGAGCGCCGCAACGCGCAGGTCCTCGGCGTAGGCGAAGGTCGCGCGCAGCAGCTCCTGCCGCGTGGTGAAGTAGTAATGGACCAGCGTCCTCGAGACGCCGGCCTCCTGCGCGACGCTTCCGATCCGCAGGTCACTCGCACCACCCGCGACCACGACCCTGCACGCAGCTCGGAGGATCTCGTCGACGCGCGTCGCCGCCGGCGACGCAGGAGCTTGCTCGGTTCCCGCCATCCGAAGTATCCTGACTGACAGGACAGTCAGGAGCAACCCTGCAGACGGCGACCACCCCGATCCCCCCGCTCGAACACCCGCTCGAGGACGGCTGGACTCTTCCGGCGAGCTGGTACACGGACGCGAGCGTGTACGCGCGCGAGCGCGAACGCCTCTTTGCCCGTGCGTGGACGTACGCGGGCCCGGCCGAGTGGGTCTCGGAGCCGGGCTCCTACTTCGCCGCGCAGATCGGGCACGTGCCGGTCGCCGTCGTGCGCGGCTCGGACGGCGTGCTCCGCGGGCTCGTCAACGTCTGCCGGCACCGGGGCCACCTGGTCGTCGAGGGAACGGGATGTCGCGAGACCCTGCAGTGCCCGTACCACGCGTGGACCTACGACCTCGACGGCACCCTCCGCCGGGCTCCCCGCTCCGATCGCGAGCCGGGCTTCGACCCCGAGGGCCTCGCGCTCGACACCGTCTCCGTCGGGACCTGGGGTCCATTCGTCTTCGTCAACCCGGACCCGGAGGCGGTGCCGTTGGAAGCCGCCCTCGGACAGCTGCCGGAGATCGTCGCCACGAGCGGGCTCGACGTCGACGCGATCCGTTTCCACTCGCACCACGAGTGGCCGATCGAGGCCAACTGGAAAGTCGTGATGGAGAACTTCCTCGAGTGCTACCACTGCCCGACGGCGCATCCGGGCTTCAGCAAGGTCATCGACGTGAGCCCGGACCTCTACGTCCTGCAGGTGCACCCCACGTTCTCGAGCCAGATCGGCTCGGCCCGGCCCGCGGGCTTCGCGGGGAACGGCGGCGCCGGGCTCCTGCCGCGAGGAGACGTCGCGCAGTCCCAGTACCACTTCGTCTTCCCCTCGACCACGCTCAACATCGCACCGGGCATCGCGAACATCTCGCTCGAGCGCTACAACCCGGACGGCCTCGGTCGCACGACGGAGGTGACCGATTACTACTTCGGCGCGGACGTGTCCGACGCGGAGATCGAGGAGCTCATGGCCTGGGACCACCAGGTCGCGGAGGAGGACGTCTCGCTCGTCCAGTCGGTGCAGCGGGGGCTCGAGTCGGGAGCAGTGCCCCAGGGTCGGCTGATGGCCGAGAGCGAGCAGCTCATCGGCGACTTCCAGCGCCGCGTGCACGACGCTCTCGTCAGCGACTAGCGCTGCGTCACAAGTTGTCGACGAAGCGGCGGCGTGCTTCCTCGAGCGCCGCTTCGATGCCGCCCGGACCGGGCGCGGCGCGCTTCGCACCCTTGCGCGGCTTCTTGAACGTCCCCTCGCGCACGCTCTCGGCGACCTGCTCGTGTGCGTCACGGAAGGGAACGCCATCGCGGACGAGTGCCTCGGCCGCGTCCGTCGCCAGGAGCAGCGGGTCAGAGGCCGCCTTCGCCATCCGCGCGCGGTCGACCTCGAGCCCGCTCACGAGCACTGTGAGCGCCTCGAGCGCCAGCCGAACCTCGCGTCGGGTCGCGAAGACCGGCGCCTTGTCCTCCTGGAGGTCGCGGTCGTACGCGAGCGGAAGGCCCTTGACCGTGGCCAGCAGGCCCGCGAGGCGGCCGATCGCTGTCCCGGCCTTCCCGCGGACGAGCTCTGCGACATCGGGATTCAGCTTCTGCGGCATCATCGACGACCCCGTCGCCGCGGATTCCGGGAGCCGCACGAACGCGAACTCGGACGTCGCCCAGAGCACGATCTCCTCGCCGATTCGCGAGAGGTGCGTGAAGAGGACGGCCGCGGCGTACAGATAGTCGAGTGCGAAGTCGCGGTCGGCGACCGCGTCTATGGAGTTGCGCATCTGACGCGGGGGCGGCGGCAGCTCGAGGGTCGAGCCTGCAAGTGCGCCCGCCCCGAGTGGGCTCTCCGCAGCCGACTCGGCGGCAGCGGCGAAGCGCGTGCGGTCACGGTCGAGCATCTCCACCCACGCGAGGAGGTGGTGACCGAGCGTGATCGGCTGCGCCCGCTGGAGGTGCGTGTAACCCGGCATGACCGTCTCCGCCTCCGACTCCGCGAACGAGAGCACCACGAGCGCGAGCGCGTCGATCGCGTCGCGCGCCTCGGCGCACGCGTCGAGGACGTACATGCGGAAAGCTGCCGCGACCTGGTCGTTTCGCGAGCGACCCGCGTGGATCTTACGACCGACGTCTCCGAGGAGGCGTTCGATCGCCGAGTGCACGTCCTCGTCGGACTCGAGGTAGCCGTCGGGATCCTGCGCTATCTCGGCGAGTCGGGTCTCCGCCTCGTCGAGCTCCCCATCCGTGAGCAGGCCTGCCGCGGCCAACCGCCGCGCGTGCTCGGCCGTGGCCTCGCAGTCGTAGGGAAGGAGCTCGGCGTCGTCGACGCGCAGGAACTGCCATACCTCCGGGTCGAGAGCGTTCTCGACCCGTCCCGCCCAAGTCGTCACACGTCGATCTTCGCGCGCTGACGCGCCGCGTGCAATTCCGTCTCGAGCGAGGAGATCCGGATGAAGCCCTCGGCCGCGTCGTGCGGGAACGTCTCCCCGACCGCGTAGGAGGCGAGCTCGGTCGCGTAGATCATGTGCGGCGAGCGCCGACCGGTGACGACGGCCGCGTTCGGCCGCAGCTCCACCCGGACCTCACCGGTCACGAGCTCCTGCGTCGCGTCCACGAACGCGTCGATCGCTTCGCGCGCGGGGCTGAACCAGCGGCCCTCGTAGACGATCTCCGTCCAGCGCTGCTCGAGCGGTCGCTTGAGACGTGCCTCGTCCTTCGTGAGCACGACGTCCTCGAGCGCCGAGTGCGCGGCGATCAGCGTCATCGCGCCCGGCGCCTCGTAGACCTCGCGGCTCTTGATGCCGACGGCGCGGTTCTCGATCATGTCGATCCGCCCGATCCCGTACGCGCCGGCGAGACCGTTGAGCACCGAGATGAGGCTCGCAAGCGAGTGCTCCTCGCCGTCGAGCGAGACCGGGAGGCCACGTTCGAACCCGATGACGACCTCCGTCGGCGTGGGGGCACCCGCCGGGTCGCTCGTCAACGCGTACGGCTCGTCCGGCGGCCCACTCCACGGATCCTCGAGCACGCCCGCCTCGATCGCGCGCCCGAAGAGGTTCTCGTCGATCGAGTAGGGCGATGCGGCCGTCTGCACGACGGGGATTCCCTTGTCCAACGCATACTCGATCTCCTCGTCCCGCGTCCAGATGCGGTCGCGGAGCGGTGCGATCACGTTCACGCCGGGGTAGTGCGCCTTGAAGGCGAGCTCGAAGCGCAACTGGTCGTTCCCCTTGCCCGTGCAGCCGTGCACGACGGCCTCGGCGCCGAGATCGAGCGCGATCTCCGCGACCGTCTGGGCGATCACGGGCCGCGAGAGGGCGGAGACGAGCGGGTACTTCCCCTCGTAGAGCGCATTCGTGACGATCGCCCGTGCGCACTGCTCGTCCGCGAACGCGTCCTTGCGATCCACCAGGAGGACGTCGTCCGCATCCGCGGCACGCGCGCGAGTGAGAGACTCGTCGAGGTCGAACTCCTGGCCGACGTCGACGAGCACGGCCACGACCTCGTCGAAGCCGTACCAGTCCTCCTTCAGCCAGGCGAGGATGCAGCTCGTGTCGAGCCCGCCCGAGTAGGCGACGGCGGCGGTCCGACTCATGCCGCCGCTCCGACGAGATGGCCTGCCAGTTCATCGCGCAGCATCTCCACGCGAACCCCGTCACGGGTCGCCACGAAGATCGTGTTGTCGCCGGCGATGGTCCCTGCGATCGACGGGTGCGCAGCCTCGTCCACGGCCTGGGCGAGGGCGTTCGCGTATCCGGACGGCGTCGTGACGACGACGATCGGACCGGCCGCCTCGACGGTGATCGCGTACCTGCGCATCGCCGAGCCGAGCGCACGCAGGCGGTCGCCGTCGCTTCCTCCGGGCGGTGCGTACACGAGCCTGCCGCTCGGGGCGCGCACCTTCACGAGACCGAGGTCCGCGATGTCGCGCGACACCGTCGTCTGGACGACGTCGATGCCGGTCTCGCGCAGCGCCGACGCCACCTCGGCCTGGGTCGAGAGCGCCCGCTCGCGGACGAGATCGAGGATGGCGCCCTGTCTCTCGCGACGATTCATAGTATGCGAGACCGTAGCAGAATATGCACGCGATTCGTGCAACGAGCGTGCGGGAAGCGGCACATCCGAGTGCTACATTGCGCGCGCGGTGGAGCGCGTCCTCGTCCTCAACGCGAGCTACGAGCCGTTGAACGTCTGCTCGCTTCGACGCGCGCACGTCCTCGTCTGGAAGGGGAAGGCCGAGGTGCTCGAGAGCCACGGCCAGCCGCTCCGGTCATCGTCCTCCACGTTCACGCGGCCGCACGTCATCCGCCTCGTGACGTACGTCCGCGTGCCACGAGGGGTGACCAAGCGCATCTCGCGCCGCGTCCTCTTCGCCCGCGACGGCTGGAAGTGCGTCTACTGCGGATCCAACGGCAACCGCCTCACGCTCGATCACGTCGTGCCGCGCTCGCGCGGAGGCACCTCCGTGTGGGAGAACGTCGTCACCTCGTGCGCACCTTGCAACCACCGGAAGGGCGACCGCCTGCTCGAGGAGACGAGCATGACGCTCCGAACGCCACCGCGACCGCCGACCTCGGTCCTGTTCATCCGGCTCGCGACCGACCACGTCCCGGAGACGTGGCGCCGGTACCTCCCGGGGCTCGAAGCGGCCGCTGCGTAGCTGACCCCTACCGGGCCATCGCGCGATCCACGGCCTCCTGCTCCTCCGGGGAGAGGGCAACGGACGAGCGCCCCCGGTCGAGGTCCTTGACGTAGATCCGCGCGTAGTCGCGGCCTTGGATGGCAGTGAGCACGGTTCCCGTACGAGTCGCGTCGAGGAGGGCGACCGAGGCGGACTGCTGCCCACCCGTTCCCTCGTAGGCGTCGTAGCGCACCACAGCCGTGTTCGTCACCGAGCCGTCGACACGGCGGTCGACGCTGGAGAGGCCGGCAGCGACCTCGTCGAGCGCACGGTGGACGTCGTCGATGCGCGCCTGCAGCGACACGGCGAACTCGAGGAGATCGGCCGTGCCGTTGCCGAGGAGCACCGACTGCGCCGACCTGATGCGCGCGACGCGTCGCCACAGAATGAGGACGGCGACGAGCGCGAGACCGGCGACCGCGCAGCCCGCGATTGCGACCGCGAGCGACGCGCTCACAGCGTGAAGATGACGGGGTACTCGGCGGTGTTGTTGGTGGTGTTCGTCTCGCCGGGTACCGGATCGACGTCGACCTTGACCGTGGTCTGCTCGCCGAACGGAACGAGTGCGCCGACCGTGAACGTCACGGCCTTGGTCTCGCCCTGATCGATGATCGGGATAGTTGCCGTCTTCACGATCGAATTGGGCTGCTTCGGGATCGTGAGCGTGACCTTGATCCTGACCTCCTGGCTTTCGCCCGTGTCCTCGACACCGACCTCGAATGCGAGCGCGTCGGTGACCTTGATGGTCGTCTCCGTGGTCGTCGAGAGCAACTGGCCGCTCGGGAGTGCTTTCACGTACGCAATGCCGCTCCCGTGCAGGCCGGTCGTGGTGCCGCCGGTCGCGGCGCCCTGGATCCGCTGCCAGATCGCCGCGAGCGAGCTCTGGCGCACGAGGTCGTCGGTGGTGACGAACTGCGAGGACGGGACGGTGAGCCCTTCGATCCCCTCGTCGTCGAGGACGACCTTCGCGGGCTCCTGGAACGAATCCGTCCAGATGACGTCGCTGGCGAGAAGTCTCCGCGTCTGGTCGAGCAGCGCCTCGCCCGCGACGCTCGCATCGGTCTCGTCCGTGGTGGCCTTGAACGCAGCCTGCAGCCCACGCAGACCGTTCGCCCGGTAGCGAAGCGCCTCCACCGCCCCGCCGTTCGGGACCTCCATCGCGCCGGGCGCGTTGAGATCCTCGGCCTGCTGCGTCTGGTTCTCCGCCGTCTGCACGTAGCCCCCGAGCTTCGCGTCGAGATCCTCCTGGTTGAGCCCGGGCGTCGTCAGCGTGGTCGCGACCTGCTGGCCGAGACGCGCCGAGGCGTTCCCGATCGCGCCGATGTCCGCGAGGTACGTCCGGTTGCGGTCGAGCTTCGCCTCCTCGGTGCAGCCCTCCACCCAAACGACGAGGAGCACGACGACGAGGATCGCGAGCGCGATGAGGCCGATGAGGCGGAGAAGGGGAGTGAGGTTGCGCGGCGGCCTGAAGCCGGAGCCGCGGCCCCGGCGCCCGCGATCGGGCGGCTGCGGCCGGGGCTCGAGGCCTTCCGGCTCCTCCCACGACGGTGGTTCTTCCTCGTCGAAGAAGTCGAAATCCAGGATGTCGTCGTCGCGCGTACTCATGCGGCCGCCTCGGGATGCTAGATGAGGGGTAGGAACGACTAGGCACGCTCGACAGCGCAAACGAGCGTCTGACTCGGTTTCAGGGGTAGCCGCGAGCGTCTTTGACTCTCAAGGCCGGAAATCTCGGATTTCCGGCCCTGCGGACCAAGGAGTCTTCCGGGCCGTGGCAAAGACTGTGACTCGGTGTCGTCGGTTGCGGCAGTCCCATCCACCCAGGACCTCGTTCTCGGTCGCTACCGACCCATGCGCCCGCTCGGAAGCGGCGGCTCGGGCTCGGTCTGGCTCGCGCTCGACGACCGGACGGGCCTGGACGTCGCGCTGAAGATCATCGCGCGGGAGGGGAAGGCGGCCGCTCGCGCGGAGCGCGAGGCGCTCGCGGCACGACGATTGCGGCACGACCGCTGCGTGCGCGCGTACGACGTCGGCCATGACGCGAGCCACGTCTACATCGCCTACGAGTACGTCCCCGGAAGGACGCTGCGAGAGACGATCCGGGCGGGCGCGCTCACCGACCGTGACGCCGTGGAGGTCGCAGCGCAGGTGCTCGACGCGCTCGCACACGCGCACCGCGCGGGAATCGTCCACCGCGACGTGAAACCCGCCAACATTCTCGTCGAGGACCGCGACGAGCTCTCGATCCGGCTCCTCGACTTCGGCCTCGCCCAGTTCGACGGCGCCGACACGCTGACCGCGGTCGGCGACGTGCCGGGCACACTCGCCTACATCGCACCAGAGCGCCTCTCCGGTGCCGACGCCAGCCCGCAGAGCGACGTGTGGTCGGTCGGCGTGCTCCTCTGGGAAACCCTCACCGACCGCCATCCGTTCTGGGGGATGCCGATCCAGGAGGTCGCCCGTGCGATCGAGGCGGGGGCCCCGCCGCTTGCCTCCGAGCGGCGTGGGCTTCCACGACGGCTCGTCGCAGCCGTGGACACCGCGCTCGCGCTCGATCCCGCGACACGACCTACAGCGCCCGACCTGGCCGCCGAGCTACGGAACGCACTCCGCACCGCCCACGCGCGCCCGAAGGGCAAGGAGCGCGCGAAGCAGCGAGACGAGAAGGTGGGCGCACCTGCGCAGCGGCACGCGCGTCGACTCGTCCCGGCTGCGCTCGCAGTCGTCACCACCCTCCTCGCCGCGACCCTGGTGCCGTTCTGGCCACCGGTGCTCGTGGCGGCGCTCGTCGTCGCAGCCGCGGCGGCGGCCTGGGTCGACCCGCGTCTGGGGCTCGCCGTTGCCCTCGCGGCGCCGGTGTTCCCGATCGGGAACGTCGCGGCGAGCGCAGCGATCCTCTACGGCGCCTTCGCGCTCGCCTGGATCGTCCTCAACTGGCGTGACGCCCGCCACGGGCTCCTGTTCGTCGCCGGACCGCTGCTCGCCACAGTCGGGCTGCTGCCGCTGGTTCCGCTCGTCCTGCAGCGGGCACAGGGGACTGCGCGGCGCGCAGCACACGGTGCGCTCGCCGTCCTCTCGGCCGCCCTCCTCGCCGGGCTGGCAGGTGAGAGCCTCCCGGTCACGGACCGCCCCGCCGGCAGCCTCGACATCGATCCGTTGACGCCCGTGCCGGGCGCGGCGACCGAGGTCTGGGCGTGGCTCGCCGGCCACCCCGTCACGTTCGCGGCAGCCGCCCTCGTCGCGGCCGCCTCCGCACTCCTGCCGCTGGCGCGTCGATCGACGTTCGGCGTCGGAGCGATCGGCTTCGTCCTCGTCGGCACGTCCGTCCTGGCGGGCGCGACTGTCGCGAGCACGATCGTCGGCGCGTCGGTGTGGGCCGTAGCGGGTATCTCGTCCGTCGTGCTCCGCCGCTCTTCGTAGCGGGCCACACCGGAGCGATCTCTACACTCGACGCGGAAAACCTCTGCTCATGGCCGTTCTGCGCAGCATCGAGTCGAAGATCGAGGGCCTGTTCGAGGGGGTCTTCGGTCGCGCCTTCCGAACGCACGTGCAGCCCATCGAGCTGGCGCGCAAGCTCGTGAAGGAGATGGACGATCACCGGAACGTGTCGGTGTCGCGCGTGTACGTGCCGAACGAGTACACGGTCTACCTCTCCCCGGCCGACCGCGCGCAGTTCGACGGCTACGAAGAGGCGCTGATCGGAGAGCTCCAGGAGTACCTCGCGGAGCACGCCCGTCGCGAGCAGTACGCACTGCTCGACGCGCCGCAGGTGAAGGTGACGACGGACGACGACCTCGCAGTCGGAGAGTTCGGCATCGCGACGCGCCTCGTCGCGCCCGACGACGACGCCGCTCCGCCGCCTCCTGCTGACATTCCGGTCGCAGAGCCGGCCCAGACGATGATCTACCGCGCGCCGGCGCCGCCAGCCGTCGAGATGCCCGACACGCCTCCACCCGAGCCCGTGCGCGAGGTGGTGACGCTCACCGTCGCGGGGCGCAAACACGAGATCACGAAGCCGAGCATCGTCATCGGCCGCTCGCGCGAGGCGGACATCCGTGTGTCCGACGTCAACGTGTCCCGCCGACACGCGGAGCTTCGACAGGACGGCACCGCCTACTTGATCGTCGACCTCGGCTCGACGAACGGTATCGAGGTCAACGGCAAGCGAACCGACCGCGCGAAGGTCCGCGACGGCGACCGCATCACGATCGGCTCGACGGAGATCGTGTTCGGCCGCTCGCTTCCGTCGTGAACACGATCGCGATCGTCGCGCTGGAAACCGACGAAACGCTCCTGATCCTCAAGATCGCGTTCCTCGTGCTCCTCTACGGCTTCATCGTCCTCGTCGTTCGCTCGGCGACGAAGGGGATGGATCAGGCGCCCCAGGAGAGCATCGTGCTGGGCGCAGCCGAGGCCGCCGCTCTCCGCGCAGAGCACGGGTTCAAGCCGACGCGGCTCCTCGTCGTCACGAGCCCCGAGCTGGCCGAGGGCGCCACCATCGAGGTCTCGGCGCCAACCGTCGTCGGCCGCGACGCGCAGAGCGGTATCCGCCTCGACCACGACGAATACGCGTCGAGCCGGCATGCGCGCATCGAGCCTCGCCCGGAAGGCGCGTGGGTCGACGACCTGGGCTCGACCAACGGGACCTTCGTGAACGGATCCAAGCTCAAGAAGGGGCGGATCGCGAAGGCCGGCGACGTCATCAAGATCGGAGCGACCGAGCTGCAGGTGCAGCCATGAGGATCGGGCGCTCCACCGCCGTGACGGACACCGGGCGCCGAAGGATGCGCAACGAGGACGCATTCGTCTTCGAGCCTCCGCTCTTCGCGATCGCGGACGGGATGGGCGGCGCGCGCGCAGGCGAGGTCGCGGCGGGCATCGCGGCGGCGGCGCTGAAGGAGGGTCGACAGACCGTCACCGACGAGGCGACCCTCGAGGCGGTCATCGAAGAGGCGAACCGCCGCGTCTGGCAGCGCTCGCTGTCGGACCCGGGCACGTCCGGAATGGGCACGACGGTCACGGTCGCGTTCGTGGACGCGACGGAGGACCGCGTCGTCTTCGGGCAAGTCGGCGACTCGCGCGCCTACAGGCTTCGCGGCGACCAGCTCGAGCAGGTGACCACCGACCACTCGCTCGTCGCCGAACTCGTGCGCAGCGGCGTCCTCACCCCCGAGGAGGCAGAACGCCATCCGCAGCGCTCCGCGATCACGCGTGCGGTCGGGACGGAGAGCGCGATCGAGGCCGACGTATTCGCGGTCACGGCCGAGCCAGGGGACCTCTACCTGCTCTGCTCCGACGGCCTGACGGACATGCTCGGAGCGGACGACATCGCCGCGACGATCCTGAGCGCCGAACGCGACCCGGTCGCGGCCGGAGAGGCGCTCGTCACCGCTGCGAACGCCGAAGGCGGCGAGGACAACATCACCGTCGTCCTCTTCGAGCTCGTGGAGGGCGACCCCGTGGACGTGCCGGAGCACGAGCCGACGGACAGCGCCGAGCCGGACGCGATCCCGCTCGAGGAGCCGTCGGCGGTCACAACCACACCGCACGACGTTCGGACGCACGGCGCCGGGCCCGGCGGACGACTCGCCGCGATCGGCTTCATAGCGCTCGTCCTCGTCGTCGGCATGCTCGTGCTGTACTGGGGCATCAAACGGTGAGCGCTTGCGGCGTCGCGAACTCGCCGGACTGATCGTCGCGGCGCTGCTCGCGGGCATCGCGCTCGCGAGCGTCACCACCGCGCGCGATGCGGAGGTCTCTGCCAGCGCGATCACATGGGGTGCCCTGTTCCTCGCGCTCTACCTCGTCGCGCACACGGTGGTGCGGAAAACCGCTCCACACGCCGACGGAGCCCTGCTCCCTCTGACCGCGGTCCTCACGGCTTTCGGGATCGTGACCATCTACCGCCTCGACGCACAGGACGGGGGCCGCCAGGCGGTCTGGGTCGCCGTCGGCGTCGCCGCCCTCTGCGGGACGCTGATCGCGCTCCGCCACGACTACCGCGTCCTCGAGTCCTACCGCTACCTCTTCGGCGTCGCAGCGGTTGCGCTCCTCCTCCTGCCCTCCGTGCCGGGCATCGGCGAACGCGTGAACGGCGTACGGCTGTGGGTGAGCGTCGGGCCGCTCCAGTTCCAACCGGGCGAGCTCGCGAAGATCTGCCTGATCCTCTTCCTCGCGGGCTACCTGCGGGAGAAGCGTGAGGTCATCGCGCAGGGCCGGCTGAAGGACTTCGGGCCGCTCGTGGCGATCTGGGGAGCCGCGATGCTCGTGATCGTCCAGACGAACGACCTCGGCAGCGCACTCCTCAACTTCGGGATCTTCCTCGCGATGCTGTACGTGGCGACGAGCCGCGCGCTGTTCGTGGCGGCCGGGCTCGGGCTCTTCGCCGCCGGCGCCACGGTCCTCTACAACGAGATCGCGCACGTCCAGGACCGGGTCACGATCTGGCTGCACCCGTGGACCGACGAGCGCGTCTACTGCGCGTTGAACGGCAAGCTCGAGTACCGGCAGGACTGCGCCTCGTACCAGCTCGTGAAGAGCCTCTACTCGATCGCGAACGGCGGCTTCGGCGGCACGGGACTTGGTGAGGGCACGTTCACCTCGGTGGATGGCACGCAGCTCATCCCCTATCTCAACACCGACTTCATCTTCTCCGCCATCGCTCAGGAGCTCGGCCTCGTCGGTGCTGCGGCGCTGCTCCTCGTCTTCATGGTCTTCGTCGTCCGCGGGATGCGCGTTGCGCTCCAGGCCCAGGATGGCTTCTCGAAGCTCCTCGCCGCGGGCCTCACCTTCGGCTTCGCGCTGCAGACCTTCATCATCGTCGGCGGGGTCCTGCGCGTCGTGCCGCTGACGGGGATCACGCTCCCGTTCGTCTCCTACGGCGGGACGAGCATCGTCGCGAACTTCGTGCTCCTCGCCCTGCTGCTCCTCGTCTCCGACCGGGCGAACAGACCGCGATGAACGGCCAGATCATCCGCCTGACATACGTGGCGCTCGCGCTCGTCGCCGCGCTCGTCGTCATGACGACCTACTGGCAGACGTGGGCCTCCGCCGGACTCGCCGCTCGTCAGGACAACGCGATCCGACGCGTGCACGAGTTCTCGATCGACCGCGGGCTGATCTTCTCGTTCGAGCCCCGGAAGCGGCTGGCGCGGAACCGGGAGCGCGAAGTGGGAGGGAAGACGCTCTACTTCCGCCGGTACCCGTACGGACCGCTTGCGGCACACGTCGTCGGCTATTCCACGGTGGGCCGTTCGCGAACCGGCCTCGAGCGCTCGCTCAACGACTACCTGACGGCCTCGAACCAGAACCTCTCGACCCTCGTCGACAGGGCGCTCGACGAGCTGCACGGCCGGCCGGTGCGGGGGAACAACGTCGTCACCACGCTCGATCTCGACGCCCAGGCGGTGGCAAACGAGCAGCTCGGACAGAACTGCGGCGCGGTCGTCGCGCTCGACCCGCGAAACGGGAAGGTCCTGGTCATGGCGTCGTCGCCGGGCTTCGACCCGAATGACGTCGAGGATCACTACGGCCGCATCGCGGGCATCACGGCCAACTGCACGCCTGCAGCCCCGCTCGTCAACCGCGCGAGCGCGGGGCTCTTCATCCCCGGCTCGACGTTCAAGGTGATCACAGCCTCCGCGGCGCTCGAGTCGCGGAAGTTCGGACCCGGCTCCGACTTCTACGACCCCGGCTACTGCACGGTCTACGGGAAGAAGGTCTACAACTTCGGCGCGGAGAGCGGCGGCCCCGAGGTGTTCGGCTCGGTCGACCTCACCCAAGGTCTCATCCACTCCATCAACTCGGTCTTCTGCAACATCGGCCTCAAGCTCGGCGCGAAGGCGATCCTCGACACGGCCAAGCGCTTCGGGTTCTACGAGCGCCCGCCACTCGAGACGCCCGCGGACGAGCGCCAGCCGAGCGGCCTCTATCGCAACGGGAAGCTCTACTACCCGAAGGTCGACTCCAACGTCGACGCGGGTCGGCTCGCGTTCGGTCAGGAGCGGATGCTCGTGACTCCGCTCCAGATGGCGATGGTCGCGGGTGCGATCGGCTTCGGCGGGAGGCTCATGGAGCCTCAGGTCGTCGACAAGATCGTCGC
>CAVZVL010000006.1:0-17024 GCA_963778725.1 uncultured Gaiellaceae bacterium
CTAGACTCCGCCGGCCGTGGCGAGCACCCCGGAAGCGCTTGCCCATGCCCAGCTCGAGTGGGACACGCCGCTCTACCGCATGGCGGTCGCGCAGTTCGACCAGGCCGTTCCCGTGGCAGGCATCCCGGACGACATCGCCGAGCGGCTGCGCTTTCCCGAGCGCTCGACCATCGTCTGCATCCCGGTGCGGATGGACGACGGCCGTCGCGTGGTCTTCCCCGGCTACCGGGTCCAGCACTCGAGCATCATCGGGCCGACGAAGGGCGGGATCCGCTACGACCCGGAGGTGACGCTCGGCGAGTGCGCGGCGCTCGCGATGTGGATGACGTGGAAGTGCTCGCTCCTGCGCCTGCCGTACGGCGGCGCAAAGGGCGGCGTGCGCTGCGATCCGCGCGGCCATGTCGGCTGGCGAGCTCGAGCGCCTCACGCGCCGCTTCACCTCCGAGCTGCTGCCGATCATCGGGCCGCAGGAGGACATCCCGGCTCCGGACATGGCGACGAACGAGCAGACGATGGCCTGGATGATGGACACGTACTCGATGCAGCGCGGCTACGCCGTGCCCGAGATCGTCACCGGCAAGCCGATCTCGATCGGCGGCTCCGTCTTCCGGCACGAGGCGACGGGCGCGGGCGTCGTGATGGTGATCGCGCGCGCCTGCGACCGCCTCGGCTGGACGCTCGCCGACCAGCGCTGCGTCGTCCAGGGCTTCGGCAACGTCGGCGGGGTCGCGGCCATGGAGCTGCACGCGCTCGGGGCGACCGTGATCGCCGTCTCGGACGTGTCCGGCGGCCTCCACTCGCCGGCCGGGCTCGACGTCGCCGAGCTCCACGACTACGCGCACGAGCACGGCTCGCTCGAGGGCTGCACGGCCGGAGCGAGGCTCACGAACGAGGAGCTGCTCGAGCTCGACTGCGACATCCTCGTCCTCGCCGCCCGCGAGGATCAGATCACGGAGGAGAACGCGCCGCGCATGCGGGCGCGCATGATCGCCGAGGGCGCCAACGGGCCGACCTCGCTCGAGGCCGACGCGATCCTCTGGGAGCGCGGGATTCCGGTGCTGCCCGACATCCTCACGAACGCCGGCGGCGTCACCGTCTCCTACTTCGAGTGGGTGCAGGACCTCGGTCGGCTCTTCTGGAACCGCGACGAGATCCGCGCGAAGCTCGCCGAGAAGCTCTCGGACGCCTTCGACCGCGTCTGGGATCTCGCCGAGGAGCGCAAGGTGCCGCTCCGCACGGGCGCGCTCGTCGCCGGGATCCGCGAGGTCTCGGATGCGCTGGAGGCGCGCGGCATCTTCCCGTGAGCCGATGAGCACGGTCCGCGACGCGATGGTCTCCGACCCCGGGCAGCTGCCCGCCGACGCCTCGCGCAGGCGGCGGGCGAGCTGCTGCAGCGGCCGGAGGTGCGGGCGGTCTTCGTCACCGACGGACGAGCGGCTCGTCGGCGTCGTGACGCGGAAGACGCTCGTGCGCGAGGTCGTCGCGACGGGCTCGACCGAGCGACGACGGAGCTGCGCGAGATCGCCGAGGCCCCGCACTTCACGATCGGCCCGGACATCCCGCTCGAGGAGGCGTTCCGCTTCCTCGAGACCGAGGACGCCGAGCGCGTCCCGGTGGTCGACGAGCACCACCGGCTCATCGGCGTGCTCTCGCGCAGCGTCCTCCAGCGCCGGCTGGCCGAGGACGAGGACGACGACGCCCTGCCGCCCGCGCGCGCTAGCGCGGGCTCATCAGCAGCAGGTGTAGGCGCCGGGCGGCGCCGCGCCCTCTTCGGGCTCGGGCAGCTCGGCCGCCGCGAAGCGCGGCGCCGTGCAGGATGTCGCGCTCGGAGACCTCGATCTCGTCGAGCCCGTACAGCCGCATCACCTCCCGCAGCACGACGATCGCCGGCGACGATCACCGGCGCGCGGCCGGGCTCGATCCCGGGCACGCCGACGCGCTCCTCGGTCGTCATCGCCGCGAGCCGCGCGAGCTGCGTCTCGACCGACTGCGAGCGAGAGGCGGTGGCCGTGCGTTCGAGCCGGGTCGTACTCGGCGTCGCCGAGGTCGAGCGTCGCGAGCGTCGTGACCGTTCCGGCGACGCCGATCGCACTCGTCGCCTCGAGCTCCGGCAGCAGCGAGCGGACGTACGCGCCCGCCGCGGCGAGCTCCGGCCGCGACGGCGGGTCGGAGCCGAGGAAGCGCTCGGTGAGGCGGACGCAGCCGACGTCGAGGCTCGTCGGAACGCGACGTCGCCGTCCTCGCGAGCACGAGCTCGGTCGAGCCGCCGCCGATGTCGACGACGAGGACGTCGTCGAGCGCGCGCCGTCCGGCGGTGACGCCGCGGATCATCATCGCTGCCTCCTCGGTGCCCGTGAGCAGGCGGGTCGTGAACCCGTAGCTCCACTCGATCTCGCCGAGGAACGCCTCGCCGTTCTCGGCGTCGCGCACGGCGCTCGTCGCGATCGCGAGCGTCCGCTCGGCGCCGAGCGCCTCGAGCTCTCGCCGGTACTCGGAGAGGCAGTTCCGCACGCGCGCGATCGGGACGGGGAGGAGGCGGCGCCGCTCGTCGACGCCCTCGCCGAGCCGCGTGATCGTGAGTCTGCGCGAGACCTCCTCGAGCGTGCTCGCCGTCGACGTCCGCGACGAGGAGCCGGGTCGAGTTCGTCCCGAGGTCGACCGCTGCGACGCGCGTCATCGGCTCGGGAGGAAGACCCGCAGCCAGCGCGTGCGTCGCTGCGCCGCTTCGAGCGAGTCGAGGAGCACCTGCAGCCGCGCGCGAGAGACGCGGAGGCGCTCGATCGCGGCCTGCAGGTCCCGGCTCGCGCGCTCCGCCTCGGCGAGGAGCTGCTCCGTGCGCGCGGCCCGCTCCTCGAACAGCGCGAGCTCGCTCGTGATCGCCCCTCCCGTCCGCTTGCCCTGCCTCCAGAGCGCGACCCCTCGGACGACCACGACGAAGATGCCGACGAGCGAGAGGGCGAGCCCGATCAGGAACGCGGTGAGGACCACGCGGCCAGTCTAGAGCCCTGCTCCATACCCCGAGCACGCCGCCGTCCGGATCCAGTTCTGCACTCGTAATATGGATGCAATACTAGGCAGCTAATTGGCATTTGACGGCTGCTAAATCGGGTATTTAGGATCCGAAATGATGAACGAATTGCACACAATCGAGCTCGGGAGGCACGATAATGAGCGGTGCTGAGACGAACGGCCGCTGGACGGGAGTGGAGAGGCCCTACACGCACGAGGACGTGGAGCGGATCCGCGGCAGGTTCCGGATCGAGCACACCCTCGCTCGGCTCGGGGCGGAGCGGCTGTGGAGCTCCTGCATTCCGAGGAGTACGTCGCCGCGCTCGGCGCGCTCACGGGCGCGCAGGCCGTGCAGATGGTGAAGGCGGGTCTGAAGGCGATCTACCTCTCCGGCTGGCAGGTCGCCGCCGACGCCAACCTCGCCGGCCATACGTATCCCGACCAGAGCCTCTATCCGGCGAACAGCGCGCCGGCACTCGTCAAGCGGCATCAACAACGCCCTCCTCCGCGCCGACCAGATCGACTCGGCCGAGGGAAAGAACGGGACATACTGGCTCGCGCCGATCGTCGCGGACGCCGAGGCCGGCTTCGGCGGCCCGCTCAACGCGTTCGAGCTGATGAAGGCGTTCATCGAGGCGGGCGCCGCCGGCGTCCACTTCGAGGATCAGCTCTCGTCGGAGAAGAAGTGCGGGCACCTGGGCGGCAAGGTGCTCGTGCCGACGAGCCAGTTCGTCCGGACGCTCGTCTCTGCGCGGCTCGCCGCCGACGTCCTCGACGTCCCGACCGTCCTCGTCGCGCGCACGGACGCGCTCTCGGCCACGCTCCTGACGAGCGACGTCGACGAGCGCGACCGCGAGTTCGTCACCGGCGAGCGACACGCCGAGGGCTTCTTCCGCATCCGGCCCGGGATCGAGGCGCCGATCGCCCGCGCGCTCGCGTACGCGCCGTACGCCGACCTCCTCTGGTGCGAGACCTCGACGCCCGATCTCGACGAGGCTGCGCAGTTCGCCGAGGCGGTGCACGCGCAGTTCCCCGGAAAGCTGCTCGCCTACAACTGCTCGCCCTCGTTCAACTGGAAGAAGCACCTCGACGACGCGACGATCGCGTCGTTCCAGCGCGAGCTCGCCGCGATGGGCTACCGCTTCCAGTTCGTGACGCTGGCGGGCTTCCACTCGGTCTGCAACTCGATGTTCGACCTCGCGCGCGGCTACGCCGCAGAGGGCATGAGCGCGTACGTCCGGCTCCAGCAGCACGAGTTCGCCAACGAGGAGTTCGGCTACACGGCGACGCGCCACCAGCGCGAGGTCGGCGCCGGCTACTTCGACGCCGTGCTCGAGGCGGTGAGCGGCGGCGAGAGCTCGACGCTCGCGCTCAAGGGCTCGACCGAGGAGGCTCAGTTCGAGGTGGCGCCGTGTAGGTTGAGCGCCATCGCGACGCGCAGTCGTCACCGCTCCCGACGAGGCGGGCGTCCTCACGCCCGAGGCGCTCGACCTCGTCGTCGCGCTCGAGCGCGAGTTCGCCGGCCGGCGCGAGGAGCTCCTCCTCGCGCGCGCCGAGCGCCAGGAGCGGATCGCGGCCGGCGAGCTCCCCGACTTCCTCGAGTCGACGCGCTCGATCCGCGACGGCGACTGGCGCGTCGCACCGGTTCCGGCCGACCTCCAGGACCGGCGCGTCGAGATCACCGGCCCGGCCGGCGACCGGAAGATGGTCATCAACGCCTTCAACTCGGGCGCCCGCATCTACATGGCCGACTTCGAGGACGCGAACTCGCCGACGTGGGAGAACGTCGTCGGCGGTCAGCAGAACCTCACGGACGCGATCGAGCGGACGATCTCGCTCGAGCAGGGAGAGAAGCGCTATGCGCTGAACGACGAGGTCGCGGTGCTCCTCGTCCGTCCGCGTGGCTGGCACCTGCAGGAGCGCCACGTCGAGGTCGACGGCAAGCACGTCTCCGGCGGGCTCTTCGACTTCGGCGTCTACTTCCAGCGCAACGTGCGAGCGCCTGCTGGAGCGCGGCTCGGGGCCGTACTTCTACCTCCCGAAGCTCGAGAGCCACCTCGAGGCGCGGCTCTGGAACGACGTCTTCTGCTTCGCGCAGGACCGCGCTCGGGATCCCGCGCGGGACGATCAAGGCGACCGTCCTCATCGAGACGATCCTCGCCGCGTTCGAGATGGAGGAGATCCTCTACGAGCTGCGCGAGCACTCGGCCGGGCTCAACGCGGGCCGCTGGGACTACATCTTCTCGGTGATCAAGAAGTTCCGCGACCGGCCGGAGTTCGTCCTCCCCGACCGCGCTCAGGTGACGATGACCGTCCCGTTCATGCGCGCGTACACGGAGCTTCTCGTGCAGCACGTGCCACCGCCGTGGCGCGCACGCGATCGGCGGCATGGCCGCGTTCATCCCGAGCCGGCGCGATCCCGAGGTCAACGAGATCGCGCTCGTGCGCGTCACGCGAGGACAAGGCGCGCGAGTCCGGCGACGGCTTCGACGGGACGTGGGTCGCGCACCCGGATCTCGTGCCCGTCGCGATGGCGGAGTTCGACGCCGTTCTCGGCGAGCGGCCGAACCAGCTCGACCGGCTCCGCGACGACGTCGCGACGCGGGCGGCGGACCTGCTGAACGTCGAGGCAACGCCCGGCGAGATCACCGAGGCGGGCGTCCGCGCGAACGTCTCCGTCGGGATCCGCTACATCGCAGCGTGGCTCCAGGGGGTCGGCGCCGCCGCGATCGACAACCTCATGGAGGACGCCGCCACCGCCGAGATCTCCCGCTCGCAGATCTGGCAGTGGGTTCGGCACGGCCGCGTCGAGCGCGCCGACGTCGAGCGGATCATCGGCGAGGTGATGGCGGAGCTTCCGGACGAGCCCGTCTATCGCGAGGCGGGGGACGTCTTCGGGAAGGTCGCGCTGCGCGACGTCTTCGTCGAGTTCCTCACGCTCACGGCGTACGCGCAGCTGCTCGGACCGGTGCACGAGGCAGGCCGACAGCAGTGTCTGACGGCACGAAGGCCGACGACATCGCTCTCGCACTCGAGGAGGCCATCGTCTCGGGCGAGATCCCGCCCGGGAGCACCCTCCGCCAGGAGCACCTCTCCGAGCAGTTCCAGGTGAGTCGCACGCCGGTGCGAGAGGCGCTGCGACGACTGGCCGCGCTCGGGCTCGTCACCTTCGAGCCGAATCGCGGCGTGCGCGTGCGAACGCTCTCCCTCGACGAGATTCGCGAGGCGTTCATGGTGCGGGCCGAGCTCGAGAGCCTCGCCACGGAGATCGCGACGCCCAAGATGACGGAGGACGACCTCGCCGAGCTGGAGCGTGCCGAGAGGCGGTTCCATCGTGCGACCGAGCGGCTGGTCGAGATGAGTCACGAAGGCCGCCAGGACCTCGAGATCGCGCGCGACTGGCTGCACCTGAACCACGCGTTCCACGACGTCATCTACAGCGCCGCCGACGTCCCGCTCATCGAGCGCATGGCGAAGGCAGCGCGACGCACGTTCCTGGTCAAGCCGGTCTGGGCGACCGGTGCGGATCTCGACGAGCTGTACGTCAAGAACGACCGTCAGCACCGCGCGATCCGCGACGCGATCGCCGCGCGGAGCCCGGAAGGAGCACGCGTTCTCGCCCGCGAGCACGTCCTCTCGTCCGGACGCCTCCTCGAGGCGATCCTCGACAAGGTGTCCGCGCAGTCGCGCGAGCCCTCGTCCGCCGCCCGCCGCTCTAGATCGCGCATGCCACTCCAGAATCGCGTTACGCCGCTCGGCGAGCTGATCGCGCACCCGGCGCGAGGGCTCGTCTACGGCAATCGTGGCTGCCTGCACGACGACTCCGGCCGGATCCGGCGACGGTATGCGGTCAGGCGTTGGATCGCCTGCCGGCTGGAGTTCCGCGGATGGCACCGCGGCCCGCTGCTCCAGCCCGGCAAGTTCACGGAGCTCTTCTTCCTGGACGAGGCGACGGCGTTCGCGGCCGGGCACCGTCCGTGCGCGCTGTGCCGCCGCGAGGACTACGTCCGCTTCTCGAGATCTGGTCGCGAGATCCACGGCGAGCCGGTCGGAGCGGATGCGATCGACGGACGGCTACAGACCGAGCGGATCGATCCCGCGAACGCGGGATCGCCGGCTGCACCGCGCCTGGTTCGACGAGCTCCCGGACGGCGCCTTCGTCCTCGAATCCGACGCACGCCTGGCTCGTACTGGGGTCTGAAGTGCTGACGTGGACTCCGGCCGGCTACTTCGAGCGGCGCGCGCGGCCGTCAGGCGACGTCGCGCTGGTCACGCCGCCGTCCCTCGTCGAGGTGCTGCGTGCGGGATGGAGTCCGGTCGTGCCGTTCCTCCACCCGTCCGCCCGCGCCTAGCGAGCCAGCGTCACCTTCGACAGCCCGCGCGGTGCGTCGGGGTCGAGACCGCGGGCGCGCGCGAGTGCGGAGGCGAACAGCTGGCCGGGCACGATCGAGAGGAGCGGTGAGAGGAGGGGCGACGAGTCGGCGGGCTCGCGAGGACGTACTCCGCGCCCCGGAAATCGCTTCCGCTGCGTTTCCGCTCGCGATGATCGTGGCGCCGGCCTCGCGTGCTCGCTCGACCGCCTCGACGACCGCCGGCAGCGTCGCGTCGTCGGACGCGATCGCCCATACGGGGAACAACGAGTCGAGCGCGGCGACAGGGCCGTGCGCGAGGTCGGTCGCGGTCAGCGGCTCGGCCGCGATCCGGCACGTCTCGAGGAGCTTGAGCGCGATCTCGCGTGCCGTCGCGAACTCCGCCCCGCGGCCGACGACGAACATGCGCCCGGCGTAGGCGAACGGCATCGCGACGTTCGCGATGAGCCGTTCCACCGAGTCGATCAGAGCTCGGCATCGCCTCGGCCGCGGCGCGCACGCCGTCGCCGAACGCGTCGCCCTCTCCTGCGGCATGCGCCGCGAGCAGCCCGAGCGCGGCGACCTGGTTCAGTATGTCTTCGTCGCCGCGACGGCCCGCTCGGGGCCGGCCCGGAGCGCGAGCACGGCGTCGGCCTCGCGCTGCGAGCTCGGACGTCGGGGTCGTTCGTGAACGCGACGACGTACGCGCCGCGGCGCTTCGCCCGGCGTGCGTACTCGACGACGTCCGGCGTGCGGCCGGATTGCGAGAGCGCGAGCGCCGTGCACCCCGACATGTCGAGCTCGGCGCCGTAGTAGACGGTCAGCGAGATGGAGTCGCGAAGGGACGTCCAGCGCGGGCAGGAGGCCGAACGCGTAGACGCCGTACGACGCCGCGTTGTCCGACGAGCCGTGACCGACCATGCGGATCGTCGTCGCACCACGCGCCTGCATCTCGTCGGCGACCTGCGGCGAACTCGCGCCTCGCCGTCGAGGAGTCGGAGCAGCGCGTCGGGCTGCTCGCGGATCTCGTCGAGGAAGCGCGAGCCCGGCTCGCTCGGCGGCGACAGCCGGCTCAGCCGACGACACGCGCACGTCCTTCGACGAGCACGCGCTCGATCTCGAGCTCCTCGCTCAGCACGACGAGGTCGGCGGGCAGGCCGACGCCGAGCCGTCCGGTCGACGGGAGGCGGAGGACGCGTGCCGGCACCTCGGTCGCCGCGCCGACCGCGTCCTCGAAGGGCACGCCCAGCGAGTGGAGGTTGCGGACTGCGTCGATCATCGTGAGCGTGCTGCCGGCGAGCGCCCCCGTCGGCCGCGAGCGATGCCGTCGCGGATCTCCACGTCGAGACGTCGCCGAGCCGATACGCGCCGTCGTCGAGGCCGGCGCCGGCCACGGCGTCGGTCGACGAGCGCGAGCCTGCCCTGCGCGGCTTGCCAGACCATGGCGGCGGTCGACCGGTGCGACGTGGATCCAGTCGAGGATCAGCTGGACGACGACGTCGGGCCGCGCGAGCGCGGCGCCGACGATCCCGGGATCGCGGTGGTGGAACGGGCGCATGGCGTTGAAGAGGTGCGTCACGCTCCGCACGCCGAGGTCGAAGGCGGCGTTCGCCTGCTCGGCGCTCGCGTCCGAGTGACCGCACGAGATCGCGATCTCGCGCTGCAGCAGCCGCTCGATCACCGTGGTGCGCACCGGGGAGCTCGGGTGCGAGCGTGACGAGCCGGACGGGCCCCGCATCGAGCAGTCGGTCGAGCAGACTCGACGTCCGGGTTGCGGCGTGCGTCGGCCGGAGTGGATGCCCGAGACGCAGGGCCGACAGGAACGGCCCTTCGAGATGCGCGCCGAGGACGCGGGGCCCGTCTCGACCCGAAGGAACCTCGCGGAGGGCGGCGAGGAGCTGCTCCTCGGGAGACGTGATGAACGTGGGGAGGTAGGCGGTGACGCCGGTCTCGAGCAGCGCCTCGCCCGCCTGGCGGTATCCCTCGGTGTCGGCGGACGAGGAAGTCGACTCCGCCGAAGCCGTTCACCTGGAGGTCGACGAAGCCCGGACGCCGCGATTCCGCGTCCGTTGGGGGAGGAGAGGCCGAAGCGCCGCGACCCGGCCGCCCAGGATCTCGACGTCGCCCGGGACGAGCGTGCCGTCGATGAGGGCGGCCTCGACTCCGAGCCTCACGAGGGCTCCTCCAGCGCGCGGGCGATGCTCCGATCGGACGCGTCGAGGCGCTGCCGCGCCGTCGCGGCGTCGACACCCGCGAGGAGCGAGACGATCGCGACGCGAGCGTCGCCGTCGGCCGTCGGCGAGCGCGGACGTCGATCTCCGCCTGAGAGGCGCCGCGTCGCGGCGGCGACGATCCGGCGCACGCGCTCGGCGAGCTTCTCGTTCGCGGCGACGACGTCGACCATGAGGTTCCCGTACGTCTTCCCGAGCCGGATCATCGTGACCGTCGAGATCGTGTTGAGCACGAGCTTCTGGGCGGTACCCGCCTTGAGGCGCGTCGAGCCCGCGATGAACTCCGGGCCGGTCAGCGACGACGATCTCGTGCTCGACGAGCGACCCGAGCGCCGAGCCGGTGGCTCGACACGACGCATGCCGTGAGCGCGCCTGCCGCGCCGGCGGCCTCGAGCGCTCCGAGCGACGTAGGGCGTCGATCCGCTCGCGCTGATGCCGACGACAGCGTCGGCTGGGCCGACCGAGCGCGGCTCGAGGTCGGCACGCCTGCGTCCCGGTCGTCCTCGGCGGCGGCCTGGTCGAACGCGGGCGGCGCCGATCTCCGCCGGCGACGAGGGCGACGACCATGCCGGGCGGGGTGGAGAACGTCGCCTCGCACTCGGACGCGTCGAGCGCGGCGATGCAGCCCGGAGGAGCCGGCGCCGACGTAGACGAGCCGGCCGCCGTCGCGGCAGACGTGCCGCGATCGCGTCGACGTCGCCGGCGATCGCGGGTGCTGCCGCGCGCGACCGCCGCCGGCACCGTCGCGTCGCTCGCGTTCATCGAGCTCGACGAGCTCGAGCGTCGGCTTGCTCTCGTAGCCGGCGTGCGGGTCGCCGCCGGCCTCGGTGATCAGGACGTCCTCGACCATCGCGCGAGTCTACGCCGCTCCTCGCTGGTGGTCAATACCAATTTTGCGGAAATGTGGTATCCATACCCGGCCCCATGGCAGAGATCGAGCTTCGAAACGTCAGCAAGGTGTTCCCCGGGGACGTCGTCGCCATCGACGACGTCTCGCTCGAGATCGGCGACGGCGAGTTCATCGCGCTCGTCGGGCCGTCGGGCTGCGGCAAGTCGACGCTCCTTCGCGCGATCGCCGGGCTCGAGGAGGTGACGGCGGGCGAGATCTCGATCGGCGGGCGCGACGTGACCGATCTCGCGCCGCGCCATCGAGACATCGCGATGGTCTTCCAGAGCTACGCGCTGTATCCGCACATGAGCGTTCGCCAGAACCTCGGCTACGGCCTGAAGGTCCGGCGAATGCCGAAGGCCGAGATCCGAGGGCGGGTCGAGGAGATCGCGGCGCTGCTCGACCTCGTCGGATCTGCTCGAGCGCAAGCCGGCGCAGCTCTCGGGCGGACAGCGCCAGCGCGTCGCCATGGGGCGCGCGATCGTCCGGCAGCCGCAGGCGTTCCTCATGGACGAGCCGCTGTCGAACCTCGACGCCAAGCTCCGCGTCGGCATGCGCGCGTCGCTCGCGCAGCTCCATCAGCAGCTGGGCGTCACGACCGTCTACGTCACACACGACCAGGTCGAGGCGATGACGCTGGGCCAGCGCGTCGCGGTCATGCGGGACGGTCACATCCTGCAGGTGGACACGCCGCAGACCCTCTACGAGCAGCCCAAGGATCTCTTCGTCGCCGGGTTCATCGGTTCGCCGGCGATGAACCTCGTCGAGGCGCGCATCGACGGCGAGCGAGGTCGTGCTCGGCCAGTTCCGCGTCCCGCTCGACGCCGATCGCAGGCCCAGGGCGTGGCGCGGTGCCGTCATTCTCGGCATTCGTCCGGAGACGTTCGAGGACGCCGCCTTCGCCTCGCCCGAGCTGCCGACGATCGACACCGACGTCGTCGTGCTCGAGGAGCTCGGCTCCGACGCGCACGTGTTCTTCCGGGTCGACGCCTCGCGGGTCGCCGCGGGGCTCGAGGACGAGGCGGACGAGGCGACGGATCTCGTGACCGACCGCGGTGCGCTCTTGAACGCGCGCGTCGACCCGCGCACGGCGGCGCGCGTGGGGGAGCCGCATCCGGCTCGCGCTCGACCCGTCGCGGTTCCACTTCTTCGACGCCGAGACCGGGACGTCGCTGCTCGCACCTGACCGCGAGTCTACGGCGAGCCGGCGGCCTCGGTCGCGCGCTGAGCCGCGCCGCTCCTGGTATTGACCAGTACCGAACGGTCGGTTACGATGCCCCGCGTGACGAAGCAGGCGGAGACGCGCGACCTCGTGCTCGATCTCATCGAGCAGCACGCCGTCGGCGACGCGATCCCGTCCGAGCGTCAGCTGAGCGCGGACTTCGGCGTCTCGCGGCTCACCGTGCGTGCGGCGCTCGACGATCTCGTGCGCGAGGGCTACCTCGTCCGTCGGCACGGCTCCGGCACGTTCGTGAGCGAGCCGAAGATCGCGCAGGAGCTCACGATGACCTCGTTCACCGACGACATGCGGAGCCGCGGTCTGCGACCCGCGAGCGAGACGCTCGACCTTCGCACCGTGCCGGCCGGCGCACGCCTGGGACGCCTGCTGCACGTCTCGCCATCCGAGGCGGTTCTCGTCGCCGAACGGCTCAGGCTTGCGGACGGCGAGAGCATGGCGATCGAGACCGTGCACATCCGTGCCTCGCATGTTCCGGGGCTGACTGCGCGCGACCTCGAGGAGCGATCGTTCTACGAGCTCCTGCATGACCGCTACGGGATCGTGGTCGTCGGCGGCGAGCAGACGATCGAGCCGACGGTCACCGACGAGGACGAGTCGCACGCCCTCGGCGTTCCGCTGCACTCGCCGGCGTTCCGCTTCGAGCGCGTCACGCACTCGGAGGAAGGCGAGATCGTCGAGTTCGTCGAATCGATCTACCGAGGCGACAGGTACCGCCTCGATCACGACGCTGTCGATCCCGCACGAGCGCCGGCGGGCGCGCGCGGACGGCCGACGGACGGCGATCGGCCGGCTCGTGCGCAGCAGCGTGGTTAGTACCAACCGCGACTCGCGCCGAAGTCTCGGGCGCTGTACCCTGCTGAGCAGGGCTTTACATCGCAACTCGGTGATCGATAGGGGCTTGACAGCGGCGCCGAGGATGTGGAAGCCTCCAGCCCGTGGCAGATTGGTACAAACCACTTGGGTGCTCCGACCGCGCACTGCCACACCTCGCTTCACGGTCTGACCGAGCGCCCAGATGCCGCGGGAGATGCGAATGAACGTACGTATTTTCGCCGCAGCTGCGCTCGTCGCCGCGCTTGTCGGTCGTAGCTGTCGGTGTCTCTGGCGCGTCGGGTGGGAGTGCCGCGAACACCCTGACCGTCTGGCTTCAGGTCGACGCCCAGTCGGGTTGGCCGGAGGTCGTGGCGGCCGCGAACGCGCAGTTCAAAGCCCAGAACCCTGGGTGGAACGTCGACGTCCAGTACCAGACGTGGGGTACCCACCTCGCGAAGTTCGACGCGACGTTGGCGGGCGGCAACGCGCCTGACGTCATCGAGATGGGGAACACGGAGATGACGAAGTACATCGGCGGCTGGGGCGTTCCAGGATCTAGGCGGCCTGTCGTTCCCCAACCAGAGCACCTGGCTGGCCGGGCTTGCAGCTTCGGGTCGCTACGGCGGCAAGCTCTACGGCGTCCCGTACTACGCGGGCTCGCGGGTGGTCACGTATCGCACCGACCTGTTCAAGCAGGTCAACGCGAAGATTCCGCAGAGCCAGAACGAGTTCATCGCGCTCGCGAGGAAGCTCGGCGCGAAGAACAAGGCCAAGTCGTTCTCTCCGGTCTACATCGCGGGCACCGACTGGTACGTGGCGATGAGCTTCGTCTACGACTACGGCGGAAAGATCGCCGTCACGCGCAAGGGCAAGTGGGTCGGCACGCTCGACAAGCCGGCCGCGCTCGCGGGACTCGCCGCCTACAAGCGGTTCTTCGAGGCGTCCTCGCGTGCTCCGGCCGGTTCGAACGAGGGGACGCCGCCTCCGTACAGCGTCATGGCTGATGGGGACGCAGCGTCGACGTACGGCGCCGGCTGGTTCACGTGCTGCGTGGGTGACTACAAGAGCAAGGTCGCGCAGTTCGTGATGCCGAGCCACGTCAAGGGCCAGCCGATTCCGGGGTTCCTCGGCGGCTCGGACCTCGCCGTGCCGGTCGGCGGCAACAAGGCCGCGGCAGCGTCGTGGATCAGCGCCTTCACCGACAACGCGTCGATGACGGCACTCCGCGCGAAGGGGAACATCCCGAACACGACGAGCCTGCTGGGCGCCAGTGTCAACGAGCGCGCCGCACGCAAGAGCTGGTTCGTCCCGCAGTCGAAGAACTGGGTCAACGTCGAGAACGGAAACGTCCTCCGCACCATGCTGCAGCGGATCCTGAGCGGCAGGTCCTCGATCAAGGACGCCGCGTCCGTTGCGAGCGACAACATCACCTACACCCTGAATCAGTAGGGTCCAGCAGGAATGACGGTCGCCGCCGAGGCCACTGCCCACCGGTCTCGGCGGCGACCGCGTCTCAAGCGGATCGCTCAGGCGTCCGTCCCGTACCTCCTGATCCTGCCGGTGATCGTCGTGATCACCGCGATCCTCGGGTATCCCCTCTACAAGCTCGTCACGCTCTCGTTCCAGCAGTACGGGCTGCGCCGAGCTGATCCAGCGAAAGGGCGTGTGGATCGGGCTCGACAACTACTCGTCCGTCCTCCACGACCATGTGTTCTGGCGGGTGCTGCTCCGCACCGTGATCTTCACGGCCGCGAACGTCGCCCTCACGATCGGCCTCGGCACTGCGATCGCCTTTCTCCTGGTGCGTGTCTCGACGTGGGTACGCATCCCGCTCACCGCCGGCCTTGTGCTGGTCTGGTCGATGCCCGCGGTCGTCGCGGTGCAGGTCTGGGTCTGGATGACGAACTTCCAGAACGGGGTCCTCAACTACGTTCTGACCCAGCTGCACGTCGGCGAGTACACGGGGCACGACTGGTACGGATCGACGTTCTCCAAGCTAGCGATGGTGACGCTCCTCATCGTCTGGGGAGCGATCCCGTTCGTGGCGATCACGGTCTATGCCGGGCTCGCACAGGTGCCGAGGGAGCTCGTGGAGGCCGCGGAGATCGACGGCGCCGGGCCTGTTCGGGTATTCCGTGACGTGACCTTCCCGGTGCTGAAGCCGATCTTCCTGATCCTCACGAGCCTCTCGATCATCTGGGATTTCGGCGTCTTCACGCAGCCGTACCTGCTCATTGGCTCCTCGGCGGTCGACACGTCCAACTACGTCATGGGCGTGTACGTCTTCATCGAGGGCTATGCGCACTCCGACTTCGGACGCGGTGCGGCGATCTCCCTGTTGATGCTCCTCATCGTCGCGGCCATGAGCGTGGTCTACGTTCGCCGGATGGTGAAGATGGGTGAGGCTCGATGACGTCGGCGACCGAGGTGCATCGCATCGCGGGCCGCGGTTGCGCCGCGCGCCGCGACAGATCCGGCGTCACCGCCGCCGGCGGCTCCGTCGCGCCGCCTGGAACGTCGTCGGTCTCACCGTCTTCGTCGTGCTCGTCTTCCCCGTCTTCTGGATGATCTCGACGGCCTTCAAGCCGGACGACGAGATCACCTCGCACTCGCCGACCTGGTTCTCGACGCATCCCGACGCTCCAGCACTTCCGTGACGCCATGGCCCGTCCCTACTTCTGGGACGTCGTCAAGAACAGCCTCATCGTCGTCGGCCGGTCGTCGTGCTCGCGATGGTCGTCGCCTTCCTGGCGGCCGTGGCGCTGGCGAAGTACCGCTTCACCGGGCAACAAGCTGTTCGTCGTACTCGTGATCGGGATCCTCATGCTCCCGCAGGCCGGGCTCGTGATCCCGCTCTACGTCGTGCTCGCGAAGTACCACCTGACGAACCATCTGATCGGGCTCGTCCTGACGCACCTCGTGATCCTTCTGCCGTTCGCGGTCTGGACCCTGCGGGGGTTCATCCTGGGCATCCCGAAGGAGCTCGAGGAGGCGGCGATGGTCGACGGCTCGAGCAGGCTCGGCGCGTTCACGCGCATCCTGCTGCCGCTCGTCGCTCCTGGGCTCGTGGCGACGTCGGTGTTCGTCTTCATCACGAGCTGGAACGAGTACATCTTCGCCAACGTCATCCTCACCGACCAGCGGAACCAGACCCTCACGGTCTGGCTCTCGTACTTCTACGGGACGAGCCGGGCGACCGACTGGGGCGGCCTCATGGCGGCATCGACGCTGACCGCGATCCCGGTGGTCATCTTCTTCCTCCTCGTCCAGCGGAAGATCGCCTTCGGCCTCACCGCCGGCGCCGTCAAGGCTTGAGCCTCACGTGAGCGACCTCGCACGGCTCGGCGGCGAGCTGCATCCTCCCGGGCTTCGCAGGGCCGACAGCCCCGGACTGGGTCCGGCGGCGCATCTCGAGAAGGGCTCGGCGGCGTCGTCCTCTACGCCTGGAACGTCGAGAGTCGCGCGAACAGCTCGCATCGCTGACCGACGATCTCCGAGCGGAGCGGGCCGACCTGATCGTCGCCGATCGACGAGGAGGGCGGCGACGTCACGCGCCTCGAGGCCGCGCGTGGGAGCTCCTATCCCGGGAACGGCGCGCTGGGCGTGGTCGACGACGTCGAGCTGACCCGGCGGGTCGCCGGCTCGATGGGGACCGAGCTCGCCGGCGTCGGCGTGAATCTCGACTTCGCCCCGGTGGCGGACGTCAACACGAACCCACAGAACCCCGTCATCGGGATCCGTTCGTTCGGCCCGGAGCGCCGAGCTCGTCGCCCGACACGTCGCCGCGTTCGTGCGCGGTCTTCAAAGTGCGGGCGTCGCGGCTTGCGCGAAGCACTTTCCCGGCCACGGCGACACGTCGCTGGACTCCCACCTCGCGCTGCCGTCCGTCGACGCGCTCGACGAGCGCGCGCTCGTACCGTTCCGCGCGGCGATCGATGCCGGCGTGCTCTCGGTCATGACCGCGCACATCGTCGTGCGGTCGCTCGGCGACGTTCCGGCCACCATGAGTCGCGAGCTCCTCACCGACCTGCTTCGGACCGAGCTCGGATTCGAGGGTTTGCTCGTGACGGATGCGCTCGAGATGAAGGCGATCAGCGACACGGTCGGCATCGAGGAGGGGGCGGTGCGCGCGATCGCGGCAGGTGCCGACGCGCTCTGCCTCGGGCACGACCTCTTCGACGACGCGGTCGTCTCGGTGCGCGATGCGCTCGTCGAGGCGGTTCGCTCGCGCAGGCTGGCGGAGGAGCAGCTCGCGTCCGCAGCTGTCGCGCGTCGCCGATGTTGGCCGGTCGCGCCAAGAGGAACGGCAGCGTCGCCCCCGATCGCGGAGCCGGACGCGACTGCCGCGCGGCGGGCTCTGCGGGTCGAGGGCGACATCGGTCTCGACGGGCCACTCCTCGTCGTGGAGCTCGAGCCCGAGGTCGGAATGGCCGCCGGTCGTCTGTCGCAGCTGCCCGGCGAGTGGTTCAGGGCGGCTGTGCCGGAGGCCGAGG
>CAVZVL010000007.1:0-64269 GCA_963778725.1 uncultured Gaiellaceae bacterium
AGTACCTGACCGTGACCGACAACGCCACCGGACTCGCGGCCGGCTCGATGAACAAGACGTCGTCGGCCAGCCTCCACGTGACGGTCGGGCTCCTGCCGCCGTTGATCGAGGCGAACGCGCTCGACCCGCCCATCTCGATGCGCTTCGCCAGCGGGTCAGGCTCGCTCAACCAAGCGCTGGACTGCGACAAGAACGTCACCTCCCACGACGAGCTCCTGAACGACTGCCAGAACCCCTACAGGGAGAACAAGCGCAACGGAAGCTGCGCGGGCTACTCGACGGGCAACCTGCCCGTCCCGACCATCGGGCCCTTGCCCGGGGGACGACTGCATCGTCACGGAGACCGGAGACAAGTCGGGCCAGATCCGGCAGGCGATGGACGAACGCTTTGGACGGAACGGCGGCCCGACCTGCAAGACGCTCAACCACTGGCCGAATGCAGCGGGCGATCCCATGCCGGACCCGCTGACGGATCCTCGGTACGTGACCATCTTCGTCACCGACGAGCAGGCCTTCGGCGGCTCAGGAAACGACATCTACCCGGTCAGGCGGTTCGCGGGCTTCTACCTCACGTCAGCCGACGGCCTGAACTGTCCGGGCGACGTCCACGGCAACCCCCGGCGCCAAGAACATGTGGGGGCACTGGGTGTCGTACGTCGTCGCGGGCTCCGGCGGGACACCCGACACCACGCTCTGCTCGTTCAGGGGGGCGACGTGTGTCCGTCCTGGTCGAGTAACCGCGCGGCCGCCGCTGACCCGTTCGAGGCGCACCGGCCTCGCCCTTCCCGGACCTCGACCTTCGGGTGAATTTTTCGCGGCCCCCTTCCCCAGTCCGGATCGCCTGCACAATGAGCCGAGTGTCAGGCTTCCCGGGGAGGGAATGCGGTTGAAAATTGATCACTCAGAGGAGGGCTTGCAGGCCCTCTCGAGGGAAGATGCATCAGCGGAGCGGCCGCAACCGCGAGAGCGGTCAGGAGACCGTCGAGTTCGCGCTCATCCTCTTCCCGCTCCTGATCCTGGTCTCGGGAACGTCTCCTTCGGCATCGGGCTCAACTACTGGCTGGACCTGAACCGCATCGCCAAGCAGGGCGCGCGCTGGGCGGTCGTCAACAACTGGGCGCCCGAGTGCCTCCGGACCAACACCACGTGCACGCAGACGCCGGCATGCAGCGGCGTCGCGCGGACGCGGGTGAAGCTGCAGAACACGCTCAAATGCATGGCGACGACGAAGGGCCTCCAGGATGGCGTGACCGTCGACATCTGCTACCCGAACACCACGAACGACGCGGGCGACCCGGTTCGCGTGCGCCTCCAGCAGCCCTACAAGTTCTTCTTCATCAACTCGTTCAGGATCACGCTGACGGCAAAGGCCACGATGCGGCTCGAGCAACCGGCGACGCTGTCCAAGATCGTTCCCGACAACGGCGGAGCTTGCGCATGAGACTCCAGCGCGTTGGTCTCGGTCCCCGGGAACGCGGCCAGGTCGTCGTCTTCTTCGCGCTCCTCCTCCCCGTCATCCTCGGGCTTGGATCCGTCGTGGTCAGCGTCGGCAACTGGTACGTGCACAAGAAGCACCTGCAGACGCTCGTCGACGCGGGCGCGTTCCGAGCGGGCAGGAGTTCACCGGCTGCTTCCAGGATCCCAGTGGGATCAAGGCGCCAACAACCGGATCCGCGACGCGGCTCTGAAGTACGCCGGCGACCCGAACAGGGACGCGACCACGGAGAACCGCCAGCTCGAGGATCCCGCAGGACGCGCACGTCGTCTTGAACAGCACGGACTACTGGACGGCGAACCCGTATCCGGCCGACAACACACTCGGAAAGTCCCGTGCGACGTCAAGTTCATGGACGTCAAGGCGACGGAGGACAAGATCCCGCTGCTCTTCAAGTGGCTTCCCTCCTCGCCCAGCCCGAAGTCGAAGGCACGAATCGAGATCCACAAGGCGCTCGGCGTCACGGGACTGCTCCGCTCGCAATCCCCGGAGGTCTTCCCGCAGCGAGTGGCCGCGCTCTTCGTGAACGAGAGCACCGGCGACATCGTCGGCGGCTCGAACCTGAACGCGGCGACCCCGCCCGGACTGGATGCGTTCAACGTCTACCAGGGCGACGTCGGCGGCGTGATCCTGAGCCCTTCCGGGGAGTACAGCGTCGTGATCGTATCCTCGCGCGACGCGTCCTTCGTCGCTCCCACGAGCGGCACCCTCGCGTCCGTGCTGCTACTGCCGACCCGGTGCAGACCATCTGCTACGGCAAGCCCTGGACCTCGCTCAGCAACCGCGTCGTACGTCATCTAGGCGTATTCGGGCGCGACCGCTGGGGCATCAACCCGCCGGCGCTCAAGGAGGTCGAGCTCTCCGGGGGGTGCCCGACCGACCTCTCGAAGGCGTATTTCAACGTCACTGGGGGGTGCTCGATCGGCGGTCTCCGCACACATCGACTTCGGCAACGGCGGCGGCGATCCCAGGAACGCGCCGATCTGTCCGGTCGTCACGGTCAACGGGTCGGCGATGTCGTGGGGGCCTACGCGGGCGATCCGTACGGAAGATGGACCGGCGCTGTCACTCCCACGGCCGGGTCAGGGTCGGACGGACATCCGCATCGCGTGGGAGACCGACAAGAATGGCGGTTTGCGGTGGCGCGACCTGGAGCGACACCTTCCCTGACGGGCCGGCGACGTACGCGTCGAACACGTACTCGGGGCCTGTCCAGTATCTGACGGTCACGGACAACGCTACCGGTCTCGCCGCGAACTCGATCAACAAGACGTCGTCGGCGAGCATCCACGTGACCGTCGGCCTCACTCCGCCGCTGAGCGACGCCGATCCGCTCGATGCACCGATCGCGCTGCGGTTCGGCATCCCGTCGGGATCGCAGAACCAAACGCTCGACTGCGACAAGACCGTGAACTTCAAGGACGAGATGCTCAGCAACTGTCAGAACCCGTACATCGAGAACGTGCGGAACGGCAGCTGCGCCGGCTATGGCCCCGGCAATCTTCCAATAACACCGATCGGGCCGCTTCCGGGCGACGACTGCATTGTCGTCGAGACCGGCGACAAGACCGGCCAGCTGAGGCAGGCCCTGGACGAGCGCTGGGGAAGGAACGGCGGCCCAACCTGCAAGACGCTCAACCACTGGCCGAACAACGCCGCCGAACTCACTGATCCCGGGGATGCCCGACCCGCTGAACGATCCCCGCTTCGTGACGCTCTTCATCACCGACGAGCAGTCGTTCGGCGCGCAGGGCAACGACATCTACCCGATCCGGCGTTTTGCGGGCTTCTACCTCACCGCAGCCGACGGGCTGAACTGCCCCGGCGACGTCCCCGCCAACCCCGGCGCCAAGAACGTATGGGGACACTGGGTCTCGTACGTCATATCGAGCGGTAACGGCATTCCCGACGACGAGCTCTGTCCGTTCACCGACGGCGGCGTCTGCATCCCACTACTAGTCGAATGACCAGTAGCGGGTCTGCCGTCCGGCCCGGATGATGTTTTGTCGGTACGTCGAAACCTCATGTAATCCCCCAACCGTGCCGACATATGGACGGTACGACCTAGGACCCTGAGGAGCAGCAAGGAGAGAAGCTATGTCCAATACCTTTACTGGCAAGGTCTCAGGCAGGATGTCGTCGCGCGGATGGGCGATCGCCCTCGGCATCGGCGCCGTCGTGCTCGCCGCGATCCTGCTCGTGGTCTACCTGGATCGCTATCGCGCCCGCGTCAGTGGCGAGAACGCCCCGACGCCGGTGCTCGTCGCAAAGCAGCTCATCCCGACGGGAACGCCGGGCTCGATCGTCGCGACGAACGGGATGTACGCCGCCACCACGCTTCCGGCCAAGGAAGTCGAGGTGGGCGCCGTCGCAGATCCGTCGTACCTCGCCGGTCGTGCGGCCGCAGCAGACATCTTCCCCGGTCAGCAGATCACCTCGACCGACTTCGCAGCCAGCGACACGCTCTCGGTCGACTCGCAGATCACCGGCACGCAGCGCGCGATCTCCATCTCGATCGACAACGTGCACGGCTCGCTGTCGCAGCTGCAGTCCGGTGACGCCGTCGATATCTACACCTCCGTCTCGGGCGTCGTGAAGCTCTTCGAGCCGAACGTCAAGGTCCTCACCATTCCGGCCGTCCCCGGGCCGAGCGGCGGCTCGAACCTGGTCCTGCGAATCGAGACCGGCGACGCCTCGAAGTGGGCCTACGCGGCCGACAACACGCAGTTCTACTTCGTGCTCCGTCCGGTCATCGGCGCCAAGCCCACGAAGCCGTCGACCGCGAATGCAGCTACGGTGCTGAGGTAGAAGGAGTAAAGAGGATCATCTGATGCCGAGCCGCCCGGTACAAGCTCTCCTCGCAGTCGAGCCCGGAGTCGACGCGGAGGACGTGAGGGACTCGCTGCCCACCGGCGAGGACTTCAACGTCGTCGCCGTGGTCGAGGGCTCCGAGGAGGCGATGTCGTGGTTGCGCGGCGGCATCGCGGATCTCCTGCTCGTCGCCTGCGCCGGCTATTCGGATCGCGCCTTGCTGCTCCTCGACGGCGTGGCCCGCCAGAACCCCGATCTGAACGTGATGGTGCTCGGGCACGGGTCGCCCAACGGCTTCCTCAGGCGCGCATTCGAAGCCGGCGCAGACGACATCGTCATGCTCCCGGCGACGCAGGAGCAGATCCGCTTCGAGATTCACAAGCTCATGGCCCGCAAGCAGGGCGGAGAGCAGGGGCCGGTCAACGAGAACTCCCGGCTCATCTGCATCCTCGGCCCGAAGGGCGGGACCGGCAAGACGCTGACGTCCACGAACCTCGCGGTCTGCCTCGCGCAGCGGGGCGAGCGGGTCGCGCTCATCGACCTCGACCTCCAGTTCGGCGACGTCGCGCTCTGCCTCGGCCTGCCGCCGGAGAAGACGGTCTACGACCTCGCCCAGTCCCCGGGAGCCCTCGACTGGGACAAGCTCCAGGCATTCATGGCCCAGCACTCGTCGGGCGTCCACACGCTCATCGCTCCGCGGCGGCCCGATCAGGCGAGCGCCGTCGGCGCGGAGCTCCTGCGCGAGATCTACGCGATCCTTCGCCAGAATTACGACTGGGTCATCGTCGACACGCCTCCGGGCTTCACCGCAGAGGTGATCACGTCGATCGACCATTCGACCGACATCGTCATGGTGGGGATGCTCGACTCGCTCTCGCTGAAGAACACGAAGCTCGGCCTCGAGACGCTCGAGCTCATGAAGTACGAGACCGACCACATCTACCTGCTGCTGAACCGCGCGCACAGCCGCGTCGGCATCAGCCAGTCGGACGTGGAAGCGGTCCTCGGGCGTTCGCCCGACGTGTTCATTCCGTCCGATCGCGAGATTCCGCGCACCGTCAACGAGGGCATCCCGATCGTGGTGGCGCGGCCGCAGTCGGAGCCCGCCGAGGCGTTCGGTCGCCTGACAGATCTCCTCCGAGGCGATTCGGCCCCGGCTGCCGCACCCGTTCCTGCAATGGCCGGAGTGGGAGAGAGCTCGGGCTCCTCCGGTCGCCGTCGGCTCTTCGGACGAAAGGCCTAGCACATGGAACTCCACGAGCGAATCTCGCATCAGCGCGGGCCCATCAGAGAGCAGGAGCCGTTCGCCGAGCTCAAGAACCGGGTCCACATGAGCGTCATCTCCGAGCTCGGGCCGCAGCTCTTCAACATCTCGGTCGACCCGAACGAGCTGCGCGACCGCGTCACCGCGGACGTCCGTCGGCTCCTGAACGACGAGCCCGGAATCGCTCGCGAGGATCGCGAGCGGCTGACGTCCGAGATCCTCGACGACATCCTCGGCTACGGCCCGCTCGAGCGCCTGCTCGCCGACGACTCCATCACGGAGGTCATGTGCAACGGTCCGGACGACGTCTGGATCGAGCGCGGCGGCAAGCTCTACGAGACGACCGTCCGCTTCACCGACGAGTCGCACCTGCGCCGCATCATCAACAAGATCGTGTCTCAGGTCGGCCGCCGCATCGACGAGTCCTCGCCGATGGTCGACGCGCGCCTCCCCGACGGAAGCCGCGTCAATGCGATCATCGCGCCCCTGTCGCTCACGGGCCCCCTGCTGACGATCCGGAAGTTCAGCCGCCGGCGCCTCTCGATGGAGGACATGATCAACATCGGCTCGCTCTCCGAGCAGTCGGTCGAGTTCCTGTCGCGCTGCATCGAGGCACAGTGCAACATCCTCGTCTCGGGCGGCACGGGCTCCGGCAAGACGACCCTCCTGAACGCGCTCTCGGCGTCGATCCCGAACAACGAGCGGATCGTGACCATCGAGGACGCCGCGGAGCTTCAGCTCCACCAGCGGCATGTGCTCCGCCTCGAGGCGCGCCCGCCGAACATCGAGGGCGAAGGCCACATTCCCATCCGCGACCTCGTGCGCAACTCGCTGCGCATGCGGCCCGACCGGATCATCGTCGGCGAGTGTCGCGGCGCCGAGGCGCTCGACATGCTCCAGGCGATGAACACGGGTCACGACGGTTCGCTCTCGACGGTGCACTCCAACTCACCACGTGACGGTCTGCACCGCATCGAGACGATGGTGATGATGGCCGGCTACGACCTGCCGTTGCGCGCGATCCGGCAGCACATCGCGGCGGCGATCGACCTGCTCGTCCACATCGACCGGATGGAGGACGGCTCGCGTCGCGTCGTGAACGTGACCGAGGTGCTCCGGATGGAGTCGGACGTCATCCAGCTGCAGGACATCTTCGAGTTCCAGATCGACGCGGTCGCCCCGGACCGCACGATCACGGGCGGCCTGCAGGCCACGGGCCTCCGCCCCGTCTTCCTGGAGAAGTTCCGCAAGCGTGGGATCGAGCTGCCGCAGAGCATGTTCGGCGAGCGCGTCCACTCGCTCGACGAGGTTCGGGGCGCGACCGGGTGAAGCGCCGTCTCCGCCTGACGATCGCGAGCGCGGCCGTGGCCGCGCTCGCTCTGCCGACGCTGGCCGTCGGGCAGGGACCCGCGCCGACGCTCACCGATGAGACGACGTCCGGCTTCCCGGACAGGGCATTTCTCGTCGGGCTGCCGTCGACACAGCCGCTGACCGCTTCGAAGGTCCAGGTCACGGAGAACGGGGAACCGGTCGTGGCCCTCGGGGTCGCGCCTCCGGGCGGTGACAAGAGCGGCGCGCTCCTGCTCATCGATGCCTCGAACAGCATGAAGGGCGCCCCGATCCGAGGAGCAACCGTCGCGGCGCGCGCGTTCCTCAAGGAGCGCAAGGCGGATCTTCCGCTGGCCATCATCGCCTTCAATCCGAACGTCAACGTCCTCTCGGAGTTCACGACGAAGACTGCAGACCTCGAGGAAGCCGTCGCGGAGACGCCGACAACCGCTGAGGGAACACACATCTACGACGCCATCGTGCAGGCGTCGAAGATGGCTCAGGACGCAGGACAGGAGCGAACGACGTTCGTCCTTCTTTCCGACGGCGCCAACTACGACACCAGCGACACGAGCCTGGCCGAAGCACTTGCAGCTGCCAAGGAAGCGAACGTTCGGATCATCTCGATCGGGCTGAAGTCCGATCAGTACACGCCCCAGACGCTCAAGACTCTGGCGCAACGGACGGGCGGCAGCTACATCGAGGCTGACAATCCAGCGGCACTCGCCGCGATCTACACGGAGATCGGCCAACGGCTCTCGAACGAGTACGAGGTCACGTATCGGTCGCTGCTTCCGCCGCAGCGCCAGGCGGTCGTGCTGGTCAAGGTCGCCGGCCTCGCCCCCGCGTCGGCCAAGTACACGACGCCGGCGCTCGCACTGGAGCCGCAGGGCACGTTCGAGGAGAGCTGGGCCGACGAGGTCATCACCTCGCCGTGGCTCATGATCTTCGTCATCGTCTCCATCCTCGCGCTCGTCGGGTTCGCGATCTTCTCCGCGATCGACGTCCGCAACCGCTCGCTGCGGCGCCGCATGTCGCAGTACGTCACCGTCCCGAGCGAAGAGGAGTCGCGCCTGCGCCGCGCGGAGGTCGCGTCAATGCTCTCCGACACCGCGCAGCGCACGATCGGTGGTCTGCGCTCGTGGCAGCGCTTCGAGAACGACGTCGAGCTCGGCGGCTTCAGCATGTCGGCGCTCGCGATCGCGGGCTGGACGATCGTGGGCGGCATCGCCGCCTCGCTCGTCGCCGCGGTCGTCTTCCAGAATCTCTGGGGGCTGCTCGTCGGCCTGCTGGCGCCGTTCGTGGCGCGCTGGATCGTGTCCCACAGGGTCACGAAGATGCGCAAGGCCTTCGAGGAGCAGCTCGCGGACAACCTCGACGTGCTCGCCGGCGCGATGCGCACTGGACACTCGACCATGGGCGCACTGAGCGTCATGGTCGACAGTGCGGTCGAGCCCTCCAAGACGGAGTTCCGTCGCGTGCTCCAGGACGAGCAGCTGGGCGTCCCCCTCGACGACGCGCTCATGGTCATGGCCCGTCGCATGGAGAGCTATGACGCCGAGCAGCTCGGTCTCGTGATGAAGCTGCAGCGCGAGGCCGGCGGTAACACGGCAGAGGTGCTCGACCGCGTCGCCGAGGTCATCCGCGGGCGCATGGAGCTGCGCAGGATGGTGGACGTCCTGACTGCGCAGGCGCGTATCTCGCGCTGGATCCTGACCAGCCTGCCGATCTTCGTGCTCCTCGCCCTCTCGTTCTCCGGTGGGGACTATCTCGATCCGATGATTCACTCGCTCATCGGCCGGATCGCACTCGTCTTCGGAGCCATTCTCGTGCTGATCGGGTCGTTGTGGATCAAGCAAATCTCGAAACTGGACGTGTGACATGGGCATTGGATTGATCGCAGTCGCAGGCGTTCTGCTCCTCGGCGCCGGCATCACGATCCTCGTCGCGAACCTCAGCAAGTCCCGCGGATCCTCCGCGACGATCGACCAGATCCAGACCTACGGGTACGTGGCGGAGACGACGGGCGGATCCGACGCGGAGTCGGCCGCGCACAGGCCGATCGACTCGCTCGCCGGTCGCCTCGGCGACTGGACCGCGAGACGCAGCGGTCGGTTCAGCGAGGCGAAGATTCGCGAGAAGCTCGTCGCGGCGGGCATGTACGGCACCACGCCCCGCAAGGTGCTCGGCTATCAGGTCCTCTGCGCGATCGCGTTTTCACTCGTCGTCCTGTGGCTCATCCCGGCGATGGGCGGCTCTCTTGTCTTCGCCGTCGTCCTCGCAGTCGCCGCGGGTGTCGGCGGGTGGTTCGCGCCGACGTATTACGTCGAGCTGAAGCGCCGCGCCCGGATGGACAAGGTCGACAAGCAGATGCCGGACATGATCGACCTGCTCGTCGTGACGATCGAGGCCGGCCTCGGAATCCTCGCGTCGATGCGCGTCGCCTCGGAGAGCATGGCCGACCCGCTCGGTCAGGAGCTCCGCCTCACGCTCCAGGAGCAGCGGATGGGACTGTCGGTCGGTCAGGCGATCGAGAGCCTCGGCCGCCGCGCCGACTGCGGCAACATGCGCATCTTCGTTCGCGCAATCACCCAGGGCGAGCGCCTCGGCGTATCGATGGGAACGACGATGCGGAACCTCTCGCTCGAGATGCGCAAGCGGCGCAGGGCGATGGCCGAGGAGAAGGCCCAGAAGATGCCGATCAAGATGCTGTTCCCGTTGATCTTCTTCATCTTCCCGGCGCTGTTCATCGTCATCCTGACGCCGATGATCATCAATATGGTCGACGCCTTCAGCTAGGCGGTGCAGCAATGGCGACGCTGACGCTCCGCCGGGAGGATGGCCGGATCGTCTGTGAGCGGGTGATCGTCGCCGACCGAGCCCACCGTCGCATGCGCGGGCTGCTCGGGCGCAAGTATCTGCGACAGGGCGAGGGCATGGTCATCCGCCCCGGATGGAGCATCCACACCGCCTTCATGCGCTTTGCGATCGACGCCGTCTTCCTCGACGCCGACCAGGTCGTGATCCGCATCGAGCACGAGGTCGGGCCGTGGCGGACCGTCTCGTGCCGTGGTGCCCGTGAGGTCGTCGAGCTCGCCGCGGGTGAGTGTCGCCGGCGAGGACTGGAGCTCGGCGATCGCGTCGCCTGGGCGTCGCGGAGCGCCGCCGATGCGCGCGCCGACAGGGGAACTGTCACGTTCGACGACGAGGACAACGAGCCACGCGCACGGGTGCTCGTTGCGAGCAGCGACCCACGCTTTCTCCGGCTCGCAAGATTCCTGCTCGGCGGTCGCGACCTCGAGGTCGAGGAGCTGACGACCCCGGAGCGACTTCCCGAGGCGGTGCTCGAGCCGGGCGTCGACATCGCCGTCCTCGACGGCGCAGACTCCGTGGCGGAGGCGTTTCGAACGGCGAACGCGTCGCGGTCGCGCCGTCCAGAGGTTCCGGTGATCATCGCCGCGGACACCGGTGGCAAGAGCCCGTCCGGCGTCCGCGTCTTCGACCGCTGGAACGAGACCGAAGAGCTGCTCGAGGACGTGGAACGGCTCCTTTCGGACCGCCTCCCGGCGTCGGCGCCACCGGGCGGGAGTTAATCCGTGCGAGGGGGGTCGCACGAACCGGCAGGAGTGTTGTATTCGTGCGGGAATTCACGAAGATGAGGCGGTAGCTCGCGCATGACCGAGGCAGGCACGCACACCGGATCCGAGGGATCGGCGCCACTCCCCCGGTCACTGCCCTCAGCCCGGCCCGCGTACCGCGGGCCCGAGGGTCGACTGGCTCGCCTCCATGCCTATTTCCTCGAAGGCTGCACGGACGAGATCCGGCCCGTGCTGGAGTCGGTCCTCTCCGACGCGCGGCAGGTCCACGCCGGGTACGCGGACGACGAGGTCGGTGACGGGCTCGCCTCCGTATGGTACGCGGCGACCGCGATCGTGGAGCTGGGGGCCGCCCTCGAGCTCGACGAGGCGGACATCCGCGGTGCCGGGGCAGCCATCGCCGAGGCGTGCGCGCTCCCGCTGTCGGCCGCCCGATACGTCCTCTTCCGCGAAGTGGTCGGAAGCCCGCGCTTGCTCGAGCTCCCACCTCTGGTCGCACTCGAGCTCCAGCTCGGTCTCCTACTCGGCCTCGACGTCCTGAGCGACGTGACGCTGTGGGTCCGGACGCCAGGCGGCCTCGACTGCCTGCTTGCGCTGGGCGAAGACGCTCGTCCGAGCAGACGCGTTCGCGCAGAGGCGAAGGCGACACTCCGAGGCCGCTCGCGCCTCTCGCTGTTGGGCGGCTCGCAGCTACGAGCCGCACCGGTACTTCGCTTCGGTGAGGCATTCGCCGCCGTCGTCGGACGGATCGGGGCTGTCGAGCAGCACGTCGCAGACGCCTACCTCATCGAGACGGCCGCAGCGGTGAGCCCGGTCATCGAGCGCGAGAGGCTGCTGGAGCACTCGGCAAGCCGCGAGCGCACGCTGATCGCGTCGGCCGAACGTCGCCTCATGCGCCTCGGCTTCGACCTGCACGACGGACCGATCCAGGACGTCCTGGCGCTCGCCGCCGACGTCCAGCTCCTCCAGAAGCAGGTCTACCCCTTCATCCTCGAGGACTACCGCGAGCAGGCGCACGGCCGCTTCGACGACCTCTCGGCACGTCTGGTCGAGCTCGACCGGCAGCTACGAGAGATCGCTCACTCCCTCGAGACCAAGAGCGTCATCTCGCGGCCGCTCGGCGAGATCCTGCACCGCGAGGTCGACTCGTTCGCGGAGCGCGCCGGCGTCACGGCGGAGCTCGAGATCCGCGGCGACCCGGATTCGCTCTCGTCCGCCCAGCGCATCACGGTGTTTCGCGCGATTCAGGAAGCTCTCGCCAATGTCCGCGAGCACGCGGGCGCGACACACGTTTCCGTGCGCGTGCGTGCGCGCAGGAGCGCCATCGAGTTGCAGATCGTCGACGACGGCATGGGCTTCGAGGTCGAACGCGCGCTCGCGAAGGCCGCGCAGCGCGGGAGGCTCGGTCTCGTCGGCATCGGCGAGCGCGTCCACATGGTCGGCGGCACTTTCGAGCTGCAGAGCCGGCCCGGAGGCCCCACGACGCTCAAGCTCACACTCCCGCGTTGGGAGCCACTGCAGGCGTAGATCATGCCGCCCCCACGGCACGCCAGCGCCCGGCGGGTGGGCTGTATCTCAATGAGCAGGAGCGATCTTTAGCGTGAGCTGGCGAAGCGCACGCCTTCTCTGTCCTTCCCGCCCGTTGGGCCCGGTGCCGATCTCGAGGACGGCGGGGCCCGCGCAGAAGTGAGCGCCGCGCGACTTGGCCGCGCGCAGCCATACGGTGTAGTTGCCCTCTGCGACGCCGCTGATGTGCTGAACGCGTCTGACCATGCCCGGAACCCATGACGCGGCTCGGTTTGCGCAGTTCAGCTTCTTCGCTTTCGGCTGCCGAATCACCAGGTAGACGTAGTACTCCCACCCCGGCTGCGCACGACCCGTCGTGTTGAACCTGACACGCATGAGTGAATCCCGGCTCGTCATGGGCTGAGGTGCGTACGTCACGACGAACACTCCTCCAGTCGAGGACGCCGTTGCACGCAGGGACGCAGATTCCGCCGAGCTGACGAAAGCACCGCCAACGGCCAGCACGGCGACTGCGGCGAGCATTGCTCCACGCAGTGTTCGTCCGTTCAGCACAACAGTAAGGAATCGACCTCCCAGGGCTTGGCGCAGTCTCGAAGCATAAGAAACGAGCGGCTGGGTCTGTACCCCCTTTGGAGGCCCATCGCACACCTCGGAGCGCCTGCATATCGGTAAAGACGAAGGAGGTCTTTCGACCCCCTTCGTCGCTTCCCCCTACCGCCGCAACCGGTGCCGCCGCCTGTTGCGGGCCTGTTGGTCAGGTCAACTCAACCCGACGTCTGCGCCTTCGCGAGCTTGGAGACGCACTTGCCGAAGGCGTTCGCGCCGTTCGGGTGCGTCGGGGGCGCGTACTTCGCTTTGAACGCCGCGACGCTCTCGGCCGTCGTGCCGCGCTCCTTCTTGCACGCCTTGGCCGCGTTCTCCTCGGCGCTCTCGCTCGCCTCCGACTCCGTCTCGGACTGGAGCTTCGCCATCGCGGACACGCACTTGCCGAACGCGTTCGGCTTCGTCCCGTAGAGGCTGGCGAAACTCGAGGCGCTGTTCTTGCGCATGTCCTTGCACTTCTTGGCTGCGTTCTTCGTCGCCTGCTGCCCCGGAGCGGTCGCGCTGCTCCCGGGGCTCTCCGGCTTGCCTTTGTCGGCCGGCGGGGCCGCGAGGGCCGCCGGCACGGCGAGGGCGAGGAACGCGGCCACGATGATGAGTGTTCGCGTCATGTCGGGTCTCCGTCCCTGGGAATTCGGTCGCACACCGCAAGAGACGCGTTCGCCCGCGCGATCTTGCGCGCCGAAGTGTTAAGGATTCGTGTGGTGGGTTGCAGGCACCTGCCACACGGACGACGGTTCAGACATGGCCGTCACGGAGGCGGGTCACCACGCGTCGCGGGACGTCGACGCCCTCTATCGGCGGCACGGGCCGGATGTCTATCGGTACGCGTACGCAGTGCTCGGCAACCACGCCGACGCCGAAGACGTCACACAGACGACCTTCCTCAATGCGTATCGCGCGCTCGAGCAGGGGGTCCACCCCCGCAAGCCGTCCAACTGGCTCCTGACCATCGCGAGCAATGCGATCAAGCAGCGCTTCCGACAGGAGCAGTCGAGGCCTCGCACCGTCGAGCTCGACGAGCGCATCGCGGGGACGGACATCGACGAGGACGGCCCCAGCGTCGGCGAGCTGCTCGCCGCGCTCTCGAAGATCCCGCCCCAGCAACGTCAGGCGATCGTTCTCCGAGAGTTCGAGGGCCGGTCGTATGCCGAGATCGCCGAGATTCTCGGCGTCACGACCTCGGCGCTCGAGACGCTCCTCTTCCGGGCGCGCCGCTCGCTCGCGGAGGAGCTCGAGCACCAGCTCACGTGCACCGACGCGCAGGTCGCGATCTCGAAGTCGGTCGACGGGCGTCTCGGCCGCAAGGAACGACGCCGTCTGCGGGATCACCTGTCCGAGTGCCCCGACTGCGCACACTTCGCGCGCCTCCAGCAGCGCAATCGAAGTGCGCTGCGTGGGCTGATGCTCCTACCGATCCCACTCTCCCTGACGCTCTTCAAGGGACTGGAGGGCGCGGGTACCGCGAGCGCCGCAACGCTTCCGGCAGCTGCAGGCGCGGCGACTGCCGCTTCGGGGCTCGGAGCGGGCGCCGGAACGGCGACCGCGACCGGAGGCGGACTGTTCGCGAGCGGAGTTGCCATCAAGGCCGTCGCGGCGGTGGCAGCGGTGAGCGTTGCCGGAGGCGTCGCGGTGACGGGAGCGTCGAAGCTCGAGAGCCATCCCGCGAAGAAGGCTCCGGCAGCGGCGAACCCGGGCGAGCGCCTCGGCCAGGTCGCGCCGAGAGGCGTCACGGTTCCGGGTAACGGCGTGGCTCGTGGAAAGCCGTCCGCGCACGGGCAGGTGAAGAAGGCGTCGGCCACAACCGGCAAGCGCCACGCCCGGACGTCTGCGAAGCAGCGCACCCATTCCGCGTCGTCCGGCCACGCAAAGCGTGTTGCCGGCGCGAAGCGCGTTGCCGGCGCGAACCGGGCGAACGACTCGACCCCGAGGCAGAGCTCAACCGGCCAGGCACAGAGCAAGAAGACGCCGACGCAGACGAGCCAGCCGTCGGCGGCGGCGAAGCCGGAGAAGTCGTCGAGCGGACAGACGGCGACGGAGCAGCCGTCCTCGTCCTCCTCCTCGACGACGACCACGACGACGAGCCCCTCGCAGTCGGGCAACGGCAACTCGTCCGGCAACGGCCACGGCTCGAAGCCGTAGGCGCCTCCATCCACTGGACTACGAGCGCCTCACCCATAAGAGGGAGCGGATTGCGCCTGGCCACGACCGATCTGGTTTTCAGGCATGCGATCGATCGCTGCAGTCGCTGTCATGGTCATGGCCGTACTCGTCGCGGCCCCGACAGCCACGTCTGGGTCCTCGGCAAACGTCGAGCGCCGTCCCGCGCTCGAGGCAGCCGTGATCCACGAGCTGAACGAGGTCAGGTCAGCGCACGGCCTCGAGCCGCTCCGTTCGTCGCCGAGCCTGCGCTCGGCGGCACGCGGGCACTCCCGCGCGATGCTGGATTACGGATTCTTCAGCCACGACTCTGCCGACGGCACGGCCTTCAGCGAGCGGATCCGCCGCTACTACACGAATCGCGGCTGGCGGACCTGGTCCGTCGGCGAGGCGTTGCTCGCCAGCCAGGGGATTGACACCGACGCCGCCGGAATCGTGAAAGCGTGGCTCGAGTCACCGCCCCACCGCGAGATCATCCTGTCGCCGACGTTTCGGGACGCTGGCATCGGGGCGTTGTACGCGTCGTCGGCACCAAAGGAGTTCAGCGGCGCGGAGACCGTCGTCGTCACCGCCGACTTCGGGCTGCGCGAAGGCCGAGTCTCGCCCTCGTGAGAGGCTCGTGGCGCTCTACGCAGCGAGCGTGAGGATCGGCGTGCTGCCGGGGTCGATCTCGCTGGCGAATCCGCGATCCCAGGTCACGACCACTCGGCCCTGCTCGTCGATCTGGTCGACGACGCCGCGATCGCCCGCGCACAGGCCGGACGCATCGCGCGGCGTCTCGACGAGCTCGATCCTCGCGCCGACGGATACCCCGGCGCGGATCCGAGCTGCGAGGAGTCTTGCACCCTGCGCATCCATACGATGCATATCGGTTTCGAGGGCCCTCGGCTTTAACCTCTCGACCGGGTGACGGCAGGAGTCGTCGGAGCACCGGCGAAGTCGCGACGAGCCGGCGGATCGCTCCGAACTCGACGGCTTAGGATCGTTCCGCCGGCACACCCAGGCGCGGCGATGAGACCCAGATGACGAGCCCCGATCAGCACGATCACGAGCACGACGACGAGCACGAGGAGCCACGCCGTAGCGGTCTCGTCCGACGCGTCCTGAATCAGGGCCCGAGCCCCGAGCAGCGGCTCGAGGAGCTGCTCGCCCGGCGACGCGAGGAGCTCGACGAGCACGCCGGCCGACTTCGCGAGTCGATTGCCGAGCTCGAACGACGCGAGGAGCTCCTGCGCGACTCACGCGCCTCGGTCGAGCGGATGCTCCGTCTGGGCACGTCGGACCTCGAATCGCGCGAGGCCGAGCTCACGGACTTCCTGAGCAGCCTGACCGAACGGGAGGCTGCCGTGTCGGAGGCCGAAGCCGACCTTGCGCGGCGTCGCCAGGAACTGGGCGCGGTGGAGCTGAAGCGCGCCGCGGTCGAGCGTCGTGAACGCACGCTGGCAGAACGCGAGGAGGAGCTCGACGCGCTTCGCGAGCGGCTCGACGAGCGCGAGACGCAACTGGCAGAAGACGAGACGACCGCCGAGCCGGTCGAGCTCGTTTTCCTACCCGGGGTGCGTTATCGCATCGTCGAGATCGAGCCTGTCGTGCTCACGGCCGGCTATGCCTTCGACGTCGACGACGTCGAGTACATCGTCACACGGATCGGAAGGTCTCCCCTACCCGACGACGGGAGGAAGTGCGCCTACCTCGTGCGAGGACGCGGCGACCTGTCCGCGTCCGGCGGCAGCTCGTAGACCCGGGGCCGGAGAGTCTCGTCGTCGCCGCCGGCGACGCTCTCCAGCTTTCGCTCGGCCTGCGAGACCAGGAACTGGGCGACGGCGATGTCGTCCGCACCGAATCGGCGCAGGCGCATCTCGTAGAGCTCGACGAGCCCCCACGTGCGACCGGAGACGCGAATCGGGAGCATGAGCACCGCGTTCATGTCGAGGTCGCGGAGGATGAACGCCTCGGCCGGATCAACGTCGACGTCAGCAAAGGACACGGCTCGCGGCTCTCCCGTCCGGAGCACTTCCGCCGTGAGCGGGAAATCGGCGATGCGGTATGCCGCGTCGTCCCCCAGCCAAACCTCCCGCAGCGAATGCCCGTACGCGTCGACCACGTAGTCGCCGACGACCCGCGACGCCGAGCACGCCGTCGCGCCGACGACGAACACGAGCGCCTTGCAGAGGCGGTCGCACACACCGTCGGCGGTCTCCTCCGCCTCGATTGCCGTAACTGCGGCCATCGCGTCGGCGAGCACCGCACCGGAGGCATCGTTTCGCCCCCGACGGCTTCCGTCGAGCGCCGACGCCTCCCGTGGCGACAGCGAGGGCGCACCTCCTGTCAGCTCGCGGAACGAAGCGATCCGATCCTTGCCGGCGCCCTTGGCCGCGTACAGAGCCTGGTCTCCCGCACGCAACAGCGCCGTCGGCTTGGCGCCGTCGAAGGGATACGTCGAGACGCCAGCCGAGATCTTCAGCGGGAACCCGGCGTCCGTCAGCCCGTCCGCCAACAGCGTCCGAATCTGACTGCCGACCGCCTCAGCGGCGTCGGCGCCGGCTCGCGGCAGCATGACGACGAACTCGTCACCTCCGAGTCGAGCCACCTCGGCGTCATCCGGGACCGCCTTCGCGAGCACATCCGCGACCTGCCGCAGGAGTGCGTCCCCGAACTCGTGGCCGGCACGGTCGTTGATCTCCTTGAAGTCGTCACAGTCGATGACGAGCAAGCTCAGCGGGAGCCGCTGCTCCTGCGCATCGGCGAGAGCCCGCTCTAGACGTTCCTCGAGTCCACGGCGGTTGAGAACCCGAGTGAGCGGATCGGTCACGGCGCTGAGTCGCTCGCGCTTCAACGCAAAGGCTGCGTCGAGCGATGCCGCGACGTGCGCCGCGAGGACAGCTGCGGTGTCGAGGAGGATCGGGTCGACACGCGCCTCCGTTCGGACGACACTCACGAGCGCGCCGATCTCACCGCCGTTCGCGCGCAGCGGCAGCCAGACGACCGATCGCGAGCCTCGGCGACCGCCCTCCTCGGGCCGGTCGAGCACCTGGCAGACGACGCTCGGGTCCATCTGCGTCCGTGCGGCCTCGAGCTCGGTGGCCGACAGTGGCGGCTGGGACGCGTCGTCGGCTCGCCAGACCTCGAGCTCGGACGCCGCGCCCAGGTCGTCCCAGACGACGATCTGGCTCGACTCCACCGGCAAGACCTTGGGGAGGGACGCCGCCCCGAGCGCGGCGATGTCACGCGGCTCGCGCAACGAGCCGAGGTGGACGAACAACCGGGCGAGCGCTGCGAGATCGAGGGTGCGTCCGGCGCGAACCGCCTCGGCCAGCGGCGCGAGCGCATGCACCAGCGGCCGGAGAGCGTCGACCGCACCGTCCGGCAAGGCGCGCTCCGCCTCGAGATTCAGGAGGCCGACGACACTCGAGCCCGCGAGCAGCGGGATTGCGAGCTCGGAGACGACGCCGGGCAGCGCGAGCACGTAGTCCGGATCCGTACTCACGTCCGGCACGAGCTGCGCGCGGCCGGCCCGAACGGCCCGCCCGGTGATGCCGCTCTCGATGGTGATGCCGTCCGGCACGACCGCGTACCCGCGTTGCGCGACGAGCCAGAGGCGCCCGTGCTCCAGGACGAAGACGGACGGCATGGCGCCGGCAACGGCCTCGTACAGCGCCTCGACGGCCGCATCGATCGCGCGGACGGGCTCGTCGTCGGCACCGATTCGAGCCGAGGCCGTCACGGCGGCAGCCGCGAGCAGTCCGGCATCGATCGGCCGGACGACGCGTGCCGCCGCAGAGCCACGCTCCATTGCCCGAATATCGGCTCGAACCCGGGCGATCTGGAGCGCGCGGGCCCTTGCTCCGCTACATGCTGAGAGTGCGGTACCAGTCGAGGATCGCGTCGCCCCAGAAGAGCGCGACCACGCCGCCGAGGGCGAGGAAGGGCCCGAGCGGGATCGCCTTCTTCCGTGCCTCCCGCCCGTGGCGCACGAACAGCACCAATGCGGGGACGAACGCGACGAAGAATCCGACGAACATCGCGACGATGACCGAGATTCCAAGACCGGCGCCGAGGAACGCCGAGAGCTTGACGTCGCCGAGGCCGAGGCCGCGCGGGTACACGAGCACGATCAGGAAGAGCACGAGCGCGGCGCCGAGGGCGCAGAGGATCCACTCGACGCTCGGATCGTCGATGGTCCGCAGCCCGAGGACGAGAACGGCCCCCGGCAGGATGATCTTGTCGGGAATGAGACGCGTCTCGAAGTCGGAGCGCGTGACGATGACGAGCACCCAGCAGAAGATCGTCGCGGCGGCCGCCTCGAGCGAAAAGCCGTAGACGAGGCCGCACGCGCCCCCGAGGACCACCGTGGCCGCCGTGACGAGCAGGAGCCGGGGCGACCGCGGAACCGATCCGAGAAGCGGGTCGTGGCGTGGCGCATTCGTCGCAAGCCGATCCGCAACCGGGCCTACGACGATGCCTACGACCAGGCCGACGAGCCCCGCAGCGACGTCCACGACGCACGATTCCCCGATGGGGGATGCCTTCCTGCAGACAGGCGGATCGGCAGGCCCCCGCGATCCCTCGTGCGGGTGACGGCCGTCCCTCGAACTGGGGTGGCATTTGACGCCTTTGCGACTACTGTCGGTGAGTAACTGCGGCGCCCTCGGCGGGCAGAACGGCGGCAAGTGGCACACCATCTAAGGCGGCGGCAACTCCGAAGCACGTTCGTGTGGGCCTTGTGCCTGGCAACGCTCGTGCTCGTCGCAAGCTTTGCAACGGCCCTCCTGCAGGAGACGCCCGACTACGTCGTCGCGACGCTGGTCATGTGCGCATTCGTCGCAGCGGCCGTCGGCGTCTTCCTGAACATCCGGGTCGGGCGGGCGCACTCGGAATCGCTGCGCGATCCCCTCACCGGCCTTCCGAATCGCGTGCTCCTGGACGACCGTATCGAGCAGGCCTTCCGTCGGTCGCGCCGCTCCGGCGAGCGCTTCACCCTCATCGCGGTCGATCTCGACGGATTCAAGGACGTCAACGACGTTCGAGGGCACCGCGCCGGCGACATCGTGCTGAAGACGCTGGCCCGCCGCTTCGAGGCGGTCGTACGCGAGGCCGACACGGTCGCACGCGTCGGCGGAGACGAGTTCGTGGTGCTCTCGATCGGCACCGGAACCGAGGAGCGCGCGGCGGCCCTCGTCGGTCGCCTGCAGAGCGCGCTGCGAAGACCGTTCAAGGTCGACAGAGCCTCGGTCGAGATCGACGGGAGCATCGGCTGGGCGATCTACCCCGACGACGGGTCGACGGGCGAGGAGCTGCTCGCCCGCGCGGACGGACAGATGTACGCCACGAAGAGAGACACGAGCGACGAAAACGTTCTCCTCCGGCGAGGAGTCGACGCAGGGGTCGTGCGCGACGTGGAATCCGCATTGGAGCAGAACGAGCTCCTCGTTGTGTACCAGCCGATCATCGACCTGAAGACCGGCCTCCCCCACTCCGCCGAGGCGCTCATCCGGCGCGTCCTTCCGGACGGCGGCCTCGTTCCGCCCGCCGAGTTCGTGCCGCACGTGGAACGCACGCCGCTGGTACGGGAGCTCACTTTCCTCGTGATCGCCGACGCGCTCGGCGCTGCCGAGCAATGGGCGAAAGCGGGGCATGAGCTCGGGGTCTCCGTCAACATTCCGTACCGGCTCCTCGACGACACGCAGTTCGCGGAGGGGCTCGGCTCGCTGCTTCGTTCGTACGACCTCGCGACGCGACGCGTGACGCTCGAGGTCGTCCCTTCCGGGCCGGGCGCGGGCGCACAGGTCGACGCTGACATCCTGGCGCGCTTCCACGCACTCGGCGTCCGCCTCTCCCTCGACGACGCCGGACGCGCTGCTTCGTTCGCCGCTCTGAGGGTCCTACCGCTCGACGAGCTGAAGATCGACGTCGGCTTCGTGCACGGGCTCGGCAAGAGCACTGCCGACGCCGCCCTCGTGCGCGGGATCATCGATATCGGACACGCGCTCGGACTCGAGGTCGTCGCCGAGGGGGTCGAGACCCGTGATGCGTGGAACGTGCTCGCCGACTGGGGCTGCGATCGTGCGCAGGGCTTCTACGTGGCGACGCCGCGAACCCCCGACGAGCTCGCCCAGTGGCTCGGCGACAGCTGGCCGGCCGTCGCCTAGAAGATCGCCTGCACCGCGAACGCCATCCCGACGGTCACGAGCACCGCGCCGAGCGCGATGCGAAGCGTGTTCTCGGGCACTCGCCCGGTCGCCCGCGCGCCCAGCCAGCCACCGGGAATCGAGCCCGCAAGACCGGCGGCGAGGATCGCCCACTCGACTCCATGCTCGGCGGCGTGCGTCGCAAAGCCCGCAGCGCCGAGGAAGAAGCCGACGACGAGGTTCGTCCCCGCGGCGCGACGGATGTCCATGCCGACCGAGCGGATCAGCGTAGGCATCCGAAGCGTGCCGAGAATCACGCCGACCGCTCCGCCGAGCACGCCGATGCCGAACGAGAGGCCGACTCCGCGCGCGAGCCGAAGCCGCTGCCGGGGGCGTGCGGCAATCGGCCGGAGCGCGAGATCGACGCCGCTCCACAGGAGCACTACCGCGATCACACCGTAGAGAAGCCCCTCCGACACGTCGTCGGCCACGATCGCGCCCACGACTGCTCCCAACACCGACGGGAAGGCGATCCACGAGACGACACGCCAGTCGACGCGTCCCTCTCGCGCATGACGTAGCGCGCCTGCACCGGCCGCAGCAGCCGAGATCGCGATGTTCGTCCCCGCGGCCGCGATCGGGCTCCCGCTCGCCAGCACAATGAAAGGCAGTCGCAGGGTGCCGAGGACGAGCCCGAGCATCGAGCCGAAGTAGCCCGCGACGAACGCCGCCCCGAACGCTAGGAGGAGCTCCCAGGCCTCCAGAGTGGCTCCGCCCGGCCGTCGGCAGCGTTCGCGGCACGCGCCAGGATGAAGAGGAGGTCGGAGAGGCGGTTCAGGTACACGAGCGCGAGGGGATTCACGTCGTGTACTCCTGCCGCGATGAGGGCCTCACGCTCGGCGCGCCGGCAGACGGTGCGCGCGACGTGCAACCGCGAGGCCGCCTCGCTCCCACCGGGCAGGACGAAGCTCTTGAGGTCCGGAAGCTCGGCGTTGAGGCGGTCGCACTCTTCCTCGAGCCGGTCGACCTGCTCCTGCGTGACGCGCAGCCGGGGCTCGTACTCGATCGGCACCGAGAGGTCGGCTCCGAGGTCGAACAGCTCGTTCTGGACGCGGACGAGGACTTCGCGGATCGTCTCGGGGCACCCGCCCGCGACGACGACCCCGACGGCCGCGTTGAGCTCGTCGACGGTGCCGTACGCTGCGATCCGGGCGTCGAGCTTGGAGACACGCGACCCGTCCCCGAGCGAGGTCTCCCCCGCGTCGCCGCCGCGCGTGTAGATCTTCGTGAGCCGCACCGGCTCGTCACGCTCGCGCGCCACGGCCGCCTACGAACGGGCCTCGTGGACGATCGGCTCCTCGCGCGTCTGGCGTCCCAGGATGTGTCGCGCGATCACGAGCCGCTGGATCTCGCTCGTGCCCTCGTAGATCTCGGTGATCTTCGCGTCGCGGTAGAACCGCTCGACCGGGAACTCCCGTGTATAGCCGTACCCGCCGAGGATCTGGATCGCCTCGGCCGTCTGCCGCCGTGCCATCTCGGACGCGAACAGCTTCGCTTTCGCCCCCTCCTCGGCGTGCGGCCTTCCCGCCTGCTTGAGCCACGCGGCGCGATACGTGAGAAGACGCGCTGCATCGATCTCCGTCGCCATGTCCGCGAGCTTCCACTGGATTGCCTGGAAATCGCCGATGCGGCGCCCGAACTGCTCGCGCTCGAGCGCGTACCCACGCGCGACGTCGAAGGCGGCCTGCGCTATGCCGAGCGCCTGGGCGGCGATGCCGATGCGGCCGCCGTCGAGTGTCATCATCGCGACGCGGAAGCCGCGACCTTCCTCGTGGAGCAGGCGGTCGCGTCCGACGCGAGCACCTTCGAGAACGAGGTCGGAGGTCGTCGACGAGTTGAGCCCGAGCTTCTCCTCCTCGCGCGTGATGCGGACGTGCTCTGCGTCGACGACGAAGCAGGAGACTCCTCTTGCGCCGGATGTCGCCGCATCGGTTCGCGCGAACAGCACGAACGTTCCGGCACGCGAGCCGTTCGTGATCCACTGCTTCGACCCGTTCAGCACCCAGCCGTCGCCGTCGGGCGTCGCGGTCGTGCGCAGCGAGCCCGCATCCGAGCCCGACCCAGGCTCGGTCAGGGCGAACGCGCCGAGGCTCTCGCCGCGCGCGAGCGCGGGCACGAACCGGGCACGCTGCTCGTCGGTGCCGAACGCGAGGATCGGCAGCGTGGTCGCACTCGTGTGCACGGCGACGGTCACTCCGACGCCGGCATCGGCACGCGAGAGCTCCTCGAGGACGAGGACATACGAGAGGAAGTCGGCCCCCGCGCCGCCGTACTCCTCCGGCACGCAGACGCCCAGGAGCCCGAGGTCGGCGAGCTTCGGGATCAGCTCGTCGGGGAACCGATGCTCGTGGTCCCAGTCGGCCGCGTTGGGGGCGATCTCCGCCTCGGCGAGCTCACGGGTGAGCGTCTGGATGGCTCGCTGGTCGGCGCTGAGCTCGAAGTCCATCTGCGCCGGACTATAGGTCTACGCGTACTCGTAGAAGCCGCGGCCGGACTTGCGCCCGAGCCGTCCCGCGGCGACGTAGCGGCGCAGCAGCGGGCACGGCGCATACTTCGGGTCGCCGAGGCCCTCGTGCAACACCTCCATGATCGCCACGCAGGTGTCGAGCCCGATGAGGTCGGCGAGCGCGAGCGGTCCCATCGGATGCGCGAAGCCAAGCTTCGCGATCGTGTCGATCGCCTCGGCCTCGGCAACGCCCTCCATCAACGCGTACGCGGCCTCGTTCACGAACGGCATGAGAATGCGATTCGAGACGAAGCCCGGGAAGTCGTTCGCCTCGGCCGGCGTCTTCCCCAGATCCTCGGCGAGGGCGACGACCGCTTCCGCCGTCTCGTCCGACGTCTGGACGGCGCGAATCACCTCCACGAGCCTCAGCACGGGGACGGGGTTGAAGAAGTGCATGCCGATGACCTTGTCCGGACGCGAGGTGGCGGCCGCGAGCGAGGTGATCGGGATCGAGGACGTGTTCGAGGCGAGGATCGCCTCTGGCGGACACAGCTCGTCCGCTGTCCGGAAGACCTCTTCCTTCACGCTCGCGTCCTCGACGACGGCCTCGATGAGGAGATCCGCTGCGACCGGCTCGTCGACCGCGGTGACGCGTGCGAGAACCTCCGCCGGATCGGGCCCGCCCTTCTCGGCGAGCTTGCCCAGGCTCGTCTCCATCGCCCCGAGCGCCCGGTCCGCCGCCCCGGGCACCTCGTCGTGCAGCGAGACGCGGCGTCCGGAAGCGGCAACGACCTGGGCTATGCCACCGCCCATCTGCCCCGCGCCCACCACGAGAACGTGCTCGAACCTCACGCGCGGAGCCTAGAGAGTCAGGGGCGAGGTGCGCCGGGCAAGTCCGGACGCGTTCCCTTGCGCAGCCGGCGCACCGCCCAGGTGAGGACGAGGATGAGGATCAGGATCCCGATCCCGACCTTGATCACGCCCCCGCGTGTCTCGCCACCCGCCGCCACGAGCGGTCCCGGCTTCGTGACGCTGCAGGCGGAGGCGAGCCAGGCATCGTCGGGTGCACGCGTGAGCAGGAGCCCGATCGCCTGGTTCATGGGGGCCTCGACATCGCAATCGGAGTGGCGGGGCGACCTCACCTGGATCGTGTTCTCGACCTCTCCCTTCACGCGCTGATCGACCTCGACCGTGAGGAGCGTCACGGGCGCGCCCTTCACCTCCCCAGGACGCTCCGCGACGATACGGCCGACGACGGCCGCGTCGGACTCGTCCAGACGCTGCGAGATCGGCACCTTCGCGCACAGGCAGGCTGACGCCGAGCCCGCAAGCGCGAGCGCGGCGAACGCGACGCAGAGGAGCGCCTTCAGACCTCGATCAGGAGCGCGTCGCCCTGTCCGCCGCCGGAGCAGATCGCCGCGAGCCCGAGCCCTCCGCCGTTACGCCTGAGGTCGTGGACCATCGTGGCCACGATCCGGCCGCCCGAGGCGCCGATCGGGTGGCCGAGCGCGACCGCACCGCCGTTGACGTTCACGATCTCCTCGTCGACGCCGAGCATCCGGGTCGAGTTCTTCGCGACAGACGAGAACGCCTCGTTTATCTCGACGCGCGACAGGTCGCCGGTCGTCTTCCCCGCCTTCGCGAGAGCCTGCTCGCCCGCGCGCGCGGGAGTCCGCGCGAGGTACGCGTAGTCGTCGGCCACGTAGCCCTGTGCAAGGATCGTCGCGAGCGGCTCGAGACGGCGCCGCTTCGCGAACTCCTCGGAGCAGACGACGACGCACGACGCCCCGTCGTTGACGCCCGGAGCGTTTCCGGCGGTGGTGGTCCCCTCGGGGTCGAAGACCGGCTGGAGCGCTGCGAGCTTCTCGAGGGTCGTGTCGCGCCTGACACCCTCGTCCGCGCTGACCTCGCCGACGGGGACGATCTCGTCCTCGAATCGGCCTTCGTCCTGCGCGGCCGCAGCGCGCTCGTGTGAGCGGAGCGCCCACTCGTCCTGCTCCTCCCGCGTGATGCCGAGCTCGCGAGAGACCAGTGAGGCTTGCTGGACCATGTGCAGCCCGTCGAACGTCGAGGTGAGCCCGTCGAAGACCATGTGGTCGACGACCTCGCCGTTGCCGATGCGATATCCGAAGCGCGCCTTCGGGAGCAGGTACGGCGCACTCGACATCGACTCCATCCCACCGGTGACGACGAGCTCGTGCCCGCCCGCGCGGATCATGAGATCCGCGATCTCGAGCGCCCGGATCGAGGACGCACACACCTTGTTGATCGTGTCGGCCGGAACCTCCTTGGGAATCCCAGCGCCGACCGCTGCCTGCCGGGCCGGCGCCTGACCCACGCCCGCCTGCAGCACCTGGCCCATGATCACGTACTCGACTTCGCCGGGCTCGAGTCCCGCTCGCTCGAGGCCCGCGCGAATCGCGATCGAGCCGAGCGCCGTCGCCGGCTGCGAAGCAAGCCCTCCGCCGAGCCTCCCGAAGGGCGTACGGACGGCGGAGACGATGACCGAGCGGCTCACGTTCGGAGCGTACCGACCGAAATGCGGCTCGACACCTTCCGGCGTGCGTCGTACGATTGCGCCACCGTGGCCGTCACGGTGAGGCACGAACCGCTGTTTGTCGTGCTCGACGAGGGGGATCGAATCGTCGGGGTAGGTTCGCATGCCGAAAGCCAGTTCGGGCCGCTCCTCGGCGCCTCCATGTGGGACTGCTTCCCCGGGTCGGAGCCCCTGTTCAAGCCCTACTACGACTCTGCGCGCCGGTCAGGCGAGCCGGTCGAGTTCGTTCAGTTCTACGACGGGAACGTGGCGCGGGTCCGGGCTGTGCCGGCCGGCGAGGGACGGCTCGAGCTCGAATGGGAGCAGCTCGCTCGGCTCGACACGCTGACCCTCGACTCGCTCTCCGAGACGCTCGACGATGCACTCGAGCTCCTCGGCGGGGGAATCACCGCCCGGCGACGACAGACGCTCGGGCGCGCCGCCCTCCACGTCATCGAGGGCGGCGAGTGATCCTCGACGCGCTCCGATCCTCGGCACCCGATGCGTACGTCGTGCTCGACGACGACGACCGCATCGTCCACGTCTCGAAGCCGTTCCACGACACGCGTGGGCGCGGCGTGGGTCACGTCTTCTGGGACCACCTGCCGGATGCACGCGAGATCTACGGCCCGTATCTGGCGGAAGCGCGCGAGACGGGACGTCCGGTCGAAGCCCTGGTCTTCTACGCCGGGCGACTGAAGCGGCTGCTCGCGATCCCCGGAGGAGACGGTCTCGCAGTGCACATCGAGAACCTCGCCGAGCTCGACGTCACTTCTCTCGGGACGCTGACGCAGAGCTTGCAGCGGCTCGACGGCGTGCTAGCTGATCGAGCGTCCGAGCAACACGGTCGACGATCGCACGCGTCTCTGCGAGCTCTTCCCTGAGGGCTGCGAGCTCGACCGAGTGAGCAGTCGCGGCATCGGGCGCACGCACGAGATCGCTCGTCGTCGTCCCGGTGAGCTCGGCGATCCTCCGCAGTCGCGGCAAGGACGGTGTGGTCACGCCTCTCTCCCAGCGCGAGACGGTGATCGACTCCACGCCCAACTCGTCGGCGAGCTGCTTCTGGGTCAGGCCGGCACTGCGCCTCGCAGTGCGCAGTCGACCCCCCACCCCGCCGCTGTCGTGGGTCCCCAAGCTCTCAGGTTCATACCAAAGCGGGCGGCCAGATGCAGCGAGTTCATTTGACGTCCTGTCAACGGTCGCGCAGGCGTACGCGCTTCCCGCAGCGCTCGCAGCGCTGATAGCGCTCGGTGAGAAAGAACGGCCGGCGGCGCCGCGGCAGCTTGTGGCCGAGGATCCGGCACCGGAACTTCACGCCTCCGGGCCGACCTTGACGAGCATCTTCCCGATGTTCTGTCCGCGCAGGAGCCCGAGGAATGCCTTGGGAGCGTTCTCGATGCCCTCGACGATCGTCTCCCGGTACTGGAGCCGGCCGTCGTGCACCCAGTCGGATGCCTGCTGCACGAACTCGCCGAAGCGGTCGAAGTGGTCGCTGATGATGTAGCCCTGGATGCGAAGCCGCTTGGTCACGACCAGGAACATGTTGCGCGGACCCGGCGAGGGCTCGGCGTCGTTGTAGCGCGAGATCGAGCCGCAGGCGACGACCCGCCCATGGTTGCGGAGCGCACCGATCGCAGCCTCGAGGTGATCTCCACCCACGTTGTCGAAGTAGAGGTCGATGCCGTCGGGCGCAAGCTCGGCAAGAGCGCGCCGCGGGCTCGTCTCGTTGTAGTCGAACGACGCGTCGAAGCCGAGCTCGTCGAGCCACGTCGACCTTCTCGCTCGTGCCGGCGCTGCCGATCACCCGGCATCCTGCGATCCGTGCCATCTGGCCGGCCGCGCTCCCGACTGCCCCGGCCGCGCCCGACACGAACACGGTCTCGCCCTCCTTCGGCTCGCCGAGGACGAAGAGTCCGTACCACGCCGTCAGGCCGGGCATGCCGAGCACACCGAGCGCGGTGGAGACGGGAGCGACCGACGGGTCGAGCTTGCGTAGTGCCGCACCGTCGGAGAGCGCCCACTCGCGCCAGCCGAGCTGGTGCAGCACCCAGTCCCCCTCTGCGTAGCGGGAGTTCCGCGACGCCGCCACACGTCCGACGGCACCGCCCGTCATCGCCTCGCCGAGCGTGAACGGCGCGACATACGAGCGTACGTCGTTCATGCGGGGTCGCATATAGGGGTCGACGGAGAAGTACGAGTTGCGGATGAGCACCTGGCCCTCCGCGGGTCTCGAGATCGGCGTCTCCGCGACCTCGAAGAGCTCCTCGTCCGGAAACCCGCGTGGCCGTGCCACGAGCCTGATCTCGCGACCGAAGCCCTCCATGCGGCGATGATACGACGGTGGAGTCGCTCCGAGGCCATCTCCTGATCGCCGGCCCGAACCTGCTGGACCCGAACTTCTGGCGCACCGTGGTCCTCGTCGGCGAGCACTCGGACGAGGGCGCCCTCGGCGTCGTGCTGAACCGCTCCTCGGAGACGCCGGTGGAGGAGGCGCTGCCGGAGCTCACGCTGCTCGCAGAGGATCTCGGCGCCGTCCACGTGGGCGGACCCGTGCAGCCCTCCGCGGTCGTCGTGCTCGCCGACTTCGTCGACCCCGACGCCGCAGAGACTCTCGTGCTCGACTCGGTCGGCTTCCTCCCGTCGGAGGTGGAGCCGGACACGCTCGGCGAGCTCCGCCGGGCCCGCGTGTACGCCGGCTACGCGGGCTGGGGTCCTGGTCAGCTCGACGGCGAGCTCGAGGAAGGCTCCTGGATCGTGGAACCCGCCCGCCCGGAGGACGTCTTCACGGACGATCCCGAAGGGCTCTGGAGCGACGTGCTCCGCCGCAAGGGCGGTCCGTTCGCCGTGCTGGCCGCGATGCCGCCGGACCCGAGCCTGAACTAGACCGTCCTGGTGCCCGGCGTCGACCGAGCACCAGGACCGGAGTGTCCTCTACGGGCAGGGTCCGCTCGCGAGCGGCGTCAGCGGCGCCGGCGAGAACGGCCCTGAGCCACCCGTGTTCCACAGAAGGAGCGACGTCGTCCACTTGATCGCTCCCTCGGAGACGGCCCGCACCGGGGTGTTCGGAATCTCGATGAAGGTCTGGCCCGGGCCGACCTTCGTCGGCGTGCAGCCGACCTGCGTGATGTCGAACGTCCCCGACTTCACCTGCACGATCGCGAGACCGGGATGGATGTGACAGCCCGAGTCGTAGTTCGGATCCGCAGCCGTCGACGCGACGCGCACCCGGGTAGGCTCGGCACCGCTTGGCCGACCTCCGGACCACCGTCTCGACGATCGCCGAGGACCGCGATCCTGCACGCGGCGGACAGCTCGCGGCTCCAGCACATCGTTCAGAGTCACGGGAGGCGCCTCGGCGCGGCACGGTTCGTCGCGGGCGAGACCCTCGACTCGTGCGTCGACGGTCTGCGCAAGCTCAACGAGGCGGGTTTCCACGCGAACACGACGCTCCTCGGCGAGGCGATTCCGGACCCCAAGGGCGCGGCGGCCGTCACGGCCGAGTACGAGACGATCATCGAACGCCTGGTCGCCGAGAAGCTGAAGGCGAACGTCGCCCTCAAGCTCACGCACCTCGGTCTGTCGTTCGACGAGAACGCCGCGTACGAGAACGTCGCGCAGCTCGCTACCCGCGCAGGCGAGCTCGGGACATTCCTGCGCATGGACATGGAGCAGTCCGACTACGTGGACGGCACGCTTCGGATCTACGAGCGGCTACGGGATGCGGGGCACGACAACGTGGGCACGGTGCTCCAGGCGTACCTGTACCGCACGAAGGACGATCTCGACCGGCTGCTCCCGCGGGCACCGAACCTTCGCATCGTGAAGGGCGCATACCTCGAGCCCTCGGCCATCGCCTTCCCGGAGAAGAGCGACGTCGACAGGAACTTCGTCGAACTCGTCGAGCACGGGCTGCGAGGCGGCGCGTACATCGCGGTCGCGACGCACGACGAGGCGATCATCCGGAAGGTGCAGGCGTTCGCCGCGCGCGAGGAGATCGGACGTGACCGGTTCGAGTTCCAGATGCTGTACGGCGTGCGGACGGGGCTCCAGCGCTCGATCCTGGCGGAGGGGTACAAGGTCCTCGTGGCCACCCCGTTCGGGCCGGACTGGTACCCCTACCTCATGCGGCGACTCGCCGAGCGCCCCGCGAACCTCGGGTTCTTCCTCAAGAACCTCGTTCGTCGGTGACCTCTCTTCCGCACGTCAGCCGACGTCGTGGTCGTCGGAGGCGGCGTCGTCGGGACGAGCATCGCGTTCCACCTCGCCGAGGCCGGAGTCGACGTCTGCCTCCTCGAGCGCGGGCAGCTCGCGGGCGGCTCGACCAGCCGGGCGGCAGGCGGATTCCGAGCCCAGTTCTCGGACCCACTCAACATCGCGATCGGGCTGCGGAGCATCGAGGCGTTCACCCGCTTCGGCGAGCGTCCGGGAGCCGAGATCGACCTCCACCAGGTCGGCTACCTCTTTCTCCTCGACCGGCGCGAGGACGTCACGGCGTTCGAAGCGAGTGTCGCTCTGCAGAACGAGCTCGGCGTGGCGAGCCGGTTCGTCTCGCTCGACGAGGCGGCGGCGCTGTGCCCGCTCGCAGGGCTGGACGGCGTGCTCGCCGCAACCTTCTCGCCGCTCGACGGCCACGCGAGCCCGGAGGCAGTCACGCAGGGATACGCGTCCGCCGCCCGGGCGCACGGAGCGACGGTCGTCACCGGCTGCACGCTCGACGGGATCGACGTCTCCGGCGGCGATATCAGTCGCGTCGAGACGTCGCTCGGCGGCATCGACACACGGACGGTCGTATGCGCCGCCGGCGTCTGGTCGCCCGAGGTCGCACGGGCTCGTCGGAGTCGAGCTGCCGGTCGAGCCGTACCTCCGCGAGGTCGGCTTCACCGGTCCGACGCCAGGACTGCCCGACGGGATCCCGCTCACGGTCGACTTCGCGACCGGCTTCTACTTCCACCGCGAAGGCCCCGGCCTCCTCTTCGGGATGGCCGACCGTGACCAGGCGCCGGGCCTCGATGCCACGACGGATCCCGCGTGGCTCGAGCACGTCATGCAGGTCGCCGACCGCAGATGCCCCTCGCTGCTCGACATGGGGATCGCCGGCGGCTGGAAAGGCCACTACGAGGTGACGCCCGACCACAACGCGCTCGTCGGCGAGGCGACCGGGGTGAGCCGCTTCCTCTACGCCACCGGCTTCTCCGGGCACGGCTTCCTGCAAGCCCCGGCGATCGGGGAGATCGTGCGCGACCTCGTCCTCGGCCGCGAGCCGTTCGTGGACGTCACGCCGCTGGCGGTCGAGCGCTTCGCGCACGCCGCAGCTCGGCCCGAGCGGAACGTCATCTAACCTCCGCGCGTGCCGTCGGACACGCTCGTCTTCATCCCCGCCTGGAACGAGGAGGACAACCTCCCGGCCGTCCTCGACGAGCTGAGCGCCGGCTTGCCGGAGACGGCCGTCCTCGTGGTCGACGACGGCTCCACCGATGGCACCGCTGACGTAGCACGCTCGCGCGGCGCCGAGGTGCTGTCGTTCGGAGAGAATCGAGGACTGCGAGAGGGCATCGCCGCCGGCTACGCGTACGCCGACACGCACGGCTACGACTATGTCGGCCGCGTCGATGCGGACGGCCAGCATCCCGTCGACGAGCTGGCGCGGCTGCTCGACATCGTCCGCGACGGCCGTGCCGACGTCGCGGTCGGCTCGCGGTTCGCGATCGGGGAAGGCTACGACGAGTACCGGTACGAGCCGTCCCCGAGCCGAAAGCTCGGCACGTCCGTCCTGCGCAGGGCCATGCGGGCAGCGCTCGGACAGCCTTTCCACGACGCGACCAGCGGCATGTACGCGGCGAACCGGCGCGCGATGCCCGCACTCGGCATCCCGTACACGAGCGGCGCGCCCGAGGTCGAGTCGCTACTCCGCCTGCGTGAGGCGGGGCTCCACGTCGTCGAGGTCCCGGTGCACATGCGCGAGCGGGCGAGCGGCGAGTCGAAGCTCCGCGGCAGCAAGGCGGTTCGACTCGTTGTCACCGTCGTGGGCACGCTGTTGCTGTACGGCGTCTGGCGCAGGCTCCGGCGCTCGCGATGAGCCGACTCGTCGCAGTGCTCGGCTACTCCGACGGATCCGAAGCGGAGCTGCACCCCGTCTGCGCGGCGCGACTCGCCCGAGCCGAGTCGGAGGCGCGCGCGGACGACGTCGTGCTCTTCTCGGGCTGGGCTCGTCGCGGACTCCCGAAGGCCGAGGCCGATCTCATGGCGTCGTCGTGGACGGCTCCGACACGTGGCAAGCTCGTCGATCGCGGCGCACGCACGACGCTCGGGAACGCGATCGGAGTCGGGCGCGCGGCCCGGAAGTTCGGAGTCGACGAGGTCGTCCTCGTAACCTCACCCCGGCACGTGCGCCGGGCGGCTCTCCTCGTACGCGCGTCGCTCCGGGGCTCGGGGGCGTCGGTGCGCGTCGTCGCGGCCGACGCGGCGGACGTCGCCCGGCGGACTACGCGAGCTCGCCGCCTGGGCGATCGCACCGCTCCTCGCCGTCGTCGCGATGCGGGCCGCGAGAGGATAGATTTACGCCGAATGCGCCGGACGTGGATCGCCGTTCTCGTCGTCACCCTCGCGGGCCTCGCCGCCGGCTGCGGCGGCAGCGACAACTCGAGCCAGGCTAGCCCGACCGACGAGTGGGCGAGTGGCTTCTGCACCGCGATCACCGACTGGACCAACTCGCTGCAGGACGTGTCGTCGCAGTTCTCCGACACGTCGAACCTCTCGAAGGACGGGCTCCAGTCCGCTGCCGACGACATCCGGAGCGCCACCGACACACTCACCTCCGACCTCAAGGATCTGGGAGCGCCCGACACCCAATCCGGCGACGAGGTCAAGAGCTCGCTCGATTCCCTCTCGTCGACGCTCGACGACGAGGTGACCACGATTCAGAACGCCGCCCAGGGCGTGTCGAATCTCACGCAGCTTCCGGGCGCGATCTCCACGATCTCCGAGTCGCTCAGTGCCCTCGGTAGCGCGTTCTCGAATACCCTGAACACGATCGACAACGCCGACGCCAGCGGCGAGCTCCAGTCCGCGCTCGAGGACTCGCCCGACTGCGCGGACATCACGCACTAGCGCGCTGAGCGCTACGAGCGGGCTCGTTCGGCGGCGTGCGCGAGGTAGTGGTGCACGTGCTGGATCACCACCGACCCCTCCCCCACCGCTGAGGCGACCCGCTTCACCGAGCCGGAGCGGACGTCGCCGATCGCGAAGATTCCCGGCACGCTCGTGCTGTAGTCGTTCGCGGAGCTGACGAAGCCGCGCTCGTCGCGCTCGATCGCGTCCGGCAGCCACTCCGTCCGCGTCTCGGCGCCGATGAGGAGGAAGAGCGCGTCCGCGGGCACGGGCCCCTCGCCCGCAGGACTGCGCAGCGTCAGCGTCTCGAGCCGATCCGTGCCGGCGGCGTCGACGACCTCCGTCCGCGCGAGAACGTCGATCTTCTCGTTGCCCTCGATCTCGTCGATGAGATAGCGCGACATGCTCGCTTCGAGCGAAGGCCCGCGGACCACGAGCGTGACCTTCTTCGCGTAGCGCGCCAGGTGTACCGCAGCCTGGCCGGCGGAGTTGGCGCCGCCCACGACGAAGGCATTGCCGCCCGTGAACTGTCGCGCCTCGGAGGGCGACGACCCGTAGAAGACGCCCATCCCCTCGAGCGGTACGAGTGCCGGAACGTCGAGGCGCTTGTACGAGACCCCCATCGCGAGGATCACGCTGCGCGCGGTCACGTCGGGCGCGCCTGAGATCGACACGCGGTGCACCGGCTCGCCGATCTCGAGATCCACGACCTCGCGAGTGAGCAGGAACGTCGCGCCGAAAACCCATGCCTGCTGGTAAGCGCGCTGCGCAGCTCGGCGCCGCTCAGGCCGCGGGAAAACCCGAGGTAGTTGCGGATGCGCGTGCTCGACCCCGCCTGGCCGCCGATCGACTCGCGCTCGACGACGAGCGCGTTGAGACCCTCCGAGGACGCGTAGACGGCGGCCGCCAGGCCTGCCGGACCCGCGCCCACGATGACGACGTCGAACTCACCGGGCTCGTCGAGGACCGTCTGCATCCGCGTCCCGTGCCGCGCGAGGTCCTCCGCCTTGGGATCGACGAGCGCCGAGCCGTCGGGGAGGATGACCACCGGCACGTCCGCGCCCTCCTCGCCGCACGAGCGAAGGAGTTCCGTGCCCTCGCTCGAGTCGCAGGCGTGGAACGCGTGTGGCACACCGTTCCGCGCGAGCAGGTTCCGGAGCGCGTAGCCGCGCTGCGACCAGGGGTCGGCGACGACGGTCAGCTCGCGCCGCCCGGCGCGTTCTGCCGTCGCCATTCCTGCAGGAACTCCGAGACGAGCCGGTGGAAGATCTCGTCCGGCATGGCCCAGGGCTTCAGCGCGTAGTAGTCGATGTGCCCGAGCGCCATCGCGTTGCGGATCGCGTCGGCGGTCTCCTCGTCCGCCCAGCCGCCCCAGGGAATGAGCAACGCGCGCTTCGCATGCGGGTGGAGCTCGTGGACACGCTCGAGGAGCTCCTCCCCCTTCAGTTCCTGTGTCCCGCGGGCTGCCAGCACCACCGCGACGGCGGCGTCCCGGTCGCGCAGCGACTCGAGCTGTGACAGCGCCGCCTGGGTGGACGGGCCGCAGATGACCTTGTAGTCGCGGGCGTACCGCTGCAGCTCGGAGGTGATGCGCTCGAGCGCCTCGGGATCCTCGTCGACCGCCAGGATGAGGGGGAGCTCACTCATTGCTCGGGCACGAAAGCGTAGAGCTGCCACTCGCCGTCGAGCCCCTTCAGCTCGTGGACACCCCGGTCCTCGAATCGGAGCCCGGACGCCCCGGCCAGCCCACGCGTCAGGTCGGAGACGAGGATCTGGCTCGGCCCGGCGGCCGCCATGATCCTCGCCGTCTCGTGCACGGCGATGCCTCTCACGTCGTCGCCCACGAGCTCCACCTCGCCGACGTGCACTCCGATCCGGACCTGGACACCATGCTTCTCGGCGCATCGTTGCAGCGCAGCCGCGCAGTGGAGAGCTCGAGCGGGACCCTCGAAGCGCGCGAGCATTCCGTCACCCGTGGTGTCCACCTCCCTCCCGCCAAAACGCTCGAGCTCGCCGCGGCTCGCGACGAAGAGATCGGACAGGAGCGCTCGCCACCGCATGTCACCGAGGTCGGCGGCAAGTGCCGTCGAGTCCACGAGGTCGGTGAAGAGCAGCGTCGCAAGAACACGGCTGTGGATGCCAGTCGGGAACCCCGCCCAGGCGCGGAGGCCGGTCCACTCGACCTGGACGCACGGTTCGTCGCCGACGGTGAACCCGTCGTGTCCCGGCGGGATGTCGAACACGTCGCCCGCACGGAACTCGGCGGACGTGCCGTCCGCGAACTCGATCCCGAGCCGCCCCGAGATGATGAAGCCGACATGCCGTGCCTGGCACCAGTCGCCCCCGATGACGGGCTGCATGTGCGTCGACCAGCGCCAGCCGGGCTCGTTCACCATCTTGCCGACGGTCAGGTCGCCGAGATCGACGACCTGGACGCTGACACCCGGCATGTCGATGACCTCGTCGGGATCGCCGAAGTTCTTACGGTGGAACTCGGCCATCGCGTCCTAGCGCGCCGACACCGTGTCGCCGACGTCGGCGATCGCCCGCATCGCCTGCGCGAGCGCGATCGGCAGGGTCGCGATGAAGATGGCAACGGGCAACCCGACACACAACACACCGAGTGTCTGCCAGAAGCCGTCCACCTCGAAGGCCCACACGATCGCGCCGACGAAGGCGGCGATCATCCCGAAAATTCCGACCAGCGTCGCGATGAACGCCCACGCGCGGAGGGTGCCGTACTGCGTCATGTCCTACCTCCCAGTAGTCGCCTGCAGACAGCGCGAGACTACTGCCCTCGCGCATCGATCGCGCGGACCGTCTCGATCGTGTCGGCCTCCGCGGGCGACTTGTCGGGTCGATAGCCCTTCACGCGGGCGAACCGCAGCGCCACTCCGCCGGGATAACGCGAGCTCGTCTGCACCCCGTCGAACGCGACCTCGACGACGAGCTCCGGCCGCACGTGAACGACGTGACCCTCGCGAGCGGTCGCGAGACCGAGCAGGTGCTCGGTCTGCCAGGCGAGCATCTCGTCCGTCATCCCCTTGAAGGTCTTCCCCAGCATCACGAACGAGCCGTGCTCGGGGTCGCGCGCTCCGAGGTGGAGGTTGGAGAGCTTCCCCTGCCTCCGGCCGTGTCCCCATTCCGCCGCGAGCACGACGAGATCGAGCGTGTGTGCAGGCTTCACCTTGAACCAGCCGGCACCGCGTCTGCCAGCCTCGTACGGAGCGTCGAGGGACTTCACCATGACGCCCTCGTGGCCGCGAGCGAGCGTGTCGTCGAGAAAGGCCTGCGCACGTTCGGGATCGTCCGTCTCGACCCGAGGGACGACGAGGTCGGTCGGGAGGACCGCGTCGAGCGCCGCGAGTCGCTCGCGCGCCGGCGCATCGACGAGGTCCCCGCCGTCGACGTGGAGGCAGTCGAAGAAGAAGGCGGTGAGCGGCCTCGAGCGCTCGTCGGCGGCCGCCTTCGTCCCGAATCGACTCATCGTGACCTGGAACGGCTCCGGACGACCGTCGGACCGGAGCGCGATCGCCTCGCCGTCGAGAACGATCGCATCGACGTCGAGGCCGCCCACCGAAGCGACGATCTCCGGCACGCGACTGCTGATGTCGGCCAGGTTCCGCGTGAACACCCGGACCTCACTGCCAGCGCGGTGCGCCTGGATGCGGGCGCCGTCGAGCTTCCACTCGACGCTCGCACGACCGCCGAGGCGTGCCAGCGCCCCGGCGACGTCCTCCGCCGTCTGCGCGAGCATCGGGGTCACGGGACGCAGAGGTTCGAGCCGGAAGCGATCGAGGCCCGACGGTCCCTCTCGCATGGCGATCTCAGCGATGGTCGCGAGCTCGCCGGTGAACATCGACGCGCGGCGCACCGCTCCGACAGGGACGCCTGCCGCCTTCGCAACCGCCTCGGCCATCACGCCCTCGAGCGCTCCCTGCCGTAGCTCACCGAGGAACAGCCCGACCAGAAGCCGCTGCTCGCCCTCCGTCGCCCGTGCGAAGAGAGTTGCGAGCTCCTCACGGCGCGCCGCCTGGGAGCCCTTTCCGCTGATGCCCTTGAGCCGCGTGACCGCGTCGTCGACCTCGAGCAGCTCGAGCGTCGGAGTCCCTGCAGGCGGAGCCGGATCCCGCAGCGCCGCCCAGCCGACCCCGACCGTGCCCTGCGGAAGCTCGCCGGAGAGATAGGCGACCGCTATCGCGACCTCGTCGGGGGTGGCACTCCGCAGGCACGTCGCGAGGCGGTCGATCTTCGCCAGCCTCGAGGAGGTCGCCGCGACGTCAGACGAGGCTTCCGCGATTTCGGCCAGCAGCATCGGCCTCATTCAACAGTCTCGGTGCGGTGATCCAGACGTCCGCGCCGCCGCTCGGCAGGTTCGCAGCGTGCGCCGAGCCGCCGTGGGCGCGCGCGATCGCGGCGACGATCGCGAGTCCGAGCCCGGTCCCGCTGCCGGTGCGAGCGTCGTCGGCGCGCGTAAACCGTTCGAATGCCCTCGGCAGGAAGAGCTCGTCGAAGCCGCCCTGGTCGGTCACGTGCAGCTCGACGAATCCGTCGTGCTCGACGGCGTGCAGACGCACCTCTCCCGCGCCGTGACGGAGAGCGTTGTCGACGAGGTCGCCGAGCGCCTGGTGGAGCCTCTCCCGGTCGCCCTGGAGCCCGGTTCCCGAGTCTTCGACCTCGATGACCCGACCCGCAGCCTCGGCGCTGCCACGGAACCTCCTTGCAACCTCCGCGAGCAACGCGTCCACCGCGATCGGATCCCGAGCGACCGTCAACGCCCCCTGGTCCGAGCGCGCGACGAGCAGGAGGTTCTCGGCAAGCCGGACCAGCCGATCGGTCTCCTCGGCTGCCGAGTCGATGGCGTGCTCGAGCTCGGCGGCCGACCGTGGCTGCCGGAGCGCGACCTCGAGCTCGGTCTTCAGGGTTGCGAGCGGCGTACGGAGCTCGTGGCTCGCGTCGGCAACGAACCGCCGCTCGCGCTCGAGGCCGGCGTCGAGTCGCTCGAGCATCTCGTTGAGGGTCACTCCGAGCCGATACACCTCGTCTCGCGCGGCCGGCAGAGGGAGACGCTGCGTCGACGTCGATGCCGAGATCTCGTCAGCGCGCCGGCGCATCGCCTCGATCGGCCGCAGCGCTGCGCCGGCCACGACGTATCCGATCACCGACGAGACGAGCAGTGCGAGAGGCAGCGCAACGAGGAGCTGCGTGAGAAGCGCCGACATCGCATCACCACGGTCGTCGAGCGGATCCGCCACCAGCACGACCTTGTCGCCGACCGGCACTGCGCGCAGCCGGTACCCGTCGTGGTCGGTCGTCACCGACCTCGTACGGGCAGCGTCCAGCTCGGCTGCCGTGAGGAGCAGGGCGTGTCCGGTCTCCGTGTAGACCGGGCCACGAGCACCCTGTCCGATCACCCGCGCCAGTCCCTCGGCACCGGCGAGCAGCGAAGGGTCGACGTCGCCGCTCCCGCCGGCAACGACCCGCGTGAGCGCCATACGCCTCGCGTCGAGATCTTCCGAGATCCGCTCGTCCAGACTCTGCCCGAGACGGATGTACAAGAAGGCACCGAGCGCGGCAAGGACCACGGCCATGACTCCCGCGAACACGAGCGTCAGGCGAATGCGAATCGGCAGCCGACTCACACGCCGTCCTTGCGGAGTCGGTAGCCGGCGCCGCGCACGGTCTCGAGCGACTGCGCGCCGAACGGCCGGTCGATCTTCTCGCGGAGGTAGCGCACGTACACATCGACGACGTTCGAGCGGGTCTCGTATGCGTAGTCCCAGGCGTGCTCCAGAAGCTGCAGGCGTGACAGCACGTCTCCCGGTCGCCGCATGAACGTCTCGAGGAGGGCGAACTCCTTCGCCGAGAGGCTGATCTCGATGTCCGCCCGCCAGACCTGCCGTGATGCAGGATCGAGCCTGAGGTCGCCCACCTCGAGGACGGTCGGGCGCTCGGGCGTGCCGCGCCGCGCGAGCGCGCGCAGACGTGCGAGCAGCTCGGCGAAGGAGAACGGCTTCGGAGGTAGTCGTCCGCGCCGGCGTCGAGACCCGCGACGCGATCTTCGATCCCGTCGCGCGCGGTGAGCATCAGGACCGGCGCCCAGACGCCGTTCTCGCGCAGCGCCGGCAGACGCTCAACCCGTCCAGTCCGGCAGCATCAGGTCGAGCACGATCGCGTCGTACTCGGCAGCCTGCGCCATCCAGACGCCGTCGTCCCCGGTGCCGGCGACGTCCACCGCATGCCCCTCCTCGGCGAGACCGCGCCGGAGGAGCGCCGCCATCTTCAGCTCGTCCTCGACGACGAGGATGCGCATACGCACATTCTCGCCCCAGAGATGAGAACGAGATGAGAGCCCGGGCCGCCAGCGCGGCCCGAGCTCCCGGCTTCCTCAGTTGTCGCCTGCGCCCGACTCGCCGGCGTCGTCGTCCGCCTGCGTCCCGACCGACTTGAACTGCCCGTTCAGATGGACCTCGACGTCGCGAACCGTCGGCCCGCCGAACCTCGACCTCGTAGACGCCGGGGGAGTCACCGTCCTGGTACTCGACCTCGAGCGCCTGTCCGCCCCCCACAGCCTCGACGGCGGCCTGTGCCGCTTTCTGCGCCGCAGGCCCCTTGACGGTCTCGGAGTTCGATCCCGAGACTGCCTTCGCGATCCCTGCCCCGCCGACCGCTAGCACTGCGGCGGCGACACAAGCGACGACGAGCGTTCGCTTCCGCTTCATGTCGACCTCCTACCTCTTCGCATAGCGCACGAGCTCCTCGCGGTCGGCGGTGCCGGAGACACCGATCGCCAGCACCGGGCCCAGACCTCGTGCGTAGAACTTGTACTCGAGCACCTTGGGCTCGAGGGGGTTTGTCTCGCGTGTCATGAGCACGCGCCCGGGGCCGAAATGACCGAACGGCACCTCGACCTGCTCGCGCAGGCTGAAGACCTCGGCGCGATCCTCCGCATGACCCGCGTACTGCTCCTGCCGGTACCGCATGCCTTGCGTCGGCCGCGCGGGCACGATGACACCCGCCTCCGCCCCGTCGACGCCGGCCTCGAACGAGCCGGCCGTCGAGACGGGCTTGCCGTTCTCGTACTCGGTCGTCGCCTCGCCGAAGTACCAGACGTTCCCACATCGATCCTGGGCGTAGTAGTCGCGTGTCACCTCGACGGGGACACCGTGCTCGGTGGCGACATCACTGACGGCACGTGCCGTCACGCCGTTCGCGATCGCCTTCGTCTTCGGGAGGACGGTCACGACGTCGCGTTGCTTCGTCCCGTCCGGAGCCGTCTCGCGATAGACCCATCGGCTTCCGACCCGCATTGGCCACCACGGGTTGGTGATGCGCGTCGTGAAGTCGGCTGGATCGAGCGTCACGTGCTCGCTACCACGTGGCACCACACACGCGTTGCTCGACGCACCCGAGCTCGCTCCTGTCCCAACAGCCACGAGTGCGACGACGCCGATAGCGCAAGCACCGCCTAATCAGTCCAATCCAGTCGCATGCCCCCGTTGTACGGGACGGCGATGAGACAGCGATGAGAGCCAGGCCCCCGCCGAATCAGACCTGGGCGAGCGACTCGAGCTCGTCACTGCCAGGCGCCATTCGACCTCGGCAGCGGCGACGTTCGCGCGCACCTGCTCCGGCTTCGTCGCCCCGGCGATGATCGAGCCCACGCCGGGAGTCGACGCGAGCGCGCAGATCGCGAGCTCGTGGAGCGAGTGGCCGCGCTCCTCCGCGAAGGCGGAGTACGCCTCGACCCGGTCGAAGCGCTCGTCCTCGATCTCCCGTCCGGCGAGCCTCGTCCCTTCCGGAGCCGGCTCGCCGCGACGGTACTTCCCCGTGAGCAGCCCGCTCGCGAGCGGGAAGTACGGGATGTACGACACGCCGAGCTCACGACACAGCGGGAGCACGTCCGTCATCGTCGTCGCGCCGAAGCAGGCTGTAGTGGTTCTGGAGCACCGTGAAGCGAGCGGTGCCGTTCTCGCGCGCGACCCGGTCCGCCTCGGCCAGCTGCGCGGCGGAGAAGTTGGAGCAGCCGATCGCCCGGACCTTCCCCTCCCGCATGAGCTCGTCGAGCGCCCCGAGCGTCTCCGCGATCGGCGTCGACGGGTCGGGCTTGTGCAGGTAGTAGAGGTCGACGTAGTCGGTCCTGAGACGTCCGAGCGAGCCGTCGATCGAAGCACGCACCCCGGCGGCCGAGCCGTTTCCGTTCTCCTGGCCCCAGCCGAACTTCGTCGCGAGCACTGCCTCGGCGCGGCGGCCCTCGAGGATCTCGCCGAGGAATCGCTCACTTCCACCGTTCCCGTACGTCTCGGCGGTGTCGAAGAAGGTCACGCCCGCGTCGAGAGCGGCGTCGACGACGGCTCGGGTCGCGTCGAGATCGATGCGGCCTCCGAAGTTGTTGCAGCCAAGCCCCACGCGCGAGACGCGGAGCCCGCTGTCGGCCAGCTCGACGAGTTCCACCGGCGCAACGTAGCTGGCGCGTGCCTGACGGCCGGGCCCCGTACGCGCGTCTGCCCGACGCGACCGGAGAACAGCCGATGGCTACGGCGCTCGAGGTGCCCGCTGCAGGCGTGCAAGCTGATCTGACCGCGACGGCTAGAGGTCGCCGAGATCGAGCCGCGCAGGCAGGACGCCTTCGAGCTCCAGAAGGCGGCGCTTCAGCACGAGGCCGCCGCCGAACCCGCCGAGCCCGTCGGACGCGACGACGCGGTGGCACGGAACGACGAGTGGAAGCGGATTCCGAGCCATGAACACGCCCACCTCCCGCGGATCGTCGACGCGAGCCTGCTTGCCGAGGTCGCCGTACGTCACGGTCGTCCCGTACGGCGCAATCTCGCAAAGCGTCTCGAGCACGCGGCGGTGCGTCGCGTCCACGGTGTCCCAATCGAGCGCGACCCCGAAGACCTGAAGGTTGCCTGCGAGGTACTCAACGACCTGTCCCGCGGCAACCTCAGCGTGGGTGGCCGCCGTGCCGGTTCCGGTCGAGTCGCCGGCGAGCGCCCGCTCGCCCGGGAGCCGCACCCGTCGAAGCCCGTTCGGAGTCGCCTCGACTCCGACGTCCCCGAAGGGGCCTGCCGCCATCCGGCGCGCGACCATCGTCTCGTCTGTCGTCGGGGTGGGCATTCATCGAGGGTAACGACGCGGGCCGCTGGGATGTGAGGCCGCCGCGACCCTCAGACGCCGCGCGCTCTGACGGCATCATTGCCTGCTGATGCATCTCGAGCTCCAGGACGGCGTCGTCGCGCTCGCACTGATCCTCGCGGTCGCGACGATGCTCGCGGTCGCCCCCGCGCTCCACATCCCGTACCCGATCCTGCTCGTGCTCGGAGGGCTTCTCATCGGGATCGCTCCGGGCATGCCGGAGTTCGAGCTCGATCCAGAGCTCGTCTTCTTCGGCGTCCTCCCGCCGCTTCTCTACGGATCCGCGTTCTTCACGTCGCTCCGCGATCTGCGGGCGCAGCGCGGCCGATCGGGCTGCTCGCGATAGGCCTCGTCGTCGTCACGACTGTCGGCGTCGCGGCGGTCGCGCACGCGTTCGTCGACGGCCTCTCCTGGCCGAGCGCGTTCGTGCTCGGAGCGATCGTGTCTCCCACCGACCCGCTGGCTGCAACCTCGATCGCGCGGCGCCTCGGAGTCCCGCGCAAGCTCGTCACGATCGTCGAGGGCGAGAGCCTCGTGAACGACGGCACGGGTCTCGTCCTCTATCGCGTTGCCATCGCTGCCGTCGTGACCGGCTCGTTTTCCGCCTTCTACACGGGCGGGCTCTTCGTCGTCGTCGCCGGAGGGGGGATCGCGTTCGGTCTCCTCGTCGGCTGGATCGTCCGCCAGGTGCGTCGCCGGCTCGACAACCCACCGGCAGAGATCACCATCTCGCTACTCACCGGGTACATGGCGTTCATCCCGGCGGACCTGGTGGGTGTCTCCGCCGTCCTCGCGACTGTGACCGCCGGGCGTCTACCTCGGCTGGCACACACCTGAGCTCACGACGCCCAGGTGCGCCTCCAGGGTATTGCCGTCTGGGAGATCGTGACGTACCTGCTGAACGCGTTGCTCTTCGTGCTGATCGGCCTCCAGCTTCCGGTCGTCATCGACGCGCTGGGCGGATTCTCCGCATCAACTCTGATCGGCTACGCAGCTGCCATCAGCCTGACTGTGATCGTCGTGCGCTTCGCCTGGGTCTTCGCCGTCCTGCACGCCCCGAAATGGATCGCCCGCCGGATGTCCAACTGGCGCGGCGCCGTCTTCCTCTCCTGGGCGGGCATGCGTGGCGCCGTCTCGTTGGCGGCTGCGCTCGCCCTCCCGCTACGGACGGATGCGGGGACGCCGTTTCCCGGCCGCGACCTCATCCTCTTCCTCACGTTCTCGGTGATCCTCGTGACGCTCGTCGGCCAGGGCCTGACGCTCCCCCTCGTCATCCGCGTGCTAGGGATCGAGGACGACGGACTCGACGACCGGCAGGACGCGAAGGCCCGGATCCACGCGGCCGAGGCAGCGCTCGCGCGGCTCGAGGAACTCGTCAGCGAGGACTGGGTGCGCGAGGACACGGCCGAGCGCGTCCGCGGCGCCTACAACTTCCGGACCAGCCGCTTCCGCGCGCGCCTCGACGACGGCGACGACGGTGCCATCGAGAGCCGCTCCCAGGACTACCAGCGGCTCCGCCGCGAGCTCCTCGACGCCGAGCGGGCCGCGCTCGTCGAGCTCCGTCGTACCGGCGTCATCGGCAACGACGTCTGGCTTCGCGTCGGCCGCGACCTCGATCTCGAGGATCAGCGGCTCGATATCTGACGCCGTCCGCGGTCGATCAGACCACGGCCACGTGGTCGGGCAAACACGACTCCGTGTTCTCGGCTCGTCCAACCAGGACGGAGCTGAGAGCCACGACGTCACCGACGACGACGAGAGCCGGTGGCTCGAGCGACGCGGCAGCCGCCCCGACCTCGCTCAGCCGCGCGCGAACGACGGACTGCTGTGGAGTCGTGCCTTTCGAGATGACCGCCGCGGGCGTATCCGGCCGCTTGCCCGCCTGGAGCAGCCGCTCGACCGTGTCGCGCAGCGCCGCCAGGCCCATGAAGAGGACGAGCGTCCCCGGGGAGGATGCGAGCGCGTCGACGTCGAGCTCGTCGGGCTCGTGCGCGGCCACGAAGGTGACTTGCGACGCGACGCCGCGATGAGTGATCGGGATGCCCGCGGCCGCGGGAACGGCTGACCCCGCCGAGACGCCTGGAACGACCTCGAACTCGACACCAGCCTCGGCGAGCGCCAATGCCTCCTCGCCACCACGTCCGAAGACGAACGGGTCCCCGCCCTTGAGGCGAACGACATCGAGTCCCGTCCGTCCCAGCCCGAGAAGGACATCGTTGATCTGCGCCTGCGAGAGCCGCGCTCGATCGATCCGGATCGCATCCGGTGGCGCCTCGGCGACGAGCTCTGTGGCGACGAGCCGGTCGTAGACGAGCGCATCGCACGAACGAACGAGCTCGAGGCCCTTGACGGTGATCAGCCCTGGGTCGCCAGGTCCTGCTCCCACGAGGTAGACCGTCACGGCAGCTCGTTCGCAACGAGCTCGGCGAAGAACCGCTTTCGCTCGTCGTAGGTCGCGTAGGTCTGCTTGACCCAGGGGCGAAGCTCGCGCAGACGTTGTGCCAACTCGACGTGCTCGGGGCCGATGACGTCGTCGATGTCGTCCCGGATGCGCTGGGCAAGTGCCGGCGAGGCCCCGCCTGTCGAAACCGCGACCGCGATCGGATCCCGCCGCAGGACGGCCGGGAGGATGAAGCTGCAGAGGTCGGGGACATCCGCGACGTTGCAGAGGAGCGATCGCGCGTCGGAATCCGCGGAAACGCGCCTGTTGACCGACGGCGTCGCAGTGGCCGCGACGACGAGGAAGCGCCCGTCGAGATCCCGACTCGCGGTAGCGCCGGCGCAGGATCTCGACGTCGAGCTCGAGCAGTTCGGGCTCGAGCCGGGGGGCAACGACCGTCACGCTCGCACCGCACTCGAGAAGGCCGCGGACTTTCTCGACGGCGACCCTCCCGCCTCCGACGACCAGGGCGCTCCGTCCCTCGAGGTCGAGACAGGCCATGTAGTAGCGCTTCTCAGCCACCGTTCAGGCCTGCGAGCGCCGCGTCAACGGCTTCCGCGCCGCCTTTGAGCCAGGCAGCATTGACCTGGACGAATGGGAGCCACTTCTCGGGGAGCGCGTCCTCGGGGTAGATCGCCTCGACGGGGCATTCGGGCTCGCAAGCCCCGCAGTCGATGCAGTCGTCGGGATCGATAACCAGCATGCGCTCCGTCTCGTAGATGCAGTCGACCGGGCAGACATCGATGCAGGTCTTGTCCTTGACGTCGATGCACGGCTCGGCGATGACGTAGGTCACAACGCTGCCTTCCTAGAGACCCACACTGGTGAGGCGGACGCCGTTGCGGTCGAGTCGGACGGAGAGCTCGATCCCGTCGGTCGACAGCGAGACGAGGAACGTGCCCGGGCCTGCGGCCTCGATGCGGGCTCCGCTCGAGCGGCTTGCCGACGAGCGCCGCGAGCGCCGCGGACACCTCGCGAGCGGACTGCGCTCAGCTCCTGTCCGCGCGGAAGCTTGCGGTAGAGCCGAAGCGCGGCCTGCTCGCCGCCCGGGCCCGTAGAGCGCGCGGAGCCGGCCGGTCTGCAGGCCCGAGCTCGAGCAGCTCCTCGAGCGCCTCGGCGTCGTCGCCGTCGACGCTCGCCCTCGTCGACCGCGGCGACCAGGTCGGCGAGCCGGCCGCGACGCTCGTCGTCCTGCACCATCGCGAGCACGGCCTGCGCCTCGCCGAGCGCGACCTCGGCGGCCTCGCCGCGGAGCGTCGACGGCGCTCAGTCATGCGTCGTCCTCGCCGAGGAGCGCGTGCAGCTCGTGCTCGAAGCCGCCCGTCTCGATCGCGCAGTGGATGCCGCACTCCTTCGGCGCGTTCGTCTCCCACCACCAGCGGCCCGCGCGCGACGGCCTCGCCCGGCGCGATCGCGCGCGTGCACGGCGCGCAGCCGATCGACGTGTAGCCCTGCTCGTAGAGCGGGTGCGTAGGGACGTCGTGCTCGCGCACGTAGTCCCAGACCTCGTCCTCGGTCCACTCGGCGAGCGGGTTGAGCTTCACGATCGCGCCGTGGTCGTGGTCGATCTCGACCTTGCGGATGTTCGTGCGCGTCGCCCACTGGTCGCGGCGCAGGCCGGTGATCCAGGCGTCGAGGCCGTCGCGAGGTGCCGCGTGAGCGGCTGCACCTTGCGCACGTTGCAGCAGAGCAGCCGGTTCTCGACCGACTCGCGGAAGAGGTTCGGGCCCTTGCGCGCGACCATCCGCTGCAGGCTGCGCGGCGTCGGGCGACGAGCAGCTCGAGGTTGCAGCCCCGGGTAGCGCTCGCGCAGCTGCTCGATCAGCTCGAAGGTCTCCTGCGGCAGCCGGCCGGTGTCGACGCTGAAGACGCGGATGTCCGGGTCGATGCGCGTACGCCATGTCGAGCAGCGCGATGCCGTCGATCTGGAACGCGGTCGAGATCGCGATCCGCGGTGCGAAGCGCTCGATCGCCCACTCGAGCACGACCTCCGGCTCCTCGCCCTCGAACTCGACCGAGAGCTCGCCGGCCTCCAGCTCGTCGATCAGCTCGACGGCCATCACGCTGCCTCCTCCTCTCGCCTCGCGTCGCGCCTTCGCGGGCTCGAGCCCGGCGAGCGCGCCGAGCTCGTCGTCGGTCACCGGCGCGCGAACGGCGGCGAACGACTCGCCCTCGACGCGCGCCGTCGAGCCAGCCCCGACGAGCCCCTCGACCGCGCGTCGAGCTCCTCGGTCGGGACGCGCCGGAAGAGCGGCCGGCCGATCGCCGCGTCGGGGCCGAGGCCGCCGCGCACGAAGATGTCGTACGCCTGCCGCCGCGCGCCCGGCGTCGTCGCGCGCGGTCGTGCCCTGGAAGCCGAGGTCGCCGACCCAGTGCTGGGCGCACGAGTGCGGGCAGCCGTCGAGGTGCAGCCGCAGGTCGGCGATGTGCGTCGCCGAAGCGCTCCTCGAGGTGCTCGACAGCCGGCCGAGGCGCGTCTTCGTCTCGGTGACCGAGAAGTTGCAGTGCGGCTCGCCGGTGCAGGCGATCGAGCGGCCGCGCAGCGGTTGACGTCGAGCGGGAAGCCGATCCCGCCGAGCTCCGGCGACGACGCCGTCGACCTCGCGCCTCGGGCACGTTCGCGACGATGAAGTTCTGCTGGCGCGTGATGCGCACGTCGCCGCCGACCTGCTCGGCGAGGTCGGCGACCGCGATCATCTGGTCGCCGGAGATCAGCCCGAGGTGCACGGGCACGCCGACGTACGCGAGGCCCGGCTGCTTCTGCTCGTGGACGCCGAGGTGGTCGGACGGCTGCGCGTGTCGACCGGCGGCAGCGCGAAGTCCTCGAGCGTGCGGCCGAGCCGCGCCTCGACCCGCTCGCGCATGCCCTCGGGGCCGATGTCGTCGATCATGAACTTGAGCCGCGCCTTGACGCGCGAGACGCGGTAGCGGAGGTCGTCCGACCAGGCGCCCGTGATCGCGCGAGCACCTCGACGGCCTCCTCCTTCGGGACGAACACGCCGAGGTCGCGCGCGAGCCGCGGCACCGAGGAGAGCCCGCCGCCGACGAGCACGGCGAAGCCCTCGCGGCCGTCGTGGATCGCGCCGACCAGCGCGATGCAGTTGATCTCGGGCGCGTTGCAGCGGTCGGCGCAGGCGGCGATCGTGTACTTGTGCTTGCGCGGCAGGTCGGAGAAGTCGGGGTTGCCGTAGAAGAACTCGGCCGCGCTCTCGACGACGCCCGATGCAGTCGAACAGCTCGTCCGGGTCGAGCCCCTGCACCGGGCAGCCGGTGATGTTGCGCACCGTGTCGCCGCAGCCGCCCGCGGTCGTGATGCCGGCCGCGTCGAGGTGCGCGAAGACGTCGGGCAGCGCGCGCGAGCTCGAGCCAGTGGAGCTGGATGTTCTGGCGCGTCGCAAGCTCGCCGTCGCCGCGGCCGAAGCGGTTCGAGACCTCGCCGATCGCGCGCAGCTTCGCCGGCGTCAGGTGCCCGCTCGGCAGCTTGACGCGCAGCATGAACGTGCCGATCTTCGGCTTGTCGTGGTAGAGGCCCCACCACTGGAGGCGGACGATGTCCTCCTCGGCGACGGCCTCGTACCCGGCGGCGATCAGCGCCGGCAGCTCGTCGCGGATCCCGAGCGGCGCCTTCTCCCGCTTGATGCGCTCGACCGGATTGCGCTTGAGCACGAGCTCCCAGTCCGGCTCCGGTTTCGGGGTAGGCGTCTTCGTGGCGTTCGCTGCCATGGCTGGTCCTTCCGGCGGGAGCGGAGGGCTAGCCGCTGGAGAGCGCCATGCAGCGCTCCCCACCGGCCGACAGGCACGGGGCTCCGGACAAGGAGAGTCTCCGGCGCCCGTGGGTCATCCACGCCGACCCTAGCACCGTCACTACGGAAAGTAAAGTAATGAATCTTTCCGAAGTGAAGGGAGCTGCCGAGCGGAACGTGGCGACGCCTACGCCCCTCACGTTCGAGGATGGCCTGCTCACCCGGAGGATCCACTTCCGCTCCGCGGGTGTGCTCTCGCCTGAACTCGGAGTCGGACTGATGTGCGAGCGCGTCGAAAGGCGAAGATCGGGCAAAAGCTCGCCCTGGCGATGGCGGAGGAGAGAACGAAAAAGCCGCGCTTTGCGGGGCTTTTGTAGTAGCGGAGGCGGGATTTGAACCCGCGACCTCCGGGTGATGCGATCTGAGGTCGAGCGAAGCGCACGCTGGCCCGCACGATTCATCAGGATGGTGTGGTCGTCGATGCGATCAGTCGAAGGCGAACACCGGCGGGAGGATGACCACGACAGTGGCGGCCCACAGGGCGAAGACGGGAAGGTACGTCGTCTGCCATCGCTCCAGCCGGTGGAGCGTGCTGCGTCGTGCGAGAAATCGGGCGGATAGCCACGCGGCCCCGGCCAGGTTCACGAGCAGGACGAGGTTGAGACCGAGTGCTGCCGTCCGGTTCGGAGTGAACCCGAGGTCACCAATCCGGGCGATCATCGTGCCGAGCACCATCAGGTCGAGCACGAGCGCGCTGCCGACGGCGACGAGCTGGATGCCGTCCATCCATCCAGGCGACGACGTGGATGGATCCCGCGCGGACATCCCGTACAGGACGAGCGCGAGGACGACCACCAGCAAGGCGTCGAAGACCCCGAGGAGGTCTCGGTCGAACGCCTCGCCGAGTCCGGTCGCCGCATAGACGACAGCAGCGCAGGCCAGCATCAGGGCAAACAGCGGCGTGAAGAGCATCGTGAGAACCGGCGCCATGTTCTCGACGACCCGTTGCTTCGACTCGACGAGCCATGCGGCCACGATGACGGCACCCGCCGCTCCCGACGGCAGCACCCAGGCAGCTATCTGATCGACGTCGACCCCCGTCGGTTTGAAGATCCCGCCGATCAAGGCCATGAACAGGCCACCTCCGAGCGCAATCAGCACGTAGTAGATGAACCATTCCCCCGTGAAGCGGACGAAGTCCATGCGCCGCTCGTGCAATCGGACGGCGCCGCCCATGTACGGGTACGCGATCACGAACCAGAGCGCGACGGGCAAGCTGACGATGACGAGAGCCTCGGTGTCCGAGTCGGCGCCCCACGGATAGACGTTGACTACCAGCGCGGCAAGTACGAACGGTGCCGCCATCAGCAGCCACCGCCGGGGCTCGAGCTGCCGTTGGCGAGCGAAGTACGCGGCAAGGAACGGCAATACGAACAGGGTCGCGTTTCGTGCCAGCCAGTCCGGCGCCTCATCGGGGAAGCCGGCAGCGAGGCGTGCGACCTGAATCGCGACGGCCGCGGCGACGGCGAAGACGAGCGCTTCGACCCAGCCGCTGGGGCCGCGGGCCGGCTCGTCCTCACCGCTCAGCACGAGCTGCTTCCACAGTCGGCCGCTGTGCTCACGCGCGAACTCCCGGGAGAGGCTGTCGACGGCACCGAGCCGCTTGACGGCGATCAAGAACCCCTCATCGGAGGTGAGGCCGGCCGCGGTCAGCTCGGCGATCTGGTGACGAAGATGATCCTCCAGCTCATCGACGTCGTGGCCGTTGACGCCGGGGGCGTTCGTGACGTAGGAGCGCCATTCCGCGATCTGTGATTCGACGCTATCCATGCCTCACGCCTCGCCGAGCGCTGCCAGCGCTCCTCCGGAGCCCGGCCAGACGTCATTCAGTGCACGCGTGACGGCCACCCATTGCGCCTGCTGGTCTGCGAGTGCTGCCCGTCCCTCGTCGGTGATCGCGTAGTACCTGCGGCGGCGCGCTTGCGGTGGCGCTCTCCACTCCGTCGTGACGTACCCGAGTCGACGGAGTCTATGGAGCAGCGGGTAGAGCATCCCGTCCGTCCATTCGAGCTCGCCGCCGGAGAGGACACGCACCCGCTTGAGGATGGCGTAGCCGTAGCTTTCACCCTCCGCCAGGATTGCCAGCACGAGCGGCGTCGCCGAGGCCGCGACCAGATCCTTGTCGATGTGCATACCGTCTCCGTGGCTCGAAGTACCATGCATAGAAGCACAAGGTATAGAGAGCCGCAAGGCGTCGGACGAAAGCGCCAAAGCACGGGGGACGGTGACCCGTAGCGAGCGTACTCGTGCTTCTGCTTGGACGAAGCCCGCAGGGATCGCGGCATACCAACGAATTGCGGCTGGTAAAGGCAAGAGTTGGGCAAAGTTCGCCTCGACGACCACGATCCAGAGAACAAAAAGCCCCGCTGTGCGGGGCTTTTCAGTAGCGGGGGCAGGATTTGAACCTGCGACCTCCGGGTTATGCGATCTGAGGTTCCACGAGAGACCATGCTCGGATCCGCGAATGTTTAGAACCGTTCCTTGACGAGGCTCCGACCGAGCTACAACCCCGCTGGCTCGATATTCGCGTTGCGCCGGAAGAGGTTCTCGGGGTCGAGCCGCTGCTTGAGGGCCGCGAGCTTCGGGTAGTTCGAGCCGTGGCTCGCGCGGACGAGGGTCTGCCCTTCCTCGAGGAAGCCGGGGAAGTTGAGATAGACGCCTCCGGCCGCATGTGACTCGAGTGCCGCGAGGACGCCGCGCGCCCAGGCCAGGTTCGCCTCGTCGTCTCCCGGGTGCTCCCAGTTCGCTTCCGGATTGACGACGTACCGGTTGCTACGTCCGCGGAACGCAGTGTCCGACTCCCCCACACGCTCGATTGCCCCGCCGTTGAGCCAGATGTCGATCGTGGAGTGCTTCGAAGGCGCGGACAGCGTGCGCTCGACGAGCACGTTGACGGCGTCGTCCGAAAGCGCCGCGAGGTTGGTCGACTTCCAGTAGTAGCGAAGACCGGCCGGGTAGTCGGGGTCGTAGATCTTCTGTGCATCCACGAAGGGCATCGGACCGGAGAGGTCGACGAGTGGGTCCGCGAGCTCGCGGAGGGGACGCAACGCCTCCTCACCGTCGCCGGCCGGGCCGGCGTACATGCCGAGCACACCGGCGTAGGGCGCCTCGTGGATCTCGGCCGGGAAGTCGTCGAGCGGCGGCACGTGCCCGAGCACGACAATCGTGCTCACCTCGTCAGTAGCCGCGTCGACGATGCGCTCGTGCTCCGCGAGCACGTGCCGCGCCGACTCGAGCGGATAGAGGGCGAAGAGGAACGCGACCTCCGGCCCGAGCGGGTACGCGTCGAAGACAAGCTCGGTGACGACGCCGAAGTTGCCGCCTCCTCCACGCAGGCCCCAGAGAAGGTCGGCATTGGTCTCCTCAGTGACGTCGATCACGTCACCGGCCGCGGTCACGAGCGTCACGCCGACGAGACTGTCGCAGGTCAGACCCCACTTGCGCCGGACCCATCCGAGACCGCCGCTGAGCGTGAGCCCGGCGACGCCCGTCTCGCTAACGACACCGGTGGGCACGACGAGCCCGTGGGCCTGTGTCGAGGCGTCCAGATCGCCGAGGGTCGCGCCACCGCCTACGCGGACGCGTCGAGCTGCGACGTCCACGCTCACGTCGTGCATGAGCGAGAGGTCGATCACGAGACCGCCGTCGATCGTGCCGAAACCAGCGACGTTGTGCCCGCCTCCACGCACGGCGAGTGGTAGCCCTGTCGACCGCGCCGCGCCAATCGTTGTGCGCACGTCCTCTGTCGAGGCGCAGCGCGCAACCGCCGCGGGACGCAGGTCGATCATCCCGTTCCAGACGCTTCGCGCCTCGTCGTAGCCTTCGTCTGCGGAGCGCACCAGCTCGCCACTCAGCTTCGAACCCAGCTCGTCGAGCGCGGTGGCCGCATGATCGGCGGTCGACTGCGGCATGCCAGCTCCTTTCTATAAGACCGACTAGTTGGTCTAGTGATATCAGACCGACTAGTCTGTGTGCAAGCCCAGCTACGGTGAGTGGAGGCATGACGAGAAGCGGAGCCCAGACGCGCGAGCGCATCCTCGACGGCGCCGAGCGCGTGGTCCTCGACCGCGGGCTCGCCGCCACGTCCATCGACGAGATCCTGACCGAGACGCAGACGAGCAAGGGTGCCTTCTTCCACCACTTCCCGAGCAAGAACCACCTCGCACGAGCTCTCGTCGAGCGCTACGCGGCGAACGACGTCGCCTTCCTCGAGGAGTTCATGGGCCGAGCGGAGGCGGCGAGCGACGATCCGGCGATCCAGATGGTCGAGTTCATCCGCCTGTTCGAGGATGCCGCCGACGAGATGGTCTCCCAGCAGCCGAGTTGCCTCTACGTCTCGTACATCTACGACCGCCAGCTCTTCGAGGACGGCACCAACGACCTGATCGTGGGTGCCGTCCGCGCCTGGCGCGAACGGCTCGCGGAGAAGCTCCGCCAGGCGGCCGAGGTGCATCCTCCCAGCGTCCCGGTCGATCCCGACACCCTTGCCGACCACGTGTTCGCGACGTTCGAAGGGGCGTTCATGCTCACGCGCGCGATGAGCGACCCCGATCTGATGCGACGCCAGCTCGAGCTCGTGCGCAGGTACGTGGCGTTGCTCTTCGACGTCCCCGCAGGCTAAGTCGTCAGCGGTCGGGCGCGATCTGAGACTGGTCCCTCTTCCCTTGAATCATCAACGAGCCTCGTAGCCGAACGACATCACGCGCGCGTGGACGAGTGTGCTCCTGCTTGAAGAGAACTCGCATGACCCCAGACATGGCCACATATCGCGTCCGTCAAGGCAAAAGTTGGGCAAGAGTTCTGCCCAAGAATCGCCACAGTGAGAACGGAAAAGCCCCGTTTCCGGGGCTTTTCGAGTAGCGGGGGCAGGATTTGAACCTGCGACCTCCGGGTTATGAGATCGTCCGAGGGAGGCCTGCTCACACCGATTCCCCATTGTTGAGCGGAATTCGGTCATGTGAGATCACCTGAGATCACCACACGCGGGTAGAAAGTTGGGTAGAAAGTTTCGACTTCGTCGAGGTCATGAGGTCGACGCCAAGCTGGAGGTACGCGCCAGAGTCGCAGGTGCGCTCATCAAGGTCCTTTGATGCCTTGTGCAGAGCTGACAAGGCGGCGGGAATCGAACCCGCGTGACGTTCCCGCCGCCAGGGTGGCCCAGATACGACGATCGTTGTGATGTCTGACCATCCCGCTGCTTGGCCGTGTCATGGATGCGTGCGTCACACCTGTCATCGGTGTGACGCTCCGCAGGCGGCGTTCGGTTAGCCGTACAGGGATACGCATGTGCCCCGTACTGCGTTCGAGGGCCGGAGGCACGAACATGCTCGCTATTGCCCCTTCGAACAGGAGACACCATGTCACCGGAAGCCCTCCAGTGTCTGCAACTCGCGAGAGCGTCGAACTGCTCGTGCGACCTTCTCGTGGACGTATCGCGTCCAGCTGCTACTTCGTTAGCCGTTGGCTGCTGAGCTAGGTGGAGCGCAGATGCCTCTTTACATGGATCGGCACGATCTCCACGCGGAGTCGGCAGCGGACGTGGCCAACGCGCACGCCAGGGATCTCGAGGTTCAGGAGGCCTATGGCGTCTCGTTCCTCTCGTACTGGTTCGACGAAGCAAGTGGCTCGGCTTTCTGCCTTGCGAGAGCCCCGGGAGCCGAGGACATGGAGACCGTCCACCGCGAGTCCCATGGCCTCATCCCGAACGAGATCATTCCCGTCTCGGAAGATGCCGTCCGTCAGTTCCTCGGGGTGGTTCGCAATCCCGCGGACGAGTCCGAGGTGACGAGTGCCTTTCGAACAATTCTCTTCACCGACATCGAGGGCTCGACGGCCTTGGCGGAGAAGCTCGAGCAGGCCGAGTTCATCGAGCTCTTGAACGAGCACGACCGAATCGTTCGACAGGCGCTTCTTGCCTCTCGGGGCCGCGAGATCAAGCACACGGGCGACGGCATCATGGCTTCGTTTGACGAAGTCTCCGATGCCCTCGATGCCGCACTCGCGATCCGAGAGGGATTCCAATCGAGAAACGCGGCTGCTTTGACTCCGCTCGGGGTTCGTATCGGACTTGCGTCCGGTGAACCCGTCGATCGTGACGGCGATCTCTTCGGGCCCACGGTCAACCTCGCCAATCGCCTGTGTGCGGCGTCCGCTCCTGGGTCCGTGCTCGTGTCCGAGGGAGTGCACGAGGCAGGTTCGTCACAGGGATTCGCCTTCACGGAAGTTGATCGTCGCCAACTAAAAGGGTTCGCCGAGCCGGTCCGGGCGTTCGAGTTTCGCGGCGCCATATCGGATCAACAGAACTGACGTCCGGAGCGAGCCCGCAGGGCGGCTGGCCTCCTGCTCACGGATAGGTATCCAGCCAACCCCAGCCCACCCCCTGGATCGGTTGTGACCGAGGACGTGGGGCCTGACGAGCGGCACGCGCCGAGGGGCGGGCGTGTGCGAGACGCTACATCCCGTTGACCGCCGCCGAGAGCGCCGACAGCGTCGCCGGCCCGACGACGCCGTCGTCGGTGAGGCCTGAGGACGCCTGGAAAGACTTGACGGCCTGCGCGGTCGCCGGCCCGAACTTCCCGTCGATGGTTGTCGAGTACCCGAGCGCGACCAGCGCCTCCTGTACCTGCCTCACCTCCGCGCCCTTGGCCCCTCTGCGGAGGACCACGCCTTCCGGCAGCGTGGCCGGGGTGGTCGGCGTCGACGAGGTCGTGGTCGTAGGCGTGGTCGACGGGGTGGTGGACGTGGTCAGCGTCGTGGTGAGCGTTGCCGTCGTCGTCACCAGAGACGTAGTTGTCTCGACGCCGCCGTTGAGCGAGCGCGAGACGAGGGCGCCGGCAAGAGCGCCGGCGACGATGAGGATTATTGCGCCGACGATGGCACCTACGATAAGCCTCCGGCTCCGCTCGCTCTCGCGAACACGGATGGCGGCACGCGGCTCGCCCTCGCCCTGCGCGGACTGACGCGTTTCGCGGAGTTCGGTCTCGTCGTCGGCGGCCGGGGAACGTCCTCCGCCTGTCTCGACGAACCAGTCGTCCTCGGGGACAAAGGGTCGGGTCGGGAGCCGCCCCGAGCTCATGGCTACGAAGGTACTACGTGCCTCGGAGGGCCGATCGGACCGGTCAGCTTCTCGATCAGCGCGTTGAAGTCGGCGAAGGCCTTAAGGATCGGTGCGCCCGCCGACCACGTCGCGAGGTTGAACACTTTCGGACGGGCGAACAGATTCTCCAAGTTGAACGTCGCGAAGCGCACTGGTCCGGCGCTCCTCTCTGTCAGCTTGTCGGGACGACCGTACGAGTCCGCACCCTCCCCACACCGCGCTCTCCGGCTGGGCAACGGGCGGCATGTCCCGCAGTTGACCTCTGACGGCTCGGCGAGCGTCAGCCCGGATTTCGGAAGCGGACGTGCATGTGGTTCTCGTGGTTCGGATACGGAGTGACAACATCACGCGGTCCGCGCAGGTCGGTCGCATAGCCGACGAAGATCTTGCTTGCGCCGGCTGCGACGAAGCCGTCGAGCAGGTCCTGCGAGAGGCGCCGGTCGATCTGTGCCGTGGAAGTCGGTGCCTGCAGCCATCCGTCGCGTCGCGGGTAGTAGACGTCCACGTCGAGCCCGTTCTGATGAGAGACGTGCTGATCCATGACCCCCCCGTTGTGGAGGCTGATGTCACCGACGACGACGCGCGGGGCGTTCGGATGCGTCTTTCGGTACTGAGCGAGCACCTCGAGGATCGTCCGGATCGTGTGTTCGTTGCCGTAGAGCCGCCCGGGCAGGTTAGGGCGCGAGTCGGTGTTCGGGTCCCACGTGACCCAGTCGGGACCCTCGACCGGGAGCTGCGTGCCGTTGTGCAGATGGCCGGCGTACGGGAGGCCGCTCGACAAGGCCGTATGCCACGCGATGCGAGGCGACTCCGCCGCGCTTGCCTGCGTCTCGAGTCTCGGGAGACGAACCTGGATCGGATACTCGAGCCGGAACGTCAGGCTTGGGGGGTCTTCGGGTAGTGGCAGCGCATCGGGCGCCACGCCTCGCTGGCTGAATGCCGACACGGGCAGGACGACGCTCGATCCGATGACGGCCGCGGCGGCGGGCATCGTCCGCGTGGCGAACTTGCGCTTCCTCGCGGCTTCAGCGGCGAACCGCCGTCGCCGGGACGCCTCGAGCCCCGTGTCGAAGCGCGGCAGCTCGATCGCACCGCCAGCGACCGCGAGCGCCCCGAGACTCCCTCGCCGCTCCCAGAACCACAGGACCTCTGCGTCGAACCACACCTCCCCCGGTCGCCACGCCATGTGGGCAAGTGCTTCGCGTGCCGCGTTTCGTGTCCTTCGCGATCTTGGAGGCGGCGAGATCGAACCCGCGGTCTCTTCCCGCCGCCCGCCGCTCTTTGAAACGACGAAGGTCGACCGATAGCGCCGTCTCTTGACGAGGTTGCGCTATTCGGTAATAACGTCGGCACATTGCCCCACAGGGTGATTTGCATCTCCAGGGTCACGGGGTCTTGGGGCGACGAGATCGGACGCTTAGTGGCCGAGGAGCTCGGTTTCCGCTACGTCGACGACGAGATCATCGCGCGGGCGGCAGAAAAGGGTGGAGTGTCGCCGGGCGATGTCGCCGACGCTCAGCGTCGAAAGTCGCTTCTCCACCGCGTGCTCGAGAGCTTGGGCAGCGATTTGGGAGCCGAGGCATCGGCGCTCTCGCAATCGCATCCGGAGCTGCGCGACGACAGTCTCCAGCGCCTCGTCGTCGACGTCGTCGAGGAGCTCGCCGGCAAAGGAAACGTCGTGATCGCCGCGCACGGCGCGTCCTTCGTCCTTGCCGGCGTGCCCGATGTACTCCGAGTCCACGTCACAGCGTCGCCAGAGGTCCGAGCCGACCGGCTATCGGCATCGGCTGGGCTTGATCGAAAAACGGCACTCAAGTCGATCCGTGACTCGGATCGATCGCGCACCGACTACCTCAGCCGCTTCTACACGATCGAGAGTGAACAGCCAACGCACTACGACGTCGTGCTGAACACCGATCGCCTGAGGACCACCGATGCCGCCGAGATCGTTGCTCGGGCCGCCAGTCTCAAGAGCTAGACCAAACGGTAGAGCGAATCATGGCGGCTGCGGGATCGAACCCGCGTGATGTTCCCGCCGCCTTCGACCTGAGCAACACCGGCCGACGGGACGAGTGGTCGCGGGCGAACCGCCCGCGACCACTCCCCTTAGTGCCTCGTCCTACCGGAAGCGCACGACGAGATCGCGCTGACCCTGGGTCGCGCGCGGCCGCCACGCCTGCGCCAGAAGCGGGTTTGGGACGCCGGGGAACAGCGCGTCGCCGATCGTCGGGATGAACTGCGGCGGGACACGAACATGCGTCGCCTGCTCGTAGTCGTAGGCAAAGCCGAGCAGCTTCGGTTCGGCCCAGCGGCCGCCGATGAAGGTGATCCCGACCGGCAGTCCCGTGTCGTAGCCGGCGGGCACCGTGATGTCGGCGTAGCCCGATACCGCAGCCGCCGTCGACGAGCCGACGAAGTACTCGAAGTGGCCGTTGAGGTCGCCCTCGTTCGGATCGTCGTTCGTCGGCCATGCCGGACCGTTCGTCAGAGCGATGATCGCGTCGAGGTGGTTCGCGGCCATGAGCTGGTCGATTGCTGCCTGAACGGGCGGCGTCGTCGCCTGCCGGAGGGCGGCGCAATCGGCGTCACGGCCGTTCGTCGCCTCGGCAGCCTCGAAGACTGCATCGTTCCACGGTCCCTCGAGGTTCGGATGGGCCGCATCGAAGGCGATCAGGTCGGCGAGCGTTTGCGGGTACGGCTGGCGTGTGACACCGGGTTCGTACCGTGGACGTAGGTCTGGAGGTACGTGGCGATGTCGGTCTTGAACTCGCACAGGAGCGCTGGGAACTCGTTGGCGGTCGCCGACAGGTCGATGTCGGTCGGGTCGATCACGGTCGCACCTTGGGCCTTGAGCGCGGCGATCGTCGTTGGCGAGGATCGGCTCGACGACCGAGCCCACCAACGCCGGGTCGTAGGTGCCGGCGCGCCAGACGCCGATGCGCTTGCCCTGGAGGGCGTGATCGGTTGAGGAACTGCGTGTAGTCGGTGAAGGCGTGCCCGGCCTGAGCGGCGGTCGCGGCGTCGTTCGGGTCGACTCCGGTCGCTGCGCCGAGGAGTACGGCGGCGTCGGTCACGTTGCGGGCGATCGGGCCGGCCGTGTCCTGATCGGCGCTGATCGGGACGACGCCTGCGCGGCTCCACAACCCGAGTGTCGGCTTGATCCCGACGACGCCGTTGGCGCCGGACGGGCAGACGATCGAGCCGTCCGTCTCCGTGCCGACGGCTGCGACCGCGAGATCAGCAGCCGCGACGACGCCGGAGCCGGAGCTCGAGCCGCACGGGTTGCGATCGAGGACGTACGGCATGTTCGTCTGGCCACCGATGCCGCTCCAGCCGCTCGACGACGGGCCGGACCGGAAGTTGGCCCACTCGGACAGGTTGGCCTTGCCGATGATGATCGCGCCGGCGGCCTTCAGCTTCTGCGCGATGAACGCGTCGTCGGGCGTGCTTCCGGCGAGCGCCCAGGAGCCGGCTGTCGTCGGCATGCCGGTGGTGTCGACGTTGTCCTTGACGATGATCGGAATCCCGAGCAGCGGACGGTGGTCGCCGTCGCGTCGCGCCTGGTCGGCCGCTAGTGCGTCGGCGAGGGCCGTCGGGCTGACCGTGATCACCGCGTTGAGCGTCGGGTTGAGCTGGCGGATGCGCCGGAGATAGAAGTTCGTCAGCTCGACGGAGTTCAGCCGGTGCGAGTTCATCAACTTCTGGAGCTGCGGGATCGTCGTCGCGTCGACGTCGATGCCGGCGACCTTGGTGTTCGGCGGGTTGGCCGCGGGCCGGTCCGCGCCGCGGCGCCGGATACGCCGAGCAAGAGGGCCAGCAGGGTCGTGGGAACAAGGGAACGCCGAAGTCGGCTGCTCATCGCGTGACCTCCACGCATGGATTGTGGTGGTGGACGCTTGGATCGCAGGGCTGGGCCGGCGATCTGGACTGGATCCTATAACCGCGCCGCCAGAACCTCGACGACGCTGGTCTCCGGGAGCGCCGACTTATGCGAGCCAAATCCGAGCGTTCTCCTCCAACTCGCTCAACGATGCGGGTTATGGAGTCGGCGGGAATCCAACCCGCGTGACATTCCCGCCGCCCAACGCGGCCGCCAGGTTCGAATCCCGTATGGGCCTCTTCGGCAACGCTGGCTGAGCGGATTTGGCTTAGGCAGGCAGTTCATTCGTGTCACCTGTGCCGCCGGCGCACGAACGGTGGCACGCCGGTGGCACGCACGAGGTCTCCGAAGGATGCCTCGTCCTCTCGCCCAATGTTCAAGGCTCCCTTCGAGCCCGTGTCGGTGCATTCGGGCGGTGGTGCCTAGCGGTTCCCGCGATCCCTCGTGCAACGCCGCAACGGAGGTCACGAGTCGCGCCTCCCGCGGCGCGATCGCAGGCGACGCGGCGAGGCACCGCGTAACCAAGGGCCGAGACTCACTCTCAGACCTAGAGAAACCCGTCCTGTGGCCGAAAGGCGGGAGCAGGGGCGATTCGTGGTAATTGGCAGACCTGGACACGTTCGAGCCCCTGCCGAAGAGGCTGCGTCGATGCGACGGTGACACCGGACCGCAGAGAGCACTCCTCCCATTAGCGGGGGGAGTGCGCCTCCGCTCAGGCTCTTCCGTCCCGCAGTGAGAGAGAAGAACCACAGGAGCAGTGACGCGAGCTCAGGCGAAGAGGGGGCCTGACTGCGATAGCCACTGGCGGCTGCGTTGTCTCAAGTGCCACCATTGCTCCCGAATGAACGTCGGTGTTCCCGTTCGTGTCCACTCCCGCACAGGAGACGACCTCGGGATCGCCCACGTACCGCCGGCGGTAGAGGTCGGCGACATCCTCGAGCTCGGCCACGGGCCGATCCTCCTGCTGCGGGTCGTGGACCTGGTCGAGACGGGGCCGCACTCGCCGCTCGCTGCGCTCGTGAAGGTGTCGCCGGCGCCGATGGTCGTGCGCTAGTCGCGGATCAGACTGGCTGCGCAAGCCAGCCGTAACGCTCGGCGAAGAGTTCGGGATCGGCCAGTGGCCACGATCTTGGTCGATCACGACCTCCGCGCCGGGGACGTTGCGCGCGAGCCACTCTCCGTGTCGCCGGGGAACGATCACATCGGTCGTGCCGTAGATGACCCGAGTCGGCACGCGGATCTCCGCTAGGTCGAACCCCCATGGCTCGACGAAGCAAAAGTCGTCGTCGACCCAACCCCAGACGCCGTTCCGAAATGCCTCGCTCGTCGATTGCCGGATAATCTCGTGACGCTCTTTCCGAGCAAGCTCGGCACGGTCCGACTCCGAAAGGTCCCAGTCGTCGCCGAGGACCGTGGCAGGGTCGGCCGCGACACGTTCGATTATCTCTGCCGCCTCCCGTCAAGTTCAGGCACGAGCCGGCTTCGCCTTCGAGCACCCATCCAAACTCCTTGACGTTGTTCGCGTCCATCTCCGCGAGGAAGTCGAAGTCCTCGGTGTCATAGGGGACGATCCCGACGACGCAGGTCGCTCGCGTCACCCTGTCAGGCAAGCGGGCGGCGACGGCAAGCGCGTGCGGACCGCCGCCCGAGCCGCCGATGACGGCGAAGCGCTCGATCCCGATGTGATCGGCAAGCGCGCCCACATCTTCCACGCAGTCGACGACGCGTCGGCCGGGATGCCGGTCGGATTCTCCGTAGCCCGGCCGGTCGTAGGTGATGACTCTCGCTCCGGCATCGACGTAGACGCGCTCGTCGAAGTGCCTGCCCAACGCGACCCCGGCGTGCCGTGAGCGAAAGACGGGAAAGCCATAGGGTCGCCCCACTCGGCGAACGTGAGGCTGCGCCCGTCCCGGGCCGTGGCGACTTCAGAGTCTGCGATCACGCCAGAGCTACCGGCTCGACGGGCTTCTCAGCCCGACACGGTTCCCTTCAGGATGCGGACGCTGTAAGTCGCGTTCGCCCTCGTCGTGCCCTTGCCGTGCAGACCCTCGTACGCCTCGTGGCGGACGTAATCCTCCACCGGGATGCCGCGTCCGGATTTGCGGGATTCGTGTCGATCTTGACCACGTACGTGATCGTGCCCTTCCTGGCCTTGGTGACCAAGCGAAGCGTGATCAACGACTTATCCCAATGACTGTCCGGTAGCCGTGGCTGTCCTTGCGTCTGTGATCGCCCGACTGACCCTGAAGGTGCCCTTGCCCGAACGGTTCGTATGAGCGAAAGGGGCGTGATTGGTACCAGCGATCACGACCTTTACCTTGCCGCCTGCGAAGCCCGACCGTGCAGTAAGCGCAGCGGAAGGCTCTCCGACTCGGCCGTCCGCTCGAAGACGGCGAAAACAGTGACTCCCACGAGCACCACACACGCCACGCGGCCATACGGACGCGCCGTCGCCGTCGAGCGCGCTGCCTTGCCTCTTCGAAGGCGCCTCGACGAGACCTCAACCTGTTGGCGGTCAACGGGATCGCTTGGGCGAGGCGGAGCGGTAACGGTCACGACTACCTCCTTCCGCTCTATTGCGCTCTATTATTAGCATCATGCTAAATGTCAAGGTAGACAAGCAAGACCCCGCCGATTTGTACGAGCAGGTCGCGGGCGAAGTCGCCGGGCGATCGCCGACGGAGAGGCGAAGCCGGGAAGCGCCTGCCGGCAAGGAACTCGCCGCCATCCTCGGCGTCAACACGAACACGGTGCTGCGTTCCTTGCGGCTACTGCGAGACGAGGGGCTGCTCGAGTTTCGGCGCGGGCGCGGCATCTCGGTTCGGGGACGCCCGACGTGGAGCCGTCGTCCAGCGAGCCAGAGAGCGTCGACTTCGCCCGTAGCCAGGGCTACGGCGTGGACGAGGTGGTCGAGATGATCGAGGCGTCGCCGGAGGAAGGTCTCGTTTCCAGGCACTCGAGGAGGAGAACATGACGGGCAAATTCGAGCGATCGTCACGAGTGTCGTCTCGCTCGCTTTTTAAGCGAATTCGTGGTCGTCTTCACGGCGATGCGAGCAGGGGAGCGAGCCGAGTCCGACGTTCGGGGCCACGAACGGACCGATTGCTAACAGGCCTGGGTCGGCAAGCACCTCCACAGGCATTGGGCGCAGTCCGAGATCTTCACCGTCCAGCCCGACGGCACCCACGTCCACCAGCTGACGCACTTCGGTGACAGCAGCGGCCGCATTTGCGGAGTGGTCGCCCGACGGCCGAAAAATCATCTTCACGCGCTACTGGGGCGAGGGGCCCGGGCCCGCCCCAGTCATTTCAGCTCTTGACCATGAACGCCGACGGGAGCGCCATGCGCGCCGTTACGTCGCGCGGGCTCGACGGAGGAGCCAGCTACCTCCCCGACGGCCGCATCCTCTACTACCGGGGTAGCTCGCACGTCTGGGTCGTCGCCAACCCCGACGCTACCCACATTCGAAGCACAGGGATTCACCAGCGCTGGGGCCTCGTTGTGCGTATTGGCGAACGGGAATCGAATCGCGTTGAGGCGGAACCTGAACCCGAAAGTCCCTGAGACCCTGAGCGCCCTCTTCGTCGGGCGCCTCTTCGAGCAAGTCGCAGGCTGAAGAGGATCACGCGCTACCAGGGGATGGACGAGATCGATTGTTCCCCCGACGGCACGCGCATCCTTTTCTCGACGACGGAGCCGTCCTTCGGCGTAGGCGGGATCGTCGAACGTGTTTTCGGTGCGGACGGACGGCAGCGGTCTCGTGCAGCTGACACGCAGCCATCCGGGGTCGTTCAACGACACCGCCCCCGCGTGGTCGCCGGACGGGACGAAGATCGCCTTCATTCCGTTACTGGCACCGCAGCCGCCAGCTCTTACGTGATGAACGCGGACGGCACGGCCGTGACTCAGGTCACCCACGGTCCGGAGGTGACGGTGGACGCGGACGGCTTGGGGCAGCCGTCGCTGACGGGCGCAGAGGCGGGCCTCGATGAGCGACTAGTCGTGCCGACGGCTTGCCTTCGTCTCTCGCCGCCCGACTTCGAGCTCGCGCTCCTCGATCCGCAGCTTGGCCGCGAGGTCGGGCTCATCCCCACGGACATCTCCCCTTTCTTTGACATTGGCTCCGACACCTGTCATGGTTCGGCTCCCGCCGGTAGCTGCCGGCGCGACAGAAGGGAGGTCATGCATGTACATCGCGTATTCGATGAACCTTTGCTGGCCTCTCGTCACCCCGTAGGCCGCTGCAGGGCGCCATAGCGGCTAGGCCCCGAGGGCCACGCCCTACGTCCGGCTTGCCGGACCAGTAGCTCATCCCGGTGAGCCTCGGCTCCAGCCGTGGCTTGTCGATCGGCAACCAAGAGGAAAGGAGAACCGCTCGTGATCACCCGTCCCTTGTACAGGACTGGACAGCTCGAGTTGCCAACCGCACAAGACCAGAAAGGAGGGAACGACATGTTGGATCACGAGACGCTCCGACAGCTGACCCATGAACGTCGGAATGAGCGCGAGCGAGAAGCGCAAGCCGAGCGGCTGGCGTTGCAAGCACGTGGTCGACGCCAGCGCCGGCGACGCAGGCTGGCCTTGGCTGCAGGCCTCGAAAGCGCTCTGAGAACTCGGCGACTGGTGCGGAGCTAGACGCGGGCGCCCAGTAACGATGCCCGCGACGTTAACCCGAGCCGCGCGTCCGGGGGGAGAACGGCGTTTCTTACCCTCGGACGCGTGAACTCGGCGTTCGAGAAACCACACCTCCCTCGCGCCCCTCTCGACGTTATTAGGATGTCCTATACAGTCACGCCGGCGGTTCAAGCAGCGGCGTCAGGCGCGGCTGCGTCATGGCGCCCAATCGAGGGCCGCCC
>CAVZVL010000008.1:0-53774 GCA_963778725.1 uncultured Gaiellaceae bacterium
TTCGTCACGGTGGGGGAGCCCAGGATCTTCCCCTCGAGCTCTACCTGCCAACGCGTGCGACCCGTGAGGGCGGAGAGCGCGTAGAACGTCCCGCTCGTCGTCCCGACGTACGCGGTCTCGTTCCACAGCGCCGCCGAGCCGTAGATCGAGCCGGAGAGCTTACGACTCCAACGATGCTCGCCGGTCGTTGCGTCAAATGCCGAGAAGACACCGTCGATCACACCGGCGTAGAGGCGGTTGTAGGCGACGGCCGGAGTCGCGTAGTAGCCACCCTCTGACCACGAACGCCGGCGCACGAGGCTGCGCAGGCCCATGAGCACACGTGTTTCCGGATCATCGGCGAAGGCGCTCGACCGCCACTTGAGCGCGCCGCTCCATCCGTCGAAGCCGTACACGCTCCGGTCGTACGCGGTGATGTAGAGGCGACGCCCGAGAAGCGCAGGGCTCGACGCGACCTTCGTCGAGAGCGCGTACCTCCACACGACGTGCCGACCCGGGCCGAGCTTTATTGAGTAGACGGTGGACTCGTGGCGATTGCGGAACGCGGAGAAGAAGAGCCTGTCGGCAACGACTGCGGGGCTCGACTCGACGTTTCCCGCCCCGAACTTCCAGAGGATCCGCCCGGTGTGTAGGCCCAGCGCCACGACGCCGCCGGTCCCGTCTTTGGGCTTTCCGCATGGTGCCGGTCCCGCCCATCCGATGTAGACGATCCCCTCCCGCACGGCGGGTGACGACGCGATGCATCCGTGCAGCTCCGCCGACCACGCGATGGCTCCGTCCTGCGTCCGGGCCGCGATGACAGTCCCGTCGTGCGTCCCGAAGACCACCCGCCCCTGCGCGACCGCCGGCGGCATCTCGATCAGGCTCTCGCCGGGAATGACACTGGCAATCCGGAATGGCGGCCGGAGCGGTGATGCGACGAAGCGCACTCGCGATGCCGAGCCGCCGAACATCGGCCAGCTCGCGGTCGGGTGCTCCCGCCGCGTGGCGGCGAGCGCTGCAGCCGGGGTACCGAGGCCACGTGCGAACGGCCCGAGTCGCGACGTGCGCAGAGGAGTGAGGCTCAGCAGCGACCAGAGCAGCACACCGCAGAGCGCAACAGCCCAGGCCGCGACCCACCCGGTGCGCACCAACCGCGTCCTTCCCACCACGATCATGAAGACTAGTCGCGGTCGTAGCCGCGCGAGCCGGTTCCCAGCCCGCGAGTGGTTTCGGTGTGGAGAACGCCTACACCGGCGCCGGTGCAGTCCTGCCCTCCTCAGCACGTGCGTCGAGGCGCTCGAGCCAGGGAGCGGCCTCGAGCTGTTCGAAGGTCTCGCGCGCCTCCGTCAGGAGCGGCTCCGCCTCGTCGCCTCGCGCCTGCGAGACCAGCCACTGGGCGTGCTCGAGCTGGACGATGGCGAGGTGGAACGGCGCGGCGATCTCACGCCACAGCCCGATCGCCCCGCGGAAAAGTCGGTCTGCAGTTTCGGACTCGCCCGTTCGATCGGCCAGGTGGGCGCGGAAGCGTGTCGAGTGTGCCCGGAGGAAGTGCGAGCTTCGACCCGTCGGCACAGCGTCCACCGACGCGATCAGCTCCGCGAGGGCCTCCGCGTCTCCGAGCGCGAGAGCGGCTTCTGCCGCGGTGACCTCCAGCTCCTTGATGTACTCCTGCGTGAGCCCGAGCACCTGACGGGCGTCCCGCATGGCTGTGGAAATTCGGAGCGCCTCGCCAGGCTCGTTCTCTGCGAGCCGAAGCCTGGCTTTCCCGCAGGCATAGACCGCCTGCTCCTGAACGTCTGCCGACGACTCGAGCTCTTCGAACAGCGATACGATGCGCGCGGCTTCGTCCAGCTGACCCCTGTGAACGTTCAGCATGACGCCGATTGACGCGAGCCCACCCAGCGCCTGCCGGGCGTCTCGCCACTGCTCCTCGGGAAGCTGCTCGATCATTTCGGCGGTCTCGTCCCACTCACCGCACGCATACGCTGGATAGAGCTGGTTCAGGAACGACAGCTCCCAGTACCGGTTCCCGATCCGACGCGCCTGGGTGAGGCCCTCGCGAACCTGTTCGGCCGCCTCGCCGTAGCGATCTGCCTGTGCGAGGGTGTCGGCGAGGTTGTAGGAGGCTCGGAGGGCGGCGGACGGCTTGTCGTATTCGAGCGCAGTTTCGAGGCCGAACCGCATCAACGCGAGTCCTTCGATACGACGACCGCGCGCGGTCAGGATCATCGCCTTCGTCGTAAGTGCCTGAGCGAGGACCTCGGGCAGCGAGAGTGCCTCGGCGATGTCCAAGGCGGTCTCGATGCGCTGCGCCGCAAGATCGTGCTGCCCGGCGAAGAACATGAAGCGCCCGAGCTGGGCGGCGAGTGTCGCGAGGTCGTCGTCGGGCTCTTCCAGCGAAAGGACCTCGAACGAGCGATCCATGATCTCGAGCCCTTCCTCGAGGCGCCCGCGATCCCACATCACCTCGGCCAGCCGCGCTGAGACACGCGCCGCAGGGTGCGTGGCGCCGCCGCCCTCGAAGAGTGCGATCGCCTGCTCGAAGTGCACAGCCGCTTCGTTCGGCCGCGCGCCGACACGTGCCATCAAGCCCGCGTGCTCGTGCAGGTCCGCCTGCACGGGCGGGTCCTCGGAAAGCTCGATCGCCCTTTCGTATGCGTGCTGCGCCTCTTCGTCGGCTGCGAGTGACGCAGCGCGCTCCGCGGCGCGGACGAGCATGTGGCGCGCCTGATCGCGGATTCCGCTCGCGTCCCCGTCATCCGGAGCGGCACGATAGGCGTCGAGGTAATGTGCAGCGAGCACCTCGACGATCTCCTCGTCGTCGCCCAATGAGTGCAGGTGCGCGGCCGCTGCGAGATGCAGCGTCTTGCGCTCCTTCCGGGAGAGGGTGTCGTACGCGACCTTCTTCACCAGGTCCTGGAGGAAGCCGTACTGGCCGCGCTCGGGCGAAAGCGGATCCGCGGAGAGCGAGACCACTTCCTTCCGCATGAGCGACGCGAGAATCTGCTCGAGGTCGGTCTCGGGCACGCCCGAAACTGACGCCAGTCCCCGCAGCGTGAAGGTTCGGCCGAGCACGGACGCCTGCTGCACGCTGCGCCTCTCCTCCACGGAGAGGCCGTCGAGCCGGGCAGCGATCAGCGCCTGCAGTGTCTCCGGCACCTCGAGCGTCTCGATCTCTCCGGCGAGGCGGTACGTGTGGCCTTCGCGGACGAGGACGCCACGGTCGAGCAGCATGCGGACCGTCTCGACCGCATAGAAGGGAACACCCTCGGCACGCTCGAGGATGCGCGTCCTGAGCTCCTCGGAGAGCCCGGGCACGGGCTCGGTGAGCAGCACTTCCATCGCATCGCTCGACAACGGCTCGAGGAAGATCGAGGTGAAGTTGCGCTTTCCGGACCCCCAGGTCGGTCGACGGTCCTGCAGCTCGGGTCGGGAGAGCGTGAGGACGAACAGCGGCACGTCCCGCGACCACTCGACGAGGTACTCGATGAAGTCGAGTAGTGCGCTGTCGGCCCAGTGGATGTCCTCGAAGACGAGCACCGTCGGCCCCGTTTGCGCGAGCCGCTCGAAGAACATGCGCGCCGCGGCGAAGAGATTCTCCTGATCGCCGACGACGCCTTCCTCGAGCCCGAGCAGGTGCGCGAGGCGCGGCTCGGCGAAGCGGCGCTCCTGCGGATCGAGGAGATGCTTCTCGATCGCCGCACGGAGCTTCTCGCGCGCGCTCGCCGTCTCCTCGTCCTCGACGATTCCGGCGCGGCCTCGCACCATGTCCGCGAGCGCCCAGAAGGCGACGCCCTCGCCGTAAGCGAGACAGCGGCCGGAGTGCCACCAAACGGTTCCTGCGAGACCGTCCACGTACTTCTCGAACTCCCACGAGAGGCGCGACTTGCCGATGCCGCCGATCCCGACGACCGAGACGAGGTGGGAGCGGCGGTCCTCGGCGGTCGCGTGGTAGAGCTCCTTCACGAGCCGGAGCTCGCGGTCGCGGCCCACGAACGGCGGCTCGAGCCCGGTTGACCGCGCCGCACCCCCGACGAGGCCGATCACTCGGACTGCTTGCCAGAGCTCCATCGGTTCGGCCTTCCCCTTCAGCGTGTGAGTCCCCGCATTCTCGAACACGACGGCCGCCTCCGCGGCGCGCTTCGTCGCCTCTCCCACCAGGACCGTTCCGGGGTCCGCCGCTGACTGGATGCGCGAGGCGGTGTTGACGAGGTCGCCCGCGACCATGCCCTGCCCCTCCGCGCCAAGCGTCACCGCCGCTTCGCCTGTGAGCACGCCGGCGCGTGCGCGGAGCTCAGGCGCTCCGACCTCGGCGCCGAGCGCCGAAACGGCGGCGACCAGGTCGATAGCGGCCCGGACGGCCCGCTCGGCGTCGTCCTCCTGCGCGACCGGAGCGCCCCAGACTGCCATGACGGCGTCGCCGATGAACTTCTCGACCGTTCCGCCGTAGCGCTCGATCACCGTGCGCGCGGACTCGAAGTAGCGCGAGAGGAGCTCGCGGACGTCCTCGGCATCGTGCGCCTCCGAGAAGGTCGTGTGCCCCACGATGTCGGCGAAGAGGATCGAGACGAGGCGCCGCTCGGCAACGCGTGCCGACGTCTGGGGGGTAGGTGCTGACTGCGGCGCGGCGGCGGTGAGCGCCGTCCCGCACTCGCCGCAGAACTTCTCGCCGGGCTCGTTCGAAGCGCCGCACGTAGGGCACGCGCTGGCGAGCGCCGTTCCGCATTCGGAGCAGAACTTCCGCCCCTCGCGGTTCTCGGTCCCGCAGGACGGGCAGGTCACGCAAGCACCTCGGGGCGTGTCGTGGTCGACACCGTCGACCCGCTCGAGCCACGGCTTCGCCTTGAGCCCCTCGAAGATCTCGCGTGCTTCGTCGATCGAGTCCGTATCACCGGTGAGCTCTCCGTGCTCGAGGAGCGTGACTGCGCGCCAGAAGGGAATTCCGATCTCGCGGAACCGGACCGCCGCCGTCTCCAGCCCCGCCGGCTCGCCGTCGAGACGCCCGCGGAAGCGCTGCATGTGGGCCTCGAGGAAGGGCGGCCGCCGCCCCGCTGGAGTAGTGGCGATCGTTCCGAGCAGCTCCTCGGCCGCCTCGCGATCGTCGAGGGCAACCGCCGCCTCGAGGGCTCCGACCAACCCCTGCTCGACGGCCTGGTGGGAGATCACGAGGGTCTGCACGCCGGCGAGCGCCTCACGGCCCGCCACGAGCGCCTCGCGGGGTTTGTTCTCTGCGAGGCGAAGCACCGCGGTCGCTCCGAAGAAGCAGGCGCGCTCCTGAACGTCAGAAGATCCCTCGAGATTCGAGAAGAGGGAGTACAGCTTTCTCGCTTCCGCTAGGTCGCCACGATGGAGGTGGACGTCGAAGGGCCCGGAGAGAAGGCTGAGGAACATCCCGCCCGAACGGGCCTGCTCCTCGGTCAGCTCGTCCAGGAGCCCGAGGGCCTCGTCCCAGCGTCCGGTCATGAAGAGGGCGTATGTCCTCTCGGCCAGGATCGACCATTCGTAGGGACGATTTCCGAGCTTCCGGATGAGCATGAGCGCCTCGTCCTGATAGGCGAGCGCGTCCTCGTAGCGGTCGAGGTGGAACGAAGCGTCGGAGAGGATGAAGTACGACGCGCTCGCCTCCTGGGTCAGGCCGTGCTCGAGTGCGAGCGCAAGCTCGTGCTTCAGGAGCGCGAGTCCTTCCTCACGGTGCCCACGGCTGTGCGCCACGGCCGCCCTCGCCCCGAGCGCGATCACGATCACTTCCGTGTAGCCCTGTGCCTCCGCGATGTCGAGCGCGAGCTCGGCTCGCTCCTCTGCGCGCTCGAGGTCTCCGACCGTCCAGTATGCGTTGGCAAGCCGTGCGGCCAGCAGGGCGAGATCCTCGTCCGGCTCGTCACCGGAGATGACGTCGAACGCTCGCTCCAGCCGCGCGAGCGCGTCGTCGAGCCTGCCGGTGAAGCGCTCGATACGTGCGAGCCGGGTCGAGACGCGCGCGGCGCTGTGCGTGTCGCCCTCGCTCTCGTACAGGGAGATCGACTCCTCGAGCAGTCGGCTCGCCCCGTCCGGATCCGCTGCGCGCGCGGCCATCTCGCCCGCCTTGGCTATGAGCGTGGCCCTGGTCGACCGGTCCTCGGTGAGCCCTGCTGCCTGCTCGTAGTAGCGGCGAGCCTCGGCGGCCGCGGCGAGCGACTCAGCTCGCTGACCGGCGCGTGCGAGCATTTCCTGGGCTTGGGATCTGATCTCCGCCGCGCCGTCTGCGTCCGGAGCGGCCTCGTTCGCGGCGAGATAGTGCGAGGCGATGACCTCGACGACCTCGTCCTCGTCCTCGGCGAATGCGGTGCGCAGGTACTCGGCAGCGGCCAAGTGGCGCGCTCGACGCTCTCGCTTCGAGAGCGTCTCGTACGCGACGTGGCGGACGAGATCCTGAAGGAAGCCGTACTGGCCGTGCTCGGGCGAGCGGGGATCGGACTGCACGCCGAGGATCTCCTTGCGGACGAGTCCGGCGAGCAGCGTGTCGACCTCGAGCTCGGAGCCTGCGAGCGCAGCGACCGCGCCCTTCGTGAACGTCTTGCCGAGCACGGCTGCGTCCTGGAGCAGCTTCCGCTCCTCGGCCGAGACGCCGTCGAGCCGTGCAGCGATGAGCGCATGCAGGGTTTCGGGGACCTCGAGCGTCTCCACGGTTCCCGTCAACACGTAGGCGGCGCCGTCCTGGACCAGGAGCCCACGGTCGAGCAGCATGCGCACCGTCTCGACGGCGTACAGCGGAATCCCCTCGGCACGGTCGAGGATCCGATCCCGCACCTCCGACGGAAGCCCCGGGACGAGCCCCGCCAAGAGCTCCTCCATCGCCTGTTGCGAGAGCGGCTCGAGGTACATCGAGGTGAAGCTGCGCTGCCCGGCGCCCCAGGTTGGCCGCCGTTCCAGCAGCTCCGGCCGAGCGAGTGTGACGACGAAGATCGGGTGGTTGCGGGCCCAGTCGAGGAGGTACTCGACGAAGTCGAGCAGGCTCGCATCGGCCCACTGCATGTCCTCGAACAGAAGCACCGTTGGATAGCCGTCGGCGAGCCGTTCGAAGAAGACGCGCCACGCCGCGAACAGGTCGTGTTGGTCGCGCGTCTGGTGCTCGGCGAGCCCGAGGAGGTGTGCGAGGCGCGGCTCGAGGAACTCCCGCTCTTCCGGATCGAGAATGTGCTCCTCGAGCGTCGCGTGCAGTTTGCTCAGTGCGGAGATTGGCTCCTCGTCCTCGGTGATGCGGCAGCGCATCCGCACCATGTCGGCGAGCGCCCAGTACGCCACCCCCTCGCCATAGGAGAGACAGCGGCCGCGATGCCAGTACACGGTGTCCGCGATCCCGTCGAAGTACTTGTAGAACTCCCACCCGAGCCGCGACTTTCCGATCCCGGCGATACCCGTGACCGAAAGGAGGTGCGCCTTGCGCTCGTCGGCGCAGGCGTGGAATTGGTCCTTCATCTGCCGGAACTCACGGTCACGGCCGACGAACGGGGCCTCGAGCCCCTGCGACTTGAGCGAGCCCCGTAGACCCGCGACGACGCGCCGCGCCCGCCAGAGAGGCGTCAGCCCCTCCTTCCCCTTGAGCTCGAACGCGCCGGCCTCCTCGTAGACGACCGTCTGCTCGGTCGAGCGCCGCGTTGCGTCACCGACGAAGACGCTGCCGGGCTCGGCAACGGACTGGATGCGCGCGGCAGTGTTGACGAGGTCGCCGGCGACCATGCCCTGTCCTTCGGCACCGAGGGTGACGGCGGCCTCGCCGGTGAGGACGCCGGCACGCGCGGCGAGCTCAGGCGCTCCCACCTCGTCTCCGAGCGCGGAGACGGCGGCGAGGAGGTCGAGGGCTGCGCGGACGGCGCGCTCCGCGTCGTCCTCGGTCGCCGTCGGCGTTCCCCAGACGGCCATGACGGCGTCGCCGATGAACTTCTCGACCGTCCCGCCGTAGAGCTCGATCAGCCGCCGGCACGTGTCGAAGTAGCGCGAGAGGAGCTCTCGCACCTCCTCCGGATCGCGGCTCTCCGACAAGGTCGTGAAGCCGACGAGATCGGCGAAGAGGACGGAGACGAGGCGGCGCTCGGCTGCCGGGGCGGCCGCGGGCGCGCTGACGACGGGTGCGTTAGCGGCGAGCGAGGTCCCGCACTCGCCGCAGAACTTCACCGTCGGCGCGTTGGCGGTTCCGCAGCTCGGGCATACCTGCGCGAGCGCGTTCCCGCACTCGCCGCAGAACTTGCGCCCGGTCTCGTTCTCGGAGCCGCACGAAGGACACGAGATCGTGTCGGTCACGGGCCAACTCTAGTGTCATGCCACGAGTCGCTCAATCTCGTCCGGATACGCTGCTCACGTGGCATTCGAGACCGCCGACGCGTCGATGGAGCTGTCGCCGACGAGAGCGTGGTGGCTGCGGGTGCCGGCCATGCTTCTGAGCCCGCGCTCCGTGTTCTTTGCGCTGCGCGAGGAGGATGACGACGACGACGTTGCTGCCCGCTCGGAGCCGCTCCTGCTCGTCATCTGGCTGGCTGGAATCGCGGCCGTACTGGCGACGCCGACCGCCGCGGACCTTCTCGACGACCCCGACTACGACTCGACGCTGCTCGCGATCTGGGCGTTCATCGCAGGGGGCATCTACGGGTTCGTCGGCTACTTCGTGATCGGCCTCGCGGTCCTGTTCGGCGTCCGCCTCTTCGGCAGCCTCGGGAGCTTCCGGCGGGCGCGTCAAACGGTCGGCTTCGCGCTTGTGCCGCTCGCGGTCTCGGTCCTGCTCGTGCTCCCGCTACGCCTTGCCCTCTACGGAGGCGACACGTTCCGTGCCGGTGGAGCCGACGAGGGAACGGGGGAGCGCGTGCTCCTCGGTGCTCAGCTCGTCTTCGCCGTGTGGTCCGTCGCGCTTCTCGTGCTCGGCATCCGTGTCGTGCACGGCTGGAGCTGGCTGCGCGCGGTTGCCGCAGTCGTCGTGGCCGCCGCGCTCCTCGCGGCGCTGGCGGCGGTGCTCAGCCCCGATCTCGTGACGCGCTGGCTGCCGTCTGGCTGAGGAAGATCTCGAGCTCCTCGTCCGGCATCGCGTACGTGTGCTGTTCCTCCGGGAAGCGGTGCTCGCGGACGTCGTCGGCGTACGCGCTGAGCGCCTCGCGGATCGCCGTGCCGATGTTCGCGTAGCGCTTGACGAACCGGGCCGTCCGACCTTCGTACAGCCCCAGGAGGTCGTGCCACACGAGCACCTGGCCGTCGCACTCGGGACCTGCGCCGATTCCGATCGTCGGGATCGAGAGGTCGCGGGTGATGCGCGCCGCGACGGGCGAGGGCACCGCCTCGAGCACGAGCGAGAAGCAGCCTGTCGCCTCGAGCGCGCGCGCGTCGTCGTACAGCCGGAGTGCCTTCTCGGCCGAACGGCCCTGCGCCTTGTAGCCGCCGAGCATCGTGGCGGACTGCGGCGTCAACCCGAGATGTCCCATGACCGGGATGCCGGCGTCCACGATCGCGCGGACCCGCGGGAGCATTGCGCCTGCGCCCTCGAGCTTCACGGCGTCCGCACCCGCCTCCTTCACGAAGCGGATCGCGTTCTCCACCGCAGCCTCGTCGGAGACCTGGAACGAGCCGAACGGCATGTCGGCGATCACGAGCGGACGGCGCGCACCACGCGTGACCGCGCGCGTGAGCATGAGCATCTCCTCCATGGAGGCGGGAACGGTCGAGTCGTGGCCGAGCACCGTCATCGCCGCGGAGTCGCCGACCAGGATCAGGTCGGCTCCGGCCTCGTCCGCGAGGCGTCCGCCAGGCGCGTCGTAGGCGGTCACCATCACGATCGGCTGCCGGCGCACCTTCATCTCGGCGAGCTCGGTGATGGGCAGCTTCCCCGGGCCGGGGGTGGCCGGGACGGGGCCCTGGGGGCGAATGCTCATTCCTCTTCTCCTTCCAGCGGGACGTTGTCGATGAGGCGGGTGGAGCCGACGCGGACCGCGCCGGCGAGAGTGGGCGGGTCGAAGTCGGCGACCTCGACGTAGTCGACCTTCAGGCCGTTGGCTGCGGCCAGCTGCGCGAGTGCCTTGGCGCGGTCGCGTGTCCTGAGCGCGCGTGACAGAGCCGAGCGCGCGCTTCCGCTCGTCTGCCGAGAGCAGCACGTTGCGGGAGGAAAGCGCGAGCCCGTCCTCGTCGCGCACGACCGGGAGGACGCGGAGCTCGACCTCGAGGGCGAGGTCGCGGATCAGCTGCCGGACCACCTCGACCTGCTGTGCGTCCTTCTGGCCGAAGTAGGCACGGGTCGGGTCGGACGACGGTGAAGAGTTTCAAAACGATGGTGGCGACTCCGCGAAAGTGCCCGGGCCGAAATTGCCCTTCGAGGATCGAGCCGAGCTCGGTCACGTCCACCCAGGTTTGAAAGCGGGCCGGGTACATCTCGTCGACGGACGGAGCGAAGACGACGTCGACACCTTCGGCGCGCGCGAGCTCGAGGTCGCGCTCCTCGTCGCGCGGATAGCTCTGGAGATCGGCCCCCTCGCGGAACTGGGCCGGGTTCACGAACAGGCTCATGATCACCGTGTCGCACTCGGCGCGCGCCGCGCGCAGGAGCGACAGGTGCCCCTCGTGGAGCGCGCCCATCGTGGGAACGAGGCCGATCGATCCCGTGCGGAGCGGAGCGAGCGCGTCCCGCGTCTCGGCGACCGTGCGGACGACCTTCATGCAGGGACCTCCGCCGGGTCGCGACCGGCGATGCGGGCGGTCGCTTCCGCGAGCACGAGATAGAGCTCCTCGAGCTCGGGGCGCTCGGCGCGGATGACGGCGAGGTGACGCTCGACCGTCGCCCAGTCGCCCCGCGCGATCGGCCCCGTCAGCTCGAATCCGGTGTCGAGCACGCCGCGAATGAGCGGGTCGAGCGCCTCGGGCGGGGCACCCGCCGCTTCCAGCAGCGAGCCGCCGGCGGCGCGTAGGGTCACGAGGTAGTTGGAGGCCATCGCCGCGCCCGCGTGGTACGCGGCGCGCGCGTCGTCTGCCAGGTCGAACGGGCGAAGGCCCATCGTCTCGGCGAGCGACCAGCCGACGTCCCGGGCCTCCGAGGTCTCGGCCGTCACGGCGCCCCAGGCGCCGTCGAGCTGCTTGGGGCCAAGCGCCTTCGAGAAGGACTGCAGCGGATGGAGCGAGAAGCGCCGCGCGTGCGGGTCGAGGGCGGCGAGCGGCGTCGCTCCGCTCACGTGCGCGATCCACGGGCCGCGAGCGGCGTCTCGGACGCGACCTCGGAGATCGCGCGGTCCGGCACGCACAGGAGGACGACGTCCGGCTCGTGGGAGTCGAGCACCACGCCTCGCTCCGCGAGGCGGCTGCTCACTGCCGAGCCGACGCGCCCGCGCGCGCCAACGATGCGAACACTCTCGATCATGTCGGTTGCTCCAGTTCCCGAGCGGGATACCGGGCTAACCGGAAGTGTGCCCTGCCGGGCTACTTCTCGGCAAGGCGCGCGTCGAGACGGGCTCGCACCTCGGGCCAGTCGTCGTCCGTCACGCTGAACCAGGCGCTGTCACGGTTCTCGCCGCCCCGGACGAGCATGTGCTTGCGGTGGACGCCTTCGAACGTCGCCCCGAGTGCTGCCAGAGCGCCGCAGGAGCGCTCGTTCGAGGCGTCGGTCTTGAACTCGACCCGCCTGCACCTCCATTCCTCGAACGCGTGATGCAGCTGCAGGAGCTTGGCCTCGACGTTCGCGCCGGTGCCCCAGGCTGACGGGTGGAGCCACGTCCAGCCGATCTCGACGGAGCGATGCTCCGGCCTCAGCGCAAGGAAGCGGGTTGAGCCGACGACCTCGTCGCGCCAGAACGTGACGAAGGGGATCTCCGTTCCGGCCGCGGCGGCGCCGAGCGCCTGGTCGAACCACTCCTTCCATTCGTCGCGGGTCTGCGGTTGGACGACGTTCAGCCAGCGCCAGGTCCCCGGGTCGCGCGAGGCGAGCCAGAGTCGTTCCTCGTGCTCTGGGCGCAGCGGCTCGAGCCGCACGATTCGCCCCTCGAGTGTCGCTCCCGTCCACCGTTCCATGGCGGGCGAGAGTACACTCGGCCCGTGCCGATCTACGAGTACGCGTGCATGGAGTGCGAGTCGCACTTCGAGGAACTCGTCCGCTCGAGCGACCAGGCGATCACGTGCCCCGAGTGCGGCGCCGCGAAGGTCCTCAAGCAGCTTTCGAGCTTCGCCGTGCACGGCACGTCGTCGAAGCCGGCGTTCAGCGGTCCGTCCGGTGGCGGCGGCGGGTGCTGCGGCGGCTCGTGCGGCTGCGGCCACTGAGCTACCTCTAGAACGCCGCATCCGGGCCTCGTCCTAGACTGACGGTCCGATGGACGCCGTCGAGCGCGCAGCGGCCCTTCGTGAGTACGCCGACCAGACCGCGATCTGCACGACGTGCGCACTCGCACAAGGGCGCACGCAGGTCGTCTTCGGCTCGGGGAGCCCGAACGCCGACCTCATGTTCGTGGGCGAGGCACCCGGCTTCCACGAGGATCAGCAGGGAGTCCCGTTCGTCGGCCAGGCCGGCAAGCTGCTCGACACGCTCCTCGGCGGGATCGGTCTCACGCGCGCCGACGTCTTCGTCGCGAACGTCCTGAAGTGCCGACCGCCGGGAAACCGCGACCCGCTGCCCGAGGAAATCGCCGCCTGCGAGCCGCATCTCTTCCGCCAGATCGAGCTCATCCAGCCGACGCTCGTGGCGACGCTCGGCAACTTCGCGACGAAGCTCCTGTCCGGGAAGCCAGCCGGGATCACCCGCGTGCACGGGTACGAGCAGGAGGTCACGCTCGGCGCTCGGACCGTGCTGCTGTACCCGATCTTCCATCCGGCTGCGGCGCTGTACACCCCGTCGATGCTGAAGGTCCTCGAGGAGGATTTCGCGCGCATCCCAGCGCTGCTCGAGCGCGTGCTCGACGAACCGGTCGCGACGGAGCAGCCGGATGCCGCGGTCGAGCCCGAGATCGAGTCGGTCCAGCTCGGCCTCTTCTAGTGGCCCGCGCAGAGCTCGCCAGCGCGTCGGCGGGCGAGACAGAGGAGGTAGCCGCCGGGCTCGCCCCTCGTCTCGAAGCCGGCGACGTCGTCACCGTCTCGGGTGAGCTCGGCGCCGGCAAGACCACGTTCGTGCGTGGCGCCTGTCGCGCGCTGGGCGTCACCGCACCGGTCACGAGCCCCACCTTCACGATCGGTCACCGCTACGAAGGCGGAAGCGTCGCGGTCTCGCACCTCGATCTCTACCGCTTCACCGAGGTCTCGGCGGCAGAGTGGGCCGATCTCGAGCCGTACTTCGAGGATGCGCTCGTCTTCGTCGAATGGCCCGAGGCCGGCGCTGCCGCGCTCCCGGAGCCGCGGCTCGCCGTGACGCTTACGCACGCAGGCGGCGACGCCCGGCAGATCCTCCTCGCCTCCCGCGAGGAGGCGCTGCTACAAGGCATGCACTGATGCTCGTCCTTGCGTTCGACACTGCGACCGACGTCGCGACCAGCGCGCTCGTCGACGACGGGAGGGTGCTCGGCGAGCGCGTCGGCGTCGCGCGAGCGCTGCTCGACGACGTGCAGGCGTTGCTCGACGACGCGGGCGTCTCGAAGTCGAGCCTCGGACGCGCTCGTCGTCGGGACGGGGCCGGGGAGCTTCACGAGCACGCGCATCGGGCTCGCCGTCGCTCGTGGGCTCGGGCTGGCGCTGGGCATCCCGGGCACCGGCGTCTCCACGCTCGCAGCGCTCGCGTCCGTTGAGCCCGGCGCCTACTCCATCGTCGACGCACGCCGGACCGAGGTGTTCGTGGAGGGGCCGCGGGCCGTCGCACCGGACGATCTCGTGCTGAATCGGGGGACCGTTTGCATTGGCAGCGGGGCAGTCCGCTACCGAAGCACCTTCGAGCGCATCGGCGCGGTCGTGCCTCCGGACGACGACGAGCGCCACCTCCCGCACGCCCGTCTGCACGCGGCGCTGGCAACGGACTTCGGGCCTGTGGAGAGGATCGAGCCGATCTACGTTCGCGTGCCCGATGCGGAGGCGGCACTCACGTGAAGGTCGCGCTCCGCCGCCTGGACGCCGCCGATCTCGATCTCGTCGAGGCGATCGAGCGCGAGTCCTACCCGACACCGTGGTCGCGCTCGATGTTCGACGCTGAGCTGCGCAAGCCCAGCTCGCTCGCCCTCGGCGCGTTCACCCAGGACGACGTGCTCGTCGGATACGCCTTCGTGTCGCGCTACGTCGACGCCTGGCACGTGATGAACGTCGCGGTGGCCGACGCGTTCCGTCGTCGGGGCATTGCCTCTGCGCTCCTCGGGCGTCTCTTCGAGGTGACCGAGTCAGACTCGCGCCGCGGCTACACCCTCGAGGTGCGCGTGTCGAACGCAGGCGCGATCCGGCTGTACGAGCAGCTCGGCTTCGAGCCACGCGGACTCCGGCGCGGGTACTACACGGACAACCGCGAGGACGCCCTGATCATGTGGCGCGAACCTGCGTCGTCCGAGCGCGCGTCGTGATCCTCGGCATCGAGACGTCCTGCGACGAGACCGCCGCCGCCGTCGTCTCCGACGGCGGGACCGTGCTCGCGTCGATCGTCTCGTCCCAGGCGGATCTGCACGCCCGCTTCGGCGGGGTCGTCCCGGAGGTGGCATCGAGGCGCCACCTCGAGCTCGTGACGCCGGTCCTCCGTACAGCGCTCGAGGCCGCCGAGGTCTCGCTCGACGAAATCGATCGGGTGGCCGTGACGCAAGGGCCGGGGCTGGTCGGGGCTCTTCTGGTCGGGATCTCGACCGCAAAGGCGATTGCGTGGGGCCGCGAGCTACCGCTCACTCCGGTCGATCACCTGGAGGGGCATGTCGCCTCGCTGTACCTCGAGCCCGATCCTGTGGAGCCGCCCTTCACGTGCCTGTTGGCGAGCGGCGGGCACACGCTTCTCCTCGCGGTGCGCGAACGGGGTCGCTCGGAGCGGCTGGGGACGACCCTCGACGACGCTGCGGGCGAGGCGTTCGACAAGGGAGCTCGCCTGCTCGGGCTCGGGTATCCGGGCGGCGCGGCGATCGACCGGCTCGCGCGGGAGGGAGATGCGGAGGCATTCGCCTTCCCGGTCGCACGAGTTCCCGGCCTCGACTTCTCCTTCTCTGGGCTCAAGACGGCGCTCCTGTACGCAGTGCGCGAACTCGATGCGGACGAGGCGGAGCGGCACAAGGCCGACCTCGCAGCGTCGTACCAGCGTGCGATCGTGCGAGCGCTGGTGCGTCGCCTGGAGGAGGCCGCGAGTGCGTCCGGCTTCGACCGCGTCGCGGTCGTCGGAGGCGTGGCCGCGAACTCGGAGCTGCGCGCGGCGCTTCCCGACGCCGCGTTCGCCCCGCTCGCGCTGTGCACCGACAACGCCGCGATGATCGCGTCCTGCGCCCGCTTCGTGGAGGCCGTTCCGTACCCCCGCTACCTTGCCCTCGATGCGTACGCGTCGCTCGCCTAGCATCGTCGCTCTCCTGGCGGCGGCGCTCGCCGTGACCGTCGTCCTCGGCGCGGCCGGCGCGCGCGCCCAGGAGGAACCGACGTCGATCGGCGAGGCCGACTGGCAGGGGGTCCTCGGCGTCCGCGCACCCGTCTCGACGGCGCAGCGCTACGTCGTTCTCCTGTCTGCTCCGTCGCTTGCCGAGCGCGTGCGCGTGAACGGCGGCGAGGCGACCGAGAAGGAGATGGTCGCGTGGACGACGTCCGCGGTCGCGCAGCAGGAGCAGTTCCTCGCGCGGCTCGCGGCGGTGGGCGCGCGGATCGCGCCCGAGTTCCGCTACACGAAGGTCGTCAACGGCTTCTCCGCCCGCCTCGATCCCACCTCGCTCGGTCTCCTGGACCGCGACCGGGAGGTGACGGGCATCTTCCCGGTCCGCATCGCCTATCCGGCGCAGGCGGCGCGCAGCGACGACAGCGGCGTGCTGCCGGCAGCCGTCGCGGATCTCGAAGTCGCCGGCCTCGACGGCTCCGGAGTTACGGTGGCGCTCCTCGACACCGGGGTCGATCCCTCGCATCCGTACCTGAGACAGCGCGTCCTCTCGGGCGTCGATGTCCTCAACCCCGGCAGCGGGGGGATCGCGCAGCCGCATCCGACGATCCCGGGCCGTCCCGAGCGGCACGCGACCGAGCTCGCGGGCATCGTCGCCGGCACCGAGGGACCTGACGGGCTGCACGGGATCGCGCCGGGCGCGTCGATCCTGCCCGTGCGCGTCGGCGGCTGGCAGCCGAACTCCGAGGGCGGCTACAGCGTGTACTCGCGGACCGACCAGATCCTCGCGGGGCTCGAGGCCGCGGTCGATCCCAACGACGACGGCGACACGCACGACGCGGCACGGATCGCGCTGATCGGAATGGTGGAGCCGTACGCGGCGTTCGTGGACGGTCCGCTTCCGCGCGGAATCGCCGGCGCGCAGGAGCTCGACATGCTGACGATCGTCCCGGCCGGGAACGACGGGAGTGCCGGGCCGGCGTACGGCAGCATCGCCGGGCCGGGCGCCGCCGAGTCCGCGATCACGGTGGCAGCCGCGGACGGGCGCGTCGCAACGCCGACCGTGCGCGTCATGATCCGCGCCGGCCTTCGGGTCCTGTACGAGGGCGACCTGCCTCTCGGCGGGGCTCCGAGCAAGACCGTGACGGCGGACGTCGTACCCGTCGACCGCCGGACAGCGGCGCGCGGGATCGAGGCGCTCTTCTCGGACGGAGGCATGAGTGACGTCGCCGGCGGGGCTGTGCTCGTTCCCCGCGGCGCCCTGTCGGACGAGACGGTCGAGGAGACGACCTCGGCGGGCGCGCTTGCCGTGCTCGTGGACGGCGCGCTCCCGGCGGGGGCGTTCAGCCTCGACGTGCCGCCCGGGGTGCCCGTCGTCGGGCTGACCGGGGACGTGGTCGCAGAGATGCGCGAGCTCATCGCCTCCGGCATTCCGGTGACGGTCTCGATCGGGGACGTGGAGGTCGCCAGCCGTACCGAGGCCGGGTCGATCGCGGCCTTCTCCTCGCGCGGGCTCGTGCTCGACGGAAGCCTCAAGCCGAGCCTCGCCGCACCGGGTGTCTCGGTGCCGACCTCGGAGCCCGGTCGCGGCGACGACGGGGACGTCCGCTTCGGGACGATCAGCGGTACCAGCGCTGCCGCCGCCGTGACGGCCGGAGTCGCTGCGCTGCTCGCGCAAGGGAGGCCCGCACTCGACGCGCGTGCGCTGCAGGGCGTGCTCGTCGGCTCCGCGCAGCGGGCGGACCTCGACCCGACCGCGTCCGGAGCGGGTGTCGTCGACCTGCGCGCAGCCGTCCAGCAGGAGGCGTACACGGAGCCGTCGCTCCTCTCGTTCGGAGCCGCCGGGAAGGCCGGAGCCGAGCGCGTGCTCCACATCACGAACGTCTCGACGCGCAGCCTCGCCGTGTCGATCGCGAACACGGCGATCGCCCCGAAAGGCGTAGAGATCACCGTCGATCCGCAGCGCGTGCGCATCCGGCCGGGCCGCAGCGCGGACGTGGTCGTCACGCGCCAACACGTCGCAGCTGTCGTCCGTGGCGGGCGCCGCGACCGGCGACCTCGTCCTGCGCACCGGCGATTCGCCCGACGTGCACGTGCCGTGGGCCGTCGCCGTGCCCGCTCCCGTCGACCTCGTCTCGCACATCAGGATCCAGATGACCGGAACCCGGGTGTCGGACGCGACACCGGCGGCGCTCTCGTTCGTCGCCGGCTCGGTGAGCGCGACACCGGAGCCGCAGGTGCGGTCGGTCGAGCTGCTCGACGTGGAGCTGTGGCGAGGCGACACCCGCCTGGGGTTGCTGGCGCGCAGGCGCGAGCTCCTGCCCGGGCGTTACACGTTCGGGCTCACCGGCAGGGGGGCGACGGGAGTCCGCCTCTCGCGCGGCACCTACACGATCCACCTGCTCGCGTTTCCGGGCGACGGTACACGGAAGCAGGTGGACACGATCCCGTATCGCGTGCGCTGAAGGCTCCTATACTCGCCACCGTCCATCGAGCCAGGAGGCGACTCTCGATGTCAACCGCCGCGGCGGAATCCCATCTCCGGGAGAACCCCTACGAGTTGGCGAAGACGCAGCTCCGGGGGGTCGGCGAGATCTTCGCGCTCGACCCGAACCTGATCCGCGTCCTCTCGCAGTGCAAGAAGTCGGTCGAGGTCTCGATCCCCGTGTCGATGGAGAGCGGGTCGACCGAGGTGTTCCAGGGCTTCCGGGTCACGCACAACATCGCGCGGGGCCCGTCCAAGGGCGGCATCCGCTACCACCCGGACGTCACGATCGACGAGGTCAAGTCGCTCTCGATGTGGATGACGTGGAAATGCGCGCTGATGGGGCTTCCCTTCGGTGGCGCGAAAGGCGGCGTCGTCTGCGACCCGAAGGTACTCACGCCGGCGAGCTCGAGCGCCTCACCCGGCGCTACACGAGCGAGATCATCAACGACATCGGGCCCGAGCGGGACATCCCTGCGCCCGACGTCGGCACCGACGGACGCGTCATGGCGTGGATCTTCGACACGTACTCGATGAACAAGGGGCACTCCGTGCTCGGTGTCGTGACGGGCAAGCCGCTCTCGGTCGGCGGGTCGCTCGGCCGCGAGGAGGCGACTGCACGCGGCGCCCTCTACTGCATCCAGGCGCTCTCCACAAAGCAGGGTCGGCGGCTGAGCGAGTACTCCGTCGCGATCCAGGGTTTCGGAAACGTCGGAGCGAACCTCGCCCGGCTCCTTCACCGGGAGGGCGTGAAGGTGGTCGCCGTGTCCGACTCCCGTGGGGGCGTTCACAACGAGGCAGGGCTCGACATTCCGTCGGCGCTCGCACACAAGCAGGAGCACGGCACCCTGGTGGGGCTCGCGAACGCGGAGGCGGTGACGAACGAGGAGCTCGTCGAGCTCAAGTGCGACGTCTTCGCCCCGTGCGCGCTCGAGCAGGTCGTGACCGAGGCGAACGCGGACCGCGTGAAGGCGACGGTCATCTGTGAGGGCGCCAACGGCCCGGTGACTCCCACCGCCGACGCGATCCTCGAGGACAAGGGCGTGCTCGTGCTTCCCGACGTCCTCGCGAATGCGGGAGGCGTCGTCGTCTCGTACTTCGAGTGGGTGCAGGGCCTGCAGGAGTACTTCTGGCGCGAGGACGAGGTCAACGCGAAGCTCCACGACATCGTCGTGCGCGCCTTCGAGGAGGCATGGCAGACGCGCGAGACGCTACGACACGAGCCTGCGCATGGCCTCCTACGGGCTCGCCGTGCAGCGCGTCGCCGAGGCGACGACAACCAGGGGCCTGTACCCGTAGCGCACCGAGTCACCGTCTACCACGCGGCTGACTGCAGCCTCTGCCTGCGCGCGCTCGAGGTCGTCGAGGCCGTTAGGCGGGAGACCGGCTTCGACCTCGAGCTCGTCGATATCGGCGGCGACCCCGATCTCGAGCTGCGCTACCGCGAGCTCCTGCCGGTCGTCGAGATCGACGGCGAGCGCGCGTTCACGTACTTCGTGGACGCAGACGCGCTTCGCGCGCGCCTCGAGAGCTGACGACGGTTCCCGCGACGGCCGTCGGAGGGCCGCTGGCAGAATCGTGACGCTTTGTCACAAACCATCGACAGGGGGATCAGCACGTGACCGAACGCCTGACCGTCGGAGTCGCAGCTCGTCTGAGCCGGTACCTCCAGGTCCTGACGCAAGCTCGCAAGATGGGCAAGGAGCGGATCTCGTCGCAGGAGATCTCGGAGTACACGAACATCAACGCGACGCAGATCCGGCGCGACCTCTCGATGTTCGGCAGGTTCGGCAAGCGCGGCGTCGGCTACCGCACGGACGCGCTTGCTCGAGGAGATCCGACAGATCCTCCGCACGCAGGGCCAGCACAACATCGCGCTCGTGGGGGCAGGCCGACTCGGCAGCGCGATCGCGAGTTCCCCGATCTTCGCCGAGCACGGGATCACGGTCGCCGCGGTCTTGGACAACGATCCGGACAAGATCGGGAGCCAGATCGGCGAGCTCACGATCAGCCCGATCGACAGGATCGGCGAGATCGCGCGCGAGCGGAACATCATCGTCGGGGTGATCGCCGTGCCCGCGGACACGGCGCAGGACGCTGCGGACGCCCTGATCGGGGCGGGCGTGAAGATCATCTTCAACTACTCGGAAGCGCTGCTCGACGTGCCGGCGGACGTCAACGTCCACACGTCCAATCCGGCTGTCGATCTGCTGTACGCCTTGTATTTCCACCTCGCGTAGCCGCGTCGATCAGGATTCGCATGTGCGAATCCTGATCTGGCACGGGTACCTCCTGGGCGGCACCGGCTCGAACGTCTACACGCGCCAGCTTGCGCGCGAGTGGTCGCGCGCCGGGCACGACGTCACGGTGCTCTGCCAGGAGCCGCACCCGGAGCGCTACGACGTCGGCGGCGCCCGGGTCGTGCGGCCCGACGTCGGCGGACTCCTGCCCACCTTCGTCCTCGACCGCTACGAGGGCTACGACGTCCGGCTCCTGCAGGACTGCTCGCGTGCCGAGCTCGACGCGTGGGTCGAGGCGAATGCGTCAACCGTGCGCGAGTTCCTGCCCGCCGACTTCGTGCTCTGCAACCACGTGCTCCTCGGAGGCGCGGTGGGGCGGGCGTCGGGGGCCCGTACGCGGTCAAGGCACACGGCTCCGAGCTGGAGTACTCGATGCGCGGCCGGCCCGAGCTCGAAGCGTGGGGGAGAGAGGTGCTCGCGACCGCGACCACGACGTTCGTCGGATCCGCCCACATTCGTCAGGTCGTCGAGGAGGTGTGCGGTCACGTCGACCGTGTCCACGAGGTGCCGCCTGGGGTCGACGTCGAGGAATGGCGGCCGCGAACGCGCGACGAGGCGCTCACGGCGCTCGTCGCCGAGGCACGTCGCGATCCGGCGAATCCCGGCAACGCGAACGAGCGGCTCCCCGACGAGGGAAACGCCGAGCGCCTCGCGCAGTTCCTTGCCGGCGACGCCCCCACCGTCGTCTACTTCGGGAAGCTCCTGCTCAACAAGGGCGTCCACGTGCTCCTCGAGGCGCTCGCCGGTGTCGACGCGCGGGCGGTGATCGTCGGATTCGGCGACTACCGGCAGGAGCTCGAGGCGATGGCTCCCGAAGCGCGTGCTCTTCACGGGGCCATTCGAGCACCGCCACCTCGTCCACCTGCTCGCGCTCGCAGACGCGTGTGTGGTGCCGTCGATCTTCCCCGAGGCCTTCGGGATGGTCGCCGCCGAGGCCGCTGCCGCCGGCTGTCCGCCACTCGTTGCGCGTCATTCAGGGCTTGCCGAGGTCGCCGAAGGGCTCGAGGCCGAGTACCCGGACTCGCTGCGCGAGCTTGCGTCGTTCGCCTCCGGCGACGCGGCCGATCTCCGGAGAAAGCTTGCGCGCCTGCTCGCGCTCGCCCACGGTGAACGCGACTCGATCAGGGCCGCTGCGCGGCGTGCCGCGGTCGAGCGCTGGAGCTGGGCGTCGGTGGCCGACCGCCTCCTGACGCTCGGTTCCTAGCGAAGCCTTCAATTACTGTTTTCCGGCCCATGGGAGACGAGCAGCGCCACTCGGCAGACGAGCTGATCACGCGGTCGCGCGAGCAGTTCGTGTCGGCGACCGACCTCACGATGGCCGTCGAGGAGGAGTTCGCGCTGCTCGACCCGCAGACGCTCGACCTCACGAATCGCTTCGAGGAGGTCCAAGCGGCAAGTCGCGGTACGGCGCTCGAGCAGCACCTCGTCGGCGAGCTCATCGCGTCGGAGGTCGAGATCCGCACCGGTCGCCAGGAGTCGTTCGCCGACGTCCCCGCCGCGATGGCAGAGCGTCGTGCGCGGCTCCGGGCGCTCGTCGAGCCGATGGGGCTCCTGCTCGGAGCGACCGGGACGCACCCGTGGGCGGACTGGAAGAAGCAGCGCATCATCGACACGCCGCACTACCGCCGGAACGACGAGCTGCTCAGGTACGTCGTCTGGCGCAACAACTCCTTCGGGCTCCATCTGCATGTCGCGATCAACGGCCCGGACCGCGCGATCGCGGTGATGGCCGGGCTGCGCAACTTCCTTCCGGAGCTCCTCGCGCTGTCGGCGAGCTCGCCGTTCGCGGAGGGCGTCAATACGGGGCTCCACTCGGCGCGGACGCAGATCTTCACCCGCTTCTTCCCCCGCTGCGGAGTGCCCGATGCGTTTACGTCGTGGGACGAGTACGAGCGCTTCGTCCGGTTCCTCTACGCGACGGGCTCGATCACGGAGCACACGCAGATCTGGTGGAGCGTGCGACCGCACCTCGCATTCCCGACCGTGGAGATCCGGATCTGCGACGGCCAGCCCGAGCTCGCCGAGGCGCAGTCCCTCGCCGCGTTCGCCGCGTCGCTCACCGTCCGGATCGCGCGCGCATACGACGAAGGCGATCCTGTCGCCCCGCTCCCGCACCGGCTGATCGAGGAGAACTTCTGGCGCGCGATCCGGTGGGGGCTCTCGGGCGAGCTCATCGATTTCGCCCGCGGCGAGCCGATCCCCGCACGGCAGCGGATCGAGGAGCTCGTCGAGTGGGTGCAGCCCGCAGCAGAGGAGATCGGCGCCGTGCCGTTCCTCGTGGTCCCTGAGCAGAACGCCGCGGAACGCCAGATCGAGCGCTTCGAGCAAGGAGCAACGCTCGAGGAGATCTACGCGGAGCAGGTCCGCGCGACCGAGACGATCGGTGGCTGACGAGCCGGGACTGCCGACGGAGGAGGAGCTCCGCGAGGCGCTCGACCGCGTCGGCGTCGGCGACATCCTCGTGAACGCGCTCTCGGCCGCGGCCTCGATCGGGTTCCGGCGCCTGTCGGCTGAGGCTCGCGACCTCGATCAGGTGAAGCTCGCGATCGAGTCGCTGCGTGCGCTCGATCCGGTGCTGCGCGAGGGCGGGGTGGACGAGGCTGTCGTGCGCGACCTGGAGCAGGCACGTACGAACCTGCAACTCGCATACGCGAAGGCGGTCTCCCAGGAGCCGTCGGGGAGCTGAGTCGCGGGGCGCTACTCGCCGATCTGTGAGACGGGACCGCGCGCGGCGCGGAGCCGTGAGAGCCAGTTCCGCGCGTCGCGCCGAGCGAGCAGGAACGCGAGCGGGACGAGCGCGACGAGCAGGACGTACGGCGTGAGCAAGAGTGAGTCGAGCTCGCGCTGGCGGGCCGACGACGGCCCGTCGCCCACGATCCGCTTCACCTCGGCCGCGGCACGTCGCGCCTGCCCCGGCGCGAGGACGGGTGCGGAAAGCATCCGGGCCGCGTCGTCGAACGTCGCCTCGCTTGTGAGATCGGGGACGTACGCCTGGTCCAGGCGCCCCCGGTCGTCGTAGATGCGCTCGGTGGGACGCCAGTAGCGGAGGAAGAACACCTTGATGCCGCCCTCGTTGAGGAAGCCGGGAAGCGTCGAGAGGTCGTTCGGCAGCGTCTCGCCGTCGGTGAACACGACTGCGACCCGCTTCTTCGCGCGGGCCTCGAAGTAGCGGCCGAGCTCGAGGTCCTGTAGCGCGCCGATCCTCGTCCCGAGCGCGTTGCCGTACGGCAGGGAGCTCGTCGGCCGATCGATCGCGAGCGCCTCGTCGAGCGTTGCGTTGAACGCGTTGACGCTCACCGACGGGAAGAGGTGCGGGAGGAGGCGATCAGTGATCGAGGCGACACCGACCGGCAGCCCCGGCAACCTCGCGCGGATGTTCTTCGCGTCCTGACGCGCGCGATCCAGTCGTGTCGGTGCGCGGGGTGCCATGCGCGCGCTCATCGACCGGGAGACGTCGAAGACGAAGAACGCCGCCGCATCGTCACGGCCCGCGAGTGAGGAGTGCGTCGCGAGCACGGGCTGTGCGGCCGCGAGCGCCAGAAGCACCGACAGTGCGACCAGCGCGACCGCACCCGAGATGATCGAGCGGCCCTCGGGCGGCCTGAGCCCGAGCTGCGCGCAGAGAGTCTTCAGCCGGCTCCTGCCCAGGACGAGGACTCCGAGCGGCACGAGTCCGACGAGCACGACGAGCGCGCCGGACGGGGTGACGAAGGAGACGTGCATCTCAGTATCCGCCCGTCTCGCCTATGTTGCCCGGGCTTCCTCCCGCGCCGCCGATGTTCCCGCGGCTCGTGCGTCGGTATGCGAGCTCGCCGGCGAGTTCGATTGCGATCGGCTTGTAGATGATGAGCAGCGACTCGAGGTCGTACTGGGCCTCGACGTTCGAGGGGTCGATGCGGACGGCGCTTCGCAGCTCCGTGATCGTCCGGTCGAGCGCGGTGCTCGCAGAGCCGACGCCCAGGATGAGCTGCTGGAAGAGGAGGATCGCGTGTAGCTGGCGGGCGCGGGAGCGTACTTCGGCCGGACCGGGCCTGGTCGCGATGTCGTCGAACTCGAGCTCGAGTCTCGCGAGGTCGAGCGCCGGCGGATCGAAGCGGTATTGCGGCCCACCGGAAACACGGAGTCGCTGAACTCCCCGCAGGGCACGGACGAGTTCGACGTCGTCACCGGCGTCGAGCACGTCCCGCGAGAGTGCGACCGGCAGCCACGTATTTGGCTGGCTGACGTCGCGTTGCGAGTAGCGGGCGATCGCGAGGTCCGCCCTCTCGGTCTGCCCTCGCCAGGCCAGGACGTCTCGGGCCAGGAGCGCGAGTGCGACGGCGAGGAAGACGAGGACGACGGCACCAACCGTCCGGAGCACGACTCGGGTTCCGCTCATGCAGTGCTCCAGCGCAAGCTTCGGCCGAAGTACTCGTTCGCCGCGAGGCCGACCAGCAGCAGGGCCTCGAGGAGCACGAGCCACACAGGGAAGCCCGCAACGACGCTCTGCCGCTCCGCTGTGCCGGCGTTCGCTTCGAGCGCCTTGTCGGAGACGAATGAGCTCGGCGACACGAGGCCGGCGAAGAGTCCGAGGGCCTGGTCGTTCGGAAACAGGGGCAGGATCCGCAGGCCGATGTCGCCTTGCCGGTAGCGGCCGAGCTCCTCCGTCAGCAGCGGGACGTCGGTGCCGGAGTCCTGGAGGTCGCTGATCAGGAGAGCGGAGCCGCCGCCCGTTCTCTCGATGATCTCCCGGGCGAGCTTCAGCCCCTGCCCGATGCTCGTTCCGCCGAGGAACGAACGCGACCACGGGGTGGCCGGGCCGAGGAGCGGCGATTCGGAACCGAAGAAACGAAGCATCGGTCGGATCTCGTCGCCACGCGTCCCTGGCGGGAGCAGCTCGTAGGCCTGCTCCTCGAATGCGACCAGGCCGAGGCGCTGGTCGCTGTCAGCGAGCGTGCGGAGCAGCGTCGCCAGCTTCACGTTCGCGCGCGGGTCGACGCTCGCCGAGAGGTCGATGACCACGATCCCGGTCCCACCCTGGGCGAAGTAGCCGGTCGGCCGGGTATGGAGGCGGAAAGCGCTGAAGAGCGCGACGCCGAAGACCGCGAGAAGCGCGGCTCCGAGCGCGACCCGGACGTAGCGCGTCCGGCGGGCGTACCGCCAGAGGAAGGGCGCGTCCGCGAGCGGCAGCGTCGTCGAGGTGCTCATCGGCCGGCGCTCCCGGCCCGAACCTCGGTGACGAGCTTCCGAGAGTCCGCCTCGGTCGGCGCTTGCTCCGACCATGCCAGCCGGCGTGCGGAGCTGACGAGATCGCTCATTCCGGCTCGTCGGAGCTCTCTCGCGAGCAGGGCGAGGGCCTCGCGATGCTCGGCGCTTCCGGGCTCGCGGCGTGAGCTGTGGTCGACCGACGCGAGCGCGCGCTCGAGCGGCGACAGCTCCTCCACGACGTCTGTCCTCGAGCGAGTGAGCGCGACCACGGGAGCCGCGAGCCACACGGCCGCCGGCGAGGGCGATCAGGGCGGCGACGAAGAGCACGATCGCGACGGTGGAGGGCGCGAATCTGTACGTCGGCGAGGGCGGGGAGACGTCGGCGGCCAGCTCGAGGAGCGGAGCCGTCGGAAGGCCCCGCTCGGCCTCGGTCGCGGTTTGCGGTCGGAACTGCGAGTCGCCGACGCGTGACACGAGCCGGAGGGCCGACCACGGCGCCGTCACGGTTCGCTCGCGTCCGTCCGCGTCGCGGTATCGGATCAGCGCCGGCTGGAACTTGACCCGACGCTCGCGCTTCGCGCCGGTCGTACAGTCGAGCGAGTCGCAGGCGAGGCGGTAGGTGTACCGGACACGAACGACGTCGCCGTCGCGCTCGTCCTCGCGCAGGGGCGCGAGCGACCAGTACGTACGGTAGAAAGCGGGCACGGGTCTGGACGCTGGCGGGATCGGCTTTCTTCGTGTTGACGAGGAGGTCGAGCTCGGCGGTCACGGACTGTCCGAAGAGGGCGGGGCTGGGCGTGAGCGTCGCCTCCAGCCGCACGATCCCTACGGCGGCATTCGCCGGGTACGCAGCGGTGGCGAGCGCGAGCGCTACGATCGCGCCCGCGAGCCGCGCACGCCTCACCACGCGTCGGCTCCCGCCTGCCGGAGCTCCGACCAGCGCAGGAACGCCCGCAGCAGCTCGCCCTCGTCGCTGGACTCCACGACGACCGGCTCGAGCAAGGCGCGCTCGAAGCTCTCGAGCAACTCGGTCCAACGCGTCTCGTGCGCCTCGCGTTCGAGCCCGGGTATCGGCGCGGGTGAGGTGCACCTCGTGCGCGCGCCCGTCGACGTCGGCAACGTCGAGCACGAACCCGTCGACAGGAGGGAAGCTTCGCTCCCAGAGCGGGTCCTGGAGAACGACTGGGACGACGTCCCAGCGATGCTCGAGGGCACGCACCCACGTCTCTAGCGGCGGGGGCGCGAGGAAGTCAGAGAGGACGAAGACGAACGTCCCGGCGGGAACCGAGCGCGGATGGGCGAGGAGGAACTCGAACGCGTCCTCGATCGTCGAAGCCGGCGCGTGGAAGGGCGCGCCCTCCTCCTCCCGGTCGAGGTACTCCCACAGCGACTGCGATTGCGGCGGCAGCCAGAACGGCTCGCCGTCGCCGTCTCCGTAGTCGAGGTAGCCGAGGAAGCCGTGGGCCTCGATCGTGCTCGCGCGGATCAGGTCGATGACGGCACGCTGCGCCTCCCCTTTCCTGAGCCACGGGAAGCCGGTGGGAAGAGCTGCATCTCCGGACGGCGATCGGCCACCACGACGACCCGCGGCGCCTCGTCCGCGTAGTGCTCGCGCAGCACGAACGTGTCCGAGTCGCGCGCGGCGGACAGACGCGCGGACGCGCTCCAGTTGATGGAGCGGAGGGGGTCTCCCTGGACGTACGGCCGCGTTCCCGCGACGTCGGATCCGGCTCCCCGCCGCGCGCTTCGCATCGCGCCGAAGGCGAGCCCGACGATCCGGCCGCGAGGAACGAGGGGAAACGTGGCGTCGGGCAGGGCGACCCTTACGCGGGCTGGCTGTCTCGCAGCTCGGGCGCCGGGACGAGCCGGAGACAGGCGTCGCGGAACTCATCGAGCGCCTCCTCCCAGCCCGTCCGTCGCGCCTGCGCCCGGAACGCGGGTCTGAAGACGACCCTGTGCGCGACGACCGGGAGGAACAACTGCTCCACGTCGTCGGACGCGACGTACTCGCGGCCGTCCAGGAGCGCCCACGCACGTGCCGCGCGCTCGAGCGCTAGCGTCCCGCGAACCGACGCGCCGAGCGTGCACATCTCGACCTCGCGGGTGGAGCGGACCAGCTCGATGATCCAGCGCCGCAGGAGATCGTCGACGTAGACGGCGCGCACCGCGCTGTGCAGGACCCCGATCTCGTCGGTCGTGACGACCGGCCGCAGATCCTCGAGCGGGTGGTGTTCCGCCTGCTGGTCGATCACGACCTGCAGCTCGTCCTCGAGGCTCGGGTAGCCGAGTGCCGTCTTCACGAAGAAGCGGTCGAGCTGGGCCTCGGGGAGGGGGAACGTCCCCTCGTACTCGACCGGGTTCTCCGTCGCGAGGAGAAGGAACGGATCCGCAAGGTGCCTCGTCACTCCGTCCACGGTCACCTGCCGCTCGGCCATCGCCTCGAGGAGCGCCGACTGTGTTTTCGGCATGGCCCTGTTGATCTCGTCCACGAGCACGGTGTTCGCGAAAATCGGACCGGGACGGAACTCGAAGTCCCGTGTTCTCTGGTCGTAGACGGCGAGCCCGGTGACATCGGTGGGCTGGAGATCCGGCGTGCACTGGATCCGTGCGTGGACGCCACCTTCGATGCTGCCGGCGATCGCCCGCGCCAGCACGGTCTTGGCGGTGCCGGGGACGTCCTCGAACAGGACGTGTCCCTTGCATGCGAGCGCTGCGAGGACGAGCTTGATCTCCTCGTGCTTCCCGCGGACGACCGTTTCGAGGTTCGCGACGAATCGGGACACGACGTCGATTGCTGCGTCGGTCGTTTCGCTCACGGCTCCTCCGATCGCATCATCACGTTGAAACGTCTCCCGGGGCAAGAAGTCTGCTGCCGTGCAGGTTCTACCTACTGCGCGTCGAGGTCGGAGCCCAGGGGAATGCCGCGGCCGCGAGGCACTCCTCGTCCGAGCGCCAGCGCTCCGAGTGCAGCGTCCATGCGCTGGCTCGCGATCGTGTGCCGCTCGCTTCTACGACGGCGGCGGCCGTGAAAGCCCTGTGCATCGTCCTCGGCCGTGTCGTTCGAGCAGCGCAGAGCCTGCTCGGGCGGTGGTTTGCGCTGCTCGGAGAGTCCGTTCACGAAGGGACCCGACGCTCCTGCCCGCGGTCGGACCTGCCAGGCGCGGGGCGTACTTGTGATACATAATCCGCCGCGCCGAGGTGACTCGGCGCCTCACTTTGTGACGGCGTAGCGCCGAAAAGTCCGAATCGCTTACACGACGGACTTTTCGGCGGGGAGCGAGGGAAGAGCAAGAGAACCGGAGGAACATGGACTTCTTCGTAGATCACGCCGTTGCGTTCGCGCTCGTGTGCGCGGCCGTCGCGGTCTTGTACGGGCTGTACCTCACCTGGTGGCTGCTCCAGCAGCCCGCCGGGAACGAGCGGATGCAGGAGATCGCGGGCGCCGTACAGGAGGGCGCCGCGGCCTACCTCCGCAAGCAGTACACGACGATCGCGATCGTCGCGATCGTGCCGTTCTTCCTGCTCGGCTTCTACGACAAGCTCGGGTGGGGCGCTGCGTTCGGCTTCCTGATCGGCGCGGTCCTCTCCGCTGCGGCCGGCTTCATCGGCATGAACGTCGCCGTGCGCTCGAACAGCCGGACCGCGGAGGCTGCCCGCGAAGGGCTGCAGCCGGCGTTCAAGGTCGCGTTCCGCGCGGGCTCGGTCACCGGCCTGCTCGTGGTCGGGCTCGGCCTGCTCGGGGTCGCCGGCTACTACTGGGTGCTGACGGACTGGATCGGAAACAGCCCGGAATCGGCAGTCGACGATCTCATCGGGCTCGCCTTCGGTGGCTCGCTCATCTCCGTCTTCGCGCGACTCGGCGGCGGCATCTACACGAAGGCCGCCGACGTCGGCGCCGACCTCGTGGGCAAGATCGAGGCCGGCATTCCGGAGGACGACCCGCGCAACCCTGCCGTGATCGCGGACAACGTCGGCGACAACGTCGGCGACTGCGCCGGCATGGCGGCCGACCTGTTCGAGACGTACGCCGTGACCGCGGTCGCGGTCATGCTCCTCGGGATCAGCGTTGGGCAGGAGGGGCTCTGGCTCTACCCGCTCGCGCTCGGCGGCATCTCCATCCTCGCCTCGGTCATCGGCACCTTCTTCACGATGGTCGGGAGCGGACCGAACGCGATCATCAACGCGCTCTACCGCAGCGTGATCATCGCGACGGGTCTCTCCGCGCTCGGGTTCATCCCGGTGACGATGGCGTACGACGGAGGCGAGTTCGACTTCTGGAACCTGTACGGCTCGGCGCTCATCGGCCTCGGCAGTCACCTTCCTCCTCGTGGCGATCACCGAGTTCTACACGGGGACGCGCTGGAACCCGGTGAAGCAGATCGCCCGGGCCTCGCAGACGGGCCACGCGACGAACATCATCGCCGGCCTCGCGGTGGGGATGCAGGCGACCGCGCTTCCCGTGGTCGTCATCGCGACCGGCATCGTCGGCTCGTACTACGCGGCGGGTGAGAGCCTGTACGGCATCGGCGTCGCGGTCATGGCGCAGCTCTCGATGGCCGGCCTCATCGTCGCGCTCGACGCCTACGGCCCGGTGACCGACAACGCCGGCGGGATCGCCGAGATGGCCGACCTTCCCGAGGGCGTTCGTGGCATCACCGACCCGCTCGACGCGGTCGGCAACACGACGAAGGCCGTGACCAAGGGCTACGCGATCGGCTCCGCCGGTCTCGCCGCGCTCATCCTCTTCGACGAGTACGGCCGCGGACTGCGGGACAACGGGCTCCTGACGGTCTTCTCGCTCGACAACCCGTGGGTCGTCGCCGGTCTCTTCATCGGCGGCCTCATGCCGTTCCTCTTCGCGTCGCTCGCGATGCAGGCCGTGGGCCGGGTCGGCGGGCAGGTCGTCGAGGAGGTGCGGCGCCAATTCCGCGAGGACCCGGGAATCATGGCCGGCACCTCGCGACCCGACTACTCGCAAGCGATCGGCATCGTCACTGGCTCTGCGATCAAGGAGATGCTCGCGCCCGCGCTCATCCCGGTCGTCATCCCGATCGTCGTCGGGATCATCTCCGTCGAGATGCTCGGCGGCCTGCTGATCGGGACGATCGTGACCGGGCTCTTCCTCGCGATCGCGATGACGTCGGGCGGCGGCGCCTGGGACAACGCGAAGAAGACGATCGAGGACGGTCTCTACGGCGGGAAGGGCTCCGAGGCCCATGCGGCCGCCGTCACCGGCGACACCGTCGGCGATCCGTACAAGGACACGGCAGGCCCGGCGATCAACCCGATGATCAAGATCGCGAACATCGTCGCGATCCTCATGATCCCGCTGCTGGTCTCGATCCACGGCTAAGAGCCGGTCTGAATGACACAAGGGGGCGGCTGCAAGAGCCGCCCCGTGTGGCTCGGCACAGATCGACTGCGAGGGGCCGGCGCACGCCGGCCCCTCGATCTTCCGCCCGGAGTAGGCTTCGCCGCCGTGCCCGGACGCCGGCGCAGGCGTGAGGTCGAGATGGAGCGGGTGCTCGGAACGCCCGCGCTCTTCGCCACCGCGTACGGCAACGTCGGCTCCTCCATCTACTACGCGCTCGGCCTCACCGCCGTCTATGCGCTCGGCCTGACGCCGCTCGTCTTCGTCGTCGCGGGCGTCGTGTTCGCCGCCACGGCTGCGACCTACGCCGAGGGGACGGCGCGCTTCCCGGAGGCCGGCGGCTCGGCGAGCTTCTCGCGCCATGCCTTCGACGAGGTCGTGAGCTTCACGGCGGGCTGGGCGCAGATGCTCGTGTACGTCGTGACCGTCGCGGTGTCGGCGTTCTTCGTCCCGCACTACCTCTCGGTCTTCTGGGAGCCGCTCCGCACGAACCCGTGGGACATCGTCGGCGGGGCAATCGTCATCGTCGTCCTCGTCGCGCTCAACGTGGTGGGCGTCCAGGAGGCGGCGAAGCTCTCGATCTCGCTCGCAGTGGTCGACTTCGCGACGCAGGTGCTGCTCGTGATCGTCGGCTTCGCGCTCGTCTTCAGTCCCGAGGTCCTCGTCGACAACGTGCACTGGGGGGTTGCGCCCACCTGGTCCAACCTCGCGATTGCGATCCCGGTCGCGATGCTCGCGTACACCGGGGTGGAGACCGTCTCCAATCTCGCCGAGGAGGCACGCGATCCGGTCCGCACGGTCCCGAACGCCTACAAGCTCGTGGCCGGAGCGGTCTTCGCCATCTACTTCACCTTGCCCCTGGTCGCCCTCTCGGCGCTGCCGGTGCAGGAGATCGACGGCCAGCTGACGACGCTGCTCGCGCTTCCGCCGGAGGACGGCGGGTTCGCGAACGACCCGATTCTCGGGGTCGTCGAGAACATCGGGCTCGAGGGGCGGGTGCTCGACGTGGCCCAGGTCTACGTGGGCATCCTCGCCGCGACCATCCTGTTCATCGCAACGAACGCGGGCGTGATCGGTGCGTCGCGGATCACGTACTCGATGGCGACGTACCGACAGCTTCCCGAGGCGCTGCGGAGGCTGCACCCGCGCTTCAAGACGCCGTGGCTCTCGCTCGTGCTCTTCGCCGGCATCGCCCCGATCGTGCTGATCCTGCCCGGCGACGTGAACTTCATCGGCACGCTCTATTCACTCGGGGCGACGCTCTCTTTCACGATCGCGCATGCCTCGATGGTCCGGCTCCGGATGCGAGACGGAGCTGACGTCGAGGTCCCGTATCGTGCCCGCCCGAACCTCCGGATCGGCGGAGTCTCCTGGCCGCTGTTCGCGTTGCTCGGAGGAATCGCAACCGGGCTCTCGTTCCTCGTCCTCGTTCTGCAGAACCCGCTGACGCGCTGGGTCGGACTTGGGTGGATGGTCGCCGGCCTCGTCGGGTATGCGCTCTATCGGAGACGGTGGGTGCACGCGCCCTTGCGGGAGCTCGAGAAGGCTCCTCCCGCACTCGGTCCCGCGCTGGCGCTCGAGTACCGGAACCTGCTCGTCCCGGTCATTCCCGGCAAGTCGTCCGACGCCGCGATGGACGTCGCCTGCCGGCTCGCGGCGGAGCGGCGCGCCCGCATCATCGCTCTGAACGTCCTCGAGGTTCCGCTCGACCAGGAGCTGGGCGACCACCAGGGCGACCTCGAAGATCTCGCCAACGCGGAGCTCGACGAGGCGGCTGCCATCGGAGACTCCTACGGCGTGCGCGTCCTCACGCGGCTCGAGCGCGCGCACGCGGCAGGCCCGGCGATCGTCGCCGAGGCCGATGCGCGCAACGCGGAGATCATCGTCCTCGGGTCACCGCGCAAGCGGATGACCGCGCGCGAGTCGGCCGTGTTCGGCTCGACCGTCGACTACGTCCTCAAGCATGCGCACTGCCGTGTCATGGTGACTGCGGCATGAGGACGTACACGCTCGTGGTGCTCGGGTTCTGCGCGGTGTTCGTCGTGCTGGGCGTCGCGCTGCTCGTCCGCACTGCCGCGGCCGGAGGCGGCGTCGTCGGCTACGTCGTGGCCGCGCTCTTCATCGTCCTCGGGGTGGCGCGCTTCACGCTCGAGCGCCAGCGGCGGAGCTAGTTCGATGGCACGCAAGCTCCGCGGGTTCGAGCGCGTGCTCGACTCGTCGTCCCTCTTCGCCGTCGCGTACGGCGAGATCGCGTCGTCCCTCTACATCGCGCTCGGCATCGTCGCGGGTGCGGCACTGGGGCTCACGCCCCTCGTGCTGCTCGTCACGGGTGCGGTGTTCGTCCTCGTCTCGCTCTCCTACGCAGAGGGGACGACCGCGCTTCCGGAAACGGGTGGAGCGGCGACCTTCGTCCGGCGGGCCTTCAACGACCTGGCCGGGTTCATCACGGGCTGGGTGCTCTTCCTCGACTTCCTCATCGTCATGGCCCTCTCGGCGCTGTTCGTGCCGCACTACTTCGCGGGAGCGTTCAGGACCGAGTCGCTGCGGGAGTCTCCGTGGGACGCCGTGATCGGCTGTCTGGTCATCCTCGCCATCGCGGGCGTTCGCCTCGTTCGCCGGACGAGACTCCACACCGGCGCGCTCGTCATCGCCGTCCTCGACCTGCTCGTCCAGGGGCTGCTCGTGATGCTCGGCCTCGCGTTCCTGCTGTCGCCCGGGACGCTCGCCGACGGCCTCGGGTTCGAGAACGGGCAGGACTGGAGCGATCTTGCGTTCGCGCTCCCGCTCGCGATGCTCGCGTACACGGGCCTCGAGACCGTCGCCAACCTCGCCGAGGAGGCACGAGAGCCGGGCCGCACGCTTCCCCGGTCGCTCTTCTCGGCCATCGGGCTCGTCGTCGTCGTGACCGTCCTGATCGGCGCGATCGGCCTCTCCGCGTACCCCGCGTCGAACGGGCAGACGGCCCTCGGCGAGCAGTGGCTGGAGCTGCCGTTGGTCGGCATCGCCGCCGCTTTCGACGGGCCCTTGCCCTCGATCGCGGCGGACGCGCTCGAGGTCGCCGTCGGCATCTCGGGCGTCTTCATCCTGGTCGGCGCGGCCACGACGTCGTTCTCGGGAATCACGCGGCTCACGCACTCCCTCGCGGAACACGGCTCGCTCCCGCGGGAGTTCGCGCGGCACGAGCGGCGGGCGCTCGTCTCGAGCGAGGCGATCATCATCGCCGCGGCGCTCGCGATCGGCCTCATCGTGCTCACGCAAGTCGCCGGCGGCGGCGACCCCGCGTTTCTCGCGAGTCTCTACTCCTTCGGGATCCTCATCGCCTTCACCGCGGCGCAGCTGGCGGTGATCAGGCTCCGCGTGCGCGTCCCCGACCTTCCGCGGCCGTACGTCGCGCGCCCGAACGTCGTCATCCGCGGTCACCGGCTGCCGTTGGCCGCCCTCGTCGGCGCGCCTGCGACGTTCGCGATCTGGGTGCTCTCGATGCTCACGCACCCTGGCGCGCGCTACGCGGGGCCGGCCTGGCTGGCTGCGGGTCTCGTCGTGTTCGTCGTCGTCCGTCGGAGGCGGCACGTCGGGCTGCTCGAGCACGTGGAGCCTCTGTCGACGCTGCCTGAGGGAGCCGAATTCGAGCGGATCCTTGTGCCGATGAAGGTCGGAGACATCGGCGAGGAGATGATCGCGACCGCAATCGCGCTCGCGAAGGAGCGCGGTGCCCAGATCGAGGCGATCACGGTCGTGCGCGTGCCGCGCAAGTACTCGCTGGAAGGCGAGCTGCCCCCGGACGTCGCCGCCCGCGTGGACGCGTCGCTCGAGGAGGCGCGCGCGCTCGGCCTCGACCACGGCGTCGACGTGCGCGGTGACGTCGTCCGCGCGCGCTCGATCGGGCATGCGATCGTGGACGAGGCCGAACGCCGCCACGCCGATCTCATCGTTCTCGGCTCGTCGCCGCGCTGGCGGCGGCAGTCGCGCTTCTTCTCTCCGACCGTCGACTTCGTCCTGCGCAAGGCGCCGTGCGAGGTGCTCGTCGTGGCGTTCCCCGACGGCGTGTTCGAGGAGTACGCTGCCTCCTCGTGAACGCCGTTGTCATCGGGTGCGGCCGGGTGGGATCGAACGTCGCGAAGGGCCTCGCAGACGAGGGCTGGGAGGTCACGGTCGTGGACGAGAACGAGGACGCCCTCACTCGACTCGGTGTCTGGCGCGGAGGGTTCGTCGTCGGTCACGGTATGGACGTCACCGTCCTCGAGCGCGCAGGCATTCCCGACGCCGACGCAGCCGTCGTCGCGACGGACGGCGACAACACGAACCTCGTCATCGGGCAGGTGCTGCAGAAGCGCTACGGCATCGAGACGGTCGTCGTGCGTGTGCTCGACCCCAAGCGCGCCAAGCTCTACGCAGACCGCGGGATGAGCATCGTGTGCCCGACCCAGACGGCGATTTCGGAGCTGCTGGCCACCGTGGAGTCTGCGACGCCGAAGGCGAGTGCCTGATGTACTCGATCGTCGCGGGCGGGGGAAAGGTCGGGTCGAACGTGACTCGCACGCTGATCGCCCTCGGACACGAGATCACCCTCATCGAGCAGCGGCCGGATCGCTTCGCGCGGCTCGAGGAGGAATTCGGGCCGACGGTGATCCGCGGCGATGCGACCGAGATCGCGGTCCTCGAGCGCGCAGGCATCGCACGCCCACCCGAGCTCGTGCTCGCAGTGACCGGTGACGACGAGGACAACCTCATCATCTCGCAGATCGCCAAGGAGGCATACGGCGTCCGCAAGGCGATCGCACGCGTCAACGATCCGCGCAACCAGCAGCACTTCAACCTGCTCGGGGTCACTCAGACGCTCTGCGCGACGACGAGCATCCTCGGCCTCGTGGAGCACGAGGTGCCCGAGCACGGGCTCGTCCAGCTCCTCGACCTCCAGAAGGAGGGGCTCGTCGTCGTCGAGGTGCAGATGGAGAACGGCGCACCCGGCGCGGGCAAGAAGGTCGCCGACGTCGCACTTCCGAACGGCTCGCGCCTCATCTCCGTCTTTCGCGACGGCCAGACGGAGCTCGTGGAGCCGGCAACCGTCCTCACCGCGCAGGATCAGGTGCTCGCGGTCGTTCCGACGGAGGCGGCGATGGATCTCCGGCGTGCGCTCCTCGGCGCTCCTGCGCCGAAGTAGCCGACCTCACCGAGGGCTTACATGCCTCGGCTACCGTGACGCGCGATGCGGCTCGTTGCCGTCCTCGTGGGGTTCGTCTCGATCGTCGCCCTGGCGACCGCCTCGGGGTCCGCGCTCGGGGCGGAGAGCACCTTCCGGCGCGTCACCGTCGCGCGCGGGTTCGTCGAGCCTGTCCAGGTGACCGCGCCGCGGAGCGAGCCGGGAAGGCTCTACGTCGTCGAGCAGCGCGGGACCGTCCGCGTCGTCGACCGCGGCAAGCTCCGGGGCGGGTTCTTCCTCGACATCCGTGACCGCACCGAGTCCAGCGGGGAGCAGGGGTTACTCGGGCTCGCGTTCGATCCGAAGTACCGGACCAACCGTTTCGTCTACGTGGACTACACGGATCGCGACGGCGACACGCACGTCGTGCGCTATCGCACGAACGGAACGCGCGCGCTCCCGGCGAGCGCACGCGAGCTCTTCCTGCTCGACCAGCCCTACCCGAACCACAACGGCGGCGATCTCGTCTTCGGTCCGGACGGGTTCCTGTACGTGGGAACCGGGGACGGCGGATCGGGCGGCGATCCCGAGAACCGCGCCCAGAACATGCAGAGCCTGTTCGGGAAGATGCTGCGCTTCGACGTCAGGAGGCCGGGATCCGACCCGGAGATCGTCGCGCTCGGCCTTCGGAACCCCTGGCGCTACTCGTTCGACCGGCTCACCGGCGACCTCTACATCGGCGACGTCGGGCAGGGCGACTGGGAGGAGGTCGACTACACGCCGCGATCCAGCAGCGGGCTCGTCAACTACGGCTGGGACGTCCTCGAGGGGACGCATCCGTTCGAGACGAAGGAGCCGGGTCCCGGGCGCCTCGTCGCGCCGATCTACGAGTACTCGCACAGCCGGGGCTGCACGGTCGTCGGCGGCTACGTGTATCGCGGGCAGGCCCGACCTGCGCAACGTGGGCGCTACACGTTCGGCGACTACTGCTCGGGGGTCGTCTGGAGCCTGCGCGTGTCGGACGGGAAGGCGACCGCGGTTCGCGTCGAGCCGTTCCGGATCCCGAGCCTCACGTCCTTCGGCGAGGACGCGGCGGGCGAGCTGTACGCGACGTCACACGAAGGCGTCGCTCTACCGGATCAGCTAGCTCGCGCGACGGCGCTGCACGCGGGGCGGCGCCTGGCCGAGCGCGGCGTACGCGAGCGCGTTCAGCGACTCCTGCAGGTCGTGGAGCTCGCGCGCGACGAGGATGAACCCCTCCTGGCGCTCGGTCGTGCGGTTGAGCCGCTCGAGCTCGTCTGCGATCCGGTCGAGTCGCTCGAGCAGAGCGTCGAGCTGGCGATCTCCGACGTCGTGCTGATCCACGAGCCCTGATTCTACGGACGGATCAGGAGGTCGTCCCGCGTGCGGACGACCCTCGCATCCGATCCGAGCGTCGCACGCAGGCGGTCGAGCGCGCCCGCTCCCGACTCGAGCGTCGACACGCGCCGCGACGCTCCCAGCTGCGCGAGCGCGACCCGGGCGAGCGGCTCGGGCGCATCGGTGAACACGCCGAGCCGGATGCCCTCCGCTGCGAGCGACTGCAGGGCCGCGCTCGTCGCGGCGTCGCGGCGGAGATACGCGCCCGCGTGGTCCTCGCTGAAGCGCTCGAGCAGCGTTCTCCAGTTCCCGGCGCCGGACGCGTCGAGCGCTTCTGCGGCCTCGCCGCGATCCGGCGGCAGCTCGTCGGGATCGATCGCGAGCACGTCGCGGACAGACGCGAGCCACGCCGTCCACAACGGGCGAGTGTCTCCGATCGCGTCGAGGTCGATCGCGAGCGCGGTGCTCACGCGAACCGCCGCGTTTGCACCGAGCGGTAGAGGACGATGCCGATCGCGGCCCCCACCGCGTCGATCGCGACGTCGTGCACGGCGCCGACCCGTCCCTCCACGAACGTCTGGTGGAACTCGTCGCTCGCCGCGTAGAGGACGGCGAGCGTGAAGGCGAGGCTCCGACTCGCCGGTCGCGCGGACCAGGAGCGCGCCGAGGATCGCGTACTCGGCGGCGTGCGCGATCTTCCGGAGCACGAGATCCCAGCCGCCGAGCCCGGTCCCGAGATCGGGAATCGAGGAGAAGGTGAAGATCACGGCCGCCCAGAGGAGGACGGGCAGCCAGTCCCGGACGACGGAGCCGCGCACCGTCCGATGATAGGCTCGGCCGCAATCGAGAGCACGGTGAGGGAACCCGGTGCGAATCCGGGACGGTCCCGCCGCTGTAAGGGGAGATGCTCCTCCGCCACGAAGCCACTGGCGCAAGCCGGGAAGGCGGCGAGGGAGGGAGCCCCGAGTCAGAAGACCTGCCGCGCTCCCTGTAAGCCGATCCCCTCGAGGAAGGGAGGATTCAGGTGCTTCGCCCGCTTGTCCTACTCGTCGCGGCGGCGCTCGCTGCGCTCGCGCTCTCGGTCGCCGGCGCGTCCGGTGGAGCGACGAGAACGTCGGCGTTCCCGGTCACCGTCGTCGCCTCCAACGGCAAGGTCACCGTCACGAAGCGGCCGGCCCGCATCGTCTCGCTGTCGCCGACGGCAACGGAGACGTCTGTTCGCGATCGGCGCCGGGTCGCAGGTCGTCGCCGTCGACGACCAGTCCGACTACCCGAAGAACGCGCCGCGGACGGCCCTCTCGGGCTTCACGCCGAACGTGGAGGCGATCGCCGCGTACCGGCCCGATCTCGTCGTCATCGCGTACGACCCGAAGGGTCTCTCGGGCGCGCTCGGGCGGCTCGGCATCACCGTCCTGCACCAGGACGGCGCGAAGAGCTTCAAGGGCGCGTACCAGCAGATCCGCCAGCTCGGGATGGTCACGGGTCACGAGTCGGCCGCGGTGAAGCTCGTCACCGGCATGAAGTGCGAAGATCGCGCGCGATCGTCGCCGACGCCCGCAAGGCGCGGCCCGGGCTCTCCGTCTACCACGAGCTCGATCCGACGCTGTTCTCGGCGACCTCGAAGACCTTCGTCGGGCAGGTGTACACGGCGCTCGGCCTGAAGAACATCGCCGACGCGGCGGACTCGGCCGGGTTCGGCTATCCGCAGCTCTCCGCCGAGTACGTCGTCTCCGCCGACCCCGACCTCATCGTCCTCGCCGACACCGTCTGCTGCGGCCAGAAGGCGTCGACCGTCGCCGCGCGCCCCGGCTGGGATCGGATCAGCGCCGTCAGGACGGGCTCGGTCGTCCGCGTCGACGACTCGATCGCGTCGCGCTGGGGGCCGCGGCTGGTGAACTTCTTCCGGGCCATGTCCTCGGCGCTCGCCCGCCTCCGCCAGTAGTACATCGATGACCTCGATCGCGGAGCACGCGGCCACGGACGTCCGCGCGCGCGGGCTCAGTCCGCTGTGGGCGTGCTCCGCGGTCGCGTTCCTCCTCGTGTCGCTCGTCATCGGCGTCCTCGCCGGGCCGGTCGACCTCGGCGTCGGCGCAGTGCTCGAGTCGGCCGCCGCCCGCCTGCACATCCCGGGCGTCTCGACCTCGCTCTCGCCGACGGACGAGGCGATCCTGTGGGAGATCCGCGTGCCCGCGCGTCGTGCTCGCGGCGCTCGTGGGCGCGATGCTGGCGGTTGCAGGTGCGACGTACCAGGGAGTGTTCCGGAACCCGCTCGCCGATCCGTACCTGCTCGGAGTCGCCGCCGGCGCCGGGCTCGGCGCGACCATCGCGATCGCGTACCTCCCTCAGGGGTTGCGCGGGCAGCGTCTGCTGCCGATCGCGGCGTTCGTGGGAGGGGCCGTCGCGGTGATGCTGACGTACGCGGTGGGGCGCTCTGCGCGCCGCGAGCGCGACGCGGCGACGCTCGATCCTCGCCGGCGTCACCGTCACCGCGTTCTTCACCGCGTGGCAGACCTTCGTCCAGCAGCAGAACTCGGAGACGCTGCAGGAGGTCTACTCGTGGATCCTCGGGAACATCCCGAGCACGGGCTGGTCGGACGTCTTCCTCGTGCTTCCGTACATCGGTGTCGCGGTCGTCGTGATCCTCGCGCTGCGCCGCGTCGTCGACGTGCTCAACCTCGGAGACGACGAGGCGGCGAGCCTCGGCGTGGACGTCCGGCGCGTGCGGCTTGCGCTCGTCGTCGCGGCCACGCTCGGTACCGCGGCGGCCGTAGCGGTCACAGGGCTGATCGGCTTCGTCGGGATCATCGTCCCGCACACGATCCGCCTGCTCACGGGCGTCGGCTATCGCGCGCTGCTGCCGCTGTCCGTCGTCGTCGGGGCCGGCTTCCTCGTTCTCGCTGACGTCGTCGCGCGCACGGCGCTGTCTCCGGCGGAGATCCCGCTCGGGGTCGTCACGGCGTTCTTCGGCGCTCCGTTCTTCGCACTCGTGCTTCGCACGACCCGAGGCGGCTCGCGATGACTGCGATCCGGCTGCGCGGTGTCACGGTCGAGCTCGGCGGGCGCGCCGTCGTCGACCGCGTCGACGCGGACGTCGCGGACGGCGAGTGGGTGGCGCTCATCGGGCCGAACGGTGCGGGGAAGACGACACTGCTGCGCGCCCTCGCACGTCTCGTGCCGTTCGCCGGCGAGATCGAGCTCGACGGCCGGCCGCTCGCCGAGCTCGGCCGCGGCGAGCTCGCCCGGCTGGTCGCCGTCGTGCCGCAGGAGCCTTCGACGCCTCCGTGGATGACGGTCGCGGAGTACGTCCTCCTCGGCCGGACGCCGCACCTCGGGCCGCTCGCAAAGGAGGGTGCACGTGACCGCGAGGCCGCGGCGCGGGCACTCGCGCGACTCGATCTCCTCGCGTTCGTGGAGCGGCGGCTCGGCACGCTCTCGGGAGGCGAGAAGCAGCGGGTCGTGGTCGCGCGAGCGCTCGCGCAGGAGGCGGCGATCGTGCTTCTCGACGAGCCCACCGCGGCGCTCGACATCGGACACCAGCAGCAGGCCCTCGACCTGCTCGACGGGCTCCGGGCGGAGTCGGGGCTCACGCTCGTCGCGGCGATGCACGACCTCACGCTCGCTGCCCAGTACGCGGACCGGATGGTCCTGCTCGACGGCGGCCAGGTGGTTGCCGACGGCGCGCCCACAGAGGTCTTGACCGCACCCGTCATCGCCCGTCACTACGGCGCGGCGATCGACGTCGTGCCCGTCGGCGACCGGATCGCGATCGTGCCTCGCAGATCCGCCTAGCGGTCCGTACTATGCGCCCGTGCGCATCGTCCTCGCCGCCGTCGCAGTCGCTCTGGTGGTGCCGGCGGTCGCGTTCGCGAAGAGCCGTGTGTACCTCGAGGACACGGTTCCGAGCGGCTCATCGACGTCGGTGACGATCACGGCGCACAAGGCAGCGTCCTTCAGCGTGCGGCTGCGCGTGCCGACGGCGGGTCGCGCGAAGCTCTTCCTCCTCGGCAAGCATGCGCCGAAGGGCGGGCCGCTCATCCACACGAGCAACACGTCGTCCAACTCGTCCGGCTGCCAGGGCGCCGCGGGATCGTTCTACTGCACCGCCTCGTTCGAGCCGCTGCCGAAGGGGACGTACACGTGGCGCATCACGTGGGTGAGCGTGACGCAGGCCGGGCCGAAGATGCCCGCCCACGTCGAGCTCACAGTCCGCTGGTAAGCAGCCTCCGCGGGTCTGGCTAGCATCGGCCGGTGGCCGTCGCGACCCCCGAGAGCTACCTCGCCGACCTGAACGAGGCCCAGCGCGAGGCCGTGCTCGCGACCGAGGGGCCGCTGCTCGTCGTCGCCGGGGCGGGCTCGGGGAAGACGCGCGTCCTCACATACCGGGTCGCGCACCTCATCCGCGCGTGCGGCGTGAAGCCCAACGAGATCCTCGCGATCACGTTCACCAACAAGGCCGCGGGGGAGATGCGCGAGCGGCTCGAGCGCATGCTCGGCCAGACGGCCCGCGCGATCTGGATCCTCACCTTCCACGCCGCCTGCGGCCGCATGCTCCGTCGCGAGGCGGAGCGGCTGGGCTACCGCTCGACCTTCACGATCTACGACGACCAGGACCAGGTGCGGCTCGTGAAGGCGTGCCTCGAGGAGCTCGGCAAGGACCCGAAGCGGTTCTCACCTCGCGGCATCCACGCTCAGATCTCACGTGCGAAGAACGAGCTCGTCTCGCCGGAGGAGTACGCGGCGCGCGTCGCGTCGTTCTGGGACCAGACCGTCGCCGAGGCGTACGAGCTGTACCAGCGCCGCCTGCACGCCTCGAACGCGGTCGACTTCGACGATCTGCTCATGCTCACGGTGCAGGTCTTCGAGCGCTTCCCCGAGGCGCTCGCGCGCTGGCGGAAGTCGTTCCGGTACGTCCTGGTCGACGAGTACCAGGACACGAACCACGCCCAGTACCGCCTGCTCCAACTCCTCGGCGGCGAGCACGGGAACGTCTGTGCGGTCGGCGACCCGGACCAGTCGATCTACGCGTTCCGCGGGGCGGACATCCGAAACATCATGGAGTTCGAGCGCGACTTCCCCGGAACGCAGGTCATCGCGCTCGAGCAGAACTACCGTTCGACGAACAGCGTCCTCCGCGCCGCCAACTCGCTCATCGAGCAGAACACGGAGCGCAAGCCGAAGCGATTGTTCTCGGAGCTCGGCGAGGGCGAGCCGGTGCACGTCGTCGAGGTCGAGGACGAGCATGCCGAAGCGCGGTTCGTCGCCGCGGAGATCGCCTCGCTCATCGGGAACGGGCTCTCGGCCGCCGAGATCGCGGTCTTCTACCGGATGAACGCGCAGTCCCGCGTGCTCGAGGACGTGCTCGTGCGGCAGGACGTGCCGTACCAGGTCATCGGCGGCCCGCGCTTCTACGAGCGGGCCGAGATTCGTGACGCGACGGCCTACCTGAGCGTCCTCGTCAACCCACAGGACGCGACGTCGCTCCTGCGGATCGCGAATCGCCCGCGCCGCGGCATCGGCGACGCGTCCATCCAGCGCCTCGTCGCGCACGCGGAGAACACCGGGCGGACGCTCTTCCAGGCGATGTCGGACCCGGAGGCCGCGGGCGTCACCGCCGCCTCGTGCCGGGCGATTCGCGGCTTCCACGCGACCATGGAGTCGCTCATGGCGCTCTCGCAGGAGCTGCACATCGACGAGCTGCTCGAGCGCGTGCTCGAGAAGACGGGCACGCTCGATGCGCTCGAGGCCGAGCGGACGATCGAGGCGCGCGGCCGCATCGAGAACCTGCAGGAGCTCGTCGGAGTCGCGCGGGAGCACCGGCAGACCGCCGAGGAGCCTTCGCTCGCCGGCTTCCTCCAGGACATCTCGCTCGTCTCCGACCAGGACACGATCCGCGACGAGCGCGGTCTCGTCACGCTCATGACACTCCACAACGCGAAGGGCCTCGAGTTCCGCGCCGTCTTCATGATCGGGATGGAGGAGGGGATCTTCCCGCACTCGCGCTCGATCGAGGAGCAGGGCGTCGAGGAGGAGCGCCGGCTCTGCTACGTCGGCATGACCCGGTCGATGGAGCGCTTGACGCTGACGCACACGATGGCTCGGTCTCTCTTCGGTCGCCGCGAGTACAACCTCGCCTCGCGCTTCATCGACGAGCTGCCCGCAGAGGTCGAGCGCGAGCGGCTGCGGCCCTCGTCGTGGAGCGGCTACGGCTCGCCCGCCTCGGCACAGATCGAGCCGCGCCCCGGCATCGCCCTCTCGACGGGCGACTCCGTTCGCCACGGCTCGCTCGGTGAGGGCATCGTCACGGGAATCGAGCCCGGCGGAGTCGTTACGGTTCGCTTCGCTGCGGACGGAACGGAACGGAGGCTCATGGTCGAGTACGCACCCCTGGAGAAGATTTGAGCTTCAAGGTCGCGCCCTGCGCGAACCTCGAGGAGTTCGGCCAGGCAGTCTTCGCGATCGGGCAGTACTTCGGCATGGAGCCGACCGAGGAGCGCATGGAACGCTTCTCGAAGAACCTGCCGATCGAGCGGATGCACGCGGCGCGCGAGAACGGCGCGATCGTGGGCGGCGCGGGCGCCTTTCCGCTCGAGCTGACCGTTCCCGGGGCGATCGTTCCGACCGCCGGCGTGACGGTCGTGGGCACCTTCCCGACGCATCGCCGCAGGGGGGTGCTGCGCTCGATGATGCGGGCCCAGCTCGACGACGTGCACGCGCGTGGTGAGCCGCTTGCGCTGCTCTGGGCATCCGAGGACACGATCTACGGCCGCTTCGGCTACGGGATGGCCTCGGTCGCCGGCGAGATCTCGATCCCGAGGGAGCACTCCGCGTACGCGCGACCACTCGAGCGCGAGGGAAGGCTGCGGCTCGTCGACGCGGACGAGGCGCTCACACTCTTCCCGCGAGTCTGGGACAAGGTGCGCCGGACGACACCGGGCATGCTCGGGCGGACGCGCAACTGGTGGGAGTACCGGATCCTGTTCGAGCTCCCCGGAGGCGGAGACGAAGGTCCGAAGCGGCTCGTCATCCTCGAGCGCGACGGTCGGCCTGAGGGCTACGCGATCTACCGGCACAGGCATGAAGTGGGAGGAGGGAGTCTCGGCCGGCGAGGTGCAGGTGTCGGAGGCTGTCGCGCTCGACGGGCGGCCGACCGCCGAGCTCTGGCGCTACCTCCTCGACATCGACTGGGCGGCGAAGATCACGGCCAGCCTCCTGCCCGCCGATCATCCGCTCTGGTGGCTCCTCGCGACGCCGCGGCGCATGAGGCTCCGCATCGGCGACGGGCTCTGGGTGCGACTCGTCGACGTCGGCGCCGCGCTCTCCGCCCGGACGTACGCGGACGACGGCGCCGTCGTGTTCGACGTGAGCGATGACTTCTGCCCGTGGAACGCGGGCGCCTGGCGGCTCGCGAACGGCCGCGCGAGGCGGACGACGTCGTCGCCGCAGCTCCGCGTCGACGTGACCGCGCTCGGATCGGTCTACCTCGGTGGATTCACCTTCACGCAGCTCCTCCGGGGCGGCCGGATCGAGGAGCTGCGCCGCGGTGCAGCGGCCCGTGCCGACGCGATCTTCGCGACGACGCGCGCCCCCTGGTGCCCCGAGATCTTCTGATGCCTTGCGTCGGCGACACGGCGCGCCGGACGCGCCTGGTCACCGCCCGCGACATCGAGCTCTTCACCGAGATCACGGGCGACCGGAACCCGCTCCACCACGACGAGTCCGGCCGCTGCGGCGAGCCGCTTCGGCGGGATCATCGTGCAGGGCGGCGTCACGAGCGGGCTCCTGAACGCAGTTGTCGCCGAGGATCTGCCAGGCCCGGGGAGCGTGTTCCTGGAAGTGGGGTGGCGGTTCCTCGCGCCCGTCCGCCCCGGGGACGAGATCACCGCCGAGGTCGAAGTGCTCGAGGCCCGCGAGGACAAGCCGATCACGCGCCTGCGCACCACCGTCTCCAACGCCGACGGCGTGACCGTCCTGGACGGTCACGCCGTGGTCTGGACCGAACCCGTCTAGTTCTGCGCAAGCAGTCAAAGATGCTCGCAGCGTCCTACGAAGAGGGCCGAGTGCCGAGCGTGGCCGTCAGCGTCTTCGTCGACCCGTCACGCTTCACCGTGATCTTCACGGTGTCGCCGGGCTGCTTCGACACGACCGCCGCGGTGAGCTCCTCGGCATCGGAGATCGACGTGCCGTTGAGTGCGGTGACGACGTCGCCGGCCTTCAGGCCTGCGTCGGCCGCGGGGGAGCCCGAGGTCACGGTCGCGATCCGCGCGCCTCCGCTCGCCGCGTCCTCGAGGGACACGCCGAGGTATGCGTGCTCGACCTTCTGGCCGCTGACGAGCTGATCCGCGACCGAGCGAACGGTGTTGGACGGGATCGCGAAGCCGATGCCGACGTTGCCGCCGGACTCGCTCTCGATCTGGCTCGTGACGCCGATCACGTCGCCCTGCATGTTCAGGAGCACGCCTCCCGAGTTGCCGTGGTTGATCGCGGCGTCCGTCTGGATGGCGCCCGGGATCGAGTAGCCGTTCGTGCCGTCGATCGTCCGGTTGACGGCGCTGACGACGCCGGTCGTCAGCGTGTTCTCGAGCCCGAACGGGCTGCCGATCGCGACGACGCCGTCGCCGACGGCGACGTTGTCGGAGTTCGCGAGGTCGAGCGGGTGCAGGAGGCTCGAGGGCGCGTCGACCTTGATGACCGCGAGGTCGGTCGAGGGATCGGTGCCGACGACCGACGCCTTGTACGTCGCGCCGTTGGCGAAGGTGACCTTCACCGACGTTGCCCCCTCGACGACGTGGTCGTTCGTCACGATGTGGCCGTCCGTGTCGTAGACGAATCCGGAGCCCTGCGCCTGCTGCGTCTGCTGCTGCGGGCCGTCGCCGAACGGGAACGGCGACTGGCTCGAGCCGGTCGAGGTCTGGGAGGTGACGGTGATCTCGACGACGGACTCGTTCGCCTGCTCGTAGATCGCGCCGACGGTCGTGCGTGAGCTCGAGGCGGCGGCCGGAGTTCTCGGTCGCCGCTGACGCCGTCGGCGTCGACTCGTCTCCCGACAGCGCCGCGTACCCGGCTACGCCGGTCGCGACGCCCGCCGCGAGTGCACCGGCCGCAACGGCCGTGGCTGTTCTCGTTCGAAGCATCTGGTTCCTTTCCGTGAGGCGGATTCGGTCTTCGCCTCGATGGGAGCAGCCGATCCTGAGAGGTCGCTAAGAGACGCCTGAGAGCGAGGTGAGAACGGCCGTTTCTTCACGAACCCTTAGTCCTAGGGCAGTGGCTGTGACGCGAACGAGTCAACTCGGGCGCGATCGAGGTGCTGTTGTCGCTGATGACAATCAGCTGGTGCACTTGACGGTCAACTATAGGTGCACTATGCTCGAGGTATGAGCAGCATTGACGACGTGCTCGAAAGGAGCCGGCAAATGATCGAAGAAGCGCTCTCCGAGGCGCGGTCGGAACTCGAAACGGTGGACGCGCGCCGTGATGAACTCCTTCAACAGATCGCGCGGGCTGAAGCGCTCCTGGGGCCACAAGAGGTCGCAGCGAGCGAAGTGCCTGCCGGTGCCATTGAGCCGCGCCTCACGCTTCACGAAGCGCTCGCACGCGTGCTCGAGGACGGGGGGAACGAGTGGATGACGGCACGGGAACTTGCCGACGCGGTGAACCGTCGAGGCCTCTATCGCAAGCGAGACGGCAGCGCGGTCGAGGTGAACCAGGTGCATGCGCGCGCGAACAACTACGACGAGCTGTTCGAGAAGGACGGCCCGAGGATCCGGCTTAAGGAGGGGGCAACCGTGGTCGGAACCACCGCACCCAACGTCGTGATGTTCAAGGACGACGACGACGGGTTCTTCGCCTGGCAAGAGGAGAACGCCGCAGGCCACTTCATCAACACCGAACGGAAGCCGAATCCGAACTACCTGGTTCTCCACCGCTCCGGCTGCCCGCACTTCAAGGGCGCCGACTCACTCCGGTGGACGAAGGACTACGTGAAGATCGCGTCAGTCGACCGGGCGGCGCTCGACGAATGGGCGACCGAGACCGTGGGCGGAGAGGTCACGCTCTGTCAGACGTGCTTCGGCCGCTAAGCGGCAGCGATGGCTCGTGCTGTGGCTCGACGAAGCTGACGGCTTTGTGATTCGTGAGGGGGCGCTGAGATGAAGAGGCAGAAGGGCAAGGGCAAGAAGAGGAAGCGAAGCTGGCACCGGTCATACCGATCCAGCAAGGTGTTTGATCAACTCATCCGAAGGATCGAGGAAGCCGAAGCAAGAGCGTGCTCATGAGCGAACCCAACGACGCGCCGAACGCTGGGCGCACACACGTCACCGCCGTCGCACGAGGCGCCTCCCGACACGCGATGCGATCGCGCTTTCACGCAGTAGCGTGGCCGAGCCCTCATTCAACCGACGTTCGCCCCAACTTCGGAGGTCGGGGGCCACGACCCCAGCCGAGTCGTGACGCCGGATTCGACGCCGTCGGCTGCGTCTCCATCGGTGGGCGAGGCCAGGAAGTGAACGCGCAGCTGGGTTCGGGAGGATTAGAGATCCCCTGACCCCTAGTCGACTCCTGCTCGTTGGGAGAGCCGTTGGCTCTCCCATGGGATTCGAGGAGTGCGCGTGAGTGCCGGCAAGGGATTGTGAATCCCACGCGGCGGCTGGCCGGCCACACAAGAGCTTGAACTCGTGCTCCCTCGTGGTCGAGAAGGGAATACACGCGGTGGGGCTAGGGCTCGGGGAGAATCTTTCCTGGGTTCATGATCGCGTCCGGATCGATCGCCGACTTCACGCGCCGCATGAGGTTCACGCCCTCCTCGCCATACTCGAGCGGCAAGAACTTCGACTTGCCATAGCCGACCCCGTGCTCGCCGGTGCAGGTGCCCCCGACCGCGATTGCCCGCTTGGCGATGTCGTCAACGACCGCGCTCACCTGCGCGAGTTCCTCAGGCAGCGAGGGGTCGACGAGGAAACAAACGTGGAAGTTTCCATCGCCAACGTGGCCGACGATGGGCGCAAGGAGTCCCGCTGTCTCGATCGCTTGGCGAGCGTCCGTGATCGCGCACGCGAGTTCCGAGATTGGGACGCAGACGTCGGTGATGTAGCCCTTCGAGCCCGGCCGCAACGCAAGCGCAGCTTCGTAGGCTTGGTGGCGCGCTGCCCAAAGCGCTCCCCGCTCGTCCTCGTTCGTCGCCCACGCGAAGTCTCCGCCGCCGTGCTCGCGCACGAGCGCGCCGACCTCCTCCGCCTGCGCGGCTACTTCCGCAGCGCCGCCGTGGAACTCGAGGAACAGCGTGTGGGCGACCGGGTACCCGAGGCCGGAGCGGCGATTGACAGCGTCCATCTGCACGTCGTCGAGAAGCTCGATGCGGGCAACCGGGATCCCGAGTTGGATCGTGTCGATTGCGACGCGAACGGCGGCGTCGAGGGAGGCGAACGAGCACACTGCCGACGAGATCGCTTCCGGGCTTGGGTAGATACGCAAGGTTGCCTCCGTGATCACACCCAGCGTCCCCTCCGAGCCGATGAACAAGTGCGTAAGGTCATAGCCGGCCGAGGACTTTCGAGCACGCGAGCGCGTCCGCACAACCTTGCCGTCAGGAGTCACGACCGTCAGCGAGAGCACGTTCTCGCGCATGGCGCCATAGCGCACCGTCGTCGTGCCGGAGGCGCCGGTCGCGACCATGCCGCCGATCGTCGCATCGGCTCCTGGATCGACAGGGAAGAAGACGCCCTCGGGACGAAGCCGCGCATCGAGCTGCTTTCGGGTGACGCCCGACTCCACCTGGACATCGAGGTCCTCGACGCTCAGCCGTACGATCCGGTTGAGTCGTGAAGTATCGAGAGACACGCCGCCTTGGAGTGGGACAACGTGTCCTTCGAGGGACGTGCCGGCACCAAAAGGCACCAGGGGAACTCGATATGCGCGGCACAGTTGCACTACAGCTACGACGTCCTCTGTCGAACCGGGGTGCACGACGACATCGGGAAGCCCGGCTTTGTGGAACGACTCGCCGATCGAGTGCTGGGCACGCACTGCCTCGCTATCAACCACGTAATTGGCGCCCAGCGCGACGCCCAGCTCTTCTTTCAACCGGTCGAGCGAGTCAGTGGCCGCCAGCATGACTAAGGCATTGTCGGTGTTGCGATCTCGTCGCGGGCGAACCACAGGGTGTTACGAGAATCGCTCGATCACTTCGCCGTCCACGAGCGAGAAGTCGGCCCGCCAGTAAAAGGCCTCGATGACCTCTCGCACTGGAAGAAGATGTACCGGTACCTGGGCATTCGGGCGCAGCTCGAGCGTTCCGTGGCCTCGCCAGACCTCGTCAACCACGACGTCATCCAGGGTCCTGGCCGTCAGCTCCCTCACTGCCCAGCCGGATCCGTCGACGTCGGGGATCACCTTGAGGTTGATGTTCGTTCGAAAGGACGCATGCTTCTCGAGATCCTCGGGGGTGCCAGCGAGCTGCTTGTACGGCATCGTCGCCGTGATGATCGTGATGTCGTTTCGCGTCACGGTCCCGACGAGAAGGTCGCCGTGCGCCTCGAGCGTGATCCAGCCGGCCTTCTTCGGCTGGCCGTAGATCTCGCGGCCCGCCGCCACCGGGCCGTCACCCTCCACCACGAGGAGCGGGGAGTACGCCCCGGTCGTGCCGCTCGCCTCGTGCCGGACGGGGATCTGGACGGCCGACTCTCCGTAGACGCCGAACCACTCGGCATCGTGCATGGCGTAGACGTGGACGAGCACGAGGTCGCCGAGGAGGACGAGCGGCGCCGGCACCATTGCCTCGATCGCGTCGCGGTCGCTGCGGTAGACGACCGTGAGGATCTCGGTGTCCCGCATGCGCAGCGGGAACTGCGGGACGAGAGGGGCGCCGTAGGGCGTTCCACGCACCTCGCGCGGGTCATAGGTCACGACGGGCTCCTCAGGCTGCGACCGTCCGCGGGGTCGAAGAAGTGCGCGCGCACGACGTCGACGACGAGCTCGAGCTGCTGGCCCGGACCCGTCCGGACTCGCGGGTCGAGGCGTGCCACGAACGCCCCGCTGAGCTCCGCCTCCGACTCGGTCCCAACGGTCTCGGCAGCCACGCCGTTCAGGCGGAAGTACACGAGGGCCTCCGACCCGAGCTGCTCGGTGAGCTCGACGGTCGCCGGGACCGTCGGGCCGTCCTCGGGGGATGAGATGACGGAGAAATGCTCGGGCCGGAGGCCCAGGATCATCTCGCCCTGCGCGCGCGTGAGCGAGCGGGCCACCGTCTCCGGGAGCGGCAGACGGTGGGTCGCGAAGGCGATGCTCGTCCCGTCGCTCTTCACGCGGATGAAGTTCATCGCCGGGCTCCCGATGAACGACGCCACGAAGAGGTTCGCGGGGCGGTCGTAGAGGACGCTCGGCGGGTCGACCTGCTGCACGACCCCATGCTCGAGCACGGCGACGCGTTGTCCGAGCGTCATCGCCTCGACCTGATCGTGGGTGACGTAGAGCGTCGTCACCCCGAGCCGCTGATGCAGCTTCACCAGCTCCGCTCGCATCTGGACTCTCAGCTTCGCGTCGAGGTTCGACAGCGGCTCGTCCATGAGGAAGCACCGCGGATGCCGCACGATCGCGCGACCCATCGCGACGCGCTGCCGCTGGCCGCCCGAGAGCGCCCGCGGCTTTCGGTCGAGGAGCCCCTCGAGGCCGAGCAGCGTCGCGGCATCCTCGATCCTCTGCTCGCGCTCGGCCTTCGGGACGCGCTGCGTCTCGAGCGGGAAGCTGATGTTCGCGCGCACCGTCATGTGCGGGTAGAGCGCGTAGTTCTGGAACACCATCGCGATGTCGCGGTCAACCGGATCGAGGTCGTTGACGACCGTGTCGCCGATGAGGATCTCGCCGGCCGTAGGCCGTTCGAGGCCGGCGAGCATGCGCAGCGCCGTCGTCTTGCCGCAACCCGACGGCCCCACGAAGATCATGAACTCGCCGTCCGCGATTTGGAGCTGGAGGTCGTCGACCGCGACCGTCCCATCGGCAAACACCTTCGTCACTCCGCGGAACTCGATCGCGGCCATCTACTCCACCCGGTACAGGCTCACCGCCGCGTCGTCCAGCTCGACCCCGAGCCCCGGGCCGTCGGGAACGGCGAGCCGGCCGCCCTGCAGCGCGAAGGGCTTCCGGAGGATCCCGTTGACGAGCGGTGACTGCGCGACCGAGTACTCGCACCACGTCGGCCGGTCGAGCGTCGCCACGAAGTGGAGCGACGCGGCCACAAGCACGCCGCTCGAGAAGCAATGGGGGACGATCTCCACGGACGAGGAGCGCTCGAGGAGCGCTATCTGACGCGCAACGGTGAATCCGCCGCACCGCGCGAGATCCGGTTGCAGGACGTCGAGCCGGCCGCGCTCGACGAGTGCCCGAAACGGCGCGAACGTCTCGTCCGCCTCTCCCGCCGCGATGCGCACGGAGGCGGCCGGGGCCAGCCGTGCATATCCGTCGAGATCGTCGGGCTGCAGGGCTTCCTCGAACCAGTAGAGCTCGTGCTCCTCGACGCGGCGGAGCAGCTCGAGCGCACGCTTGACCGTGTAGGCGCGGCCGCCGTCGAGCATGAGAGCGCGGTCCGGGCCGAGCTCCTCACGCGCCGCATGCACGAGCGCCTCGTCGTACGCGAGGTCGCGACCGAGCGGCCCCCAGCCGAGCTTCAGGGCGCCGTACCCGGACTCGACGGCGGCCGCGGCGATCCGGCGGACCTCGTCGGGCGTCGCCGGCATGACTTCGCTCGCGTAGACGCCGATCTCCACGATGCGGCGTCCGCCGAGGAGAGCGGAGACCGGGATGCCGGCGGCCTGGCCCGCGATGTCCCAGAGGGCGATGTCGATCGCGCTCATGACGTGGAGCGCGGCTCCGCGGCGCCCGTAGTGGTCGCTCGCGTGGAACATCGTCTGCCAGAGCCGGTCGACCTGGAGAGGGTCCTCTCCGACTAGTACCTCCCGCAACCCGCGCGCGAGCGAGTGCGAGGATGGCATCTCGATGATTGTGCGCGCGAGGAGCGGGGCCGTATCGGCCTCGCCGATGCCCACAATGCCCTCGTCGGTATGGACGCGGACAAGGAACGCGTCTTGCGTCCCATCCGCCCGTGTGGCGTCGACCTGCGGGAGGCGGAGCACGATCGGCTCGACGTCGGTGATCTTCATCGTTGACTCCTGGGTGATCGCGCGAAAGCATGCACCATCGACGGAATGCAAGTCGCAAGGGCTGGCGCGATGCGGCGAAGGGCCGGAGAGCATCGAGATGAGTCCGGACAGGGATCGCGGGATGAGGCTGCTCGAAGAGCGGGTCGCCCTCGTCACCGGCGCTGCGAACGGCATCGGCCGTGCTATTGCTGAGCGGTTCGTCGAGGAGGGAGCCCGTGTCGTGGCCGTCGATCGTGAGGAGATCCCGGACCTGGGCAGTCCGTCCATCCGCTGCGCTGGGATCTCTCGGACACACCGGCGCTCGAGGGCCTCGTGCCCGAGGCGGAGTCGGCCATGGGCCGCTCGACGTCCTCGTCAACAATGCCGGCATCTTCCTGCCGGCGCTGGCCGTCGATCTGGACCTCGAGAGCTATGGCGAGGTGCTCGCCGTCAACCTGCACGCTCCGTCTTCCTCGCGAGCCGCGCGGCGCGCGGGATGACGGCTCGAGGCTACGGGCGGATCGTCAACATCACGTCGATCCATGGTCGCTTCGGAGAGGAGCATGCTCTGTCTTACGACGTGGCCAAGGGCGGTCTCGACCAGGCGACGAGGACTCTTGCCATCGAGCTCTCGCGCCACGGCGTGCTCGTCAACGCGATCGCGCCTGGCTTCGTCGCGACGCGCATGTCGATCGTCGACGGCAAGAACGAGCTCGAGAGCGAGTGGTTCAAACCGTGTATCTGGAGCACGGGAAGCTGCCGATGCGCCGCCATGCGCTCCCGCGCGAAATCGCCGAGCAGGCGGCGTGGCTGCCAGCGAGCGCAACACCTATGTGACCGGCCACGTCATGACCGTCGACGGCGGGCTGACGGTGACCTTCTAATGGCGGACCGGAGGGAGAGAGCGCTCGCCGTGGCCGACATCGCGGGCGCCCCGAACATTGTCGTCTCGGGGCCGGGCGCCGTGACCTGGTTAACGGGCTACGCACCCGACATCGAGACGGGTCCGAGTCCCTTCGCGCTGTCGCCGATCGCGGTGCTAGCCCCGAGGGAACACGATCCTGGTCGTGAGCGAGGACGAGGAGGAACCCGCCCGTGAAACGGGATGCGAAGTCGCGGCTTATCCGGGGTTCGGAATCGGCCCGTTGGACACGTCGCCAACGCTGCCGCGCGCTCGAGGACGCGCTCGACGCAGTCGGTGGCGATCGACGCAGGCTCGTTCCCCGCCGCTCTCGCTGCGGACCTCGAGGGGTCGACGTAGAGAGGGGCTCACGCGCGCCCGTGCGGTCAAGGATCCCGACGAGGTCGAGCTGATCCAGGATGCGATCGCGGTATGCGAGCCGGGCAGGCGGCCGCACGGACGGAGGCCCGGCC
>CAVZVL010000009.1:0-134337 GCA_963778725.1 uncultured Gaiellaceae bacterium
TCGTCGCACAGACGATGGAGAGCGAGGCGAGGATGGCGACCTTCGTCGCGAACTCGGTGGTCTGCGGCGCGATCAGCAGCGTCGCGAGCAGTCCAACCCCCACGCGCGTAGACGCGGCGCCCCCTCGAGCTCGCCGGGGTCGTCTTCGGGTCGGTGATCATGAAGAAGAGGAAGACGAGGATCTCCGGCGACGAGACGAGGAGCCACCAGAACTGCCTGCCCTCGATCGGCCCGACGTGCCAGCGCGGCGGTCATGGTGTGCCCGCTCGCGGCGAGCACGCCGATTCCCGCCGCGAACGCGAGCCAGAATCCGATCGCGATCTCGAGCAGGTGCAGGCGTCGGAGGATGAGAAAGCCGCCGACGACGATCAGCACGAGCGCGAGCACGAGAGCGGGGGACAGCGGTCCCCACCAGAGCGCGAGCGGGTCGGAGCGCTCCGAGCCCAGCAGGAGGAAGCACAGGACGAGGCCGATGTTCGAGGGGTTGAACACGTGGCTGCCTCGCACGCGGATCACGTACTTCGAGAGCAGTGCGACCGCAGACGGTCCCGGCGAAGATCCACCAGCCCTTCATGCTCCACCAGTCGCCGTGCTCGGTGCCGGGCACACGGAGCACGAAGGCGACGCCGTTGCCCGTGAGCAGCGCGCTCGCCGGCCACATGAGCACGCGGCTCCGCCAGAGCGTGATGCCGAACTCGAGGACTCCGGCGACGGCGAGCGAGACGAGGATCTGCGCGATCGAGAGTCGGAAGTCGAACGCGACCTGCCCGAGGACCTGCAGGGTGATGATGATCGACGCGAGATGAAGCCGTGGGTCGCGAATCGACGGCAGCAGCACCGGGTAGGCGGTGCCCCGGATTCGCAGTGTGGGCCTGTCGGCACCGACGGCGGCAGGCGCGCTCATGGAGCGCTCATGGTACTGCCGTCGCGGCGCAGAACCGCTCTCCTGCGCCTCCCGAGGCGAGTTGTCAGGATGTGCGTCGTGAAGCTCGAGCGCGCCCTTTCGGCCGTCCGCTTCGTCGTGGAGAACGCTCCGGCTCCCGTGTCTGTCTACGCGGCGGACGGCCACGGCGAGATCGTCGCCGCGGCGACGATGGACGGCGCGGCGCCCGACACCCGCCTGAACGCTCAGCGCAAGGCGTACACGGCGGCTCGCAGCGACGCGACCTCGACGGCCGAGCTCGCGGAGAAGGCCCGCGCCGACGCCGCCGAGCGTGCGAGCTTCGACCCCTCCTTCACCTTCTTCAAGGGCGGCGTCGCCGCTTTCGACGGCGATCGGCGTGTCGGCGCAGTCGGTGTCAGCGGCCTTCCCGGCGAGGATGACGACGCGCTCGCGCGCCGTGCGATCGCGGCCGCCGGCCTGTCCGCGAGCGGCTGAAGACACCCTCACGGGCGAGCCCGAGACGCGACGACGCTCCGAGCTACCATGGGCGGGTCGCATCCGGGGGTTCGCGCATGTCTCGCAGCGAGCAGGGTTCCCCGCAGGGGGTGGAGCGGGTCGAGCAGTGGCTCGGGCCGGGACTCAGGGCGCGGTCGCGACGCTGGGCGTACGCCGACCTTCTCCTCGGCGACGGAGCGCGCGAGGACGAGCTGAGCGCGCTCGCCGCCGACCTCGCCGTCGACCTGGCCGAGCTCAGGCGTCTCCAGAACGAGGTCTACGACCAGGTCGTGCGGGTCGCGGCTCTCGAAGGACGCATCCAGGCGCTCATGCACCCCTCGGCCGACGCACCCGTGGAGAAGGATCCCGCCCCCGAAGCGCAGACGCCCCCGTTGCCGTCGTTTCCCTCAGGCCCGGCCAACGAGGAGTCGGGCATCGACGCCGCGCTGCTCGTTCGCTGCGAGGGGTTCGAAGTCGACTCGCCGGTCGGGCTCGTCGGGTTCGTTCAGGGAATCCGGTTCGGGTCCCGGATCGACGTCCCGGACTTTCTCGAGGTGCGCGGAGGCCGCCTCGGCCGCGAGGTGCTCCTCATTCCCATCGAGGCCGTTCAGGAGATCTCGCCCGAGGAGGAGCGAGTTCTCGTGCGCGGCGTGTCGCCGACGCAGACGGACATCTCGCACGAGCTCGTCGACCGTCTCCGCAAGGCGCTCCACGTCATGACCGCATCGCTGCGGTAGGACGCAGCTCAGCCGTCGAGCTCGAGCGGCTCGATGCCGCCGTCGGCGATGCGCCAGCCGGCGAGCTCGTCCGTGCGGACCGTGTAGATGAGGTATGGACGGCCCGCCCACAGCCCGACGTTCTCGACATCGGTGCGGGAGGGGCGTGGCGGGGACGAGAGGTGGGAGTGGAAGACCGCGAGCTCGTACCCCTCGTCCTCGAGGAACCACGTCTCGGGTGCCACGTCGAGCTCGAAGCGGTAGGGGGAGGCGGCGGCATTGCGACCCGCGACGTACCGCTCTGCCACGCCGTCCCTGAGCACGAGGACTCCACACGCCTCGTTGGGAGATTCGTCGCGGGCGTGCGCGGCAAGCGCCTGCCGCACCGCGTCCGGGACTACCACCAGACGGATCGGTCCATGGTCGGCTCGACGTCGGATGCGTCCCAGAAATCGGCCGAGAGGTACTTCCAGCCGCCGTCGGCGAGGACGCAGACGATGACGCCCTCGTCGAGCTCGTCGGCCATCCGCAGCGCTGCGTGGACGACAGCTCCCGACGAGACCCCGCCGAGCACGGCCTCGCGCTCGAGGAGGAGCCTCAGCCCACCGACGGCCTCGGCGTTCGTCACGAGCAGCTTGCGGTCGAGTCGCGAGACGTCGAGGATCGGCGGCACGTAGCCGTCCTCCAGTGAGCGCAGGCCCATGACCTCGTCACCGGGAAGCGGCTCGGCGGCGGCGATGACGACGTCCGGGAACGACTCACGGAGCCGTTCGCCGGCGCCCATGAGCGTTCCGCCGGTGCCCAGGCCTGCGACGAGGACGTCGACGCGGTCGAGAGCGGCGACGATCTCGGCGCCCGTCCCCTCGTAGTGCGCACGCGGATTCGCCTCGTTCGCGTACTGGAACGGCATGAAGAGCGACGAGTCCTTCTCCGCGAGCTCGATCGCGAGCCGAACGGCGCCGTTCGAGCCCTCCTCGCCGGGCGACTCGACGATGTCCGCTCCGTAGAGGCGGAGCAGACGGCGCCGCTCCGCGGTCACATTCGCCGGCAGCACGCACGTGAGTGGATAGCCGCGGAGCCGCGCGGCGAGGGCAAGCGCGATTCCGGTGTTGCCGCTCGTCGGCTCGAGCAGGCGCCGGCCCGGCTCCAGCTCGCCGGACGCCTCCGCGGCATCGAGCATCGCCTTGGCGACGCGGTCCTTGATCGAGCCGCTCGGGTTCTGGCCCTCGAGCTTCGCGTAGACGCGGACGCCAGGCTTCGCGGAGATGCGCGGGAGCTCGAGGAGGGGCGTCGACCCGACGAGGTCGAGGAGCGACGCCGCGACGGTCTTAGCTTCCACCGGCCATCGCCGGCAGCAGGATCAGCTGATCGCCGTCGGCCACCGGCGTCTCCAGACCGTCGCGTGTGCGGACGTCCTCACCGCCGAGGTAGACGTTCACGAACGGCGCGAGCTCTCCGTCCTGGAGCAACTGTGCGGCGAGCGGCGGGTAGCGCTCGACGAGGTCGTCGATGACCTCGGCGACGGTCGAGCCATGTGCGTCGAGCTCGCGTGCGCCACCGACCTCGGCGCGCAGCGTGGGTGGTATGCGGACGGCCGCCATCAGACCTCCACCGGTGCGTTGCAGAATTCGACGTAGTCGATGTACTCGGTAATCGTCGGGTGGTCGCCGCACACCGGGCACTCAGGGTTCCGGCGCACCGTCACCTCGTCGAGGGTGGTCCCGAGCGCGTCGAAGAGCAGCAACCGGCCCGCGAGGGAGTCGCCCCGGTCGAGGATGAGCTTCAGCGCCTCGTTGGCCTGGATCGACCCGATGATCCCGGGCAGCACGCCGAGAACGCCACCCTCGGCGCAGCTCGGTGCGAGCTCCGGCGGCGGCGGCTGGGGGAAGAGGCACCGGTAGCATGGCCCGACTCCGGGCTGGAAGAGGGTGACCTGACCTTCGAAGCGGAAGATCGAGCCGTGCACGACCGGGATTCCGCTCCAGACGGAGGCGTCGTTGACCAGATAGCGGGTCGGGAAGTTGTCGGCGCCGTCGACGATCACGTCCCAGCCGTCGGCGAGGATGCGGTCGACGTTCTCCGACGTGAGCCGCTCCTGGTAGGCGACGACCTTGACGTCCGGGTTGAGTGCCTCGATCGTCCGCTTCGCCGATTCGACCTTGGGCTCGCCGAGCCGCTCGGTGGAGTGGACGATCTGGCGCTGGAGGTTCGATTCGTCGACGACGTCCGCGTCGACGATGCCGAGCGTCCCGACACCCGCGGCGGCGAGGTAGAGGGAGGCAGGGGAGCCCAGGCCGCCCGCACCGATGAGGAGGACGCGCGCGTCGAGCAGGCGCTGCTGTCCTTCCTCGCCGACCTCCGGGATGAGCAGATGCCGGCTGTAGCGGGCTCGCTGCTCCGGTGTGAGCGCGCGTGGGATCGTGACCTCGTAGCCGTTGCGCTTCCAGTCGGAGAAGCCGCCGGCGAGGTTGACGACGTCGACGTAGCCGAGCTCCTCGAGCACCTTCGCGGCGAACGCAGAGCGGGAGCCGGCGGAGCAGTACACGACCAGCGGCCTGCTCTTGTCGGGCACGAGACCCTCGATGCGCTGTTCGAGTCGGCCGCGACCCGTGTAGATCGCTCCCGGGATATGACCCTCGTCCCACTCGTCCGGCTCGCGGACGTCGACGAAGATCGAGCCGTCCGACGACTCGAGGCGCTCGCGCGCCTCGATGGTCGAGATCTCGTCGATCTCGCCCTTGACCTGTGCCAGCAGCTCACGGTACGTCGCCATTACTTTCGGAACTATAGCTTTGAGGCCACGGCTATCGTCACGCGGTGTCCGCACGGCGCCGTGTCGCGCTTCTCGTCGGCGTCGTGGCAATCGCCGCGGTTGCAGTCGTCGCAGTGGCCGTGGTGTCCTCGGACGGCGGCGCCCCGGCATCGCCGTCGACGACGCCGCCTGGGCTACGACCTGGGCGGCCGCCGCTCTCGCTCTCGCTCGGCTTCCGCACCGACGCCGAGGCACGTGACCTGGCGAAAGGCCAGGCGTTCTATGCCCACGGCGATACGAAGGCTGCCGCTTCGCTCTTCGCCAAGCACGACTCGCTGGAGGCGAAGGTCGGGCTCGCCCTCGCCCAGTGGCCCGACGAGTCGCTCGCGCGTCTCGAGCAGCTGGCGAAGCTGTATCCCGGGTTTGCGGTCGTGCAGCTCCATCTCGGTCTTGCGCGCCTGTGGTCGAACGAGGGCGATCCCGTCGCGGCCTGGCGTGCGGCGCTCGAGGCGGAGCCGGACACGCCGTACGCGATCGTCTCGGGCAACCTTCTACACCCCGATCTCCCGCGCGGCCTCCCGGCGTTCATCCCCTCCTTCAGCGCGCCCGCGTCCATCACGAGCTTGCCGCCCGCGAGGCAGCTCGAGGCGCTCCGGGCATCAGCAGAGCGCGGCGGTCTGCGCGAGCAGCTCCTCTACGGCGTTGGCCTGCAGCGCGTGGGCCGCCCGGTGTCCGCGGCGCGCGTGTTCGATCGGGCGGCGCGTCGCTACCCGAACGACGTCGAGGCACAGGTGGCTCGAGCTGTCGGCCAGTTCGACAAGGACGCGCCCGAGCGCGCGTTCGGGCTCCTCGGCCCGCTCTCCGCGACCCACGGGGGTGATGCGAGCGTGCGCTTCCACCTCGGCGTGCTCCTGCTCTGGACGGGCCGGATCAAGCTCGCCGAGCACCAGTTCCGGCTCGCCGCCCACGACGCAGCCGGGCTCGCCGCTCGCGCGCGAGGCGGAGCGCTACCTGGAGACGATCCGCCGCGCGCGGAGCTGACAGCCGCGGGGCCAGGTCCAACCTGGCCGAGAGGCGCGTTGCTTTGACGACCGCCGTTGCTGCAACTACCGTGTGACGGCCGACGAGGAAGGGGGGCGGTCTGGCCGCTGAAGAAACGCAGGGCGCTACCACTCGCACGCCGATCGAGGAGATCCTCGTCAGCGACGAGGGCCAGCGGCTCCTGGAAAGCGGCTACCGCACCGGGCAGCTGGACGCCGACGAGCTCGCGCTCGCTCTCGACGAGCTCGAGCTGGAGCCGGCGCAGCTCGACGACTTCTACGCTGCTCTCGAGGAGGCCCAGATCGCCGTCGTCCACGCCGACGAGTCGGAGGAGCCAGAGGCGGAGCCCGAGCCCGAGATCACGACCGACGCGCTGCAGCTCTTCCTGAAGGACATCGGCAAGGTGCCGCTGCTCACGGCCGCGCAAGAGGTGGAGCTCGCGAAGCGCATCGAGCGCGGCGAGCACGCGGCGAAGCAAGCGATGGTCGAGGCGAACCTCCGGCTCGTCGTCTCGATCGCGAAGCGCTACCGGAACCAGGGCCTGCCCTTCCTCGACCTGATCCAGGAGGGCACGATCGGCCTCGTCCGCGCGGCCGAGAAGTTCGACTACCGCAAGGGCTTCAAGTTCTCGACGTATGCGACCTGGTGGATCCGCCAGGCGGTGGCGCGGGCGATCGCGGACAAGGGCCGGACGATCCGCATGCCCGTCCACGTGGTCGAGAAGCTGAATCGCATCATGCGCTCGGAGCGCAAGCTGCGAGCCGAGCTCAGCCGTGAGCCGTCCACCGAGGAGATCGCGCGCGACGTCGAAATGACCTCGGACGAGGTCGAGCAGATCCGGCGGAGCGCGCAGGTGCCCGTCTCGCTCGAGAAGCCGGTCGGCGACGACGACGAGTCGGAGTTCGGCCACTTCCTCGCCGACGAGTCCGCGCCGCTGCCCGACGAGCTCGCCGAGACGACGTTGCAGCGCGAGGCGCTCCGCTCGATACTCGGCGCGCTCTCCGAGCGCGAGCGCGTCGTGCTCGAACTCCGCTACGGGCTCGACGGCCAGCAGCCGCGCACGCTCGACGAGGTCGGTCGCGCGTTCAACGTCACGCGCGAGCGCATCCGCCAGATCGAGCACCAGGGCCTGAAGAAGCTGCGCGCTCTCGCCGACGCCCAGCGCGTGCGCGACGTCGCGTAGCTCGCCCCGGTCAGCAGCTCCGCTCTGACTAGACTCCGCGGGCCGTGGCGCCGCCGTCCGACGCGCTTCGCGACCAGCTCGCCGAGTTCATCGCGATCCCTTCCGTGAGCGCGGATGCCGGCCACGCGGCCGACATCGTCACCGCGGCGGAGTGGGTCGCGAGCCACATCCGCGCGGGTGGAGGCAGCGCGGAGCTCGTCCCGTGGGGCGCGCGCCCGCTCGTGATCGGGGAGGTCGCGGCGTCCGAGCGACCCGAGTCGGCGCCGACCGTCCTCTGCTACGCGCACTTCGACGTCCAGCCGCCCGATCCGCTCGATCTCTGGGAGTCACGCCGCCGTTCGAGCTCACGCACCGTGACGGCCGCCTGTACGCCCGCGGCGTCGCCGACGACAAGGGGAACATGTTCGTCCTCGTCGAGGCGGTGCGGCAGCTCGCGGAGGAGGGCGCGCTGCCCGTCAACGTCCGCTTCGCGTTCGACGGCGAGGAGGAGGTCGGCGGCGACTCGATCGTGCGACTGGGTCGACGCGGACGACCGGTCCGGCGGACGCCGCGCTGATCCTCGACGGCGGCATGATCCGCCGCGGACCAGCCGGCGTTCATGGTCGGCGTTCGCGGGATGGTCTACCTGCACCTCCGCGTTCGCACCGGCGCGACCGACATGCACTCGGGCATGTTCGGCGCGGCTGCGCTGAACGCAACGCACGCGCTGATGGCCGCGCTCGCGCCGGTCGTTGCCCGGTGCGGAGGGCAGGCTTCCCGACGAGCTTCGCGTCGGGGTCGCGCCGCCGACGACCGAGGAGCTCGAGGCGTGGGCGCAGCTGCCGCTCGGGCGCCGAGCAGCTCGCGGAGCAAGGTGCGCGCGCCGATCGTTCCGGGCGCGGACGAGGAGTTCTACGTGCGCACGTTCGCCGACACGTCGCTCGACGTGAACGGCATCGCGAGCGGCTCGCCCGACCTCGTGAAGACGGTGCTGCCCGTCGAGGCGCGCGCGAACGTCTCGCTGCGCCTGGCCCCGGATCAGGATCCCGACGACGATCCGCGAGGCGTTCGAGCGGCTCGTGCGTGAGGCGCTTGCCGGCCGGTGCCGAGCTCGAGATCGAGCTCCGCAACAGCGCCCGGCCCGCGCTCACGCCGACCGACTCCGCTGCGATCGCGACTCGCCGGCGACGCGTTCGAGCACGTGGTCGGCGCACGGCCGTTCCTCGTTCGCTCGGGCGGCACGCTCCCGATCTACGCGAGCCTCGTCGACCGCGGCCTGCCGACGCTTCGCGACCGGGTTCGGCATCGAGAACGAGTGCAACGTCCACGCGCCGAACGAGAACGTCCCCGAGGACATCGTCGAGCTGGGGGTCGCGACGATGCGTGAGGTCTTCACGCGGCTCGGAGAGCTTGGCTCCTAGAGCGCCTTTCTCGAGCCCGCTGGCCGAGGAGCTCGCGGGCGACGTACTCGAGCGGTTCCTGCGGTACGTCCGGGTCGACACGCAGGGCGCGTACCGCGCGGCGCGCGCGGCCGAGCACCGAGAAGCAGCTCGAGCTCTCGCGGCTACTCGTCGAGGAGCTGCGCGAGATCGGGCTGGAGGACGCGGAGCTGAACGAGGGCCACTCGGTCTTCGCGACGCTCCCCGGGACGCCGGACGCGCCGGTCGTCGGGCTGATCGCGCACGTGGACACGACTCCCGACGTGACCGGCGCGGGCGTGTCGCCGATCGTGCACGAGTCGTGGGACGGCGAGGCGATCGTGCTGCCCGGCGATTCGCGGCAGGTGCTCGACCCGGAGGAGCTGCCCGCGCTCGCCGCGCGCGTCGGGCCACGACATCGTCACGAGCGACGGGACGACCCTGCTCGGCGCCGACGACAAGGCCGGGATCGCGGAGATCATGGCCGCGGTTGCGTATCTCGCGCGGACGCGGGAGCGTCCGCGTGCGTCGATTCGCGTCGCATTCACGGTGGACGAGGAGGTCGGCCGCGGCGCGGAGGGCTTCGACCTCGACGCGTTCGGCGCCGATGTCGCATACACGCTCGACGGCTCCGATATCGGCGAGCTCGAGGTGGAGACGTTCTCGGCAGCGTCCATGCGGGTGACGATCCGCGGGCTCTCCGTCCATCCCGGGGTGGCGAAGGGCAAGCTCGTGAACGCCGTCAAGCTCGCATCCGAGCTCGTTCTGTCGCTGCCGCGGGGCAGCCTATCGCCCGAGACGACCGAGGGGCGCGAGGGATACGTCCATCCGCACCGCATCTCTGGCAATGCCGAGGAGGCGATCGTCGACTTCATCGCGCGTGACCACGACGACGTGTTGCTCGAGAAGCACCTCGACGCTCCTGCGCGGGCTCGCCCTCAGGTGCGAGCTGCGCGAGCCGCGCGCGAAGGTCGAGGTCGAGGTGCGCCACTCGTACCGCAACATGCGGCCGTTCATCGAGGAGAACCCGCGCGTCGTCGAAGCTGCGCTCGAGGCGATCCGGCGGGCGGGGTCGAGCCTCGGCTCGCCATCACGCGCGGCGGCACCGACGGGGCAGTCCTCTCGGCGCAGGGTCTGCCGACGCCGAATCTCTTCACGGGCGGCCAGGAGTACCACTCGGTCCGCGAGTGGGCGAGCGTCCAGGACATGGCCGCCGCGGCCGCGACCATCGTCGAGCTCGCCGGCGTCTGGGCCGAGGTTCGCCGAGCTAGTCGCGATGGCGCGGCTCGTCGGGATCAACCACGTCGCCGTCCAGGTCGGCGACATCGACGAGATGCTCGCGTTCCTCGGGCAAGCTCGTCGACGGCTCGAGCTGCGCGGGCGCGGCGGCGCATGGCGTTCGTCGATCTCGGCGACCAGTTCATCGCGCTCGAGCGCGCCGTCCGAGCCCGTGAGCGGCGGGCACTACGGCCTCGTCGTCGACGACCAGGAGGAGGTCGTTCGCCGTGCCCGCGAAGCGGGCGCGCGCATGGTCGGCGGTCACGACTTCCTCGACCCGTGGGGCAACCACTGGCAGGTGGTCGACTACCGCGACATCCAGTTCACCAAGACTGCAGCGCGTGCTCGAAGGCATGGAGCTCGCCGGGCTCGAGAAGTCCGAGCGGGCGGTGGCCGAGCTCCAGGCGAAGGGGCTCGCCGACTAGCACGGTGTCGCGCGCGGCACTCGTCACCGGCGCGTCGTCGGGGATAGGCCTCGCGTCGGCGTGCGGCTCGCGAACGCCGGGTGGCGCGTCTTCGGTGGCGTCCGGACGGAGGCGGATGCCGTCGGTGCTCCGCGCAGCGCGGCGTCGAGCCGCTCGAGCTCGACGTCACCGACAGCGGGCAGATCGCCGCTGCGGCCGATGCCGTCGGGTCCGGAGCTCCACGGGCTCGTCGACAACGCGGGCATCGCCGTCGCCGCGCCGCTCGAGCTCGTCCCGCTCGACGAGCTCCGCCGGCAGCTCGAGGTGAACGTGTCGGGCAGGTCGCCGTGCTGCAGGCGGTGCTGCCCGCGCTGCGCCGGGCTCGCGGGCGCGTCGTCCTCATGGGGTCGATCGGCGGGCGCAGCGCGCTGCCGTTTCTCGGCCCGTACGCGGCGTCGAAGCATGCCCTCGAGGCCTTCGCGGACGTCCTCCGGGTCGAGCTCGCGCCGTGGGGCATCCGCGTCGTCGATCGTCGAGCCCGCGAGCGTGAAGACCGCGATCTGGACGAAGGGCGCGGCGCACGCCGAGGCGATGCGGGCCGAGATCGGCTCGCCGACGCCGCGGCGCTCTACGCCGCGCGGCTCGAGCGCTTCCGGCAGGTCGCGCTCAAGCGAGGGCCCGGCGTCGATCCGGACGTCGTCGCCCAGGCGGTCGAGCACGCGCTCACGGCGTCACGCCCGAAGGCGCGTTACCTCGTCGGCCGCGATGCGCACCTGCGCGCGTGGATCGAGCGGCTCCCGACACGCCTCCGCGACCGCGTGCTGGCGAAAGCCCTGACGAAGTAGACGTCGGCTCGGCGTCAGTTCGCCGCGACCCCTACGACGTGCCCCTGAGAATCGGCGAAAACGCCGAACGTCACGCCCGGAACCTGCTGAGCCGGCTGGATCGTCTTTCCACCGAGCTCCTCGGCCCGAGCAAGCGTCGCCTCGACGTCCGAGACACCGACGAAGAACAGGACGGCGTCGGCGCCACCCTGAAGCGGCCCGATCGCGGTCGGGAGCGCTCCGTCGATCCCGTGATCGACGAACGTGTACCCGGGAAAAGCGCCGTCCGAGTACGTCCATCCGAACAGGTCGGCGAAGAACGCGCGTGTCGCGTCCGGGTCGTGCGAGCGAATCTCGGCGTGAATGACGGGGTGTGCCACGAGGGCCTCCTCGGATCGGGTCACGGCTGGAACCCCAGCCTCTTGCCGACATGACGAACACGCGAGCGCAGAATCGACAGGTCGGCGCCCGAGACGGTCTTGTCAGCGGGTCGCTACTCGGAAGCCGACGAGGACGACTACGTGTCGTGGACGCCGCAGCCGAGCCACTCGTGGCCGAAGCGGCGCATCTCGTGCACGACCGGAAGGAGTGCCTTGACCCTTCGTCCGTCAGCGCGTACTCGACCCGCGGCGGCGACTCCGGGTAGCTCTGGCGCGCGACGATCTCCTCGGACTCGAGCCAGCGCAGACGCTCGGCCAGGGTCCGCGGGCTGATCCCGGCGCACGAGCGCTCGAGCTCGGTGAAGCGGCGCGGGCCTTCCGAGAGGTCGTGGACGATGAGCACCGTCCACTTCGAGCCGACGATCTCGGCGGCGCCCGCGACCGAGCAGGTCGGTGCTGCGTGAACGGGAGCATCGTGCGAGTGGCCACGAGCTGATTGTACGGCCGCGCGAGCGGTCGAGGCCCGACGCGATTTCGCGCCGTGACAGCGACGTCCGAGCGCGTTCCTCGATACGGGCGTCGAACATCAGTCCCACGGTGGCGGATTGTGGACCCAGCGCCCGCCGACCATCGTGGCGACGACCTCGACCGTCTCGAGCTCGTCGACGGGCAGTCGAGCGGATCGCGTGAGAGCACGACGAGGTCGGCGAGGTAGCCCGGGAGGAGCTTGCCGCGGCGCCGCTCGTCTCCGGAGAGCCACGCCGGGTTGACGATCGTCGCCAGGAGCGCCTGCTCGACGGTCAGGCACTGCTCGGGCTGCCACGCCGGTCGCTCGTCGATCGTGCGGAGCACGCCTGCCCGGATGCCGGCGAGCGGGTCGAGCTCCTCGACCGGCGCGTCCGAGCCGTTCGCGACGAGCGCGCCCGAGTCCCAGAGCGACCGGAACGCGTACGCGCCGTCGAGCTGATCGGCCCAGAAGCGCTCGGCGAGGTCGCGGTCGGACGGGGCGTGGCTGAACTGGACGGAGCACGCGACGCCGAGCGCCGCGAAGCGGCCGACGTCCTCGGGAGCGAGGCACTGCGCGTGCTCGATCCGGTGGCGGAGGCCGAGCGGCGCCCACAGCGTCGCGCGTCGCCTCGAAGGCGTCGAGCGCCTCGCGGTTCGCGCGGTCGCCGATCGCGTGGACGGCGACCGGCCAGCCGAGCGCGCGCGCCCTGCGCGGATGATCTCGGCGAGCTCCTCGCCGCTCGTGATCGTCACGCCGGAGCCGTCGAGCATCCAGGCCGTCTGCGAGCCGAGCGTCCCGTCCATGAACGCCTTCAGGTACCCGATCGCGCAGGAAGTCGTCGCCGATCCCGGAGTGGATGCCGAGCGCCTCGAGCTCGGGCAGCCGCTCGTAGGGCACGGACTGCCAGACGCGAAGCGTGAGGCCGTCGCGCTCGGCGATCCGCTGGAAGATCCCCGGCGCGCCGAGCCAGCCGTCCTTGTCGTGGATCGCGACCACGCCGCGGCTCGCCGCGATGCGCAGCCCCTCGCGCGTCGCGTCGACGAACTCGTCCTCGGTCGGCATCGCGACCCGAGCGCGGAACTGCCATGCGGACTCCTCGCGGAGGATTCCCGTCGGCTGCACCGCGACTCGTCGCGCTCGACGACGCCGCCCTCGACCTCGAGGTCGCCCTCGGCGCGTGCGAGCGCCGCCGAGTTGAGCCAGGCGGAGTGGTAGTCCTTCGAGAAGAGGAGCGCGGGTGTGTCGCCCGTGACCGCGTCGAGTGCTCGCCGTCGGCTGCTGCGCTCCCACTCGGCCGAGCGCCAGCCGTAGCCCCGAATCCAGCTGCCGTGCCGCGGGTGCGAGCGCACGCGCTCGAGCGCTTCGTCGAGCGTCGCGACGCCCTCGAGGCCGCACCTCACGCCGGGCGAGCGACCAGGTCGGGAAGTGGACGTGCGAGTCCGTGAAGCCGGGCAAGCACGCAGCGTCCGCCGAGGTCGACGACGTCCGGGCTCGGCAGCGCCCGCTCGTGTGTGCCGACGCCGCCCGCGACTACGCGCCCTGCGATCGCGAGCGCGCGGGCGGTCGGCAACGACGGATCCATCGTGCGCACGACGCCGTTCTCGAGGATCATGCGCGGCGACTGTATCCGAGCGAGAGGAGGCGGAATGCGTGCTCGACCACGTCGGCCTCAACGTCGCCGACTTCGAGACGCGCAAGCGCGTTCTACCTGGGAGGCGCTAGCGCCGCTCGGCTACCGGTCGTGATGGACTTTCCGAGCCGGCGGCGCTCGGCTTACTGGCGGACGACGGAGCTCGGATTTCGGGTCGGTGCGTCGCGATCCGCGTCGGACGGGACGCACGTCGCGTTCGAGTGCGCCGACCGTGCGACCGTCGACTGCGTTCCACGCGGCCGCGCATCGCTGCGGAGGATGGACAACGGCGCCGCCCGGCCTCCGCCCGACAGTACGCCCGGACTACTACGCCGCGTTCGTCCTCGATCCGGACGGCAACAACATCGAGGCGGTCTGCCACCACGCACCGTCCTAGACTTCCAGCGTGCCCTGGGAGCCGCTGACCGACGAGCAGCTCGAGATCCGCGAGCTCGTCCGTACGCTCGCACGCGACCGGATCAGCACCGCGCGCGGCCGAGATCGACGAGTCGCACGAGTTCCCGTGGGACGTCGTCGAGCTCTATCGCGAGCACGGGATCTTCGGGCTGTTCTTCGACGAGGCGTACGGCGGAACGGGAACCGGGACGCTCCTCTCGCTCGTCGCGATCGAGGAGGTCTCGAAGGTCTGTGCGACGAGCGGGCTCATCCTCGCGGTGCAGGAGCTCGGGTCACTCGGTCTCAAGGTCGCCGGGTCCGACGAGCAGAAGGCGCGATTCCTCCCGTCGCTCGCGTCGGGAGAGACGCTCGCCGCGTACGCGCTGACGGAAGCCGGCTCGGGGTCGGACTCCGCGTCGATGCGGACGACGGCGCGGCGCGACGGGGACGCGTACGTCCTCGACGGGTCGAAGCGCTTCATCACGAACGCCGCCGTCGCCGGGCTCTACACGGTCTTCGCGAAGACCGATCCGGAGGCCGGACACTCCGGGATCTCGGCGTTCGTCGTCGAGGCGGGGACGCCTGGCTTCGAGGTCGCGCGGCTCGAGCCGAAGATGGGTATCGCCGGCTCGACGACGGGTGAGCTCACGTTCGACGGCGCGCGCGTCCCCGTCGAGAACCGGCTCGGCGAGGAGGGGGAGGGCTTCCGGATCGCGATGCGGATCCTCGATCGCTCGCGACCCGGCGTCGCGGCGCAGGGTCTCGGCATCGCCCAGGGCGCCACCGACTACGCGCTCGAGTACGCGCGCACGCGCGAGACGATGGGGAAGCCGATCGCCGAGCACCAGCTCATCGCTGCCAAGCTCGCCGACATGGAGACGCGCTGCGAGGCCGCGCGCGGGCTCCTCTACCGCTTCGGGCGCATGGTCGACGAGGGCGCCGACGAGGCCGAGCTGACCAAGGCGTCCGCGATGGCGAAGCTCTACTGCACGGACACCGCGATGGAGGTCACGACCGAGGCCGTGCAGATCCTCGGCGGGTACGGCTACATCCGCGAGTACCCCGTCGAGCGGATGATGCGCGACGCGAAGATCACCCAGATCTACGAGGGGACGAACGAGATCCAGCGCATCGTGATCGCGCGCGAGATGCTGAAGGAGTCGCGCGCGTTCCTTCTCGCCGGCGTCGGGTAGCTAGCGCCGGCAGACGCGGCGTCGCGGGGACTGGCCGTTCCAGGCGAAGCCCGGGGCTCGAGGCGCGCGTCGACGGAGACCGTGAAGCAGCCGGGCGCGGATCGGCAGCCGGAACCGAGCCTTTCCGGCCGCTGCCCGTGACCGCTGCGCGCCTTGAGGATAGTGGCCGTCTTCAGCCGTGACGGCGAGCGTCAGATGTCGCCGAGACCGGGCGCCGGGCACCGTCGACGACGCCGACGAGCGCCCGAGCCCGAGTGCGCGGTCGGCGCGGCCTGGCACGTGACGGGCCGATGCGGAGGTCGCCAGGAGAGACCGAGACGCGCGTTTGCGGTCGACGAGACCGTCCGCTGGTCGCCGATGACCGTCCCGTGCCGAGCAGCGCGCCCGGCAGTGAAGACCGCCGGCCGCGATCGGGCGATCCGCACCGAGCCGAGTGCCGGCGGCGTCACGCGCCAACGCAGACGGTCGGCCGACGGTTGCCGAAGGCGTCTGTCGCGGTCGCGCTGGAACGCCACCGTCGCCGCGCGCACGGACCTGGGCCGAGCGGGGGTCACCGTCAGCTTCGCGGCCGGTCCGGCGGCGACGGTGACGTCTGCGTGCCCGCGGTCGCTCCGGTCGCAGACGCCGTCAGCGGTGAACGAGCCGGCGAGCGTGTCGCGGTAGTAGAAGGTGCCGGCGACGCCGGGGGCGACGAGAGTGTGAGTGTCGGCCGTCCACGGTCCGAGTGGAACTCGTGCGCGAACGTGCCGCTGCGCGGAGTTCGAGCGAAGCGTCACCGCGAGCGGCGGCCCGGTCGTGGCACGGTGTCCCCGCGGCCGTGGTCATCGAGACGGTCGAGCGGGGCGCGAGGCCGTACCGGCAGCGACGGCGGTCGGCGCCGCGCGATGGTCGGGCAGAGGCTGGGTCCACGTGCGGAACGACTCGCCAGGCCCGTTGTGGCTCGCCCCGGGGATGTCGACGCAGGCAGAGCGTGTCGGCGCCGGCGGCCCGCACGCGCCCGTCCCCGACGTCTCCGGGTCGGTCGCCTCCGCGGAGTCACGGATCGCGGCCGCGAGCCGGTCGAGGAGCTGGCCGGTCTGCGTCGCGAAGTCGACGGCCGGCATCCGGTCGTGTTGCGCGGAGCCCAGGCGAACCCCCAGTGATCGCGCGGCTGCCCGGTCGTGGCGGTGAAGAAGCGCATCGCGTCGACCTGCGCGGAGATGTACGCGGCTCATCTGATCGACGGCACCATCGTCCAGCCCCAGGCCGTGTCGCGCGGCCACGCGCCGTTCGCGAGTGGGCTGTACGCAGCCTGGAGGAACGAGCGCGCCGCCTCGATCGCCGTCGGGCCGGCGTTGGCGAGCACGAGCGGGTGCTGCAGGTAGTCGTTCAGGTACTCGCGCCGGATCGGCGACGGCCTCGCCCGGAACCGCGTGTGCGCGGAGGTCTCCGTAGACCTCCTGCGACCAGTCGCTCACATACGTCGCCATGTCGGTCCAGAACGCCTGTCCGCGAGCCAGTTCTGAAGCGTGTTCTGGTAGGCGGTGAGGTCGCTCGTGCGCTGACCGAAGCCGACGATGAGGACGGTCGCCCCGCGTCGGCCGCTCGCCGTCTCCCTCGTACAGTCCGCGCAGGAACTCCCGGACGTTCGCCCGCGCGTTGCCGTCACCGCGCCGGACGGCGGTGGTCAGCTCGTTGAGCGCCCACGTGTCGCCCTGCGTGACGTCGTAGCCTGCCGCGGCCATGCGCTCGCGGGCGGTGACTCCGGCGGTGAACCACGAGCTGCCCGTGGAGGCGACCCACCGCGGCTCCACGTCGTGAAGTGGATCTCCGCCATGCGCGTGGAAGCTCGGTCCGAGCGCGCGGATCCGCGACGCCTGGTCGCGCCGGAACTGTCGTCTTGTCCGCGACGAGCGGCGGAACCGAGACGTAGTACTCGGCGCAGGACGATCGCGCGGCAGCGAGCTTGGTGGCGAGGCGAAGCCAGTCGGACGCCGCATAGAACACGGCCCGAAGCGGGACGGCACGCAGCCTGCGCTCGCGCCGGCTTCGGCTGCTGCGCGACGAGCGATCTGCCACAGCGCCGCCGTCTTCGCCGGCTCGAGCGACGGCACCGGGTTCGTTGGCTGGCGACGGCGCGGCTTCGACGTTCGCCGCCGGCGCCGAGGAACGAGGGACGAGGCGCGAGCAGCATGACGGGGACAGAGGCGGCGGATGCGCACGGCGAGCCACCGTAGCCGCGTTCTGTGAGCATGTCGTAAGGTCGACGCGTGGCCGGGGCAGCGCAGACGCTGCCCCGGCCCTATGACACTAGCTGCGCCCGCAGTGGACGAGCGCGTTCAGGCAGTCGTTCACGAGCTTCCGGAGCGACGCTCGGCTTCCACGCGTTCAGGAAGTCGGCATGCGCGTGTAGACGCCTCCCGAGGCGAGCGAGAAGCCGTCGCCGCCGCGCGTGGGGTACCGGTAGATCTGCGTGATCTGCGGCACCTCGACGGATGCGTGGACGGGCAGCTCGCTGCGTGACCGCGTACGCCATGTGGCTCTTGTGGTCTGCGCTGTCGAGATCCGCCGTCCCAGCACTCCGGGAAGCGGATGTGCAGCCGCAGGGACGAGCCGCGCGTGTCGGGACACGTCGGGCACCTCCGACGACCGCCGACGCCCGGAGGCGACCCGCAGCTCCAGAACGTCACCCCATACCCTGCGGGCGCGTCGCCTTCGCGTCGCCCGCGATCATCCGCAGGTTGTTCGGGAACGGGCTCACCTCGGCGAGCGTGCCGCGCCGGTAGTAGACGGTGGCCGCGACGGGAGCACCTCGGTCGTTCCCTGGTAGAGCGCCGGCACCCAGTAAGCGGCGGTGTCGTCCGGACGCAAGCAGGTCGTCGCCGCCCGAGCGGAGCGAGCCGAAGCTCGAGAACGCGTTCGTCGTGCGGTTGCCGACGAACGTGTGCTGGTGCGAGAGCGCCCGGCTGGCCCGGGAACACGATCGGGTCGTCGGGCGCCTGGTGGCGAATAGCGGCAGTTCTCGACGAAGTTCACGCCGACGAGGTCGGCGCGCGAGATCGCGCTCGTCCCCGTCTTCGGCTTGCCGCGCGCGAACGCGACCGGCCGAGCACGGCCGCGGCGGCGATCGCGGCGAGGCCGAGCCCGATGAATGCAAGTCCCTTCACGCTGTCCCTCCCTCGACTGGTTCTGGATGCATCCAGCCACCGAGCCGTTCGGGTTCTCGAGGGCACGCTGTTATCGCGCCGTAAGCATTCGGTTCGGGTCGCGCCCGCCGTTGGCGCGATGCCCGTGAGCGCCTCGCGGACGATCCGGTCTGCGACGAGCGCGGTGACGTCGGCCGATCCAATAGCCGTGGGGAGGACTTCGACGACGTCCATGCCGACGAGGTCGAGCCGCGCCGCAATCTCGCGGCACGCCCAGAGGAGGTCGCCGGAGGTCATGCCTCCCGGCTCGGGCGTGCCCGGTCCCGGGCGCGAACGCGGGATCGAGGACGTCGACGTCGACGGTGAGGAAGACCGGCCCGCTCACTGACGGCGGCGACGGCGCGCTCGACGACGTCGCGGATGCCGAGCTCGCGGACGTCGTGCATGAAGAACGACAGTGATCCCGTGCTCGCGCTGCCATGCGAACTCGGCCTCGCCGGGCCAGTAGCCGCGCAGCCCGATCTGGATGTAGCGCGATCCCGCGACGTGCCCGTCGCGGACGAGCCGGTACATCGGCGTTCCGTGCGAGAGCTCGACGCCGAAGACCTCGGCCCGGTGTCCGTGTGCGTGTCGAAGTGGACGAGGCCGACAGGGCCGTGTCGGGCGGAGACCGCCCGCACGTCGCCTCCGTGATCGAGTGGTCGCCGCCTAGGACGACCGGCACGACTCCCGCGGCGCCACCTGGCCGACGATCTTCTCGATCTCGGCATGCGTCCGCTCCGGATCGGCCGGAACGACGGCGGCGTCCCCGAAGTCGACCACGCTGAGCTCGGCGAACGCGTCGATGCCGGCCTCGAGGTGGGGCCCGGGTGGACAGCTCGCGGCACGGATCGCGCGCGGCCCGAAGCGCGTCCCCGGCCGGTCGGAGACGAGGTCGTCGGTCGGCGCTCCCACGATCGCGACGTCGATGCTTGCGAGCTCGGCCGGGTCCTGCGTGTAGGGCATGCCTGCGTACGTGAGGAGACCTGCGTAGTCGGGCTTGTCGGGGAGCCCGAGCTCGCGCCAGCGCTCGAGCGGGTCGATCACGTCAGCGCGTCTTCACGACCGCGTACGTCTTGCGGATCGTCTCGCGAACGTCCCAGGTGCCGGACCAGCCGTCCGGGCACAGCATCACGACCCCCGGCCGGATGTCCGTCACGACACCGTCGCCGTCCGTGATCGTGCCGCTCCCGGCGACGAAGTGCATCTGCTCGTAGATGCCGTCCGTCTCGCCGCGGAACGATCCGGGAGTGACCTCCCAGATCCCGAGCTCGACCTGCCCGTCGTCGGAGATGACGTGCCACGACTCGTACGGCTCACCCGTAACGGCTGTCGGCACGAGCCTTCCGGTCTCGAGCTGCGCGCTCAGCACGTCGTCGATCGTCATCGGCGCGACCCTACTCGATCAGCCTGGAACGGTTGCCCGCGGGTAGCGGGCGCGGACGTCGTCGACGAACCGGGCCAGCTCGTCCGCGACGGCGGCGTCTCTGATCTCGAGGACGTTCTCCGCGTTCCGCTCGCCGGAGCGCGAGAAGTTGAAGCTTCCGACGAAAGTCGTGTCGTCGGCGACGACGACCTTCGCGTGCATGAAGTCGTGCAGTGAGGTCGGCGACCAGGGCGTGGAGGACTTGCCGCTGAACGGCGCGCCCTCGAGGATGCGCCGGAGCAGCGGGACCTTCCATTCGCTCACGCCGTTGGTTCGCCACTGGCCGAACACTTCGTCGACCTGCGTGTCGTCGACGACGCCGGCGAGGTCGCAACGGCCCTCGCTCACGACCTCCACCAGCGTCGCGAGGATCGGGCCGGACGACAGCACCGGCGAGGCGATGCGGATGCGCTGTCGCGCCTTGCCGATGTGCTTCGCGACGCGGTGCGAGAGCGCTTCTCCGTGCTCCGGGCAGAACCAGGCACGAACGCGGGCCGCGCCGATCTCTTCCGGGCGAGGGTCGACGCGTCCTGAGTGCGCGACGAGTCCGGTCTCCCAGAGCTGGCCGAACGCCAGCGTGTAGGCGTAGGCGATGCCAGGGGAACCGACCGTGACGATGACGTTCTCCTGCCGTGACCACGAGTCGTCCGTCCAGTTGGTCGAGCCGGACCAGACCGCCTCTCCGTCGCGGACGACGAACTTGTGGTGCATGAGGTCGGGGACCCCGGCGATCCCGCGGGTCGCGACCGGGAGTGCTTCGATCGCTGCGGGCGTCGTCTCGGGCGGCGGCGGCACCGGGATAGGGCCCGGGTGGGCGACGTTGTAGAGGAGTCGCACCTCGACGCCTCGCTGGACGGCGGCGAGCAGGGCGGCGAGGACGAGCGCGCCTGCATCGGTCTCGAAGCGCACGTCGTAGAGGGCGATCTCGAGCGACGTCCTTGCCTCGCCGATGAAGGCCGCGATCCCGCGTGCGACGTCGGCCGGCCGCTGGCCGCCGTCCGTCAGCGTCTGGATGGCGATCGGCCCGGCCATCGAGGCGCAGCGTACGCCTCCGTGCGACGGCTCCAGCCGGTCAGGCGATACCGTGCGACGGGTGAGGATGCTGCGCGGAGGATGTTGGTGCGGCGCAGTGCGCTATCGCGTTCCGGACGAGTTCCTGTACGCGTGGAACTGCCATTGCTCGCGCTGCCGGGCGACGACGGGCTCGGCGTACAAGTCGCTCGCAGGCATCGAGCGCGAGAAGCTGGAGATCACGGAGGGGGCGGACGCGCTCCTCGTCACCGGTGACGATCTCCTCAACGACACGCGCTGTGCGTCCTGCGGGTCGTTCCTCTTCTCGGTCGTCCGCGACGGCGCGTACGTGCACGTCGGAATGGGGTCGCTGATCGACGCCCCGAGCATCCGGCCGGAGGCACACATCTTCGTCGGCTCGAAGGCCGAGTGGCACGAGATCACGGACGACCTCCCGCAGTTCCACGAGTACGCGTCCTAGGTGAGCGCGGACACGGCGTAGAGCGGCCATTCGCCGGCCTCCTTGAGCTCCCTCACTCCACGCGGGTCGAAGGCGATCCCGGAGCCGGCGACGAGGTCCCTCACGGTGCCGGAGACGAGCACCTCACCGACGTCCGCCTGAGCGGCGACTCGCGCGCCGATGGCGACCGCCAGCCCTCCGAGCTTGCCGTCGACGACGTCGCATTCCCCCGTGTGCACGCCGACGCGAATGCCGAGCCCGAGCGAGCTGACGGCCTCCTGGATCGCGCACGCGCAGCGGATCGCGCGCGCCGGTCCGTCGAAGCCGGATGCGAAGAAGCCGTCGCCGGCGGTGTCGATGGCCTCCCCCTGAAAGCGCGCCAGCTCGCGCCGGACGACCGCATTGTGCTCCTCGAGCAGCGCGCGCCACGCGTTCCCGGACTCCAACGCAGTTGCGGTGGAGTCGACGAGGTCGGTGAACAGAACGGTCGCCAGCACACGACGTCGCTCCACGGCCCGCTGCTCCCACGCTTCCATGACGAAGTCGCCGATCTCCCGGTACGGCAGCCAGTCGAAGCGGCCGATCTCGAGCAGGCGGCTGCCGGCGATGCTCGCTCGCCATGTAGCGCGCGATCTCCTTCCCCGACGTGTCGGTCTCGTCGTCGAGCTCGGCTCGTGCGATGGATGATCAGCGTCGGGGCCTGGATCGTCGCGAGGGCGCTGCGGACGTCGACGTCCATGTTCATGCGTCGCAATGCCTTGAGCGCGCCCGGGCTCATGGTGAGGCGGGTCGCACGGACCCGCTCCCGCACCTCGGGGTCTGAGGGCGGCTTGTTGAGCCGCATGGCGAAGGCCTGCTCGAGCTCGCCGCTCGACTGGAGCTGCGCCAGCCAGCGGTCGGTGCCGAGCTCGTACTGCTCGCGGGTCGGCACCCACGGGAAGTCCGGCGCGCGGACGAAGCGCGGCTTGCCCTGGAACAGCACCAGCGCGAAGACCCGCTCCGGGTACGTCGCGGCGAAGAGGATCGCCATCGCCGCGCCGTCGACATGGCCGAGCAGGGCGGCGCGCTCGCTGCCGACGGCGTCCATCACGGCGCGCACGTCGTCCATCCGCTCCTCGAGCGACGGCACGCCGCTGACCCGGTCGGAGGCGCCCGTGCCGCGCTTGTCGAAGCGGATGACGCGCATCCGCCCGGTCAGCTCGTCGAAGCCGGCACCGATCGCGTGGTCGTGGAACTCGACCGACGGAAAGTCGAGGCCCATCGCGAAGACGACGTCGCACGGGCCTTCGCCGAAGACGCGGTAGGCGATGTGGACGTCGCCGCTCCGCGCGTACCGGGTGTCCGAGCTCACACGTTAAGTCGTACCACTAGGTCGACCTCACGACGATGCATTCCGGCCTCGGCGTCGCGTGGGACTTGCCGCAGAAGACGAATGGCTACAAGTGCCCGGACTTCAACCCGCCGCCCCTTCCGCCTCCTGCCGTCTGAGGCGAGCGAGCTTTCCTTAGGGTCGCTCACGCAGTCTGCGCGGCGCGAAGCGCGGCCTTGTGCGCGCGTTTCGCGGCCTGGTACTCGGCGAGATCCTCGGCCGAGTTGATCTTGCCGAGGCACGGGTACTCGGGACGAGCTCCTGCGCGGCCTCGACGCCGAAGTGGAGGGCGAGCACGGAGCCGAAGCCGCGTGATCTTCATCTTCCCGAAGCCGGGAAGCGCACCGATTCGCTTGCTGAGGTCTGCCGCGTCAGCTGCCTCGGTCCAGATGCGCTCGGCCTCGCCGCCGTACTCGTCCACGACGACCTGGCAGAGCTCCTGCACTCGCTCTGCCATCGCGCGTGGGAAGCGGTGGATCGCGGGCGTCTGGCGGAACGCGGCCTCGAGTCGTGCCGGGTCCATCTCGGCGATCTCGCGCGCGTCGAGCGTTCCGATGCGCTCCTTCAGCTTGAGCGGCCCGGTGAAGGCCTGCTGGACGGTGACCTGCTGGTCGATCGCGAATCCGATGAGGAGCGCGAGCGGCTCGGAGGCGATCAGCCGGTTGGCCTCGTCCGAGTCGGTGAAGTAGAGCGCCTCGGGCACGCTTCGGATGGTAGACCGGGACGGATACCCTGGTCGAATGGATGCGCTCGGCGTCTCTCGCCCGCGTACGCGGGCATGGTTCGAGCGCGCGTTCGAGGCGCCGACGCCCGCGCAGGAGACTCGGGTGGCCGGCCATTGCCCGCGGCGGGCACGTCCTCATCCAGGCGCCGACCGGCTCGGGGAAGACGCTCGCCGCGTTCCTCCTCGGCATCGACCGTTTGAACGAGACGCCCGGCGAGGGGCTGCGCCTCCTCTACGTCTCGCCGCTGAAGGCGCTCAACTACGACATCGAGCGGAACCTCCGCAGCCCCCTCGCCGGGCTCGGCTCGAAGCTCTCGGTCGCCGTGCGGACGGGAGATACGCCGGCCGAGCGAGCGACGGCGGATGCTGCGGACGCCGCCGGACATCCTGATCACGACTCCCGAGTCGCTCTTCCTGCTCCTGACCTCGCAGGCGCGGGAGACGCTGCGCGGGATCGAGACGGTCGTCCTCGACGAGGTGCACGCAGTCGCCGGAACGAAGCGCGGCGCTCACCTCGCGCTCTCGCTCGAGCGGCTCGAGCGACTGGTCGAGAGCCCGTTCCAACGCGTCGGCCTCTCGGCGACGCAGCGACCGATGGAGGAGATCGGCCGTTTCGTCGCCGGGTCCGGGCGCGAGATCGAGCTCGTCGACGCCGGCGTGCGCAAGGAGCTCGACCTCCAGGTCGTCGTTCCCGTCGAGGACATGCGCGAGCTCGACTCGACGCCCGCGCTCTCCGTGCCCGCCGCTCGCGGACGGCGTCGAGATGGGCGTCGGCGTCGAGCGGAGAGCCGCTCGATCTGGCCGTCGATCTACCCGGCGATCCTCGAGCTCGTCCGCGCGCACCGCTCGACCATCGTCTTCGTCAACAACCGGCGGCTCGCCGAGCGGCTCGCGCTGCGGATCAACGAGCTCGCAGGGGAGGAGATCGCCCGGGCGCACCACGGGTCGCTCGCGCGCGAGCAGCGGCTCGTCGTCGAGGAGCTCCTGAAGGCGGGCGAGATCCCGTGCCTCGTCGCGACGTCGTCGCTGGAGCTCGGCATCGACATGGGCGCGGTCGACCTCGTCGATCCAGGTCGAGAGCCCGAAGTCGGTCGCGCGTGGCCTGCAGCGGGTCGGCCGCGCCGGCCACGACCTCGCACTCGGTCTCGAAGGGCCGGATCTTCCCCAAGTACCGGGCCGACCTCCTCGAGTCGGCGGTCGTGGCACGTGCGATGCTCGACGGCGAGATCGAGGAGACGCGCATCCCGCGGAATCCGCTCGACGTGCTCGCGCAGCAGATCGTCGCGATCTGCGCGGACGAGGAGCTCTCCGTCGACGAGCTGCACGAGCTCGTGCGGCGCGCGTACCCGTTCGCCGAGCTGTCGCGCGCGCAGCTCGAGAACGTCCTCGACATGCTCGCGGGCCGCTATCCGTCCGACGAGTTCGCGGAGCTCCGACCGCGCATCGTCTGGGATCGCACGGCCGGCACGATCCGCGGTCGGACAGGCGCGCGGCGGCTCGCGGTCACGAACGCAGGGACGATCCCGGACCGCGGGCTCTTCGGCGTCTTTCTCGTCGACGGCGGCGGCCGCGTCGGCGAGCTCGACGAGGAGATGGTCTACGAGGCGCGCGAGGGCCAGACGTTCCTCCTCGGCGCCTCGACGTGGCGGATCGTGGAGATCACGCGCGACCGCGTCCTCGTGTCGCCTGCGCCGGGCGCGCCGGGCATCGCTCCGTTCTGGAAGGGCGAGGGCGTCGGGCGGCCCGCCGAGCTCGGGGAGAAGATCGGCAGGGCCGTCGCGTGAGCTGTCGGCTCTCGCCGACGACGCCGCGATCGCAGCGGGTCGAGGAGCGACTACGGCCTCGACGCGCTGGCCGCGCGCAACCTCGTCACGTTCCTCCGCGAGCAGGAGGCAGCGACGGGCGTCGTCCCGTCCGACCGGACGATCGTCGTCGAGCGCTTCCGCGACGAGATCGGCGACTGGCGCGTCTGCATCCTCTCGCCCTTCGGCGGTCGCGTGCATGCGCCGTGGGCGATGGCCTTGCGCGCACGCCTGCGCGACTCGCTCGGCCTCGACGTGCAGTCGTTGTGGTCGGACGACGGGATCGCGCTCCACTTCCCGGACGCCGACGTGCCGCCCCCGCTCGCCGACCTCGCTCTCGAGCCCGGACGAGGTCGAGGACCTCCTGCTCGGCGAGCTCGCGCAGTCGGCGCTGTACGGCGCCCGTTTCCGCGAGAACGCCGCGCGCGCGCTCCTCATCCCGCGCCGGCGTCCCGGCCAGCGCACGCCGCTCTGGCAGCAGCGCCTGAAGGCGCAGAACCTGCTGCAGGTCGCCCGCCGGTACCCGCAGTTCCCGATCGTGCTCGAGACGTATCGCGAGTGCCTGCAGGACGTCTTCGACCTGCCCGCGCTCCACGGGATCCTGCACGGGATCCAGAAGCGCACGCTCGACCTCGTCGAGGTCGAGACGGCGTCGGCGTCGCCCTTCGCCTCGTCGCTCCTCTTCGACTACGTCGCCACGTACATGTACGAGGACGACACGCCGCCCGAGGAGCGGCGTGCGCAGGCGCTCTCGCTCGACCGCGATCTGCTCCGAGAGCTGATGGGCGTCGAGGAGCTTCGCGAGCTCCTCGACGCGGGCGCCATCGAGCAGGTCGAGGCGTCGCTTCGTCCGACCCCGCGGAACGTCGACGAGCTGCACGACGTCCTCCGCCGCGCCGGACCGCTGCTCGACGGCGAGTACGACCGCGGGTTCGCGGAGACGCTCATCCGCGAGCGCCGTGCGGTTCGGGTCCGCCTCGGCGAGCTCGAGCTGCTCGCCGCGATCGAGGATGCCGGCCTCGTTCGCGACGCTTCGGTGTCGCACCGCCGGGCGGCGTGCCGCAGGTGTTCCTCGACCCGGTCGAGGATGCGCTGCGGAAGCTGCTCCGCCGGTACGCGCGGACGCACGGGCCGTTCACGACGTCCGAGCTGGCGGCGCGATTCGACCTCGACGAGGCTCGCGTCGACGGTGGGCTCTCGGCGCTCGAGCGGGCCGACGAGCTCGTGCGCGGCGAGCTCCGCCCCGGTGGCTCGGAGCGCGAGTGGTGCGACACCGAGGTGCTGCGCCGGATCCGGCGCGCGACGCTGGCGGTGCTCCGGCGCGAGGTGGAGCCCGCCGAGCAGGCCGCTTTCGGCCGCTTCCTCCCCTCCTGGCACGGCATCGGGCGGCGGCAGGGGCTCCGGGAGGCGCTCGTGCCGCTGCAGGGTGTCGCGCTCCCCGCGACGCTCTGGGAGAGCGACGTGCTCCCGCGGCGCGTGCCGGCGATTCCGGCCCTGCCGATCTCGACGTGCTGTGCGCGTCGGGCGAGGTCGTGTGGGTCGGCGCAGGTCTCGACCGCGTCGCCGTGTACTTCCGCGACGACGCGCCGCTCCTCGGGCCGCCGGCGTCGGAGGCGCCGCCCGAGGGCGAGCCGGCGGCCGCGATCCGCGCAGCCCTCGGCGGAGCGCGCGCTCTTCTGGGCAGACCTCGTCGACGCGGCGGGTCTCGTCGCCGGAGGACGTCCTCGCCGCGCTCTGGGAGCTCGTGTGGGCGGGAGAGGTGACGAACGACTCGTGGACGCCGCTGCGGGCGTCGCGTCGATACGAGCTGCCTCGAGCTGATCGCGGCCGGGCGGCGCTTCGCGCGCACGCGGCGTACGACCGCCTCGCCGACACAGGGGCGCTGGTCGCTCGCATCGTCGCTCTTCGCCGAGCGCGACGGATCGCCGCGCGCTTGCCGAGCTCCTGCTCGAGCGCCAGGGGATCGTCACGCGGGACGGCGTTCGCGGGGAGGGGATCCGAGGCGGATACGGCGCGGTCTACGCGGAGCTGCAAGGCGCTCGAGACGCTCGGCGTCTGCCGGCGTGGTTACTTCGTCGAAGGGCTCGGCGGAGCGCAGTTCGCGCTCCCCGGCGCGGTGGAGCGGCTCCGCGAGCTCCGGGCGGCGCGCCGTGACGAGACGCCGGAGGCCCTCGTGCTCGCTGCGGCCGATCCGGCGCAGCCGTACGGCGCGGCGCTGCCGTGGCCGAGGCGTTCCGGCGCTCGCGCAGCACGCGTTGCCGGAGCCTGGGTCGTGCTCCTCGACGGCGAGGCGGCGCTCTTCGTCGAGCGCGGCGGCCGGTCGCTCGTCCCGCTCCGCGATCCCGACGACGAGTGGCTGCGACCGGCACTCGCCGCGCTCGTCGCCCACGTCAGGGCGGGTGGTGCGAAACGTCTTGCGGTCGAGCGCTTCGACGGCGAGCCGGTCGCGGAGACGGAAGCCATGCAGCTCCTCGTCGAGGCCGGCTTCCTGGCCGGCCCGCGACGCGCCGTGCTGCGCCCGTAGGGCAGGAGAGGAGCTGCCGGCCGCGTATCCGGAGGCGTGCCTGTGCGCGCGCCACATCTCTATCCGCTCCTTCGCGGATTCGTCCTCGGATCGTTCGTCGTGCTCGGGCGAGAGCTCGAGGAAGGGGCAGAGCTTCCGTTCGCGTTCGAGGAGCACGTCGAGCGGCGCGGACCGTCGCTCGTACGAGCTCCGGCCGCTCGTGCGCGCATTCATCGAGGAGCGCGAGCCGATGCTGCGCGTGCGCGAGGACGCACGGCTCGCAGTGGAGGAGCTCCGGCGCGAGCCCTCTGCCGCGATCTTCGCGAAGGCGCACGCGGGGAAGCGGGCGAGCGAGGACGAGGCGCTCTTCCGCACGGTGCTCCTCGGCCTTCTGATCTCGACCGCGGAGGCGTGCGGCGGCTTCGACTGGGAGGACGAGGCGTTCGAGCATGCGTACGCGGAGCTCGAAAGGTCGCTCTTCGGTGAGCGACGCAGGTACGTGGCAATCGCGCCGCTCGTGGGGCTCTCGATCGCGAAGCCGGTCGAGCTCGCGACCGGGCTTGCGCTGCGCCCGTTCGTGACCGGCGAGCTGTCGACGCACTGGCCCGAGTCACGCGGCCTGTTGCCTCGCGACTTCGGCCGGGAGCCCGACCGCATGGCCGTGCGTGGAGCTTCGCCGCGAGCTGGACGCCGGCGAGGCGCCTCCCGACGCGCCCGCCGAGATCGCAGACGCGGTGAGTGCGCTGCGCCTCACCACCGCTGCGGCTGCCGCAGCCGGGCCGGTGCTCTTCGAGACACTCGACGGGAGGCCGTTCGGGATCCAGCCGGTGCTCCCGATCGCAGCGACGCTGCCTCCCGGCGAGCCGTCGCGCCTCGACGCGTTCCGGTCGCCGATCGCGGTCGACGTCCTTGCCGCGCTCGGCGACGCGGACGGCGATCCCGAGCTCGCGGACGCACTCGACCGCTGGGAGCTGTCGCTGTTCCAGAACGAGCCCTTCCGCGCCGAGCAGTTGCGGGCGGCTCTCGTGTCGCTCCTCGGAGACACGTGGGCGATGCGTTGCTGCGTCCTCCTCGGCGAGGACTGCACACGCACGCGAGGAGCTGTACGGCGAGCTGACGTCTCTGGCCGCCGGCGAGCCTGCCACCACCGCGTCGGTCGACGCCTGTCGCCGGGCGGTCGTCGCCGTCCTTCGCTCGCGCGACCGTCATCGCCTCGTGCACGAGCTCGATCGCGAGCTCCTCGGCATCGAGCGCACCGCTCCGCACGCCCTCGCCGTCTGACGCGAACTCGGCGCCAAGCCGTTACCCGCCTGCGAGCGGGACAGGGCTACGTTCGGGGGGTGGATGAGTCACGCGCGATCCTGGAGCGACTCGAGAGGATCGAGACGCTCGATCGCCGTCGAGCCCCGCCGGCCGTGATCCTGGCGGAGCTCCGCGCGCTGCTCGGCGAGGCGGAAGCATGGTCACGAGTGGAAGGAGGTGAGGACGCGAAGCGCGCCGTCGACGGTCTCCGGTCGGCGTTCGCTCGTGACATGATCGACCGGTGATCTCCCAGTGGGACGAGGTGCGCACGTGGCGTGGCGAGCGCGCTCACATCGCCGGCACTTGGGCCAATCTGACGGGAAGCGCCTCGGACACCGTCGGGGTGAAGCGCATCCAGATCGATCCGGGCAAGTGGTCGACGCCGCTCCATCTCGAGGGCTTCGACGAGGAGATCTTCTACGTACTCGGCGGCTCGGGCGTGTCCGTCCAGCGGGAGGGCAAGGACACCCTCGGCTACGAGGTGCGCGAAGGCGACTGCCTTGTGCACCTCGCCCTCGAGAACGCGCACACGCTCCGGGCCGGGCCGGACGGAATCGACGTGCTCGCTTTCGGCCACCGCTCGTACGCGCCCGGCGTCACCTGGCTCCCGCGTGCAGGCGTTGCGTGGCTCGGCGAGACCTGGGCGCCCGTCGGCGCCGAGGAGGATCATCCCTGGACTCGCGAGGCGGGCGTCGGACCGCCCGAGGTCGGCGAGTTGTCGCCGCGCCCGTCGAACATCGTCAACGTCGACGACGTCGAGTCCGTCGAGCGGGAGACGGAGACGATCGGCCGTCGGATTCGCGACCTCGGCCGTGCAGCCGGATCGAGCCGAACCGGACTCCGGCACTCGGAGGTGCTGCCGGGCAAGCTCGGCTCTCCGCCGCACTGTCACTCGGTGGAGGAGGAGATCTTCGTCGTGCTCGCGGGCGCCGGCGAGGTCTTGCTCTGGGAGTCCGACGAGATCGCCGAGCATCCCATCAGCGGCGGTTCGGTCGTATGCCGGCCGCGCGGCACCGGCGTCGCGCACGCCTTCCGGGGCGGGCCGGACGGCCTCACGTTGCTGATGTACGGGACGCGCGATCCTGGCGACCTCTGCTACTACCCCCGCTCGGGGAAGGTGATGTTCCGCGGCATCGGTGTCGTGGGGCGCATCGAGCGACTCGACTACTGGGACGGAGAGGATTGAGCAGGTCTGCAGGAGTTTCGTCGCTGGTCGTGAAGGTGGAGCGGCCATGGCCCTTTCACGTCTGCTTCCACGACTCCAGCCGCGCCCGGAGCCCGTGCCCGAGCCCGTCGAGGAGGCGGCGCCGGCGGCAGAGGAGCCTCCTCGGTTGCAGGCGGTCCCGACCCCTTCGCTCGCTCCCTCGGTCGCTCCCGCAGCTGAGGGCGCAGTGATGGCGAACGTCATCGCGCTGGCGAACCAGAAGGGCGGCGTTGCCAAGACGACGACGACGCTCAACCTCGGCGTCGCGCTGCACGAGCTGGGTAGCCGGGTCCTCGTGATCGATCTCGACCCGCAGGGCAACCTCACGATGAGCCAGGGGATGAACCCCGATGCCATCGAGCGGTCGATGTTCGACGTGCTCGTCCACCGCATTCCGATCTCGGACGTGATCAAGACCGTCGAGGTCGACATCGCCGTCGCCTCCATCGACCTGGCCGGCGCCGAGCTCGCGCTGTCCGCGCTCATCGGCCGAGAGCGTGCCCTGGACAAGGCGCTCGTCGAGGTGCGCGACCGCTACGACTACGTCCTCATCGACACCCCGCCCTCGCTCGGGCTGCTGACGATCAACGCGTTCGTCGCTGCGGAAGGCGTCATCGTCCCTGTCCAGTGCGAGTACCTCTCGCTGCGTGGGCTGGTCCAGCTCGAGAACACGCTCGCGATGGTGCGCGAGAACCTGAATCCGCGGGTCCACGTACAGGGAATCGTCCCGACGATGTACGACGGCCGCACGCTGCACGCGCGCGAGGCGATCGAGATCCTCGAGGAGCACTTCGGCGATCTCGTATACGACACGCGGATCCGCAAGACCGTTCGCTATGCGGAGGCTCCGGTGAAGGGGAGCTCCGTGCTCAAATACGACCCGACCGGGCCGGCTGCACAGGCCTACCGCGACCTCGCGAAGGAGGTGTTCGATGGCGCGCAAGCGCGCGACGATGCGTGAGGGCCCGCTCGCCGAGCTCTTCCGGAAGACAGAGGCTGCGCAGCGCGCGCAGGAGGCCGCCGCAGAGCCCGTGCCGGAGCCGCCGGTCGACCCGAGGGCGGAGGCCGCGCTCGACGAGACCGTCGAGCACGTCCCGGACTTCGCGAAGGCGCCCGAGCCAGAGCCCGAGATGCCCGAGCCGGTTGCGTCGAGTGCTCCTGCCGCGCCGCCGGTGGAGCCCGAGGAGGACGTCACGGCCGAGGCCGCCGCTTCGCGGGCCGCCGCGCGCTACTTCCAGACGATGCTCGAGCCCGCTCCGCAGCTGCACCGCGTGCCGCCACCCAGGGGCGCGGCCTACATCGCCGCGATCCGCGTGGTCGGGGTGGGCGGAGCCGGGCTGAACGCGATCCACCGGATGATGGACGCGGGGATCGCCCAGGTCGACTTCGTCGCCGTCAACACCGACCGCCAGGCGCTCGCGATCTCGGATGCCCCGACGAAGATCGCGATCGGAGAGGGGCTCACGCACGGTCTCGGGTCCGGCGCCGATCCGTCCGTCGGGCGTGCTGCCGCCGAGGAGGCGCTCGATCAGCTGAAGGCGGCGCTGCGCGGGTCGGACATGGTCTTCGTCACTGCGGGAGAGGGAGGCGGCACCGGCACCGGCGCCGCTCCGGTCGTCGCTCGAGTCGCGCGCGAGCTCGGCGCGCTGACGGTCGGGAATCGTCACGACGCCGTTCCGCTTCGAGGGAACGCGCCGCCGCTCCGCGGCGGACGGCGGCGTCGACGAGCTTCGCGCCGCGTGCGACACCGTCATCGTCATCCCCAACGATCGCCTGCTCGAGGTGCTCGACCGCTCGACCTCGATGATCGACGCCTTCAAGATCGCGGACGACGTGCTCCGCCAGGGCGTGCAGGGGATCTGCGACCTGATCACCACGCCGGGCCTCATCAACCTCGACTTCGCCGACGTCCGCACGGTCATGCAGGACGCGGGCTCGGCGCTCATGGGCATCGGCTACGCGACCGGACAGAACCGGGCACGCGAGGCGGCCGAGCGCGCGCTCGGATCGCCGCTCATCGACGCCGAGATCGTCCGCGCACGCGGGATCCTGCTCTCGATCTCGGGCGGCGACGATCTCTCGCTCGTCGAGGTCAACGAGGCTGCCGAGGTCGTCCGCGAGACGGCGACGGACGAGACGAACATCATCTTCGGCGCGACCGTCGACTCTCGTCTCACCGGCCAGGTCTGGGTCACCGTCGTCGCCACCGGGCTCGGCGGCACGAGGCGCCGTGCCGACCGCGTCAGCTTCGAGCAGGCCGACCGAAGCCGCCCGGCCCGTCGGCCGATCCCGAGCTCCCCTCGTTCCTGAACACCGGCGTAGCCTCGCCGACCACGGAGCGGGAGTACGTTTCCGCGATGCGCGGTGCGATCGCAGCCGGTCATCCGCTGACGGCAGAAGCCGGGGCGCGCGTCCTGCGCGAAGGTGGAAACGCGGTCGACGCGCTCTTGACGGCGGCGTTCACCGCCTTCGTCACGGAGGGGCCGCTGACCGGGACCGGCGGGCGGCGGCTTCGTGCTCGTCCACGAGCCGAGCGGACGCACGACCATGCTCGACTGCTTCTTCCAGGTGCCGAGGGCGCCGCTCGGCGAGATGGAGGAGCTCGTCATCGACTTCGGCGACTCGGGGACGCAGGTGTTCCACATCGGCGAGGGCTCCGTCGCCGTCCCGGGACTCCTCGCGGGGCTCGAGCGCGTGCACGCGGACTTCGGGACGCGAGCGTGGCCCGAGCTCGTCGAGCCTGCGCTCGCCCTCGCCCGAGACGGCTTCGAGCGCGACGCGCAGCGGCTGACGCTGCACCGGATCCTGGAAGGGATCCTTCTCCGCGACGACGGCGGCCGCAGGATCTACGGCGACCCGGAGCGAGTGCGCACGGTCGACACGTGCGAGACGCTCGAGCGCGTCCGCGACCTGGGCTCGAGTGCGGCCGCCGAGCTCCTTCCGGAGTACGCGAAGGATCTGCACGCGTACCGCGTGCTCGAGGTGGAGCCGCTGGAGCTCGCGGTGCTCGGGCGCTCGATTCTCTCCATGCCCTCGCAGGGTGGAGGCGTCGTCCGGCGGATCCTCGAGATCCTCGCCGCCCATGAGGGCGAGCCGTTGCTGGAGTCCGAGGCGCGCGCGGTCGCGGAGGCGTACGGCCCGCTCGGCTCAGGCCCGCTTCCGGGGACAACGCACATCTCGGTCGTCGACGCCGAGGGAACGGCCGCTGCACTCTCGTCGACCCTGGGCTCGGGGTCGGGCGTGTTCCGCGCCGGCACCCAGCTCAACAACATGCTCGGCGAGCTCGACGTGATCGGTGTCGGCGAGAAGGAGCCGGGAGAGCGCCTCGCGAGCATGATGACGCCGACACTGGTGCTGGACGCCGGACGGCCACAGCTGGTGCTCGGAAGCGCCGGGTCGGTGCGGCTCGCCGGCGCCATCGCGCAGGTGACGTGGCGGTTCCTGCGCGGGATGCACGTCGCCCACGCGATCGCTGCGCCACGGCTCCACGTCGAGGGGACGACGGTTCATCTCGAGGGAGGCTGGCCAGACCGCGACGTGGAGGCGCTCCCGGCGTCGTGGGACGTGAACCGCTGGGACGACCTCAACCTCTTCTTCGGGGGCGTGCAGGCGGTCGAGCGGACCCGAGACGGCGCATTCCAGGCCGCAGGCGATCCGAGGCGGGGAGGGGTCGGGATCGTGGTCGCATGACGACCGTCAGGCGAGCCACCCCCTGCGACGCCAACGCACTCGTCGAGCTCGCCGAGAGCGTCGGTCGCGAGGAGGGCCGCTGGATTCTCGGCACCGGCCCGTGGCGAGCCGTCGCCGACGAGCGGCGCTATCTCCGGACGATCCAGCGCTACCCCGATGCCGCCGTGTTCGTGGCCGAGGACGAGGGCCGAATCGTCGGGCGGCTGTCGCTCTCGCGGGATCCGCACCCGGCGAGCCGACACGTCGCCGACCTCGGGCTCATGGTCGCGGCGAGCCACCGCAGGCAGGGCGTCGGCACCGCGCTGCTCCGGCAGGCGGTCGCGTGGTCGCCGAGAGTCGCGTATTCGCAAGCTCGAGCTGCACGTCTTTCCCTGGAACGAGCCGGCGCTGGGGTTGTACGAGTCGTTCGGCTTCGTCCGCGAGGGATACCGCAAGCGGCACTACGAGCGCGGGGGCGAGCTCGTCGACGCCATCCTCATGGCGTACTTCGTGGACGGCGTTGCGGACTGACGCGCACTCAGACTGGCGCGAGGGCCCTGACGATCGGCGGCAGGCTCCGACCACCGGCGCGATCGGCTCTACGGAGCGAGCGTCTTCGACTTTCGCGATCGACAATCCGCTACTGCGGATTGTCGATCTGCGGTGAGCGCGAGCGCGCGGTAGACCATTCGCTCGCGTGCCCACGGCCGGTAGCGGCCGAGCGCGAGGAGGATCGTGTCGACGGGCCGCAGCATCGTCCGGCTAGGGGTCGCTCGAGCGAAGTGGGACGATCCGGGCTCCGCCGGCCACGGCCTGCTGTGTCGGCGGCGCCTCGCTGGGTCGTCGTTCGCCGGGGGCGCCTGCGGAGCGGGCTCCGGCTCGGACGCGCGCTCCATCTCGGCCGCAACGCTCTCCATCGCCTGCAGGCTGTCGCGCAGCCCTGCGAGCAGGTCGTCCGCAGCTCCCGGGCTCGTCCGGAGACGACCCGGCCTCGTCGGCGAACTCCGCCGCATGGTGTCGCGCCGTCGTCACGTCCTCGAGGCGGGCCTCGAGCGAGCGGAGCGCCACCGGCCACAGGGTCTTCGCGCGAGCGACCTCGGCGGCGACTGCAGCGACACGCTTGTCGAGGAGATCGACCCCCTCGACGAGCTCCCGGACGACGCTCTCCGGCCGCGCTGCCTCGAGCGCGTCGAGACGCCGGGCGACGGTCTCGATCCTGCTCGACCGTCGACTGGAGCTGCGATCCTCGACCGCCGCGATGGCCTCCGGCGCGGACTCCGGGAAGGCACCGAGCGCCTCGCGCAGGTCGTCGACGATCGACTCGATCCGCTTGCTCGCCTCGGTGAAGTGCCGGTGGAGAGCGGCGAGCTCGTGTTCCTTGTCGGACAGGTTGGCGGTCGCGGTCTCGACGCTCGACGTCAGTGCGTCGATGCGCTGAGCCAGGACGTCGAGGGCGGACGACGTCTCTGCGAGACGCTCGTCCAGCTGCTCCTCCGTCACGCCTGCGCGCAGCCCGTCCAGCGACTCGACCCGCGCACGGAGCGTCGTCAGCATCGCCCGCAGCTCCTCCGCCGGGGCCTGCTGCTCCACCGCAATGCTCTTCACGGCCTCGAGCTCGGCGGCCTGCCCGTCCAGCCGCATCTTGACGCTCACGAGACCGGTGCCGAGCTCGTCGAGCTGGCGTCGGAGGTCGGGATCCGGCGGCGTCGCCGCAACCGGTCCCGCAGGCAGCGTCTCCAGCTGCTTGCGGATCACTGCGAGCTCTCCCTCGCGCTTCGCGAGCCCGGCGGCGGTCGTCGAGATGGTCGTCGAGACGGTTTCGAGTCGCTGGCCGAGAAGCCCGACCTTGTCGGCGAGCTCGTCGATCTGCTTCGTGCCTGCCTGCTTCGTGCGCTCGTTGGCGAGGGCCGTCACCGCCTGGCGGAGCTCGAGCAGCTCACGCGGGTCCGCTCCACCCGATGCCTGCGCCCGAGCCGCGAGCGCCTGAAGCTGCTCGTCGCGAGCCTCGAGGTCTCGGCGGAGGGTCGCGATCTCGCCGTCCTTCTTGGCCATCGCCGACGCGGTGGTCGCGACGGTGGAGGCGAGAGTGTCGAGGCGCTCGGAGATCAGGTCGATCCGGGCGGCGAAGCGCTCCTCGGCCTTCGACTCGTTCTTAGACGAGAGCACGGCCCTGGACGCGTTCCCTCGACGCAGGCAGCACGAGATCGCCAGAACCAGCGGGCATGCTCTTGAGGCCTATCGGTGCGGCGAGCCCTGCGCTCGCTCACTCGGATCAGTGACTCGCTAGAGCCCGCGACGCCAGTCGAGCACGTAGACCCGCTGCTCGAGGGTCTGAGGGCACCCGAGTCCGCGCGTGTCCGCGATGCGCCGCAGCGCCTCGTTCGGGCTGGCGCCGTGACGGACGAGCCAGCTGCCGACGACGACGCCCGTTCGCCCGCAACCGGCCCAGCAGTGGACGTACACCAGACCGCCGGCATCGATCTCGGCGTCGATCTCGTCCAGCGTCGCGACGAGCGCATCCCGCGCGGGGATCGAGAAGTCGCGGATCGGCACGGTTGACGTAGCGGGCCGGCGGCGTCGACGAGCGAGGCGTACGGCTCGAGCTCGCCGGACTGCGTGAGATCGAGGAACAGCGTGACGCCCGCCTTCGCGAGCTCGCTCACCTCGGCCGATGCGTTCTCCGATCCCCACGCGCAGGGATGGCGCCCTGCGATGAGGCGGCCCGGCTCGATGACCGTCGGCGGGCGCACGACGCGCGAAGTGTGCCGATGCCTCCGCTACCCCGTCCGGGGGGACGGCCTCACACGGCGCCGGACCGGTGCCGATAGCGCGTGATATGGAGCGGCTCGACACCTCTGCGGCGGAGCTCCGCGACCGTGCCCTCGTGCTCGTGCACGAGCAGGGAGTCGATCCGGGCACGTGGTACGTCCGCGTGCTCGAAGAAGGTCGCAACGAGGGCCTCGAGCCCGACCTCGGAGCGCTCGTGAGGGTGTACTGGGAGCTCCAGCGCGTCACCGGCAGGTCCGACCTACGGGACACGTGGCGTCTGCTCGCGGACCAGTTCTGGTCCGGCGAAGCCGCCTAAACGCCCGCACATCGTCCGTTCGGGAGCTGTCGGCTCCGCTTAGTAAGGTGGCCGTCCCGTGGCCGCACCGCCTTTCGTCCATCTCCACGTCCACTCGGAGTACTCGATCCTCGACGGGGCGTGTCGGATCCCCGCGCTCGTGGAGAAGGCCGCACGGCTCGAGATGCCTGCGGTCTCGCTCACGGACCACGGGTCGCTCGCCGGTGCCGTCGAGCTGTTCCGGGAGGCGCGCAAGAGCGGCGTGAAGCCGATCGTCGGGTGCGAGGTGTACGTCGCAGACGACCGCAAGGCGCAGACGAAGGGCTATGCGCACCTGACGCTGCTCGCGGAGTCGAACGAGGGGTACGCGAACCTCATCAAGCTCTCCTCGCTCGGCTACCTCGAGGGCTACTACTACAAGCCGCGCGTCGACTGGGAGCTGCTCGAGCGCCACGCAAAGGGCGTCGTCGCTCTCTCGGGCTGCCTCTCGGGCCGCGTCTCGCGCGCCCTCGTCGAGGGACGGCCGAAGGACGCGCACGCCGACCTCGACCGCCTCGTCCAGATCTTCGGCCGCGACTCGACGTACGTCGAGATCCAGAACGCCGGGCTCGCCGAGCAGCAGCAGATCAACCCGGGGCTGATCGCGCTGGCCGAGGAGACCGGCCTGCCGCTGGTGGCGACCGGCGACGTCCACTACCTCGACGCCGACGACGCCGTCGCACACGAAGCCCTCCTCTGCATCCAGTCGGGCGACACGCTCAAGAACCCGAACCACTGGAAGTTCGACACCAACGAGTTCTTCTTCAAGACGCCCGAGGAGATGGCGGGCGACTTCCCTGGCCTCGAGCACGCCATGGCACGGACGCTCGAGGTGGCGGAGCGCTGCAACCTCGAGATCGAGCTCGGTCGGATCCTGCTGCCGTCGTTCCCGGTCCCCGACGGGCGCGACTCGTTCGACTACCTCGTCCAGCTCTGCGAGCAAGGTCTCGTCAAGCGCTATGGGCGCGCGACGCCCGAGCTCACCGACCGGCTGCGCTTCGAGCTGAAGACGATCAAGGAGATGGGCTTCGCCGACTACTTCCTGATCGTCTGGGACTTCATCCACTTCGCGAAGCAGAACGGGGTCAGCGTGGGGCCGGGCCGTGGCTCGGCGGCCGGCTCGCTCGCGGCGTACTGCCTCGAGATCACGGACGTCGACCCGATGCGCTACGGGCTCCTCTTCGAGCGCTTCCTCAACCCGGCCCGTAAGGACCTGCCGGACATGGACATCGACTTCTCCGTGGCCGGGCGGGACCGGGTCATCAACTACGTCGCCGAGAAGTACGGACGCGACCGTGTCGCGCAGATCATCACGTTCTCGACGATGGCGGCACGCGCCGCGATCCGCGACGCAGGGCGCGTGCTCGACATCCCGTACGGCGTCGTCGACCGCATCGCGAAGCTCGTTCCCGAGGGACCGGGGCAGACGCTCGACGCGGCGCTCAAGCCGGGCGCCGAGCTGCGTCAGGCGGTCGACTCCGATCCCGTCGCGAAGGAGATCGTCGACCTCGCCCGTCCGCTCGAGGGACTCACGCGCGCCGACTCGATCCACGCCGCAGGCGTCGTGATCGGCGCCCAGCCGCTGATCGAGGTCGTTCCCCTCCAGCAGAAGGGAGCCGACTCGGAGGTCGTCACCCAGCTCGGAATGTGGGACGTCGTCGATCTCGGACTCCTGAAGATGGACTTCCTCGGCCTCCGGAACCTCGACGTGATCGACAAGGCCGTCGAGCTGGCCGGCGGCGTCGACATCGGTGCGCTCCCCCTGGACGACGTGAAGACGTACGAGATGCTCGCGCGAGGAGACTCGACGGGGGTCTTCCAGTTCGAGTCCTCGGGCATGCGCGACGCACTGCGGCAGGTGAAGCCGACCGAGTTCGAGGATCTCATCGCGCTCGTCGCCCTCTACCGCCCCGGTCCGATGGCCTACATCCCGACGTACGCGGCCCGGAAGAACGGTCGCGAGCAGGTCTCGTTCGCCGACCGGAGGCTCGAGGCGATCACGGGACAGACATACGCGATCTGCATCTACCAGGAGCAGTACATGCGGATCGCGAAGGAGCTTGCGGGTTTCTCGCCTGCGGAGGCGGAGACGCTGCGCAAGGCGATCGGCAAGAAGATCCACGCGCTCATGGCCTCCCTCAAGGACAAGTTCCTCGAGGGCTGCGCCGAGAACGACGTCGCGCCCGCGGTCGCGCAGCAGCTGTGGAAGGACATGGAGTCGTCGCAGGACTACTCCTTCAACAAGGCCCACGCCGCGTGCTACGCCCTCATCGCGTACCGCACGGCATGGCTGAAGGCGAATCACGCGCGGGAGTACATGGCCGCGCTCATCTCCTCCGTGATGAACACGAAGGACCGCGTGCCGTTCTACGTCAACGCGTGCCGCGAGATGGGGATCGAGGTTCTGCCTCCCGACGTCAACTCGTCGCCGCCAGGACTTCGCCGTCGTCGGCGGGGTCATCCACTTCGGCCTCAACGCCGTGAAGAACGTCGGCGAGGCTGCGGCCGAGGCGATCGTGCGCGCGCGAGACGATGGTGGTCCGTTCGAGTCCATCTGGGAGCTCACCGAGCGCGTCGACCCGCAGGTCCTGAACAAGCGCGCGCTCGAGTCGCTCGTAAAGTGCGGTGCGCTGGACTCGACGGGCGTCGACACGGATGGGGATGCTCGCTGCGCTCGAGGCGGCCCTGGGGCACGGGCAGCGGATTTCGGCGGATCGGCTCGCCGGCCAGGCCTCGATCTTCGACGGTGCATTCGGCGACGCCGAGTCGTCGGTCGAGGTGCAGCATCCTCCGATCGCGACGACCGAGTTCGACGAGCGGGAGCTCCTGCGCCTCGAGAAGGAGACGCTCGGCCTGTACGTGTCCGAGCATCCGCTCGAGCGCGTCCGAGTCGAGCTTCGCCGGAAGACCGACTGCGCGCTCACCGACCTCGAGCGGAGGCGGGACGGCGAGTTCGTCACGGTGGGCGGCATCGTCTCGAGCCTGAAGCAGGTCACGACGAAGCGCGGCGAGCCGATGGTGTTCGTGACGCTCGACGATCCGACCGGCAGCGCCGAGGTCGTCGTCTTCAACTCGACCTACGCGGCCGCGCGCGAGCTGCTCGAGGCGGACCGCATCCTCGTCGTGAAGGGGCGCGTCGATCACAAGCAGGCGGGTGAGACGAAGCTCGTGGCGAGCGAGGTCAATGCGTTCGAGTCGGCGCTCGTCCGTCGCGAGGTGCGGCTGCGTATCGACGCGCGCCAGGCGCCGGCCGGCCTGATCCGCGAGCTCGCCGGACTCGTCGCCGACTACCCGGGCGACGCGCCCGTCTACGTCGCGCTCGAGACGACCCTCGGCGAGCGTACGCTCGCCCTCGGCCCCGACTTCCGCGTGAAGCCGGAAGCCGACTTCTTCGCCGAGGTGCGCGCGCTCCTCGGCGAGGCAGCGATCTCCTAGCCGCTCGCTGATCGTCGCCTGAATAGATCCGTCGTCGGGCGACGTCTCGATCCCTCGTTCGAGGGACCTGACTCACCCGACGGAGGGGTACGGAATCACGCCTCCGTGTGACCTACTGAGTCCCGCGCATCTCTGCGACCACTCAACTGCGGAAAGGAGTGAATGCGCATGTTCAAGTGGCAGGCCCGCTGGACACGGCTGCTGATCGCTCTCTCGAGCATTGCGGCCTTCGCCATCGCCTCCGGCGCCGGATGGCGCTGGAGCTGAGCGAGCTCCGGGACTGAGGGGCCGGACTCGGAGCATGTCCGAGCACGAATCGCACACCGGCTATCCGCCCCGGCTACGCGTCCTGATCGCGAGCGCCATCGCGCTCGCGACTCCGGTCGTGGTCGGGGCGGCGGTGAGCCTCGGGCTGCACCCGCCGGGCGTGGCGGAGGGGCTCGCCGTGCTCCTGTTCCTCGCGCTCGCTCTCCTCGCGGAGCTCAAGCCGGTCCCCCTCGAGGAGGACGATCTCAGCACCGTCTCCCTCGCGTTCGTCTTCATCCTCGCCTCGGTCATCCTCTTCGGCTGGCAGGAGGCCGTCCTCGTGGCCGCGATCAGCGCGTTCGTCGCCCAGGTCGCAGAGCGCAAGCCCTTCGAGCGCACCGCGTTCAACACCTCGGTCTACGCGCTGTCGGCGTTCGCCGCGGCGGTCCCGGTCTTCTTCCTCGGCCATGCGATGGGCACCGACCCGGTGACGATCACCGTCGAGGCGTTGCTCGGCGGCGCGATGTTCGTCGCGGTCAACTTCGTCTTCATCTCGCTCGCCATCTCGTTCCATCAGCGGATGCCGGTCCTGGCGCTGCTGAAGGAGGAGGTCCGCCTCGTCGGCCCTGCCTTCGCGATCCAGGCCTTCCTCGCGGCGCTCGCCGCTGCGCTCTGGGTCGACGGACCCACGCCTGCTCGTCCTCATGGCCGGGCCGCTCTTCACCGTGACGCTCTACCAACGCTCCTCGCTCGCCTCGCGCCGGGCGACCCGGGACGCGCACACCGACAGCCTGACCCGGATCGGCAACAACCGCGCGTACGAGCTCGGCCTCTCGAACGCGCTCGACGCTGCCGCGGAGGACGGGTCGCAGCCTCAGTCTCTGTCTCGTCGACGTGGACGACTTCAAGCGGATCAACGACACCTACGGGCACCCACTGGGTGACCAGGTGCTCGTCGAGATCGCTCGGCTTCTGCACGCGGAGAGCGACTGCGTGGGAACATTCCGCTTCGGCGGTGACGAGTTCGCGATCGTCTTCTCCTGTGGCGAGACCAGGGCGAACGCCCACGTCGAGGAGCTGTACCGCCGTATCTCGGAGGCGCGCTTCTCACATGGCGCGACCACGACGGTCAGCGTCGGCTTCGCCACGTTCCCCGATCAGGCTCTCGACGTCGAGAGCCTCGAGCGGGCCGCCGACAGCGCCCTGTACTGGGCGAAGCTGAACGGCAAGAACCGCTTCTGCGCGTACAACGCCACCGTCGCCGAGGCTCAGGCACCGGCGGAGCTCGAGCGGCGGGTCGAGCGACAGGCGCGCCTCCGAGCTGCCGAGAACCTCATCCGAGTCGTCGATGCGAAGGACGAGTACACGGGAGCGCACTCGGAGCGCGTGGCGGTGCTCGTCGAGGCGATCGCGCGCGAGCTCGGCCTCGACGAGGACAACGTCGAGCAGCTCAAGCTCGCCGGCCGCCTTCACGACCTCGGGAAGATCGCCATCCCGGACCGCGTCCTGCAGAAGCCCGGCGCGCTCACCCCACACGAGGTGCGCCAGCTGGCGCACCATCCGCAGCTCGGCGCCTCGCTGCTCGACGGCATGGACATCCGCCCGGTCGACGTCTGGATCAAGCACCACCACGAGCACTGGGACGGCTCGGGCTACCCGCACGGTCTCGCCGGGGAGGAGATCCCGCTTCGGCTCCAGGCTGATCCTCGTCGCCGACGCCTACGACGCGATCACGACTGAGCGCAGCTATCGGGCGGCGACGAGCCCCGAGCAAGCGATCGTCGAGCTCCGGCGCAACGCGGGCATCCAATTCGACCCGAAGGTCGTCGCTGCGCTCGAGGCCCATCTCGAGAGGGCAGGCCTCGTCTCGGCGGCCGGGCTCGCCGAGGTCGTGGTGCTGCGACGGCGGGTCGCGTAGCTCCATGTCGCTCGCGTTCCCCGTTCTCGCAGCCGTCGGACTCGGCCTCGTGTTGGGCGGCAGCGTCGGTCGCCTCGCCGAGTTGCGGCTCCGCGCGCCCTGGCTGTTCCTCTGCGCGATCGTGCTCCAGCTCGTCGCGTTTCCCGTCGGGATCCTGCCGTGGCGGACCCACGAGGCGGTGGCGTCCGTCCTGTGGGTCGCCTCCTACGGTCTCCTGCTCGCTGCGGCCGTCCTCAACCGGCGCATCACCGGCGTGCCGATCGTCGCACTCGGGATGCTCCTCAACCTCGCGGCGATCCTCGCCAATCGAGGCACGATGCCCGTGCGGATCGAGGCGATGCACGACGCCGGGCGGGTCGCCGTGACGCAGGCGAACTCGACCGCGCTCGCAGATCCCGCACCTGCCGTGGCTCGTCGACCGCTGGGCTGCCCCGCACTGGATCCCGCTCGCGAACGTGTTCTCGATCGGCGACGTCGTCATCGCCATCGGCGCGGTCGTCATCGTGCTCGCGGGCATGGGCGTGCGGCCGCAGCGGCTGCTCGGTCGGCGAGCGCGCGCGCGCTAGCTCTTCGCGTCCTGCGTGAGGCGCTCGCCCACCGTGGCGAGCACCTTCAGCGCGATCGACGGCATCGTCTCGACGACCGAGCGGAAGCGGCGGTCGGTGATGACGAGGAGTCCCCGGAGAGGTCGCCGTCACCGTGGCGGTCGCGGGCTGTTGGTGATCAGCGCGATCTCCCCGAACCAGTCGCCTGCGCCGAGGTCGGCGATCTTCTTCCCCGCCTTCGTCACCCGAGCGGTGCCGTCGATCAGCACGAAGAACTCCGCCCCGGCCGGCCCTCGCGCGTGAGCACGGTGCCCTCGCGGATGTCGAGCTCGTCGGCGATCTTCGCGAGCTCGCGCAACTCGGCCTTCGAGCAGCCCGCGAAGAGCGGCACGCGCTTCAGGAGCTCGATCTTCGCGTCTCGGCGCAGCGCCACGGTCGCAATCCTAAGTTCGCGCTGCCGTTGACCGGCCGTTGGTGCCGGATAGCGCCGTTTCGAGAGTAGAATCCGCCGGTCGCGAAGTCGGGGCTTTGCTTCGCGAACAGAACTGCGGACTGAGGAGAGGGGAATGACACAGCACGTACGCACGAGCTACCGAAGACATCGGAGGGCGACATGGGCGGCAGTGCTCGTCGTGGTCGTTGCCGCAGCGCTCGCGCTGGTAGTGCCGGCGCTTGGCGATCAACAACACGGGATGCACCCCGGACACTTCGACCTGTGTCAAGCCTGCGTCGGGGCAAGGCATTACGCCCTCGGTCGTCAACGTTGGCGGTAGCAACTTCAGTTGCGCGACTCACGCGGAGGGCTTCCTGCGGGCATGCAGCAGTTCCAGATCTCGAACCCGGTGCCTGGGTCGTACACCGACCCAACCACAGGTGTGAAGTTCGTCATCACTGCTCCCAGCGGGGGCAAGGATCCGAAGGCGTTCCTCTCCTTCTCGGTTACGGGCAACGCGGCGGTCGTCTACCACGTCGGCGATCAAAGGTGGGACGAACACTTCGTGGTACGACTACTTCAACAACACTCCGTCGACCAAGGCTCTCTCGAACGGGGGCGTGTTCTGGGACACCGATCTCCACTCGACGCCGGACTCGCAAGTACAGGCCGACCCCCGCGAGCAAGAACACGTTCTTCGCAGCATCGATAACGACGTTCTGCTTCATGCCGCTGACAGTGCAGGCGTCGTGCGACCACCCATTCTCGCCGGGCCCAGGCTTCGGCGGAACGGGAGACGCAGCGCAGTACAGCGTGCAGCTCGTCGCGAATAACGGTGCCTGCAAGACCGGCAACATGGTGATGTACTCATACGTGCCCGGGACAAACCAGCTGTTCGCGGTCCTCAGCCCTGCAACGCCAGGGGGGGCCGAGCGTACGAATCCGTCGAACACATCCATTGGACAGGGATCACGCTCGATACTCAGAACCCCGTCACGCTCTGGTACGACGACACGGTCCCGTATGACGGCGCTGACAAGCGGACCCTGATCCCGTGCAACTCGGATCCGAGAACGTCAGACTTCGTGCTCGGTGGCGGTGCTCCGCACACTGGGCTGATGCCAGCTGGGGAGACGTCCTGCATGCTCGAGAGCACCGACTCGGCAGGCTCGGGGCCGGACGCGCGAACCTACGACGCGTGGCTCTTCTCCAACATCGACGGGGGCCGCGGCTACTAGGGAACTCGAGATCAAAGCTCGGGGACTTGCGTTTAGTCCCCGAGCTCGACGTTGATGTTCGCGCCGACGCGCTGCATGAGGAGATCAGCCTCATGCAGCGCGTCTTCGGCGTCACGCTCTCGACCCTCCGCGCGCGCGAGGTCCGCGATCGCACGCAGTGCCTGAGCTTCTTCGTAGGCGAGCCCCTGGGCGCTCGCAATCTTCACTGCGCCTGAGAGTTCTTGACCAGCCTCGACGAGGTCGCCTCGCTGCAGCAGGGTTGTTCCCCTGACGCGGGCGAGAGGAGCGTGAAGTTGAGACAGGCCTCCCTTCACGAGCCGCTCTGCGGTAGCAAGCTCCGACAGAGCGTCGTCCAGATTCCCGACGCGAACGTAGGCATCCGCGAGGTAGATCAAAGCTTCGACCTCGAAGGCCACGTCGCCGCCTGAGCGCGCTTCTTCAGCAATCCGTCTGAGTTCCGGTATCGCTTCGGCCGCCTCGCCGGTGGTGATGGCGAGCCGCGCGAGCTGAATCTCACAGAAGACGGTGGCGATGAGGTAGCCCGACGCACGAAGTGTCTTCTGTGCATCGCGCAGTACGTGCCCAGCCTCGTCGAGCCGTCCCTGGCTGATGAGAACCTCTCCGAGGTTCGCGCCCGCATAGGCGGCCTGCGTTGCGTCGCCGACTCGTTCGTATTCCGTGCGTGCAGTACTGTAGCGCTGACTTGCCTCGGCCCATTTGCCCTGAGCGTAGGCCTTCACGCCGAGGTTGTTCTCGATAGTCGCGGCCGGGCTGTGCGAGCCCGAGGCTACGAAATATCGCCAGCGCCTTCTCTTCATAGACCGCGTTCTCGGGCTCGCCAACGGAGAGGTATGCACCCTCGAGAGCTGAATACGCGCGAGCGAGCGCGACGCTCTGCCCGAGCGGCTCCATCTCAGAGATGACGCTGGTCGCGATGGGAATTGTTTCGCGTGGTCGTCCTTGCTGGAGGTAGATCTGCGCGCGCCGCACGAGGAGGTTGTTCGCTGCATGCTTGGAGCGAGGGGTGTCCGGCGACCCGATCCGCTTGAGCCCAGCGGTCACTTCCCGCTGGGCCTTGGTGTACGAGCTTTGTCGCATGAGCGCGACGACCCGGATTTCGGAGATCTCAGCCTGTGCGACCGGATCGTCCTTGAGCAGGCGAATTGCTTCCTTCAGGGCGTTCAGCGCTCCTGGATAGTCGCCCCCGGCGTCGCGAACCTCGCCGAGCGCGCGCCAGGTGCTTGCAAGCTCGACATCGTCGAGGTCCTCAATGTGCGAGTGGGCCTCGAGTGCCCGTTCGTAGAAGCGACCGGCGTCGAGGTTGGCATACACGTCGCGCGCGAGGTCACCCGCCATCTTTGAGTACTTCCACGCCTCCTCCCAGCGACCCGCGTTGAAGTAGTGCAGCGACAGGAGCTCCGCCGCCTCCTCGGGCCGGTCGCCCTGGCGCTGCTCGATGACCTCGGCGACACGACCGTGCAGCTCGCGCCGGCGGCGGTAGGCGAGCCCCTCGTAGGCCGCATCGCGGATGAGCGCGTGGCGGAACCGGAATGCGCCGGGCACGTTCGGGTCACGCTCGACGAACTCGCCGAGCCGATCCCACGCCTCGGCCGCCGCGCCGACCTCGGTGTCTCCTTCGAGGACCTCGGCGATCAGCGATCCCGAGAACGAGACGCCCAGCACCGACGCCCAGCGAAGTAGTGCCCGGTCGCCGGGCGCGAGCTGGTCGATCCGAGTCGCGACGAGCGCTTCGACCGTCTCTGGGAGCTCGTCCGCCTCGCCCATCGCCTCGCCGACGCTGGCGAGACGCTGGAGGAACAGCGGGTTGCCGGCACCGCGTTCCATGAGCGCGTCAACCTCTTCCTCGGTGAGTCGACGGTCGCCCGCCGCCGCGACCGCGAGCGCTCTTGCATCGTCCTCCGGGAGTGGCTCGAGGCGCAACGTCAGGGCCGGCACGGGTGGAGTCCCGGTTGCAGCCACGAAGCCGTCCTCGCCGGGACGCCTGGTCGTGCACGCGAGCCACGGTCGGGTCGGGAGCTGACTTCCCAGGTATCGCAGCAGCTCCGACGAGGCGTCGTCCATCCAGTGCACGTCGTCGAACACGAGAAGGGTCGGTGAATCGAGAAGCTCACCCAGCAAAGTCCCCATCACGCCGTGCAGACGGGCACGCCAGAAAGCCGGATCGAGATCGTCCGACCTCTGGTGTCGTCTCGACTTCGACGTCGAGCGGAGCAGCGAGCAGCGGTGCCCAGGGCACGAGCTCCTGGTCGATCTGCCGCAGGCGCTCGCTGAGGACGGTGCGATTGTGCGAACCTCCGCCGTTCAGCTGCACGTCGAGCAACGACCGAAGGAACGGGCGGAACGGGTAGTAGGGCGTCGACGCCTCGTACTGCGCGCATCGCAACTCGACCTGCCGCATGTCGGCGCAGTTCTCGCGCAGCTCGTGGGCGAGGCGCGACTTTCCGATTCCTGGCTCGCCGACGAGCTCGACGAGCGTTCCGAAACCCATCCGCACGGGAGCGACGGACGCCCCGAGCACCGCCCGTTCGCGCTCCCGATCGACGAACGGAAGCTCGTCCTGAGCTGTGGACGGCTCGGCACGTCTCAGGAGCAGCGAGGAGCTCGCCGAGAACGAACGCCTGAACGGGCTCGGCCTTCCCTTTCAGTGAGAGCGGCTCGAGCTCCCGCGCCTCGAACGATCCCCCTCCGCGTGTGAGCGCGCCGGCCGAGACCCAGACCTCGTCCTCGCCGGCGCGTGCCATCAGGCGAGCAGCGAGCGCGGCGGTGTCCCCGAGGACGGTGTACGTCCGCCGGAAGCTCGCGCCGACCTGGCCGGTGAACACGCGTCCCTCGCTCACACCGACGTGCACTGGGAGCGGCAGTCCGCCGTCGACGATGGCACGGACCGTTCTGAGCATCCGCTCCTCGTCGTCTCCGAAGGTCTGCGGGGCGCCGGAGACGAGGATGATGCGTCCACCGTCGCGATCGATGTCGCTCTCGAGGAAGGTCACGCGGTGTTCGTCCGCAGCCGTCTGCACTGCTCGGACGAGGGCATCGAGCGCGTCGGCTGCGGCCTCCGGTCCTTCTGTCTCGATGATCTCGTCGGTTCCGGCGAAGCGGATGAAGGCGATTGCCGCATGTCGGTGCTCGCCCTCGAGCGGCCCGATCTCGAGGAGTTGCGCTCGCAGAGGCGCCGGAACCGCAACCTCGAGCGGGATGCCTTCGATGGCGGGCAGAGGGGCTACCGAGCCGCGGACCTCGGGGGCTGCAGCGGAGCAGACGCCCAGCGCCCCTCTCCTCTGCGAGCGTGTCGGCGTGGAGGACGCTCCCCGTCTCTGTGCTCACGAGGATCTCTCCGGCCTCCGATGTGGCTTCCATCTCGACCGTTCGGGTCGCGGCGGGGCCGGCGATCAGCAGCTCGCGATGTGAGTCTCCAACGAGGAAGAACTGGAAGCGCCCGCTGTGGAGCCCCGCGTGCATCTTGAGCTGTATCGCCCCGGCTGACGTTCGCGGCCGACCGATCGCCCGAAGCGTCCGCCGCATCTCGAAAGCCGCCCGAGCGGCCCGGGGTCCGTGCTCGTCGCCGTCGTAGAGGAGCAGCAACGCGTCGCCGCCGAACTTGAGAAGACCCCCGCCATGCGCGTAGGCCACGCCGAGGAGCGCGGCGAACGTGGCGTTCATGACCTCGGTGACCTCCTCGGCCCCGGCTCGTCCGAGGCCCGAGAGCCGTTCCGACATCGCGGTGAAGCCAGAGATGTCGATGAATGCGAGGGTCCCCTCGAGCTCGCGCCAAGATGCCGCGGGCTCGTCTCGAAGCCATTCCAACGTCAGCCGGGGGACGAACGGGACGAGGTCGGCCGACGCCTGGGAGAGCGCGTTGGTCGAGGGCGACGTCATCGGGGAATTCTCCTCTACAGGGGTTCCACGGCAAAGCGGGACAGTACGGCGGAGCACGGTCTAGGCGACCGCGGATGAAGTCGGCGACCTGGCGGCCGTGAGGAGGCGCTCGGTCGTACGTGCCCGAGGGCGAGTGTTTTGATCAGGCGAAGACCGGGAATCCAAAAAAAGACGTCCGATGGGGAACATGCTTCAGGTGCGCGCCGATGCAAGACCGGAGTACATCCGCCCCCTCTGTGACGCCGTCGCAAACCTTGCCAGCGAGACCGGTATGTCGGGCGTCGCAGGTCTATGCCGTCAAGTTCTGCGTCGGCGAAGCCATTGCCAACTCGGTGAAGCATGCATACCCAGAGAGCGAGCCAGGTCTGGTCGACGTGAGTGCGCAGGAGCTCGGCGACGAACTGGTCGTTAGGGTCGCGGACCATGGCCGAAGGCGTGGGAATTTTCGGACGCACACGGAAGATGAAGGCGGCTTGGGACTCGCGTTCATCTCGCGGTTGACGGATGGCTGTACGTTCGTGGCCTCGCATGACGGCACGACTGTGGAGATGCTCTTTCCGCTTCGGTCCGTCAAGGCTCCTATGTCATCCCGCAGCCGTCTCGCAGTTCGCGTCGAATAGCTCCGCTGCGCGCAGGTTTTGAGGAGCCTCTCGCTCATAGCGAGCGATTCGGCTCCGTCCCGGTAACCCGGCGATGAGGACTCCGGTGCTCGGCCCGGAAGGGCCGTCCCGCTGTCCTCACGGAACGTTTACGCGTGCTCAACGCAATCCCCCCGAAAAGGGGGCGTCCGATACGTCGTATTGGGCGAATAGGCGAGTGACACCGATCCCCAAGGCGAAGGGCGGCGGCATGTCTGCGGCAGAACTCGAAGTTGTCCATGGGACGGAGCAGGATCGAATCGAGCAGTGGCGGCACGAGGCGCTCGAGCGCGCGGGGTACCACCCAGAGGCGGCGATCGTCCTCGCCGCGAGCCACGACATCGATCTCCACGACGCGGTGAGCCTGCTCGAGCGCGGTTGCTCGGTCGAGCTCGCGCTCCAGATCCTGCTGTAGCGTGGAGGGAAACGATGTTTCCCCCCACCGGCCCCCCTTCCTCTTCGTAGCGACGCTGAATCTCCGTCACTGGCCTGCGGGCGAATGAATCGCCCTTCGGCCCTCAGGCGCGACCTTCTGGCCTGCGTAGGTCTCGTCTCTCGGCAGGTTGCGGCACGACGTAGCCGCCGATGTGGGCACAATGCCCGCCGGTGATTCGCGCTGCTTCTCTCGATTCCCTCGCCGAGCTCGAGCACGATCGACATCGGGCCGCTGTCGATCCACTTCTACGGGTTGACGCTGCTCGTCGCGATCGCGGCCGCCGTCGGGATCACCGGCCTGCGCTGGACCAGGCGCGGCGGCGACTGGGATCTCATCTTCCGCGTCGCCGTGTGGGGCGTCGCTTTCGGGATCGTCGGCGCCCGCCTCTACCACGTCATCACGAGCTGGAACGAGCTTCCCGACGAGTGGTGGGGCGCGTTCGCGATCTGGAAGGGCGGCCTCGGGGTCTGGGGTGGCATCGGCCTCGGGTGCGTCGTCGGCGCGATCGTCGCGCACCGCTCCGGCGTCTCGGTGGCGAAGCTCGCCGACTGCGTGGCGCCGGGGCTCCTCGTCGCCCAGGGCATCGGACGCTTCGGCAACTGGTGGAACCAGGAGCTGTTCGGCAAGCCCACCGACCTTCCCTGGGGTCTCGAGATCGATCCCCAGAACCGGCCGATCGACGACATCGAGCACGACACGTTCCATCCGACGTTCCTCTACGAGGCGCTGTGGTGCTTCGCGGCGGCGGGCCTGCTGCTGCTCATCGAGCGGCGCTTCAAGGGTCGGATCCGCCCGGGCGGTCTCTTCGCGCTGTACGTCCTCGTCTACAGCATCGGCCGCCTCTGGATCGAGATGCTGCGCATCGATCCGTCACACGAGATCGGCGGCGTCCGCCTGAACGTCTTCGTCGCGGCGGCGGCGATCGTACTCTCGGCGGCGTTCTTCGTCGTCTGGCAGAGGCGTTGGAAGCGCGGCGGCGCGCAACGCCTGCGAAGGTCGAGACGATGGCGGTGCCGAAGGGGCGCTGATGCCGCCCCGACGCGTCCGGCCGCGCGGCTAGCCTCCGCGCGTGCTGCCGACGCCCGTCCGTGAGCTCGAGCTCGAGCTCGACGCCTTCGAGGGGCCGTTCGATCTCCTCCTCACGCTGCTCCTCAAGGAGGAGCTGGAGCCGCGCGAGATCGACATCGCGGCGATCGTTCTCGCCTTCGTCGAACGCGTCGCCGAGCGGGAGGAGCTCGACCTCGAGGCGTGCGGCGAGTTCCTCGTCCTCGTCTCCGCCCTTCTGGAGCTGAAGGCGCGCGCGCTCTTCCCGGAGGAGGCGGCGGAGCTCGGCGAGCTCGAGCCCGAGGAGGCTGCCGAGGAGCTCGCGCGGCGCCTCGCCGAGTACCGCCGCATGAAGGAGGCAGCTGCGTGGCTGCTGGAGCGGCTCGGCTCCGAAGCAGGATCGGTTCTTCCGGCTCGGGCCTGCTCCGCTCGCGCCTCCGCTCGAGCGACGGCTCGCGCCGCAGGATCCCGCAGGCGCTCGGCGGACGCGCTCCGCGCACTCGCCGTGCCGCCTCCGACCGTCTCGCTCTCGCACATGGCGCTGCGCTTTCCGCCCGTCTCGCAGTTCCTCGAGCGCTTCCGCGCGCTCCTGTCACCGCCGCCGCGTCTTCGACTTCGACACCGAGGTGGAGGGGCTCCCGCGGTCGAGCAGGCGGTGGCGCTGCTCGCGCTGCTCGAGCTGCGCAAGTCCGGCGAGATCGCGCCTCAGCCAGGCAGCGCCGTTCATGCCCATAAGGGTTTCGAGAGCCGACAGCGAAAGGATCCAGCGAATGGAAAGCACGCTCCGCCTGATCTCCGCCAATCCGGTCGACCGTCTCGCGCGGACGGTCGAGGCGCTGCTGGTCGTCGCGTCGCGCTCCGCTCTCGATCGAGGAGCTCGTGCGAGGCGACGCAGGACGATCCGGAGCGAATCGAGACCGCGCTCGGGCTTCTTCGGGAGCGCTACAGCGAGGGTCGCAGCGGGATCGTGCTCGAGGCCGTGGCGGGAGGCTTCGCGTTTCGCGCGAGCCGCGAGGCCGCCGAGGCGTGCGCGCGGCTCTTCGAGCGGCCGGTCGAGCGCGGGCTCTCGCAGGCGGCACTCGAGACGCTCGCGATCGTCGCGTACCTCGGGCCGTGCTCGCGGCCCGGATGTCGCCCGGATCCGCGGCGTCGCAGCCGACTCCGCTGTCGCGAGTCTCGTCGAGCGCGGCCTGATCGCCGAGGCGGGACGCGAGAGCGGGCCGGGCGGCGCGGTGCGCTACCGGACGACGCCGCTCTTCGAGCGCGTCTTCGGACTCGAGAGCCTCGCCGCGCTGCCACGTCTCGACGACCTCGCCGAGGACGCGGCAGGAGCTCCGCGAGCGGCTGCTCGAAGTGGCCGAAGCCCGCGCGTCCTAGACGAGCCGCCTCATCGCCTCGCCGAGTCGCTGTCCGTCAGACCTGCCAGGCGCCGTCGCGAAGCACGGGCACGTGCTCGCCGTCGCGCGTGATCCCGTCGACGTCGAACTCGGGGCTGCCGATCATGAAGTCGACGTGCACCTCGCTCGCGTTGATCGCGGGCGATCTCGGCGGGGTCCTCGACCGGGTGCTCGTAGCCGCCGCCGAGCGCGATATGGCTCGCGGCGTTCTCGTCGATGAGCGTGTCGTAGAAGACTCGCCCGAGCGGGCCGATGCGCCCCTCGCCGTCGACGAGTGCGATCTCGCCGAGCCGTGAGGCCCCGTCGTCGCGTGTCGCGACGGCGCGGAGGGTCTCGACGCCGGACTCCGCGTCGATCTTCACCGCGCGGCCGCCCTCGAACTCGAGCCTGATCCCGCGGATGATCGACCCCGACAGCTCGAGCGGCATCGTCGCCGAGACGTAGCCGTCGACCCGCTCCGGGTCGGGTGTTCCGAACACCTCCTCGGTCGGGATGTTGGGCGAGTGCCGCCTGCCGTCGACGGTCTCGAGGTCTCCGGCCGCCCAGTGTGCGGATGCGAAGAGCCCGATCGTGAGGTCGGTCCCCGGCCCGTGCAGCCTGAGCGCGTCGAATCGCCGGTCGGTGAGTCGTCTCGCGTTGGACTTGAGCACCTCCGACCGGTCGGTCCACGCCTCGCTCGGGTCGTCGGCATCGAGCCGGCAGATGTGTGCGACGTCCTCCCAGAGCCGCTCGTAGGCAGACTCGGCCTCGAGCTCCGGAAAGACGATCTCCGCCCACGGCCGTGTCGGCACCGGCACGATGCACCAACTGGTCGTCATCCGGTTCACCACCTCGCCCGTCTCGGGAAGGTAAGGGAGAAGATCGCGGCCGGCTCGCGCAGGATCGAGCCCGTCCAGAGCGCGCGGCGCCTGCGGGCCGGAGAGCGAGATGCGGGCGGCGTGCTCGTCCGAGAGGTACAGGAGCCTCTGCGCCATCCATGGGGGCGCGTAGTCGAGCGATTCGTCGTCGGCGTGTGCGACGCGCTCGCGCTTCAGCCATTGGTCGAAGTAGAGGACGTCGACGAACTTCGCGCCCTGCTGATACGCCGCGCGGGCGATCCGCCGCGTCATGTCCTCCTTGTCGATGTAGCTCGTGATCGACAGGAGCTGTCCGGGCTGGACGTTCGCCCCGAAGACTGCAAGCCGGGCAAGCTTCTCGCTCCACTCGTCGATCTGCGGCACGACGGCACCCTATCGGGGGCGACAATGCGCGCAATGCGGCTCAACGCATTCCTCGCACGAGCCGGCGTAGCGTCGCGGCGCCGGGCGGACGAGCTGATACGCGACGGACGTGTCCGGGTGAACGGCAGCGCCGGCGAGCTCAACACGGTCGTCGGAAGGCACGACGTCGTCGAGCTGGACGGCGAGCGCGTTGCTCGTCAGGCGCTCGCGTACGTCCTGCTGTACAAGCCGCCCGCGGTTGTCACGACCGCACGGGATCCGCAGGGACGCCCGACGGTCGTCGACCTCGTCCCGTCCGAGCCGCGCGTCGTACCCGTCGGTCGTCTCGACGCCGACACGACCGGCGCGCTCCTGCTCACGAACGACGGCGAGCTCGCGCACCGGCTCGCACACCCGCGCTACGGGGTGCCGAAGGTCTACGAGGCCGACGTCGAAGGGTCGCCGACGCGAGACGCTCTCGAGGCGCTGCGGGGAGGGATCGAGCTCGACGACGGCAGGACCGCCCCGGCCGACGTTCGCGTCCTCTCGGCCAGCCGACGCCGGAGTCGCATCGAGCTGACGCTGCACGAGGGCCGCAACCGCCAGGTGAGGCGGATGCTCGAGGCGGTTGGTCACCCCGTAGGGCGTCTGCACCGCTCCCGCTACTCCGGGCTCGACCTCGAAGGCCTGCAAGAGGGACAGTGGCGCGCTCTCACGCGGGGCGAGATCGACTCGCTGCGTGGTGCGGTCGGTCTCTAGCCGAGGCGGACGAAGCCCATCCGCTCGTACATCGTCTCGAGCGTGGGCTGTGAGACGGCCGCGGCCTTCTCGGCGCCGAGCGCGAGCAGTCGCTGCAGCTCGGGCGCATCGGCCCGTAGCTCGAGGTAGCGCTCGCGGATAGGACTCAGGAGGTCGACGACCGCTTCGCCCACATCGGTCTTGAACTGGCCGTAGCCGGCTTCCTCGTATTCGACCTCGAGCTCACCCGGCGCCTTCCCGGTCGCGACTGAGAGGATGCTGATCAGGTTCGTGATCCCCGGTTTGTCGTCGCCCTGACGGATCTCGCGTCCCGAGTCCGTAACGGCGCTGCGGAACTTCTTGCGGATCACGTCGGGCTCGTCGAGAACGCGCACCGTGCCCTGCGGCGTCCCGCTCGTTGTCGACATTCGCTTCGTAGGCTCTTGCAGGTCCATGATCCTCCCGCCGACTTCCGGGAAGACGCCGCGCGGGACGACGAAGGTCTCCCCGAAACGGGCGTTGAAGCGCTCGGCGATGTCGCGCGCAAGCTCGATGTGCTGGCGCTGGTCGTCCCCGACCGGGACGATGTCGGTCTGGTACAGGAGGATGTCGCCCGCCATGAGCACGGGGTACGTGAACAGCCCCGATGAGACGAACTCGCGTTGTTCGGCCTTCTCCTTGAACTGGGTCATTCGCCCCAGCTGGCCGTAGCTCGTGACCGAGGAAAGCAGCCAGCTCGCCTGCGCGTGGGCAGGTACCTGGCTCTGGGCGAAGATGGTCGAGCGTTCTGGGTCGAGGCCCGTCGCGACGAGCATCGCGTACAGGTCGAGCGTCCGCTCGCGCAGGTCGTCAGGGTCGTACTCGACCGTGATCGAATGGAGGTCGACGATGCAGAAGAAGGCCTCGCCCTGTTCCTGCGTGGCGGCGTACTGACGGAAGCCGCCGATGTAGTTGCCGAGCGTTTTGTCCCCTGTCGGCTGGATTCCGGAGAAGATGCGCATCGCGGCGCATTGTCCCTGGACCGGCACGGCGGCGCGGACGTAGGGTCTCGTCCATGCGGATCGAGCCGGTCCCGGCCCTCCAGGGCCACATCGCCGTCCCGGGCGACAAATCCGTCTCGCACCGCGCGGTGCTGATCGGGGCGATCTGCGAGGGCGACACGCGGATCGCGGGCTTCGGGCGCTCGGCGGACACCGAGTCCACGATCGCCGCGGTCCGCGCGCTCGGCGTGACGGTCGACGAGCTCGACGTCGACACGATCACGGTCCACGGGGTGGGCCTTCGGGGCTTGCGGGCTCCGGATGGGCCGATCGACTGCGGGAACGCGGGCACGCTCGTCCGGCTCCTCGCCGGCATCCTCGCGGGACAGGACGGGCGGGAGTTCGAGCTCGAAGGCGACGAGTCGCTCAGTGCGCGACCGATGGACCGGATCGCGACTCCGTTGACGCGGATGGGCGCCGGCGTCGAGGCGACGAACGGCCACCTCCCGCTCGGCATCCAGGGGCGCCCGCTGAATGCCATCGACTACGAGCTGCCGGTTGCGAGCGCTCAGGTCAAGTCCTGCGTTCTCCTTGCGGGCCTCTTTGCGGACGGAGCAACCACCGTTGTCGAGCCGATCCCCACGCGCGACCACACCGAGCGCATGCTCGAGCTCGCGGGCGCCCGCGTCACGAGGCGGCCGACGAGCGTGACGGTCGAGCAGGCCGACGTGCTCCGGCTGCCTTCCGTGGACGTCCCGGGGGACATCTCGTCGGCGGCGCCGTTCCTCGTCGGGGCCGCCATAATCCCGGGCTCGTCCGTCACCGCGCACGGCGTGGGCCTCAATCCGCGGCGCGCAGGCGTCCTCGACATGCTAGGGCGAATGGGAGCGCGGGTCGCGATCTACAACCGGCGCCTGATCGGCGGCGAACCGGCGGGGGACGTCGAGGTTCGCGCGTCCGAGCTTGTCGGCACGACGATCGTGGCCGCGGAGGTGCCCTCGCTCATCGACGAGCTGCCGATCCTCGCGGTTGCGGCCTGTCACGCGCGCGGCGAGACGGTCGTGCGCGGCGCCGGCGAGCTCCGCGCGAAGGAGTCCGACCGGATCGAGGTCGTGGTCGAGCAGCTGCGCCGGATCGGCGGGCACATTCGCGCGACGCAGGACGGATTCCGCATCAAGGGCGTTCCCGCACGGCTCCGCGGCGGCGTCGTCGACTCCCACGGCGACCACCGGCTGGCAATGCTCGGGGCGATCGCTGGCGTCGCGTCCATCGAGGGGGTCGAGCTGCGCGGCGCCGAGGCCGCGGCTGTCAGCTTCCCTGGCTTCTTCGAGGTGCTCGAGCAGATTGCGCCCGGATCTGTGCGCAGGACCGGGGTCGGTTAGTGCCGATCCGGGTCGCGCCAAACCTGGCTGCCCTTCATTACCCTCCCGCGACATGATCGTGGCGATCGACGGGCCGGCGGGCTCCGGGAAGAGCACGGTCGCCTCGATGCTCGCGCGTCGGCTCGGCTTTCGCTACCTCGACACGGGCGCCATGTACCGCGCGCTGACCTGGATCGCGCGGCGCGACGACACAGACCTGACCGACGGCGCCGCCCTCGCCGACCTCGCTCGCGCGCATCCCGTGTCGTTCGGATCGGACGGCCACGTCGAGGTCGACGGCGAGGACGTGACCACTGCGATCCGCGAGGCGGACATCGATCGCCTCGTCCCGACGGTCGCACGTCACCCTGAGGTGCGGCACGTCATGCGCGAGCGTCAGCGTGCGCTCGCGGTTGGAGGCGACTCGGTGATCGAGGGGCGAGACATCGGAAGCGTCGTTGTCCCCGACGCGGAGCTGAAGGTGTTCCTCGTGGCCGATCCCGAGGTGCGGGCGCAACGCCGCACGGCGGACCGCCCGGGCGTCTCCGCGGGTGCGCTCGCGGCCGACCTGAAGGCGCGCGACGAGCGCGACGCGATCAACACGAAGCCGGCCGAGGACGCCGTTCTCCTCGACACGACAGACCTGACCGTCGACGAGGTTGTCGACCGGATCGCCGATCTGGTGGGTGCGAAGCGATGAACAAGACGGATGCCATCTGGGCGGTGGGGCGGGTCACGATCGGAACCGCGGTCAAGCTTGTCGCCCCCCTGCGCATCTACGGGGCCGAGCGAGTCCCGCTCGAGGGTGGGCTGGTCGTGGCGTCGAACCACTTCAGCTGGATCGACCCGCCCGCGCTCGGAGCCGCGGTCCCGCGAACCCTGTACATCATGGCCAAGGTCGAGGCGCACCGCGTGCCGGGGCTCGGCCAGCTGATGCGCTCGTTCGGCGCCTTCCCCGTCCGGCGCGGCGAGTCCGACCGCGAGGCCGTCCGCACGATGCGGCAGATCGTGCGCGACGGGCACGCGCTCGGTCTCTTCGTCGAGGGGACGCGCCAGCGCTCGGGCGTTCCCGGTCCGGTGCAGCCGGGTGCGGCGATGGTCGCGATCAACGAGGAGGTTCCCGTGAGCTGTGCCGCGATCTACGGCTCGTACGAGTGGCGGCTCGGGAGCTTCAGCCCCGTCTCGGTCGCCTGGAGCGCGCCGATGACGTTCGAGGGGCTGCCTCGCGGCGGCAAGGGCTACAAGGAGGCGTCGGCCGAGATCGAGCGCGAGATCAGGCGCCTCTGGGAGTGGCTGAGCGGAGTGCACGAGCTCGGACGTCCTCGCGACGCAACGCCCCCGCTGTGACCGATCTCGCCGACGACGTCGAGATTGCCGGCACGGTCGCGATCGTCGGCTTCCCGAACGTCGGGAAGTCCACCCTGATCAACCGTCTCACTGCGACGCGCACGGCCGTCGTCCACGAGACGCCGGGGGTAACGCGCGACCGCAAGGAGCTTCTCTGCGAGTGGTCGGGCACGACGTTCCGGCTTGATCGACACCGGCGGCGTCGACCGCGCCGACACGGGCCCGTTCGGCCCGCAGATACGGGCTCAGGCGCGCGAGGCGATCGAGGAAGCCGACCTCGTGCTCCTCGTGGTGGACGCGAAGGCGGGCGTCACGCCCGGCGACGAGGAGCTCGCCGAGATCCTGCGGGGCTCGCGGCGACCCGTGCTCGTGCTCGCGAACAAGCTCGACGATCCGCGGCGGGACCTCGAGGCGCTCGAGTTCCATCGGCTCGGTCTCGGCGATCCCATCCCCGTTTCGGCCCTGCACGGGCACGGCTCGGGCGACCTCCTGGACGAGATCGTGAGCAGGCTGCCCGGTCGCGGCGAGCGCCCGGTGGGGGAAGAGGCGATCCGTGTCGCCATCCTCGGTCGGCCGAACGTCGGTAAGTCGTCGTTGCTGAACGCGCTCGTCGGGCGCGACCGCGTCATCGTCTCGGAGGTGCCTGGAACGACGCGCGACTCGATCGACACCGTGCTGCGCCGGGACGACTCGACATTCGTGCTCGTGGACACGGCCGGTCTGCGGCGTAAGCGCAAGCAACGGCAGGGGATCGAGTACTACTCGGAGCTGCGTGCCCTCGAGGCGGCCGAGCGCGCAGACGTCGCCCTCGTCCTCTTCGACGCGAGCGAAGGCGTCGTCGAGCAGGATCTCTCCGTGGCCGATGTCGCCCGCAAGGCGCAATGCGCCACAGTCGCCGTCCTGTCGAAGTGGGACATCACCGAGATCCGGCTCGAGGACGTGCGCCCGGAGATCCTGGTGCGCCTGCGCCAGCGGCCTCCCGTTATCGCGATTTCGGCGAGTACCGGGCGCGGCCTCGAGCGCCTGCTCGGTCTTGTCGAGGCCGTCTTCGAGCGCTATGCAGGGCGTATCCCGACCGCGCAGCTCAACAAGGCGCTGCAGGAGCTCCGCGAGGCGCGACAGCCGCCGGGCCGGCGCGGAGGCGACTCAACCTCCTCTACGGCACGCAGGTGAGCTCGCGCCCGCCGCGCTTCCGCTTCTTCGTCAACGACCGCAGCCTCGTCACGCGCGATTACGGCTACTGGGTCGAGAACGAGTTGCGCAGGCGGTTCGGCCTCGAGGGCGTACCCGTTTCGATCGACTTCGTCACGTCTGAATGACGCAGTCGTTGAGCGTGGTGGTCGTCGGAGCGGGTCGTGGGGTACGTCCTTCGCGTGCCTCCTCCGCGACCGCGGGCACGAGGTGACGATCGCGACGCGCGACGCCGCGCAGGCGGACGCCATCAACGCGACCGGTCGGAATCCTCGCTATGCGCATACGGCGGACCTCGCCGGAGTCGTCGCCGCGCCGATCGGCGATGCGCCGGTCGCCGAGGCCGAGCTCGTCGTCGTCGCGGTCCCCAGCCGCGTCTTCGGCGAGGTCGTCTCGGACGCTTCCGGGGGACGCACCCGTTCTGAGCCTCAGGAAGGGGCTCGATCCCGCGACGGGCGAGCGGCTTTCGACGCTTGTGCGGACCGACCCGTCGTGGTCCTCTCGGGCCCGAACATCGCCGAGGAGATCGTCCGCGGCCTCCCAGCGGCCGCGGTCGTCGCGAGCGACGACCTCGAGCTTGCGGTGCGGATTCAGGTCGCCGTGAACTCCGTGCTGTTTCGCGTGTACGTCAGCGACGATGTCGCCGGAGTCGAGCTCTGCGCCGCCGCGAAGAACGTCATCGCCCTCGCGGCCGGCGGAGCCGACGGGCTCTCGCTCGGCGACAACGCGAAGGCCGCGCTCGTCGCGCGCGGCCTTGCCGAGATGCGACGCCTCGCCGAGGCGGCGGGCGCACGTCCGGACACGTTCGCCGGCCTCGCGGGTATGGGCGACCTCATCGTCACGTGCTGGGCGCCGTCGGGACGGAACCGCCGCGCGGGAGAGCTCATCGCGCGCGGCGCCAGCCCGGAAGAGGCCGCAGCCGAGATCGGCATGGTCGTCGAGGGGCTCACGACAGCGCCCGTGCTCCGCGACCTCTCGCGCCGCCTCGAGATCGAGCTTCCGATCACGGAGGGCGTCTGCGCCGTCCTCGACGGCGTGCCGCTCACGGGCCTCGTCGAGCAGCTCATGAGCCGCGCTCCGACGACGGAGTAGGGCGGCCAAGAGCGGATCGCCGCTCGCGAAGTCAAGACGCTCGCGGCGACGTCTGATTCGCGAGCCGCGAGGGCCGTTCCGGCTGCGATGCAGGTAGCCTTCGGCGCCGTGGCGGCGCGCACGTTCTCGTTCACGTCGGAGTCGGTCACCGAGGGTCATCCCGACAAGATCGCCGACCAGATCTCGGACTCCGTCCTCGACGCGATCCTCACCGACGATCCCAACGGGCGCGTCGCCTGCGAGACGCTGATCACGACCGGCCTCGTCGTCGTTGCCGGGGAGATCACGACCGACACGTACGTCGACATCCGCTCGGTCGTGCGCGAGCGGATCGCCGAGATCGGCTACACGCGCGCGAAGTACGGCTTCGACTTCGAGACGTGTGGCGTCGTCGTCGCGATCGACGAGCAGTCCGCCGACATCGCGCAGGGCGTCGACGACGTCCTACGAGGCACAGCACGGCGACACGGATCCGCTCGACCTGCTCGGTGCGGGTGACCAGGGAATGATGTTCGGCTACGCGACGCAACGAGACGGACGAGCTGATGCCGATGCCGATCATGCTCGCGCACAGCTTGACGCGCGCCTGGCCGAGGTGCGCAAGGCGAACGTGCTCCCGTACCTGCGCCCGGACGGCAAGTCGCAGGTCACCGTGCGCTACGAGGTCGACGAGCGCGGCATCCAGCGCCCGGTCGAGATCGAGCGCGTCCTCGTCTCGACGCAGCATCGCGACGGCCTGGACGTCGAGACGCTGCTCAAGCCCGACCTGCTCGAGCACGTCGTCGAGCCGATCCTCCACGCGGACTTCCGCGATCTCTTCGATCCGGCCCGCCTCGGCGAGAAGGACTTCCTCTACGTCAACCCGACCGGGCAAGTTCGTCATCGGCGGGCCGATGGGAGACACGGGCCTCACGGGTCGGAAGATCGTCGTCGACACGTACGGCGGCGCTGCGCCTCACGGCGGTGGAGCGTTCTCGGGCAAGGACCCGACCAAGGTCGACCGCTCGGCGGCCTACGCCGCGCGCCACGTCGCGAAGAACGTCGTCGCGGCGGGCCTGGCCGATCGCTGCCAGATCCAGGTCGCGTACGCGATCGGCGTCGCCCATCCGATGAGCGTCAACGTCGAGTGCTTCGGGACGGAGGCGATCCCGCTCGACGCGCATCGAGGAGCTCGTCTCGCGAGCACTTCGACCTGCGGCCCGGCGCGATCATCCGCGACCTCGACCTCATGCGGCCGATCTACGCGAAGACGGCTGCGTACGGCCACTTCGGGCGCGACGACCGGGACTTCACATGGGAGCGCACGGACAAGGCCGACGCGCTTCGCGCCGCGGCCGGCCTGCTCTCCGAGATACGGCAGGTCGATCGGCCTGCCCCCGACCCGGCTGCACTGCCGGCCGGAGACCCGCGCCGGAGGCGCTCGGATTCCGGTCTCGCGGACGGAGGGCAGTCGTCGGAGGGAGTTACTGCACCTTCGATCCAATCGCGCCGCCTGAGAGCGGGGTGTGAGTTGCCTAAGAGTTGGCTAAGAAGCGACGGGCCTCGTCGGCGGGCCTCGCTACTTCTGCATAACTAGGTCGCCGGGACGCGTGCTCGAGACGCCGGCGGCTGCTCGAGCCTGTCGAGAACCGCCTGGGCACGCTCCTTCGTGAGCTTGCCGTCGCGACGGCGTTCGCCAGCCTCGCCTTGGCGGGTGCGACCATCGCCGCCTCGAGCGCCGAGACGCTCTTGCCCTGCTTCTCGGCGAGTGCCGCAAGGGAGTGTCCCCGGGAGCTGCGCACGCAGCTCCGCGCGATCGAGCCCGAGGAACCGGGCGGCGGCGGGCAGCATCCCGCGGGCGGCGAACTTCACGCGGGCTTTCGCGGCGGCGCCGCAGAGGCTTCCCTCGGACACGCGCTCGCGGAGGTTCGTCGCCCGCGCCGAGGAGATGCGGCCCGCCTTCTCGGCTGCGTCGATCCGCGCGAGCAGCCGCGCCTTGACGTTCGCCTCGAGCTGGTCGACGGTGACGCCACGTCGCTCCGCGATCCGCGCGACGCAAGCCTCGCAGCGCGTCGTGCGATCCCCGTCGTTCGCCGCGGCGAGCGCAACGCCTCCCACCGACGACGAGCGTCGCCGCCGCGGCCAGCGCCCACGGCATATCGATTCGGTCTCATCCTTCCTTCTCCTTTCGGCTTCCCCGAATCCGTTGCGCATGCTGGCACCGTCCTGTGATCGGACGCGAAGGAGACCGTGAGCGATTCGTAAAGGGTCAGGCCGCGCGGACGTAGATCCCGTCGGCAGCACGCTCGCTGATCGCGCGCTCGGTGCCGCCGACGGCGATGGTCAGCTGACCGGCGGCGGGTTGCGCCGAGACGACTGCGACCTCGGAGCCCGGGACGAGCCCCTCGTCGTAGAACCAGTGGAGGAGGTCGCCGTCGTGCTCGGCGAGGCGGACGATCCGCCCGTCCGGCCGACCTCGAGCTCTGCGAGCGCGACGAGCTCGGCGTTCTCGGCCTGCTCGAACTCCGTGTCGACCGGCCAGCCGTGTGGGCAGCGGTCCGGGGACCCAAGCCGCTCGTTGATCCGCTCGATCATCTCGTCCGTGAACGTGTCGCCGAGCTCGTCGGCATGAACGTGCGACTCGGCCGCGGTGTAGCCCATGAAGTCGGTGAGGAAGCGCTCGATGATCCGGTGCTTGCGAACGACGCGCTTGGCGCGCTCGGCGCCCTCCGGCGTGAGGATCGCCTCCTTCTGCTCGCCCCGCTCGACGAGCCCATCGGCCTCGAGCCGCTTCAGCATCTCTCCGGCGGAGGCGCGCGACACGCCGAGCATCTCGGCGACGCGCGAGGCGATCGCGGTCGCGCCCGTCGCCGGTCGGTACTCGCCGATGGGGAAGGCGAGGAAGTAGATCGTCTCGAGATACTCGTCGACCGAGTGGCCGTGCGTCTGTGCCATCGCGGACCAGTCTAGAGCGGCAGGCTCTTGCCGCCGCCGTGCGCCCTCTGTAAGGTGCCCCTTACATGAGCTCGGGACAGATCGTTTTTCTGGGGGCGGTTGCGGGTCTGACCATCTTCCTCGGCCTCCCGGTCGGCCGCATGCAGTCGATCAGCCTCGGTACGAAGTCGTTCCTGAGCGCCGTTGCGACCGGGATCCTGATCTTCCTCCTCTGGGACGTGCTCGCCGCTGCGGTCGAGCCGGTCGAGGAAGCGCTCACCCAGGGGAACGACGGGCGCTTCGCCTGGCTCGCCGTGCTCCTGACCGCCGGCTTCGCAGTCGGTCTGATGTCCCTGGCGCTGTACGACGGCTGGCTTCGGCGACGCCGAGGCCAGGCGATGCTCGGTCCCGGCGCAGCGTCGATCGCCGAGTACCAGGTCGAGCGGCACATCGTCACGATGTCGCCTTCGAGCTGGCTCGCGGTCTTTATCGCGACCGGGATCGGACTCCACAACTTCTCCGAAGGGCTGGCGATCGGGCAGTCGGCAGCCGCGGACGAGCTGAGCCTCGCGCTTGCCCTGGTGATCGGGTTCGGGCTCCACAACGCGACCGAGGGATTCGGCATCGTGGCGCCCCTCGCAGGGGACAAGGATCGTCCGAGCTGGGCGTTCCTTGCTGCGCTCGGGGTCATCGGTGGTGCCCCGACGTTCGTCGGCACGCTCGTCGGCCAAGCATGGGTGAGCACCGCCCTCTCCGTGGCCTTCCTCGCCCTCGCGGCCGGCTCGATCCTCTACGTCGTCATCGAGCTGATCATGATCTGCGGCCGGAACGTGAAGAAGGAAGCCATGCTCGCCGGGGTGCTGCTCGGGCTCGTTCTCGGGTTCGGTACGGACTTCGTGCTGGTCGCCGTCGGCGCCTGAAGACAGAGACACGGCGTACGCTCGCGCGCGTGCCTCTCGCGGAGATCTATCCGCTCGTGACGGCGCGCGCGCTCGCGCGGCCGTTCACGTACCGCGTCCCGGAGGAGGTCGCGCAAGGAGACGTCGCTCTCGATTAGTCTGGGCGCCCGCAAGGTCCGCGGCGTCGTGGTCGAGACGGGCGTGGCCGCTCCAGAAGGCGTCGAGGTCGCCGATGCAGGGGACGTCGTCGATCGCGTTCCGGCGCCTCTCGTCGAGCTCGCGCTCTGGCTCGCCGACTACTACGGCTCCACGCCTGCCCGCGCGCTCGCTCTCGTCGCGCCGCACGTGCGCCGACGCCGAAGCCGGATCCGCCAGCCGTCGGTCCGTGACGCGTTCGGCGGCGAGCCCGAGCCGGACGAGCTGACACCTGCCCAGCGAGACGCCGTCGCACGCATCGTCGCCGCGCTCGACGCCGGCGGCGGCCACGTCCTCCTGCACGGCCCGACCGGGAGCGGGAAGACGGAGGTGTACCTCCAGGCCACCGCGGCGGCGCTCGAGCGCGATCGAGGCGTCATCGTCCTCGTGCCTGAGATCGCCCTCACGCCTCAGACCGTCGGCCGGTTCCGCGAGCGCTTCGGCGACAGCGTCGCTGTTCTCCACTCGGCACTGAGCGACGCAGAGCGCCGTGACGAGCGCGAGAGGATCGCGACGGGTGCGGCGCGTATCGTCGTGGGGGCGCGGTCGGCGGTCTTCGCGCCGGTCGAGCGGCTCGGGCTCGTCGTCGTCGACGAGGAGCACGACGCGTCGTTCAAGCAGGAGTCGGATCCGCGCTACGACGCGCGCACCGTCGCGGCGAAGCGAGCGGCACTCGAGGGTGCGGTCGCCGTGTACGGGAGCGCGACACCGCGGGTCGAGAGCTGGAGCCGGCTCGAGCGACTGGCGCTGCCGACGCGAATCGGGGCGCCACTGCCGTCCGTGAAGCTCGTCGATCTCCGGCGGGAAGCCGGATATCCGCTGTCGGCGCCACTCCTCGCCGAGCTGTCGAGCGTCGCGGAGCGCGGCGGACGGGCGATCCTGCTGCTGAACCGGCGCGGTATCTCGGGTGCGGTCCACTGCCGCTCGTGCGGGATGACGCGCCGCTGCGCGAGCTGCGACATCGCGCTCACGCTGCACTCCGACTCGCGGCTCCACTGCCATCACTGCGGCTTCTCGATGGAGCTTCCCCCCGCGTGTCCGGAGTGCGGTTCCGTCGAGCTCGCGCGGATCGGTGCCGGGACGCAGCGACTCGAGGCCGAGCTGGCGCGGCGGGTTCCGCGGCTCGAGCGGATCCGACTCGACGCAGACACGGCTGCGGCTCCCGGCGCGCTGCGGGCAGCGCTCGAGCGGTTCGCGAGCGCTCGCGCCGTCGCGCTGATCGGAACCCAGATGGTCGCCAAGGGTCATCACTTCCCCGGCGTCGAGATGGCGGCGGTCGTCGACGCGGACGCAGGGCTCGCGTTCCCCGACTTCCGGGCGGAGGAGCGGACGTTTCAGCTCGTCACGCAGCTCGCGGGACGGAGCGGGCGGGACGCTCCAGGGCAGGTCATCGTGCAGACCTTCCAGCCGGACGCGATGCCCTTCGCGTTCGCGCTCCGGCATGACGTATCCGGCTTCCTTGCGGAGGAGCTCGTACGGCGCCGGGAGCTCTCGTACCCGCCTTTTTCACATCTTGTCGCACTCGTCGTGTCGGGACCTGACTCCGACGATGTCGGTCGTGCGCTTCGGGAGCTGCGGGGGGCGCTCGAGGGACCGCAGGTGCAGCTGCTCGGCCCCGCGCCGCTGCTGCGGCTCCGAGGTCGCCATCGCGCTCAGCTGCTTGCGAAGACCGACTCGCCGCGCGCCTTCGCGAGCCGCGCAGCCGCGGTGCTCGCGCGCGCCGCACCGGCGATGCGTCGGGACGGTCTGAGCGCCGTCGTCGACGTGGATCCGCAGTCGCTCTAGCGGCCCTGGCCGAAACGGCCGTGTCCGGTTCGGCCAATTGTGCGCGCCGACCGCCAGCGCTACACCGGCACGGACATCTCGACGAATTGAGAGGAGCTGCGTATGAGGAAGCTGGCTCTACTGCTCGTGTTGGTGTGCGCCCTCGCTTGGGCGGGCACCGCGCTGGCCGTACGGGATACGCCGGTCCGCGATATTGGTACGCGGGAGACGAGGCGGGGAGCTCGTTCCAGTCGGGCTGGTCCACGAATGAGTTCAACAAGCCGTCGTCTGGCTACGACACGACCGTCACGTTCATCGACAACGTGTCGTACGGCTGGCACGCGACCGTCCGGAACCGGGACATGGTCACGCACACGTATTGGTCGTCGTCGCAGGTGAAGAAGGCGCACTGCAAGGCGCACACGGGTGGCCACTGGGGTGGTTGCTATGCGAACTAGTCGTGCGGTCGCGGCAGCGGTGGTGGTTGTCACCTCCGTGGTGTTCGTCGCTGGCGTCGTCGCCGGGGGCTTCGACTGGTCTCGGAGCTCGGACGAACTCGAGGCCGCGCTGGCCAAGTCACCGCCGACGCGGGTTAGCGACATTCCGGCTGCCGACGGCCTGCCTGCTCGTGGCGTGTTCGCGCAGATCACCTCGACAGGGCACTTCTGCCTCTCCGATGCCCCGCTCGACGCCCCGCTCATGGGCGGGGGCGGCTGCAACGCCGTCGACGATCCGCTCGGAGGAAGCGCGATCTCCGCGAGCCTCGCGTACGACGGGCGGTCCGGCGATCGAAGCGGTGCGGGACGCACGTCTGATCGGGCTCGCGGCCGCGCGTGTCGCGAGCCGTTCGAGTGCTCATGAGCGATGGATCGTCTCGGGCCGTGAAACTGAGGGCATCCATCGTCGGCGACCGACGGCCTGCAGGTCTTCGGGTTCCGCGTCCGGAAGTCGGATCTGAAGAAGGGGATCGGGCCGGTCGCCGTCGTCGCACTTGACGCGAGCGGCGCCGAGATCGGGCGCCAGCCGACGGGAATCGGCTGAACGAACTGGCCGTCGCGCGGCGGCTAGACTCGCCGCGCGATGGCCGACCACGACCACGATCACGAGCACGACCACGAGCACGACCACGACCACGACTCATCACGAGCACGACCACGAGCACGAGCACGCGGAGGACGAGCAGGAGCTCGAGCGCGAGGCGCGGCGGCTTGCTCGCGCTCTCGCGGATCCGGCAGTACGGCGACTCCGTCCTTCGCATGAAGGCACGGGAGGTCGAGACGTTCGACGACGATCTCGAGCGGCTCGTCGAGCGGATGACGCGGCTCATGCACGAGGCGAACGGCGTCGGGCTCGCCGCGACGCAGGTCGGCGTCCTCCGCCGGCTGTTCGTGTTCACGGACGACGGGGAGGACCGCGTCATCGTGAACCCGGTCATCACGAAGACCTCCAAGGAGACCGAGGTCGACGACGAGGGCTGTCTCTCCCTGCGCGACGTGCTCGTGCCGGTCGAGCGCGCGCAGAGGGTGACCATCGAGGGCGTCGATGCGAAGGGCGAGGCGGTGAAGCTCGAGCTCGAGCCGCCGTCGTCGCGGGTCGTCCAGCACGAGCTCGACCACCTCGACGGCGTGCTGATCATCGATCGCACCGACGACGAGTCGCGGCGTGCCGCTCTCGCGGCGGCTGCGGCCGCAGCCCGTCCTCGGCGCGCGTTGACGCGACCGATCGCGGTCGCCGCGACCGCGGCGTTCGGCGCCGACGTGCTCGAGCGCCTCGCCGAGCGCCACGAGATCACCTCCGTGCTCACGCGTCCGGACGCGCCTGCCGGCCGCGGCCGGAGGCTCGCGGCATCCCCCGCCAAGATGGCCGCCCAACGTCTCGGTCTCGCGTGTCCTCGAGCCCGAACGGCTCGAGCCCGGGCTCGATCTCGGCGCGGAGGTCGTCGTCGCCGTCGCGTACGGCCTGATCGTCCCAGAGGACGTCCTCGCGGAGCGGCTCTGGCTGAACGTGCATCCGTCGCTCCTGCCGCGCTGGCGCGGTGCGGCTCCGGTCGAGCGTGCACTCATGGCGGGCGACACGGAGACCGGCGTGACGATCATCAGGCTCGTCAAGGAGCTCGACGCCGGCCCGATCGCCGCGCAGGAGTCGTTCGCGCTCTCGCAGGAGGACGACGCCGGAGCCGTCTACGAGCGGGCGACCGAGGCCGCTTTGCAGCTCCTCGACGACGTTCTCGCGAGGACGGCTCCGGCCTTTCGCGAACAGGTCGGCGAGGCGACCTACGCGGCCAAGATCACGCCCGAGGACCGGGATCTCGACCTCGAGCGCCCGGCAGGTGAACTCGTCAATCGCGTGCGCGCACTCTCGCCGCACATCGGCGCCCGTGCCGAGCTGCACGGACGCGGCGTGACGGTCTGGAAGGCGAGGGTCGCCGAAGACGGCTCGTTCGAGCCGGTCGAGGTGCAGCCGGACGGCGGCCGTCGCATGGCCTACGAGGCGTGGCTTCGCGGGCTGCGTCCGTAAGCCCGGCGCGGGCGGCCGCGTTCGACGTGCTTCGGCGCGTCTTCGAGGACGACGCATACGCGGATCGCGCACTACGAACTACCGCGGCCGGGCTCGACGAGCGGGACCGGGCACTCGCCCAGCGGCTCGCGTACGGGGCGGTGCAGCGCGTCCGGACACTCGACCACGCCATCGAGACGATCGGCCGCCGCCGCGTCCCGCGCCTCGACCCGCCCGTGCGCGCCGCACTCCGTCTCGGTGTCTACCAGCTCGGGTTCGTCGAGGGCGTCGCTCGCTATGCCGCGGTCAACGAGTCGGTCGAGCTCGTCCGCCGCGCCGGACTCGAGCGCGCCGTTGGCGTTCACGAACGCCGTCCTCCGCCGGGTCGAGCAAGGCATCGGGGCGCTGCTCGCGGCTCTCGACGACGACACCGCGTCCGGAGCTGCACTCGCACATTCGTACCCCGACTGGATCGCGGAGAGTTGGTGGCGCGATCTCGGGGCCGAAGACGCCCGTGCCCTCATGCGCGCTCTCAACGAGCCGGCGTCTACGGTCGTTCGGCTCATCCGCGGCGAGGTCGAGGGTGTCGCCGATGCCGACGTTCCCGGGCGCATGGCACGTCGACCGGATCGACGAGCGCGCGCTCGCCGACGGACGGATCTGGCCGCAGAGCGCCGCGTCGCAGCTCGTCGGGCTTGTCGTCGGTGCGCGCGAGCGCGAGCGGACGCTCGACCTCTGCGCCGCCCCGGGTGGAAAGGCCACGATGCTCGCCGGGGAGGTCGTCGCGGTCGAGGTCAATGAAGGAAGGGCACGCGAGCTCGCGGTGACGGTCGAGCGGCTCGGCGCGAGAAACATCCGAGTCGTCGTCGCGGACGGACGCGAGCTCCCGCCGGAGCTCACTGGGTTCGACCGCGCGCTCGTCGACGCTCCCTGCTCGGGCCTCGGCGTGCTCAATCGCCGACCGGATCTCCGCTGGCGCAGCCATGCCGCTGCCCGAGCTGCAGCTCGCGCTGCTGCGGTCCGCCGCGGAGCGCGTGCGCGCCCGGTGGCACGATCGTCTACTCGGTCTGCACGATCAACGCCGACGAGTCGGAGGAGGTCGTCGATGCATCGGGCCTCGAGGTCGAGCCGACGCTCGGAAGCGAATGGCCGCGGTTCCGGCATCCGCGCCGCCCCGAGTTCCTGCAGACGCTGCCGCACGTGCACGGCACAGCGGGCTTCTTCGTCGCGCGCCTCACCGTGCGCTGAGGATCCGCCTCGCCTCCTCGACGTGCGGCTCCAGCCAGCCGTCGTGCTCGTCCCATGCCCAGGCGAGGTTGTGGGCGATGCCCCAGCCTCGTGCCCGCTCGCGATCGAGCCCGAGGTCGCGCGAGGGCATCGAGCCACCGCGAGACCTCCGTCGTGTTGCGCAGGAGCGCGCTCGCCTCGAGCTCTCGCTCGCCGACGAGCGGTTTCGGATCGATGACGAGCCAGGGCTCCCGCTGGGCTCTCAGGATGTTGCCGCCGTGGAGGTCCTGGTTCACGAGGTGTGACGCAGTGCGGTCGACGCTTCGGTAGACGTCGAGCGCGGCGTCGAGCAGGGCGCGCTCGAACGGCGCGTTTGCCTCCGAATACCAACGTGGGACCTCCTCTGCCCACCGATCCGCCTCGTCGGCGAGGAGCGTGAACGGGTGATCCGGTCCGATCTCCACCTGCAGCCGCGGCAAGAGCTCGGCGACGACGGCGATCTCGTCGACACCCGCGTCCCAGAGACGCGTTCCCGGAACGCAGCGCTCGACGAGAAGTGCACGTCTCTGGTCGTCGCGCGCCACGAGCCGCACGGCTCCGGCGCCCGCCCATCGCTCGAGCGCGTCGCCCTCGGTATCGGCCTCGACGTGCGAGGGAGCATTCAGCTTGAGCACGACGTCGCCTGCCGGAACGACGAGTGAGATCGGCGTGTCGAAGGGCGTCTCCGGTCGAGGTTCCACTCAGCGGCACACTCGGTAACGAGCTCGGGGAGGGACGCGAGCCATTCCGGCTCGTGTCGCCACTGTTCGGCCAGGGCAGCCGGAAGTTCCACAGCGAGGAGCTTAGGATCACGCGCATGGAGGCCCGCTTCCTGGAGCGCGCCGTCGAGCTCGCGGAGAACGGCCGCAGCACGACGCACCCGAATCCGATCGTCGGCGCGGTCGTCGTCTCCGACGGTGAGATCGTCGGCGAAGGCTGGCACGAGCGAAAGGGCGGCCCGCACGCCGAGGTCGTCGCACTCGAGGCTGCCGGCGAGCGAGCCCGCGGCGCGACGGTCTACGTCACGCTCGAGCCCTGCACGCACCACGGCACGACGCCGCCGTGCGTCGATGCGCTCCTCGAGGCCGGCGTCGCGCGTGTCGTCGCCGGCCAGCTCGACCCGCACGCCGGAGCACGGCGGCGGACTCGAACACCTTCGGGAGAGCGGGGTCGACATCGAGCTCGCCGACGGCGAGCTCGGCTTCCGCTGCCGGCAGCAGATCGAGGAGTGGCGGACGTGGGTGACGGCACGTCGGCCGTTCGTCACGTACAAGGTCGCGGTCAGCGCTCGACGGCCGCGTACGCGTTCCCGGCACGCGCTGGGTCACCGGCGAGGACTCCCGCCGCCTCGTGCACGTTCTGCGCGCGCAGTCGGACGCAGTCGCCGTCGGCATGGGAACCGTCCGGTGGGACAACCCGCGCCTCGATGCGCGCGACGTCCCCGTCGTCAAGCAGCCGCGCCGGATCGCGTTCGGGCGCGGCCCGCTGCCCGACGGCTCGGAGCTCGAGCTCCGCTCCGGGCCGCTTCGCGAGGAGCTCGGACGGCTCGCCGCGGACGGCGTCCAGTCGCTGCTCCTCGAGGGCGGGCCCGACGCTCGCGGCGGCGTTCCTGGAGAGCGATCTCGTCGACAAGCTGCTCGTCTTCGTCGCGCCGCGCCTCTCCGGCGAGGGGCCCGGGATGCTCGAGGGTCTGCCCGCGGCGGCTCGAGCTCACCCGAATGGAAGCGCGCCCGATCGGCGAGGACGTCCTGATCCAGGCCTACGTCCACGAGCCGTAGCTCGTTACCCTCCTGCCGTGTTCACGGGGATCGTCCGCGAGCTCGGCAGCGGTCGTCGAGTCGGAGGAGGCCGGCGGCGGCCGGGCGCTCGTCGTGCGCGCACCCGAGACCGCCGCGCGCACGAATGTCGGCGACTCGGTCGCGGTCAACGGCTGCTGCCTCACCGCGACCGCGGTCGCTGGGGACGCGATCTCCTTCCATGCCGTGCCCGAGACGATCGCGCGGACGACACTCGGAGACCTCGCTCGCGACGACGCCGTGAACGTCGAGCCGGCGCTGCGGGCCGGAGAGGAGCTCGGCGGCCACTACGTCCAGGGTCACGTCGACGGGGTCGGCCGGATCCAGTCGGTCGAGGCGGAGGGAGAGGGTCTTCGCGTCTTCGTCGAAGCGCCGGACGAGGTTCTCCGCTACTGCGTCGAGAAGGGCTCGATCACGGTCGACGGCGTCTCGCTCACGGTCGCCGAGCTCGCCGACGGCGCGTTCGCCGTCGCGCTCGTGCCGCACACGCTCGAGGCGACGACGCTCTCCGACCTCCATCCGGCGCAACCGGTGAACCTCGAAGCCGACGTCCTCGCGAAGTACGTCGAACGGTTGATTTCCCGCTGAGGGCTACGATCCGCGCGGTGGCCACGGATCTGACAGCGCCCCGACACTGCCTCCCCGTTCGCGACGATCGAGGAGGCGATCGAGGACATCCGCTCGGGCCGCTTCGTCGTCGTCGTCGACGACGCCGACCGGGAGAACGAGGGCGACCTCACGATCGCGGCGCAGTTCGTCACGCCCGAGGCGATCGCGTTCATGGCCACCCACGGCCGCGGGCTCATCTGCCTCTGCCTCACGCCCGAGCGCTGCGACGAGCTCGAGCTGCGTCCGATGACGGACCACAACGAGACGCCGCTCGGCACGGCTTTCACGGTGTCGATCGAGGCGCGAGAGGGAGTCTCGACGGGGATCTCGGCGCACGACCGCGCTCGCACGATCCAGGTCGCGATCGATCCCGGGCTCAGTGCCGCACGACCTCGTTCAGCCCGGTCACGTCTTTCCGCTGCGCGCGAAGCCCGGCGGCGTGCTCCAGCGCGCCGGCCAGACGGAGGCAGCGGTCGACCTCGCACGGCTGGCGGGCCTGATTCCCGCTGGCGTGGTCTGCGAGATCATGAACGACGACGGGACGATGGCGCGCGTGCCGGACCTCGTCGAGTACTGCGCGCGCCACGGAATCAAGATGGTCACGGTCGCGGACCTCATCGAGTATCGGCGCCGGACGGAGAAGCTCGTCGAGCGCGTCGTCTCCGTGCGGCTCCCGACGGAGTTCGGCGAGTTCGAGGCCGTCGCCTATCGCGAGCTGCTCACGGGCAAGCAACACCTCGCGCTCGTGAAGGGCGAGGTCGAAGGGGTGGAGAACGTGCTCGTCCGCGTCCACTCGGAATGCCTGACCGGCGACGTCTTCCACTCGCTCCTCTGCGACTGCGGCGAGCAGCTCGACCTGGCGCTCGCGCGGATCGAGGAGGAGGGCCGGGGCGTCGTCCTCTACATGGCGCAGGAAGGCCGCGGCATCGGACTGCTCAACAAGCTCCGCGCCTACGACCTGCAGGCGAACGGGCTCGACACCGTCGAGGCGAACCTCGCGCTCGGCTTCCCGCCCGACGCGCGGGAGTGGGGCATCGGCAACCAGATCCTCGCCGACCTCGGTCTCACGACGATCCGCATCCTCACGAACAACCCGCGCAAGCTCACGGGCCTCGACGGCTTCGGCCTGACGGTCGTCGAGCAGGTGCCGCTCGAGATCGAGCCGACGGCGGAGAACGCGCGCTACCTCGCCGCGAAACGTGAGAAGCTCGGCCACACCATCACGCGGCTCCACCACCAGGGCGCTCGGCTCGAGGACGAGGCGCCGGAGGACTCCGAATGAGCAGCCGCGACATCGACTCCACGAGCGAGAACGTGCTCCACGACTGGGCGAACGACAAAGAGGGCGAGCCCGGACGAGTCGGGCGGAGCAGGACGACCTCGCCGCCGACAGCTCGGAGGACGCGTCGCCCGCGTGGGGATCGGCTGCCGCCTCGGATGATGCCCCGGAGGCGGTCGCCGTCGAGACCGACGAGGAGGCGGACGAGCTCGACGCCGCCGAGCCCGAGCTGCCCGAGCCTGACGATGCGGAACCGGCGGCCGACGCCACCGGGATCGAGATCGACGAGACGCCGATGCAGGTCGAGCTCTCGCACGAGCACGCCGCCGGCGATCTCCACATCCCGGACGGCTATGCGGTCCTCGAGGGCGTCGCCGAGGGGGGCAGCCGCGCCGTGGGGGTCGTCGTGTCGCGGTTCAACGGGAGCGTCACGACCCAGCTGCTCGACGGAGCGCTCGCGGAGCTCTCGGCGGCAGGAGTACGTCAGGACGCGATCACGATCATGGTCGTCCCCGGCGCGTTCGAGCTGCCGCTCGCGGCGACCGCGCTCGCGAAGACGCGCCGCTTCGCGTGCATCGTCGCGCTCGGCTGCGTCATTCGAGGTGACACGCCGCACTTCGACTACGTCTCGAGCGAGGCCGCGAGCGGTCTCCAGCTCGCCGCGCTCGAGACCGGCGTTCCCGTTGCGTTCGGCGTCCTCACGCTCGATCGCGTCGAGCAGGCGGAGGCGCGGGTCGGCAAGGGGGCCGAGGCCGTTCGCAGCGCGCTCGAGATGGCCGACCTCTTCGCCCATCTCCGCGCCGCCGCCGCGCGCTAGGGAAGCGTTGAGTCGCAGCTGCGGTGCGCTCGCGACGCGAGCGCCTTCAGGGGTTTCGCGCGGCGCGGAGTTCCGCTAGGAACTTCGTGCCGCTGCGCCACAGGTATAGTGGCGCGCTGCTCATGAGCAAGGTCTGCGCCATCTGTGGGAAGAAGCCTGGTTTCGGCAATAGCCGAAGCCACTCCATGGTCGCGACGAAGCGCCGCTTCAACCCGAACCTCCAGCGCGTCCGCGTGCTGCTCGACGGCCGCGCAACCCGTGCGTACGTCTGCACGCGCTGTCTCAAAGCCGGCAAGGTCGAGAAGGCCGTCTAGCGTTGTAGGCTCGCGCCTGTGGAGCGCGAGCCGTTCGTGATCGCGACGACCGAGCGCGGCCGCATCGCCGTCGCGCCCGACGCGATCGCGCAGATCGTCGGCGCTGCCGCCGCTGAGAGCTACGGCGTCGTCGCACTGGCCGGGCGCAGCCGGCTCTCCCGCCTCTTGCCGTGGGGGATCAAGAAGGGCGTCGACGTCGATCTGCGAGGGGACGGGCTCGTGGTCGAGCTGCGCGTCGTGGTCGAGCACGGGCTGAAGCTCGCCGAGGTCGCCGAGAGGGTTCGTTCCCGAGTGCTGTACGAGCTCGATCGCATGGTCGGGCTGCCGATCGCGTCGCTCGAGGTCCACATCGACGGCGTGCGAGGCCGCTGATGGAGCTCGAGGTCGTCAGGCATCTCGCACGGAGCGCGCTCAAGAATCTCGAGGCGCACCGGCGGCGGATCGACGACCTCAACGTCTACCCGGTGCCGGACGGGGACACCGGCACGAATCTCGTCCTGACGCTGCGCTCGATCGTCGAGGCACTCGACGCGTCCACGGCGACGACGAGCGAGGCGGTCGCGAAGGACGTCACGCGGGCCGCGCTCATGGGAGCCCGGGGGAACTCGGGTGTGATCTTCTCGCAGGTCGTTCGCGGCTTCGTCGACGTGCTCGGCCGGCACGAGGCTGTGAGCACCTCGCTGCTGAGCAAGGCGTTCCGCGGAGCGAGTGACGCCGCCTATCGCGCCGTCAAGCGGCCCGTCGAGGGGACGATGCTCACCGTCATCCGAGAGATGGCGGAGGAGAGCGAGCGCAAGGAGCATCGCGAGCTGCGTCCGAACGAGCTCCTCGAGGCCGTCCTCGCGCGGGGGGAGGACACGCTTGCGCGGACGCCGGAGATGCTGGATGTGCTCCGCAATGCGGGAGTGGTGGACGCAGGGGGAGCCGGACTCGTCGAGATCGCCCGAGGCATGGTCTACGGCGCCCTCGGCGAGGAGATCCCCGACGCGCCGGTCGAGGCCGAGGCACTGGGCCTCGACGCGATCCATCAGGAGCTCTCCCAGTTCCGCTACTGCACGGTGTTCGTCGTCGAGGGCGAGGGCCTCGACAAGGACGCGCTCGAGGACGAGCTCGAGCGGATCGGCGACTCGCTGCTGGTCGTCGGCGACGAGACCGCGCTGAAGGTGCACGTGCATACGGACGATCCGGGAAGGGCGCTCACCCTGGGGACGGCGGTCGGCGTCGTCGAAGGCGTCGAGATCGCGAACATGCACCACCAGACCGCGCAGCGCGAGGAGCGGCTGCTCGAGGGCAGTTCGACGACCGTTTCAACGATGGAGTCGGGGCTCGTCGCGGTGTGTCCAGGCCGCGGGAACCGTCGTCTCTTCGAGAGCCTGGGTGCGACTCGCGTGATCGAGGGCGGGCAGACGATGAATCCGTCGGCGGCCGACATCGTCGCTGCGATCGAGGCCGTTCCGACCGACGATGTCCTGGTGCTGCCCAACAACTCGAACGTCATCCTCACGGCCGAGCAGGCGGCGGCGCTGAGCGAGAAGCCGGTACGTGTCATCCCCTCACGGTCGGTGCAGGCGGGGTTCGCGGCCATGAGCCGGTTCGTGGCAACGGCGTCCGCCGACGAGAACGAGCAGGCGATGCTCGAGGAGCTCGAGTCCGCGGCGACTGGAGAGGTCACGGTGGCCTCGCGCGACGCGACGTCTCGACGGGATCGAGATTCGCAAGGGTGCGTACCTCGGGCTCGTTGACGATATGGCGGTCGTCTCCGGGCAAGACCTCGATGAGGTCGTCCACGAGGTCGTCGACCGCGTACTCGCAGGCGGTCAGGGCTTCCTCACGATCCTCACCGGCGAGGATGCTCCACCGCTCGACGGCCTCGTCGCTTCGGTCGAGGAGCGCCATCCGGAGGTCGAGGTCGAGGTACACGAGGGGGGCCAGCCGCACTACCCGCTCCTCCTCGTCGCTCAGTGAGCACGCCCGACGGTCCGATCCGCGTCCTGCTCGTCGAGGACAACGACGTCTACCGCGACTCACTCGTCTTCCTGCTCGGCGCGCGTGCGGAGCTCGAGGTCGTCGGCGCCGAGGGCACGGGCGAAGGAGCGATCCGGCGGGCGCGCGAGCTCGAGCCGGACGTGTCGGTCGTCGACTTCCGGCTCCCCGACATCGACGGCGCGGACGGTAGCCGCGAGCCTCGAGAGCGCGGTGGTCTTCCTGAGCGCCTCCGCGGGCGAGGCCGAGTACGATGCCGCGTCGAGCGCGGGCGCCGCGCTCGTGCGGAAGGATGAGGGTCTGGACGCACTGCGTCGGCGCCATCCGTGCAGCCGCTGGGAGGTGAGCATGAACCTGACGAGCGAGAACACGGCGATCGTCCTCGACTCGACGTCCGACTACCCGGACGCGCCCGCGCAGTTCCCGAACATGCGCTTCGTCCCGCTGTACGTCCGCTTCGGGGACGAGACCTACCGTGACTACGTCGAGCTCGGCCCCGCCGAGTTCTACGAGAAGCTCCGCACCTCGCCCGTGACGCCGTCGACGGCACAGCCGACGCCGCAGGACTTCGTGAACGCCTACGAGGAGCTCGCCGCATACGAGCGCGATCTACTCGCTCCACGTGTCGGCGAAGGTCTCCGGCACCTTCCAGAGCGCGGAGCTCGCGGCGCAGGAGAGTCGGAGGCGACAGGGTTCGCGTCGTCGACACGATGAGCGCGTCACTCGCGATCGCGATGCTGTCCCATGCGATTCAGCGCCGGCTCGCACGCGGCACGACGGACGAGGAGATCGCGGCGCTCGTCGATCGCTTCCATGCGAACTGCGACGTCGTCTTCACCGTCGAGACGCTCGAGTACCTGCAGCGCGGCGGTCGTATCGGGCGCGCGCAGGCGCTCGCCGGCTCGTTGCTCAACCTTCGGCCGATCCTCTCGATCGAGGATGGGGTCGTGGACGCGGTCGCGCGTGTCCGTGGCCGCCAGAAGGCGCTCGCGGAGTTCGAGCGTCGCTTCGTCGCTGCCACGAGCGACGGACCGGGGTTGAGAGTGGCCATCGCGCACGCGGACGCCGCGGACTGGGTCGGGACGCTCTCGGAGCTCGTGTGGCGCGTGCGTCCCACCGCCGAGATCGAGTTCACGTCGACGCTCGGCGCCGTCGTGGGCACGCACGCCGGGCCTGGGGCGGTCGGTTTCTTCTGGTTCCAAGACGCGGACTGAGTCAATGGCCCGCCGCCGGCGCGCGCGATACATCGAGATCGTCTTCGAGACGCATTCGACGACGACGGACAACGAGCGCTGGATCGCGTCCGGGTGGCTCGACGGTCAGCTCTCGCCACTCGGCCGCCGCCAGGCGAAGGAGCTCGGGGAGCGCCGCATGGACGACGAGATCGCTGCCGTGTTCTCGTCAGACCTCGGGCGGGCGGCCGAGACGGCGCGCATCGCGTTCGGCGCTCGAGGACTTCCGATGTTTCTCGACTGGCGCCTGCGCGAATGCAACTACGGGATGCTGAACGGCACCAGGGTCGCGCGTCTCGAGGTCGAGCGAACCAGCCACGTCCAGGATCCATATGCAGGGGGCGAGAGCTATCTCGACGTCGTCGCGCGGGTCCGGAGCTTCCTCCACGACCTGCCGGCGCGCTATCCGGAGCGTCGAATCGCGGTGATCGGCCACTCGGCGACGAAGTGGGCGCTCGACCACCTGCTCGAGGGAACACCGCTCGAAGAGCTCGTCGAAGGCTCGTTCCGCTGGCAGCCGGGCTGGGTCTACACGCTCGCCATCGACGGCTGATACGAGGTCGTGTGTCGGACCTATAGTGGTCCGCAGTTCATGGAGACGATCGCTCGTGCGCAGGTCGGCTTCGCCGGCATCGAAACACCCGAGCACTGGCCACGCCCTCGTTCGGCGCCGAGGGCAGACCGGCTCGAGAGCTCGATCGAGACGCTGCACGGCGTCGGCCCGACGCTCGCCCGGCGCCTCGCGAAGCTGGGTCTCACGTGCATCGAGGACGTGCTCTGGCAGCGCCCGCGCCGGTACGAGGAGGCGGCGCCGCTGAAGCGGATCTGCGACCTCTTCGGCGACGAGGAGGCGGTGATCGAGGGCGCGATCCGCTCCGCGACGAGCTACCGGCGGGGGCGGCTGAAGATCCTCACCGCCCGGGTCGCGGACGAGACCGGCGAGATAAAGGCGACGTGGTTCAACCAGCCGTGGCTCGAGCCGAAGCTCGTTCCGGGCACGACCCTGCGAATCCGCGGGCGGGCAAACCGGCACGGCTTCGCGGTCTCGTCGTACGACCTCGACGGCGAGGCCGAGACGGGCGACTTCGCACCTGTCTACCCGGCGACGGAGGACGTCGCGCAGAAGCGGTTGCGCGACCTGCACGACCAGGCGCTCGAGCTCGTGCGCGACCTCGGCGACGATCTGCCCGCCGAGCTGCGCGCACGAGAGCGGCTCCCGCTGCGCGCCGATGCGCTTTGGGCCGTGCACAGACCGCGATCGTTGCCGGAGGCCGAGGTGGGGCGGATGCGCCTCGCCTTCGACGAGCTGCTCGTCCTCCGTCTGGCGCTCCTGCGCACGGCCGCAGACCGCGAAGGCGCCTCGGCGGAGCCGCTCGGCCCACCAGGACAGCTCATCACGCGCTACCGCGATTCGCTTCCGTTCACGCTCACAGCCGATCAGGAGCGTGCGATCGCCGAGATCGACGGCGACCTCGGCCGCACAGTGCCGATGCAACGCCTCCTCCAAGGCGACGTCGGCTCGGGCAAGACCGTCGTCGCGCTGCACGCCCTTCTGCGCGCGGTCGAGGCGGGACGTCAGGGGGCGCTCATGGCGCCGACCGAGACGCTCGCGGAGCAGCACTTCCTCACGATCGAGGAGCTCTGCGCCTCGCTCGGCATTCGGATCGTGCTGCTCACCAGCTCGCTGCGTGCGCGCGAGCACGGGCTCGCGCGGCAGCTCATCACCTCGGGAGATGCGGAGATCGTGGTCGGAACGCACGCGCTCATCGAGAAGGAGGTCGACTTTCGGGACCTCGCCGTCGCGGTCGTCGACGAGCAGCATCGGTTCGGCGTTGCGCAGCGCACAGCTCTCGTCGAGGCCCGGAGCCCGCACGTGCTGCACCTCACCGCGACGCCCATCCCGCGCACGCTCGCGCTCACGGTATACGGCGATCTCGAGGTCACCGAGCTGGCACTCCCTCCCGCCGACCGCAAGCCGGTGATCACGGCCTGGGTGACCGAGGAACGGAGCTCCGAGGCGTACACACGCCTGTGCCGTCACCTCGACGAGGGCCGGCAAGCGTATGTCGTCTGTCCTCTCATCGAGGCGTCCGAGACCCGGGTCGCGCGCGCCGCGGAGGCCGAGGCCGAGCGCCTACGCACGGCCGAGCTCCGCGGGTACCGCGTGGGCTGCCTCCACGGTCGGCTCCGCACCGACGAGCGCCGGCGAGTCATGGCCGCGTTCAAGGCGCGCGAGCTGGACGTTCTCGTGGCGACGACCGTGATCGAGGTCGGCGTCGACGTTCCGAACGCGACGATCATGATCGTCCAGGAAGCGGATCGCTTCGGCCTCGCACAGCTCCATCAGCTGCGCGGGCGTGTGGGCCGCGGCGCCGAGCAGTCGTACTGCCTGCTCGTCTCGCAGGCGCGGGAAGAGCTGTCCGAGACCGCGACCGAGCGGCTCGAGGCGATGGTCGCCACGACCGACGGCTTCGAGATCGCGGAGCGCGACCTCGAGATCCGCGGGGAGGGCCAGCTTCTCGGCGCGCGCCAGTCCGGCTACTCGGATCTGCGCTTCGTGCGGCTCCGGCGCGACCAGGACCTTCTCGAGCGCGCGCGCGAGGCTGCCCGCTCGCTCCCCGACGAGGGACTGCTCGCCGACCCCGTCGACCGGCTCCTCGGCGAGTCGGAGCACCTCGGGGAGTCGTGAGGATCGTCGCAGGCTCGCGCAAGGGCCACCGGATCGAGGCGCCGAAGGGAGTCGTGACGCGACCGACCGGCGACCGCGTGCGCGAGTCGGTGTTCTCGATCGTCGGCCCGATCGAGGACGCACGCGTCCTCGATCTCTTCGCTGGGTCGGGCGCGCTCGGGCTCGAGGCTCTGTCCCGCGGGGCGAGGAGCTGCGTCTTCGTCGAGCGCGACCGCCAGGCCGCGCGCGTGATCCAGTCCAATCTCGAGAAGCTCCGGCTCACGGGTGCGGTCGTCGTGGCGCGTGACGTTGGAGCGGCGCTGCGCGAGGAGCGGGACCGCGGACGTCGCTACGACCTCGTGCTCGCGGATCCGCCGTACGAGGACTGGGCCGGCCACGAGACGGCACTCGCCGACCTCCTCCCGTCGGTGCTCGCGGACGACGCCCTCGTCGTCGTGGAGACGTCCGAGCGCGTCGAGCCGGAGCTTCCGCTCGCCCTCGTCACGACCCGGCGCTACGGTTCCGCGCGGATCACGGTCTTCTCACGATGATTACCGCAATTTGCCCAGGGAGCTACGACCCCGTCACGAACGGGCACGTCGACGTCATCCGGCGCGCGGCCGCGATCTTCGACCGCATCGTCGTCGGCGTCGTCCGTGACCCCACCCACAAACAGCCCCTCTTCACGGTCGAGGAGCGGGTCGCCTTCCTCGAGGACGCGCTCGCGTCGTGCGAGAACGTCGTCATCGACGTGTTCTCCGAGCTGGTCGTCGAGTTCGCGCGGAAGCACGAGGCGACGACGATGGTGAAGGGGCTCCGCGTCATCTCGGACTTCGAGTGGGAGTTCCAGATGAACCATCTGAACCGGCAGCTGGCTCCCGACATCGAGACGCTCTACGTGATGGCGAACCCGCTGTACAGCTTCGTCTCCTCGAGTGGGGTCAAGGAGATCGCGTCGTTCGGAGGCAGGGTCGACGAGCTCGTCCCGGCCGCGGTGGCGAAGCGCTTCGCCGAGCTCTATCCCGACGGGAAGCCAGGCGCTCCCGTCTCACCCTCCGAGTAGACTGGCCCGCCATGGACGTACTCGTGCTCATCGACAGGCTCGACGACCTCGTTCACAACGCGAAGGCCGTGCCGCTGACCGACCAGGTTCGCCTCGACCGCGAGGAGATCTACGAGATCCTCGACCAGATGCGGGCGACGATCCCGGAGGAGATCAAGCAGGCCCGGTGGATCGTCAAGGAGCGCCAGGAGATGCTCGCCGAGGCGAAGCGGGAGTGCGACCGGATCATCCAGGACGCGCGCGAGCAGGCCATGCGCGAGGCCTCGCAGACGGAGATCGTGAAGCTCGCCGAGAAGCAGGCGGACGACATCGTCGACGACGCCAAGCGTCAGGCGCGCGAGACGCGGCTGGAGATGGAGGACTGGGCGGACTCGATCCTGTCCACGCTCGAGGTGAACCTCGACAAGTTCCTCACAGCGGTGAAGCGCGGTCGCGAGCGGCTCCACGAGCGCTCGCAGGAGACGGTCGTCGCCGGCATCGGGCCCGAGCCGCTCGAAGAGCCCGAAGAGTTCGAGCGCTTTTCCTAGTCCGCAGGTCAGAAACTCGCGAGTGCGGGTTTCTCGACCGCGACGAGTCAAAGACGCTCGCTCGCCTAGCCCGCTTCGCTGGCAAAGTCCTCGTCGGTCTTCCGCGAGCGTCGAGGGCCCCGGGAGGGGCCCTCGAGCGCGAGCATGAGCGAGATACGTCGCTAGACGAGGCCCTGGTTCTTCCATTTGCGGCGGATCGCTTGCTGCTTGTCGTACGAACGCCGGACCGCATCCGCCGGGGTCGAGCTTTCCCTGCGCCACCTGCGCGAACATCTGCGGAATCGAGGTAGCGGTTGAAGATCTCGTCGATGACCGCATTCGAGTAGCCCGGGATAGCCGAGGTTCGTCGTGTACTTCTCGGCGATGGTCGTCAGGATCGTGTACTTGCCCTTGGGCTTGTGCGGGTCGGCGGCGGCCAGCTTGCGGATGGTCTTGAACCCGCCTTTGATCGCTCCCGTCCAGGCGCGGGAAGTTGTAGAACTGGCTCTGCACGAAGTGTTCGCGGTAGCCCAGCTGCTGGTCGACGAGGTACTTCTGCGCTGCCTCCTTGTTCTTCGCGAACTTCCAGATGACGTACACGCCCATGACGTGCTCGTTCCCCATGCGCATGTGCGGGGCCGCGCGGGATCGGGGCGAGCCAGGAGTCGTCGGAGAGCGCCTGGTTCCCCGACTGCTCGGCCGAGCGCTCGATCGAGATCGCGTTCAGCGCCATCGACAGCCGACCCGCGAGGAATGCCTGGTTGTTGGAGGCGGCGGTCCAGGCGAATACCTCGTCGGACATGCCGTTCTTGTAGATGTCGCGCATGAGCTTGCAGCGCCTCGATCGCGCCCTTCCGGTTGGAGCCCTGGCCGAAGACGATCTGGTTCTGCCTCGTTCTGGATGAAGCCGCCGTAGCAGTAGAGGAGCGAAGTCAGGAGCATGTTCGAGTCGATCTCGTTCGACATGCCGAGACCGACCGGGTGCCCGATCGCCTTGAGCTTCGGCGCTCCCTTGCGGACGTCCTCCCAGGTGTTGAGGCTCACCCCGGTCTGCTCGCAGGAAGCTCTTCCGGTACTGCACCGGATCGGGTGCGTAGGACTCCGGGAAGCCGTAGAACTTCTTCGTCCTCGGGTTGTAGGTCGCCTTCTTCGCGACCCTCGCCATCGGCCCGAGCTTCTTCGTCACCTCCTGGACGAGGTCGTTCACCGGGATCGCCTGCTTCTGGAACGTCGACGGCGGTGAGATGAACTAGAAGAGGTCGTGGCCGCTCTGCGCGGCCACCTCGGACGACCCCGTGCTGTAGAGCAGGGCGTTGTTGATGTGGTCGACCTTGACCTCGACGTCGTTCGCCTCGCCCCACTGCTTGACGTACGTGTTGTCGAGCCACTGGTCGTAGGCGGGGACGAAGTGGGCCCACGTCATGATGCGGAGATCGCCTGCGAGCTGCTTGTTCGCGAACTTCAGCGGGCCGTAGAACCCGAGCGCCTTGTCGCTCAGCCCTCCGAACATGGCGACTGTGAACGCTGCGGCGCTGCCACGGCTGAAGCAGGTCGCCTCGGGTGAGTGTCGAGCCCCGTTCGATCGAGCTCGTCGGCTACCTCTGCCACGGGCTGTTCCTCCTTTCCGCTCGATTCTCTAGCGAAAGGCTCCTCCTGTAAAGCCCTTGATGAAGCGGTCGAGGAAGGCGTTGTAGAGCAGCGCGAGGGGGATCGTCGGGATGAGCACCGCCGCCATCAGCGACTGCCAGAAGAAGACGTCGCCTCGGATGAGGTCGTTCGGGACGCCCGCCGATACCGTGCGCTGCTCGGAGGTCGAGATGAACGTGAACGCGTAGATGAACTCGTTGACGCACAGCGAGAAGGCGAAGATGACGACGGTCAGGATCCCCGGAAGCGAGATCGGGAGCACGATCAGGAAGAGCGCCTTCAGCCGGGAGCAGCCGTCGATGAGCGCCGCATCCTCGAGCTCCTGTGGAATCGTCTTGAAGAAGCCCATCAGCAGCCACGTCGCGAACGGGACGGTGAACGACGGGTAGATCAGGATCAGTGCCCACAGCGAGTCCCTGAGATCCAGCTGCGCAATGAGCCGTGAGAGCGGGAGGAAGAGCAGCGTCGGCGGGATCAGGTACACGAGGAAGATCGCAACGCCGGCACTCTGCCCCCACCCGCCGGCCAGCCGGGCGAGCGCGTAGCCGGCTGGCATCGCCAGCAGCAGCGTGATGGCGACCACGACCGCGCCGACGAACAGGGTGTTGAGGAGCCATCTCGGATAGTTCGTGTCCTCGAAGAGGAACCGGACGTGCTCGGTCGTCGCGTAGTTCCAGAAGTCCCAGTGGAAGTGCCCCTGGACGTCGTTGTAGACGTACGGCGAGTGCTCGATGTTCGCCAGGTCGAGGTTCGTCTTGAACATCGTCACGAGCGCGAAGTAGAAGGGGAAGGCGAGGAAGATCGCGAACGGCACGACGACCGCATACGTCGTTGCTTCTCGCGCCGCGTCACGTCACCTGCGCCCTCCGCGCGAAGAACAGCATTCCCACGCTGACGAGGACGAGCAGCGGGAACAGGAACAGCGAGATCGCGGCGCCCTCGCCGAGGGAGCCCGAGTCGATTCCGATCGCATACGCCCAGGTCGGGAGGACCTGGGTCGAGTTGAACGGGCCGCCATGCGTCAGGATGTAGACGACGCCGAAGTCGGCTGCGGTGAACACGATTCCGAAGAGCACCGCGACGAGCGCGATCGGGAGCTGCAGCGGCACGTCGACGTACCAGAGCTTCTTCAGGCCCGTCGCTCCGTCGATCTTGGATGCGTCCTCGACCTCGTTCGGAATCGATGCGCGGCCCGCGATGAAGATCACGACGGCGAAGGGGAGGATCCGCCACGCGTGGACGATGGTGATCGCGACGAGCGCGAGGTTCGGACGACCGAGCCACTGCAGCGGTACCTGCGCGCCCTTCTCGATGTGGGCCGCGCCGAGGAGCCAGACGAGCGCGTTGTCGAGGTGGAAGCGCGCAAGGGTCCAGTTGGCGACGCTGTAGAGCGAGTCGAGCATCCACAGCCACGCGATCGTCGAGAGCACGACCGGCGCGGCCCAGGGAAGAACGACAAGGAAGCGCACGATCCACTTGCCGCGAAAGTCGCGGACGAGGAAGTTCGAGAGCACCGCCGCGCCGAGGACGACGATCGCCTGCGACGCGAGCGTGAAGATGAGCGTGTTGCGTAGCGCGCGGCGGAAGTTGTCGTCGTGCCATGCGTTCGTGAAGTTGTCGAATCCGACCCAGTGCCCGGTCAGCGAGCCGCCGATCGCGTCCGTGAAGCTGAGGTAGATCGCCCAGACGAAGGGAACGCCGACGACGAGCGCCATGAAGACGACTGCGGGGGCGATGAGGAGGGGCGCGAGGACGCGGCGACTCTCGAGGGCGTGACGCCACCGTCTCGAGGCCCGTTCCGACCGCACTGCGTGCGCCTCCATGGAACGCGGCCGATCCTAGTAGATTCCTCACGATCGGCATGGCCGAGATCACGCTCGAGAGCCTCACGAAGGTGTACTCCGACGGGACGAAGGCGGTCACTGGCCTGGAGCTCGAGGTCGCCGCCGGCGAGTTCGTCGTGTTCGTCGGTCCGTCCGGCTGCGGCAAGACGACGGCGCTGCGGATGATCGCCGGGCTCGAGTCGATCACCTCGGGGCACGTGCGGATCGACGGTCGGATCGTCAACGACCTACCGCCGAAGGACCGGGACATCGCGATGGTCTTCCAGAACTACGCGCTGTACCCGCATATGGACGCGGCGAAGAACATGGGCTTCGCACTCAAGATGCGAGGCATTCCGAAGGACGAGATCGACCGTCGCGTGAAGGAGGCGGCGCGCATTCTCGGGCTGACCGACGCGCTGGGGAAGAAACCACGGACGCTGTCCGGCGGCCAGCGCCAGCGCGTGGCCATGGGGCGCGCGATCGTCCGCAACCCGCAGGCCTTCCTGATGGACGAGCCGCTCTCGAACCTCGACGCGAAGCTGCGAGTCGAGATGCGTGCCGAGATCTCGCGCATTCAGCGCGATCTCGGGGTGACGACGGTCTACGTCACCCACGACCAGACGGAGGCGATGACGATGGGCGATCGCGTCGTCGTCATGCGGAGCGGCTTCCTCCAGCAGATCGCCCCTCCGAAGGTGCTCTACGAGCGGCCGCGGAACCTCTTCGTCGCAGAGTTCATCGGATCGCCCGCGATGAACCTCGTCGCCGCCACCGTCGCGAGCGCCGACGGCAAGCTCTGGGTCTCCTTCGGGCCACATCGCTTGCAGCTGGAGCCTGAGACGATCGCGAACCATCCCGGTCTCGACGGCTATTCCGGCCGCGAGGTCGTCCTCGGGATCCGTCCGGAGGACATGGAAGACGCCGCATTGGTGTCTGCTCCGAGGCCGCATCGCCGGATATCCGTCGTGTGCGACATCCGCGAAGACCTTGGCTCGGAGGTGTATGCGCACTTCAGAGTCGCCGCGGACGCGGTGACCTCGCAGGAGGTGGTCGAGGCGCTGGTAGTGGACGACGCGGGGGACGAGGTAGCCCACATGGCCGCCGAACGCGCGCGTGGCGAAGGCGTCACCTTCGTCGCGCGACTCGAACGCGCCTCGAGTGCACGAGAGCGCGAGGCGCTCGATGTCGAGGTCGACGTCACTCGCGTCCACTTCTTCGATCCCGAGACGGGACTGAGGATCGGCGCCGGAGCCGTCGACTAGGCGGCTGCCGGCTCGAGCGTCAGCCCGCGGCAGACGCTGACGGCAGAGTCGACGAACGCCTCTGCGGCCGGGCTGCGATGCCGGTCGCGATGCCAGACGAGGCCGATGACGCGCGGCTCGATGCGCCCGTGCAGTTCGATGATGTCGATGCTCGGGTCGTCTTCGTCGACGGTGAGCCGAGGCGACACGCTGACGCCGACGCCCGCGCCCACGAGGCCCTGGACGGTGCCGTTGTTGTCGGATCGAAACACGTAGTTCGGTGGGCGGCCGGCGACCGAGAGCTGCAGATCGACATGAGCCATCGCGCTGCACTGGTTGAAGCCGATCAGCGGCTGGAGCACGATCTCCTTCAGCGTCGGCGTGCGTTTCAGCTGCGCCAGCGGCGAGCCTGCGGGCACGACGAGCACGTATGGATCGCGCAGCAGCTCGATCGTCTCGTACGGACCGCCGATCACGGGCAGCGTCCAGAAGGTGAGGTCGAGCTCCCCGCGCTCGATCATCTGGAGCAGCTCCGACTCGTCCTGCGACTCCCGGAGAACGACCTCCACCTGCGGATGCGTCTCCGAGAACTCACGCAGCAGGCGCGGGATGATCTTGGCGCCCACGCTCTGGAACGTTCCGACGCGCAGACGGCCCGCGTCGCCGGCCTCGAGGGCAGCCATGTCCGCCTTCGCAGCCAGGAGCCGCGCCTGGATCGCGTCGGCGTGCCGGAGGAGCACCTGACCGGCCTCGGTGAGGGAGATCGGGCGCGGGCCGCCGGGGCGGTCGATGAGGCGCAGCCCGACGATGCGCTCGAGTGCAGCGATCTGCTGGGAAATGGCCGACTGCGTGTAGCCCAGGCGTTCGGCCGCACGTCCGAACGAGCCCTCGTCCGCGATCGCCTTGAGCGCGATCAGGTGGCGGAGGTCGAGTCCGAGCCAGCGATCAGCTTCCATGATCGTAAGGTACCAGGCGAGCAGGGGGGCTTATGTTGGGGAATGTAGGAGCGAGCGCTACGCTCACTCCGTGACCACCGTCGATCTGAGGACGCTCCGGCTTCGGCCGGGCGAGGTGCGGAAGGAGACGCTCGACGTCGAGATCGAGCCGTTCGTGCTCGGCGGTCAGCGCTACGAGTCCGTTCCCGCCACCATTCCCGTCGAGCTCGAGATCTCGCAGGCGTCAGGAGCGACCGTGTTCGATCTCAGGCTCGGCCTGCACCTGACCGGGGCCTGCATGCGCTGCCTCGGCTTCGCCGAGCTCGATCGCCAGGTCACAGCGCGGGAGTTCTACGACCCGGACGCCCCGGTGTCGGACGAGCTCCACTCCGACTACGTCGTCCGCGACCACCTGCAGATGAGCGCGTGGGCTCGCGACGCGATCGCGCTCGAGCTCCCGGATCAGATCCTCTGCCGGCTCGACTGCGCCGGGCTGTGCCCGGTCTGCGGCAAGGACCTCAACGTCGAGCCGCACGAGCACATCGAGCGCGACCCCGACCCACGCTGGGCTGCGCTCGAAGCGCTGCGAGACGAGCTGGACGTCCGCTAGAAGCGGACGCCCCGCCCAGCGCTCTGTTCTCCCGCAAGACTGGGACATCCGCTAGCGCGGACATCCCGGTCGCGAGACCCCTGAAGCGGCCGCGTTCGCGGCCGGTCGCAGCGGCGACTCTGCCGATCAGCCCGCCAAGGGCACCTGCACGAGGCGGTAGGCCGCGATGCCGGCGAGCGCCGGATCGCCCGAGCGGTACGCCTTCACGAAGAACTGCACGTTGTAGCCGTTGCGTGGCTTCGGGAAGTTCCCGTTCGGGACGAGCTGGTACGTGACCCAACCGTCGACGGTCGTCGCCTGGCGGTTTCCGCCGGAGGTCACGCGCGGCGTCGCCCGCACGAACACGAGCGCGTCCCTGATGACGAACCCGCGCGTGTCCTTCACCCGCACTCGCACCGTGATCGGATTCCGCTGGCTCCTCACCGGGCTCGGCGAGAACTGCACCACCGAAACGACGAGCCGGGCGGTCGAGGGAACGCTCGTCGCCGGGATGGAGGTCTCGCCGCTCGGGAGCTTGATCGCTCCAGACGGCAGCGGCTCGGTCACGACCGGCGATTCGGCGGATGTGACCGTCGTGGACCCGAGCGAGTTGCGCGCGGTGGTGCTGAAGCGCATCTTGTGGCCCACGTCCGCGGACGACAGCCGGTACGTGCTCCCGTTCGCGCTGAGCGTCACACACTCTCCGCCGGCGGTGTTGCACCTGAGCCACCGGTACGAGAACGAGATCGGCTGCTTGCCGTTCCACGACCCCGGGTCGGCGGTCAGCACGGAACCGTTCGTCGTGGTGCCTCGTACGACCGGGAGTGAGGTGTTCACGGGAACCCCGACGACGATGCCCGTCGGGTTGGACGCAGCGGTCTTCGAGCCGTCCGCGTTCATCGCGGTCACGCGGACGCGGAGCCTGAAGCCGACGTCGGCCCGCACGAGCTTGTACCGCCGGTCGGTCGCGCGCGAGATGATCGCGCAGTTCCCGCCGTCGGGCTGGCCGCCGTCCGCTCCGCACCGGACCCACTGGTACGCGAACGAGATCGGCTGTGTCCCGGTCCACGTGCCGGTCGCGGCAGTCAGCGTGGCGCCCTGTTCGGCGCGGCCGCTGATCGCGGGCTCGGCCGTGTTCGACGGCGCAGTGGTTTGTGCTGCGATCCCCTCGCCCGAGGGAAGGACGAGAGCACCGAGCACGAGCGTTGTTGCAGCTACTCCTCTCAGAGACATCGGACCCTCCTTGGTCACATCTGTTATGACGCGCGAACGTGCGAGATGCCGCGAACTCTTGCGGACCTCTTACACGGCCTTACATCGGCCTTACGTCGTGGTCTACGATGCTCGCGGCGCCGACGGCGCCTGCTCATGACGGACTGACCGGCTCATTTCCCGTTCGTAGCGTGCGCATTCCGCGCGCGCGTCACCCACGGTTCCCGGAGGTCCGTCGATGCGAGTGCAGCTCGCGCACGTCACGAAGAGCTATGGCGCCCAGGTCGTCCTCGACGACGTCATCCTGACGATCGGGCCACGGGCCAGGATCGGCCTCGTCGGGCCGAACGGCGTCGGCAAGTCGACGCTCCTCCGGATCGTGGCCGGCGCCGAGGCCCCGGATCGGGGGACCGTCACGCGCGCACCGGCTTCCGTGACCGTCGGCTACCTCGAGCAGGAGCGTCAGGTGCGAGCTCGGAGAGTCGATCCTCGACTCGCTCGGCCGCCGGGCGGGGGTCCGCGCGGCCGAGCGTGAGCTCGAGGACTCCGCGTCAGCTCTCTCGCGCGGCGAACCGGCGGAGGATCGCTACTCGGCTGCACTCGACCGGTACTTGTCTCTCGGGGGCGGCGACTTCGAGGCTCGCGCGGGAAGCGTCTCCGCCGAGCTCGGGCTCACGCTCGACCTCAGGCGGCCGCGCGAGAGCCTCTCCGGTGGCGAGTCCGCGCGCGTCGCGCTCGCCGCGATTCTCCTGTCCCGGTTCGACGTCCTTCTGCTCGACGAGCCGACGAACGACCTCGACTTCGACGGGCTCGAGCGGCTCGAGACCTTCCTCGAGGCGTACCGCGGCGCGCTCGTGCTCGTGTCGCACGACCGCGAGCTGCTCGACCGGACGGTCGACCGCGTGGTCTCGATCGACCCGAGGTCGCGACGCGCCCGCGAGTGGGCCGGCGGGTGGACCGACTACGAGATCGCACGTGACGCCGAGCGTGCGGCGGCGGTGGCCGAGTTCGAGCAGGCGCAGCTGAGACGGCGGCGACTCGCCGCGCTCTTGAGCACGCGTCGCTCGGAGGCGCGCGCGAAGGGAGATTCGCTCGGAAACAAGACGGGCGGCGCAGACCGACGTGCGACGCATGCGCTCGAGACCAAAGTCCGCCAGGCAGAGCGACTCCTCGAGCGCAACGAGCTGCCGGAGAAGCCGTTCGAGCCGTGGGAGCTGCGTCTCACGCTCCAGGCCGGCACGAGGCTCGCGGACCACGTCCTGAGCCTCGACGGCGCGGTCGCCGAGCGCGGCGAGTTTCGCATCGGGCCGATCGACCTCGACCTGGCGCCCGGGGAACGCCTCTCGATCGCCGGCCGGAACGGAACCGGCAAGTCCACCCTTCTCGGGATGCTCCTCGGAGAGGTTCCGCTCGTCTCGGGCGCGCGTCGCGTCGGCCGGACGGCCGTCATCGGGGAGATCGGGCAGCAGCGCAGCTCGTACGACGGCGATTCGAGCCTTGCGGACGAGTTCGTCGCCCGGACCGGGCTTGCGGCCGTCGAGGCTCGCACCCTGCTCGCCAAGTTCGGCCTCGGCGCCGACCACGTTCCTCGGCCTTGCTCGTCGCTCTCACCCGGCGAGCGGACGCGGGCGCACCTCGCGGAGCTCCAGGCCAGAAGGGTGAACGTCCTCATCCTCGACGAGCCGACCAACCACCTGGACCTCGAGGCCGTGGAAGCAGCTCGAGCGCGCGCTCGTCCACTTCGACGGGGCTCTCGTGGTCGTCTCGCACGACCGCCGCTTCCTCGAGCAGATCGCGCCGACCAGGTCAATCGCGCTGCCTGTATAGTGGCCAGCCGCTCATGGCCGTCCCCAAGCGAAAGACATCGAGATCGAGGCGCGACAAGCGCCGCGCGCAGCACGGGATCTCAGTCCCGCGCCTGCAGATCTGCCCGAACTGCAGGCAGCCGAAGCAGACGCATCGCGTCTGCCCGAACTGCAAGACGTACCGGGGCAGGGACATCGAGCCGCTCGGCATCGAAGCGCCGTAGAGCGAATACTCCGCACATGATCCGCGTCGCCGTCGACGGTCTCGGGGGCGATCGTGCGCCGGACGAGGTCGTCGCTGGTGCGGCCGAGGTCGCGTCTGACGCGATACGGCCGATCGTGTTCGGGCCGGCCGGACTCGACACGCACGGGCTGCCGCTCGTCGGAGACGTCGGAGGCGATCGCGATGGACGACCACCCGGTCGAGTCCGTGCGGACGAAGACGGACTCGTCGCTCGTACGCGCCGTGCGGGCGGTTGCCGACGGCGAGGCGGACGTCGTCGTCTCCGCGGGGAACACGGGCGCGATGCTTGCGGCGTCGCTCCTCCACCTCCGTCGGCTGCCCGGCGTGCACCGGCCGGGCATCGCGATCGTGATCCCGACGAAGCGAGGCCCGAGCGTCCTCATCGACGCAGGTGCGAACGCAGACGCTCGCCCCGAGCATCTCGTCCAGTTCGCGCACATGGGCTCCGTCTTCGCCCAGGAGATCCTGGAGATCGAGCGCCCGGAGGTCCGGCTCATGTCGATCGGCGAGGAGGACGAGAAGGGCAACCAGCTGACGATCGACGCGCACGAGCTCCTCCGCGGCGCCGACCTCCGCTTCGCGGGGAACATCGAGGGCAGGCTCCTCCTCGAGGGCGGAGCGGATGTCGTCGTGGCGGACGGCTTCACCGGCAACGTCGCTCTGAAGACGCTGGAGGGGACGATCATGACCCTGCTCGACGCGCTGCGCACGGAGCTCGGCTCTTCCGTGCGCGGAAGGCTCGGCGGGACTCCTCATCCGACAGGGTGCGCGGCACCTCCGCGAGCGGCTCGACCCGGAGACCTACGGCGGCGGCTACCTCCTCGGGCTGAACGGTCTCGTCGTCATCGCACACGGCTCGAGCTCGCGTGTTGCCATCGCCAACGCGATCCGGCTGGGCGCGCGTGGGGTGGAGCACCGTGTCGTCGAACGCCTGCAGGAGCGCTTGTCGCCTGGCGTGTTAGCATCGGCGCGCTCCACGACCCCGACGGCAGAGAGGTGAGATTTCAAGGATGGCGACTTCGCGTGAGGAGATCCTCGAGCAGGTCAAAGGCGCGCTGAGCGAGAAGCTCGGTATCGACGAGAGCGAGATCACGGAAGACGCGTCGTTCGAGGAAGACCTCGGCGCGGATTCGCTCGATCTGGTGGAGGTCGTCATGGACCTCGAGGACCAGTTCGGGCTCAAGATCCCGGACGAGGACGCCCGCGAGCTCACGACCGTCGGCAAGGCGATCGACTACGTCATCGCTCACCAGGGCTGAGGTCATAGGTCACAACGCCGGGCTGGACGAGCTCGGCCGCCTGATCGCGGAGCTGCCTGCCGACAGGCTCGAGCAGGTCTTCACGCACGCCTCGTGGGCGGACGACCGCGCGGAGTCGTACGAGCGCCTGGAGTTCCTCGGCGACAGCGTCCTCGAGCTCGCGATCGCGCGTGCGGTGTTCGACCGCTTCGGCGCGGCTTCCGAGGGGCGTCTCGCGAAGATCCGCGCCCACGTCGTCTCGCGGCAGAGCTGCGCGGCGGTGGCGAAGGAGCTCCGCCTCGGCGATCGGCTGCTCGAGTACGCGGGGCCTGCACCGAAGGACGAGCTGCAGCGGATCTCCCGCAGCAGGAACGTCCTCGCCGCGGTGCTCGAGGCCGCGATCGCGGCCGTCTACCTCGAGCACGGGTTCGAGCGCATCGAGCCTGCGATCGTCGAGGCGTTCTGCGAGCGGATCGAGTACGCGCGCTCGAGCCACGTCGACTACAAGACCGAGCTCCAGGAGGCGCTCGCGCGCTCGGGGAAGCAGGTGCACTACACCGTCCTCGAGGTCGAGGGGCCGCCGCACGACCGGCGCTTCGTGTGCGCCGCGCACGTCGCGGGCGAGCAGCTCGGCGTCGGCCGTGGCTCGACGAAGAAGGCCGCCGAGCAGGAAGCCGCCCGCCAGGCGCTCGAGGCGCTCGGCGTCGTGCCCGAGCGCATCTAGAGGCGTCGGGCGCTTGGCGAGGGGCCGGCGTCCGCCGTCCGGTCCCCTCGCGAGAATGCCGCTCGGTGCACCTGCGCACGCTCCGCATCCGCGGCTTCAAGTCGTTCCCGGAACCGGTCGAGATCTCGCTCGAGCCGGGCGTCGCCGTCATCGTCGGCCCGAACGGCTCGGGCAAGTCGAACATCGCCGACGCGATCGTCTGGGCGGCGGGCTCGCTGACGCCGTCCGAGCTGCGGGCGGAGAAGCCCGACGACGTCCTCTTTGCCGGCGGTGGCCGACCGTAGGCCCGCGGAGCACTGCGAGGTCGAGCTCGTCTTCGACAACGAGGACGGCACCTGGCCCGAGCTCGACTTCTCCGAGGTCTCGATCGCGCGCCGGCTCGTGCGCGGTGCCGAGGGTCAGTACCTGGTCAACCGCGCTTCCGTTCGCCGCACCGACCTCGTCGAGATCCTCTCCGACGTCGGTCTCGGCGCTGCGATGCACTCGATCGTCGGCCAGGGCAAGGTCGAGCAGGTGCTCGCGTCGAAGCCCGAGGACCGCCGCGCATTCGTGGAGGAGGCCGCCGGGCTCGGGAAGTTCAAGCGGCGGCGGCACCGCGCAGAGCTGAAGCTCGCGCGGGTCGCGCTGCAGGTCGAGCGCGCGCGAGACGTCGAGGAGGAGGTGCGCAAGCGCTTGCGGCCGCTTGCGCTCCAGGCGACGGCGGCCGAGCGAGCGGAGAAGCTCGCGGTCGAGATCGCAGGCATCCAGGCGCGGATCGCGCAGCTCGACCTCGACGACTCCGGGGCGCGCCGAGCGGAGGCGGAGGGGCGCCGCGACGCCGCCGCGTTCGCGCGGCGGGGTGCGCAGGGGCGACTCGAGGGCCTGCTCGCCGATCGTGCGCGCGCCGAGGAGGAGCTCTCCGACGCGGCCGGGCGCCGCGAGGCTGCGGTGGCGGCCCGGTATCGGCTGCAGGGCGGGATCGAGCGGCTCGAGCTGCGGGCGGAGTCGGTGACCTGCGCTCCTCGAGCGCTTCCGCAGCGAGACGCCGGCCCAGGCACGAGGCCGGGGCGCCGAGCGACATCGCCGCGGTCGAGCGCGAGGCCATCGAGGCGGCCGAGGCGGCCCGCAACGCCGAGCGCGAGCGGGCGACCCTCGCCGAGCGCGCGGAGCTCGTCCGGGAGCGCATGCGCGCGCTCGACCAGGCACTCGCCGAGCAGGAGGGGCTTCCGCCGGCGGCACGTGCGCTCGCCGAGGACGGTGCCCGGCTCGCACTCGCGTCGCTCGATGTCGCAGCCGGACAGGAGCGGGCCGTCGCGGCGGCTCTCCGCGCGCGAGCCTCGGCGGTCCTCGCCGGACGACCCCGCCGTCGGGCTCGCGCTCCTCCAGCGGGCGCGCGGAGCGGGACTCGGAAGCCTCACCGTCCTCACGGGTCGCTCCGCGCAGGAGATCGTCGGCGAGTACCCGGTCGTCCCGCTCGACACGCTGCTCGACGTCACGACGGCGTCGGTCACGCGGAGGGCTTCGGCTACGACCCGGTGACCGGCGAGCTCTGGTTCGTGGGCGAGACCGCCGAGGCGGTGCTGCTCGAGCTACACGGCCGGCGCAGCGCTCTACAGGCCGAAGCCGCAGGACTGGAGTCGCTGCTCGCCGACGCGACCCGGACGGCCGGCGAGTCGGCGGAGCGAGCGCGGATCGCTCAAGGGCATACGGACAGCGTGCCGAGGCTTCGCGCGTCGACGCTCGACCCGCGGATCCACGGGCGGCTCGTTGACGTGACCACACGGCTCCGTGACGCTCTCGGCGCTGCCCATGCGACGGCGGCGCGGCTCGAAACGCCGCTACGCGCCCGGGTCGACGCGGGTGCAACGAGGGCCGGCGAGCTCGGTGAGGAGCTGCGGACGCTCGGCGCCGCGGAGGTCGGCCTCCGCCAGGAGCTCGAAGAGGCGAGCGGCGCACTCACGGCTGCCGAAGTGGAGATCGCTCGCATCGACGCCGAGTCGAGCGACGCGACGCGCAGGCTCGAGGCGGCGGGCGAGGTCGAGCCACGCCGAAGGCGACGACCGCGACGAGCTCGCGACGCGCGTCGCGCGTCTCGAAGCGCGGCGTGTGACGCTCGGCCAGGTCAACCCACTCGCGCGGGAGGAGTACGAGGCGGAGAAGGAGCGGCTCACCGACCTGAAGACGCAGCGCGAGGATCTCGAGCGCAGCCTCGAGGAGCTCGACGCGCTCTGCGCCGAGCTCACGGCGACCGTCGAGCGCCGGTTCGCGGAGACGTTCAAGTGCCGTCGCCGAGCACTTCGAGGAGGTTGCCGCGACGCTCTTCCCGGGCGGCGAGGGCAGACTCAGGCTCGTCGAGCCCGACGAGCCGGACGGGGAGCTCGGGGTCGAGGTCGAGCTGCGGCCGGCGGGCAAGCGCATCACGCGGCTCTCGCTGCTGTCCGGAGGCGAGAAGGCGCTCGGCGCGATCTCGTTCCTCTTCGCGCTCTTCCTCGCGAGGCCGTGCGCGTTCTACCTCCTCGACGAGGTCGAGGCTGCGCTCGACGACACGAACATCGCGCGCTTCGTCGAGCTGCTGCGCCGCTACGCGGACCGCGCGCAGTTCGTCGTCGTCACGCACCAGAAGAGGACGATGGAGGCCGCGGATATCCTCTACGGCGTGACGATGGGGCCCGACGGCGTGTCGCAGGTCGTTTCGCGGCGGCTCCCGCAGCACCAGCAGGCCACTCGCCGCGACCGCGTGAGCTACACCTGGGCCGAGCTCCTCGGCGACGAGGTCACGGAGGCGGACGAGCCCGAGCGGACAGGCTTCTTCGCGCGCATGCGCGATTCGCTCGCGAAGAGCCGGCGTGCGCTGACGGCCGAGCTCGCGTCCGCCGCCTTCGACTGCGTCGGACGACGAGGCGTGGGAGCGGCTCGAGGAGGCGTTGATCCGCAGCGACGTCGGCGTGCCGGCGACCGCGGAGCTCGTCCGTCGGCTCGAGGCGCGAGGCGTGACCGGAGACCTCGCAGGAGCCGCTCGTCGAGGAGGTCGAGGCGCTCTTCGGCGAGCCGCCGACGCTCGCGCTCGACGGCAAGCCGAGCGTGATCCTCGTCGTCGGCGTCAACGGCACCGGGAAGACGACGACGATCGGCAAGCTCGCGCGCAAGCTCTCCGAGCACGGACGCTCGGTGCTCGTCGGGCGCGGCGGACACGTTCCGGGCGGCCGCGGAGGAGCAGCTCGAGATCTGGGCGGAGCGCGCGGGCGCCGACTTCGTCGGCGCGCCGCGCGGCGCCGATCCGGCCGCCGTCGCGTTCGACGCCGTCGAGGCGGCGCGCGCCCGCGGCCGCGACGTCGCGATCGTCGACACCGCCGGCCGGCTGCACACGCAGTCGAACCTCATGGCCGAGCTCGAGAAGGTGCGGCGCGTGATCGAAGGTCGCGATCGAGGGCGCGCCGCACGAGACGCTCCTCGTCGTCGACGCGACGACCGGGCAGAACGGTCTCCAGCAGGCGCGCCTGTTCGGCGAGGCGGTCGGCGTGACGGGGGTCGCGCTCACGAAGCTCGACGGGAGCGCGCGCGGCGGGGTTGCGATCGCGATCGCCGTCGAGCTCGGGCTCCCGGTGAAGCTCGTCGGCGTCGGGGAGGGCGTCGACGACCTCCGTCCGTTCGACGCGGCGGACTACGCGCGCGCTCTGCTCGACCCGAGTAAGAATCACTCGATCGAGGGCTGTGGCTCGTTGCATGCGGCGGGCCGCCCGCGTACGCTGTGACCGGACCCTGGACGCGACGCAGGGAAGGAGGACTGGGAATGGCTGTCGCGATGTACATGCACTGGCCGGGCGTCACATCCGACCAGTACGACGCCATCATGGCGAGGCTCGGCCTCGATGCGAACCCGCCTGCCGGCGGAGTGCTGCACATGGCGACCGTGACCGACGAGGGTGTCGAGGTGTGCGACATCTGGCAGACCGAGCAGGCCTTCAACGGCTTCCTCGAGCAGCGCCTGCTTCCCGTCGTGAGCGAGCTCGGGATCGGTGGGGAGCCGGAGGTACGGATCGTTCCGCTCCACAACCTCTACGCCGCCGACCCCGACATGATCGATCGGATCGGAGCCGTCTCACTTCCGGCTGCGGTCGCGAGCTGGGCTGGCTGATTGCCCGGAGCCGAGATCCGCAGCGTGCGGATCTCGGCTCGATGTCGTCGGCGGCGATTAGCCGTGCGGCGCGATGGTGACCTTGTAGGTCGTCGGCCCCGGGTTCGGGGACACGATGACCTGGATGCGGGTCACCTCGAACGTCATCTCGCTCTTGTCGTTGTCCGCCAGCCAGTGCGCGGCTGCTTGGGCGGCCTCGGTGATCGCCACCGCGAGACCCGTCGGCCCGCCTTGCTCCCTCTTGGTCGGGGTCGGCCTGCGACTCACCCAGGAAGGCGGGCAGCGAGCTGCTCCCGCCGCTTTTCCCGGTCGTCACCGTCGCTCACGGCTCTCCCTTCGTCGCAGTGAAGCGCAAGCCTACTCCGCTCCTGTCGAGGCAACAACATCGCGCAAGCCCGCAAGGACGCTCTCGTATCCAGTGCGTCGACCCTCGGCGCGGAGGTCTCGCGAGACGCTCGGCCCCTAAGCGAGTCGACGAGCGACGGCGTGAATCGAGCCTCGATTGCAGGCTCGGCGTACTCGAGCGGCCGCGATCCGCGGGCGGCATCCGCGGCGCCCCAGAGTCGCGCCGCTTTCTCGGGATGCCCCGTCGCAGCCGCATATCCGCCGAGCGCGGAAAGGCACTCGGCGCGGCTTCGATCGTCGTCGAGATCGAGATAGATCGCAAGGCTCTCGTTCAGACGTTTCTCGACGAGCGAGAGATCGTCCTTCAAGAGGCCCGTCGTCCCGAGCATGCACAGGGCTGCGGCCGTGTACAGAGCGTCGCCTAAGGAGCGGGCAAGCTCGAGGGCTGCTTCGAATGCCTCCTCGGCGCGGTCGAGGTCTCCGGCGGCGAACGCTGCGACTCCGAGGTGGTACGTCGAATCGACGATCGTCGTCGGGTCGCCGAGGGCGCGCCGTCGCTCGAGAGCCTCCTCCGCGTAGGCCAGCGCTCGCTCGTGGTCCCCCTGCGTCCGGGCGACATCGGAAAGGATGCTGAGCACCGCCGAGAGCGCACGGTCGTCTCCGAGCGAGCGTGCGAGTGCAGCGCCTCGTCGCAAAGGCGTTCCGCGCGTTCGGCGATCGTCGCGGCGAAGCGCGATGTACCCGAGCTCCGACAGCGCGAAGACTTCTTCTCGGTCTCTGTTCTCCGCGCGGTAACAGCGCGAGGGCCTCTTCGAGCATGGGAACTGCTGCGTCCCAGTCGCTCTGCCCCGCCGCCTGGCGGGCTGCAGTCCACAGCGCGTCCGCTCGAACCCGCGGCGGAGCGACGGTCGCGAGATCGAGGCCGAGCGCAAGCCACCGGCGTGCTTCGCCCACGTGGGCGTGGGCGCGCCAGAAACGTTCGAGCGCGCTGACCGCGCGGAGCGCGTCCGCCACTCGTCCGGAGGACGAGCAGCCAGTCGAGCGCTCGCCGTCAGGTTGTCGTACTCGCGCTCGAGCCGGTTCAGCCACTCGTTCTGGTCCGGTCCCGACGAGCTCTGTCTCGGCTTCGAGGGCCAGCGCCGAGGAAACGCTCGGCGTGACGTCCGCGCACGTCGTCGAGCTGACCGTCCGGCTCGCAGGCGATCGAGTGCGTACTCCCGCACCGTCTCCAGCATCGAGAGCCGGACCTCGCCGTCCGCTGCCTCGCTTCGGACCAGGCTCCAGCCGACCAGCGCCTCGAGGTCCGAGAGGAACTCGTCGCCCCCGTGTGCGACTGCTCGCGCATCGGCGAGCGAGGCGCTGTCGCCGAACACGGCGAGCGCGCCGTGCAGCGCTCGTCTGGTCGTCGGTCAGGCGCTGGTAGCTCCAGTCGATAGCGGCTCGTAGCGTGCGCTGGCGCTCCGGGAGATCGACCGGGCCCTCCATCTCAGCGCCAGCCCTTCGCCCAGCGCCCGCACGATCTCCGCGGGGGGGAGGACGACGAGGCGCGCGGCGACGAGCTCGATCGCGAGCGGGAGCCCGTCGAGCCGACGGCAGATCTCGCGAACCGACTCGAGCGCATCGGGCTGCAGCACGACGCCACGCGCGGCTGCGAGCTCGACGAAGAGCGTCGTCGCATCCTCGAGCGTCAACGGCTCGAGCGGCAGGACGCGCTCGCGTCGAGAGCCGTAGCGGCATGCGACTCGTCGCAAGGATCTGGAGGTCGGGAGCACGGTCGAGCAGCTCGGCCACGTGAACCGCGGCCGGCCGCGAGGTGCTCGAGGTTGTCGAGGTACAGCAGCGCACCCGTGCCGTTGAGCCGAGTCGGCGATCGCCTCGAGCGAGCGGTCCCTCGGCGGGCTCGCGGACGCCGAGAGCGCGTGCGATGGCACCGGGTACGAGCTCGGACTCCGCGACCGGGGCGAGGCCGACGAGGTGGACGGGACGTTCTAGTCGCGGCGCCGGCCGCGACCTCGAGCGCGAGCCGGCTCTTGCCCGGCTCCACCCGGGCCGGTGATCGTGACGAGCCGGGCGTCGGTGGAGAGGAGCTCCTCGAGCCGCGCGAGCGCGTCGACTCGTCCGACGAGCCGGTGATGGAGCGCCGGCAGGCTCGCCGCCGAACGTCTTCAGGGGAGGGAAGTCTCGTCGCGCAGCTCGGGCGCGACGAGCTGGAAGAGCTGCAGCGCGTCCGGGACGTCCTTCAGTCGATGCCGGCCGAGCGCGCGAAACGAGGCGCCGGGAAGGGGTTCGTCGCCGGCCACGTCGCGGGCAGCACGGGAGACGACGATCTGCTCTCCGTGCGCGGCGGCGCAGATACGCGAGGCGATCACGACGTCCATCCCGACGTAGCCCTCGTCGCCGAGGTCAGGCTCGCCCGTGTGGATTCCGATCCGTAGGCGGTGCGGCTCGTCGTCGGGCCACGGCTCCGCGGCGAGCGACCGCTGGATCTGCGCCGCCGCTGCGATCCCGTCGTGCGCTCGCGCAAAGGCGAGGAAGACGCCGTCGCCCGCCCAGTCCACCTCGGCGCCGCCGTGGGTGCGCGCGGCGTCGCGCACCAGTTCGCGCATGCGAGCGCGTGCCGGCCCGAAACGCTCGCCGAGAGCGCTCAAGAGCTGCGTCGAGCCTTCGACGTCCGCAAAGAGGAGCGTGACGGTGCCCGAAGGCAGGTCGCGTGGCGACGATCCGGGGCGCTCACGGGCCGAGTCTAGGAGCGACAGGGCTCGACGTACACTGTCCGGCCGTGTTCGACACGCTTTCCGACAAGCTCCAGGCGACCCTCTCGGGACTGGGTCGCGGCGGTCGCCTCGACGAGGAGGCGATCTCGAAGGCGATGCGCGAGATCCGCCTTGCGCTCCTGGAGGCGGACGTCAACCTCCAGGTCGCGCGCGACTTCACGGCCACGGTCAAGGAACGCGCGCTCGGCCAGGACGTCTTGAAGAGCCTGACGCCCGGCCAGCAGGTCGTGAAGATCGTCCACGAGGAGCTGACCGCGCTCATGGGGTCGGGCGACTCGCGGCTCGCGTTCGGCCGGCCGCCGACGGTGATCCTCCTCGCCGGGCCTCCAGGGCTCGGGCAAGACGTCCGCGGCCGCGAAGCTCGGGCTCATGCTTCGGCGCGACGGGAAGCGGCCCGGACTCGTCGCCTGCGACCTTCAGCGCCCTGCGGCCGTCGACCAGCTCGAGCAGCTCGGCAAGCAGGTCCAGCTTCCCGTGTACGCGCTCGATCGCGCCGATCCCGTTGCTGCGGCGCGGCTCGGGCTCGAGCAGGCGCGCAAGGACGGCCTCGACGTCGTGATCCTCGACACCGCAGGCCGGCTGCACGTCGACGAGGAGTTGATGGCCGAGCTCGAGCGGGTAGCGGCGGAGACGAAGCCGACGAACGTCCTCCTCGTGCTCGACGCCATGACGGGCAGGAGGCGGTGAACGTCGCGCTCGCATTCCAGGAGCGAGTCGCCTTCGACGGCGTGGTCCTGACGAAGCTCGACGGCGATGCCCGCGGCGGCGCTGCGCTCTCCGTTCGTGCCGTCACGGGACGCCCGGTCAAGCTCGTCTCGGTCGGCGAGAAGCTCGATCAGCTCGAGTACTTCCACCCGGACCGCATGGCGTCGCGGATCCTCGGCATGGGCGACGTCCTGACCCTCATCGAGAAGGCCGAGGCAGCGGTCGAGCTCGACGAGCAGGCCGAGATGGAGAAGCGCATCCGCGTCGGGCGAGTTCACGTTCGACGACTTCCTCGCCAGCTACCGGATGCTGCGGAAGATGGGGCCGCTGCAAGGCGTGATGAAGCTCATCCCCGGGATGGGCAAGCAGCTCCAGGGGCTCGACCTCGATGAACGCCAGCTCGCGCGTGTCGAGGCGATCGTGCTCTCGATGACCCCGCAGGAGCGGCGGATGCCGCATGTGATCTCGATCCAGCGTCGTCGCCGGATCGCCGCAGGCAGTGGCACCTCCCTCGACGAGGTGAACAAGCTCATGGCCGCCCGCAAGCAGATGGCGAAGATGATGAAGCAGATGGGGAAGGGCAAGATGCCGACGCTCCCGCCGGGGGTTGGCAGCCCGAGGCGCTAGCCTTCCGGCTTCATCCACAGAGAAAGGCACGTACAGCACATGGCAGTGAAGATCAGGTTGACGCGGGTCGGCTCGAAGAAGAACCCGATCTACCGCGTCGTCGTGGCCGACTCGCGCTCCCCGCGGGACGGCCGCTTCATCGAGATCGTCGGTCGCTACAACCCGCAGACCGATCCGTCCACGATCGACCTCGACGAGGCGAAGATCAAGGACTGGATGGCGAAGGGCGCCCAGCCCACGGCGCCGGTGTCGCGCCTCATCAAGGCCGCCGGCCTCTCCTGAGGCGACGTCATGGCGGAGCTCCTCGAGTGGCTCGCGCGCAGGCTCGTCGACGAGCCTGATGCCGTACGCGTCGAGACCGAGGAGCGTGAGGACGCGATCGTGTTCCACCTCCACGTCGCTCCCGACGACGTGGGCAAGGTGATCGGCAAGCAGGGGCGGATCGCACGTGCGCTCCGCAGCATCGTTCGCGCCGGCGGTGCTCGGGCCGAGGAGCGGTACGTGCTCGAGATTGCCGACTGACCCGCGTCCGGACCTCGTTCGCATCGGGCGTGTCGGACGCCCGCACGGCGTCGACGGCGCCTTCGTCGTCGAGGATGCGAGCCAGGACGAGCGGCGTTTCGAGGTCGGCGCCGAGCTGCTCGTGGACGGCGAGCCTGCGCGGGTGGTCGCGTCGCGGCAGGTCGGAGGGAGGCGGCGCGCCGTCAAGCTCGACCGGTCCGTGAAACGCGGGGCGGAGCTGGCGCTCCCTCGCGAGCAGCTACCCGAGCTGCCTGCCGACTCCTACTACGTCTCCGATCTCGTCGGAATGGACGTACTCGACGAGCAGGGAGTTCGGGTCGGCGTCGTGCGCGACGTCCTCCCGGGGCCGGCGAACGACGTGCTGGAGCTCGACAGCGGCCAGCTGCTGCCGCTCGTCGAGGACTGCATCCGCGAGGTCGACCTTCCGGGCCGGCGCGTCATTCTCAATCCCGGCTTCATTGACTGACGGCTACGGTTCCGCGGTCGTGCGCCTCGACGTCTTCACGCTCGTTCCCGACGCCTTCACCTGGATCAGGGAGCGCCGTCCGCTCGCGGCGGTTCTGGGCGGCGAGCTCGAGCTCCGAATCTTCAACTACCGCGACTCGACGCCCTTGAGCGCGGGCCAGGTCGACGACGAGCCGTACGGCGGCGGGCCCGGCATGGTGCTCCGCGTGGACGTCGTCGCAGCGGCGCTCGATGCCGTGTACGGCGGAGTCCCGGAGCACCGGCTCGTCGCGCTCTCGCCTCAGGGGCGTCAGCTCGACCAGGAGCTCGTGGAGGAGCTCGCCGCGGAGAACGCGCTGACGCTGCTCTCGGCGCGGTTCGAGGGCTTCGATCAGCGAATCCTCGACCATCTCTGCACGGACGTCGTCTCCATAGGCCCGTACGTCCTCTCGGGAGGCGAGATACCCGCGCTCGCGCTCGTCGACGCAGTGGCGCGGCGCCTGCCCGGTGCCCTGAGCGAGGGGTCGGGCGAGGTGGAGAGCTTCTCGGCCGCGCTCGACGGTGGCCTCGAGTATCCGCACTACACCAGGCCGGCCGAGTTCCGCGGCTGGGCCGTGCCCGACGTCCTCCTCTCCGGTGACCACGCCAAGATCGAAGCGTGGCGGCGGGAGCACGTGAGGGCGGTCGCGTGAGCGACACCGAGGAGCGCGTGACGGCGTCGGCCGAACCCGAGGGAGACGGCCGCGGGGCCGACGACTGGGTCATGCCGCTTGCACGGCTCCGAGCCGCCTGGTCCTCCACCTCCCGCGCCTCCCTTCTCATGGCCCGTTCCGGTCGATGCTCCGCCGAGCGACGAGTTCCACCACCCGCTCGACCGCGTCACCGGCCGTCTACCTCGGCGCCTGCGGATCGCCGTCGACTGGATCGTCACCATCGTCGGCGCCATTGCGATCGTGCTGGCGATCAAGGCCTGGGTCGTCAACCCGTATCGAATTCCGTCCTCGTCCATGGAGCCGACCCTGCACTGCGCCCGACCCGCGCCCGGGTGTGAGGCGCGCTTCTCGGACCGCGTGCTCGCGAATCGCTTCATCTACCACTTCCACGACCCTCACCGCGGCGACGTGATCGTGTTCCAGACGCCGCCCGCCGCCAAGGCGAAGTGCGGAGCAGGAGGGACCTTCGTGAAGCGGATCATCGGCCTGCCCGGCGAGCGCGTGCAGATGCGGCTTCGCCACGGCGCCGCGTACGTCTACATCGACGGGAGGCGCCTGGACGAGCCGTACATCCAGAACGACCGCCGCGACATCGGCCCGGAGGAGACGTTCCGTGTGCCCCTCCACCACTACTTCGTCATGGGCGACAACCGGTCGCAGTCGTGCGACTCTCGCGTGTGGGGCTCGGTGCCGCGCGACAACATCATCGGCAAGGTCTTCATGACCTACTGGCCTCCTTTACGAATCAGCTTTCGCTAGCATGCTCAGTCGGCCTTCCGGCCCTCCTCGCCTATGAACACCGTCATCGAGAGCCTCGAGCAGCGCAACATGCGCACGGACCTGCCGCAGTTCAAGGCGGGCGACACGCTGCGCGTGCACTTCAAGGTCATCGAGGGCAACCGGCAGCGCATCCAGGTGTTCGAGGGCATCTGCATCAAGCGCCAAGGATCCGGGTTTCGTGAGACGTTCACCGTGCGGAAGCAGTCGTTCGGTGTCGGCGTCGAGCGGACGTTCCCGCTCCACTCCCCCAAGATCGAGAAGCTCGAGGTCGCCTCGATCGGCGACGTTCGGCGCGCAAAGCTCTACTACTTGCGCAAGAGAGTGGGAAAGAAGGCGCGCGTCCGCGAGCTCCGACAGAGCTAGCGACTATTCTCGGCCGCGTGGCTCGATCCAGCGGCCAGCGACTCCTCGGGTTCGACCGGAAGCTCGACGTCCGCTTCGTCGCGGGAGCAGACGAGGCCGGCCGGGGTTCGCTCGCGGGCCCGCTCGTCGTCGCCGGAGTCCTCTTCGACTACGAAGAGCTACGCGGCTCGCGGGTGCGATCGCTCTCGATGCTGAACGACTCGAAGCAGGTCTCGGTCGACGGATCGCGAGACGCTGTTCGAGTCGGTTGCCTCCTGCGCCTCGGCAATCAGCGTCCGGGTAGTCCCGGTCGGGAAGATCGACCGGTACGGTCTCCACCGCTCGAACCTCGCGGGGCTTCGGGCCGTGCTCGCCGACCTCCATCCGCCAGCAGAGGCGTGCCTCGTCGACGGCTTCCGCCTCGGTCCGGCCGCGCCGCCCCACCGCGCGGTCGTCGACGGAGACGCGCGCAGCGCTGCGATCGCAGCCGCGTCGATCGTCGCGAAGGTCATCCGTGACCGGGTCATGCGCCGGCTCGATGCGCTCTACCCGAACTACGGCTTCGTCTCGCACGTCGGCTACATCACGCCCGCGCACAACCGAGCCGTTCGAACGTTTGGGCCATCCGAGCTCCACCGCCGATCCTTCGACGCCGCCTGCTACCAGGAGCAGGCTTACCAAGAAGTCGCGTGAACCGGGGCGAGCGAGTCGCCCTTCGCCACTACAGACTGCGGGGCTACCGCCTCCTGGACGCGAACGCTCGCGTCGGGCGCTTTGAGATCGACCTCGTCCTGCGACGCGGTCGTCGCGTGCTCGTGGTCGAGGTAAAGGAGAAGGCCGGCACCGCATTCGGCCATCCGCTCGAGATGATCGACGAGGAGAAGATGCGCCGTGTGCAGGTAGCGGCGGCGTCATGGCTCGCCGCGCGGCCCGAGCTCGCGGCGCTCGAGGTCTCGTTCGAGGCAGCCGCGGTGCGAGGTCGCAGCGTCGAGCGGGCACCACTGGCGTAGGACCAGGAACACGGCGCGTGCCGTCGAACCGAGCCCGCATGGCTCCGACGCAGGCGGCGCTCTACGACGGGCTCTCCGAAGGCCTACACCTCTCGTGGTCGGAGCAGGAGCTGCCCGAGCGCGAGCGCACGAAGCACGTCCACCGACTCCATCCGTATCTCGGGAAGTTCGTCCCGCAGCTCGTGGAGGCGCTCCTCGGCAGGTACGTCAAGCCGGGTGCCCGTGTTCTCGATCCGTTTGCCGGTTCGGGCACGACGCTCGTGCAGTGCCTCGAATCCGGTCACGACGCGGTCGGCCTCGACGTCGCGGGGTTCAACTGCCTGCTCATGCGGGTGAAGACCGCGAGGTACGACCTCTTCCGGCTCGAGACGGAGGTACGCGACGTGCTCGGGCGGCTCGGCGCGTCGCGCGAGCGGCCCACGGGATACGTGCGGGAGTGGTTCGCGCCCGTTGCGGCGTCACAGCTTCTCCACTTCCGCTCGCTCGTCGACGAGTACGAGCACGCCGACGTCTTCCGCGTCGTGCTGGCGCGCGCCGCACGCTCCGCGCGCCTCACGACGCACTTCGACCTCGACTTCCCGCGTGTCCCGCAGCGCGAGCCGTATTGGTGCCACAAGCACCGTCGTCAATGCGCCCCGGTGCAGGAAGCGCAGAAGTTCGTCACGCGCTACCTGCTCGACACCTTGGAGCGGCTCAAGGCCTTCCACAAGGTGAAGGCCCGTGCCGCCACGGCCGACGTCGTGCACGGAGATTCGGGCGAAGTCACTCTCGAGGGCTCGTTCGGGGCGATCGTCACCTCGCCGCCCTATCCGGGGCTCATCGACTACCACGAGCAGCATCGCTACGCGTACGAGCTGCTCGGCCTCGACGACCGCCGCGACCGCGAGCTCGGCGCCGCGTCGTTGGGAACGAGCAAGCGCGCGCTCGCGGCCTACGTCGAGGGGATGGCGCGCGTGTTCCGAGCCCAGTCTCGACGGCTCGAGCCGGACGCTCCCGTGCTCGTCGTCGTGAACGATCGGCGCGACCTCTATCCGGACGTCCTCTCGCGGAGCGGGCTCCGGCTGGTCGACCGCCTCGAGCGCCATGTAAATCGGCGTACCGGACGGCGCTCCGGCGAGTACTTCGAGTCGATCCTCGTGTGTGTACGGGAACCGTAAGGCGCGGGAGGAGTCGGCCGAAGTCGCAAGTAGCCTGGCGCGAGGCAGGTCACGAGAAAGGGGTTGGACATGAGAAAACACCTGCGTAAGCCGTCGCCGGCCATGATCGTCGCCTGTCTCGCGCTGCTCGTCGCGCTCTCCGGGACGGGTATGGCTGCCGCGACGCAGCTCGGGAGGAACAGCGTCGGCACCCTGCAGCTGCGGGACAGCGCCGTCACGAACGCCAAGGTCCGCAACAACGCCATCAACTCCGCGAAGGTCGCAGCGAGATCGTTGCTTCGCTCCGACTTCGCGCCCGGCCAGCTTCCGGCTGGGCCTGTCGGTCCGCAGGGGCCGGCCGGCCCGACCGGAGCCGCCGGAGCTGCCGGCTCCGCCGGGCCTGCAGGCGTCGTGGGACCGGTGACCGTGCGTCAGGCGTCCGTGACCGTGCCGGGGTCGGCGTCCGACAAGCCGACCCCGAACACGCTCTGGGTCACCCGGACGGTCAACACGAACTGCAACTCGGGCGAGCGGGCGATGTCGGCCGGCACGGGCTGGAGCGCCGACGCCGACGACCTCGAGCTTGCGACGGTCTACATGAAGCCGGTCCAGACCAACAGCGCGGTCACGGGCTTCACGGCGAAGGGCGCGAACAACGCGCGCGACGGGCAGGACCACACGTTCACGCTGTACGTCCTCTGCTACACGGCGTCGTCGTAGAGCTTTCGTAGACGAATCGACACCGGGGCGCGAGTGTTCCTCGCGCTCCGGTGCCTACCGTTGGCGGGGTGCTCGCTCGTGCGGTCACCCACGCCCTCGTCGGTCTCGATGCGCGGCGCGTCGAGGTCGAGGCGCACCTCCAGCCGGGCATTCCGGGCTTCGCGATCGTCGGGCTCGCCGACCGTGCCTGCCAGGAGGCGAAGCACCGTGTGCGCAGCGGAATCGTCTCTGCCTCGCTGGACTGGCCACTCAACCGGAGAATCACGGTCAATCTCGCGCCGGCAGCGCTTCGCAAGGAGGGGTCCGGGTTCGACCTTCCGATCTCGCTCGCAGTCCTCGGCGCGACGAGACAGTTGCCGCCGGAGAGGCTCGCGGAGCACGCCGCCGTCGGCGAGCTCGCGCTGGACGGACGGATCCGACCGGTGTCGGGGACCCTCGCGGTCGCCGAGGGCGCGCGGCGCGCCGGCTTCACGCGCGTCGTCTGTGCCGCCGAGTCGGCCCCGGAGGCGGCGCTCGCGGGCATCGAGCCGGTTCCGGTGCGCCATCTCGCAGAGGTCGTCTCGTACCTCCGTGGAGAGATCGAGGCACCCCCGTACGAGCCGTTGTCGGAGGAGGTGTGCGAGGAAGCGTCGCCCGATCTCGCCGACGTCCGCGGGCAGGAGCGTGCGAGACGGGCCCTCGAGATTGCGGCCGCAGGCGCGCACAACCTCCTCCTCATGGGCCCACCCGGTACCGGCAAGACGATGCTCGCCCGCCGGCTTCCCGGCGTCCTGCCGGCACTCACGCGGCCGGAGGCGCTCGAAGTCACGCGCATCCATTCGGTCGCGGGGACGCTGCCGCCGGGCCGAGCGCTTCTCGCCGTCCCGCCATTCCGTGCCCCACACCACGGCTCCTCGGCGCCCGCGATCGTCGGCGGTGGATCAAGCCCGCGGCCCGGGGAGGTCTCGCTGGCGCACCGCGGCGTGCTCTTCCTGGACGAGCTTCCGGAGTTCCCGCGCTCGGTGCTCGAGTCTCTGAGGCAACCGCTCGAGGACGGCGTCGTCCTGGTAGCCCGCGTCGGCGGGCATGCGCTCTTCCCTGCACGCTTCCAGCTCGTCGGGACGATGAACATGTGCCCCTGCGGTGCCCGCGGCGATCCCGCCGTCGAGTGTGTGTGCACGCCTCAACGTCTCGCGGCGTATCGAGAGAAGCTCTCGCGTGCTCTCCTGGACCGATTCGATCTGGCTGTCGCGATGCCACGGCCGCGTGCGTCCGAGCTCGCGGCTCCACCGGCCGAGCCGTCAGCGGAGGTTCGAGCTCGCGTGCTCGAGGCGCGCGGGCGTCTCGGGGCCGCCGTTCCGCGACGCACCGAACCGGCGTCCGAGCTCCTCTCGAACGCGGTGGACAGGCTTCCGCTTTCCGGGCGCGGTCGAGCCCGGGTGGCGCGGGTCGCGCGGACGATCGCCGTGCTCGCCGGGTCGACGGTCGTGGAGCCCGCTCATGTTGCCGAGGCTCTGTCCTACCGGCTGCCGGGAGAGCTTCCCGCGTGACCGAGTACGCCTGTCTCCGCCGCCGCGAGGCCGGCTTCCCTGCTCTCCTCGCAGCGATCCACGATCCGCCGGCGCGCCTCCATCTCCGTGGGTCGGCCGACTCGGAGCTGCTGCAGGAACCCACAGTCGCGATCGTCGGCGCACGAGCGTGCTCGGCCTACGGGCGCTCCGTTGCGCGCTCGCTTGCGAGAGAGCTCGCGGCTGGAGGGCTCGTCGTCGTGAGCGGGATGGCCCGCGGCATCGACGGTGAGGCCCATCGTGGCGCGCTCGAAGCAGGCGGCAGGACCGTCGCAGTCCTCGGCTGCGGGATCGACCGTGACTACCCGGCCGCGCATGCAGAGCTCGCGCGACGGATCTGCGAGCACGGGCTCATCGTGTCCGAGTACGAGACCGGCGTCGAGCCTGCGCCGTGGCGGTTCCCGGCCCGTAACCGGATCATCGCCGGGATGTGTCGCGCCACGGTCGTGGTCGAGGCGCGCGAGCGCAGCGGCGCGCTCATCACGGCCGACTTCGCGCTCGAGGAGGGTCGCGACGTTCTCGCCGTACCGGGCGAGATCACGAGCGCGCTCTCGGCGGGGACGAACGCGTTGCTCCGGCTCGGCGCGACGCCGGTGACGTGCGCGGCGGACGTGCTCGAGCTGTACGACCTGGCGCCGGCGCCGCGGAGCGCTCCCTCGCTCGGGCGGGCAGCGGACACGCTCCTCGCACGGCTGCGCGACTCGGCGCTGACCGCCGACGAGCTCGTCCGTGTGTGCGGGTTCGGCCCCGGTGAGAGTGCAGCCGCCCTGACCGCCCTGGAGCTGGCGGGTCAGGTAAGGGTCGAGGACGGGGTGTATCGCGCGGCGGTCTAGGATCCCGCGCGATGTCCACCACGTCGTACTGGCTCGCGGAGCCTGCCGAATCTCTGCCGGCCGTTCAGGTCGATGGCCGAGCCGACGTCGCGATTGTCGGGGGAGGAATCACGGGGTGCTCGTGCGCACTTGCCCTCGCCGACGCGGGCCTGAAGGTCAGGCTCTTCGAGGCCCGCGAGATCGCCGGCGGCGCGAGTGGGCGCAACGGCGGGTTCGCGCTTCGCGGCGGCGCGGCTCCGTATCCGGTACTCACCGAGTCGGTCGGCGATGACGCGACGGCCGATCTCTGGCGGTGGACCGAAGGAGAGCTCGACGCGCTCGCGCGCCTCGCAGGTGATGCGTTCCGCCCGACCGGCAGCCTGCGTCTCGCCGTGGATGAGGAGGAACGCGACGAGCTCCGGGAGGAGTACGAGGCGCTGCGCGATGCGGGCTTCGCCGCCGAATGGCGCGAGGATCTCGACGAGCCGCTCTCTCGGTATCCGGCCGCACTCTTCCATCCGCCGGACGGCGTGCTCCAGCCCGCGCGGCTCGTGCGCCGCATCGCCGAGCGCGCTTCGGCTGCGGGCGTCGAGATCCACGAGCACGCTCGTGTCAGGTCGCTCGACGAGGTCGACGCAAGGACGGTGATCGTCACGACGGACGGCTATCCCAGCGGGCTGCTCGGCGAGCTCGAGGGGTTGATCGTCCCGACACGTGGCCAGGTGATCGCCACGGAGCCGATCGAGGAGATGCTGTTCGAGATCCCGCACTACGGCCGACACGGCTTCGACTACTGGCACCAGAGGCTCGACGGCCGGATCGTGGCGGGCGGCTTCCGCGACGTCTCCCTGGACACCGAGTTCACGGCGGAGGAGGTCACGACGCCCGTCGTCCAGGAGGCGCTCGAGCGGTTCGTCGAGGAGCACGTCGGTCGCCCGGTGCGCGTCGACTACCGGTGGGCCGGCATCTTCGGCATGGTCTTCGACTTCCTGCCCGTGGTCGGGCTTGTCCCGGATCAGGACGGTGTCTGGATCGCCGGTGGCTACTCCGGCCACGGCAACGTCCTCGGGTTCGCGTGCGGACGCCTCGTGGCGCGCGCGATCCTCGGCGAGCACGATTCGAAGCTCGAGCTCTTCGAGCCCGCACGCCTCCTCGTCCACTGAGGCGGTTACAGCTCGAACCGTTGTAGGTCGAGCGCGCCGGCTTTCGCGAACGCCGCCTTGGCGATTGCGAGATCCTGAATCGCGAGACCCGTCGAGTCGAAGAGGGTGATGTCGCCGGCGCTACGGCGGCCGTCCGCCTCGCCGATGAGCACGGCTCCGAGCTCGGTGACCGTCTCGCGTGTGACGACACCCGCCTGGACTGCTGCCGCGAGCTCACCCCCGTGACTCGCCTGCTCCCAGTCGTCGCAGAAGACGTGGGCGCGGCGGATCTCCTCGACCGCGACCTCGGCCTTTCCGGGGCCGTCGGCCCCCATGAGTGAGACGTGCTGACCCGCCTCGAGCGAGCCCTCGGGGTACAGGACCGAGGCGCCCGGCGTCACCGTGACGACCACCTCACACGCGAGCGCCTCCGCGGCGCTCGCAGCCTCGCGGGCGCCCATGCGTTCCGCCACGAATCGGCGGCGCGCTTCGTCGACGTCCCACACGAGCGGGACGATCTCGTGCGCGACGAGCATGCGCACAGTTTCCGCACCGTTGATGCCGCACCCGATCACGGCGTACGAGGACGCCTCGGAGCGGCAGAGCGTGTCCGCTGCCAGCACACCGGCGGCCGCGGTGCGCAGCGCCGTCACCGCGGCGGCGTCGAGGACTGCGAGTAGGCGGCCATCGTCCGCGTCGGACAGAAGCACGAGGCCGGTGACGGTCGGCAGGCCGCGTGCCGGATTGCCCGGAAACGACGTGACCCACTTGAGAAGAGCGTGGCCGCCTCCGATCGCGGGCATGGCTCGAAAGTCGCCCGCAGGGTAGTTCGTGACGTACACCTTCGACGGCATCGTCCAGGTCTCGCGGGCATGCGCTTCGAACGCGCTCCGTACCGCGTCGTACGCCTCGTGCGGTGACACCGCCCGCTCGACGTCCGCGGCGCGGAAGACCGGGATCACGTCGACTTCACGGCGGCGATGAGCTTCAGCACCGACTCCTTCGCGTCGCCGAACAGCATCGTCGTCTTCGGGTCGAGGTAGAGCTCGTTGTCGATGCCGGCGAAGCCCGGGTTCATCGAGCGCTTCATCACCACGATGCTCGCGGCCTTGTCCACGTCCAGGATCGGCATCCCGTAGATCGGGCTCGACGTGTCGCTTCGCGCCGCGGGGTTCGTGACGTCGTTCGCGCCGATGACGAGTGCGACGTCCGTCTGCGGGAACTCCGGGTTGATCTCGTCCATCTCGAAGAGCTGCGTGTACGGCACGTTCGCCTCGGCCAGGAGGACGTTCATGTGCCCGGGCATGCGACCGGCGACCGGATGGATCGCGTACTTCACCTCGACGCCCTTCTCCTCGAGGAGGTCGGCGAGCTGGCGAACGTCGTGCTGGGCCTGTGCGACCGCCATCCCGTACCCGGGCACGACGATGACCTTTCGAGCGAACGACAGCTGGACGGCGACGTCGTCGGCGGTCGTGGCGCGAACCGTTCGTCCGTCATCCGCCCGAGCCTGCCCTGCGCCCGCCTGCACCTGCCCGAAGGCGCCGAAGAGCACGTTGGCGACCGACCGGTTCATGGCCTTGGCCATCAGCAGCGTGAGCAGGGTGCCCGAGGCGCCGACCAGCATGCCGGCGACGATGAGGACGGTCGAGTCGAGGACGAACCCCGTCGGCCGAGGCGGCAAGGCCGGTGAACGCGTTCAGCATCGAGATCACGACCGGCATGTCCGCGCCTCCGATCGGGAGGACGAACATGACGCCGAAGACGAGCGCGAGGAGGATCAGCGCGACGATCGCCCATTGCCCTTCGACTCCGGCGACGATTGCCACCCCGAGTGCGCCCGCAGCGGCGAGCACGAGGATGTTCACGATGTTCTGGCCGGGGAACACGATCGGCCGCCCGCTCACCAGCTCCTGAAGCTTCCCGAACGCGACGAGCGAGCCCGCGAAGGAGATCGATCCGATCAGCGCCGAGAGCGAGACTGAGAGCGCCTCGTCCCAGGCCAGCACGCCGCCCGCGTCGTGGAACTCGGCGAGCGCGACGAGCGCCGCCGCGCCGCCGCCGACCCCGTTGAACAGGGCCACCATCTGCGGCATCGCGGTCATCTTCACCTTGCGGGCGCCCACGAGGCCCACGACGCTCCCGATGGCCGCGCCCAAGACGATCAGCGCCCAGTTCGAGATCCCGTCGATCAGGAGCGTCGTCGCGATCGCGACGATCATCCCGACGCCGCCGAGCCAGTTCCCGCGGCGCGCGTGCTTCGGCGACGAGAGGAACCTCAGCGCGAGGATGAAGCAGACGATCGAGACGAGGTAGAGGAGGCCGAGAGCGTCTGGATCGGAGATCACGTGTCGTCGTCCTTCTTCGGCTCCGGCCGCCTCTTGAACATCTCGAGCATGCGGTCGGTCACGAACCAGCCGCCGACGACGTTCGCCGTCGCGAGCACCATCGCGACGAAGCCGATGGTCTTCGTGAAGGTGTCGTCGGCGAAGCCGAGGATGATGATCGCGCCGACGATGACGATGCCGTGGATGAAGTTCGTCCCCGACATCAGCGGCGTGTGCAGCATCGTCGGCACCTTCGAGATCACCTCGAAGCCGAGGAACGCGGCGAGCACGAGGATCGTCAGCTCGATGACGAATGTGAGGTCGCTCACGCCTTCTCCTCCGGTCGGGTGACGCACGCGCCGCTCGTGATCTCGTCCTCCCAGTCGAGGGCGAGCTCGCCCTCGGGCGCGAGGTGGAGGAGAAGCGCGCCGACGTTGCGCGAGTAGAGCTGGCTCGCGTGGTACGCCATCGTCGAGGGGAGGTTGCGCGTGCCGATCACCGTCACGCCGCCGTGCTCGACGACCTCGCCCGGAACGGTGACCTCGCAGTTCCCGCCGGTCTCGGCGGCGAGGTCGACGATCACCGAGCCCGGGCGCATGCCCTCGACTGCGCTCGCGGGGATGAGTCGGGGCGCGGCCGGCCAGGGACGGCGGCGGTCGTGATCACGACGTCGAAGTCGGGGATCCGCTCCTCGAGCGCGGCCTGCTGCTGCGCCTGCTGCTCGGGCGTGAGCTCGCTCGCGTAGCCGCCGGCGGTCTCCTCGGTTCGCACGCCGAGGTCGAGGAAGGTCGCGCCCAGGCTCTGCACCTGCTCGGCGACGGCCGGGCGTACGTCGAATGCGGACACGACCGCACCGAGCCGACGCGCCGTCGCGATCGCCTGCAGGCCGGCCACGCCGGCGCCGATCACGAGCGCGCGGACCGGCGCGATCGTGCCCGCTGCGGTCATGAGCATCGGGAAGAGGCGCGGGACGCGATCGGCGGCGAGGACCACCGCCTTGTAGCCCGCGACGGTCGCCTGGGACGAGAGCGCGTCCATCGACTGCGCCCGCGTGATCCGCGGGATCGACTCCATCGCGAACGCGATCACGCCCCGCTCGCGGAGCCGCTCGATGCCGTCGGTATCGGTGAGCGGCTCGAGGAAGCCGATGACCACCGTCTCCGGCGCGAGCGACGAGACCCGCTCGGCCGAGGGTGACGCAACGCACACGTATCGCGTCCGCCCCCGCGACAGCGCCGCCGAGTCGACGAGCTCCGCTCCGGCCGCTCTCGTAGTCGCTCGTCGCGAGAAGCCCGCTGCGCTCCCGGCGCCTCGCTCGACGGCTGCGCTGAACCCGGCCTCGCGGAGCTTCGAGAGCGTCTCGGGAACGAGCGCGACGCGGCGCTCGCCCGGAGCCGTCTCCTTCGGGACCGCGACTCGCATGCGGTCGCGAACTCTACGGAGAGGCCGGCGTCGGCCGCGCCCCGGAACCGTCACAGCGACGCCCAGACCTCGACCTTCGTCCGCGTGCGGCGGATCACCTCGTCCGTGTAGTCCGTCGTCCCGTGATGGCCGCCGAGGTCGGCCGTCCGGATGCCGTCCGCGACGGCCTCGAGGCAGGCCTCGCGGAGCGCGCGCCCGGCCGTCTGCGTCGGCTCGTCGTCGGCGTGCGAGAGCAGCGCCGCGCCGGCGAGGATCATCGCCATCGGGTTCGCGACGTCCTTCCCCTGCAAGCGACGGCGCCGTGCCGTGCGCCGCCTCGGCCATGAGCGCGCTCGGCACGTAGTCGTCGCCGAACGCCACGAGCAGCGACTCGGATCCCGCGATCGAGCCGAAGAGCGGGAGCACGAGGTCGGAGAGGATGTCGCCGTCGCGGTTGAGCGCAGGGATCACCATCGGCGCGCCGCTCGACGAGATGAGGAGCGCGAACGTCGCGTCGATGAGCTGCGGCTCGTACGGGCACGTCGGGGTGGCGCGCAGCAGCTGCGTCCATCTCCTCCTTGAGCATCCCTTCGTAGATCGGGCTGACGGTGTACTTCGGCCCGCCGAAGACCTTCGCGCCCGTTCGCTCGGCCTGCCGAAACGCGAACTCCGCGACGGCATGGCAGATGCGGCGCTCGATGCGCTCGGTGCGGAGAGCAACCTCGTCGTCGCCTTCGCCCTCGCGCCACTCCTTCGCGCCGTACGCGTCTCCGACCGCCATGCGGACGACGGAGATCGGCGCGTGGACGCCGCCGAGCGGGACGACGCCGGGAATGCGCCGTCCGGTCCGGACGATGACCTTGCCCGCCGATCTCCTCGCGGAGGATCCGGTTCGGCGAGCCGACGTCGCCGGCGCCTTCGGGCGTGACCGTCGCCGCCTTCAGCCCGAGCCCGTGTTCGCGAATCGCCGCGGCTGCCTCGTGCACGACGCCGTTCTGCGTCGCCCGGCGGCCCTCGAGCGAGAGGTCGAAGCGGACGAAGCCGAGCTCGACGCCGATGACGTCGGGCTGGAGCGTCCGCAGCGCCTCTTCGAGCAGCTCCTGCCCGGTCTGGTCGCCTTCGAGGACGACGATCGTCTGCACGGGCGAGATCCTAACTGGCGATCGGCGAACGCAAATCGTGCACCTCAGTGCGCTTGCACTTTGTCGCGATCATTTTCTAGCTCTTCCCTCGCAACGACTCAAACTAGAAGGAGGAATGAGTGGCTCGAAAGACGATACTCGTCTGCGACAACTGCGGCAAAGAGGTTCCGGAGAGCCGCGGCGCGGTGATGCGTCTCAATTACACGGACGCTCGGCGAGGATCCAAGCAGGCGGATCTCTGTGACGATTGCGCTGCCGGAATGCCCGGCCATGCCGTCGCCAGGCGCGGCCGGCGTCCGAAGTCCGTCGCCGGCTAGTCGTAAGCAGGGGTCGGGTCCGCGGATCCGACCCGCTTCGGCTTTCCGCGCTCTTTGCGCAGAGTCCGGCGCGTACGAAAGACGCGCCCGAGGCCGGGACTACGATGGACCGATGGGTCTCTCGCTCGTCGTGGGGCCGGCGCATGCCGGCAAGGTCGCGCTGCTGCTCGAGCGCTTTCTCGCCGAGCTCGTGCGTGATCCCTGGCTCGTCGTCCCGAACCGGCTCGACGTCGACCGCGTCGAGCGAGACCTGATCCGGCGCGCGCCTGCGCTGCTCGCGGGCTCGATCGGAACGTTCGACGATCTCTTCCAGCACATCGCCGACGGGCCGAAGGCGGGTCGGCGGTTGCATCGGAGGCGCAGCGATCGCTCGCCGTCCGGCGCGCGGTCGCGCGTCGTGAGCTCGACGGTCTGCGCGTCGTCGGCGGCGACGTCGGGCTTCGCGGACACGCTGCTGCAGGCGATCGGCGAGCTCGAGTCGGGCCTCGTCGACGTCGGAGCGTCTGGACGGAGAGCTGGCGGCCCTCGTCGCCGCATATCGGGAGGAGCTGGCGCGACTTGGGCTCCGCGATCGCGACGGCATTCGCCGGGAGGCGGTCGAACGCCTGCGAGGCGACTTCGACGCGTGGTCGGGGCGCGCCCATCTTCGCGTACGGGTTCGAGGACCTGACAGGCGCCGAGTGGGCGCTCGTCGAGGCGCTCGCCGGGCGCACCGACGTCACGGTGTCCGTGCCGTACGAGCCCGGTCGCGCCGCGTTCGCGGCGCTGAGTCGAACGGTCGAGGACCTCGCCGTCCTCGCCGGACCGGCGATCGAGGAGCTCCCCCGCTCACCAGTCGGCCCGCTGCCCGCGTCACTCGCTGCGCCTCGAGCGCGAGCTCTTCGCCGACGAGGTCCAGCCGGACGCCGCTCGACGGCTCGATCCGCTTCCTCGAAGGCGCGGGAACGCGCGGCACCGCCGAGCTCCTCGCCGCCGAGCTCGCCGGGCTCCTCCGCGGCGGCACGGCTCCCGAGTCGGTCGCCGTCGTCTGCGAGTCCGTCGACCGCTGGCGTGCGCCGCTCGAGGCCGCGTTCGCGCAGCTCGACGTGCCGTACGCGGTCGAGCACCCACGCCGCCTCGGAGAGACGTCGTTCGGGCGCGCGCTGCTCTCGTTCCTTCGCTTCGAGTGGCTCGGCGGCGGGCGAGACGATCTCTTCGCCTTCCTCCGCTCGCCCTTCTCCGGCCTCGAGCGCCGATCGGTCGACTTCGTCGAGGGCCGGCTGCGTGGCCGGGCCGTGGCGGACCGCGTGCGCGTCGAGGAGGAGAGCGAGCGGCTGCGCGGCGCGCCGGTGCCCGTACTCGTCGAGCTTCGTGCTGCCGACGACCCGCTCGCCGGCGCGCGCGAGCTCCTCGCGACCATGGTCCGCAACGCCTGGGGTCTCGAATCGCCGCCGACGACCGACGACGCGCAGCTCGACGCACGCGCCTATCGGGCCGCCGAACGGACGCTCGGCGAGCTCGCTGCGCTCCCGCAGTCCGAGATCGAGATCGCGACCGACGACGTCCTCGCCGCGCTCGAGCGGACGCGGGTGCCCCCCGAGCGCCCGACGAGGGCCGGGTGTCCGTTCTCGACCACGAGCGCGCGCGGACGCGGACGTTCGATGTCGTCTTCGTCCTCGGCCTCGAGGAAGGGGCGTTCCCGCGCCGCGCGCGGCCCTCGCCGCTTCTCGGCGACGAGCTGCGAAGCGAGCTCGGAGGACGTCTGGAGCGCCCCGACGCGGTCGAGCGCGACCGCTACCTCTTCTACACGACGTGCACGCGGGCGACGCAGCGGCTCGTGCTCGTACGCGAGGCGGCGGGTGACGAGGGGACTCCGCGCGAGCCGAGCCCGTTCTGGGAGGACGTGCGGTCGTTGTTCGACGAAGCAGACGTCCAGCGGGCCACGCGGCGGAGGTCGCTCTCGGCGCTCACGTGGCCGCTCGAGTCGGCGCCGAGCGAGCGCGAGCGGCTGCGGGCGCTCATCCGCATCTCGACGGACGACGAGGAGACGGCGGACGCGCTGGCGGCCGCGAACGACTGGTCGCGTCGCCTCGGGCGCGCGCGCGGGGCGTTCGGGCGGCCGACGGCCTTGCGCAACGGAGCGGTCCTCGCGCCGTTCGCCGCCAAGACGGTGTTCTCGGCGACGGAGCTCGAGCGCTTCGCGGACTGCTCGTCCGCGTGGCTCGTCGAGCGCGTGATCGACCCGAAGAAGATCGATGCCGAGCCCGATCCGATCCTCCGCGGCTCGGTCATGCACACGACGCTGAATCGCTTCTACGCGTCGCTCCCGCGCGAGCTCGATTCGGAGCGCGTCACGCCGGAGAACCTCGACGCGGCGATCGAGCTCGTGCACCGCTGCCTCGACGACGCGCTCGAGTCCGGGGTTCGCCTCGATCTCACGGATCTCCAGGCGGCCGAGCTTCGGCACACGCTCCGCTCCGATCTCGAGGGCTTCCTGCGCGACGAGGCGGCGTCGGAGGTGCAGTTCGTCCCGCGCCGTCTCGAGGTCGCCTTCGGCTCCGAGCGAGCGGCGCCCGAGCTCCAGCGCGGCCTTCCGCTCGCGGACGATCTCTGGCTCTCCGGGAAGATCGACCGGATCGACATCGACCCGTTCAGCGCGCGCGGGATCGTCCAGGACTACAAGTCGGGCAAGGGCGCGCACTCGGCGCGTGACATCGATCGCGAGTTCCGCCTCCAGATCCCGCTGTACGTCCTTGCGCTCCGCGACCTCGTCGGCGTCGAGCCGCTCGGCGGCGTGTACCGCGCGCTCGCGGGCCGGCGGCTGACCCGCGGGATGCTCCGGGAGAGCGCGCGCGAGGACCTTCCCGGCTTCGCACGGGACGACTATCTCGACGAGGACGCGTTCTGGAGCCAGGTCGAGGCCGCGCGAGAGCGCGCGGCGGACAACGCGCGGCGCATCCAGGACGGCGACGTGCGCCACGACCCGAAGGGCGACGGTTGTCCGGCGTGGTGCGACCTGTGGCCGATCTGCAGGGTGCCGCGGGCGTGACGGTCGTGGAGTCGACGCACCGGACTCAACGACGAGCAGCTCGCGGCTGTCGACGCCGAGGGCTCCGTGTTCGTCTCCGCCGGCGCGGGCACGGGCAAGACGTCGGTGCTCGTCGAGCGCTACGTCCGCGCCGTTTGTGACCGCGGCGTCGATCTCGACTCGATCCTCGTCATCACGTACACGCGCAAGGCCGCGGGCGAGCTGCGGACCCGGATCCGCGCCGCGCTGCGCGAGCGCGGGCGGCCCGATCTCGCGCGCGAGCTCGACGGCGCCTGGATCTCGACGATCCACGGCTTCTGCAGCCGGCTGCTCCGCGCGCATCCGTTCGCCGCCGGGCTCGATCCGCGGTTCCGCGAGATCGAGGACGCCGGCGCCGCCGTTCTCCGCGGGGAGGCGTTCGACCGTGCGCTTCAGGACTTCTGCGCCGGGGACGATCCGGAGCGGCTGCGCCTGCTCGCGACGTACCGCGCGGACGGCCTGCGCCGCATGCTCACCGGCGTCTACGAGACGCTGCGCTCGGCGGGTCGCGACCTCGTCCTCGAGCTCGGCGGGCGGCCGAGCGTCGACGACGCCGTCGCGGCGTTGCGGCGGAGGCGGAGGCGCTCGCGGCCGACCCGTCGGCGACCGCGACGCAGCACCGAAATGCGGACGAGCTCCTGCGCGTCGCGACGTCGGCTCGCCGCCCGAGCGGCTCGTCGATCTCTCGGCCTTCGCCTGCAAGGGTGCGCGCGCGGCCTCGTACGAGCAGGCGCGGAAGGCGGTCGAGCGCGCTGCGCTCGAGGAGCTCGCCGCGCACGACCGTGACCTCCTCCAGGAGCTGCTCGAGCGCTTCGGCGCGGAGTACGCCGCCGCGAAGCGGCGCGAGTCGGTCGTGGACTTCGAGGATCTCCAGCTCGCGGCCCGCGATCTGCTGCGCGACGACGGCGGAGTTCGTGAGGCGACGCAGCTCCGCTTCCGGATGGTCATGGTCGACGAGTTCCAGGACACGAACCGGCTCCAGTGCGAGCTGATCGACCTCGTCGCGCACCCGGATCACACCGAGGTCTTCACCGTCGGCGACGAGTTCCAGTCGATCTACGGGTTCCGCCACGCGGATCTCGAGGTCTTCCGCGAGCGCCGCGAGCAGGCGGAGAACCTGCTCGCGCTCACGCGCAACTACCGCTCGCGGCCGCAGGTGCTCGCGGCCGTGAACCACCTCTTCGGGGACGCGTTCGGCGACGACTACCAGCCGCTCGCGGCATCCGCCGAGTTCGCCGACCCCGTGTTCGGGCACCCCGTCGAGCTCCTCGTCACGGACAAGTCGAGCTTTACGGGCAGCGGAGAGCACTGGCGCCAGGGTGAGGCGCGGCGTATCGCCAGTCGCGTGCGGCGAGCTCGTGGATACGGGCGCGGCGGAGCCCGGCGAGATCGTCGTCCTGTTCGCTGCGGGCACCGACGCCGAGCGCTACGAGGAGGCGCTGCGGCGTGAGGGGCTCCCGACGTACCGGGCGACCGGGCGCGGATACTTCGGCCAGCAGCAGGTCGTGGATCTCCTCGCGTACCTGCGACTCCTGCACAACCGCTACGACGACGTCGCGCTCGCGACGGTGCTCGCGTCGCCGTTCGTCGGGGTCTCGAACGACACGCTCGTGCTCATGCGGCGGAACGCCACACGCCGCCCGCTGTTCACGGCGCTCGAGCGTGCGCTCCCGGAGCACCTCGACGAGAGCGACGAGCGACTCCTGCGCGCGTTTCTCCAGCGCTACGAGCGGCTCGTGCGCGCTTCCGCGCGTCTCGGCCTCGAGGCGCTGTGCGAGCGGATCGTCACGGAGCACGACTACGACCTGGCCGTGCTCGCGCGCTGGGACGGCGGCCGCCGGTTCGCGAACATGCGCAAGCTCGGACGACTCGCGCGCGACTACGAGGCGATCCGGGGCACGGACATCGCCGGCTTCGTTCGGTTCGTCCGCGAGCAGGATGCGCTCGGCGCGAAGGAGCTCGAGGCGGTCGCGGAGGAGGAGGGCGGCGGCGCGGTTCGCCTGCTGACCATCCACGCCGCGAAGGGTCTCGAGTTCAAGGTCGTGATCGTCGCCGACGCAGGTCGCGACGTCGGCGGGCCGCGCGGGGCGGACGAGATCGTCGCGCTCTCCGACGGTCGCTTCGGCTTCCGGATGGTGCACCCGACTCGCGGAGAGCGCCAGCCCGTATTCGGCTTGGAGGAGGTCAAGAAGGCGGCCGAGCGACCAGGAGACGGGCGGAGCGGCTCCGCCTCTACTACGTCGCGATGACGCGCGCGATCGACCGCCTCGATCGTCTCGGGGGCGATCGATCCGGATCGAACGTCCGACCGCTCGACGCCGATCGGCTGGGTGCTCGACCGGCTGGATGCGCACGAGACCGTGGTCGAGGCCGACGACACCCCGGTCGAGCTCGATCGCGAGGACGCGCGCTTCGTCCTCACCGTGCAGCGGCACGCTCCCGAGCGGGACGTCGCGGCACGCGGAGCCCGACGGAGCGACGGGCGTGGACGAGACGAGCTGCAGCTCGCACTCTTCGACGAGATGCCGGCCGGGCGTCCGCGGCTCGGCATCGCAGCTGCCGACCGCTCGGCGAGATCCCGGCGCCGGCGCCGCACGATGTGCGCCGCCTCTCCTACAGCGCCTCGCGCTCTTCGAGCGCTGCTCGTACCGCTACTACGCCGAGCGCGTTCTCGGCCTGCCGCCGCGCGAAGTGCCGCAGTGGCGAGCGGCGACGCGATGGGCGGGCTCGCCGCGACGGAGATCGGCGATGCGGTCCATCGACTGCTCGAGCTCGTCCCGCTCGACGAGCCGGTCGTCCCGCCGCGAGAAGAGCTCGACCGGCCGTTCGCAGGTGGTACCCGGACGTCTCGGCGGAGGAGCTCGAACGGGTCGCCTCCTGGTCGAGGCCTACTGCGAGTCGGCGCTGGCGAAGCGGGTCGCGGAGCTGCGCGGCGCTCAGCCCGAGCGGCCGTTCGCGTTCGAGCACGACGGCGTCGTCATCCGCGGCCGGCTCGACGTGCTCTGGCGCGAGGGCGACGCGCGCTCGTCGTCGACTACAAGTCGAACGCGCTCGAGGGGCGATCGCCGGCCGAGATCATCGAGTCCGAGTACACGCTCCAGCGGCTCGTGTATGCACTCGTGTGTCTCCGCGCAGGTGCGACCGAGGTCGAGGTCGCGTACCAGTTCCTCGAGCGCCGCGACGACGTCGTGTCGACGACGTTCACGCCGACGACACCCCGGCGCTCGAGGTCGAGCTCTCGGCGGCGATCGCGCGGATCCGCGCCGGCGAGTTCCGGCCGACGCCGAGCGAGTTCGCGTGCTCGGACTGCCCGGCGCTCGACCTCGTCTGCGCAGGACCGCGGCTCGGGCTCTCGCGGTAGCCTCGCGCGGTGCGCGTCGCCGCGATCAGCGACATCCACGGCAATCTTCCGGCGCTCGAGGCGGTGCTCGCGGAGGTCGCGGACGAGCAGGTCGACGCGGTCGTCGTCGCCGGAGACACGATCTCGGGCCCTGGGCGGCCGAGGTCTCCGACCTTCTCGGACGGCATCGGCGCGATCTGTCGTTCGCGGCAACGCCGATCGCGAGGTCGTCGAGCGGAGCGACCGCTTCGGGGAGCTCGCGCCGTGGTCGGCGACCGGCTCGGCGCCGTCGCGGCTTGCGGCCGCGGCGGGTGGCCGCTGACTGCGAGCTCGCCGTCGACGGTCTCGGCGCGCGTGCTCGTCTGCCACTCGACGCCGACCTCGAACGAGCCGATCTACACGCGGATCACGCCGGACACGGAGCTCGCTCGAGCTGCTCGGACGCGGTCGATGCAGACGTGGTTCGTTTGCGGCCACACGCACATGCAGTACGACCGCACGCTCGCGATCGGGCTGCGCGTCGTGAATCCCGGCAGCGTCGGGCATGCCGTACGAGGGTGCGCGCGGCGCCTACTGGGCGCTCCTCGGGCCGGACGTCGAGTTCCGGCGGACCGAGTACGACGTCGAGGCGTGCGTCGCGGCCATCCAGGTGATGGGCGCGCCCGCTCGACGCGACAGATCGCTCGAGCAGCTCCTCGAGCCACCCGACCCGACAGCCGCACCGAGTACTTCGAGTCGCGGCGTGGCGCGTAGCTACGTCCGCGAGGCGCCGCCGCGGGCTCGGGCGGCGGCGCGACCGGATCGGGCCGATCATCGAGCGGCTCGCCGCCGAGCACGCGGACGCCGAGATCGCGCTCCGCTTCCGCAGCGATCTCGAGCTCCTCGTCTCGGTGATGCTCTCCGCGCAGACGACGGACGTGAACGTCAACAAGGTCACGCCCGGCGCTCTTCGCGAAATACCGACGGCCGGAGGACTACCTCGCGGTTCCGGTCGAGGAGCTCGAGCGGGACATCTACGCGACCGGCTTCTTCCGGCAGAAGGCGAAGGCGATCCGCGGCACGATGCGGATGCTGATCGAGGAGTTCGACGGCGAGGTCCCGAGGCGGCTCGAGGAGCTCGTGAGGCTGCCCGGGGTCGCGCGCAAGACGGCGAACGTCGTCGCGGCCGAGCTCGGGCATGCGCAGGGCATCGTCGTCGACACGCATGTGCGCCGCCTCTCGCAGCGGCTCGGCCTGACCCGCAACGACGATCCGGTGAAGATCGAGCGCGACCTCCAGCGCGTCGTGCCGCGTGCGGACTGGGCGCGCTTCCCGCATCTCCTGATCTGGCACGGCCGCCGCATCTGCGACGCGCGCCGGCCGCGGTGCGAGGACTGCGTGCTCGAGGATCTCTGCCCCGCGTCCCGTCTCCGTGCCTGACGGTAAGGAGAGCGATCGGCCTACTGCAATTCCTCCTTGCATCGGCAGCCTCTTTGATCGTCGCGACCGCGATCTGCTGGACGCGTGGATCTCGGTCTGCGGCGAAGCTCAGATCCAGCGACGCCAGCGGAAGAGGGCGAGCTGGATCGAGCGTCGACACGACGATGAGCCCGACCGAGACTCCCAGCGCCCAGTACTCGCGATCGAAGACCCCCTCGAAGTTCTGTCCGTAGAAGCCGACGATGAACGAGGGGACGAGGACGAGCGACGCGATGACGGTGAGCTTCTTGCCGACCTCGTTCTGGTTCTCGGCGATCTTCGACTGGTAGGTGGTCGCGTACGCCTGGCGAGCAGGTCGCGGGCGACGTCGAGCTCCTCCGTGACGCGGAACGAGCGTGTCGTAGGTGTCCGCGAAGAGCCGCTCGACCTCTGGCGGGAACAGCGCGTCGTCGCCGACGTCGACGCCGCCCGTCGATGACTCGGCGTACCGACGCCGCGCGTCGCCGACGACGGTCGGCGGCGGTGGAGAAGCTCGTGGCGCAGCTCTGCGAGCCGCAGCCGAACTGCGGACGCCGGCCAGCTCGTCGATCTGCGTCCTCGAGCGCGTCGATTTCGCGCGTAGACGGCGTCGACGAGGTCGAGGTACGAATCGGCGACGTCGTCGAAGAGGCGATGAAGAGGAGCTCGCCGACGGTGCGCTCGTCGGCGGCGCTGGAGCGCGACCGGGTCGAGGCGCGCGCCCGTCTGCCGGCGTCTTCCGCACCGTGACAAGACGATCGGCGTTCGACCACGAGAGCTCCGATAGCTCCGCGGTGCTCGTCCGTCCCCGGGGCGAGCATCCGACGAGGACGCCGAAAACGTATGAGCCGTGACCCTCGAGAAGCGGTCGGGCTCGCGGCCGGTCGAGCGAGCGGCGCGAGCAAGTCGCCTCGAGCACGTCCGGGTCGACGCCGGCCGGAAGGGCGGCGTCGAGCTCCTCCCGGGTCGGATCGACGAGGTCGAGCCAGCGCGGCGTCACACCGCGCGAGGGTAGCGGCCTGCGGTCGGGAGGCCGGTTATGCCGGCGCGGCTGCGCCGCGACCTCGCGGGCGGTGGCCGCTGCTCCTCGAGCCAGCGCTGCGCGTCGAGCGCGGCCATCGTTCCCGACCCGCGGCGGTCACGGCCTGCCGGTACGTGTGGTCCTGGACGTCGCCGGCAGCGAAGACGCCGGGATGTTCGTATACGTCGAGCGCGGCTCGGTGACGAGGTAGCCGGCCTCGTCGTGGTCGAGCCAGTCGAGGAAGAGCGCGGTGTTCGGGTCGTGGCCGACCGCGACGAAGAGGCCGTCCGCCTCGATCTCGGTGATCGCGCCCGTGACGGTGTCGCGGAGCTTCAGTCCGGTGACGTGGCCGTTCCCCTCGCCGAGCACCTCGTCGACCTCGGCGTTCAGGATGAACTCGATCTTCTCGTTGTCCCGCGCCCGGTCGACCATGATCGGCGAGGCGCGGAACTCGTCGCGCCGGTGCACGATCACGACCTTGCTCGCGAACCGCGTGAGGAACGTCGCCTCCTCCATCGCGGAGTCGCCACCGCCGACGACGACGACGACCTTGTCGCGGAAGAATGCGCCGTCGCACGTCGCGCAGTAGGAGACGCCGCGTCCCTGGAGCGTCTGCTCGGAGCGGCAGTCCGAGCTGTCGTGCGCTCGCGCCGGTGGCGACGATCACCGCGTCGGCGCGGTGCTCGTCGCCACCGACGTAGACGCGGAACGGGCGCTCCGAGAAGTCGACGCGCGTGACGTCGTCGGTGACGAACTCGGCCCCGAAGCGCTCGGCCTGGCGGCGGAAGTCGGCCATCATCGTCGGCCCGATGACGCCGTCGGCGTAGCCCGGGTAGTTCTCGACGTCGCTCGTGATCATGAGCTGGCCGCCCCAGTTGAAGCCTTCGATCACGAGCGGGTGGAGGTTCGCGCGCGCCGTGTACAGCGCCGCCGTGTACCCCGCAGGGCCACCACCGATGATGATCACGTCACGTACGTCGCTCACGCAGCTCTCCTCAGACAGAGACGTAGCCCGCGTATGCGGGCAGCCAACGGGGACAACGTATCGATGATCTTCGATGTTCCCGGCTCATGCTGCGTCGGCGCCGGCGGACACTGCCTCGAGCGCCTGGCTGCAGCCGGTCGCCCGACGAGCTCCGCCGCTGCGAGCGGCCGGGGCTGGCGCTCGATCGGCTGCGAGCTCGGGCGCCTCGATCCCGGAGATCCCGTGCTGCTCGAACTGCCGCGGCTGGGGAAGCACCTGGCGCTCGAGGGAGCCGACCGTCTGGTTGTAGGCGTCCACCGCACCGCCGAGCGTGCGCCCGAGCTTCGCGAAGTGCGTACCCATCGTCGAGAGTCGCTTGTAGAGCTCGCGTCCGAGATCGGAGACCTCGCGGGCGCTCTCGGCGATCGTCTCCTGCTGCCACGTCATGCGCGACCGTGCGAAGCAGCACGATGAGCGTGCTCGGCGACGCGAGGATCACGTTCGAGCCCCACGCGTACTCCTGCAGGGACGGGTCGTGCTCGTGCGCGGCACGCAGGTACGACTCGTCGGGAGGAACATGACGACGAAGTCGGGCGACGGGTCGAACTGTCGCCAGTAGCCCTTGGCAGAGAGCTTCCCGACGTGGTCGCGCACCTGGCGTGCGTGATCGGCGAAGCCGTAGTTGCCGCTCGTCGTCGTCCGAGGTCTCGAATGCGTCGAGGTACGCCGACCAGCGGGGCCTTCGCGTCGATCGACGACGTGCTTTCCGCCCGGGATGCGAACGACGAGGTCCGGGCGCAGCGTGCCGTCGTCCGTCGATGTCGTCGACCTGCGCGACGTAGTCGCAGTACTCGACCATTCCCGCGTACTCGACGACGTTCCGCAGCTGCGCCTCGCCCCAGCGCCCGCGGACGTGCGGTGTGCGGAGGGCGTTCGTGAGGCTCGCCGGTCACGCTCGGCGAGCGCGTGACCTGGGTCTGGAGCGCGCCGTACGACTCCTGCCGCACGCGCTCGACGCTCTGGAGCTGCTTGTCCATGCGCTCGAGGGAGTCCTTCAGCGGGCGGACATGGCCGGAGAGGTGCGTCTCGGCGAGCTCGAGGAAGCGCGTGCTGTTCGCGTCGAGGGCCTCCGTCGAGAGCGCCTTGATCGCAGCCTCGAGCCGCTCGTCGCGTGAGCCGCGCTCGACAGCGAGCTCGGCCTCGACGCCCGCAAGCGCGCGCTCGAGTTCGATGACCTCCTGCACGCGCCGCCGGCGCTCGAGGAGGGCGGGTCGGACTGCGACGAGCACGGCGAGTGCGCCGACGAGCGAGGCCGATGAGGAGTGCCAGCGACGACCATCGAGCCGACTCACGGTAATCCGGTCGGCGGACGGCAGCTCTTACGCAACCGGGCGTGAACGGATCGCGCTGGTACCCTCGCCCGCGGCATGGCCGACAAGCCCCGCGTCAAGGCGCCGAAACAGCGCGAATGCAGCCGCCGACGAGGGTCGGGCAGACGCACGTACGTGGGCGATCGTCGCCGGCGTAGCCGGCCTCGTCATCGCGCTCGCCGTCGTCGCTGCGGCGCTGGGATGTCGTCGGCGGCGGGGCGGGGCAGGACCGACACCGCGGGCCTCCGGACGACGATGCAGAGTGCGGGGTGCACGCTGCAGCGTCGCGCCGGCGCTCGAAGGGCGTCCACTCGATCACGGATCCCAGCAAGACGTCGCCGAAGTGGAACACGGATCCGCCGACGAGCGGCCCGCACTACGCGGTTCCCGCCGTCTTCGGCATCTACGAGGAGCGAGATCGAGATGGCGCGGCTCGTCCACAACCTCGAGCACGGCGGCATCTACATCCTCTACGGGAAGGACGTTCCGGACTCGACAGTCGAGCAGCTGCGCTCGTTCTACGAGCACCACAAGACGGGCACGATCATGGCGCCGCTCGATCGCCTCGGTGACAAGTTCGCGCTCGGTGCGTGGGTCGTGGACGGGTCGACACGCACAACGGCTTCCTCGCGAAGTGCACGAGCTTCGACGAGAACGCGGTTCGACGTTCTTCCGCTCGCTCCAGTTCCGGGGGCCCGAGCACTTCGACCCGAGCCAGCTCCAGCCCGGGATGTAGGTCGTACACTCCGCTCCGCCGGGGTGGCGGAACGGGTGAGACGCGCCCGCCTTAAAAGCGGGTGTCCCCTCGGGGGCGTGCGGGTTCGAGTCCCGCCCCCGGCATCGCGAGGAGACGTGCGTCGCAGGTCTGCGCGAGCGCCTGTCGCGGAGAATGTTTAGAAAGGGCCACTTTCGGCGTATCATGTCGGTTAGCCCGCCGAGCGCGGGTCATGATCGCGGGCAGGCACTACGAGGGAGGTACGCCGATGCGCAGGGCACTTGCAGCCGTTGCGGTGATCGTCGTGCTGGCGTTGCTGACATCGTCGTCGCGGCAGCAGCTGATGCGCGGTCCGAAAAGGCAACGGCAACCACAGTGACGCTCTCGGGCTGGTCGGCCGGAAAGACCGAGGACGACCTTCTCCAGCAGATCGTCGACGACTTCAACAGCACACATCCGGCCATCCACGTCGACTACTCGGTGATCAACGGCGACTACGCGACCGCGATGACGGCCCGCTTCGCGGCGCGCAACCCGCCGGACGTCTTCTACGTCGATTCGAGCATCGCGCCGACGTGGATCAAGCAGGGTGTGGTCCAGCCTCTGAACTCGTACATCAAGAAGAGCAAGTACGACACGAGCAAGTTCTACCCGGGTCTCCTCAACGCGTTCAAGGTCGGGAAGAACGTACTACGGCTTCCCGAAGGACTGGTCGCCGCTCGCCGTGGAGATCAACAAGTCGATGTTCGCCAAGGCGGGGATCAGGAAGGCGCCCCGGACCTGGGCCGAGCTGACCGCCGACGCCCAGAAGCTTGCTTCCTCGGGCGCCGTACCCGGACGGCAAGCCGCTCTGCCTCCCGGCCGACTGGGCGAGGATGCTGGCGTTCGTCTTCCAGAACAAGGGCTCGCTCGCGAAGCGTCCAGTCGCCCGCGGTCGCAGCAGCGGTGAACTACTACGTCGGGCTTCTTCAAGAGGGGCCTCGCGGCGACGCCCACCCAGCTCGGAGTCGGCTGGCCCGGTGAGGCGCTCGGCAAGGAGAAGGCCGCGATCATCTTCGAGGGCAACTGGTTGCTCCCGTACATGACGTCGACCTTCCCGCAGGTGGGGTTCGGCGTCGGCCCGATGGTGAAGGGGAAGGTGAACGGCAACCTCGGGTTCACGGTCTCCTACTCGATGGCGAAGGACTCGAAGAACAAGCAGGCCGCCTGGACGCTTCTGAGCTGGCTGACCGGCAAGGTGGGCATGTCCAAGTGGATGTCCCTGGGCCTCGCGCTGCCGTCGCGCTCGGACGTGAAGGCGGTTGGCGGCCGTGCGCCGTTCCTCGCCGCAGGGCCGTCCTCGACGAGGCTGGGGCTTCCCGAACTTCTCGGCCACCCTCACGATCATGAACAACGATCTGCAGGCGCGTGATCGACGGGAACAAGACGACCGCCCAGATGCTGGCCGACGTCAACGCATCGCTGAAGGGTTGAACCACCGTAATAGGGTCTTCCCGCGCGGCGCGAGCCGCGCGGGAAGACCCGCACGACGATGACGACGCGCGACGGAGACCGTCCCCGCTCCCAGGCGGGGTTCTCTCTTCGGCGCGCGCGTGCGCGAAGCCGGCTGGGGCTACGCGTTCGTGCTGCTCCCGATGGCCGTCTTCGGGCTGTTCTTCATCTACCCGCTCGTCTACGGGATCTACATCAGCTTCTTCGAGTGGGGAATCCTCGGGAAGGCGGCGGGCTCGACCGCCAGCCTGCAGAACTATCACTCCCTCTACCACGACCCGGTCTTCCATCGTGCAATGCGGAACACCTTCGAGTACGCGCTCCTCGTCGTGCCGCTCGAGATGGCGCTCGGCCTCCTGATCGCACTCGTCATCAACGCGAAGATCCGCGGGCGCGCGTTCTTCCGCTCGGCCTTCTACTTCCCCTCGATCGTCTCGTCGGTCGCGATCACGACGATCGCGATCTTCATCCTCAACCCCGACGGGCTGCTGAACAAGATCATCGGCAGCAACCAGGCGTGGTTCGGTGATTCGAGCACCGCGCTGTACTCGGTCGTCGGGCTCAATGCGTGGACGACCGCCGGGACGGTGATGCTCTTCTACCTCGCGGCGCTGCAGTCGATCCCGACGGACGTCTACGAGGCGGCGGCCGTTGACGGGTCGAGCCGCTGGCGCACCTTCTGGCGGATCACATTCCCGCTCCTCAAGCCCGCCCACTTCTTCGTGCTCGTCGTCTTCGGGATCGGCGCGCTGAAGGTCTTCGACCAGTTCTACATCGTCTCGAACGGGACGGGTGGGCCCGAATACTCGACGCTGAGCGCGGTCTTCTACATCTACCAGGAGGCCTTCAAGAGCGCGAACTTCGGGCAAGGCGCCGCGGCGGGAGTCGTGCTCTTCGTGGCCATCTTCCTCCTCACGCTGATACAGCGCGCAACCGTGGGCAGGGCGGAGATCGGATGACCCTCCAGACGTCCGTCGCCTCCGCGGAGCCCTTCGTACCCCCGCGTGCGAGGTCGGAGGTCGCCGGCAGGGTCCTCCTCTACGTCCTGCTCGTCGCCTTCGCGCTCCTCTTCTTCACGCCGTTCATCTGGACGATCTCGACCTCGTTCAAGACGCTTCCGGACAGCGCGTTCTTCAACTTGATACCCGACCCGTTCACGACGGAGGCCTGGAAGAGCGTCTGGAACGACTACGACTTCAAGCGCTACGCGCTGAACAGCCTCTTCCTCGCCGTCGTCGTCACGCTCCTCAACCTCTTCCTCGCCTCGCTCGGCGGCTATGCGTTCGCTCGCCTGCGCTTTCCCGGACGCGAGGTGCTGTTCGTGCTCATTCTCGGGACGTTGATGATTCCGGACCAGCTGCGTCTCATCCCGGTCTTCGTGATGCTCACGAACTGGCACCTGATCGGGAACTTCTCGGGCTACATCCTGATCAACCTCGTGACTGCCGTGAACCTGTTCTTCATGCGCCAGTACTTCCTCACGATCCCACGTGACTTCGAGGAGGCGGCGAAGCTCGACGGCGCCGGCTACTTCAAGACGTTCTGGCGGGTCATGCTCCCGCTCGCCGGCCCCGCGATCGCGGCGCTCGCGATCCTGCAGTTCCAGGGGACGTGGAACGACTTCTTCTGGCCGCTCATCCTCTTCGGCCAGGGCAGCGAGCACCTGTACACGATGCAGCTCGGACTGGCTCAACTCACGCTCACCTACCAGACGCTGTGGCCCCAGCTGATGGCCGGGAGCCTCATCGCAATCGCGCCCATCCTGATCATCTTCCTGATCTTCCAGCGCTTCTTCGTTTCCGGCGTCACGGCCGCGGGGATCAAGGGATGACGCTGCGGCAGGCGATGTGGCTCGCGCTGCGCGACTTCTACGAGAACTCGTGGCGGCTCGTCGTGGTGAACGCCGCGCTCGGTGCGGTGCTCATCGTCGCGGTGCTGGCGACGCTCGCAGAACCGGTCGCCCTCGTGCTCGTCGTCGCGATCGGCCCCGTCGTTGCGGCGCTCGTGCACTGCGCGGTGACGCTCGTCCGAACCGGCGACCTCACCTTCGCGGACGCCCTCGACGGCCTGCGGCTGCACTGGCGACGCGGTCTCGCGCTTGCGGGCGCCGGAGCGGCGGTCCTCGGACTCGGCATCCTCGCACTCCGCTTCTACAGCGGCGCAGCTCTCTGGCCCCTCGCCTTCCTCACGGGCTACCTGCTCGTGCTCCTCGCGATCTTCGAGCTTGTCCTGTGGACGGTCGCAATCGCTGCCCCGCACCGCCCTCTTGCGGCTGTGGCGCGCGAATCGGCCGCACTGGCCGCGGCTCGTCCCGGCCAGACATTCGTGCTCGGGCTGGCTCTGCTGCTCGTGAATGTCGCGGGGATCGCCGCCGCCGTCATGCCGTTCCTGACCCTCACCGTCGCGTACACGTTTCTCGTGACTGCGCGCTTTCTCGTCACCCCGGAGGAGGAGGCTGCCTGATGGCGACGATCACCTATGAGCACGTCACGAAGCGCTTCGACGACGTCGCCGCCGTGAACGACCTGAATGTCGCCGTCGCCGACGGCGAGTTCCTCGTCCTCGTCGGCCCGTCCGGGTGCGGGAAGACGACCGCGCTCCGGATGCTTGCGGGCCTGGAGGACGTGTCCGAAGGGCGCATCCTCATCGGCGACCGCGTGGTGAACAACGTCGCACCGGGCAAGCGCAACCTGGCGATGGTGTTCCAGTCGTACGCGCTCTATCCGCATATGACGGTCTACGGGAATCTCGCCTTCAGCCTGAAGAACTTCAACGTGCCGAAGCCGGAGATCGACCGTCGCGTGCGCGAGGCCGCGGACATCCTGGAGCTCGGCGCCTTGCTCAAACGCAAGCCCAAGCAGCTCTCGGGCGGCCAGCGGCAGCGGGTCGCGCTCGGCCGTGCGATCGTGCGGGAGCCGTCCGCGTTCCTCATGGACGAGCCGCTTTCCAATCTCGACGCGGCGCTGCGCGTGCAGACGCGCGCAGAGATCCTCAAGCTCCAGACGCGTCTCGAGACGACGACGATCTACGTGACGCACGACCAGGTCGAGGCGATGACGATGGGGGACCGGATAGCGGTGATGAACGAAGGCGTCCTCCAGCAGATCGGGACGCCTGTGGACGTCTACACGAGGCCCGCGAACACCTTCGTCGCGACATTCATCGGCTCGCCGTCGATGAACGTCCTGCCGGCGGGCGCGCTGGAGGGCATCGGAGGCAGCGGGCGCCTCGTCGGGTTCCGGCCGGAGGACATCCAGCTCGCGAACGGGCGGCCAGGGGCAGGCAGCGCCGCATTCGACGCGACCGTCGAGGTGATCCAGTACCTGGGCGACGAGCAACTCGTCTACCTCGAGCTCCGAGATGCCGAGATCGTCGCCAAGCTCCCGGTCGAGGAACAGCTCGATCTCGGTGCCGCGCGCTCGTTCGCGGTCCCTCTTACCAAGCTCCACCTGTTCGACGCCGAGAGCGGGGCGTCGCTCGGAACGGCGGCCTAGGGAAGCGGTAGCCGGGGAAGCGGCGGGAGCGGCTCCGCGGGGGACGGGTCCGAGTCGGGCAGCGGTGGAAGCGGCGTGGTGTCCACGGGCACCGGCAGCTCGTCAGTCCCGGGAAGGTCGGGGAGAGGAGGGAGTGGGAGCACGGGCGATGCGATCGCGCCGGTCAACCTGAGTGCACTCGACATGCTCGACCCGGGCCTTCCGGACGAGATCGAGTTCGCCGCGGCCCGGCACGAGATTCCGCTCTGGAGCCTCGTGCTGGAGATCACCGAGCGCGCGCTGATCGCAGACGAGCGGCGCGCCCGGAACGTCGTGGAGCGACTCGACGGGATGGGAGTGGGCCTCGCGATCGACGACTTCGGGACCGGGTTCTCCTCGCTCGCAAGCCTGAGGACGTTCCCCATTCGCCAGGTCGAGCTCGATCGGAGCCTGCTCGCGGACGTGCCCGGCGACGAGGGCGCTGAGGCGATCGTCGGAGGAAGCGTCGAGATAGCGCACGGCGTGGGTGCGCTCGTCGTCGCCGAGGGAATCGAGACCCGTGAGCAGTGGCGGTTCGCTGACGGGGTTGCGACATCGCGCGCCCATCGGCTCGTCGCCGGCGTGCCGCTAGACTCCGCCGGCCGTGGCGAGCACCCCGGAAGCGCTTGCCCAAGCCCCGCTCGAGTGGGACACGCCGCTGTACCGCATGGCGGTCGCGCAGTTCGACCAGGCCGTTCCGGTCGCCGGCATCCCGGAGGAGATCGCCGAGCGGCTGCGGTTCCCTGAGCGCTCGATCATCGTCTCCATCCCGGTGCGCATGGACGACGGCAGCCGTGTGGTCTTCCCCGGCTATCGGGTGCAGCACTCGAGCATCACGGGACCGACGAAGGGCGGGATCCGCTACGACCCCGAGGTGACACTTGGCGAGTGCGCCGCGCTCGCGATGTGGATGACGTGGAAGTGCTCGCTCCTCCGCCTTCCGTACGGCGGCGCCAAGGGCGGCGTGCGCTGCGATCCACGCGCCATGTCAAGTGGCGAGCTGGAGCGCCTCACGCGCCGCTTCACATCCGAGCTGCTGCCCTTCATCGGGCCGCAGGAGGACATCCCGGCTCCGGACATGGCCACGAACGAGCAGACGATGGCCTGGATGATGGACACCTATTCCATGCAGCGCGGCTACGCGGTGCCCGAGATCGTCACCGGCAAGCCGATCTCGATCGGCGGCTCGGTCTTCAGGCACGAGGCGACGGGAGCGGGCGTCGTGATGGTGATCTCGCGAGCGTGCGACCGGCTCGGCTGGACGCTTTCCGACCAGCGCTGCGTCGTCCAGGGATTCGGAAACGTCGG
>CAVZVL010000010.1:0-14436 GCA_963778725.1 uncultured Gaiellaceae bacterium
CCAGGCCAACGACGATGAGGCTGTTCTTCACGGTCTCCCAGAAGTACGGACGGTCCATCGCGTCACGGAAGTGTGGAGCGTGGGATTCGTCGAGAACCAGGTCGGCGAAAGCAGTTGATCTCGTTGTCAGGCTTGAAGGCCGTCGAGATCATCCAGAAGACGGGGAAGACGAGCACGAGGAAAACGGTGAGGCCGACGACGTTCCAGACGGCGCGGCGGAGCCGCCGTCGGCGTGACGCCGGACTGTCGCAGCGCGAGGCGCAACCACAGCCCGCGATGCGGCACCTCAGTCGCCGACATCATCGCGCCTCACCCATCTTCACCATCCGCCGAACGTAGAAGACGCTCATCGCCGCGACGATGAGGAGCATCAGGAGGGAGATTGCCGCTCCGCGCCCGAAGTCGGAGTGCGCGTAGCCCTCGATGAAGACGTATACGCCCATGACGTAGTTCGACGTGTCGACGTGCGAGGCGCCGATGAGCAGATACGGCTGCGTGAACACGCCGAAGTCCCAGATGATCGAGAGGCTCGTGAGGATGAGGAAGATCGGCTTCAGCACGGGTAGGTCACGTCGCGGAACACCCGGACCGGCCCTGCGCCGTCGATCTCCGCCGCCTCCACCAGCTCCCTCGGCACCTGTGCGAGACCGGCGTACACCGTGATCGCCACGAACGGGATCGCACCCCAGACGATGAGGAGCGTCACCATCGCAAGCTTCGAGAACGTCGTCCGTACCAGTCGTGCCCCGTGTAGTCGCCGACGTGAGCTGGGTCAGAACGTGGTTGAGGACCCGTTCTGGAAGTTCGTCATCCAGAACCAGACCTGCACCGCGACGACCGCGGGCATCGACCAGACCAGAACAAGGCCGGCCGTGAGCGGGATGCGACCCAGTCGAGACACGCACCAGCAGGAAGGCGATAGCGTGCCGAGGCCGATCGTGAGGGCGACGTTCGCGGCCGTGAAGATCACGGTGCGGAGCAGCACCCGCCAGAACACATGGTCGTGGAGGACGGACGAGTAGTTGTCGAGCCCGATCCACTCGCCCTTTCGCTGGATGAGCTCGGGAGCCCGTACTGCTGGAACGAGAGCGTGACGAGCTTGTAGAGGGGATACCCGAGGATCGCGGTGATCACGACGATCACCGGGAGGATCAGGAGGTACGGGACGGACGCCTGAGCGATCCGCTTGAGACGCGGTCGCCGCCGAGACCGGTGGGCAGTGGCCTCGGCGGCGACCGTCATTCATGTTCGACCCTACTGATTCAGGGTGTAGGTGATGTTGTCGCTCGCAACGGACGCGGCGTCCTTGATCGGGGACCTGCCGCTCAGGATCCGCTGCAGCATCGTGCGGAGGACGTTTCCGTTCTCGACGTTGACCCAGTTCTTCGACGGCGGGACGAACCAGCTCTTGCGTGCGGCGCGCTCGTTCACACTGGCGCCCGAGCAGGCTCGTCGTGTTCGGGATGTTCCCCTTCGCGCGAAGTGCCGTCATCGACGCGTTGTCGGTGAAGGCGCTGATCCATGAGGCCGCCTCGGCCTTGTTGCCGCCGACCGGGACGGCGAGGTCCGAGCCGCCGAGGAAACCCGGAATAGGCTGGCCCTTCGTGTGGCTCGGCATCACGAACTGCGCGCCGTGCTCTTGTAGTCACCGACGCAGCACGTGAACCAGCCGGCGCCGTACATCGACGCTGCGTTGCCCTGGGCATAGACGCCGTACGGAGGCGGCGTCCCCTCGTTCGACCGGCCGGAGCACGCGAGGACGCGTCGAAGAACCGCTTGTAGGCGGCGAGTCCGGCCAGCGCGGCCGGCCTGTCGAGCGTGCCGATCCACTTGCCCTTGCGCGTCACGGCGATGGTGCCGCCGTAGTCGTAGACGAAGCTCATCGCCAAGTACCAGTCGGTGCCCGCGATGTAGACCGGCGAGAACGACTTCGCCTTGTTCTTCGCGCCGAGCTTCCTCGCGAGCGCGATGAACTCGTTCTGGCTCTGCGGGATCTTCGCGTTGACCTGCTTGAACAGGTCGGTGCGATACGTGACCACCCGCGAGCCCGCGTAGTACGGGACGCCGTAGAGCTTGCCGCCGTAGCGACCCGAAGCTGCAAGCCCGGCGAGCCAGGTGCTCTGGTTGGGGAACGCAGGCCGCCTAGATCCTGGAACGCCCCAGCCGCCATGTACTTCGTCATCTCCGTGTTCCCCATCTCGATGACGTCCGGCGCGTTGCCGCCCGCCAGGGTCGCGTCGAACTTCGCGAGGTGGGTACCCCACGTCTGGTACTGGACGTCCACGTTCCAGCCCAGGGTTCTGGGCCTTGAACTGGGCGTTCGCGGCGGCAACGACCTCCGGCCAACCGGACTGCGCGTCGACCTGGAGCCAGACGGTCAGGGTGTTCGCGGCACTCCCACCCGACGCGCCAGAGACACCGACAGCTACGACCGAAGCGCGGCGACGAGCGCAGCTGCGGCGAAAACACGTACGTTCATTCGCATCTCCCGCGGCATCTGGGCGCCCGATCAGACCGTGGAGGAGGTGTGGCAGCGCCCGGTCGGAGCACCCAAGTGGTTTGTACCAATCTGCCACGGGCGGGAGGCTTCCACATCTTCGCGCCCTGTCAAGCCCCTATCGATCACCGGTTGCGCCCGTAAAGGCCTGCTCAGCAGGGTCGCGCCTCGAAGCACTCGGCGCGATCCGGTTGGTACTAACCACGCTGCGCCGCACGGGCCGGCCGACGCCGTCCGCGGCCATCCGCGCGACCCGCCGCCGCTCCTGCGGGATCGACAGCGTAGTGACGAGGCGGTACCTGTCGCCCCGGTAGATCGACTCGACGAACTCGACGATCTCGCCTTCCTGCGAGTGCGTGACGCGCTCGAAGCGAAACGCCGGCGAGTGGAGCGGAACGCCGAGGGCGCTGCGACTCGTCCTCGTCGGTGACCGTCGGCTCGATCGTCTGCTCGCCTCCGACGACGACGATCCCGTAGCGGTCGCGGAGGAGCTCGTAGAACGATCGCTCCTCGAGATCGCGCGCGGTCAGCCCCGGTACATGCGAGGCGCGGATGTGCACGGTCTCGATCGCCATGCTCTCGCCGTCGGCCAGCCTGAGCCGATCTGCGACGAGAACCGGCTCGGAGGGCGACACGTGCAGCAGGCGACCGAGGCGTGCTCCCGCCGGCACGGTGCGAAGGTCGAGCGTCTTGCTCGCCGGACTCAGACCGCGACTCCGCATGTCGTCGGTGAACGACGTCATCGTGAGCTCCTGCGCGATCTTCGGCTCGCTCACGAACGTGCCGGACCCGTGCCGTCGGACGAGGTAGCCCTCGCGCACGAGATCGTCGAGCGCGGCGCGCACGGTGAGCCGGGAGACGCCGAAGTCCGCGCTCAGCTGACGCTCGGACGGGATCGCGTCGCCGACGGCGAGCTGCTCGATGAGGTCGAGCACGAGGTCGCGCGTCTCCGCCTGCTTCGTCACGCGGGGCATCGTAACCGACCTTCGGACTGGTCAAGACCAGGAGGCGCGGCTCAGAGCGCGACCGGGGATGCCGGCTCGCCGCACGACGACGCGGTCGGTGCGAAGCAGCGACGACCCCGGTCTCCGCGTCGAAGAAGTGGAACCGCGACGGGTCGACCGCGAGGCGGACGCGGCTCTCCGACGCGCGCCGGCGTGCGTGGGTCGACGCGCGCGTTGAGGAGCGATCCGCGGTCGGTCACGAGGTCCGTCGCCTCGTCCGCCTCGTCCTCGAGCCCCGCGGCGACGCGCGACGCGTCGACGCGGAAGAACACGTGCGCGTCGGAGCCGAGCTCCTCGACCACGACGACCTCGGCGTCGATCGTCGGCAGCTCGGGCGACGCGAACGCGGCGTCCTCGAACGTCTCCGGACGGATGCCGAGAATGACGTGGACCGCCCGACCCTGGGCCTGCGGCCGGCGTCGAGCGGGACGCGGAACTGGCCCAGGACGACCTCGCCGCCGTCGATCGTCGCCTCGACGAGGTTCATCGCCGGCGAGCCGATGAACCCGGCGACGAACAGGTCCCCCGGGCTGCTCGTAGAGCACCTGCGGGGTGTCCACCTGAAGGATGTGACCGTCCCGCATGACCGCCACGCGCTGGCCCAGCGTCATCGCTTCCACCTGGTCGTGCGTGACGTAGACGGTCGTGACGCCGAGCTGCTGATGGAGCTGCGCGAGCGACGCGCGCATGCCGACGCGTAGCTTCGCGTCGAGGTTCGAGAGCGGCTCGTCCATGAGGAACGCCTGCGGCTGCCGGACGATCGCGCGCCCATCGCGACGCGCTGGCGCTGCCCGCCCGAGAGCTGCGCAGGCTTCCGCTCGAGGAGATCGGTGAGGCCGAGCAGCGCGGCGATCTCCTCGACGCGACCCCGGATGTCGGCCTTCGGCGTTCGGCGCACCTTCAGGCCGTACCCGAGGTTCTGGCGAACGCTCATGTGCGGGTACAGCGCGTAGCTCTGGAAGACCATCGCGATGTCACGGTGCCGCGGCGCGAGATCCGTCACGTCCCGTCCGTCGATTGCGATCTCGCCCGCAGTCACGTCCTCGAGCCCGGCGATCGCACGCAGCAGCGTCGACTTGCCGCAGCCGGACGGCCCGACGAGTGCGATGAACTCGCCGTTGGCGATCTCGAGCGAGACGTCGTCGATGGCAACGACGTCGCCGGAGAACACCTTGCTGACGTTCCGAAGCTCGATCTTCGCCATCGGCCGGCTATGGATACCACATCTTCAACCAAATTGGTATTGACCACCGGCATGTTGTCGGCGTAGACTCGCGCGATGGTCGAGGACGTCCTGATCACCGAGGCGGGCGGCGACCCCAACGCGGGCTATGAAGACAAGCCCACGCTCGAGCTCGTCGAACTGATGAATGCGGCCGACGCCACTGTGGCGGCGGCGGTCGGCGCTGCAGCACCCGCGATCGCCGCGACGATCGACGCAGTCTCGACACGTCTCCGCGACGGCGGCCGGCTCGTGTACGTCGGCGCTGGCTCCTCCGGACTGATCGCCGCGCTGGACGCCTCCGAGTGCGAGGCGACGTTCTCGACCCGCCGGGTCAGGTGCTCGCCCTCGTCGCCGGGGAGATCGGCGACACCCGGCTCGACCAGGCCGCGGCCGAGGACGACCGTGACGCGGGAGTGGCGACAGTGAGCCGCGATCGGAACCGGCCCGTCCGATGCCGTCGTCGGGATCAGCGCGAGCGGATCGACGTCGTACGTCCTCGGTGCGCTCGAGGCGGCCGGCACAGCCGGCGCGCTCACGGTATGCCTCGTGTCGAGCCACGACTCCCCCCTCGGGTCGGTCGTCGACCACGAGATCGTCGTCGCAGCCGGCCCGAGTTCATCGCGGGCTCGACGCGCCTGAAGGCGGGCACCGCGCAGAAGCTCGTGCTCAACACGATCTCGACCGTAACGATGATCCGGCTCGGGAAGACGTACGGGAACCTGATGGTCGACGTCGTCGCCGCGAACGAGAAGCTCGTCGAACGCGTGCGCCGGATCGTCGCCGCGGCGACGGGCGCCTCCCAGACGGAGATCGAGTCGGCGCTCGCCGACGGCGGACGGCGACGCTCGGGTCGCGATCGTCGCGATCGTCGCCGGCGTCGACGTCCAGGAGGCGCGGCAGCGCCTCGACGCCTCCGATCGAAGCATCGCCCGCGCCCTGAAGGAGCCCTCGTGAGACTCGGGGTCGAGGCCGCGCTCATCGACGGCCAGCTCGTCCCGGGCGACCTCGAGATCCTCGGTGGACGTGTCGCGGGCTTCGGGCTCTCCTCCCCCAACGGACACGGAATCGCGGCTCCGGGCTTCGTCGACCTCCAGGTGAACGGATTCGGCGGAGTCGACTTCCTCTCGGCGGACATCGAGGGCTACCGCCAGGCAGGTGAGGCGCTGCTCGAGACGGGCGTCACTGCCTACCTCCCCACTTTCATCACGTCTCCCGAGGAGCAGCTCCTCGCCGCCCTCCGCGAGGTTCCTTCGGGAGGAGACGGGCCCCGCGTCCTCGGCGCGCATCTCGAAGGGCCGTTCCTGTCGGCCCTGCGTCTGGGCATCCACTCGGCGGATGCACGCCGGAACCCGGACGCCGACCTGCTCGATCGACTGCTCGATGCGGGGCCCGTCCGACTCGTCACGCTCGCGCCTGAGCTACCCGGTGCGACCAAGGTGATCGAGCGGCTGCTGCAGCGCGAGATCGCGATCTCCTGCGGCCACTCGGACGCGAGCGCCGAGCAGGCGAATGCGGCATTCGACCTCGGCGTCCGCAGCGTGACGCACCTCTTCAATGCCATGCGCCCGTTCCACCACCGCGATCCCGGGATCGTCGGCGCCGCGCTCGCTCGACCCGATGTCGTCGTCCAGCTGATCCTCGACTGGATCCATGTCGCTCCGGTCGCAGCCGCCATGGTCTGGCAGGCCGCTCAAGGCAGGCTCGCGCTGGTGACCGACTCGGTGGCGGGGGCCGGCGTCGACGACGGCGCCGTACCGCCTCGGCGCGCTCGACGTCGAGATACGTGACGGCATCGCCCGCGGCCCGACCGGAGCGCTCGCAGGGAGCACGCTCACGATGATCGAGGCTGTCCGCAACCTCCACTCCCTGGGAGTGCCTTTCGAGGACGCTGTCGGCGCAGCCACCGAGGTGCCCGCCCGCGTCCTCCGCCTCCCGGCGACCGGGCGGCTCGGCGTCGGGACGCCCGCCGACATCGTGGTCCTGTCCGAGGAGCTCGAGATCGAGCGTGTGCTGGTCGAAGGACGCGCGCGTGTCGTCGGCTGAGCCCGCTGTCGCTCCGAGCGAGCCGGGCTCGCGCTTTCTCGAGGAGATCCGCGAGCAGCCCGACGCGCTGCTGCGGCTTCTCGACGGCGACGCCGAGTTCGCAGCGGTTGCGTCCGAGATGCGCCGGCGCGGAGCGACGACCGTCCGCATGGTCGGCCACGGCTCGTCCGACAACGCCGCCTCGTACGGCGTCTACGCCTTCGGCCTCCTCCCGCACTGGACGTCGCTGCGCGACTCCATCTCTCTGACCGTCTACTACGACGCCGAGCTCGACATGTCCGGCTGCACGGCCCTCGCCCTCTCGCAGTCGGGACGGACGCCTGACGTCGTCGAGTACGCACGTCGCGCGAAGCTGCGCGGAGCGTACGTCGTGGCCTTCACCAACGATCCCGAGTCGGAGCTCGCGAACGAGTGCGACGCGGTGCTCGCGCTCCGCGCAGGCCCCGAGCAGGCTGTCGCCGCGACGAAGACGTACATGAACCAGGTCGCCGGCCTGGGCCTTCTCGCGGCGCATGCCGCGGGACAGGGCGAGGCGTTCGCCGACGGCGTGCGCGCCACCGCCGACGCGATGCGGGAGTTCCTCGACTCGGTCGTGACGCGTATCGCCTCCGTCGCGATCCCGTTCGCGTACGCGGGACGGATGTTCGTCGTCGGACGCGGGGTGGAGTTCGCGACTGCACGCGAAATCGCGCTGAAGCTCCTCGAGACCTGCCGCATCGCAGCCGAGCCGCTGACCGCGACCGATCTTGCGCACGGTCCCGTCGCCGCGCTCGACTCGCTCTTTCCCGTCTGGGCGATCGCCTCCGACGACGCGACGCTCCCTGCGGTCGTCGAGGCGGTCGAGCGGGCGCGCGAAGCCGGAGCGACGATCATCGCGAGCGGAAACGCGGCGGCGGCGATCCTGCGCGCCGAGTATCTGCTGCCGAGCCCCCCGGCGGCCTCCCCCCTGCTCGCGCCCCTCCTCTCCATCGTGCCCGGCCAGCTCTTCGCCTCGGCCCTCGCGCGCGCCCGCGGGCTCGACCCCGACGCGCCCCGCGGGCTCTCGAAGGTGACGCTCGCCCGCTAGCCGACCGGCCGACGGGTGGAGCAGCGGCACCACCGGATCCCACCGGCGCGGAGCACCTCGACGAGGGAGCGCGGAGTGAGCACCGGACATCGCCTGACTTCCGGCGATGTCGCTCCGAGTAGCCGGCCGGCGTCCACAGCATCAGCTCCCCACCGACCACGAGCCAGGGCGCCCCTGACTCGAAGACGAACGCGCCGTCCGGGAGATCGTCGAGGCGCGCGCGATGGAGGCGGCGCGACCCACGTCGTCCCCGACGCGCTCGGCCGTGGAGCTGCTCGTCGATCGCGTCGGCCCCGACCGGCCCGCGGTGGAACTCCGACCAGATCTCAACGAAACGGACGTAGTCCTCTCGCCGGCACAGCGCGCAAGGACGATGGCCCGCCGCGAACGCCGTCGCCTCGTCGAGGAAGAAGAGCTCCGTGAACCGTCCCGGCTGCAGCAGCGGCCTCCTCCGCCACCCCTTGAACTCGAGCCTGCAAGCGATCCAGCGCCTCACCGCGTACCGGCGTCGGATGCGGCCTGCCTCGTCATGGAGACACCCGCGGTTGCCGTAGACGAGACCTCGCGCGCGATGCGCGATCAGCTCGCCGAGCGGCGTTACCCGGTTCTGGAGCGGCACGACGCTACAGCCGGGCAGCGGACGAGGGCTCGCGCGACTGCGCGGAGACCTTGTCCAGGATCGCCTCGAGCAGCCGTCCGGAGGAGAGGACGTGCTCGCGCGCGAGGACCCGTGCGCCCTCCGGGCTCCGCGCCGCGATGGCGTCGCGGATCGCGCGGTGCTGCCGGTCGTTCTTCAGGTACAGCTCGTCGAGGTCGGCGCCGGTCGCCCAGACGGGCTTGACGAGGAACGTCCGCCGCGCCGCCTTCGCCATCCGCTCGATGAGCGGCACCTCGGCCGCGCGGTAGATGACGTCGTGGAACGCGTGATTCAGGTGCAGCCAGTCGCGCGCGATCTCGAGATCCTGGCGTCCCTCGTGGCTCATCTGGACGAGCCGCTCGGTCGCGCGGCGGAACCGCCGCTCGGCCCGCTCGAGCTCGGCGAGGTCGTCGTCCGTCATCTTGGGCGTCGCGATCTCCGTCGCGAGGCTCTCGAGCTCGGCGCGCACCATGAACGCCTCGCGGATCTCGTCACGAGAGAGCATGCGCACGCGGACGCCGCGGTTCGGCTCGAAGGTGACGAGCCCGAGCGCTGCGAGCCGCCTGAGCGCCTCGCGCACAGGGGTGCGACTGACCTCGAACTGCTCCGACAGATGCTCCTGGCGGAGCGTGCTCCCCGGCGGGATCTCTCCCGAGACGATCGCCTCCTCGAGCGCGAACGCGATGTCGTCGGCCTTCGTCCCGTCCGACATCGGCTAGTCCGCCCGCCTCGTGTACCGGGTGGCCGAGCAGCTGCGCGTACGCGGTCAGCGTCAGGAACTCGACGAAGACCTCGCGCAGCGCGACCCGCTCGAACACCTGGCGGGCGTCGCGATACACGGGCTCGTCCGGAAACTCGGCCATCACCTCGTCGACGATCCGCTCGACCTCGGTGCGCTCGACGCGTCCGTGCCGGATCCACTGCCAGATCTGTGAGCGGGAGATCTCGGCGGTCGCGGCGTCCTCCATGAGGTTGTCGATCGCCGCGGCGCCGACGCCCTGGAGCCAGGCGGCGATGTAGCGGAGTCCGACGGAGACGTTCGCCCGGACGCCCGCCTCGGTGATCTCGCCGGGCGACGCGGCGACGTTCAGCAGGTCGGCCGCCCGCGTCGTGACATCCTCGCGGAGGCGCTCGAGCTGGTTCGGCCGCTCGCCGAGCACCGCGTCGAACTCCGCCATCGCAACCGGTACGAGGTCTGGATGCGCGACCCACGTGCCGTCGAAGCCGTCGCCGGACTCGCGCGCCTTGTCCTCGCGGACGCGCGCCAGCGCGATCTCGTTCACCTCGGGATCGCGCCGGCTCGGGATGAACGCGGCCATGCCACCGATCGCGTGCGCGCCGCGCCGGTGGCACGTCGTGACGAGCAGCTCCGTGTACGCGCGCATGAACGGGACGGTCATCGTCACCTGGGCGCGGTCCGGGAGCACGAACTCCGGCCGGTCGCGGAACTTCTTGATCACCGAGAAGATGTAGTCCCAGCGGCCCGCGTTCAGGCCCGCGGAGTGCTCGCGGAGCTCGTAGAGGATCTCCTCCATCTCGAAAGCGGCGAGGATCGTCTCGATGAGGACGGTCGCCTTGATCGTCCCGCGGGGAATCCCGAGCCGGTCCTGCGCGAAGCAGAAGACGTCGTTCCAGAGCCGCGCCTCGAGGTGGCTCTCGAGCTTCGGGAGGTAGAAGTACGGCCCCGAGCCGCGCTCGAGCAGGCGCTCGACGTTGCGCTGGAGGTAGACGCCGAAGTCGAAGAGGCCCGCCGGAGACGTGCTTGCCGTCGACCTCGACGTGGCGCTCCTGCAGGTGCCAGCCTCGCGGGCGGACGAGGAGCACGGCGACCTCGTCGTTCAGCGCGTAGCGCTTCTCGCCCTGCTCGAGCGAGATCGTCCGCTCGATCGCGTCCGTGAGGTTCTGCTGGCCGCCGACGACGTTCTCCCACGTCGGCGAGTTCGCATCCTCGAAGTCGGCCATGTAGATGCGCGCGCCCGAGTTGAACGCGTTGATGACCATCTTCCGGTCGCCGGCCGGCCCGGTGATCTCGACGCGCCGGTCCTGGAGATCGGCCGGTGCCGGCGCGACCCGCCAGTCGCCCTCACGAACCGAGCGCGTCGACTCGAGGAAGTCGGGGAGCTCGCCGGCCTCGATCCGCTCCTGCCGCTCGGCGCGCGCGAGCAGAAGCTCCTCGCGTCGACCGGCGAACTCGCGCTGCGAGCGCGACGACGAGATCGAGCGCCTCGGGCGTGAGGACGCCCGCCTCGTCGGGCGCGGAGACGGTCGGCGTCGCGTCGGCGCTCAACCTACGCGGCGCCGCCTCGAACTGGGCCTCCTCGGTCGAGCCCTTGAGCGCGAGCGTCGAGCTCTTGCCGCCGGTGACAGCCTCGAGCACGGCGTCGAAGTAGCCGGCGCCGACCTCGCGCTGGTGACGCGTCGCCGTGTAGCCGTACTCCTCGTTCGCGAACTCGCGCCTGCTGGAGCCGGACGTATGCACTCATGCCCTCCGCGGCGTAGCCGCGGGCGAGGTCGAACATCGAGTTGCAGACCGCGTGGAAGCCCGCGAGGGTCACGAACTGGAACTTGTATCCCATGGCGGCCAGCTCGCGCTGGAACGACGCGATCGTCGCGTCGTCGAGATGCTTCTTCCAGTTGAACGACGGCGAGCAGTTGTACGCGAGGAGCTTGCCGGGGAACTGCGCGTGCACCGCCTCGGCGAACTGCGCAGCCTCGTCGAGATCGGGCGTCGACGTCTCGCACCAGAGGACGTCGGCGTACGGCGCGTATGCGAGCGCACGCGCGATCGGCGCCTCGATCCCCGGCGTGATGCGGAAGAAGCCCTCGGACGTTCGCTCGCCGGTCGATGAACTCGCGGTCTTGCTCGTCGACGTCGCTCGTCAGGAGCGTCGCAGAGAGCGCGTCGGTGCGGGCGACGAGAACCGCCGGGACGTCGAGGACGTCCGCGGCGAGGCGGGCAGAGACGAGCGTGCGAACGAACTGGCTCGTGGGCACGAGAACCTTCCCGCCGAGGTGCCCGCACTTCTTCTCCGACGAGAGCTGGTCCTCGAAGTGGACACCTGCGGCGCCTGCCTCGATGAACGCCTTCATCAGCTCGAACGCGTTGAGGGACCGCCGAACCCCGCCTCGGCGTCAGCGACGATCGGCGCCAGCCAGTACGTCCCGTTCTTCCCCTCCGCGGAGTCGATCTGATCGGCGCGCAGGAGGGCGTTGTTGATGCGCTTGACCAGCGCGGGCGCGCTGGTGGCCGGATACAGGCTCTGGTCGGGATAGGTGTGTCCAGCGAGGTTGGCGTCGGCGGCGACCTGCCAGCCGGAGACGTAGATGGCCTGCAGGCCGGCCTTGACCATCTGCACCGCCTGCGCGCCGGTCATCGCCCCCAGGGCGGCGACGTGGTCCTCCGAATGGAGCAGCTTCCACAGTCGCTCCGCTCCGAGCCGGGCGAGCGTGTGCTCGATGCGGAAGCGGCCGCGGATGCGCTCGACGTCGTCGCGTCCGTATGGCCTTTCCACTCCTGTCCAGCGGCCGTTCGTCTCGGCTCCGCTCACATCGCACCTCCCACGCTCGATTGTGTGCACTTCAGAACAACATTGGATCCTAGATACCCGATTTCGCTCGGTCAAACGCCAGATCAATGCGGCCATGATTGCATCCATTTACGGTGAAAGCTGGATCCGGACGGCGCGAGGTTAGACTGCGGTCGTGGTACTGACCGCGTTTCTGATCGGACTCGTGCTGGGGCTCGTCGGCCTGTTCGTCGTGATCGTTCGCGGCTTCGCGCTTTGGAGGCAGGGCAAGCGAACCGGAGGCGCCATAACGAGCGAGCTCGAGCTCTTCGAGGAGCGCACCGCACGTACCGAAGAGCTCCTGGCAGAGGCCGAGCGTGCGAGCCGCGATCTCCAGGCCGCGGCCGAGCGGCTCCGCGTCTCTCGCGCGCGCCTGCAGGTGCTCCTCGCGTCACTCGACACCGCGAAGCGCCGGACGCGCTGGCTGCGCGCCTTCCTCCCTGCCTCGATGAGGCGCGTCGCAGCGGTCGACCTCGGGACGAACTCGACCCGGCTCCTCGTCGCAGACGTGGACGGCGACAAGCTTGACGAGGTTTCTCGCCGCCTCACGATCACGCGGCTCGGCGAGGGCGTCGACGAGCGGCGACGGCTCCTCCCCGTCGCGATCGCGCGCGTCCGCAACTGCCTGGCCGAGTACAGGCGAGAGCTCGAGAGCCTCAGCGCGCAGCGAACGCTCTGCATCGCAACGAGCTCCGTCCGCGACGCCGAGAACGGGAAGGCATTCCTCGGCGAGATCGAGTGGAGCTACGGGTTCACGACGCGGCTGCTGTCGGGCACCGAGGAAGCCGCGATGATGATCCGCGGCGTCACGAGCGGACGGCGCGCGCTCGACGACGTCCTCGTCGTCGACATCGGCGGAGGCTCGACCGAGCTCGTCCTCGCCGAGGACGGCGACGTCGCGTTCTCGACGAGCCTCGACGTCGGCTGCGTGCGGGTCACCGAGCGCTTCCTCGGCTCCGATCCGCCGTCGCAGGCTGAGCTGAGGCCGCAGGCGCCTACGTTCGCTCGCTTCTCCCCGAGCTCGAGGCGAAGAGCGCGATCGGCGTCGCCGGCACGGTCACGACCCTTGGGACGCTCGACCTCGGCGACGACGAGTACGACCCGGCTCGAACGCACGGCCACCGCATCCGCTCGCCGCGGTCGAGAATCAGCTCGAACGCCTCGCGGCGATGACGACCGAGGAGCGGTCGAGCGTCCCCGGGATCGAGCCCGGTCGCGCGCCCGTGATCGTCGCCGGCGTCGTCGTTCTGCGCGAAATGATGACGGCATACGGGCTCGACGGAGATCGAGGTGTCCGAGCGGGATGTCCTCCACGGCGCCGCGTTCGCCGCCGCCGAGCTCCCGAGCCCGAGGAGGGCGCTGCGCCTCCCGGCGCCTACACCTGCTGCTGACTGGCCCGCAGCTACGCGGCAGGCGGGAGTGGGTCGTCGTCCTCGTCTTCGGCAAGCCGCCGCTGGAGGACGCTTCGGGACAACACGCCGATAAGCCGGTGGTGCTCGTCGACGACCGGGACGCGCTCGGCGTCTTCGGCCTCGAGGAAGCGGAACGCCTCCTCGAGGGGGACCTGGCCCGAGCGTGAAGTGCGGGGCCTCGGCGATCGCCCGCAGCTCCGTCGTCGCCGGATCGAGGCCGGTCGCGACGACCTCGCGCACGAGCGTCTTCGCGTCACGACGCCGACGAGCCGCTCGTCCTCGGTGACGTAGACCGCCCGCACCTCGGGCCGCTGGAGCAGCTCCCCTGCCGCCTGGGCAGAGGAGTCCGCGGCCAGCTGCCCGGGGTGGGAGAGCATCGCTTCGCGGACCGTGCTCATCGGAGGCCTAGGGAAGATCCCCCGCGCCTGCAGCGCATCGGAGACCTCGCGGATCCCGGCGACGAGCGCACCCGTGCGCAGCGGTACCTTGCGATCCTCGGCGAGGTCCCACACACGGTCGAACGCGTTCGACAGCTTCTCCGCGAGCTTGGCCCGGATCTCGTCGCGGTTCCAGAACAGCCTGCCGAGATCCTGCACCCACTCGAAGTACGACACCGTCACGCCGCCCGCGTTCGTGAGCACGTCGGGCAGCACGGGGATCCCTCGCTCCCAGAGGACGGCGTCCGCCTCGAGCGAGGTCGGCCCGTTCGCGCCCTCGGCGATCATGCGCGCCCGCACGCGGGGCGCGTTGTCGGCAGTCAGCTGGTCCTCGCGGGCGGCGAGGACGAGGATGTCGCAGTCGAGCTCCAGCAGCTCGTCGTTCGTGAGCCTGACTCCGGCCGTACAGCCCTCGAGCGAGCCGTTCTCCTGCGCATAGGAGTGGAGCTCGGCGATGTCCAGCCCGGAGGGTGAGTGGAGACCGCCGGACACGTCCGAGACCGCGATCACCGTCGCTCCGAGCGCATGCAGCTCCATGGCTGCCACTCC
>CAVZVL010000011.1:0-39707 GCA_963778725.1 uncultured Gaiellaceae bacterium
ACACGACGCCTGGGGCTACTCGCGGCGCTTCTCCTTCTGCTGACAGTCGCGCCTGCGAGGGCGATGCCGCAGGCGACCTACCGCATCGACCACGTCACCGACGGTGACACCATCGTGCTCCGCAACGGCCAGCGGGTGCGCCTCGTCCAGATCGACACGCCGGAGGTGTTCTTCGGAACCGAGTGCTACGGGCCGCAGGCGTCCGCAACGACGAAGCGCCTCCTGCCCGTCGGGGACGCGGGTGCGGCTCACTCTCGAGCCGGCGACCGACCGTGTTGAGCACTACGGGCGGCTGCTGCGCTACGTGTCCGCGCACGCGACAGCGTCAACGTCAACCTCCGGCTCGTCGCATCGGGCGCGGCTGCCCGTACTTCTATGACGGGCGGCGGGGGACGTACGCGAGCCGCCTCGAGACACTCGCGAAGCGGGCAAGAGCGAAGGGCTCGGGCTGTGGGGAGCGTGCCCGCGGACGCCATACGACCCGTACAGCGGCGTCGACACGCGCCGCTGAGCCACTATGACTTGGTCGAGAGCGCGTTCATCGCCGCTCGGATACGCCTCTTTTCTTCTGAGGTGGCCCGTTCTCGGTGAAGGACGAGTCAGAGCTCACGACGACGTTTCGACGGAGAAGATCGAACGCATCGGGCGTCGGACCGCCCTCCCCGAGCTGCTTGTAGGACGACGCCGCGTACGACTGGCTTAGGGCGACGAAGACGTAGAACCGTGAGGAGCGGAACGGCTGCGGCAGGAGAAGAACACCGGTCGCGTCGTGCCCGCCGAAGTTCGAGGATACACCAAGCTCGTATCCCTGAGCGGCGAACGCTCGGACGACGTCCGCGCGATCGTAGTTCGGCTCGGACTCGGCTCTGCCCGCACCCACAAGGGCGACAAGGAGCGCGGCGACCGCCGCTGCCGTCAGCCAGGGGCGCACTGACCTCAGACTGATTCTCGGAGTGCCTCCGCCGCGGCCCTTGCCTGCCCACAGACGAGCGGCCCGCATCGGCGGGCCGCTCGCAAGTCGCTTATGCCTCGCCTCTCTCAGCTGCCGGGGGCACCCGAGACGCTGCTCGCCGCGTTCGAGAACAGACCGCGGAGAACGTTCCTGAGGAAGAAGAGCGCGATGATGATGGCGATTGCGAGGAAGCCGAGCAGGATTGCGTACTCGGTCGTCGTCTGGCCATCCTCACGCTCCCGCAGCTCGTGCACCCAAACCTGCAGTGCAATCACCGGCCGCATCAGGATGTCGGTCATTTGGAGGTTCCTCCCCTGTCAAAGGGCGCTCGGCCCATTACCCAACCAGGTGGTTGGTAACCACACCCTGTCGGGGAAGCGGTGCCTGCACACCGGCTAATCGGGGGGGTTCGTGCTAGACCCAGTAGGACAAAGGGATGTCTAGTTCCGCGCAGGTTTTGAGTTCCCTGCACGCAGATAGGAGCAGGGCGCGGCGCTTCCCTTTGGGGAGGGCTACTGTCGCCGCGCGCCCCCTCGACCGGAACCTATCCGGGTCGCATGGGAGCGCGAATGAGAAGAGAGGGAGCCCCGCTCCGGGGCGAACGGGGGCTCCCTCGATGCGGGGGCGAGACTCTGGGGCTACGGGCTGGTCGGGTCGGCTGCGCTGCCCTGCGGGTTCCCGCACAGGCCCGAGTTGTTGAACCCGGTCTGCTGACCATCCGCGCCGCCGGCAAAGTTGTAGTCCTTGCCCCAGGCGCCGAATGACCCATGCCCTGCGCACGGTGTGTTCGCGTTGGCCCTCGCGTATCCCGGCTGAGTGCCGTAGTCGCTGCCGTCGCCTGCGTTTCCGGCGAGCCCGATGGCCGGAAGTGCCAGTGCAGCGACACGCTTGAAGGGAGGAACCCGCCCAGGCTCAGCTGAAGGAGGAAAGGCAGCGAGCACGAGCCCGAGCCCGAGCTGGGAGGTTCGGAAGAAGCGGTAGCGCTTCGTCTTCGCGAAGAGGGCAAGATTGGCGACGCACACGACCTGGTAAGCGAATGGGATGGCGGCCGGCGTGTAGAGACCGAGTGCCCAGTACGTCCCGACCCACACGAACGAAACGAGCGCGGTGAAGCCCGTGAACAGGACGAGCGTCTCCTTACGGAGAGCTTCATCGCGAGAGTCCGTCGGGAGCACGCCGACCCGCGCGACACGCCCTGCCCAGCCGCGCCAGCCTTCCAAGTACGGTGCCCGCACGAGCTCTAGCTAATCGTGCTCAGCGACCCGTCCGGCGGGCACCAGTGCGCGCCGCCCTAAGTGCCGATCAGCGCAGTGACTTGAACGCTGCGCGGAGCTCGAAGGCGAACAGCTCCGGCTCTTCCCAGGCGGCGAAGTGGCCGCCCTTGTCGACCTTGTTGAAGTAGGTGACGTTCGGGTAGGAGTTCTCGACCCAGCTGCGCGGCGTGCGCCAGATCTCGCCGGGGAACGTCGTGAAGCCGAACGGGATCGTCGGCGGCGGCAGGGGCTGCATGGCTTGCGGCCGGGGCGTCAGGCCCGTAGGCCTCCCAGTACGAGCGAGCGGCGGAGGCGCCGGTGCCCGTCAGCCAGTACAGCGTGATGTTGTCGAGGATGTGGTCGCGCGTGAGGTTGCCCGAGGGCTGCCCGTCGACGAAGGCCCGCGCGATCTTGGAGTAGGCGTCGGTGTCGTGGTCGATCATCCAGGCCGCCAGGGCGACCGGGGAGTCGAGCAAGGCGTAGCCGATCGTCTGCGGGCGGGTGGCCATCTCGACGAAGTAGCCGTTTCCGGACTGCCCGAAGGTTGCGATCTGCGCGGCCGCCGCGCGTTCCTCGTCCGTGTCCGTCGGCATGGGGCCGCCCAGCGCGGGCACGAGCAGGTTCGTGTGGATGCCGACCAGACCCTCGGGTGCTTGACGGCCCATCGTGTCGGTGACGCCCGCGCCCACGTCGCCACCCTGGGCCACGTAGCGCGTGTATCCGAGGCGGCGCATGAGCTCGACCCAGGCCCGTGCGGTCCGGCCCAGGTCCCAACCGATCTCGACCGGCTCGGCCGAGAAGCCGTACCCGGGCAGGGAGGGCAGAACGAGATGGAAGGCATCATCGGCGCTGCCGCCGTGCGCGGTCGGGTCTGACAGCGGGCCGACCGAGTCGATCATCTCGATGACGGATCCGGGCCAGCCGTGGGTCATGATCAGCGGCAGAGCGTTCTCGTGCTCGGACGTGACGTGAATGAAGTGAATGTCCACGCCGTCGATCTCGGTCGTGAACTGCGGGAGCGCGTTCAGCTTCGCCTCGGCCCTCCGCCAGTCGTAGTCGGTCTCCCAGTAGCGCGCGAGCGCGTGAAGCGTCGCCGACTGCACACCCTGCGAGCGATCGTCGACAAGCTCCTTGCTGGGCAAGCGCGTCGCTGCGATGCGCCGGCGCAGGTCGTTGATCTGTTCCTCTGGAATCTCGATGTGGAAGGGATGGATCTCGGTCGCGACGGTCGTACTCATGAGGACCTCCGTGGTTGTGCTCGGGTTGGGACGTCACCGACACTACTCCTGCCTTTCGGGCCCGAGCAGCTGGGCCGTCTAGTTCAGCCCGCCCGCCTCCAGCTCGCGCTCCTCGATCCGCAGGTAGCTCGCGAAGCTCGGCTAGATGATCGACTGGTCGCTCGTCAGCGGCGTCGGCGCGATCGCCAGCTCGAGCATCGCAACCAGGTGCCCCCACCCCGGCTCCGCCTCAACAGGCGCTGTCACGAGCGCCTCCCGCCCGTCCGCGAGCACGACAACATCACCGGGCTCGAGGTTCGGCGCGGGGTGCTCGAGGAGCCCGAGGTCGTCGCCGGTCGTGTCGTGTACGCGGTAGATAGGCACTCGGGCTCAGTATCGACCTGCGCACGAGGCTTCAAGACCAATCGTTGTAATACAGCCCGCCCGCCTCAAGCTCGCGCTCCTCGATCCGCAGATAGCTCGGGACGTCGGGCTAGGCGCGCCCGAGTGACGCTATGACGTGGAGACGGGGGCCTCGTCTTCTCCCAGACCGACGACTGGGACGGCGGCCTTGCTCTTCCAGAAGAGCCAGATTCCCACCACGATCAACCACAGAGGGATGAGGAGTGACCCGAGAAAGCCGATCGGGGTCAACTGTGTCGCTCCAAGGACGATGGTCGCCCAGGCAAGCCAGCTCGGCAGCATTCCGTTGCGACGCGCACCGAGCCCGGTAGCGAGTAGCACTGCTGCCCATGCTGCGTTGAACGTGAGCCAGTCGTACGAGTGGAGCTGGCTGAGGGCGTACACCGCCTCCTGATGGCCCTCATGCGCTGCATTCGCCGCAGCGCCTTCAAGTTCCCCGATGAGGGCGAACCCTGCAGCGCCGAGGATTGCGCCACCGAAAGCGACCGAGCCGTGCCCGGAGTCTCGGTTGCCACTGCGGAGGCTTCGCTGTAGGCCCGCCCCGAAGAAGATCAGCGTGAGGGCGACCAACGGTGCGAGAAGGAGGCCGGAGATCTGATGCTGGCCTCGGTTGTCCTTCCACCACGAGAACGTTTCCTCGAACGACGTTTCACTGCTCGGAATGCTGTACGTCAATGTGAGCCCGCCAGCGAGCAGGAGCCCGGCAAGCACTCCTGCGAGCGGCAGGAAGCGTGCGAAGCGGTCGGAGGGCATGAAGCGATCCTTTCCTAGTTGACTTCGCATCGGAGGACCGCCCCCTCCAGCCGCAGTGGGTCGGCATCCTCCTCCTGTCTACGGCTTGTGTCAACTGGCGCTTTCCGCCATGTTGTTGCCCGAGCTCCGCAGGGAGGCCCGCCCCGGCTCGGAACCGCAACTGGAGTGGGTGGATAGCCCTCGCGTGCGCGTGCGTGCGCGGAAGGGCGACATCGTCGGGGATCGGCGCTCGAGGCGGCGGGTCTTCCCCATCGCGGCCCGTATGCGATGCGGCACACATTCGCGAGTTGGGCAATCGCCGCTGGCCTGCCCACGTTTGAGATCGCTGCGACGATGGGTACGAGCTTTGAGCAGTTGTCGAAGACCTACGCGCACCTGTTGCCCGACTCGGCGGATCGCGCGAGAGTCGCTCTGGACGCATTTCTCAACGAGGCTGCAGATGCGGCAGAAGGGGGATCGCTGCAGTGATCAGCGACCAAGTTCTAGATCTGGCCCTCGATGCGGAACTCGATCCTCTGACCGTCGCTTATAGCGAGCGGTTCCGAAAGGTCAGCAACCGCTATCCGCGGCGCGTGTCGGACGCATACGGAGGCGATCTTGCTCGGGCGATGGCCGAGAATGACAAGCAGGTTGCAGGCACTGTCGCTGCTTGGGAGACAAGTCACGGACTCGAGCCTCGCGACTGGACCGCAATAGGCATCGACGAACGCGGCGAGACGTTTTGGCACTGAGTTGGCACTCAGGGCGACGAGGGGGAACGGTACCTTGCGTGCGAAACTGCCTCTGAGCAGGGATTTCCTTCAGTCGGGGCGCCGAGATTCGAACTCGGGACCTCTAGTCCCCCAGACTAGCGCGCTAACCAGGCTGCGCCACGCCCCGTGGCGCCTGGAACCTTAGCCGCTCTCTCGCGTTGCGTCGGAGGGGACGAAGCCAACCGGGAACACGGCCCACGAGCGTCGCCTTCTACTCCGACGCGAGCCCGGCGAGGCTATTGATCGGCGACTGCTCAGCCTCTCGGGCGCTCTAATCTCGTCCACGATGTTCAGCCGCCCACTTAACTGGTTTCGCGATCAGGCAAGGCCTCGACCATTCGACGCCACTCCCCAGACTGGCTGGCGCGGCGTCGTGTGGGGTCGTGGGCTTCGCGGAGACGGTTTTCCTGCCATCTCGTGGGCGAGCACCGCAGCGATCGGGATTGCAGTCGTCGGTCTGTTGGCGGTATCCAAGGAATGGGCGTTCGCCGCTGTCATGGCGCTGATATGGATTCCGCTCGTGCTCCTCTCGATAGCCCGACTGATCCGGGCGGTTCGAGAAGACAAATTCTTCTAGGTCGAGTTCCGGCTTGACGAGCAGGACCTACCCCTTGGATCCCGGGCGCGTGGATATCCCGGCGTGTGGGCGGCCAGCCGCTACGCCAAACGCTTGTACAAACGGTCGATGAGCTCGGGCATCGCCTCGAGCTTGTCGGTGATGACGCGGATCCGGTACTCGCGAAAGTGCTCCGCCTCGACGCCGAGGGAGTCTGCGATGCGCGCGATCACGTCGTTGGACGGAACGGGACGGTTGCCGTGGACGATGTGGTTCAGATAGCCGGCCGACAGATCCGCCTTGTCCGCGAGCCCGCGGTAGGTGGTACCCGTCTCCGTCATCAGCCGCTCGATCGTCGGGCCGAACGAATCGTCGCTGTATTTGGGCCGTCTCGGCATCAGCGGTCCTGTACCCATTTCAGCACGTCCGAAGCGGCAACGCGGCCCTCGTCCGAGCCATCGCGGCGCCGGACGTCCACCGAGTCGTCGTCGAGCGTCTTCTTCCCGACGATGACGCGGAGCGGCGCACCGATGAGATCCGCGTCCGCGAACTTCTCGCCCGGCCGCTCGTCGCGCTCGTCGAGCAGGACGTCGTACCCGGCTGCGGACAAGCTCTCTGCAACGCTCACGGCGGCGGTGAGCACCTCGTCGGCACCGCCGTGGAGCGCAAGCACGTGGATGTCGTACGGCGCAATCGAAGCGGGCCACACGATCCCGTTCTCGTCGTGGGACTGCTCGACCGAGGCGGCCATGACGCGCGCGGGGCCGACGCCGTAGCTGCCGCCGATCAGCGGCTTCTCGGTCCCGTCTTCGTCCAGGAACGTCGCCCCGAGCGGGCGCCGAGTAGCGGTCGTCGAACTTGAAGATGTGGCCGATCTCGATCGCGATCTGAAATCGGAGCGCGCCCCCGCACGTCGCGCACCGATCGCCCTCGCGCGCCTCACGGATGTCGGCGAAGCGCGGCTGGTAGTCGCGCGCAGCCTGGACGCCCAGCAGGTGCCAGCCGTCACGATTCGCGCCGGCGACGAATTGCCCCTCGCGCAAGGCTTCGTCGGCGACGATCTCGAGGTCGACTCCGACGGGTCCAAGCGAGCCTCCGCCGGCGCCGAACGCCGCCCGGATCTCGTCGTCGGTCGCAGGCCGGTAGTCGCTCTCGAGCACGCCGACGAGCTTCGCCTCGGAGAGACGATCGTCGCCGCGTACGAGACCGAGGACGAGCGTTCCGTCGCGCTTGACGACCGGCATCGCCTTCGAGGTCGCCGCGGCGTCGATACCGAGCATCTCGGCCAGCGCTTCGATCGTCGTCACGCCCGGCGTCGCGATTTCCTTCGGCGCATCGTGCGCGTCCGGGAACTCCGGAGCACGCGGGACGCCGCGCGCGACCTCGAGATCGGCTGCGAAGTCGCCGTTCTCGCAGGTCACGAGCGTGTTCTCGCCCGAGCCCGACGGCGCGAGGAAGTCGACGGACTCCTTGCCGCCCATCATCCCGGACTCCGCCTGGACTTCCGTGTACTCCAGTCCGACGCGCTGGAACATCCGGTGGTACGCCTCCTCGTTCTTGCGGAACGCGACGTCGAGCCCGGCCTCGTCGCGATCGAAGGAGTAGCCGTCCTTCATGATGAACTCGCGCAGCCGCAGCAGCCCGCCACGGGAGCGCGGCTCGTCTCGCTCCTTGATCGAGAAGTGGTACAGAAGCTGCGGCAGCTGCCGGTAGCTCGAGATCTCCTTCGCGTGGAACGTGACCGTCTCCTCGTGCGTCATCGGCAGGACGTACTCGCGCCCGTTTCGGTCCTGCAGGCGGAAGATCTCCGGGATCGCGTCGCGGCCCGACTGCTGCCAGAGCTCGTACGGCGTCAGCACGGGCATGAGCATCTCCTGGCCGCCGATCGCGTCCATCTCCTCGCGGATGATCTGGACGACCTTCTGATGTACCCGCCAGCCGAGCGGGAGGAACGTCCAGACGCCGGCGCGCGACCTGCCGGATGTAGCCACCGCGGACGAGCAGCTTGTGCGAGACGGCCTCCGCATCAGCGGGCGCCTCGCGCAGCGTCGGGATGAAGAGCTGTGACTGCCGGGCGACCATGCTGGTCGGGCCAGACTAACGATGACGGGGAACGGTGCGATGCGGCCGCAAAGCGGTCGCCTTCAGGGAAGGCCGAAGCGCCTCGTCCGGGATCCGGATAGTGGAGGGGGCCAGAGGGATCAGGGCGGTGGCGCCTTACATGAACCAACAGCCGGATCCGCGCTAGCAGATTTCCGGTCTTGCGCAAGCTCAGTCCAGCGGGATGAGCGAGGCCTCGGCCATCGCGAGCGCGGCCGGCTTCGCCATCTTGAGGCGCTTCGGCCGCTTCATCCCGTCCTCGAGCCAGCGGTCGATCTCGACGAAGAGCTCGTCGATGAGGACTCCGAGGTCACCTTCTTGAGCACGCGGCCGTGCGCATAGATGAAGCCGACGTCCCGGCCGCCGGCGATCCCGAAGTCCGCGTCTCCCGCCTCCCCCGGTCCGTTCACCGCACAGCCCATCACGGCGACCTCGAACGCCTCGGGATACGTGCGCAGGCGCTCCTCGACGACGCGCGCGAGGCTCTCGACACCGACGTTGTCGCGGCCGCACGAGGGACACGCGATCATCACGGGACCACGCTCGCGCAGGCCGAGCGCCTTCAGGATCTCCCATGCGACCTCGACCTCCCTCACGGGGTCGGCGGTCAGGGAGACCCGCATCGTGTCGCCGACGCCATCTGCGAGCAGCGACCCGATTCCGACCGCGCTCTTGATCGCGCCGGCGAACTCCGTGCCTGCCTCCGTGACGCCGAGATGGAGCGGGTATGGCACCTTCGCCGCGAGCATTCGGTACGCGCGGATCATCGTCGGGACATGTGTCGCCTTGACCGAGATCTTGAAGTCCTGGTAGCCGAGCTTCTCGAGAAGCTCGACCTCCTCGAGCGCGGCCGCGACCAGCGCCTCAGCCTGGTCCTTGCGGGCGAGTGCGTGCAGGTGCTTCGGGAGCGATCCCGAGTTCGCGCCGATACGCATCGGGATCCCTGCCTCCTTTGCCGCGCGCACGACCTGCTCGACCTTGTCCGGTCCGCCGATGTTCCCGGGGTTGATACGCACGGCGGCCACCCCCGCCTCGATCGCCTTCAAGGCAAGCGAGGCGTTGAAGTGGATGTCTGCGATCACGGGAATCGGCGAGAGGCGAACGATCAACGGCAACGCGGCCGCGTCCTCGTTCTTCGGGACGGCGACGCGCACGACCTCGCAGCCGGCCGACGCGAGCGCCGCTATCTGAGCCGTCGTCGCCTGGACGTCGTGCGTCTTCGTGAGCGTCATCGACTGAACGACGACCGGCGCACCGCCACCGATCGGCACGTCGCCCACCCGAATCTGAACTCGCTGCACGCTAGAGCCACCTACGAAAGCTTGCCGATGTCGTTCGAGAGCCCGACGAAGAAGAGGAGCAGCACCACCGCGAGCCCGACCATCGAGACCCGCTCGTAGATCTCGCGCCGCAGGAAGCGGCCCCGCGCGCCCTCGATGAGCGTGAAGAGGATGTGCCCGCCGTCGAGCGGCAGCAGCGGCAGGAGATTCAGCAGCGCAAGCGACAGCGAGATCAGGCCCAGCACCCAGAGGTAGCTGTCGGCGCCGCGCTCGACGGCATCCGACGATGCCCGCGTGATGCCGATCGGGCTCGAGACCTCGTCCCGGCCCTCGCCGGTGACAAGCCGGCCGAGCGACTTGACGATCTCCTTCGACACGATGCCGGTGACCTTGACGGCATGCCCGAATGCGGGGAAGAAGCCGAGGCCGCTTCCCCTGAGGCCGAGCCCGAGGCGATAGCGATCGTCGACGCGTTGCGGCGCGACCGGCCCGAGCTCGAGCTGCTTCCCGCTACGGACGACTGTGAGCGTCAGCTCCCTGCCGCCCGACTCGGCGATCGTCTCGGCGATGTCGTTCGGCCTGACCGCCGTCCCGTCGATCGCGACGATCCGGTCTCCCGGCTGCAGTCCGATCACCTGGGCGGGCGACGGCACTCCGTCGTGGAGTTCCGGCGCGACGACTTCCACCACACGAGTTGCCTGGCCGGCCACCGTCATGAAGAGGATCGTGAAGGCGACGACGGTGAGCACGATGTTCGCCGCGGGGCCGGCGCCGATGGCGACGAGCCGCTTCCAGGTCGGCGCCTTCCAGTAGGCATCCGGGCCGAGCGCGTCGCGGAGCTCGGAGATGCCCTTCTCCGCCGATGCGCGGGCGCCCGGCGAGAGCGTCTGCGCCTGGAGCCTGTCGTCCAGCTCGTCGAGCGCGATCTCGGCGGTCGCGAGATCGTCTCGCTCGAGCGAACGCTCGACGCGGTCGACGGCTCCGCCGAGGGTCGGCGCCTCCTCGACTGCGCGTGCGAAGCGTCGCTCGGCATCATGGGGAATCGGGCGGTGCATCCCGGGAATCGTCACGAAGCCGCCGAGCGGAATCATCCCGATCCCGTATTCGATCCCCTTACGCGTCGTCTTTGCGATCGCCGGCGGAAAGCCGATGTAGAAGCGTCTCGGGCGCAGCCCGACGGCGAGCGACGCGAAGAAGTGTCCCGACTCGTGCACGAGGATGAGGAGCGCGAGGCCGAGGATCGCGATGAAGAAGCTCAAGCTGGTGCGACCTTTCGCGCTGCGAGGCGCCGGGCCTCCCCGTCGACCTCGACGAGGTCTGCCAGGTCGCGGGCCGGAACCGCCTCGATTGCTCCGAGGGCATCCTCGACCAGCCCAGCGATCTCGTTGAAGGCGATTCTCCCTTCGAGGAACGCGGCCACGGCGACCTCGTTCGCCGCGTTGAACGCACACGGATAGGTCCCTCCGCGCTCGCCCGCCTCGCGCGCGAGCCGCAGGAGCGGGAAGCGGTCGAGGTCGGGCGGCTCGAACGAGAGCGTGAGTCCGTGCGCGAAGTCGAGAGCGGGAACCGGCGTCGCGCGGCGCTCCGGATACGTCAGCGCGAACGAGATCGGAACGCGCATGTCGGGATAGCCGAGGTGCGCGATCGACGCCCCGTCGCGGAAGCGCACGAGCGCGTGCACCACGGACGTCGGATGGACGACGACCTCGATCCGCTCGTAGTCGAGCCCGAAGAGGTAGTGCGCCTCGATCAGCTCGAGGCCCTTGTTCGCGAGCGTCGCCGAGTCGATCGTGATCTTCGGCCCCATCGACCACGTCGGATGCGCGAGCGCTTCCTCCACGCTCACGAGTTCGAGCTCTTCGCGCGAGTGGTTTCGGAACGGACCGCCAGAGGCCGTGAGCACGACGGAGTCGACGGTCTGCGCCGCGCGCTCCTCGAGACACTGGAAGAGCGCCGAGTGCTCGCTGTCGACGGGAAGGAGCAGCCCGCCTCCGAGCTTCCAGGCCCTGAGCGCAAGGTCGCCGGCAGCGACGAGACTCTCCTTGTTCGCCAGCGCGAGCGTCACCCCGTTGATGCAGCGCCCAGAGCGTCGCGTCGATACCGGCGAAGCCGACGACCGCGTTCAGCACCAGGTCGGGCTGCGCTCGCTCGAGCAACTGGACGACGTCGCCGCCGACCTGGACATGCTCGACACCAAGGCTCGACGCGACCTCGTCGAGCGGCTGTGAGCCGGACGACAACGCGCAGATGGAGAGCTCGGGATTCGCCGCGATCACCTCGAGCGCCTGGCGCCCGATCGACCCGGTCGCCCCGAGCAGGGCGATTCGCTTCTCGCGCACGTGCGAAGGCTAACCGCGGATGTGTTCAGCCACGGCTACGCGTTTCCGAAGGCGAGGATCGTGAAGAACGCCGCAGGCCCCGCCCAGAGGAGCGAGTCGAGTCGATCGAGCACGCCCCCGTGCCCGCCCAGCAGGTTGCCGGAGTCCTTCACGCCGAGATCGCGCTTGATCGCGGACTCGAAGAGATCGCCGAGCACAGCCGCGATCGCGATCACCAGGCCGAGCGTGAGCGCCTGCGGAATCGTCAGGAACTCGTCGCGATCCTTGTACAGGATCACGAACGCCATTCCCACGGCGGCGACGAGTCCCCCGACGAGGCCTTCCCACGACTTCTTCGGCGAGATCGCTGGCGCCATGCGGTGCCGGCCGAACGCCCGGCCGACGAAGAAGGCTCCCGTGTCCGCCGCAAACACCGTGAACAGGACCGCCATCACCGCCCAGAAGCCGAACTCGGGGATTTCGCGGATCAGGAGCAGGCAGCCAATGCCACCGCCCACCCAGGCGACGCCGAGGAGCGTCACGCCGAACGACTGCGTCGCCGACTGCCTGACGCCGCCAAGACCGTAGACGACGAAGGCGAAGACGAAGGTCGCGAGGAGCCCTCCCACCATCCACTGGATGCCACCGAGCTGCAGCGCCAGCAGCGTCACGACGTAGCCGAGGTAACCGCCGAGGACGAGCGGACGGAGGTCGCGCGCCATCGCGTACAGCTCGTGGAGCGCGAGGAGCCCGCCCACGAGCGCCAGCGCAAAGAGCCACCAACCGCCGAGGTAGACGAGCCCGATGACGACGGGCAGGAGGACGACGACGACGAAGAGTCGCGAAAAGAGCGGGCTCATCGGCCGGCTCTCGGCCGATGAGCGTGGAGGGGTGTGGGGAACCGGGAGGTTCCCCACACTCTCACGAAGAAGGGGGCACGCGGGGGAAACATGGTTTCCCCTGCGAACGCGAGCCGCCAGGCGAGCGTTCTCATCTCGCGCCGAATCTTCGGCCGCGCCGCGCGTACTCCTCGACCGCGGCCTGTAGGCGCTCCTCGCCGAAGTCGGGCCAGAGCGTCTCGTCGAAGACGAGCTCCGCGTAGGCCGACTGCCAGAGCAGGAAGTTCGAGATTCGCTGCTCGCCCGACGTACGGATCACGAGGTCGGGATCGCGCAGCTCCGGCGCATACAGGCGCGACGCGAGCGCGTCCTCGGAGACGTCCTCGGGACGGAGACCCTCGGCGACGAGGCTTCGAGCGGCGTCCACGAGCTCCGCACGCCCGCCGTAGTCGAACGCGATCCAGAGTGCGAGCCGGTCGAGGTGCGCCGTCTCGGACTCGAGGCCGCCCATTTTCTCCTGCAGGTCAGCCGGCACGCGGTCGCGGCGGCCGAAGAAGCGCGTGCGCACGCCCTGCTTCGCAAGGTCGGGCAGCTCCCGTTCGATCGTCTCGTCCATGAGCTCGATGATCGACTCGACCTCGTCGGGCGGCCGCGCCCAGTTCTCGGTCGAGAACGCGTACACGGCGAGCGACTCGATCCCCAGGTCGACGGCCGCCTCGACCGTTCGGCGGAGCGCGCGGGCGCCCTCACGATGACCCTCGGCGACGGGGAGCCCACGAGCGGCCGCCCAGCGCCCGTTCCCGTCCATGATGATCGCGACGCTGCGCGGCGCCGCTCCGGACTCGTCCGGCAGGGTCAGACCTCCATGATCTCGGCCTCTTTCACCTTCAAGAGGTCGTCGATCGACTTCGTGTGGTCGTCCGTGATCTTCTGCACCTGCTGCTCGGCGCGGCGCTCCTCGTCGTCGCCGACGTCGCCGTTCACGACGAGCTCCTTCAGGTGCTGCATGATGTCGCGGCGGACGTTGCGGATCGCGACCTTGCCGTCCTCGGCGACACGTCTCACGACCTTCACGAGATCCTTCCGCCGCTCCTCCGTGAGCGCAGGGATCGGCAGGCGGATGATCTTGCCGTCGTTGGACGGCGTCAGCCCGAGATCCGACTCCTGCACCGCACGCTCGATGTTCTTGATCGCCCCCGGGTCGTACGGCTGAACGACGAGAAGACGAGCTTCGGGCGCGGATATCGACGCCAGACGTGTTGAGCGGGGTCGGGGTCCCGTAATAGTCGATGGTGACGCGGTCGAGCAGAGCCGGGGATGCGCGCCCCGTACGGATCGAGTTGAACTCGTTGTGCGTCGCTTCGATCGACCTGTCCATCCGCCTCTTCGCGTCCGCGAGGAAGTCCTCGATCGCAGCCATGCAGCCTCCTTCAGGGTGTCGAGATGATCGTGCCGACCCGTTCGCCGGCAGCGACTCGGCGGATGTTGTCGCCTGCGAGCGCGAACACGAGGATCGGCAGGCGGTTGTCCATGCACAGTGACAGCGCGGTCGTGTCCATCACCTTGAGCCCGCGCTCGATCGCCTCGAGGTGCGTCAGCTCCGGGAGGAACCGCGCCCCGGGATCCTCGTTCGGATCACCGTCGTAGACGCCCTCGGTCTTGTTCTTCGCCATGAGGATCGCCTCTGCGCCGATCTCGAGCGCGCGCAGCGCGGCGGCCGTATCCGTGGTGAAGAACGGGTTCCCCGTGCCCGCCGCGAAGATCACGACGCGCTCCTTCTCGAGGTGGCGAATCGCACGGCGGCGAATGTACGGCTCGGCCACCTCCGAGACGGCGATGGCGGACTGGACACGCGTGTGGACTCCTTGGCGCTCGAGGGCATCCTGCAGCGACAACGCGTTCAGGAGGGTTGCGAGCATCCCCGCGTAGTCGGCCGTTGCGCGGTCCATGCCTTCGGCTGCCGCGGCCATGCCGCGGTAGATGTTCCCCGCCCCGACGACGACGGCGAGCTGCGTCCCCGCAGCGTGCACCGCGACGATCTCCTCGGCGATCGCCGACACGGTCTTCGGGTCGATTCCGTACTCGCGCCCGCCGAGGAGCGCCTCGCCGGACAGCTTCAAGAGCGCCCGGCGAAACTGCGTCCCGCGCTCTCGCGCGCCGGCCTCCGCGACCTCCTCGGTGCCCGTCGTCACGAACCCGCGACGGAGATGCGCACGAACCTGGCGACCGCGGCACCCGCATCGGCGAGTGCCTGTCCGACCGTCTTCGACGGCTCGTGGATCCACGCCTGCTCGACGAGGGCGCCGCCCGGGACTGCTGCAAAGAAGCGCTTGTTCAGCATGCCGTCCACGATCTTCTCACGCGCGGCCTCCGGCTTCGACTGCACCTCGTCGGAGTTCTCGAAGATCGACCGCTCGGCCGCGAGAACCTCGGCCGGCACGTCGTCGCGCGTCGTCCACTCGGGCGCGGCGAACGAGATGTGCATCGCGAGCTGGCGCGCGAGCTCCTCGGTGCCTCCCTCGAGCTCGACGAGCACACCGATCTTGTGCGCGGGGGGATGCGCGTACCCGTCGATGACGTTTCCGGACGGCGCCTCGAAGCGGGTCGGGCTGACGACGACGATGTTCTCGCCAAGCTTGGCGACGAGGTCGATCCGCTCGTCCTCGAAGGACTCCGCAGCCTCGGCCCCCTCCGCATGCACGCCACGGAGCACCTTGATCGCGAACTCCTGGAACTGGTCGTTCTTCGAGACCGGCTCGGTCTCGCAGCCGATGCCGACGATCGAGCCGACGCCGCGGTCGACGATGAAGCCGACGAGACCCTCGGTCGTCTCGCGCCCGGCGCGCTTGCCGGCCGACGCCATCCCGCGCTCGCGAAGCAGCGTGCGAGCCGCTTCGAGGTCTCCCCCGGTCTCCTCCAGCGCGCGCTTGCAATCCATCATGCCCGCACCCGTCGCGTCGCGAAGCTCCTTCACGAGGGATGCGCTGATCGTCGTGCTCACTCCGATTCACTCCCTTCGGCAACCGCAGCGGTCTCGAGCTCGGGCTCCGGCTCGGTCTCGGGCGCAGCCTCCTCGGCCGCCGGCACATCCGCTGCAGGCGCCGCCATCTCGGAGGCCGTGACCTTCGTGCGCCCCGCGGCGATACCGTCGGCGACGACCCGCGTAACGAGGTCGCACGACCTGATGGCGTCGTCGTTTCCGGGAATGACGAACTCCGCCTCGTCGGGATCGGCGTTCGTGTCCACGAGACCGATGACGGGGACACCGAGGCGATGCGTCTCGCGCACCGCCAGCGCCTCCTTCTTCAGATCGAGGACGAACACGGCATCCGGCTGACGCTTCATGTCCGCGACGCCCCCGAGGTTGGCCTCGAGCTTCTCGAGGTCGGCCTCCATTGCGAGACGCTCCTTGGACGGCAGCAGTTCGAGCTGCCCCTCGGTCTTCAGGCGGCGGAGGTCGTGGAGGTACGCGATGCGCTCTGAGATCGTCCGCCAGTTCGTGAGCAGCCCGCCGAGCCAGCGGTTGTTGACGTACGGCATGCCGACGCGGGTCGCCTGCTCGGACACCGCGTTCTGTGCCTGCTTCTTCGTGCCGACGAAGAGGATCGTCCCGTTCCGCTCCGCGACGTTCCGGGCGAAGTCGTGAGCCTCCTCGAGCAGCTCCTGGGTCTTCGTGAGGTCGATGATGTAGATGCCCCCGCGCTCGCCGAAGATGTAGCGGCGCATCTTGGGGTTCCAGCGACGGGTCTGGTGGCCGAAGTGGACGCCGGCCTCCAGCAGCTCTCGCATCGAGACGACTGACACGCGATCAGCCCCTTTCGGTTTGGTTGACGGTGATTCACCGACGGGCCGGGCGGAACCGCGCTCACGGCAACGGCACCCCCCGCCACGGCTGGTCGCCGGGTCGAAGGAACGAGACCGCGGGAGTGTAGCGACCGCGAGCTCTCGTGACACCGTGTCACATGGTTCGCGCCCGCTCGAGGGCCACGACGAGCTCGCTGGGAAGCGGCGACTCGAGATCGAGCTCGGCTCCCGTCACGGGATGGGTGAGCCTCAGCCGGTGCGCGTGCAGGAACTGGCGCTCGAGATCGAGGTCGCCTCTCACGCCGTACGTCACGTCACCGGCAACCGGGAAGCTCGATCGCGGCGAGGTGGACGCGGATCTGGTGCGTTCGTCCTGTCTCGAGCCGAACGTCGAGGAAAGCGTGCTCCGGGAAGAGCTCGACCACCTCGAACCACGTCACGGCGTCGCGTGGCTCGTCGGTGTCGAGCGAACGGCGGGTCGGATCGCGACGATCCCTGCCGATGGGAGCATCGATCCGCCCGGATCGCGACTGCGGGCGTCCGCGCACGAGCGCGAGGTAGCGGCGCTCGATCTCACGACGGCGGATCGCCTGCTGGAGGGCCGCGAACGCGCCCTGCGAGCGGGCCACGACCAGGAGGCCCGAGGTGTCGCGGTCGAGACGGTGCACGATCCCGGGCCTCTCGGGATCTCCGCCTGTCGCGCCGAGCGAGAGGAGCTGAGCCGCGAGCGTGCCCGCCCCGGTTCCGGCGCCGGGGTGGACGGTCATGCCCGCCGGCTTGTCCACCACGACGAGGTGCGCGTCTTCGTAGGCGATGGGGACCGTCACTGGCTCCGGCCGGAGGCTGGGCATGCCGTCGGGCAGCTGCACCTCGACGACGGCGCCTGCTTCGAGCCGGTGGCTCTTCGGCCGGACGGCGCCGTCGACCGTCGCGAGGCCGTCGAGCAGCAGCCGCTCTGCGAGCGAGCGCGTCCCGATCTCGACCCGCTCGGCGAGAGCGCGGTCGAGACGCGAGCCCGCCTGCGCCTCAGCGACGCTGAAACGAAGTGTCGCCAGCGCGCGCTCCGTGCATGCGGTGCGGACGGTCGGCGAGGACGAGCGCGCCGAAGAGAATCGTGACGCCGACGACGATGAACGTGTCCGCGAGGTTGAAGGCGGGCCACGCGACGAGGTCGAGGAAGTCGGTGACGTAGCCAAGCCGCACCCGATCGACGAGGTTCGCGATGCTCCCTCCGAGGACGAGGCCGAGCGCAACCGGCAGCACGGGATGTCGGCGGCCGGACCGCGCGAAGAAGATCAGCATCGCACCGACCGCGATCGCGGTCACGACGATCACGATCGACGTGCGGCTGCCGAAGAGGCCGAAGGCGATTCCCGAGTTCTGGACGTGGTGGATCGTGAACGGCCCGACGATGTCGACGCTCTCACCCAGCCCCAGCGTTCGCCCCACGACCTGCTTCGTCAGCTGGTCGGCCAGGACGGCCGCACCTGCGACCAGGAGGAGGATGACCCACTGCGTCCGACCCGCAGCGAGCGAGCGCTCGGCGGACGAGACCGGCTGCAGCGCGTTCGCGGTCGAGCCGATGCGAACGTCGACCTGCGGCGCCTCTGACCCTGCGGGCTCGCTCATCCTGCGCGCTCGAGGGCCCGCTTGTCTTCGATGCAGAGTGTCGCGTAGGGAACTGCCTCGAGCCGCTCCTCGCCGATCGGGCCGCCACAGGCCGAGCAGAGCCCGTACGTCCCGTCCTCGATGCGGACGAGCGCAGCGTCGATCTCGACGAGCACGTGCTCTGCCGTCTCCTCGAGCCCTTCGTCGAGCTCGCGCAGGTACGTCTCGGTGGCGCTGTCCGCGATGTGGTCTTCAGCACCGATCGCGAGGTCGCCGGTCTCCTCGAGCAGCGAGCCGTCGTGGTGGACCGCCTTCGCAGCATGCCGCAGTCGCTCGCGCTCCCCTTCGAGCACGCGGCGGTAGCGCTCCAGGTCGAGCTGATCCTTCATTGCCTCTCCGCCGCGGTGGTGAGCATCGTCTCCGCCGTCTCGGAGGTCAGCCCGCCGAGCGCGACCACCTTGTCACGCGACGTGAAGCCGGCCATGAGCTCGAGATCGCGGCGCGGGACCCGAAGCGTCTCGGCAAGAAGCGCCAGCACGGCGTCGTTGGCCCTCCCGGCCTCGGCCGGCGCGCTCACGCGCACCTTCCACGCATCGCCCTGCCGACCGACGACCCCGGGCCGCCGCGCGCCGGGAACGACACGCAGTCGCAGGGTCGCGCGTGGGGCCGTCATGGCCCCAGGATATCCGGGTTCTAGCCCGCGACCTTGCGGATACCGCCGTCCGGGGCCTCGCCGACCGGGGTCGGGCGCGTCACGACCGTCTGGGCGTCCTTCTGCTCGTCGGCGGGCTTCCCGTCGTGCGAGTCGCCGAGGGACTCGAAGGCCGCACGGAGCTGAGCTCGGATCTTCACGATGTCGTCCTCGAGCCGCCGCTTCTCGGCGGCAGTCTCGCGTGTCACGCGTCGTGACTCCGCGTGCGCCTCTTGCACGATGAGGTCGGACTCGCGGCGGGCCTGCTCCTTCATGTCCTGCGCCGCACGCTCAGCCGACACGAGCGTCGAGCGCAGCAGCGCCTCGAGCTCGCGATGCTTCGCAGCCTCGGTCTCGAGATCCTCGAGGCGATCGGAGAGGTCGGCTCGCTCCCTCCACACCTCCTCGAAGCTGTCTGCGATCTCCTCGAGCAGCTCGTCGATGGGCTTGCGGCGGTAGCCGCGCACCCATGCCCGTCTGAGCTCGACGTGTCTGATTTCGACTGGAGTGAGCGGCATCTGACCTCCTACAGGAGAGCCCGTATCAGGGCGTTGACGACTTGTCCCGCAGCGACCAGGACGACGACGGCCACGATCGGTGAGAGATCGAGTGGCCCGAGAGTCGGTATTCGGCCCCGGAAGAGGCCGATATACGGGCGAACGACTTCGTCCAGGAATCGTTGCAGAGATCCAGCGACGGTGGAATACGGCAGTTGAATCCAGCTCAGGAGCACCCACGCGAAGATGCAGAGGACGTAGATCGACACGAACACGGTGACGAAGTTCTGCAGCGACGACGCCGCGTCCGCGAGTAGGCCTAGAGAGGCGTAAGCGCCCATCGGACGCGTGTTCGTCGCCGCGTTGACGTTTCCTATGCGCGAAACGCGCGGCTACGCCTGGTTGTAGAAGCCGCCGCGCTCCATCGCGCGGGCGCGTTCCTCCGCAGAGAGCTCGACGTCACGGGGTGTGAGCAGAAACACCTTGTCGGCGACTCGCTGCATGCTCCCGTCGAGCGCATAGGTGAGGCCGCTCGCGAAGTCGATCAGCCGCTTCGAGAGCTCGGTGTCCGCGCTCTGGAGGTTGATGATCACGGGGATCTGGGCCTTGAAGCGGTCTGCGATCTGTTTCGCGTCGTTGAAGGCCCGCGGCGCGACGAGATGCACCTTCGCCGGTGCGGGCGCCGAGACGCTGCGCAGCCGCGAAGAGCGGTCACGGCGGGACGGAGCCGGAGACGGAGCCGCCGACTCCTGTGACTCCCAACCACTGTCGAGCTCCGCGGAGCTCGGGAGCCGCCGGACGTTCTGGCGCTCTCGGCGACGGTAGCTCTCCTCGAGCTGCCGCTCGCTCGTCTCGAGGTCGTCGTCGTCCCACTCCTCGTCCTCGGCGATCCCGAAGTAGACGAGCGTGCGATTCCAGAGGTCGCTGAACCCCATGACCGCGGGATGTTACCCCTGTGCAGCCGAGAAGATCGTCGACCCGACGCGGACGTGGGTGGCTCCCTCCTGGGCGCCGACGCGGTAGTCCTGCGACGTCCCCATGCTGAGGTCGGGCAGCCCGTGCTCGGCGGCGAGCTCGCGGAGGCGATGGAAGTACGGACGGGAAGCTTCGGGATCCTCCGAGAGCGGGGGCATGGTCATGAGGCCCCGGATGAGCGGATAGCGCGCGACGAAGGCTCCGACCGCCTCCGGTGCGACCCCGGACTTCGAGCCCTCACCGGAGAGGTTCACCTCGAGGAGCGCGGGCACGGTGAGTCGCCGCGCTGTGGAGTCGGAGTCGAGGGAGTGCACGAGCTCGCAGACGCGGTTCACGACCTTCGCTTTGTTCGACTGCAGGTGACCGATGAAGTGCCAGTGGAACGCGTCGCCGTAGAGCTCGTGCTTGCGCTCGAGGTCCTGCGCGCGGTTCTCCCCCACGACCTCGACTCCAGCCTCGGCGAGCGCAGACATCTCCTCCGCGGTGACGTACTTCGTCGCGACGACGACGGTCACGCCAGGCCCCACCTCGTCGCGAACGCGCGCGTAGCGCTCTGCGATGTCGGACGCCGCGGCGACGGTCATGACGCCAGTTCCCGTGCCGCGGCGAGCTCCGCCTCGCGCCCGTCGAGCTCGCCGTTCAGCTTGCGCCGCCGAATCTCGCCCAGGATGTCGCCGATCCGCGGCGACTCGGAGAGACCCATCGCGATGAGGTCGGCACCGCCGATCTCCAGGCTCACGCCGCGGAGCCGCGAGAAGTAGTCCCGTAGCTCGGGACGATCCTCGCGCGCTAGCGCGAGCAGCGGCGCGTCCGGCGAGAACGGATCGGCGAGCGCGACGACCTGAGCCGGATCGAGTTGCTCCTCGCGCAGGCGCTCGACGATCCTCGGAGCGACGGTCACTGCGGCGACGATGCGGTCGACGTCCCTGCGCCGGATCTTCAGCCGGTCGAGCCAGTCGTGCTCCTCGTCCGCGGACATGTTCCGCGCGAGCACCGCGAGGCCGAGGCGCCAGGACGGAACGTCGACGACGAGCTCGTCCCTCAGTGCAACCGCCCGCGTGAACAGGACTGCCGCCTCGTCGTCGCCTCGGAGGTGGGGCTGGATCGCCCTATCGACTCCGAGCTCGCCGAGACGACGAATACCGTCCGCCGCGTTGGGATCTTCGAGCAGATCCACTAGCTCGTCACGAAGCCGGGACGAGGCCAGGTCACCGACGTGCCCGGACGCGATGCACGAACGTGCGAGCGTCTCGGTGTGCTCGTCGAAGCGGAACCCGAACCGCGCCTCGTACGTGACCCCGCGGAGGATCCGCGTGGGGTCGTCGACGAACGACGCGTCGTGGAGCACGCGGACGGTGCCGTCCACGAGATCGGAGCGCCCGCCGTACGGATCGAAGAGTGCGCCGAGGTCGTCCGACCCGAGGGAGGCCGCCATCGCGTTGATGGTGAAGTCCCGCCGGTGGAGGTCGTGTGCGAGTTCAGCGTGCTCCACGGTCGGGAGCGCCCCGGGGGCCTTGTAGGACTCCCTGCGCGTGGTGACGATGTCGATGTGCTGGTCGCCCGAACCCGACACGACCGCTGTACCGAATTTCCGGTGCGGCGTCGCGTGCCCGCCGAGAGCGTCGGCGAGCTCGTAGGCGAAGGCGATCGCGTCGCCCTCGACGGCCAGGTCGATGTCGTCTCCTCGCTCCTCGCCGAGCAGAATGTCCCGGACCGTGCCGCCGACCACAAAGACGCCAGGCGCGCCCTCGTCGCGGGCAGCGACGACGTCGGCGATCTCCCGCAGGCGCGGACTCGCCGTGATCGCCACGGCAATGCTCTCGTCGGTCCGCACGGGCTCATTCTGACGCCGCGTTCCGGAGCTCTTCCGCGCGATGGTCGGCGCGTCGTCGAGCACGGTCGGCCCGGCGCGAGGGTCAGACGTGTGCGATCGCCTCGATCTCGACGAGCGCACCACTGGGAAGCCCGGAGATCTGCACGGTCGAGCGGGCAGGCGGCCTGTCACCCACATGGCGGGCGTACACCTCGTTCATGCCCGAGAAGTCGCCCAGGTCCATGAGGAAGACGGTGGTCTTGACGAGCTTGTCGAGGCCGCTGCCGGCCGCCTCGAGGATCGCCCCGAGGTTCGCCATGATCTGCTCGGTCTGCTCGGAGATGCCCGTTCCCGTGAGCTCGCCGGTCTCGAGGCTGATTCCGAGCTGGCCGGCGACGAAGACGAGATCCCCAACCCGGATCGCCTGGTTGTAGGGCGCCCCCTGGAACGGGCCAGGTGCGCGGTCCGTCCGGATGACGTCCTTCTCGGCCACTAGTGGACTCCTTTCGTCGCCTGCGCCAGGGCGATGCCGAGCGCCTTGAAGATCGCTGACAGCACGTGCTGGGAGTCCTCGCCTTCGAGGAGCCGCACGTGGATCGTGAGGCCCGCCGACTCCGCGAGCTCGTCGAGGAAGGTCGCCGCGAGATCGGCACGGAGGCCGCCGGCTCGAGTCGCCGTAAGGTCGGCGTTCGAGACGACGAGCGGCCGGCCCGACGCCTCGACGACGACCACCGCGAGAGCCTCGTCCGCCGACGCAAACGCGAAGCCACGGCCGGCGTCGTCGTCCTCGAGGAGCGGCAAGAGTGCCTCCCCTAGAGCTGTGCCTGCTCGGCCGACCTCGGTCTCGGGATCGTCGGGGGCGATCTCGAGCTGGAGGCCGAAGCCCGCAGCCTGTCCGAGCTCCTCGAGCAGGTGGTCGAGCACGACGACGCCGGTCGCGATCCGCGTGTCGCCGCCGGCGAGATCGACGCGCGCGGCGCCTGCGCTCGTCACAGCTCCGTGCGCTCGATCGCCGCGCCGAGATCCCGCAGTCGCTCGTCCATGCGCTCGTAGCCACGGTCGATCTGTCTGATGTTCCCGATCGTCGACGTTCCCTCCGCGCACAGCGCGGCGATGAGCATCGCCATTCCCGCGCGGATGTCGGGACTCTCGAGTCGCTCGCCGTACAGCATCGCGGGGCCGGTGACGACGACGCGATGCGGGTCGCAGACGATGATCCGCGCCCCCATCGACACGAGCTTGTCGACGAAGACCAGGCGGTTCTCGAACATCTTCTCGAAGATCAGGACGGTTCCGTGCGCCTGGGTGGCAACCGCGACCGCGATCGAGGTGAGGTCGGCCGGGAACGCGGGCCAGACGCCGCTGTCGATCTTCGGAATCTGGCCACCGAGATCGTCCTCCACGTGCAGCAACTGTCCCGCTCGCACGAGAACACTCGAATCCGAGACCTCCATCTCGATGCCCAGCTTGCGGAACGCGGGGACGATCGAGATGAGGTCGTCCGGCTCGACGTCCGTCACGACGACCTCGCCACCCGTCGCGGCCGCGAGGCCGAGGAAGCTCGCCACCTCGATGTGGTCCGGGCCGATGCGATAGTCACTGCCGCCCAGCTCACGGGTTCCGTGGATATGGAGGACGTTCGAGCCGATCCCCTCGATCTCGGCCCCGAGGGATACGAGGAAGCGGCACAAGTCCTGAATGTGGGGCTCGCAGGCGGCGTTGCCGAGGATCGTCTCCCCCTCTGCGACGACCGCCGCCATGATCGCGTTCTCGGTGCCCATAACCGACGCCTCGTCGAGGTACACGCGCGTTCCCCGGAGCGTGTCTGCCGTGAGCTCGTAGACGCCGTCGATGTGGACGTCGGCGCCAAGTGCCGAGAACGCGTGCACGTGGGTGTCGAGACGACGCCGCCCGATGACGTCGCCGCCCGGAGGCGGCACGGTCACGCGACCGAATCGCGCGAGCAGCGGCCCAGCAAGGAGAAACGACGCCCGGATCTCACGCGCGAGCTCCGCATCGAGATCGGTCCTCCCCACGCCGGTCGCGTCGATGCGAACCTCGTTCGGCCCCGTCCACTCGACGTCCGCGCCCAGATCGGCGAGCAGCTCCACCATCGTCTCCACGTCGCGAATCCGTGGCACGTTCGAGAGCCGTACCTCGTCCGTCGCGAGGACACATGCCGCGAGGATCGGCAGCGCGCCGTTCTTGTTGCCCGACGCGCGCACGGTCCCCGACAGGGGGCGGCCGCCCTCGATGACGAAGGACTGCATCGCGCGGGCAATGCTACTGGCGGTCTCCACGGCGCTCCCCTAGCGGTCGAGGTTGACGATCTCGAGCTTAGGGATCGATCCGGCGGGCTCGAACCCGAGCACCTGCGCGTAGAACGAGAGCTCGGCCTCGAGCGAGCCGATGATGTTCTCGGCCTTCCGGAAGCCGTGGCCCTCACCCTCGTAGAGGAGGTAGGCATGCGGAATGCCGCGCTCCCTCAGCGCGCCGACGATGAGCTCCGCCTGCGAGGGCGGAACGATCCGGTCGTCGGTGCCCTGGAGGACGAGCATGGGAGTCGCGAGCCGGTCGGTGAAGTGGATCGGGCTGCGCTCCCGGTACAGGTCTGCCCGCTCCGGATAGGGGCCGACGAGCGTGTGCTCGTACTTGAGCTCGAACTTGTGCGTCTCTCCGCCGGTGAACTGCTCGAGGTCGGCGACCCCGAAATACGTCGTGCCGGCCGCGAAGACGTCCGTGAAGGTCAGCGCGCAGATCGTCGTGTAGCCGCCGGCACTGCCGCCCGTGATGAGCAGACGCTCGGGGTCGGCCTCACCCCGCTCGACGAGGTAGCGGGCGGCGTTGACGCAGTCCTGGAGGTCGACGATGCCCCACTGGCCGTTCAACCGCTCGCGGTAGGCCCGCCCGTAGCCCGTGGAGCCGCCGTAGTCGACGTCGACGAGCCCGAAGCCGCGACTCGTCCAGAACTGCACGCCGAGGCTGAAGGCAGCGACGGCTGCATCGGTCGGGCCGCCGTGGCTCTCGACGATCAGCGGCGGGCGCTCGCCCGCCAGTCCCTCGCACCCGGGGTTCGTCGGCGGGTAGTAGTGCGCATGCGCCGTCAGCCCATCCTCCGTCGGGAACTCGATCGCCTGCGGGACCGAGACGAAGTCGGCCGGAATCGGCACCTCGAGGCTCAGGCGTAGCAACTCGCACTCGCCTGTCGTGGCGTCGACCCGCGCGACCTGAGTCGGCTCGGTCGTCGAGGCGGCGACGACCACGACGTCCCGACCCTCCGCAACCACGTACGGCGATCTCCAGGAGTCGAGGCCGACATCGAGCTCGTCGAGCATCCCCGAGTCCGGATCGAGCACACCGAAGCGCGTGAAGCCGTCCTGCTCGAAGCCGCACACGATGCGGCCGTCGCTCAGGAACGCGTACGACTGCATGCCGAAGAGCCAGGCCGGATACCCGAACTCGGCCTCGGCGGGATAGAGCGCTTCGCGCCCGCCGGCCCGAATGCGCTCGACGTTCCACCAACCGCTGCGGTCGCTCACGAAGACGAGATCGCCGCCCGGACTCCACTCCGGTTGCCAGATCGACTCCGTGCCGTCCGACCCGGCCACGTGGTCGACGTCGGTCACGGTGCCGTCGGCTGCAAGGTCGGCCACCGAGAGCTCGCAACCGTCCCACGGCATCCACGGCAGGTTCCACGCGAGGAAGCAGAGGCGCGTCCCGTCCGGCGAGATCCGGGGGCTCGAGTAGAAGTCGCGGCCGCCGACGATGACCCGTGGCTCGGCCGACCCGTCGGTCGGAACGGCGACGAGCTCGTTCACGACGTCCGCCGAGCGGTCGGCCTCCGTGTGGCGCTCGCGCACGCCGATCCAGAGGCTCCCGTCATTGGTGACGCGACCGTCGGCGTAGCGGTGTCGCCGGTCGGGGACGTCCGGCGTGATCGGCGACCGGCGTCGCGCCTGCCTCGATCCGGTACAGCCGCTGGTCGGCGAAGTTCGAGCAGTAGGCGACGCCGCGATGGATGCAGTAGGCGCCGCCGCCGTACTCGTGCACGGACGTGCGCACGTTGAAGTCGTCCGGGACGACATCGACGCGGCTCCCATCGGGGTCGCGCCTGACCAGTACGACCCGCCCTCCCTCGGCCGCGCGACCCTCGAGCCACCACACGACGCCGTCCTCGATCCACGGAGCGGACAGGCGTACGCCGGCCTGCGCCACCATCTCTGCAGAGATCGGCGACGACCAGGTTCCGTACGGGGCGACGGTCTTTTGACTCACTTGGGGGTCCAACGGCGGCGGCTATCGTACTGCGCCATGCGGCCGAGCCGAGACCAAGCGTGGGAGACGCTCACTCGGTACACGACGAACGAGGCCCTCCTCCGCCACGCGCTCGCGGTCGAGGCGTCCGTCGGCTACTACGCTCGTCTGTACGGCGAGGACGAGGAGTTCTGGCGCGCGACCGCGCTCCTCCACGACTTCGACTACGAGATCCACCCCACGCTCGACAAGCATCCGCAAGACGGCGCGCCGATCCTGCGGGAGGAGGGCTACCCCGAGGAGCTGATCGAGGCGGTCCTCTCCCACGCCGAGCATCTCGAGATTCCTCGCGACACGCAGCTGAAGAAGGTGCTGTTCGCCTGCGACGAGCTCTCCGGCTTCGTGCATGCCTGCGGGCTCGTCCGGCCCATGGGACTGGACGGCCTGGAGCCGAAGTCGGTCAAGAAGAAGCTCAAGCAGCCCTCGTTCGCCGCCGGCGTGCACCGCGACGAGGTCTACGAGGGTGCCGAGCTGCTCGGAGCTCGAGCTCGACGAGCACATCGCGAACGTCGTAGCCGCGATGCAGCCGATCGCGCCGGAGCTCGGGCTCCGCACAGCGGCCGACGTGCCTCAGGAGTAGCGCTCGAGAAACTCGAGGACGCGGTTCCAGGCGTCCTCGGAGTCGGCGGCGAACTCCTCGTGCTTGCGATCGAAGAAGCTGTGGGGCGCTCCGGGGTAGATGACGACCTCGTGCTCGATTCCTGCATCGGCGAGCGCGGCGTCGAACGCTGCGTTGTCCTCGGCGGTGATGTTCGGATCTGCTCCCGCCCTGCAGCGCGAGAATCGGACACGCCATCTCGCCGACGCGCTGCATCGGCCCGGGTGAGCCGTCGGCACTCATTCCCGGGCGCCCGTAGAAGCCGACCGCTCCGGCGAGGCCATGACCGGCGGCCGCCGCGAGCCACGAGTTCCGGCCGCCGAAGCAGAAGCCGACGGTGAAGACGACCTCGCAGCCCGCGTCGCGGAGATGTGCGACGCAGGCGGCGACATCGGCCTGAATGCCCGCCGGAGTCGTCTGCTGCACGTGCGGCATGTACTCGAAGTCGTCGCCGCGCTTCTCGACTCCGGCCGTGCGCCCGAAGTAGTCGAACGCGATCGCCGTGTAGCCGCGCTCGGCGAAGCGCAGAGCGAGCTCCTCGTAGAAGCGGTAGAGGCCGCGGACGTCCGGGAGGATCACGATTCCGACCCGGGATCCCTCCTCGGGCGCCGCGTGGAAGGCCGCGAAGCGGTTTCCGTCGGGTGCTTCGAGCACGAGGTCGTCGTGCGAGACCGCCGCGCCCGAGATCGCGGGAATCGGCGGCGCGGAGTCGAGGTCGAAGCACATGCCGCGACGCTACAGCGCTTCGACGAGGCGGTCGAGGTCGTCCTCGTTCGTCCACCAGCCGACCGAGGCGCGGACGAGCCCTCGCCCGGGAAGGTCGCGGACGATGACGCCGGCATCGGCGAGCCGAGCGACGACGTCGGCCGACTCGTCGGCCGGAACGCGCCAGGACACGAGCGTCGCGCGCTCGCTCGGGACGACGACGTCGCAGCCGGCCTCGGCGAGCCGGGCGCGGAACCGCTCCGCCATCTCGTCCGCGCGCTCGAACGCCCACTCGGGCACCGACGGAGAGCCGGCGCGGAGCCCGGCAACAGCGGCCGTCGGAGTGACGTTCGGGTCGAAGCGGGCGGCACCGTCCTTCGCCACGAACGTCCCGTCCGGATCGTAGGACTGCTGCGAGAGGTAGCTGGGCCGAGCCACTCGAGCGCGTCCGGATCCGCGACGACGAGCGCGCCCGTCCCCTCCGGCCCGCAGAGCCACTTCTGTCCGGAGATCGTGTAGTAGTCGAGGCCTCGTCGCGTCGACGGAGATGACGCCGACGGACTGGGCGCCGTCGACGAGGATCGGAAGGCCGGTCGCGGCCTTCAGCTCGTGCACGGGTAGCACCGCCCCCGTCGTCCAGAGGACGTGCGAGATCGCGATCAGGCGCGTGCGCGCGGTGACTGCCGCGACGATCCGGTCGGCGTGTGGCTCGACGACGACGACCTTCGCACCCGACACGTGCAGCGGTCCGATCAGGCCGAAGTGCTCGTCGGTCGTCGTGATCACCTCGTCCGAAGGTCCGAGGCCGAGCCCGGCGAGCACGATGTTGCAGCCGTCGGTGGTCGAGGCCGTCAGCGCGACTGTCTCGGTCGGAACGCCGACCAGCGCTGCGAGCTCCGAGCGGAGCTCCTCGCGGTCGTCGAGGAGGCGCATGAACTGCGCGCGCGATCCGCGCCCCTCGGTGAGCCCGTTGTCCTGCGGCGGCGCGCATCGCCGCGAGCGTTCCGCGCGCGAGCGGCCCCACGCTGCCGGCCTGGAGGTACGCGTAGCGCTCGAGCACCGGGAACTGGGCGCGCGCCTCCTCGAACGTCACCGCGGGATTCTGCCGACACCGCGTCTAACGTTCGCCCGCGATGCGCGTCGTCATCGCCGATCCGCCCGCGTACACGCCGCCGTACGACCGCGCGCTCGTCGGCCGCGCTCGCCCGACACGGCGTCGACGTCGAGCTCGTGACGTCGCGCTTCCGCTTCGGCGAGGTCGCGACGCCCGAGGGCTACGAGGCGCGCGAGTGGTTCTATCCGCTGTCCTCGCGCCTGGGCGGGACGCGGCTGCGCCTGGCCGTGAAGGCGCTCGAGCATCCGCTCGGGATGGCGCGCTTCGCGCTCGCGAAGCCGGACGTCCTCCACGTGCAGTGGCTCGGCGTGCCGGAGCTCGACCGCTGGCTCTTCCGTCCGCGAAGCCCGGCCGTCCTCACCGCGCACGACATCATCCCGCGGCGAACGCTCTCGAAGACGGCGATGTGGCGCGCGCTCTTCGACCGCTTCGAGCGCGTCGTCGTCCACTCCGAGCGCGGCAGGGGCCAGCTCGTCGACTTCGGGCTCCCGAGGAGCAAGCGTCCGCGTCATCGCCCACCCGGTGTTCCGGTCGGAGGTCGAGCGCGGCGGACGACGGACGGACGGCGCTTTGCCTCGGGCTGATCCGGCCGTACAAGGGCACGGAGGACGCCGTCGAGGCCGTCCTCGGCGTCGACGGCGCGCGCCTGCTCGTCGTCGGCGATCCGCGCGTCCCGCTCGAGGGCCTGCAGCGCACCGCCGGCGGATCGGGCGGAGTGGCGGCTCGGCTACCTGCCCGACGCGGAGCTTCGCCGCGCGCTCTCGGAGGCGACCGTCGGCCTCTTCCCGTACCGCGCGGAGATCGACGTCTCCGGCGCGCTCCTGCAGGTGCTCGGAGCCGGCGTGCCGGCGATCGTCTACGACATCGGCGGGCTCGGCGAGGTGGTCGGCCGCTACGGCGCGGGTGCCGTCGTGCCGCCGGGTGACGTCGAGGCGATGTCCGCCGCCCTCGCGCGGCTCCTCGGCGACGGCGACGCCCTCGCCGCCGCTCGAGGCGGCGCCGAGCGCGCGCGCGACGAGCTCACCTGGGACGCGTCCGCGGCGGCGCACATCGAGCTGTACCGGGAGCTCGCGTGATCTTCCGCCGCAGCCGCTTCCGCGACCTCGTCGAGCGTCAGCTCGACCTGTTCGAGGCGGAGACGGAGCTCCTCGACGAGGCGGCCGAGGCCGACGCCGCATGGTCGAACGCGGGCGCGGACGAGTCGGAGGAGCTGCTACGGCGACTACCAGCTCGTCGTCGACGCGATCGGCGAGCGCGCTCCACGACGATGCGGGAGACGTACGCGGCGACGCTCGACGACGACACGGCCGACGAGTACCGTGCGCGACTTCGATCGAGCCGCACGCAAGCGCTTCGGGCGCCTCGCGGCGTTCCTCGAGGAGGACGACTGATGGCGCGCATCGAGGACTACGGCCTCATCGGCGACCTCGGAGACGCGCGGCGCTCGTCAGCCGCGAAGGGCGCGATCGACTGGCTCTGCTTCCCCCGCTTCGACTCGGGCGCCTGCTTCGCCGCGCTGCTCGGCGACGGCCGAGAACGGCCATTGGACGATCCAGCCGGCGGGCGAGTTCCGCTCGCCGACTCGGCGCTACCGCGGCGACACGCTCGTCCTCGAGACCGAGTTCGAGACCTCGGAACGGCATCGGTTCGCCTCATCGACTTCATGCCGCCGCGCGAGACGAACCCGGACGTCGTCCGCATCGTCGAGGGAGTCGAGCGGACGCGTGGAGATGCGGATGGAGCTCGTCATCTGCGGTTCGACTACGGCTCGATCGTGCCGTGGGTCCGGCAACCTCGACGGCGGCGCTCGTCGCGATCGCGGGACCGGACGCGGTCGTCCTGCGCACGCCGGTCGAGCACGAGGGGCGGGACTTGCGAACCGTCGCGAGCTTCACGGTCTCGGAGGGCGAGCGCGTGCCGTTCGTGCTGACGCTGGTTCCCGTCGCAACGAGGCACCGCCGGAGCCGATCGAGCCGGAGAGCGCGCTCGCAGCGACACGGTCTCTACTGGCAGGAGTGGGCCGCGCGCTGCACGTACGACGGGCGCTGGCACGACGCCGTCCACCGCTCGCTCCTCACGCTGAAGGCGCTGACGTACGCGCCGACCGGCGGAATCGTCGCCGCGCCGACGACGTCGCTGCCCGAGTGGATCGGCGGCGTCCGGAACTGGGACTACCGCTACTGCTGGCTTCGCGACGCGACGCTCACGCTCCTCGCGCTCATCCGCGCCGGGTACGTCGAGGAGGCCGGAGCGTGGCGCGACTGGCTGCTCCGGGCGATCGCCGGCTCGCCGGAAGACCTCCAGATCATGTACGGCGTCGCCGGCGAGCGGCGGCTGACCGAGCTCGAGCTTCCCTGGCTCGCCGGGCTACGAGGGCTCGCAGCCGGTGCGCGTCGGGAACGGCGCTTCGGGTCAGCGTCAGCTCGACGTCTACGGCGAGGTCGTCGACGCGCTCTACCAGGCGCGCAGCCAAGGGCTCGCGGCATCGACCGACGCCGTGGCGGCTCGACCGCGAAGCTCTTCGAGTGGCTCGAGTCGGGCTGGCGCGAGCCGGACGAGGGCATCTGGGAGGTGCGAGGACCGCGGCGCCACTTCACCCACTCGAAGGTGATGGCGTGGGTCGCTTTCGACCGGGCCGTGAAGACGATTCGGAGCGCTTCGGCCGCGAAGGGCCGGTCGACCGCTGGAAGGCGCGCGCGGAAGGCGATCAAGGACGAGGTGCTGCGCGAGGGCTACAACGCCGGAGCGCGGCGCGTTCACCCAGTTCTACGGCTCGGACCGGCTCGACGCGAGCTGCCTCCTCATCCCGCTCGTCGGCTTCCTGCCTGCGAACGATCGAGCGCGTCGTCGGAACCGTGCGCGCGATCGAGGCGGAGCTCCTGCGCGGCGGCTTCGTCGAGCGCTACCGCGCCGACGAGGAGAACGACGACGTCGACGGCCTCCCACCGGGCGAGGGCGTGTTCCTGCCGTGCTCGTTCTGGCTCGCCGCTGTTCTCGCGCAAGCAGGGGCGCCGCGACGAGGCGCGTCGAGCTGTACGAGCGGCTGCTCGCGCTCCGCAACGACCTCGGGCTCATCTCCGAGGAGTACGACCCGGAGCGCGGGCGGCTCGTCGGAAACTTCCCGCAGGCGTTCACGCACATCGGCATCGTCGAGACCGCGTTCACGCTCTCGGACGCTGCGAACGCGCGCTAGCGCGTCACGGCGAAGAGCCGCCACTCGCCGGGGACGCCTTTGAGGGTCGCTGTCCCGCGGTCCTCGAACTCGAGGCCTGACCGGCGACGAGGTCCTTGACCGTGCTCGAGACAAGGACCTCGCCCGCGTCGGCCCGAGCGGCGACCCGCGCACCGATGTTCACCGCGATGCCGGCGATCTTGTTGTCAGTGAGCTCGACCTCGCCGGTGTGGAGCCCCGCCCGGACCTCGAGATCCAACGGTCGCACCGCCGGAATGATCGCCTGAGCGCAGCGGATGGCCCGAGCCGGGCCGTCGAACGTTGCGAAGAAGCCGTCGCCGGCCGTATCCACCTCACGGCCGTCGAACCGCTTCAGCTCGCGCCTGACGGCCGCGTGATGCTGCTCGATGAGGTCCCGCCAGCGACGATCCCCGAGCTCCGCGGCTCGGGAGGTGGAGCCGACGAGATCCGTGAAGAGCACGGTCGCCAGCACACGCGCGGAGCTCCGTCGCCTCCCGTGTTCCTGTCAGGAACTCTCGAATCTCGGCGACCGTCGGCTCGGGATCGAACCACGGCACGTGATCGTCCGTGGGAAGCTCGACATATCTCGCGCCCGCGATCGTTCGCGCGAGATATCGCGCGTTCTCGACGTGACACACCTGATCCCCTGCTGCGTGGATGACGAGCGTCGGCACGCTGATCACGGGCACGACGTGGCGGACGTCGATGTCGAACGCCATGCGCATGAACGCCTCGGCCGAGTTCGGCGTCGCCGCGTGGGTCACCATCTTCGCCCGCCATTCACGCGCCCATTCCTCGCCGGCGATGCTTGGCGCGATCGCATAGATCCCGGTGCCCGTCGAGAATCGCTCCGTGAGTGTCGCCATCCACTCCTCGAACTCCTCCTCTGTCGCCTTCGCCCCACGGCCACTCGTCGTCCGTGCGCTCGCGGACCTCCGCGCCCTGAAGGATCGAGCGCGACCGTGCGTTCCGGGTGGGCCGCGGCGAAGAGCATCGCGAGCGGGCCGCCCTCCGACTCGCCCATCACCGCCGCACGCTTGCTTCCGATCGCGTCCATGATCGCCCGGATGTCGTCCATGCGCTCCTCGAGCGTCGCCGTGCCCGGCACGCGGTCCGACATTCCCATCCCACGCTTGTCGAAGAGGATCAATCGCGAGAACTCGGCGAGCCCCTCGCAGTAGCGCCGGAACTGCGGGAGCTCCCAGTTGACCTCGAGATGCGTCAAGGAACCCTGGACGTAGACGAGGTCGATCGGCCCGTCGCCGACGACGCGGTAGGCGATGTCGACGTCGCCGCTGCGTGCGAACCGTATGTCGGTCACCTGCAGTAGGTTCCCGCGGGCACGAGACGCAGTCAACCTCAGCGCCGCCCGAACGAGTGCGGGCGCGGCAGCGACTCCCAGACGGTGTCGTCGTGTCGCCACTCGCCGTGCGAGCGGCCCGAGGGATTCGAGCGACGAAACGAGGACGTTCCGATTCTCTCCGACCCGCTCGTAGCGGCCGCGGGCGAGGATGAGCGGCTCGGCGCGCACGGTCGCGCGGTGGCGCTCGTAGATCTCGGAGGGGACGATCAGGTTCACCTGGCCGTGCTCGTCCTCGAGGAGCATGAAGACGATGCCTTTCGCGGTCGACGGGCGCTGGCGTGCGACCGTCATCCCCGCGAAGGCGACCTGCCTCCCGTGGCGCTCCTCGTGGAGCTCGGCGCTCGACAGCGTGCCAGCCGGGAGGTGCGGGCGCAGCAGCGCGAGCGGGTGCGTCTCGATCGACATGCTCGTGTGCCGGTAGTCCGCGAGCATCCGCTCCCACGGCGTGAGGTCGCGGAGCTCAGGCGTCTCGGCGGTCGGCTCGAGCTCGAGCGGGAGCTGCTTCATCTCGCCCTCCGTCCCGGGCACCGACTGCGCCCGGAAGACGAGCCCGAGCTCCCAGAGGAGGTCGCGGCGAGGCTTCCAGAAGCCGTCGCAGGCACCGCCTTTCGACGAGCGCCTCGAGGCCGTCGTAGGAGAGCCTCGACGCGCCGCGCGAGGTCGGCGACGTCGCGGTACGGGCCCGTTCGCGACACGCTCCGCGACGAGCGACCTCGCCGTCGTCCTTGCCGATCGAGGAGATGTAGTTGAGGCCGATCCGGACCGCACTCCACTCGACCGCGCAGCGCGCGCCGCTCAGGTTGACGTCCACGGGGAGCACCTCCACGCCGTGCCGCTGCGCGTCGCGGACGAGCGTCGCGGGCGGGTAGAAGCCCATCGGCTGCTCGTTCAGGAGCGCGCACAGGAACTCCGCCGGGTAGTAGTGGCGCAGCCACGTCGACTGGTACGCGAGGAGCCCGAACGCGGCCGCATGCGCCTTCGGGAAGCCGAAGCCCGAGAAGCCGACGAGCTTGTCGAAGACCGTGTCCGCCGATCTCGCGCGTCGACGCCCTTCTGCGCCGGCGCCCTCGATGAACCGCTCGCGGAACGCCTCGAGCGCGTCGTGGCTGCGCTTGCGGCTCATCGCCCGGCGCAGACCCTCCGCCTCCCCCACCGTGAAGCCTGCGAGCGCGATCGCGACCTCGAGCACCTGGTCCTGGAAGACGACGACGCCGAACGTCGAACGCAGCGGCTCGCGCAGGAGCTCGTGGTCGACCGGCCAGTCGTAGGTCGGGTCCTCGCGCAGCCGCTGGCGCGCGTCGATGTACGGGTGCACCGCCTTTCCCTGGATCGGCCCGGGCCGCACGAGCGCGACCTGCACGGTGATGTCGTCGAGGTTCGCCGGCTTCGTGCGCAGGAGGCTCTGCATCTGCGCGCGGCTCTCGATCTGGAACGTCGCCGACCGTGTCCGCACGCTGGATGTCGTCGTAGACCGCGGGGTCGTCGAAGCGGGATCCGCGAGAGGTCGATCACCTCGTCGTGCGTCCGCGCGATCTGGTCGACGCAGTCCTCGACGGCCGAGAGCATCCCGAGGCCGAGCAGGTCGATCTTGAGGAACCCGGCGTCCGAGCACGAGTCCTTGTCCCACTGGCAGAGCTGCCGGCCGACCATCGCCGCCGGCTGCACGGGGACGAGCTCGATCAGCGGGCGCGTCGAGACGATCATCCCGCCCGGGTGCTGCGAGACGTGGCGCGGGAGCCCCGCGATCTCCCCGGTCAGCCAGGCGAACGCGCGCCAGCGCTTGGACTGGAGCTTCCGCTCGCCGTCGGGGAGCCGAGCGACCTCCTCCCCCACGCGCTTCGCGTTCCAGCCGTCGGAGAGCCGCGCGAGCCGCTCGAGCTCCGCGAACGGAAGCCCGAGCGCCTTGCCCACGTCGCGGATCGCGCCACGCGAGCGGTAGGTCGCGAAGCTCGCGACGAGCGCGGCGTGCTCGCGCCCGTAGCGCTCGGTGACGCGGACGATGAGCTTCTCGCGGATGTCGCGCGGGAAGTCGAGGTCGATGTCCGGGACGGCTGCGAGCTCGCGGTTCAGGAAGCGCCCGAGCGAGAGCTCGTTGGAGACGGGATCGACATGCGAGAGACCCGGTGAGGTAGCAGACGATCGAGCCGACCGAGCTCCCGCGGCCGCGACCCGGCGGCAGGAAGCTGCGCGGCGAGTCGGTTCCGCGCACCTCGCGCGCGCACTCGCGGGCGATCTCGAGCACCTCGTGATGGAGGAGGAAGAACCCCGCAAGCCCGAGCTCGTCGATGAGCGCGAGCTCGCCCTCCAGGCGAGCTCGCGCCTGTGCGTTGCGATGACTCGGGATAGCGCTCGACAAGCGCGGCATGGCAAATGGCTGCGAGCTGGTCGATCGCCGGATCGGCGCCGTCCGAGAAGTCCGGGTAGCGGTAGCCGAGCTCCGCGGTGAGGTCGAACTCGAGCCGTTCCGCGAGCAGGACGCTCCGCTCCGCTGCGGCACGGTCGAGCGCGAAGCGCTCGAGCATCTCCTCGGGCGAGCGCAGGTAGCTCTCACGGTTCCCGCGCCGCTCCGGCTCGCAGCCCTCGAGCGACGTGCGGCAGCGGATCGCGACGAGGACGTCCTGGAGCAGCGTGCGCCGCGGGTGGTGCGCGTGGACGTCGCCGGTCGCGACGGTCTCGACGCCGAGGTGCTCGGCGAGGTCGCGCAGGAGACCGAGCCGACGAGCATCTCCGCGCTCGTACGGCCGCTGCAGCTCGACGTAGAAGCGATCGCGGCCGAAGGCGCCCGCGAGCTGCGCCGCCGCGTTCGGATCGAGCAGCCCGAGCCCGCGGCGGGCACAGCCGGACAGGCAGACGAGCCCCTCGTTCAGCTCGGCGACCGTCGCGAGCGGCACCGAGGGCGGCAGCGGCTCGCGGTCCTCGCTGCCCGGCACGCCGCGTCCCCGCGTGCGCGGCGGTGAGCAGGCGGCACAGGTTCGCGTATCCGCGCCGCGACTCCACGAGCAGCGTGACGTGCGCGCCTCCGTCGAGCGTCACTTCCGCGCCCGTGATCGGCCGAACGCCGAACGCCTTCGCCGCGTGCGCGAACTCGAGCGAGCCGTAGATGCCGTCGTGGTCGGTGAGCGCGAGAGCCTCGTACCCGAGCTCGGCCGCGCGCGCCGCCAGCTCTTCCGGCTGCGACGCTCCGTCGAGGAACGAGTACGCCGAAGTGAGCACGTAGCCAGCTCGACAGTGAGCCCCGAGATCCCATCTGCTAGCGCTGGCGCGACGAGACGTGGTCGAGGCCTCGCTGCGAAGCGCGCCAGCGTCATCCTGCGAAGCGGGAAGCGCTCGACGTCACGCTTCTCGCCGACGTGGCGAGCAGCTCGCCGCGGTCGAGGTCGCGCGCGCTCATCCGCGGCATCGGGGTCGAAGTCGCGCCGCTCGTGAATCGCCGCACGTCCATGCCCGGCACGGCGAGGCGCTGTACGTGTTCGAGGGAGAGCTCGCGCTCCAACTCGAGGATCGCGTACATCGGGTCGGCCCCGAGAGCTGGGCCTTCGTCCCGCCCGAGGTCGTGCACGCAGTCGAGGTGACCGGCGACGTCCCGGCGCGATTTCTCGTCTTCCACGCTCCGGGCTCGGGCTACGGCGACTACGTCCGTGGGGACGTGGCCGCGTTCGACCAGCGGCCGGCGGCGGATGCGGTTTCGGCCGATCCCGGGCTCGTCGTCATCCGGCAAGCCGGAGGAGCGGAGGGAGAGCACGATCACGAATCGCCGGCCGGAGCGACGCGCGACGATACTCGTGGAGACGAAGAGATCATCGTCTCCGAGTTCGCCTACGGCCCGGGTGAGCGCGGAGCGAAGCCTCACGTCCACCACCGCCACGCGGATGGCTTTCTCGTCGTCGAGGGGGAGTTCACGTTCCACCTCGGCGACGGCTCGCGGGCCCTTCCGGCAGGAACGCTCTCGTTCATTCCTCCCAACGTCGTCCACGGCTTCGACAACGACAGCGATGCACTCTGCGCGCTGCTTCAACTTCCACATGCCGTCGTCGGGCTTCGCCGAGTACATGCGCGGGCGGAATCCGGACTTCGACCAGTTCGACCCGCCCGAGGACGGAGGCGTCGACTCCTCGTCTGCGCTTGCCGTTCGACTGGGATAGGTTGGCGACATGACCTGGGAGGAGCTCGTCGCGGACGTCACCGCGCGGCATCCGCTCCACGAGTCGAAGATGTTCGGAATGCCGTGTCTGAAGCGGGAGAACGGCAAGGTCGTCGCGGGCAATTGGAAGGACGGCGGGATCACGGTCAAGCTCACCGACACGGCGACTCGAGAGGCGGCGCTCGCCGCAGGCGCGCAGCCTTTCGATCCGGGAATGGGCCGCGTGATGAAGGAGTGGGTGCTCGTTCCGGAGACGATGTCCGACGACTGGCTGCGCCTCGTCGACGAGGCGGTCTGAGTGGACGAGCCGATCGCTCTCCGTCCCGGCGAGGGAGGCGGAGTCAAGGCCGACCGCCCCGAGCTCGCGCTGCTCGAGATCACGTTCGATCCGGGAAGCGGCGTCGACCCCCACTTCCACAAGGCGCACTCGGACTCGTTCTACGTCCTCGAGGGCGAGGTCGAGTTCCACGTCGGAGACGAGGTCGTCCACGCGCACTCCAGGCGCGTACATCCTCGCTCCGCCGAACGTCGTCCACTGGTTCCGGAACGTGAGCGACCGCGCCGGTACGGATGCTCAACCTGCACACGCCCGGCGGCTTCGTCCAGTACCGGCGTGAGCTCGGCGAGCTGCGCGAACAGGGCATCGAGCCCGACCGAGAGTTCTTCGAGCGCCACGACGTCTTCGACGTCTGACGGGCTACGGTTGGAGCGTGAAGACGGTCTGGCAGGGACGTGCACTGCAGGTCGCCGCGAAGTACGGCGATCAGGCGCCGATGGCGACGACCTGCTGCAACGCGTGCCGCACGCTGCGCGACGACGAACCTCGTCGCACTCGCCACGCGGCATGGGGCTCGGCGCGCTGTACGCGCGTCGGGCGCTTCGGCAAGCGCGTCGTCGGCCGCCGCTAGGCGTTCTGCGTGAACCAGCAGCTGCGCCTCGCGCATCGCGGTAGACGCAGACGTTCCGGCCGCCCTCGAGAACGACCTCGAAGTAGTGACGGTCGACGGGCTCGTCCGTCCACCAGCGGTCGACGACACGCCACTCCTCGCGCACGAGCGTCACCTGCTCGCGGTTCACGATCCGCGGCGTCGTGCCCGGCCCCGTCTCGACGAGTGCCGGGCGCGGCGCGTTGAGACGACCTAGCGCGGGGGAACCCATGGTTCCCCCGCGAACCCCCTCCTTATTGCCGCGCCATGGAAGGCCGCGCATGCCTACGGGCGAATAAATCGCCCTTCGGCTACGAAACCGCTGCTTCCGAGAGCGAATCGCTCATACGTCTTTCGGCACGACGAGTGCGCGCGCCTCAGGAAGCCGCGACCACGGCGCGACCTCCACCACTGCGCACACCGACCCCGTCCCCGTGCTCGCGCGCACCTGCCGCAACCCTTCGCGCAGGCGCACGACCGCCTCCTCTCCGGCCGGCTCGACGAGCGCGAGCTGCTGCCCGGTGTGCTCTGCGAGCTCGACCGCCTCGAGCCGGAGCTCGACGATCGGCGCCGGCAGCTCCTGCAGCTTCGGCCCGAGCGCGGCACGCGAGCCGGGGCACCTCGGCCGTGGCGTCGCGCAGCGTCGTCACGCGCCGCCACGAGCCGCCGTCGACGAGCCGGGCGACCAGCGCGAGTTTTCGAAACGGCCGCCCGGCCCGTTCTGGACGTGCGAGCAGGCGCTCGAGGAGGGAGCCGAGCGCCCGTCGCAGCGTGAGCTCGTTCGCGATCGCCTCGGGGAAGACGAGCGCCTCGACGAGCTCCGAGGCGGGCTTTCGCCCGCGCACGCGTGCCCTGCGGCCGCCGTGGGCGAGCCGCCACGCCCTCTTCCCCTCCACCCCAAGTCGCTCCGCGACCGCCCCGCTCGGAAGCCGCGCCAGCTCCCCGAGCGAGCGCAGGCCGAGCCCCTCGAGCTCCGCGTAGTGGTTCGGCGTCATCGGCAGGAGCGAGAGCGGAAGCGGCTCGAGGAACTCCTGCTCCTCCTGCGCCGCGACCAGCAGAATCTGCTCCGGCCGCGCGACGCTCGCCGCTGCGAGAGCGGTGAAGCGCCGTCCGGCCGCTCCTATTCGTGGATCCCACGTCGAGCCGACCGCGGCGAGCGCACGCTCGAGTGCCGGCTGCACGCCTCCGTAGAGGCGCTCGACGCCCTTGTCTCGAACACGACAGCGCCTTGTTCGACCGGCTCGACCGCGAAGCCCGAATCCTCGAGCCGGCGCAAAACGCCCTCCCACTCCCGCTCCACCGTCGCCGGATCGCGATCGACGAGGACGAGCGACGGACACGTCGCGAGCGCCTCACCGAGCCGCATTCCCGGCTTCACCCCCGCAGCCTCGGCCGACGCCGTGACCGGGCCGAGGAGCGGCTCCTCTCCCGCATCCGGCGCGAGCGCAGCGGGACGAGCGCGAGCCTCGGACGAGCCCGCAGCGCCGCCCTCAGCTCGAACCCGGGAATGAGCAGACACGCG
>CAVZVL010000012.1:0-168765 GCA_963778725.1 uncultured Gaiellaceae bacterium
GCTGTGCCGAGCTGATCGCGTCAGAGCTCGAGATGGAGCCCCAGATGACGCTCGCGCCCTCGCTGCTCGGCGAGGTGACGCACTACGTCGCGGACCTGTCGAAGGCGCGGCAGCTTCTCGGGTACGGCCCGAAGACCCCGCTGGACGAAGGGATCGCCCGCGCGGTCGCATGGTTCCGCGAGCACCGGGCCGCCCATCCGGACGAGGACGTGCCCGTGACCGCCGACCACGAAGGGTCGGTGCCCGAGGTGGGTCCCGTCTGGAAGACCGCGACCGCCTGAGCCGGCGCTAGGCAGCTTCGGCGCGCCGGGCTTGCTTCGTCCTCGCCTCGTCAAGACTCGCGCACGCACCCGCGGCAAGGAGGGCGTCGACCTCCTCCGCGCCGAGCGGCGGCGCGAAGTGGAAGCCCTGACCGCGCGAGCAGCCGAGCCGGCGTAGCTCGGAGGTCTCCGCGGCGGTCTCCATGCCCTCGGCCACGAGCGCGACGTCGAGTGTCTTCGCAAGGTCGACGATCGCCTGGACGAATCCCTGTCGCATCGTGTCGCCGTCGAGCGCGCTCACGAAGGAGCGGTCGACCTTGAGCGTGTCGACCGGGAGGTCCTGCAGGAGCGCGAGCGACGAGTACCCGGTGCCGAAGTCGTCGAGCGCGAGGCGCACGCCGAGAGCCGCCACGTCGGTCAGGACCGCGCGGAGCTCCTCGTGCCTGCGCGCGAGCAGGCTCTCCGTGAACTCGAGCGTGAACGCCTCGGGCGGAAGCCCGGACTCGGTGAGCGCCGTGCGAACGGCGTCGACGAGGACGCCCGGCGCGAACCTGGCGGGTCGACACGTTCACGTTCAGCCGTCAGATCCGCGGCGCCAGATGTCTCGAGGCGCCAGCGCGCGACCTGCGGCAGGCCGTCGGTCAGCACCCACGCGCCGATCTCGACGATTTGCCCGTCTCCTCGGCGAGCCCAATGAATCGCCCGGCGAGATGAGGCCGCGCGTCGGATGGGCCCAGCGGACGAGCGCCTCGACGCCGACGACGCGCCGTTCGACTCGAGGTCGACGAGGGGCTGGTAGTGGACGACGAACTCGTCGCGCAGACGGCTCTTCTCAGCTCGGCGACGAGCTCCAGGCGGCCGACGAGGTCCTCGGCCATCGCGCGGCATGTACATGACGTACTGCGCCTTGCCGGACGCCTTCGCGCGATACATCGCGACGTCGGCCGCGCGCAGGAGGTCGTCCGCGACGTCGCCGAGCGCGATCCCGACGCTCGCGGACGACGAAGACCTCTCGCCCCTCGATCTCGAACGGGCGCTGCAGGGCCGCGACGATGCGCTCCGCGGCGTCGATCGCCGATCGGCGCGCCGGCGCACCTCCTCGATGAGCACCGCGAACTCGTCGCCGCCGAGGCGCGCGACCGTGTAGCTGGCGCGAGAGCGCCTCGCGCAGCCGGACTCCGACACCACGGAGCAGCGTGTCTCCTGCGGCATGGCCGAGCGTGTCGTTGACGCCCTTGAAGTCGTCGAGGTCGAGGAAGAGCACCGCGACGTCGGGCGGGCGCCGCCGCTCCGCAGGACGAGTGCGTGCTCGACGCGGTTCGTGAAGAGCGCGCGGTTGGCCAGGCCGGTCAGGGCGTCGTGGAAAGCCTGGTGCTGAGCTGCTCCTCGGCCTCCTTCCGCGCGGTGATGTCGAGCAGGTAGCCCTGCAGCACGATACTGGTACCCGTCGCGGAACGACGCGCGCCTCGTCCTGAACCCACACGTACCGGCCGTCGCGCGCGCGCAGCCGGTACTCGATGAAGAGAGGCTCGCGCGTGGTATGCGTGCGCTGGTGCGCGGCGAGGACACGCTCGCGGTCCTCGGGGTGCAGGAGCTCGACGAAGAGGTCGTCGTTCTCGGCCCATTCCTCGACGGAGTAGCCGAGCATGGGCTCGATCTGCGGGCTCGTGTAGATGTTCGAGCTGAGCGTCGTCGAGCCGGTCGATGTACACGGACAGCGGCAGCTGCTCGACGAGCGAGCGAAAGCGGGCTCGCTGACGCTCGCGTCGCGCGCGGATGCCGCATCGTGGTTGTGCCGCTCCACCACCGCTGCAAGAGATCGTCCGTCGGAGCCGAGCGGGACGACCCCTCGATCGGAGTACGCCGTTCGAGGCCCCGGTTAGGATCGCCGGATGGACGAGTCAGCGGCGAGCGCGAGCGGCTCTCGTGGGTGGAGTTCGGTGAGGCGCGCGCGCGATCTCGCACGGCAGGTCGTCGACGACGGCTACGAGCCCGACCTCGTGCTCTCGGTCGCTCGCGGCGGGATGCTCGTCGGCGCCGCGCTCGGATACGCACTCGACGTCAAGAACGCCTGGACGATGAACGTCGAGTTCTACACAGGCGTCGAGGAGCGGCTCGACGTGCCCGATGATCCTGCCGCCCGTTCCCGAGCTCGTCGACCTCGAGTCGGCGCGGATGCTCATCGCGGACGACGTCGCCGACACGGGCGAGACGCTGAAGCTCGTGAAGGACTTCTGCGCCGGCAAGGTCGCCGAGGTGCGGTGCGCAGTCCTCTACGAGAAGTCGCCGTCCGTCGTGAAGTGCGAGTACGTCTGGCGGCGCACCGATCGCTGGATCGACTTCCCGTGGAGCGCCGAGGCGCCCCGTGGCCGCACGCAGCGGCTAGCGAGCGTCCGGGCGTAGCGCCGGGAACAGGATCACGTCGCGGATGGTCTCGCGGCCGGAGAGGAGCATGACGAGCCGGTCGATGCCGAGGCCGAGCCCGCCGGTCGGCGGCATCCCGTACGAGAGCGCCTCGACGTAGTCGGGATCGCCGCGCACCCCCTCGACGTGCGCGGACTGCTCGTCGAACCGGCGCTGCTGCTCCGCGGCGTCGTTGATCTCCGTGTACGCGTTGCCGAGCTCCATGCCCGCGGCGAAGTACTCGAAGCGCTCCGTGATCGTCTCGTCGTCGTCGGTCACGCGCGCGAACGGCGACAGCTCGACCGGATGGCCGTACACGATCGTCGGCTCGATCAGGCTCGGCTCGACGAAGTGGCCGAACGCGTGGTCGACGAGCTGCGGCCAGTCCTTGTCGGCTTCGGTGTCGACGCCGCGCTCGGTGAGCCACGCGCGGAGCTCGCCCTCGTCGCGCGTCCAGAGCTCGTGCGCCTCGAGCGACTCGACGAAGCCGATCCGCCGCCACGGCCGCTTCAGGTCGACGTCGTGGCCACGGAACGCGACGACCGTCGTCCCGAGCACCTCGAGCGCGACGAGCTCGAGCATCGTCTCGATCCGGTCCATCGTGTCGGGGAAGTCGGCGTACGCCTCGTACCACTCGAGCATCGTGAACTCGGGCTGGTGCTTGTACGAGACGCTCTCGTTGCGGAAGTCCTTCCCGATCTCGTAGACGCGCTCGAGCCCGCCGACGATGAGCCGCTTGAGGTACAGCTCGGTCGCGATGCGGAGGTAGAGGTCGACGTCGAGCTCGTTCGAGTGCGTGACGAACGGGTGCGCGAAGGCCCCGCCGTACCGCGGCTGGAGCACAGGCGTCTCGACCTCCACGAAGCCCTCGCCGTCGAGGTAGCGACGGATCGCCGTGACCACCTTCGCGCGCAGGACGAAGAGCTCGCGCGCGTCCTCGTTCATGAGCAGGTCGAGATAGCGCTTGCGGTAGCGCGTCTCGACGTCCGTGAGGCCGTGGAACGTGTCGGGGAGCGGGCTGCGGTTCCTCGCCAGCACGACGAGCTCGTCGACCATGAGCGACGGCTCGCCGCGGCGGGACTTCGCGGGCTTGCCGGAGACGCCGACGACGTCGCCGAGGTGGACCTCGACGTCGCCGACGCGCCCCGTGTCGCACATGAGCTGGATTCGGCCCGAGCGATCGACGAGGTCGAGGAACACGAGCTTGCCCATCTCCCGCCTCGCCATGACGCGGCCTGCGAGCCGCCGGGTCTCGTCGAGCTCGCCTCCCGCCTCGAGCCCCTCCGTCGCGGTGCGGGCGTCGGCGACGGCGTCGCGGTCGGGGAAGCGCTTCGGCTCCATCGAGCCGAGACCCTAACCGGCGCTACGAGGCCGCGCTACGCGGCCTTGATCTCCATGATCTTGAACTTCACCTTGGAGCCGCGCGGCGTGACGACCTCGACGGTCTCGCCCTTCTTGCGACCCATGATCGCCTTGCCGACCGGCGACTCGTTCGAGAGCTTGCTCTCGGCCGGGTTCGCCTCGGCCGAGCCGACGATGAAGTACTCGGTCGTCTCCTTCGCGTCGACGTCGCGCAGCCGCACGACGGCGCCGATCGAGACGACGCTCGTGTCGACGCGCCTCTTGTCGATCACCTGTGCGTTCGCGAGGCGCTCCTCGAGCTGCGAGATGCGGTGCTCGAGCATCATCTGCTCGTTCTTCGCGTCGTCGTACTCGGCGTTCTCGGCGATCTCGCCGAATTCGCGCGCTGCCGCGATGCGCTCTGCGATCTCCCGTCGTTTCGTCGTCCGCAGCACGTCCGAGCTCGCTCGTCAACTGCTTGTAGCCCTCGGGGGTGAGGATCACGTCCTTCACGAAACGCCTCCAGAGACGAGATTGCGGGGCCCCCGCGGCCCCGACAACTGCGGAATGGTAGCTACCCCGTTCGAGGAGCGTCAAACGACGCGCCAGTACCATCCGAGGGCCGTGATCGACCTCCGCGAGCCCTGGCAAATCGGCCCCGTCGAGGTGCCCACGCGCCTCGTCCTCGCACCGATGGCGGGCGTCAGCGTGCAGGCGTTCCGCCGCCAGGGACGCCGCTACGGCGCCGGGCTCGTGTGCTCCGAGATGGTGAGCTGCGCCGGCATCGAGCACCGGAACGAGAAGACCCTCGGCTACCTCCGGGTCGCCTCGGACGAGCATCCGCTCGCGATCCAGCTGTTCGGCTCGGAGCCGCGGACGATGGCCGACGCGGCGCGCATGGTCGAGGCTGTCGGCGCGGACATCGTCGACGTCAACTTCGGCTGCCCCGTGAAGAAAGTGACGAAGACGGGCGCGGGCGCGCACCTGCTCGAGGATCCGGAACGCGCGTGCCGCATCGTCGGCGCAATCGCGGACGCGGTCGACATCCCGGTCACCGTCAAGCTGCGCCGCGGCGTCACAACGGCTCCCGCGCTGCGCTCGAGCTCGGGCCTCGGCTCGTCGAGGCGGGGGCGTCGTCCTCACGCTGCATCCGCGCTCTGCGCAGCAGATGTACACGGGCACCGCCGACCACGCGCTGACAGCGGAGCTCGTCTCGCTCGTCGACGTCCCGGTGGTCGCGTCGGGAGACGTGACGTCGCGTGCACGCGCACAGGCGGTGCTGGCGACGACGGGCGCGGACGCGGTCATGGTCGGCGCGTGGGGCCCAGGGGAACCCGTGGGCGCTTCGCGAGATCGTCGACGGCGACGCCGCGGAGCCCTCGCGCGAGGAGGTCGCCGCCGAGCTCGTGCTCTTCGTGCGCGAGACCGTGCGAGAGCTCGGCGAGCGGCGAGCCGTCGGGATTCCTGAAGAAGTTCTACGGCTGGTACCTCGGCCGCGGTCGCTTCCCGAAGGAGTTCAAGCAGGAGCTCCTCCAGCTCTCCTCGACCGAGGAGGTGGAGCGGCGTCTGCTCGCGGCCGCGCCCGGAGCGTTCGAGATCGTCGAGCGGCTCGAGGCCGAGATTCCTTCGGGCGCCGAGCTGACGCTCGAGCTCCCGATTTCCGTCTACGGAGGCGGTTAGTCCTCGGCAGAGCCGGCGAGCGCGGTCGCGACGCCGAGGCCGATGTAGACCGTCCCGCGACGTAGCGCTGCGTTCGGACGAAGCGCCGCGAGCGGCGCAGCATCCCTCCGGCCGTCCCGGCGGCAAGCGCCCAGAGCGAGTCGGTGACCAGCCCGAGGAGGGCGAAGAGCAGGCCGAGGAACGCGATCTGGACGGCCGGGTGCGGCGCATTCGGGTCGACGAACTGCGGCAGGAACGCCAGGAAGAACAGCGCGGTCTTCGGATTCAGCACGTTGACGACGATGCCCTGCGCAAACGCGCGCCGCAGGTTCCGCTCGCCGCCGAGCGCGATCTCGGTCTCGGCCTTCCGCGCGAGCAACGTCCAGAGGCCGAGCCCGATGAGGTACACGGCGCCTGCGATCTTGACGGCCGTGAACGCGACGGCGGAGGAGAGCACGAGCGCCGAGAGGCCGAGCGTCGCGGCCGCGATGTGCACGAGCGTCCCGACGTGGATGCCGAGAACCGAGGCGAGCCCCGCGCGGCGGCCGTGCTCGATCGAGCGCGCGACGACGTAGAGGACCGCAGGCCCGGGCACGAGTAGCAGCGCGAGCGCGGCGAGGACGAAGAGCCCGATGGCGGGCGGGTCCGGGATCACGCGTTCAGCTCCCAGACCGCGCGGACGCCCTCGAGGGTGAGGAACGGGTCGATGCGCTCGATCGTCTCGGAGTGCGGCGCGACGAGCTCGGCGAGCCCGCCGGTGGCGATCGCCCGCGCCTCGGGGGCGCCGAGCTCACCGCGAATGCGTCGGACGATGCCGTCGACCTGTCCCGCGAACCCGTAGACGAGCCCGGACTGAAGGCCACCGACCGTGGTCTTCCCGATGACCGTCGGAGGCGCCGTGTAGTCGACCTTCACGAGCCTCGCGGCTCGTGCAAAGAGGGCATCCATCGAGACCTCGATGCCCGGCGCGATGCACGCCGCCGACGTACTCGCCCTCGGGCGAGACGACGTCGAAGTTCGTCGACGTCCCGAAGTCGACGACGACGACGGGCGCGCCGTAGCGCTCCTTGGCGGCGACGGCGTTCACGATCCGGTCCGGCCCGACTTCGCGCGGGTCGTCGTAGCGGATCGGGATCCCGGTCTTCACTCCCGGCCCGACCACGAGAAGCGGTGCGTGCGCCCACTTGCGGGCGAGTTCCTCCCACTCGCGGACGAGGACGGGCACGGTGCACGCGAGGCAGATCCCGTCGACGCTCTCGAAATCGAGGAGTCCGGCGAGGAGCACGCCGAGCTCATCGGCCGTGCTCGAGCGCTCGGTGGCGAGCCGCCAGTGATCTGCGAGCTCGCCGTCGCGGTACAGGCCAAGCGCCGTCTGCGTGTTGCCCACATCGACCGCAAGGAGCATCGGGCGGAAGTGAATCAGAGCGCCATCCGAATCGGTAGTCGCAACCCGCCGCACGAGGTAGTAAGGTGGAGAGGCGGTGTTCGGAAGGCGGAGTCGAGGACGGACGCGTAGCGGCTGCGTACGTCGTGCAGGAGTGTTCGCAGCTGTCCTCTCGTCGTCGGGCTCCGGCGCAGGCGAGCGAAAGGAGCGCCTATGGCGGACGCCAAGAAGATCGTGCGGCTCCTGTTCGAGGAGCCGTGGAAGGGCAACATGGACGTGATCGACGAGTACCTCGCGCCCGGGTACATGGGTCACGATCCCTCGGAGCCCGAGCCCATTCGCGGCCCGGAGGGGTTCCGCGGACAGGTCGAGAAGTACCTGGCTGCGTTCCCGGACACTCGGTTCACAGTCGACGACCAGTTCGCCGAGGGCGAACATGTCGCGACGCGTTGGACCGCGCGGGGCACGCACAAGGAGAGATCGCGCGGCATCTCACCGACGGGGAAGGAGGTCACCGTCACGGGACTGACCTTCTCGCGCTTCGAGGACGGCAAAGTGATCGAGGAGTGGATCACGTGGGACACGCTCGGCATGCTCGTGCAGCTCGGCGCTGTTCCCGTCCCGGCGAGAGCCTGACGCAGGAACAGGGCGCTGACGGCGCAGCTTGCGCCAGACCGGAACTCCGCTAACGCGGAGTTCCGGTCGCGAAGATCACGACCGCGACTGCTGCGCAGTCATCTCGGCGCAGACGGCTCTCTGCTACCCGGCCTTTCATCCAGCCGAGCCCGTCCTTTCCTCCGTTGTCCGGCGGCACAGCGACGCACACCATGAGTCGTCCAACTACGCCCGGAGAGAATGTCCGCGTACTTCGTCAGGTCCCGTTACATGCCGTGCACAGAGTGCGGTGCCTCGGTCAGCATGGCGACGCGCGATGAGCATGTCTGCGATCCAGAACGCCGGCTCGAGTACCTGATGTTCCAGTTGCGCGAGGAGGTCGCGTCCTTCGACGAGAGGCTCCGCGAGTACCTCGACTCGCCGCGAGGGCGATTCGCGCAGTGGCTCGCCGAGCGCGACCGCGAGCAGCTAGGAGTAGCTACAGCGACTCGTCGTCGCCCGAGAGCGGCTGCCCGATGCGCTCGGCGAGCGCCTCGGCAGTGAGCTGCGGCTCCTCGCCCTCGCCGCGAAGCTCCTCCACGGTCACGTCGCCGGACGTGTAGACCTCGGCCCGCGGGATGATCCGGCTCGGGCGGTTCTTGTCCCAGACCCACACGTCCTCCATGCGGACGTGGAAGAACGGGTAGCTCGACCTGCGGAAGCGCCTCGAGGTCGAGCTTGTTGCAGAGGTACGTGGCGTCCTGCGTGAGGACGCAGTACCGGAAGAGCGAGAAGACGGCCGAGTATTCGCGCTTCAGCGAGAGCTCGAGCTCGGCCTCGTACTCGTCGAGATCGTCGAGGTGCGACATCGCGCGTCAGTCTAGCGCCGCGAGGAGATCCGACACCGGGCCGTGGCCCGGGAATCTCGAGCTCGGGATCCAGCTCGGCGAGAGGCTCGAGCGCGAATCGACGCTCGTGGAGCCGAGGGTGCGGGACGCGCAGGCCCGGCTCGTCGACCTGGCGGTCGCCGTAGACGAGCAGGTCGAGATCGACGATGCGCGGCCCCCAGCGCTCGTCGCGCACGCGACCGAGCGGCCGCTCGATCTCGAGCAGGCGCGTCGAGGAGCTCCCGCGGCGACAGGCTCGTCTCGAGCGCGACGGCGCCGTTCAGGAAGAGTGGCTGCTCGACGACGCCGACCGGATCCGTCTCGCGGAGCTGCGAGACGGCGAGCGACCTCGACGCCGTCGCGTCTCGGCGAGCAGGTCGACGGCGCGGAGCAAGCGTGATCTCGCGCGGGCCGAGGTTGGCGCCGAGCCCGACGTACGCGCGCGTCACGCGCGCGTGCGCTCGACGATCGACGGCGGCGTGCTCGACGGGAGGATCGAGCACGACGTCGGGCTTTCGCACGCGCACGCGGGCGCGCTCGACCGCCGGGAACCGCTCGACGATGCCGTCCGCGACCGCGCCTGCGAGGCCTTCGAGCAGCAGGCGCTCCTCCCCGCCGAAGACCTCGCGCACGAGCGCGGCAAGCCGCCTGTAGTCGACGGTGTCCTCGATGCGGTCGCTCTCGGTCGCCGCCGCCGACGACGTCCACCCAGAGGTCGACGAGGAAGCGCTGGCCGAGACGCCGCTCCTCCTCGAGGTACCCGTGGTGCCCGAAGACGACAAGGCCAGCGAGCTCGATCGTCATGCCGTGATCCTTCCCACGCTCGACCGCGGCCGCGACCGCGAGCGCCTCGACGGTCTCGCGGACGTCGTGCGCGCGGACGATCGAAGCGCCCCGCGCGAACGCCGCGACCGCTGCCGGCGACCGACGCGGCAACGCTCCCGGTCGTCGCCGTCGGCATCGCCCAGCACCTTCCCGAGCGTGCTCTTCCGCGACACGCCGACGAGCACCGGACGCCCGAGCGCGAGGAGCTCGTCGAGCCGGCGGAGCAGCTCGAGGTTCTGGTCGGGCGTCTTGCCGAAGCCGATGCCCGGGATCGATGCAGATCCGTTCCTCGCGAATTCCGCGCTCGACGGCGAACGCGAGACGCTCCTCCAGGAAGGCCAACACATCGCCCACCACGTCGTCGTACTGGGGAGCGGCCTGCATCGTCCGCGGCTCGCCCTGCATGTGCATGAGACACAGGAACGCGTCTCCCTCCGCGACGACCTCGGCCATGCGCCGGGTCGCCTCGGAGGGCGGTCACGTCGTTGACGAGCTCCGCGCCGAGCTCGAGCGCGCGCCGCGCGACCTCCGCCTTCGACGGTGTCGATCGAGATCGGGAACGCCCGCGCAGCCCGTCGAGCACCGGCTCGACGCGCGCGAGCTCCTCGTCGACCGAGACGGGCTCGGCGCCCGGCCGCGTCGACTCGCCGCCGACGTCGACGAGCGCCGCGCCCTCGGCGACGAGCCGCAGGCCGTGCGCGACGGCGTCGGCCGGGTCGACGAACAGCCCGCCGTCGGAGAAGCTGTCGGGCGTGACGTTGAGCACGCCCATCACGGACGGCCTCGGCCAGCGTTCCTCGAGCGACGGCCGCGGCCACGGCGTGGAGCGTAGCTCCGTCTGATCGCGCAGACCAGAATCGACTGCCATGGACACACCTGCATCGAATACCGGCCCGCTCGGGCAGCCGAGAGGCATCGGCTTCGCGATCCTGATGGCCATCATCACGCTGGCGATCTACACGCTGTACTGGGTCTTCAAGACCCAGGACGAGGTCAAGAACCACTCCGGCCAGGGCGTCGGCGGAGTGCTCGGCCTCGTCATCTACATCGTGGTCTCGCTCGTCACGTGGTTCCTCGTCCCGTCCGAGGTCGGGAAGATGTACCAGCAGGACGGGCGCACGGCTCCCTTCAGCGGCTGGACGGGGCTCTGGCTCCTCCTGCCGATCATCGGGGCGTTCGTCTGGTTCATCAAGATCCAGGGCGCCCTGAATCGGTACTGGGAGTCGAAGAGCACCGCGCGGCTCGCTGCCGATGAACGAGCCCGGCGTCGCTTAGCGCGGAGAGATCATGCGCGGTAGGGCCACGAGCGTGGTCCTACCCGCGCTCGCCGTGCTGGCGCTCGTCGGCGGTCGTCGCGATCGCCGCGACCGGGTCGACGCCGGGCGGCTCCGACCGGACGCGAGCTCCGTCGGATACGCTGCTCGACACGCTCTTCACACTCTGGCTCGTGGCGATGGTCGCCGGTGGCGTGCTGCTCGTCTACGGCCTCACGCAGCGCAAGGCGATCGCGCAGGAGCTCGCGTCGGGCCGCTATCGGCGGTTTTCGCTCCTGGCCTCGCTCGCGTTCGTCGTCATGGCCGTGGCCGTCGTCCGTACTCGGCGCCTCCTGCGCGCGTCGAGCACGGGCGGAGCCGGCGACGAGATGCACCTTCCGGCGTCGGGCACGTCGTGGCCACGACACCTGAGCCAGAGGGCGACCTGCCGCGTACGAGCCAGCGGATCTCGTGGTTCGTCGGTTGCCGCGGTCGTCGGTCTCGTCGTGGCGGCCGTCGTTGCATACGTCGTGTCACGACGGCGCGCGCACGTCGCCGTCGAGTCGGCGGACGAGCTCGCCGAGCTGCTCGCGCGTTGCACTCGACGACGCGCTCGACGACCTCCGTGCCGAGGCGGATCCACGGCGCGCGATCATCGCGGCATACGCTCGCATGGAGCGCGTACTGGCGGCGAGCGGCGTGCCGCGACATGCTTCCGAGACGGCGGACGAGTACCTCGGCCGCGTGCTCCGCGACCTCGCACCCGACTCCGACGCCGTCGAGCGCCTGACGGGGCTGTTCACGCAGGCTAAGTTCTCGCACCACGACGTGGACGCGGCGATGAAGGAGGAGGCTATCGAGGCTCTCGAGCAGGTGCGGGACGAGCTGCGACCTTCGCCGGACAGGCAACTAGCGTCCGTGGGTACGTCCGACGGGCCGCCGAGGCCGGCTCGTGAGGCACACGTTCTTGCTGCGGTGAGGTTCCTCGTCCTGCCGACGCTCGCGCTCGTCGTCGTGGCGGCGTTCGTCCCGGGACGCGCGGGTCTCGCTCGTCCGCGTCTACGCGCTCGTCGTCTGCGGGACGGCGCTCGTCGTCGCGCTCCTCGCACTCCGACGCGCGTATCCCGCCGGAACGGCCGCTCCGCAGCGACCGGCGAGCGCGGACGGAGCGGCGGAGCCCTCCCCCGAGCCTCGCCCGCATCGAGCACGAGGCCGCGCTCGGGGTCGCCGGCTCGTTCGACCTCCACCTTCGGCTCGCGCCGCGCCTGCGCTCGATCGCCGCGGGGCTCCTCGCGTCGCGCCGACGGATCTCGCTCGAGCGCCGAGCCGGAGGCCGCCCGCGCGATCGTCGGCGAGAGACGTGGGAGCTCGTGCGACCCGACCGGGCCGGCACCCGACGACCGACTCGCGCGCGGAATCCCCGCCGACGAGCTCGCCCGAGTCGTCGACTCGCTGGAGGCGATCTGAGTGGACCTCTCACAGGTACACGAGCTTTCCGACCAGCGTGCTCGACGAGGTCGAGAAGGCGGTCGTCGGAAAGCGAGAGCCGCTCGAGCTGGTGTTTCTCGGCTTCCTCGCCGACGGCCACGTGCTCCTCGAGGACTACCCGGGGCTCGCGAAGACGCTGGCGGCTCGGTCCTTCGCGCAGGTCCTCGATATGGAGTTCGCGCGCATCCAGTTCACGCCGGACCTCATGCCGTCGGACGTCACCGGCTCGTCGATCTGGAACCAGCGCGACGGCGACTTCGAGTTCCGGCCTGGACCGATCTTCACCAACCTCCTGCTCTCGGACGAGATCAACCGCGCCCCGCCGAAGACGCAGGCGGCCCTCCTCGAGGCGATGCAGGAGCGCCAGGCCACGATCGAGGGACTCACGCATGCGCTCCCGATGCCGTTCCTGGTCATCGCGACGCAGAACCCGATCGAGTACGAAGGCACGTATCCGCTGCCGGAGGCGCAGCTCGACCGCTTCTTGCTGCGAACGGCGTTCGGCTATCCGAGCACGCGAGGACGAGGTGGACGTGCTCGGTCGCCGCATCGAGCGCGGCTCCGAGGACGTCGAGCTGCAGCGCGGTGATCGACCGGGAGACGCTCCTCGAGATGCAACGCGCGGTCGAGACCGTGTACGTCGCCGACGAGCATCCGCGAGTACTGCGTCGATCTCGTCGTCGCCACGCGAGACGTCGCAGAGCGCCGCGGTCGGGGCGAGCCCGCGCGGAAGCCTCGCGCTGATGAAGCTCGCCCGCTGCCGAGCCGCGCTCAACGGCCGCGACTTCGTCCTGCCCGACGACGTCAAGGCGATCGCGGTACCCGCCCTCGCGCACCGCCTCGTGCTCCGCCCCGAGCTCTGGGTCCAACGGATCACCGCCGACGATGTCGTCCGCGACGTGCTCGAAACGGTTCCGACACCACGCGCAGAGGACGTCCGCCAGAGCACGCAGGCGTGACCCGGACGGGCAACCCGCGCCTGCTCGGGTACGCCACGCTCGCCGCGCTCGGGCTGCTCGCCGCCCTCGCAATCCGGCGCCCCGAGCTCGCCATCGTCGCTGCGCCGTTCGCCCTGTTCCTCGCGCTCGGAGCACGGGCTCGCGATCCCGATCTCGAAGTCACGGTGGCGCTCGGCACCGAGCGGACGCTCGAGGGAGACGAGGTGCCGATGACGGTCACCCTCCGTGCCCAGCGCGCCATCGACCGTGGCGACGTCGTCGTCGAGCTTCCCCGAGGCGTCGAGCTCGCCGACGGCGAGGTCGCGCGGAGCGTACGCATCGAGGCTGGAGAGGAACGCAAGCTCGAGCTGGCAATTTGCTGCACCAGCTGGGGTCTGTACGACGTCGGCGAGTTGAGGATTCACGCGCGTGACCCGTTCCGGCTCGTCACGTGGGCCGCACGCGTCGACGCCGCCCACCGGCTCAAGGCGTATCCGCGGCCGGTCGCGCTTCGCCGGCTCCTCGAGCCCATGCAGACGCAGGCGTTCGCGGGCAGCCAGGTCGCTCGCATGAAGGGTGACGGTGTCGAGTACGCGGACCTCCGCGAGTTCGTGCCAGGCGATCGCGTCCGCTCGATCAACTGGCGCGCATCGGCTCGCCGCCGCGCACTCGTCGTGAATGAGCGCCATCCCGAAAGAAACGCCGACGTCGTGCTCTTCGTGGACAGCTTCACGGACGTACGGGGAGCCGGGCGCAGCCTGCTCGAGGAGGCCATCCGCGCCGCCGCCTCGCTCGCGACGAAGTATCTCGAGCGACGCGACCGCGTCGGCCTCGTCGGCTTCGGCGGCGTTCTCCGCTGGTTGCAGCCCGGGATGGGCGCCTCGCAGCGCTACCGCCTGGTCGAGACGATGCTCGAAACCGGGGTCGCGCCGACATACACGTGGCGGGACGTCAACATCATCCCGGCTCGAACGCTCCCGCCCGCGGCGCTCGTCGTCGCCCTCACTCCCCTCGTGGACCCGCGGTTCGTCACCGCGCTGGAGGACCTTCACGGGCGGCGTTTCGACGTCGCCGTCGTCGAGCTCGATCCGGTTCCGCTCGTGGAGCCGGGAAGGAGCGACGTGGAGCGCGCGGCGTACCGCCTCTGGCTCCTCGACCGCGAGGCGCGTCGTGCACGTCTCGAGAGCCGCGGAATCGGAGTGGCCACGTGGGGTGACGACGGGCTCGAGGCCGTGCTCGAGGAGGTGAGGACATTCAGGCGCCACGCGCATCCGGCACGCGCCTAGCAACCGGTGTGGCCTCCGTTGCGAGCCTCCTGGCCGTGGCCACGGTCCCGCTTGCGCGCGGGGACGAGACCTTTCAGGCGGTCGACGTCAGAGTTGCCGCGGTCGCGCTCGTCGCCCTCGTCGCGTCGGTGGTTCGCGGCTGGCCGGTGCTCGTCCCGGTGGCTCTGACGTTCGTCGGCGGGACCTACGCCGCCGAGCTCGCCGTCGACGATACCCCGCTCGATCTCGCGGCTCCGGCGATGGCCGTCGGTCTCTTCCTCGCGGCGGAGCTCGCCTACTGGTCGCTCGACGAGCGCGGCCGGTCCGTCGGAGACTCCGGGATCGGCCTGCGCCGCGCGGCGCTCGTCGCGGCGAGCTCCCTGGCGATCTTCGTCGCCTCCAGCGGCCTCCTCGTCGTCGTCGACGAGGTCAGGGCACGTGGCCTCGCACTCGATCTCGCGGGGGCGCTGGCCGCCGTCAGCGTCATCGTCATCGTCGTCGCGCTCGGCCGAACGGCGCGAACAGACGCTCGATGACAAAGCTCCTGATGGGACTCGTGCTGGCTTGGGCTCTCGTGCTCTCGTCGCACGCACCCGCCCAACGAGCGGTCACCACGGGGGCAAATCCGATCCAGGTCGAAAACACACAGCCCGGAACCGACCCGGCGCAATGGCTGCCACGACATGTTCCTCCGACGCGGATCCAGGGATACGCATCGGAGGTCAGCGTGCTTGCCCGGACAGGAGGTCCACTTCCACGTGGGAACCGGGGACGGCGACCGGTACCGGATCGAGGTCTACCGGCTCGGCTGGTATGGCGGAGCAGGCGCGCGGCAGATCGCCTGCCTTCCGGGCTGCGGGAGCGACAAGCCGGGCCAGGCGTTCGGATCTGGCCAGCAAGACCCCGCCACCGGCGTCGTGCGAGCCGGCTGGCCGGTGACCGATGTCGTCACACTTCCCGACAACGTCGACGACCGGCTACTACCTCGCGCTGCTGCGCCTGACGCTCGGCGGGGGACGACACCGGCGCGCTCGGGTACGTCCCGTTCGTCGTGCGCAACCCCGACGCCCGCCGGTCCCAGATCCTGGTTCACGTTCCCGTGAACACCTGGCAGGCGTACAACCCCTGGGGCGGGAAGAGTCTGTATCCCTTCAACAGCAGCGATCCAGTCGCCCGCCGTCCGAGTCTCGTTCGACCGGCCGCTCGCGTTCACCGCGCAAGGCCCGCTCGACTGGGAATACAACCTCGTCCGGTTCCTCGAGCGCGAGGGCTACGACCTTTCGTATCAGACTGATCTCGATACGGATCGGAGTCCGGAGAGCCTGCTCGACCATCGGCTCGTGATCGTCGGAGGACATGACGAGTACTGGAGCAAGCGCATCCGCGACGCCTTCCAGAGCGCACGCTCGGAGCGGCACGAACCTCGCCTTCATGAGCTCCAACGCCGGCTACTGGCAGGTTCGCTACGAGGACGGCGGGCGCACGATCGTCGGCTACAAGGAAGCGGCGCCCGACCCGGAGCCCGACCCGTCGCTCCGAACCGTGCGCTTTCGGGATCTTGTTCCGCCCAGGCCGGAATGCGGGCTCGAGGGTGTCATGTACTACCGGATCCGGGAGACCAGTCCGGTCCCGTGGACTACACGGTGACCCAGGCTGCCCAAACCGATCCCTGGTTCGCGGGGACGGGCTTCTCGCCTGGCGACAAGATTCTCGACGTCGTCGGGAACGAGTGGGACTCCCTTCCGGAGCAGCCGGTTCCCGCGCAGTGCGTCAAGCCTGGACTGGTCGATCTCTTCCACTACGAGGGCGCGCCGCAGAACGCGGACGCCGTTCGCTTCACAGCGCCGTCAGGCGCCCGCGTATTCGCGGGAGGAGCGCAGCAGCTCTCGTGGTCGCTCGATCCGTTCAACACCGGTCGATTCGGGCGGACGCTTCCCGCAGACACGCGGCTGCAGCAGTTCATCCGCAACGCGCTCGACGATCTTGGGCGTCCCGCACCACCGAAGAGCCTCGACGCGGCCGTCGACCGACGAAAGGTGACGTTGCGTATCGGCTCTCGCGCCGACCCGCGCATTCGCAGCTTCCAGATCTGGCGGCACGCTGGCCGCGCGACGTTCCGCCTCGGCGAAGCGCGAGTCGCTCGCGTCTGCGTCACGACCGAGCCCGTGTGCGTGAATCGCCGCGTTCCGGCCGGGACCTATCGCTACGCCGTGCTCGCCGAGGACGAGTGGGGCTCGTCGGTCTTCACGTTCTCGCGCAAGGTCGTCGTTCGGAGACCCAGCTCGTGACGCGGCTCGCACTCGCCCTCACCGCGGTCGCGCTCGCGCTCGGCACGCCGGCTGCCGGCGCGCCGCGCTGGAGCGGGGTGACGCAACTCTCTACGGGAGATCGCGCCCTCGGCCCCGAGCTTGCGCTCGACGGCGCCGGTGAAGGTCTCGTCGTATGGAACCAAGAGATCGGGTCGGCCTGTCCGACGGAGCCGGCCTCGCTCTCCTGTGTCCACATCGTGCAGGCCTCGAGCCGACTGCGAGATGGTACGTGGCAGGCACCCGTCGATATCTCGAGGCCCGGGGTCGGGTCGAGACCGACTGCGGCTCTGGGTGACGCGGGCGATGGCGCCATCCTGTGGGTTCACGACATCGGCCGCGACCGCGTCGTGCAGGCGACCTACCGCCGGGGCGCTACGGGGACATGGCCGGAGCCGAACGACCTCTCCGAGTCGGTTCTCGAGGTGCGGGACCATCACATTGCGCTGGACCGGTGGGGGAACGCGATGGCAATCTGGGCGGAGCGGTCCGCAACCAGTTTCGTCGTTCGTGGAGCGATCAGGAGCGCCCAGTCGGGAGTCTGGGGACCCCCGACCATCCTCTCCACTCCAGGGACGAACGTGTCGGCCGGACCGTCTCTTGCGCTGGCGCCGGAAAGCCTGGGCATCGCCGCCTGGGTCGAGGGCGGTCAGGTGCGCGCCAGCCTCGTGTACATCGCTCGATGGCAGCCAGTGGTCACCGTGTCGCGACCGACGTCGACCGTGGTCGGCGCACCGTCCGTCGCGGTCGGGCCGAACGGAGACTCGATCGTTGTCTGGCCGGCACGCCGGGGGTCGGAGACTGTCGTCGAGGCCGCCCTCTTCGCCTACAAGTCGGGGACGTGGTACGCGCCGGTCGAGCTAGGCGTGCTTCGCGATGCCTCCGAGACACCACGGGCGACCGTCGATCGAGTTGGGAACGCGGACGTCGTTTGGGTTGGCCGACGAGGAGTGGAGTCCGCCTCGGGCCAGTTCGCGTCCACCTTCTGGACTCGTCCGGTGCGAGTCTCGGCGACCTCGGAGGCGGCATCCGGCGTCGCGGTGTCCGGCGACGCCGCGCGGAGGATGGTGGCGGTCTGGGAGGTCGCCGGCGGCTCGGTGCGGGCCGCGCTAAGCCCCGTCGGCACGACGGCATGGCAGCCGGTAGGCCTCGCTGCGGGAGGATCGGCAGGACCCGAGTGTTGCGCTCGCCGCCGACGGTCGCGCCGTCGCGGTCTGGAACCGGACCTCGGGCCAGCAAGTGACGGTCGAGTCAGCCGAGCTGGACGGGAAAGGCCCCGTTCTCTACGGGCTCGTCGCGCCGTCGCGACCAGTCGCGATCGGCGCGTCCGCTCGTTTCTCGATCCGAGCGTCGCCGTGGGCAGCTCCGTTGACGGGGGGCATCGCACGCTGGAAGTTCGGCGACGGCGGGGTCGCATCGGGGTTCGAGGTGTCGCACGCATACGCGCACGTCGGTAGGTACACGGTCACGTTCTCGCTGGCGGATGCGCGCGGAGACGTTTCCACGGCCACGAGCGTCGTGCGTGTTCTCAGTCGACCACAGAACGCCCGGCGGCCGTCGATCATGGGCAGCCCGCAGGTCGGCGCAACGCTCACGTGCTACCGCGGCACGTGGTCGGGATCGCCGCCGATCGCCTTCGCGTACCGTTGGAGGCGGAACGGCACGCCGATTCCGGGTGCCTCGTCTCGCCGGTATCGCCTTGCCGCGCGAGATACGGGCTCGCGAATCGCCTGCGCCGTGACCGCAACGAACGAGGTCGGCTCCACGCTCGCCGTGTCACCTGCAGTTCGTCCGTAGGCCTGCGTCAGTCGAGCAGCGGCTCGTAGAGCGGACGCCGGAACGGCCACGAGCTCGCGAGCCAGTCCGCAACAGCCGCCCTCAGAACCGGATCGAGCTCGGCCCGCGACACGCGCACCCAGGACTGGACACTCGCGTCGTGGACGTCGTCCTCAGCCGGGTAGACATAGACGCAGCCGATCACGTCATCGCCGGCGTCCAGCACCGTGTATGTGAACCCCGCCTGTGCGACGAAGTCGCTCGCGTGCCGCTCGAGATCAGCCAGGTTCTCGGCGAGGGTCATCGGACGCGGCCAGCTGCTCTTCGGGCCATAGCCGGGCGATGCGCGGATGTGCTCGATGCTCGACGACCATGCCTCGTGGTCGCGCTCGTTGTGCTCGGGACCGAGCGGCTCCAGTCGGAATGTGGGTGCCTCGAGCCCGACGCGGCGGCTCGAACCCGTCCGGGACGAACATGCGGCTCGGCTAGCTGGTCGCCGGATCCGGTGGCGGAGGCTGCATCGCCGTGCCCGGGATCGGGCGCGGCTGCGGCTTGAGCTTCGGCTTCTTGTCCGCCTCGGGCTCCTCGACCGCCGCCTCGGGCGTCTCCTCCGGGAAGACCGACTCCTCGGCCTCGCCGGCGAGCAGGCGCTCGAACTGATCCTTGTCGATCGTCTCGCGCTCGATGAGGATCGCCGAGAGGCGGTGCAGCTCGTCCATGTGCTCGCGAAGCACGGTGGTCGCGGACGCGTGGGCCTCCTCGATGACGCGGCGGATCTCGTCGTCGATCTCCTTCGCGATCTCGTCCGAGTAGTCGGGCTCGGAGCCCATGTCGCGACCGAGGAAGGGGAGGTCGTGGTTGCGGCCGAGGACACGCGGGCCGAGCTTCTCGGACATCCCGAAGCGCATGATCATCTGCTTCGCCGTCGCGGTGACGCGCTCGAGGTCGTTCGCCGCGCCGGTCGTCACCTCGTGGAAGACGAGCTCCTCCGCCGCGCGCCCGCCGAGCGTCATCGCGAGCTCGTCCATGAGCGCCGACTTCGTCGTCAGGTACTTGTCCTCGGTCGGCAGCGAGATCGTGAGGCCGAGCGCCTGGCCGCGGGAGACGATCGTGATCTTGTGGACGGGGTTCGTGTTCTCGAGGTAGTGGCCGACGAGCGCGTGCCCCATCTCGTGGTACGCGGTGATCTTCCGCTCCTTCTCGGAGAGGAGGCGGGCCTTCTTCTCGGGCCCGGCGATCACGCGCATGATCCCTTCCTCGAGCTCGTCCTGCTCGATCATCTTCTTGCCGTTGCGCGCGGCGAGCAGGGCGGCCTCGTTGATGAGGTTCGAGAGGTCGGCTCCCGTGAAGCCGGGCGTGCCGGCGGCGAGCGTGTCGAGGTCGATGTCGCGCGAGAGCGGCTTGCCGCGCGAGTGCACCTCGAGGATCTTCCTGCGGCCGAGGCGGTCGGGGCGGTCGACGACGATCTGGCGGTCGAAGCGGCCCGGGCGGAGCAGCGCGGGATCGAGGATGTCGGGCCGGTTCGTCGCGGCGATGAGGATGATGTTGTCCTTCATCTCGAACCCGTCCATCTCGACGAGGAGCTGGTTCAGCGTCTGCTCGCGCTCGTCGTGGCCGCCGCCGAGACCGGCGCCGCGGTGGCGGCCGACGGCGTCGATCTCGTCCATGAAGATGATGCAGGGCGACGCCTGCTTGGCCTGCTCGAAGAGGTCGCGGACGCGCGAGGCGCCGACGCCGACGAACATCTCGACGAAGTCGGAGCCCGAGATCGAGAAGAAGGGGACGCCCGCCTCGCCGGCGACCGCGCGCGCGAGCAGCGTCTTGCCCGTGCCCGGCGGCCCGTACAGGAGCACACCCTTCGGGATGCGCGCGCCGAGCGCCTGGAACTTCTTCGGGTTCTCGAGGAACTCCTTGATCTCGTGCAGCTCCTCGACCGCCTCGTCCGCGCCGGCGACGTCCTTGAACGTGACCTTCGGCGAGTCGGGCGACATGCGCTTCGCCCGGCTCTTGCCGAAGCTCATCACCTTCGAGCCGCCGCCCTGCACCTGGTTCATGAGGAAGATCCAGAACGCGATCAGGATCACGAACGGCAGGACGTTGATGAGGAGCGCCCACCACGCCGACGAGCCCGTGCCCTTGGAGTCGAACTTGACGTTCTTCTTCTCGAGCAGGTTCTGGAACTGCGTCGCCGACTGCGCGGTCGGGTAGTTGACCTTGACCTTGCGCCCCCTCGACGAGGTTCGCGGTGATCTGCTGCCGGTTCGGGTTGAACTCGACCTCGTTGACGTCGCCGTCCTTGACCTTCTGGATGAGCTGCGAGTACGTGATCTTCTGCTGCTGCGAGCGCCCGGGCAGCAGCGTCTGACTCGCCAGGTAGACGAGCAGCACGATGATGATGAGCGGGAAAAGCGCGCTGCGGAAGAAGCGATTCACGGTCGGTCGTCGCAGGGTAGCACCGTCAATCTTCGGCACCCATGGCCGCAATCCCGCGTCCCCCGTTATGGCCGGATTGCGAGCGGGATTCCGTGGACTGCCGCTAACGTGAGCTAGTTCGCCGGCGGGATCAGGTCAGCGTGCAGGACCGCGACGTACGGCAGGTTGCGGTAGCGCTCGGCGAAGTCGAGCCCGTATCCGATCACGAACCGGTTCGGGATCTCGAAGCCGACGTAGCGCACGGGCACGTCGATCTCGCGGCGCTCGGGCTTCGTCAGGAGCGCGCACGACCTCGAGCGACGCCGGCTTGCGCGCGCGCGAGGTTGCGCATGAGGTAGGAGAGCGTGAGGCCCGAGTCGATGATGTCCTCGACGACGAGGACGTCCCGGCCGGAGACGTTGATGTCGAGGTCCTTGAGGATCCGGACGACGCCGGACGAGTCCGTCGCCGCGCCGTAGCTCGAGATCGCCATGAAGTCGATCTCGCACGGCACGGTCAGCTCGCGCATGAGATCGGCCATGAAGAAGACGGCGCCCTTCGAGACGCCGACGAGGAGAAGGTCGCGACCCGCGTAGTCGGCGGAGATCTCGGCGCCGAGCTCGCCGATGCGCGACTGGAGCGCGTCCTCCTCGATGAGGATCTCGCCGACCGCCCTGCTCGAGCTCGGCCTGCGTCATTCCCCGGCATCTTTCCATGCGCGGACGGCGTCTTCCCAGCCGGGCGCCGCGACGATGCCGGGAACGGCGACGACCTCGTCACCGCGAGACGACGAGCGGCCACGCGTCGCGCTGGACCGCGCGGCACCTTCGCGTCCACGAACACGTCCTGGATCTTCTTCGTGCGACCCGCGAGGCGGTCGCCGGGCCGGCGCGTGCGGACGACGAGGCCGGGGCGGCTCGCTCTCGATCCGCCACGGCCCGAAGCGTCACGCGCCCCTCGAGCCGCACCTCGTCGTACTCGCGCACCGCGCGGACGCCGCCGCCCAGGTCGGCGCGCCTTCGTCCCGTCGGCGGACGCGAGCAGCGCGCGCAGCGTCCGCTCGAGCTCGCGCGGAAGGCGCGGTGCGCTCGTCCGCGAGCGCGAGCAGGTTGCGGTCCGCGCCCGGATGCAGCCGGCGCAGGAGCGGCAGGATCTCGTCGCGGATGAGCCCGCGCTTCGTGTCCGCGTTCGACGAGTCGATCCGGATACTCGAGCCCGCGCTCGTCGCAGTAGCGGACGGTGTCCTCCCGCCAGACGTCGAGCAGAGCGGCCGGACGACGCCGTCCTCGCGCTTCGGCTTGATCCCCCTCGCGTTGCCCGACGACACGAGCCGGTAGAGCACCGTCTCGACCTGATCGGACGCGGTATGGCCGGTCGCGCGCAGGCCGAGACGCTCGGTCGACTCGTACCGGATCGTGCGAAGCGCGGCCTCGCTCGCTCCTCGAGACTCGGCGACTCGTGACGACGACGGTCGCCCCGAGGACGTCGCGGCAGAACTCGGCATCGGCGTCCGACTCCGCCCCGCGCAGGCCGTGGTCGACGTGCACGGCCGAGACGTCGATAGCCGAGCTCACGCGAGCACGTGCCAGAGGCACGTCGAGTCGGGGCCGCCCGAGACCAGGCAGGTAACCCTGCCGCCAGGCTGGATCAGCTCGTGGCGCCGGACGGTCGCCGCGACACGATCTGCGACGTCGCTCACGCGCCCATTGTGCCGCCGCTTTCCCGGAAGCGCGGAGCGGCGCTCCACGCCTCGAGCAGGCTGACGGCGCGGACGACGTCCTCGCGAGCGAGCTGGAACGGCTGTGCGTGCGCGACCGGCGCCATCCGCGGAGCCGGCACCAGCCCGTCCGCAGCGTCCACGACGTACCGCAACGCAAGGGCATGGCCGACGAGCAGGATCGCCTCCTCCTCACGTGCGAGGAGGAGGCGCAGTCCACGCGCGAACCTCGCGGCGGCGCTCGGCTCTGCTCTCCCCGCCACCCGGCGCGCGCATCGGACGGCGAATCGAGCGGCCGCCCAGGCGCGGTACGTCGTCGAGCGGCGCCGCCGTCGAAGGAGCCGAAGTGGATCTCGTTCAGCTCAGGAACGACGATGGTCGTGGACGTCGCGGCCCTCGAGCGCGAGCCGCAGCGTCTCCTGCGCGCGCGAGAGCTCCGTCGTCGCCGCGAGCGCGATCTCCGTCTCGACCAGCAGACGCGCCGAGCGCGCGCGCCTGCTCGACCCCTTCGGGCGTGAGCCCCTCGCCCGGGATCGCGCACGACGCGATGTCGTCCCGGTTCGAGCCGGCGAACCCGTGCCGCGCGAGCAGGAGCGTCTCCACGTCAGAAGAGGAGCGAGCGGTAGTCGAGCGTGTGCTCCATCCCGATCGTCTCGTACAGCCGGATCGCAGGGACGTTCTCGGCACGCACGAAGAGGCAGACGGTCGGGACGCTCTCGAGCAGCAGGCGGCAGAGATCCCCGATCCCGCGCGCTCCGTATCCGCGCCGTCGCACGGAGGGGTCGACCCAGACCTGCTGCAGCTGCACCGCCTCGGGCGTCCAGGCGGAGGCCTCGGCCTTGAACAGGATCACGCCGTCCTCGATCCAGAGCCACGAGCGCTCGTCCTCGATCTGGCTGCGGGTTCGCCAGCGGAACCCCTCTGCGTCCCGCGCCAGCGGATCGAGCCCGAGCTCCTGCTCGTGTGCAGCCGCACACGCAGGCAGCAGGAGGTCCAGATCGTCGAGCGTCGCCGGTCGAAGCCCCGTCTCACCGGAGTCAGGTGGGGTGCGGATCACGAAGACCGGCTGCGCCGGGCGATCCTCGCGTGGCCTCGGGAGCTGCTCGTGGGCGGCGTCCCACAGCTCGGTCACCGCGCGTGCCTCGCCGATCAGCATCCGCGGCGCCGCGCGCGCGGCCTCGCGTGCGAACGCGCCGCAGCCTGCTCCCGAGGGCACGACATTGACGCCGAGATGGCACAGGGCGTGCAGCTCGCCGTCTTCCGCGAGCCCGACGAAGCGTCCGAGCCCCCGTCGCGCGACGTCCTCGAGGAACACCCGCTCCACGGGATCCTTCGCGCAGAACCGGAGGATCTGCTCGCGCCTGGGCTCGACGAGCTTGGTCGCCAAGCTCGGAACTGTAGTGCGCAGAGTAGGAATCCCCGAGTGGGGATTCCTACTCGCGCGGCAGAGCAAGGACCTGAAGCGCGGCCACTTTCGCGGCCGCGGTCGCGAAGTGGCCGCGATGCTCTGAACCCATACTTCCGGTCATCTAGGGTTCCGCCGATGCCGATCCATCTCCGAGCCGAGCCGGGCGACTACGCCGAGGCGTGCCTCCTCCCCGGCGACCCGCTGCGCGCGAAGTACATCGCCGAGACCTACCTCGAGGACGTCGAGGCAGGTGAACGCGGAGCGCGGGCTGCTCGGCTACACCGGCATCTGGGAGGGCAAGCCGGTCTCGGTGCAGGGAACCGGTATGGGCTGCCCGAGCGCGACGATCGTCTTCGAGGAGCTGATCCAGCTCGGCGTCAAGCAGCTGCTGCGCGTCGGCACCTGCGGCGGCCTGCAGCCCGACCACGCGCTCGGCGACCTCATCGTCGCGATCTCGGCCGTGCCCGCCGACTCGACGGCGACGCATCTCGTCGGCGGCGAGCCGCACTGCCCGACCGCGAGCTGGGAGCTCATCCACGAGGCCGTCCACGTCGCGAAGCACGCGGGCCAGCCGCTCCGCGTCGGACCGATCGTCTCCAGCGACCTCTTCTACAACCCGGACGAGGGTCAGTACGAGCGCTGGTCGAAGCGCGGCATCCTGGCCGTCGAGATGGAGGCTGCGGCGCTCTTCACGCTGGCGGCGCTGCGCGGAGTCCACGGCGGCTGCCTGCTGACCGTGAGCGACATCGTCGTCGAGGGCGAGTTCGTGCGCATCTCCGACGACGAGCTCCGGGCTGCGGTCGACCGGATGACCAGGATCGCGCTCGACACGGCGACCTCCAGCCGCAACGGCCATTAGCGGACGCACCGTCTTCCTCGTCAACCCGGCGTCGGCGGGCGGCACGACCGGCAGGCGCTGGCCCGAGATCGCACACCGCGCCGCCGCGAAGGGCCTCGACGGCGACGCGCTCATCTCCGACGCTCCGGGCCGACTCACCGCAGCTCGCGGCCGAGGCAGTGCGCAGGCGGTGCGACACGTCTCGTCGTCGTCGGTGGAGACGGCTCCGTGAACGAGGTCGTGAACGGGCTCACCCCCGGCGCGACTGCGGAGCTCGCCGTGATCCCACGCGGCACGGGCTGGGACTTCGTCCGCACGTTCGACATCCCGCGCGATCTCGACGGCGCGATCGACATCGCGCTTGACGGGCACGGTTCGCGAGATCGACCTCGGCGTCGCGACGTACCGAACGTGGGCCGGCGGCGAGGCGCCGCTCGACGTTCGCGAACGTCGCGAGCGCGGGCATCTCGGGCGCGATCGCGCAGCGGGCGAACGAGTCGTCGAAGGCGCTCGGCGGGAAGATCTCGTACTACTGGGCGACGCTCGCGGTGTTCTTCGGCTGGCAGACCGGCGAGATGCGCGTCACGGTCGACGGCGAGATCGCGGAGCGGGAAGATGATCGACGCGATGGTCTGCAACGGGCGCTTCCTCGGCGGCGGAATGATGATGTGCCCCGACGCGGAGCCGGACGACGGCGTGTTCGACGTCCTCCTCATCGGTGACGTCACGAAGCGGGACCTCGCCTTCGTGCTCCCGAAGACATACAAGGGGAAGCACCTGCCGCATCCGCGGCTCGAGCTCCTGCGTGGCAGCGTGGTCACCGTCGAGTCGGACGAGCCGCTCCCGATCGAGCTCGACGGCGAGCAGCCCGGGACGACGCCCGCACGGTTCGAGATCGTCCCGCGCGCTCTCCGCCTACGAGTCCCGGTCGCCAGTAGCTAGGCGGCGGGCTTACGTGGCGCCTGACCGCGCGCAGGCGTCTTCGCCCTTTTCAGCGCGGCCACCTCTTTCTCGAGCTTCACGATCCGCGCCTCGAGCGCGTCGATACCGCGGACCTTCTTCGCGAGATCGTCGACCCGCGTGCGGAGGTCGTTCATCGCGGTGAGCGCCTTCTGGCCACCGGGGAGGTCTGCGAGGCGCTGGAGCGCCTCCTCACCCGCGTCCGCGAGCCGCGCGACGAAGTCCTTCTCGGGCTTGGCCTTCTGTGTCGTCTCTGGCATGCCGCAGTCATACCAGGCACGGGTGCCGACTGCCTAGGCCGCGAGCGACTCGAGCACGGCCGAGAGCGTCTCCCCCGCGCCCGCGTCGACCTTGAGGAGCGCTCGGTCGTCGAGAGCCGTCGGGCCGCGATTCACGACCGCGAAGGCCTGTGCCTCGAGCGGGAGGCCTGCTACGGGCCACACCTCGAGCGACGAGCCGACGACGAGCACCAGCCGTGCGCCGCGGGCGAGCTGGGTCGCGCGCTCCAGCGCATCGGCGGGAAGGAACTCGCCGAACATGACGACGCCCGGCTTCAAGACCTCGCCGCAGCGAGGGCACGAGGGGAGATCGCTCGTCTCGAGCTGTGCGAGCACGTCGTCCGCCGGCTCGGCCCAGAGACAGCCGACGCACTGCGCCGATCGAATCGAGCCGTGCACCTCCACCACTTCCCGGCTGCCCGCGCGAGAGTGCAACGTGTCGATGTTCTGTGTGACGACCGCCTCGACCAGGCCGCGCCGCTCGAGCTCGGCGAGCGCAAGGTGGGCCGCATTCGGCTCGGCGTGCCGGAGCAGGTCGATCCGTTGCCGATAGAACCTCCACACACGCGCAGGGTCGCGGCGGAATGCCTGGATCGAGGCAACCTCGAACGGATCGACCTCCGCCCAGATCCCCGTCGGGGAGCGAAAGTCGGGTATCCCTGACTCGGTGCTCACGCCGGCTCCGGTCAGGACGACGCACGGCTGGCGCTCGCGGATCAGCGCGGCAAGCGCAGCGGCGGACACGGCGGGATCTTAGGGTGCGCCTCATGGAGGGCTTCGCGTTCTCGACGAGCGTCCGCGTCCGCTTCGCAGAGACCGACGCACAGGGCATAGCCCATCACGCGTCGTTCGTCGTATGGCTTGAGGTTGCGCGCGTCGCATACCTCGAGCGTCACGCGGGCGGCTACCAGGCGATCCGCGACCGTGGCATCGAGGCGCTCACCACGGAGGTGTGCCTGCGCTACCACCGCGCCGCATACTTCGACGAGACGCTCACGGTTTGGGCGCGCTGCCGCGACCTCCGCGGTGCACGGTTCAGCTACGAGTACCGGATCGAGCGCGAAGGAGAGCTCGTCGCCGACGGGTATTCGCGCCACGCGACCGTCGAGCGGGAGACGTATCGGCCGACCCGCGTCCCAGACTGGCTCGCGGACGCGATCGTCACGGCCGAGGCATCGTCGGCGTAGTGGTACCGGTCGGCGATTCCGCGTCCGACTCCTTGCCGGGCTCGGTCTTCGGCTTCGCGACGACCTTCGTCCCCACCCGCACGACGCGCGTCTCGCCCTCGTACGACGTCGTCCAGGTCTCCGTGCGGATCAGATCGCCGTCTGCCGAATAGATCTTTCTCGTCGCAGTCGTACGTGTCGGCGCGGTTCCCTCGGCGTCGACGACGGTCTTGCCCTTCTCGAGCTTCGGGTCCTTGACGCGGTCGACGGGAACGGGCCCGGTGACGACGAGCGGTGTGGCGGAGCTGTCGACCTGCCTCTTTTCGCCGCCGTAGATGGCGATGCTGATGCCGTCGCTCTCGGCGAAGCCTTTGACGAGCACCCAGCTCTTCGTGTCGTTCACGAACTTCAGGTCGAGTGAGGGCCAGTAGACGGTCGCATCGCGACCGAGCTGATACCGGCTGATGTAGAGCGAGTGCGGATGGCGCTCCGTGATCCGGAGCCCCGCCTCCCACGCTGCGTTGAAGGCCGTCGTCGCGACCTGCGAAGTCCCGCCGCCTACCTCCTCCGAGTACTCGGTGCCGATGATGACGGGGGCCGACTTGAACCCGCGCTCGGCCGTTCGCTCACCGATCGCGTCGTTGAGCGAGAAGGTCCCTCCAGGCGCCACCAGAGTGCCGTCGAGCGCCTTCACGCCGAGCTGCAGATTCGTGATGCGGTCGGCGGTTCCCGAGTAGTACGTCTTGTACGACGACATGCGGCGGTCGATGCCCAGGGCGAGCGCATCGGCGGTCGAGCGCGTCGGCGTCGCGTGCACGATCGTCAGGTACGCGACGCGATTCGTCGGACGGGTCGCAGCGCGGAGGATCGCCCGAGCAGCCTGCGGAACGTTCACCTCGAGTCCGTCGCGGGCAGGGACGACCTGAACCGACTCGCCGTACACGGCAAACCCGGCATCCCGCGGGGGACGACCTACGGTCTCGGAGAGCAGTCGGAAGTACGCGTCCGCCGCAGCACCCGCGATCGTAAGACGTGTCGAGTCGTCGCGCGGAAGCCTGAGAAGCTCTGCGAGCCTCCAGCGTGGCAGGCGGAAGCTCCGCCCCGCCGCCCTCACGATCACGGGTTGCGAGACTGCGAGGCGCGCGCGGGCCGCGGGGGCGGCAAGCATCTGCGCCGTCATCTCCGGCGATGCCACGCTGACCGGAAGCGCCGTCGCGCCGCGCGTTCGGTCGAGCTGCCCGAGCGAGCGCACGATGGTCTCGGCAGCAGCGTTACGATCGAGCCGAGTGCCGGTTCTCTCGGGTGCGACCCGGAAGCGCAGCCCGTTCCGCACGAGCGCCGCGTTCCGCGGCTGCTGGTCCACGTCGTCCGCGATCTGGTCGAGGGCATATTCGAGCGCGGCGTTCGACACCGCGACGCGCGGAAGCACCTCCGCACCGAAGACTCGGGCCCGGATCCGGCGGAACCCGCGAAGCGGGCCGAACCCGTCGCCGGCGCGCTGCGCTGCCGCGACGGCCGAGCTCCAGTCCGGCTGGACCGCGAGCTGATTCGCTGCGAACGAGTACGTGTGGCCGCCTGCGACGAACGTGGCGGGACGCGCCGACTGGCGGTCGAACAGCTTGTCGAGCTTGGCGACGGCTTCGTGCTTGGTCAGCCCCCCCACGTCGACGCCCGCGACCTCGGTTCCCGGCGCGAGCTCGTTTCGAGACCCCGCGAATGCGAGGCCGACGAGCAGGGCGAGCACGAGAGCGCACGAGACGGCGAGCGTGGCTGCGGCTGGAGCCGAGAGCGACCTCCGCCGTCGCCGGCTGGAGGGGGAATAGAGCGGTGAGTCGGCGCGCACAGGGCCGCCATTCTAGTCGTGCGCAGCCGCGCGACCTGTGTGGAAATCTGGAGAACTTTCGACGTTCTCGTTGTACAACTGGCACTGACTCGTTCGCCGATCGGTCAACACCCGTGACGGTTTCCGGACTAGAATCGGCAGTGGGTGGTGGGATGGGGTGCCCCTCGAGAGAGGCGTTCTCAGAACACGAAGAGCTCGATCCCGCCGGATACGTAGAGCCCGACACCGGTGATGTAGGAGGCGAGGTCGGAGCACAGGAACGCGATCGCGTTGGCAATGTCCTGCGGCTCGCCCGGTCGCTTGAACACCGTTCGCGCCGCGATTCGCTCGTTCATTGCCGCGTTCGCCATGTGAAACGCCTCCGTGCCGATGATCCCCGGCACGATCGCGTTGCACGTGATCCCGTGCCTCCCACCCTCCATCGCCAGGGTCTTCGTGAGTCCGAGGATCCCCGACTTCGTCGTCGAGTAGCTCGCCTGCCCGAAGCCGCCGAGCGTGCCCGCCACGGAGGCCATGTTCACGATGCGCCCCCAGCCACGCTCCTTCATGTGCGGCCAGACCGCCTGCGCGCAGTTGAAGCCGCCGGTGAGGTTGACGCGGAGGTCGCGCTCCCACAGCTCCGGGCGCTGGTCGTGGAACTGCCCGACGTGGTCGAGCGTTCCTGCGTTGTTGACGAGGATGTCGACCGAGCCGAGCTCGTCGACGACGCGGGCGACCGCCGCGCCGACCTCGTCGCGATTCGTGACATCGCAGCGAAGGGCGAGCGCGCGCCGCCCCAGCGACTCGATCTCCGCCACCGTCTCCTCGGTGTGCACCAGACCCTGGGTTCGGGCTGCGGTCGCGAGCGCGCCCCAGCTGTCGGTCTCCTCCGAGAGCTTCGACTCGACGAGGATGTCGGCGATCGCGACGTCCGCGCCGGCACGCGCAAGCGTAAGGGCATCTGCCCGGCCGAGCCCGCGCGAGCCGCCGGTGACGAGCGCGACGCGTCCGGACAGATCGATCTCGAGCGCCATCTCTGCGAACCCTAGGGGCTCAGTCTCCGCGCGGGATGAAGATCTCCTTCGCGATCACGAGCCGCTGGATCTGTGACGTGCCCTCGTAGATCTGGAAGAGCTTCGCGTCGCGCATGAGCTTCTCGACCGGGTACTCCTTGATGTAGCCGTACCCGCCGAAGACCTGCACCGCGTCGGTCGTCACCTTCATCGCCATGTCCGCGGCGAACCGCTTGGCGAACGAGGACTGCAGCGTCGCGCGCTCGCCCTGGTCGTGCAGCCATGCCGACTGCCAGACGAGCAGACGCGCAGCCTCGATCTCAGTCGCCATGTCCGCGATCAGGAAGCTGACTCCCTGGTGCATCGCGATCGGAACGTCGAACGTCACGCGCTCCTTGGCGTATTCGACGGCCAGCTCGTATGCGGCCTGCGCGACGCCGACAGCGCCGGCGGCAGTTCCCGGCCGTGTGAAGTCGAGCGTCTTCATCGCGATCTTGAAGCCCTCGCCCTCCTCGCCGATCCGATTCGCGGTCGGGACAACCACGTCCGTCAGAGCGAACGCGGACGTGTCCGTGGAGCGCTGGCCCATCTTGTCCAGATGCTTCTCGATCTGGACGCCCGGCGTGTCCATCGGGACGACGAACGCGGAGATCCCGCGATGGCCCTTCGTCGGATCCGTCTTCGCGAACACGACGGTCCACGCCGCATGGCCGGCGTTGGTGATGAAGGTCTTCGAGCCGTTCAGGACGTATTCGTCGCCGCGTCGCTCCGCCGTCGTCTTCATGCGCGCGACGTCGGATCCGGCGTCGGGCTCGCTCAGACCGAACGAGCAGAGGATCGGCTCCTCGAGAAGCGGCGGCAACCACGTCTCCTTCTGCTCGTCGGATCCCGCCAGAGAGGACGGGGCCGGCGCCGAGGCCGTTCGCGAGGATCGAGGTGCCGATGCCGGAGCAACCCCAGTTGAGCTCCTCCCCGACGAGCATGCCGTCGAAGGCCGGGAGCTCGGGCCCGCCGAGCGACTCGGGAATGTGGAGGTTCATGAGCCCGAGCTCGTGAGCCTTCGCGATGACGTCCGACCGGATGCGTCGCGTGCTCGTCGTACTCGGCCGCCTTCGGCCGGATCTCCTTCTCGGCGAACTCGCGCGCGAGCGCGCGAAGCTCGCGCTGCTCGGCGGTCAGCGCGAACGAGACGCCGCCCGCGACGCCGGTCTCAAGCTGAGTCATGACCTTCGCTCCTGGGTCGATTGACTAGTCAGTCAATGGGAGTGTACGGCCGCGTCCGGAACCCGGTCAAGGCGCGAGACGCGTTCCGTAGGATGTCGGGCGCATGGCGACGACCACCGAGCGTCCCGCCCTCGACCCGCTCGACTACCTCGCGATCGACGCACTCCTCGACGACGAGGAGCGGGCGATCCGCGACACGGTCCGGCAGTTCGTGCGCGACAACGTCCTGGACGAGGTCGGCGACTGGTTCGAGAAGGGAATCGTTTCCGCGCGAGCTCATTCGCGAGCTCGGCAAGCTCGGCCTCCTCGGGATGCACCTCGAGGGCTACGGGCTTGCCGGGTGCGAGCTCGGTCGCCTACGGGCTCACGTGCATGGAGCTCGAGGCGGGCGACGCCGGCGTGCGCAGCGCGGTCTCGGTGCAGGGCTCGCTCGCGATGTTCCCGATCTGGCGCTGGGGGTCGGAGGAGCAGAAGGAGCGCTGGCTCCCGCCGATGCACACCGGCGAGGTCATCGGCTGCTTCGGGCTCACCGAGCCCGATGCCGGCTCCGATCCTGGCTCGATGCGTACGCACGCGCGACGCGACGGATCGGACTGGATCCTGAACGGCGCCAAGATGTGGATCACGAACGGCACGATCGCCGACATCGCCATCGTCTGGGCACGCACCGACGACGGTGCGATTCGCGGCTTCATCGTCGAGAAGGACATGCCGGGGTTCTCGGCCCCCGAGATCCACAAGAAGCTCTCGCTGCGCGCGTCCGTGACCTCCGAGCTCGTCCTCCAGGACGTGCGCGTCCCCGACGAGAACGCGCTCCCTGGCGCCACGACGCTGCGCGGGCCGCTCTCGTGCCTGAACGAGGCGCGCTTCGGGATCGTCTTCGGCGCCGTCGGCGCCGCCCGGGCGTGCTTCGAGTGCGCGCTCGACTACGCGAAGGAGCGCATCGTCTTCGGCAAGCCGATCGCGGGGTACCAGCTCACGCAGCAGAAGCTCGCGGAGATGGCGCTCGAGATCAACCGCGCAACGCTCGTCGCGCTCCACCTCGGACGCATGAAGGACGATGGCACGCTCCGCCCCGAGCACGTGAGCCTCGGAAAGATGGGGAACGTCCGCGGCGCGATCGAGGTCGCGCGGTCGCGCGAGGACGATCCTCGGCGCAAACGGCGTGACGCTCGAGTACCCGGTGATCCGCCACGTGAACAACCTCGAGTCGGTGCTCACGTACGAGGGCACGCACGAGGTGCACACCCTCGTCGTCGGGCAAGCGCTGACCGGCGAGAACGCCTTCCGCTAGCAACGCCGCCCTGAGCAGAGTCCAGCCGCAGCGCTTCGTTCCTGAGAGGCGAGCGTCTTTGATGTTCGCGCGAAGGCGGATCTGCGCACGGCGGATCCGCCTTCTTGCGGAGAGACGCTACGCCTCGCCCTCCCAGTAGTCGAGCATCGGTCCGGGCCGGCTCAGGAGGATCCTCTCGCCCGCCACGCTGCGTGCGCCGACCTTGCCGGAGTCCGGGTACTCGACGATGTCCGGCGCGTTCATCGATCGAGAGCATGAGCACACGGATCGGCGCATCGGTGCTTGTTCGAGACCTGATGGGCGCCTGACTTTCCGCGCGGGAAGACGACGACGTCTCCCTCCTCCAGCTCTTGCTCGCCGTCGGGCGACCGCAGCGTCGGCCGACCGCGCACGACGATCAGCCATTCCTCGTTCGCGTGATGGAGGTGGTACGGCCAGAGACGGTCGCCCGGCTCGAGCTCGTACAGGCTGCCCCCGAGCAGCTCTGCGTCGAGGCGCGCGCCGACCCAGGCGTCCTTGCTGCGCCAGCCCGGCCGATCCTCGGCTCGATCCCATTCGTCGCCGTGCAGGTTGAAGGTCTTCATGGGCGCGAGCCTAGACCGCGAGCCCGCGCAGCGCGAGCTCGACGGCGACCTGCTCGGCCCGAGTGACGTCGTCCTCGCTGTCCGGGAGCTGGCCGAGAACCCACCCGGTGAGGACCTCTTCGAGCCCGCCGTAGATGACCCAGCTGGCGACGCGGGCGTCGACGTCGCTCCGGAGTGTCCCCGCAGCTTGGCCTTCCTCGATGATCCGCTGAATGATCGCGAACGCCTCGCCGACCTCGACCACCTGGCCCTGGATGTGCTGGCTCCTGGCGACCTCGCGCACCATCACCGTGACGAGGGCGGGATCGTTGCGCCAGGTCCGCAGCAAGATCTTGGCGATGCCGGCGAGCTTCTCGTCGGCCGATTCGTCCGTCTCCTCGACCGCCTTGAAGCGCTTCAGGAGCTGCCCCCAGTTCTCGACGAAGATCGTCTTGAGGACGTCGTCCTTTGACGCGAAGTAGTGGTAGAGGAGACCATGGGCGACGCCCGCGTCCTCGGCGATGTCTCCGACGCGCGAACCGTGGTACCCGTGCTCAGCGAACACCCTGATCGCGGCGTCGAGGATGCGCTTGCGCTTGTCCTCCGAGGCGATTGAACCGTCAGTCAACGCCGCAGGAGAATAGAGATACCCTCCCGCGGCGTGCAACCGCTGGCCGACACGCTCGTCATCGACTTCACCCGCTACCTGCCCGGCGCCTATGCGAGTCGCGAGCTCAGGCGGCTCGGCGCCCGCGTCGTCCGAGTCGAGCCGCCGCGGGGCGATCCTATGCGGCCGACGCGCGACCGGCCTGGGACACCGCCCTGCGCGCCGGGACGCGAATCGGTCGTCTGCGACCTCCCCGCGGACGCAGCGTTAGCCCGCGCGCTCTGCGCACGTGCCGACGTGGTCGCTCGAAGGGTTCCGGCCCGGCGTGGCGTCGCGTCTCGGAATCGGTCCGGACGACGTTCCCGCCGCGACGGTCTACTGCTCCATCACCGGCTTCGGCGACGACGGCCTGCGCATCGCTCGCGCGCCGGTCACGACGTCAACTACCTCGGCTGGGCCGGAGTGCTCGCGGACACGGCGCCCGGCGCTCCCGCCCGTTCAGATCGCCGACCTCGCCGCCGGAGCCCTCGGCGCGGTGACGCAGATCCTCGCAGCGCTGCTCGAGCGCGAGCGGACGGGCGCGGGGCGCGCATCGTCGTGTCGATGACGCATCGCTCGCACGACCTCGTCGCACACCGGCTCGGCGGCGAGCCGGTGCAGCGCATGCTCACGGGCGGGCTCGCCTGCTACCGCATCTACGCAACAGCCGACGGACGATACCTCACGGTCGGGGCCCTCGAGCCGAAGTTCTTCGCGCGCCTCGTGCGAGCTGCTCGGACGCCCGGAGCTCGCCGAGCGCCAGTACGACGAGGACCAGGAGGAGCTCGCCGCCGAGCTCGCGGCGATCTTCGCGAGCGCCGCTCGCGGACGTGGCTCGAGCACTTCGGTGACGAGGACGTGTGCGTCGGACCGGTCTGGACGCGAGAGGAGGCGGCCGCCGAGCTTCGGGGCGGGCGGCGACGCACCCGAAGCACGTCCCGCTCGGCGCGCACACCGACGCCTGGCGCGGCGAGCTAGGGGTGAGCTAGCCCGAGCGCCGCCGGTAGCGCGAGCAGCGTGTCGATCCGGTCCGGCGCGCCCGGATGCGCAGCCCGTCGCGATCGAGCAGGATCGCGCGGATCCCGAGCGCTCGAGCGCCCTCGATGTCGTCCTCGTACGAGTCGCCGACCATCGCCGTCTCGTCAGGCGCGACGTCGAGCGCCTGGAGCGCCGCGACGAAGATCGACGCATGCGGCTTCACGCGGCCGTGCGCCTTCGAGCCGACGACCGCGTCGACGTCCAGCGCGTGGTGGTCGGCGAACTCCTCGAGATCGCGCTGGCCGTTCGAGATGAGCCCGATCTTGAGGCCGTGCCGCCGAAGCTCGTCGAGCACCGGCAGCGCGTCCTCGTAGAGCGAGAAGTTCTCGTGCCGCTCCCACTCGCGCACCATGTCGGTCGCGCACGCTCGCGCGCCCGGATCGCGATCGCCGCCCATGCCGAGCACGATCTGCTCGGTGAACGCGATCCAGATCTCCTCGTCGTGCACGAGCTCGTGGTTGCGCTGGAGCGTCTCGATCGCGTGCGCGCGCGCGCCGCCCGTAGCGACCGGGTCGAGGACGAGCCCGTGCCGCTCACCCACCCGCCGGTAGCCCTCGGGCCCGAGCTCGGGCCCGGGCCGAAAGAGCGTGAAGTCGACGTCGAACAGGACGGCCTTCAGCACCGATCGAGGATAACCGCCGTTGCGCAAAGCGCAGGCGTTGAGGGCCGGCGGTCGGCTCTGCCGACCGGGAGGCCAAGCGCGGCTCTCTAGCCGAGCGAACAGGAAGGGCGGCGCTGGCCGGAGGGAATCATCGTTTCGCCCCGCCGATGGTTCCCCCCGCCGACTCGGTGGGACGGACGAGCGCATCCATCAGCGGCAGCAAAGCTGCCGCGCATCGAGGGCCGGAGGCGGGCTCGGCCCGCCGGGAGGCCGCGTGCGAAATGTCAGTCGCCACCGGCGAGGCAGGGGGCACGCGGGGGAAACCTGGTTTCCCCCCGCGAATAATCGGGGTGCCCAGATTCGAACTGGGGGCCTCTCCGACCCGAACGGAGCGCGCTACCAGGCTGCGCCACACCCCGAGCGGGCAAAGGGTACCGGCTCCCCCGACGCGGAGCCGAAGGGCCGCGGGGCGTTGCATGGCCCGAGCGACCCGGAGTATGCTCAGACCGTGACGGAAGTTCTCGAGAGGCGGGCCGGTTGACCCGCCCCGGCACGAATGAACCGGAGCCCGACGCGCGCGCACTGCGCCGGCGGGCTTTTTCTTTGCCCGAAGGAGGCAGCATGGCCAACCACCTGACGCCCGAGGAGCTCGCCAAGGAGACGGGGATGGACCGCGACGAGGTCATCCGCATCTGCATCGAGGAAGGCGTGCCGATCTACCACGGGAAGATCGACAAGACGCTCTTCCAGGCGTCGCTCGAGGCCGTCGGGGCGGGAGCCGCCTCGACCTCTTCCTGACCGAACCGAACTGACGGCCCGACGCCGGGCCGCCACACCTAGCTCGCCTTGCTGCGCGCCCTCGCGCTCGCGCGGGCTTCGCCGCGGCTTCCTCGTCCGCGGGCTTCTTCTTCGCCGCCGCGACGCTCGCCTTGAGCGCTTCCATGAGGTCGATCACGGGCGCGACGCTCGACGGGCTCCGGAGCGACGATCTCCTCGCCGCGCATCTTCGCCTCGAGCAGTGCGCGGAGGTCGCGCCGGTACTCGCTGGCGAGCTCGGACGGCTCGAAGTCGCCGGCGAGGCTCTCGATCACCTGGCGCGCGAGGTCGAGCTCGGACTTCTTGACCTCGGTGCTCCTCGACCGCCTCCGAGATCTCGGCCTGCGAGTGCACGTCCTCGGCGAGGAAGAGCGTCTCGAGCGCGAGCGCGTCGTCCTTCGCGCGCACGAGGCAGAGGCTCTCGCGGCCCGCGCGCACGAAGCGCCCGAGCGCGGCGGTCTCCGTCTGCCGCATCGCCTCGAGCAGGAGCACGTACGGCCGGCGCTGCGCGGTGCGCCGACGCCGGGCACGAGGAAGTACGTGCGGTCGAAGAAGATCGGGTCGACGTCGTCCTCCTGCACGAAGCGCGTGATCTCGATCGAGCGCGAGTCGTCGGCAGCGCTCGATCGCCTCGAGATCGGCGTCCTCGACGATGAGGAACTGGCCCTTCGTCACCTCGAAGCCGCGGACGATCTCGTCCTGCGTGACCTCGCGGTCGTGCGTCGGGCACCAGCGCTTCTGCTTGATCGGCGTCGAGCACTCGCGGTGCAGAAGCCGGAACGAGACGTCCGACTGGCGCGCAGCGGGCTTCGTCGCGGGGGCGAGCCCGACGGGGATCGAGACGAGGCCGAAGCTGAGGGATCCGTTCCAGGTCGTGCGCATGGTCAAAGCGTATTGCACGGGAGCGCCAAAGGGAATCCTGGCGTCGGACCAGCAAGATTCGCGCTGGAACGCAGGATCCCTCTCGTGGCTAAGCTCAGACGTGACCGAGACGGCTCGAGGCGAGTGTCGCGACCACGCCGGAGTCCGGCCGGCGCACGATCGCGCAGCTCTGGCTCGACGCGGTCGCTGCCGAGCGATCGGGTCCCGCCTACCTCGTCGAGACCGACGAGGGTTGGCATGAGGTCTCGTGGGAGCAGGCCGACGAGCGCGTCCGCGACTACGCGAACGGGCTCCTCGCGCGCGGCGTGCGCAAGGGCGACAACGTAGCGCTGCTCGCGCGAAACAGCCTCGAGTGGGCGCTCGTCGATTTCGCGCTCGCCCGGATCGGCGCGGTGGGAGTCCCGGTGTACGCGTCGAGCTCCTCCCGCGACGTCGGCTACCTCCTCGCCCACTCGGAGTCCGTGGCGATCGTCTGCGAGGACGCAGAGCAGCTCGGGAAGGTCGAGGCCGCTCACGGAAGAGCTCCCGTCGCTCAAGCACGTCCTCACCTATCACGACCTCGAAGGGCTCGGCGCGCACGGCCGCGACTACGCCGCCGCGAACCCGGCTGCGCTGGACGAGGCGTCGGCGGCCGTCGGCGAGGACGACCTCTACACGATCATCTACACCTCGGGGACGACCGGCCCGCCGAAGGGCTGCATGCTGTCCAACCGCAACTACTGCGAGATGGCGGGCGTCGTCGACCGGATGACTAGCTACTACCGCGCCGACGACGTCATGCTCCTGTACCTCCCGCTCGCGCACAACTACGGGCGGCTCATGCTGCTCCTCGGCGCCAAGGTCGGGTTCACCATCGCGCTCCTCGCGGATCCGCTTCGCGTCGGAGAGGCGCTTCCGGTCGTGCGCCCGACGGTCCTTCCGAGCGTTCCGCGCGTGTACGAGAAGATCTACGCGCTCGTCCAGTCCCGCTTCGACGAGGCGACCGGCTCGAAGCGAAGGCTCATCGACTGGTCGCTCGCGGTCGGCCGCGAGGTCAGCCGGCTCGAGGCCGAGGGAGCCGCGATCCCCGCAGGTTTGCGCGCCAAGCACCGGATCGCCGACAAGCTCGTCTTCTCCAAGGTGCGCGAGCCCCTCGGCGGGCGGCTGCGCATGCCCGGCTCGGGCGGCGCACCCCTCTCGAAGGACATCGCCGAGTTCTTCGACAGCGTCGGCGTCCGTATCACCGAGGGCTACGGCCTCACCGAGTGCACGACCGCATGCAGTGTCAATCTCCCCGACCGCTACCGGTTCGGATCGGTCGGACAGGCGTTGCCCGGCTTCGAGATCAGGATTGCGGAGGACGGCGAGATCGAGGTTCGCTCCGACACGGTCTTCCAGGGCTACTACAAGGACCCGGAGGCGACCGCGGCGGTGCTCGATGGCGACGGCTGGCTCAAGACCGGCGACATCGGCCAGCTCGACGACGACGGATTCCTCCACATCACCGACCGCAAGAAGGACATCCTCGTGACGGCGGGTGGCAAGAACGTCGCGCCGCAGAACATCGAGAACGAGCTCAAGACGTCGAAGTACGTGTCACAGGCGCTCGTGATCGGAGACAAGCGGCCCTACGTCTCTGCGTTGCTCACGCTCGACCAGGCCGAACTGGGCAGGTGGGCCGCAGAGAACGACGTCGACGGCGACCCGTCGACGCTCGCGTCCGACCCACGGGTCCGGGGGCTCCTCCAGGCCGCCGTGGACGACGCGAATCGCGACCGCTCCCGCTTCGAGCAGGTGAAGCGCTTCGCCGTTCTCCCGCGTGACTTCACGATGGAGCACGGCGAGATCACGCCGACGCTCAAGCTCCGGCGTCGTGCCGTCCAGGAGAACTTCGCGTCCGAGATCGAGGCGTTGTATGCGGAGCCGCAGGCGGCGGTGAACGCCGGCGACACCAACACTCCCGGCTAGCTCGGGAGCGCCGCTCTAGAGGCGACGAGCGCCGTAGAAGGTCGACGCATACCAGGACTCGTAGAGGCTCGAGATCTTCACGACGTCCCCGGTGTGCGGCGCGTGCACGAACTGGCCGCCCCCGATGTAGATCCCGACGTGGCCGAGACCGTCGAAGAAGACGAGATCACCGGGCGCCAGCTGGTCGCGTGAAACCGGAGTCCCGTATCCGTACTGCGACGCGGCGTGGTGCGGGAGGTAGACGCCGATCTGGGCGTAGACGTAGGCCACGAATCCCGAGCAGTCGAACCCGGTCGCAGGGGACGAGCCGCCCCAGACGTACGGGATGCCGAGATATTGCAGCGCGATCCCGACGACCTGGCCGTAGCGAGCCGCCGGTGCGTCGTAGTTGGGAGCGTCGAACGCCGGGTCGTAGACCTGCTGCGACGCGGCATCCTGCTGCGCCTGCTGGGCGAGTTGCGCTGCGGCCTGCGCGCGGGCGCGCGCCTGGGCGGCGAGCGCCGCCTGCCGTCGGGCCTCCTCGGCCTGCATCTTGACGATCTCGTCCTTGACCGAGGCGAGGAGGCTGTTCTGCTCCGCGATCTGCGACTGGATCTTCTGCTGCTCGGCGGCGCGTTCGGCGACGACCTGCACTTGTCGCGAGTGCGCGTCCTGGAGATTGGCGCGACGCGTCTCGACCTCCTTGCGAAACTGCTTGACCGTCCGGAGGATCTGCGCGTCCTGCTTCGACACCCGCTCGACCGCGTCGAGCCGGGCGATGATCTCGTCGAGGCTGCTCGAGCCGAGGATCACCTCGAGCGTCGAGTCTCCCTGCCCGTTGATGTAGAGGTCGCGTAGGCGAACGGCGATGCGATTCTGGGCCACGCCGAGGCTCCTCTTCGCCGCGACGAGGTGCTTCGCATTCGAATCGAGCTCGTGCTCGATCCCACGGAGCTGGACATTCGCGCTGTAGTACGCGTTACCGGCTTGCTCGAGGTCGCCCTGCATGCTCTCGACCTGAGCCATGATCGCCTCGGCCTGCTGACGCTTCGACGTGATCGTCTGCCCGGACGCCGGTCCGACGGCAAGCAAAAGCCAGGCGGCGCATGCCGCAGCGAGAACGACTATCGGCGCCCATCCGGTTCGCGAGCCGCTTAAGAAGGCTCGTGGTCGTCCCCGGACAGACCCGCCGGTGGCGGTCTGGCCCGTCACAAGTGGCAGACCCTAGCAGCGCCTGCGGACGCCTGCAACCAACAACTGAGCCAAAATATCTGCAAAGAGGGCACTTGCCGGAGCATCGGCAGCGAGGCTCTGTTACGTTCTCCCCTTCGTGCGCAGGGGAACGCACAGATGGGCGATCGCAATAGGCGCGGTCCTCCTCGGATCGATTCTCTTCGCCGGAGGCTCCGCCCTCGGCCAGACGCAGGCTCCCCGGGCGTACCAGCTGAAGGTGGACGCGGTCGCGTACTCGCTGCCGGGCTCGACTGCACTCGGCGTTCCCGTCGGCAGAGGCGTCGTCGCGGTCGACCCGAAGCTCATCCCGCTCGGCACCAAGCTGCAGGTGCCGGGATACGGGCCGGGCCTCGCCGCCGACGTGGGCTATGCGATCAAGGGCCGGATCATCGACCTCTGGTTCCCCACGACCGCCAAGGCCAGGAAGTGGGGCCGGCGGACCATCACCATCACCATCTACCGCTGACGGCACCCCGCCGTCGGCGGCGTCCGCTACACACTCATCCGTGATGCGGGCCTGGGTAGCACTCGCCGCGGCGTCCGTCGTCGTCGCAGCCCTGGTGGCGTCGACGACGTCGAGCGCAGCTGCTCCCGCGCTCGACCTCGCGCTCGGACGAGCGGTGCAAGCGCCGGGAGTCGCCACGAGCCAGACGGCGGCGATCGCGGTCGACCTCCGCTCCGGCGAGACGCTCTTCAGCCAGAACGGGCGCCGCGGGCTGGTTCCCGCATCCGCGGAGAAGCTCTCGGTCTCGTTCACCGCGCTGCACGTACTGGGGCCGCGCTTCCGGTTCCGGACCGAGCTCGTGGGCAAAGGGTCCCGGTCGGGCGGGACGTGGAGCGGCGACCTCTTCCTCGTCGGCTACGGCGACCCGACGCTCGACGGCTCCGACCTCGACCGGCTCGCCAGGAGGTTCGCGGACACCGGGATCACCCGCATCGCCGGCCGCGTGTTCGGCGACGACACGTACTTCGACGCGCGGCGGGACGCCCCCGGCTGGAAGCCCGGGTACCTCGGTATCGAGTCTCGGCCGCTCTCCGCACTGTCCGTCGCGGGCGTTCATCTGATCGGCGCCAACGGGTCCGCCGTCGCCGCTGCCCGGGCGTTCACGGCGGCGCTCCAGAAGCGCGGCATCGAGGTGGGCGGGCGCTCGGGCGCTCGCCGCGCGCCGGCGAGCTCCGTGCCGATCGCCTTCGACCTCTCCGAACGGCTCGCGAACGTCGTGCATCACATGAACGCCGACTCCGACAACTTCGTCGCGGAGATGATCCTCAAGCAGCTCGGCGCCACCGTCGCAGAGCCGGCCTCGACCGCAGCGGGAGCGAGAGTCGTCCGCGCGACGCTCGCCGATGCGGCGATTCCGCTCGGCGGCGTGCGCGTCGCGGACGGGTCGGGCCTCTCGCGCTACGACCGGTCCACCGTCACGGCGCTCGCGGGCATCCTCCGCGCCGGAGCGACCGATCCGACCATCGGCCGCGTCTTCGTGGCGTCCCTCGCCGTGGCTGGCATGTCGGGCACGTTGCGGAACCGGCTCGCGACGCGGCCCACACGCGGTCGGGTGCACGCGAAGACCGGGACGACGAACAGGGCCTCGGCTCTCGCGGGGCTCGTGGGCGATCGGTACGTCTTCGCGATCCTCCACAACGGCCGGCCCGTCCCGTACTGGACGGCCCGCGCCGCCCAGGACCGCTTCGTGACGGTTCTAGCTCGTTCCTAGGAGCTCTCGGAGGTCGACCTCCGAGAGCACCCGCACGCCGAGCTTCTCTGCCTTCTGCGCCTTCGAGCCTGGGCTCTCCCCCACCACGACGCCGGTCGTCTTCTTCGAGACGGAGTCGGACACCTTCGCGCCCAAGCCCTCCAGTGCCGCCTTCGCCTCCTCCCGCGTCCAGCCCTCCAGCGTTCCGGTGATGACGTACTGCGAGCCCGCCAGGCGTCCCTCCGGCGGCCGCTCGTCTTCGGCCAGCGCGAGCTGCAGCCCGAGCTCGCGGAGCTCGCCGATCAACGCGAGGTTTTCGGGATCGGCGAACCATTCCGCGATCAGCTCGGCGCGCTCGGGCCCGATGCCCTCAACCTCCTCGAGCTGCTCGAGCGTCGCTGCGGCGAGCGCCTCCGCGGAGCGGAAGTGCAGCGCGAGGCTCCGGGCGATCACCCATCCGACCTTCGGGATGTTGAGGCCGAAGAGAATGCGCGAGAAGGGCTGCTCGTTCGAGCGCTGGATCGAGTCGTACGCGCGAGTCGCCGAGATCTCGGCGAAGCCGTCGAGCTCGCCGAGCTGCTCGGCGGTCAGCCGGTACAGATCGGGGAGCGATCGGACGATGCCCTCGTCCCAGAGCTTCTTGATGGTGCTCCCGCCCACGTTCTCGATGTCCATGGCGGGACCGACCCAGTGGTAGAGCGTCTCCAGGCCCCGCGACGGACACGCCCGGTTCGGGCAGCGGTGCATGACCTCGCCCTCGGGCCGGACGATCTCCGCGCCGCAGAGCGGGCAGCGCTTCGGCATTCGCCACGGCTTCGTGCCCGGCTCGTGCGCGCCGGCAGGGCCGACCACCTGCGGGATGACGTCGCCTGCACGCTGGACGACGACGAGATCCCCGACGCGGATGTCTTTGCGGCGGATGTCGTCCTCGTTGTGGAGGGTTGCGCTCGTGACCGTCACGCCGCCGACCTGGACCGGCTCGAGCTCGGCGAGCGGATTGAGGACTCCCGTACGTCCGACGCGCACATGGATCGCCGTCAAGCGCGTGACCGCCGAGGTCGGCGCCCATTTGAACGCGCGAGCGAACCGAGGGCGCCCGTGCAACGAGCCGAGCCGACCCTGCTGGTCGAAGGAGTCGACCTTCACGACGATCCCGTCGATCTCGTAGCCGAGATCCGCGCGCCGCGACTCCCACGCCACGCACGCCTCGGCCACGTCCTCGATCGTCTCGAGCCGCTCGGCGTCGGGGTTCGTCCGAAAGCCGCGCTCTCGCAGCCACGCAAGCGCCTCCGACTGTGTCGCGAGCTCGTGGCCCTCGAGGATCCCGATCCCGTAGACGAAGATCGAGAGTGGGCGCTCCGCCGTGATCGCCGGATTCAGCTGGCGGAGTGAGCCCGCCGCCGCGTTTCGGGCGTTGGGTGCCGGCTTCTTGCCTGCGGCCAGCTGCGCCTCGTTGAAACGGTCGAAACCGTCGAGAGGGAAGTAGATCTCCCCCCGTACCTCGGCCCGCGCCGGCGGCGAGTCCCCGCGCATACGAAGCGGGATCGGCTCGATGGTGCGGAGGTTGGCCGTGACGTCCTCCCCGCGCTCGCCGTCACCGCGCGTCGCTCCACGCACGAGGACACCCTCCTCGTAGACGAGCGACACGGCCGAGCCGTCGATCTTCGGCTCGAGGACGAACGCGACGGGCTCGTCCGTGCCGAGTCGCTTGCGGATGTCCTCGGCCCACTTCTCGAGCGCCTCGCGCGTGGTCACCTTCTCCAGCGAGCCCATCGGAGAAAGGTGCGCGACCTTCGTGAACCCCGTAGCCGGAGGCGCGCCGACCCGCTGCGTCGGGGAGTCGGGCGTCACGAGCTGGGGCGACTCGTCCTCGAGCCCCTTCAGCTCGTCGAACAGGGCGTCGTACGCACTGTCCGGAATCTCGGGATCGTCGAGGACGTGGTAGCGGTAGTTGTGATGCTCGATCAGGCGCCGCAGCTCGGCGGCGCGCTCGGCCGGAGCGACGGTCCTAGAGGACATCGAGGAGCTCCTCCGGCGTACGCACGAACGCGTCTGGCTCCTCGGCGAGCAGCCGGTCGTCGGGATGGATGCCGCCCCAACCCACCGCGACCGCATACACACCGGCGGCCTTCGCGGCGCCGATGTCGAACGGCGAGTCGCCGACGTAGGCCGACTCGGCGGGCGTCCCGGCGAGCCTTTCGACGGCGAGGAGGACCGGATCAGGGTCCGGCTTGTGCCGCTCCGTGTCCTCGAAGCCAATGACGACGTCGAAGGCCTCCGCGAGCGCCGGAAAGCGATCGAGTGCCAGCCCGACTGTGCGATGCCGCTTCGCGGTGACGATTCCGAGCCTGCGACCTTCCGCCTTCAGTCCCGGAAGGAGCGCCACGAGCTCGCCGAATGCCTCGAGCGTCTCGTGGAGACCGTCGTTGTGCTCCTTGTAGGCCTCGAGCAGGTCGTCGGCGTGCTCGACGTCGATCGCCTGCATCTGCGCGACGATGCCCTGCCCGCCGATCGTCATCCCGAGCTCCTCCTGCGGGATCTCCCGGCCGAGCACGGTCCTGACCGCGTGCTGCATGGATGCGAGGATGATCGGTCCGGAGTCGATCAACGTGCCGTCGAGGTCGAAAAGGACAATCGGAAAGCGCACGTTGGTCGTCACCCGCGCGATCGTAGCCAGGTGCCTAGTAGTCGACGCGCTCGAGGTAGAGCCCCCACGGCGGGGCGGTCAGCCCGGCTTCGGAGCGTGCTGCGCCGCCGAGCAGCGCCTCGACCCGGTCCGGCCGCTCGAGCATGGTCCCGACGAGCGTCCGCACCATGTGGCGGAGGAAGCTGTCCGCGGTGATCGTGAAGTCGATCCGGTCGCCGTCCCGGGTCCAGTCCGCCGCCAGGACGTTCCGGAGGAACACGTCATGCTGCGTCTCCGCCGGCGTGAAGGCGCGGAAGTCGTGCTCTCCGACGAGCATGCCGGCTGCCTTCCGCAACGCATCCACGTCAGCCGGTCGCGGCCACCAGAAAGCGCGGCGCGCCTCGAGCGGGGAGCGGCGGCCGATGACGACACGGTAACGGTACGAGCGCGAGCGCGCGGAGAAGCGAGCGTGGAAGCCGTCGGGCGCCTGCGCGGCCTCGAGCACCGCGACGTCCTCCGGCAGCGCCGCGCTGAGGGCGTCGGCTGCGCGCTCGAGTGGCGGCCCGCCCTCGACGTCGAGGCTCGCCACCTGCCCGGTCGCGTGGACGCCCGTGTCGGTACGCCCAGCGACCGCGAGACCGTCCCAGCGCGGAAAGACCGCGTCGAACGCGTCCCGGAGCACGCCCTCGACCGTGCGCAGCCCCGGCTGGCGGGCCCAGCCGTGGAAACCCGTCCCGTCATATTCGAGCGTCAGCCTCAGATTCACGACGTGGGCTCAACGTCGAGCGTGAGGCCGGCGACGGCACGCACCACCACAGGGGTACCTGCATCGCAGCCCGCCTCGCACCGCGCCCGCCAGATCTCGCCGTTCACCTTCACCTGACCCTCGGGGAAGAGGTCGCCGACCGCGACGGCCGTCATCCCCACGAGCGTGCCGGTGCCGACGGTTGCACGCCGGCGCTTCGAGTACCAGAGGCCGACGCTGACCTCGACGACATCGATCACGAGCGCGACCACGACGACGACGAAGCCCCACGGCGACGGGAGCAGGAAGATCGCGAGCAGGAGCGCGATCAGGAAGAGCACGTCCGGAGCCTAGCCCCGGACGTGGGGCTACTCGTCCTCTGCTGGCTCTTCTTCGGTACGTGTCGCGCGGCGAATCGCGAGCGGCGAGGCCGCCGGCTGGTGGTCGACGAACTCGAGGTAGACCATCTCGGCAGCGTCGCCCTGTCGCGGCCCGATACGCACGATGCGCGTGTAGCCGCCCGGGCGGTCCGCGAAGCGCGGCGCGACGTCTGCAAACAGCTGATGGACGACGTGGTTCGAGCGAAGCGCGGCGAGCGCCTGCCGGCGGGCATGGAGGTCGCCGCGCTTGCCCAGAGTGATCATCTTCTCGGCGAACGGCTTGACGGCCTTCGCCTTCGCCTCAGTCGTGTGGATCCGGCCATGCTCGATCAGGGCGCCCGCGAGATTCGAGTAGAGCGCCTTGCGATGGGCGGAGTCCCGCCCGAGCTTCTTGCCGGACCGCTGATGCCTCACGTCAGACGAGCTCCTCGCCCTTGAGCGTCAGGCCGTGCGCGGAGAGAGCGGAGCGAACCTCCTCGATCGACTTGCGACCGAAGTTCGGGATCGCCACGAGCTCGTTCTCGGACTTCGACGTGAGATCGCCGATCGTCTCGATGCCCACGCGCTTGAGGCAGTTGTAGGAGCGGACGCCGAGCTCGAGCTCCTCGATCGGGAAGTTCTCCATCCCGTGCATGACCGGCGCCTCGGCGACGGCCTCCGGTGCCGCCTCGCCGAAGCCCTCGATCGCGTCGAGGTCGGTGAAGATGGCGAGCTGGCGGATGAGGATCTCGGCGGCCTGGCCGATCGCGTCACGCGGCTCGATCGAGCCGTCGGTCGAGACATCGAGGATGAGCTTGTCGTAGTCGGTGCGCTGGCCCACACGCGCGGCCTCGACCTCGTACGCGACGCGGCGCACCGGCGAGAAGATGGAGTCGATCGGAATGACGCCGATGGTCGTCTCCGGCCCGCGATTGAGCTCGGCGGGGACGTACCCGCGGCCGCGCCCGATCGTCAGGGTCATCTCGAGCTTGCCTTTGTCGGAGACGTGCGCGATCTCGAGCTCCGGGTTGAGGATCTCGAGGTCGGCCGGCGCCTCGATGTCTGCAGCCGTGACGGCTCCCGCGCCCTTCTTCGCGATGTACACCTCGATCTCCGGCGACGCGCCGTGCAGACGGACGATGAGGTTCTTGAGGTTGAGGATGACGTCGGTGACGTCCTCGCGCACGCCCGGAAGCGTCGTGAACTCGTGGGCGACGCCCTCGATCTTCACGGCCGTCACTGCGGCGCCCTCGAGCGAGGACAGCAGCACCCGGCGCAGCGAGTTCCCGAACGTGTGACCGAACCCGCGATCGAGCGGCTCGATCGCGAAGACGCCACGGTGGTCGTCGGCGTCCTCGTGGACGATCTTCGGGACCTGGAATTCCATCAGGCTGGTTCGAACTGCCAAATCAAGTCCTTTCCTCTTTGAGGGCGAGGCGAGCCTCGCCCCTACTACTTGGAGTACAGCTCTACGATCAGTGATTCCTGGACCGGCGCGTCGATCTCGTCGCGCTCGGGCCACTTCAGCACGGTGCCGGTGAGCCCGTCGTGGTCGGCCTGGAGCCAGGGGGCCACCGACGCGGTGAGGTCGGTTGCGTCACGTACGAGCTGCTCGACCGGGCTGCCCTGCTTCAGGGAGACGACGTCGTTCGGCCGGACGCCGTAGCTCGGGATGTTGACCCTGCGGCCGTTGACCTGGAAGTGCCCGTGCCGCACGAGCTGGCGCGACTGCGCGCGCGAGCCTGCGAAGCCGAGGCGGTAGACGACGTTGTCGAGACGGGTCTCGAGCATGCGCAGGAGGTTCTCGCCCGGGGCGCCGTGACCGCGAGCGGCCTTTTCGTACGTCGTGCGGAACTGCTTCTCGAGGAGCCCGTAGTAACGGCGCGCCTTCTGCTTCTCGCGGAGCTGGAGCAGGTACTGGCTCTGCTTGATGCGTCCACGCCCGTGCTCTCCCGGCGGATAGCTGCGGCGCTCGACCGCGCACTTCTCGGTGAGGCAGCGCTCGCCCTTCAGGAAGAGCTTGATGCCCTCGCGGCGGCAGATACGGCACTTGGGACCGAGATCGCGGGCCACGCCTAGACCCTCCTCCGCTTGCGCTGGCGTACGCCGTTGTGAGCCTGCGGCGTGACGTCCTTCACGCCGAGGATCTCGAGACCGGCCGCCTGCAGCGAGCGGATCGCGGTCTCGCGCCCGGAGCCGGGGCCCTTCACGAAGACCTCGACCTTCTGCAGGCCGTGCTCCATGCCCTTGCGTGCTGCGTTGTCCGCAGTCACCTGTGCGGCGAAGGGCGTCGACTTCCGCGAGCCCTTGAACCCGGCCGAGCCGGCGGACTCCCACACGATGACGTTCCCCTCGGCGTCGGTGAGGGTGACGATCGTGTTGTTGAACGACGTCTTGATGTGCGCCTGGCCGATGGCGATGTTCTTCCGGACCTTGCGACGGGTGCGGCCGCGGGCCGCGGATCTGCGGGGAGGAGCCATGCGCTACTTCGCCTTCTTGCCGCGTCCGACGGTCTTCTTCGGGCCCTTGCGCGTTCGGCCGTTCGTCTTCGTGCGCTGGCCGCGCACGGGAAGCCCGCGGCGGTGACGAATGCCCCGGTATGCGCCAATCTCGGTCAGGCGCTTGATCGCCTGCGCCCGGTCGCGCCGGAGGTCACCCTCGACCTCGACCTCGGAGTCGATGTAGTTGCGGAGCTTCGTGACCTCGTCGTCGGTGAGGTCGCGCACCTTCTGCTCGGGATCGAGCTCGAGCTCGCGGATGATCTTCTGCGAGGTCGACTTGCCGATCCCGTAGATGTACGTCAGCCCGATCTCGAGCCGCTTCTGCGTGGGGAGGTTGACTCCGGCGATGCGTGCCACGTGGGTTAACCCTGCCTTTGCTTGTGACGGGGGTTGGAGCAAATGACGATGGTGCGACCGTGCCGCTTGATGACGCGGCAGCGCTCGCACATGGGCTTGACGGATGGGCGTACCTTCATGTCGTTTACTTCATCCGGAAGGTGATTCGGCCGCGGGTGAGGTCATAGGGAGAGAGCTCGACCTTGACGCGGTCGCCGGGGAGGATGCGGATGTAGTGCTTGCGCATCTTCCCGGAGATGCGAGCGAGGACACTGTGGCCATTGTCGAGCTGCACCCGGAACATCGTGCTTGGGAGCGCTTCGACGACCTCGCCCTCGACCTCGATCTTCTCTTCCTTGACTGCCACTTCGCGCGCGAACAGACCTCTCGGTTGGGGATTTCGTGTGAGAACAGCGGCACAAACGGACGACCGCGCCGCGGCGGGACATCGTAGCAGACGATCTTCGCCTAAACCCGCACGCCTCCTGGTATTCCGACCCGGGGCGTGAGAATCCGCGGGCCGTCGGCGGTGATCGCGATGGTGTGCTCGAAATGCGCCGACAGCGAGCTGTCCGCGGTGCGGATCGTCCAGCCGTCCTCCATCACGCTGCACGTCCGAGCCGCCGGCTGTGATCATCGGCTCGATCGCGATCGTCATGCCGTCGGAGAGGCGTGGGCCACGGCCGGGCTCGCCGAAGTTGGGAATGTGAGGATCCTCGTGGTAGTAGCGGCCCACGCCGTGGCCGACGAGGCTCCGGATGACCGAGAACCCAGCCGCCTCGACGACCTCCTGGATCGCGTGCGAGACGTCGCCGACGCGATTCCCGACCACGGCCTCCTCGATGCCGGCGGCAAGGGCACCCTGGGCGACGTCGAGGAGGCGCTGCGCCTCGGGCTCGATCTCGCCCACGCCGAACGTGTACGCGCTGTCGGCGATGTAGCCGTCGAGCGTCACGCCAACGTCGATCGTGACGAGATCGCCCTCGCCGACGACGAAGTCGTCCGGGATCCCGTGCACAACGACGTCGTTCGGCGAGATGCAGATCGCCTTCGGGTAGCCCTTGTAGCCCTCCGACGTGGGGATGCCGCCGTGCTCGCGGATGAACGCGCCCGCCGCCTGGTCGAGCTCATCGGTCGTCACGCCCGGACGAAGGAGACCTCCGACGTGCGCAATCGTCTCGGCGACGAGCGCGCCGGCGGCTGCGATCTTCTCGATCTCGCGTGAGCTCTTGCGGATGATCATGGCCGCGCCGTCACCGCCTCGAGCTCCTCCTGGATCGCTGCGAACACGTCGTCCACCGACTGCTCGCCGTCGACCACGACCTCGATACCCGCCTGTCCGTAGCGATCGACCACGAGCTCCGTGAGCTCGTGGTACAGACGAAGACGATTGCTGATCGCCTCGGGCGAGTCGTCCGCGCGGCCTTCCTGCGCAGCGCGAACAAGCAGACGCTCGGTTGCGACCTCGTCGGACACCTTGAGCAGGATCACGGCGTCGAGCGGCTTGCCGATGTCCTCGAGCATCGAGTCGAGTGCCTCCGCCTGCGGCATCGTGCGTGGGAAGCCGTCGAGGACGAAGCCGTCCTCGTCCGCCAGCCGCTCGCGGATCAGCTCGATCGTGAGATCGTCGGGCACGAGCCCACCCTCCGCCAGGATCGGCGCGACCAGCCTCCCGAGGTCGGAGCCGTCCGTGGCCGCCGCCCGGAACATGTCGCCAGTCGCAACATGAGGTATCCCGTAGGCCTCGGCGATCCGCTTCGCCTGGGTGCCCTTGCCGGACCCCTGCGGGCCCAAGATCAGGATGCGCACGGGTGCCGCCTGCCTACTTCAGGAAGCCTTCGTAGGAGCGCATCATCATCTGCGACTCCATCTGCCGCATGGTGTCGAGTGCGACTCCCACGACGATCAGCACCGAGGTTCCGCCAAGGGCTCGCGAGGTCGCCTGCGAGAACCCGCCGTAGCGGATGAAGAGGCTCGGGAGCACCGCGACAGCTGCAAGGAACAGAGATCCGGGAAGCGTGAGCCTCGACAGCACGCGGTCGAGATACTGCGCCGTCGGCGGGCCTGGTCGGATGCCCGGGATGTAGCCGCCGTACTTGCGCAGGTTGTCCGCCTGGTCGACGGGGTTGAACTGAACGGCCGTATAGAAGTAGGTGAAGATCATGATCAGCCCGCCCTCGATGAGGAGGTACAGCCAGTTGCCGGGCTGGAAGTTCGTGTTCACGAAGTCCCGCGTCGCCGGGAAGTACTGGGCGACTGTCGGCGGGAACGCGAGGATCGCGGCGGCGAAGATGATCGGGATGACGCCGGCCATGTTCACGCGCAGCGGCAGATAGGTCGACCCGCCTGCAGTCATCTTCCGCCCCACCATCCGCTTCGCATACTGCACCGGGATGCGGCGCTGGCCCTCCTGCACGAAGACGACCGCCGCGCAGATCCCGAGCGCGATGAGCGGGAAGAAGAGCTTCTCCATCGGACCGCCGTTCCACCAGGCGACGATGCCGAGCGGAGCGGCGATAAGGATGGACGCGAAGATGAGGATCGAGATGCCGTTGCCGATGCCGCGCTTCGTGATCAGCTCGCCGATCCACATGAGCAGCACCGTGCCCGCGGTGAGCGAGACGATGATGAGCACCATCTCACCCGAGCCGGCGTTCAGCGCGCCCTGGCTGCGGAAGAGGAACGCGTAGCCGGTGGCCTGCGCCGCGGCGAGGATGACCGTGAGGTAGCGCGTGTACTGCGTGATCTTGGCGTAGCCCGCCTCGCCCTCCCGCTGCAGCTCGCCGAGCCGCGGGATGACCACGGTCATGAGCTGGAGAATGATGGACGCCGTGACGTACGGCATGATCCCGAGCGCGAACAGGGAGAACTGCGAGAGCGCGCCTCCCGAGAAGAGGTTCAGCAGGCCGAGGACCGTTCCGCCGCGGCCGGAGAAGTAGTCGTGGATGGTCTGCGAGTCGACGCCAGGGGCGGGGATCCACGAGCCGAGTCGGTAGGCGGCGAGCATGCCCGCGGTGAACAGCACGCGGTTGCGGAGCTCCGGTACCCGCCAGGCGTTCGCGAGCCACGAGAACATGCGCTACTCCTCGGCCTCTTCCTCGGTCTCGGGCTCGGCCTCCGGCTCCGCCTCGGTCGCCTCGACCTCGGGCTCCTCGACGGCCGGCGCGGCCGCCTTGTGCTTCTTCTTCTTGCGCTCGACCGGCTCGCGCAGACGCGTCACCGTACCGCCGGCGGCCTCGATCTTCTCGGCCGCGGACTTGGAGAACGAGTGAGCGGTCACCGAGAGCTTCTTCGTCAGCTCGCCCTGGCCAAGGATCTTCACGTCGAGCGACAGCTTCGCGATGAGCCCGGCCGCCTTCAGCGACTCCGGCGTCACCTCGGCTCCCGTGTCGAAGCGCTCATCGAGCGACCGGACGTTGACGGGCTGGCTGTATGTCCGGAAGGGACCGATCGGCATCGCGTCGGCGGACGTGTTTCCGCGGAGCTTGCCCGTGCGCATGTCGATTGGCATCTGCCCGCCCTCGAAGCCGGCCGGCATCTTATGCGACCCGGCGCGCGACTTCTGACCCTTGATCCCGCGACCCGAGTAGCGGCCCTTGCCCGAGCCCAGGCCGCGGCCGACCCGCTTGCGGGCCTTGCGCGCCTGCGCGGGCTTCAGATTGGAGAGGTTCAGCTCGTCGCTCACGGGTACTCCTACTTGTCCTCGACGGTCACGAGATGGCGGACCTGCCGCAGCTGGCCCTGCAGCTGCGGGGAGTCCTTGTGCTCGGAGCTGCGGCCGATCTTGCCCAGGCCGAGCGCGCGGAGCGTCCCGAGATGGCGGTCGGACTGGCCGATGCCACTTCGAACCTGCGTGATCTTCAGCTGGCTCACTCGGCAGTCTCCTCTGGGGCGATCTCCTCCACCACTTCGGCAGCGGCCTCCTCGACGGGAGCAGCTGCCTCGGGCTCGGGCTCGTCGGCGCGCTTACGGGAGACGGGCAGGACCTCGGCGACCGTCTTGCCGCGCATGGCGGCGACGTCCTCCGGGCGCACGAGGCGCTTCAGGCCGTCGACCGTCGCGCGGCGTCATGTTGATCGGCGTCGTCGTCCCGAGGCATTTCGACAGGACGTCGCGGATGCCGGCGAGCTCGAGCACCGCACGCGTGCCACCGCCGGCGATCACACCCGTTCCCTCGCTCGCGGGGCGCAGGACGACGCGCGCGGCGTCGAACCGACCGACGATCTCGTGCGTGATCGTCTGCCCGTGCTTCGGGACGGTGAAGAGGTTCTTGCGGGCATCCTCGACCGCCTTCGAGATCGCAAGCGGAACCTCGCGCGCCTTCCCGTAGCCGAGGCCGACGCGATCGACCTCGTCGCCGATGACGACGAGCGCAGTGAACGAGAAACGCCGGCCGCCCTTGACGACCTTCGCGACGCGGTTGATCTCGATGACCCGCTCCTTCAGCTCGCGGCTCTCACTCTGGGACATGCTCAAAACTGGAGCCCTCCTTCGCGGGCGCCCTCTGCGAGGGCCTTCACGCGTCCGTGGAACAGGTAGCCCGCGCGGTCGAACACGCAGGACTCGATACCCGCCTTCTTGGCGGAGTCGGCGAGCGCCTTGCCGACGGCGTTTGCCTGCTCGGTCTTGGAGCCCGAGGCGCTCGCGGCCCTCCAGCTCGCGGAGGCGAGCGTGCGTCCGGTTTCGTCGTCGACGAGCTGTGCGCTGATCCCGCGGTTCGAGCGGAACACGACCAGACGCGGCCGCTCGCCCGTGCCGGAGACCTTGCCGCGGACGCGGCGGTGGCGGCGCACGCGCGCCTCGCGCTTCGTGAGGACGCTCATGCGCGCTTCCCGACCTTCCTGCGAACCTGCTCGTCGCGGTAGCGGATGCCCTTGCCCTTGTACGGCTCGGGCGGGCGAACCTTGCGGATCTCGGCGGCGGTCTGGCCGACCATCTGCTTGTCGATTCCCTTCACGACGATCTGCGTCGGCTGCGGGACGTCGAACTCGATGCCCTTGCGCGGCTTGACGGTCACCGGATGCGAGTAGCCGACGGCAAGCTCGAGGTCGGTGCCTTTGAGCTGCGCGCGGTAGCCGACGCCCTGGATCTCGAGGTGCTTCTCGAAGCCCTTCGTCACGCCCTCGACCATGTTCGCGATGAGCGTGCGCGTGAGGCCGTGCAGCGCACGATCCTCACCGCGCTCGGTGGGACGCGTCACGACGATCTCCGACTCGGTCTTCTCGATCTGCATCCGCGACGGGACGTCCTGCGACAACTCGCCGAGCGGACCGTTCACCTGAACGCGCCCAGGCGAGATCGCGACCATGACGCCGGCGGGGAGCTCGATGGGTCTGCGGCCAATTCGTGACATCGCTACCAGACGAAGGCAATGACCTCGCCGCCCACACCGCGCTCGGCGGCCTGGCGGTTCGTGATCACTCCGACGGAGGTGGACATGATGGCCGTGCCGAGGCCGCCGAGGACACGCGGAAGACGGTCCTTCCGCGCGTACACGCGACGACCGGGCTTGGAGACACGCTTGAGGTCGTGATGACGCGACGGCGATCGCGCGCGAACTTGAGCTCGACGACGAGCGTCTGGTACGGGAGCGGCTGGCCCTTGTCGTCCATGGCCTCGACGACGCGGTAGTCCTTGATGTAGCCCTCGTCCTTGAGGATGCGCGCGATCTCCTCCTTCATCTTGGAGGTCGGCATCGACGCGGAGTCGTGCAGCGCACGATTCGCGTTGCGAATCCTCGAGTCAGCATGTCCGCGATGGGATCGGTGAGCACGTTCGTACCTCCTACCAGCTCGACTTCGTCATTCCCGGAACCGCGCCCTGGTGCGCGAGCTCGCGCAGGCAGATCCGGCAGAGGCCGAACTTGCGATACACCGCGCGCGGGCGGCCGCACCGGTTGCAGCGCGAGTAGGCCCGCACCTCGTACTTGGCCTTCCGCTTCTGCTTGACGACGAGAGACTTCTTGGCCACCTAGCTGTTCCCTTCTGGTCGTTGCGAACGGCAGACCGAGCGCGCCGAGCAGCGCGCGGCCGGCCTCGTCCGACTTCGCCGACGTGGTGATCGCGACGTCGAGGCCCCGGATCGCCGGAACCTTGTCGTAGTCGATCTCCGGAAAGATGATCTGCTCGCGGATCCCGATCGAGTAGTTGCCGCGGCCGTCGAACGAGCCCGGGTCGAGCCCGCGGAAGTCGCGGATGCGCGGCAAGGCGATCGACGCGAGCCGGTCGAGGAACTCATACATGCGCGCGCCGCGCAGCGTCACGCGCGCGCCGACGGGCATGCCCTCGCGGAGCTTGAAGCTCGCGATCGACTTCGTCGCGCGACGGACCTGCGCGCGCTGGCCGGCGATGATCGTCAGCTCGTCGATGGCGGCGTCGAGCGCCTTCGCGTCCGTCTTCGCCTCGCCGACGCCCATGTTCAGCGTGACCTTCGTGACCCTGCGGGACGTCCATGATCGTCGAGACGCCGAGCTCCTCCTTGAGGCGCGGACGGATCTCCTCCTCGTACCGCTGCTTCAGGCGCGGCACGTACGTCTCCATGGTGGGCGCCGTGGTCATCAGCGATCGATCTCCTGCCCGCAGCCCTCGCGCTTGCAGACGCGGACGTGGACGATCTCGCCCTTCACTTCCTTCTCGGCCATGCCGACGCGCGTCGGGATTGCCGCACACGGGGCAGACGACCATGACGTTCGACACGGGGACCGGCGCCGGCTTGTCGAGGATCCCGCCCGGAACGATCTGCGTGCCGCCCATGCGCGAGGAGTCGCGAATCGGACGCGGCTTCGTGTGCCGCTTCGCGACGTTGAGGTTCTCGACGATGACCCGGCGCTCGGACGGGCGCGCCTCGACGACCCGGCCCCGCTTTCCGCGGTCCTTGCCGGTGAGCATCTGCACGATGTCGCCCTTCTTCACCTTCATCTTGTGCGCCATGTTCAGAGCACCTCGGGGGCCAAGACTGACGATCTTCATGAAGTTCTTCTCGCGGAGCTCGCGCGCGACCGGGCCGAAGATGCGCGTCCCGCGCGGGTTGGACTGCGGATCGATGAGGACGGCGGCGTTCTCGTCGAAGCCGATGAGCGTGCCGTCGTCCCTCGAGTAGGGCTTCTTCGTCCGAACAACGACCGCGCGCACGACCTCGCCCTTCTTGACCGCGCCCTGGGGCGTGGCCGTCTTCACGGTAGCAATGATCACGTCGCCCACCCGCGCGTAGCGCCGGTGGCGAGCCGCCGAGCACGCGGATGCACAGGAGCTCGCGGGCTCCCGTGTTGTCGGCGACGCGAAGACGAGATTCCTGCTGGATCACTTGGCCGCCTCGACGATCTCCTGGAGCCGCCAGCGCTTCATGCGCGAGAGCGGGCGGGTCTCGACGATCGCGGACGACGTCGCCCAGCTTCGCCTGGTTCTCCTCGTCGTGCGCGTGTAGGCGCGTCGAGCGCTCGCACGACCTTCTTGTACCGCGGGTGCACCTTCACGACGTCGACGCGGACGACGATCGTCTTGTCGGCGTTCGCCGAGACGACCGTGCCCTGACGCTCCTGCCGTCGGCCGCGCGTGTGCTCGGGCTTCGGGAGGCGCGTGATCGACTTGCGCTCGGCCGAAGGCACCCGCTTGGGGCGGGTCTTCTTCGGACGCTCGGAGCGCGGCAGCCGCTTCTTCTTCGCGCTTCGGCTCGCGAAACGGCCGGCGCAGCCTCGGCTGGTGCCTCCTCGGCAACCTCGGCGTCGGCAACGGCCGGCCTCGCGCTTCGGCCTCGGCGACGGGCTCAGGCTCCTCGCGCGCTCTCCGCGGCATGGCTCGCTCCGCTCGGCCCTCGGCGACAGGCTCTCGCCTCGGCGTCTGCGACAGGCTCTGCCTCCGCCTCGGCGACGGGCTCCGCCTCCGACGCCGTCTCCTCGACGGCCTCCTCGGCCGGCGCCTCGCTTTCGGTCTCTTCGATCTCGGTCGTTCTCGTTCTCGTCGGCCATCTCGTTAGTTCCCTCGTTCACGCTCGTTCTGGACGGTCAGGATGCGCGCGATCTCGCGCTTGGCGTGGCGCAGGCGCGCGCTGTTCTCGAGCACACCCGTCGCCGTCTGGAAATGCAGGTTGAAGAGCTCCTGACGGGTCTCGGCCATCCTCCGGTCGAGCTCGTCATCCGTGAGCGCCCGCAGCTCTCTAGCTCTCAAAGAGATCAGCCTCTCTGCGGACGAACTTCGTCTTGAGCGGGAGCTTCTGCCCGGCGAGGCGGAGCGCCTCCTTGGCGAGGGGCTCGTCGACGCCGGCCAGCTCGAACATCACGCGGCCCGGCTTCACGACGGCGACCCAGCCCTCGGGCGAGCCCTTGCCGGAGCCCATGCGCGTCTCGGCCGGCTTCTTCGTGTACGGCTTGTCGGGGAAGAGGTTGATCCAGACCTTCCCGCTCCGGCGGATCTTCCTGGTCGCCGCGATCCGGGCAGCCTCGATCTGGCGGTTGGTCACCCAACCGGCCTCGAGAGCCTTGAGCCCGTATTCGCCGAACTGCACGTTCGTCTGCCCCGACGACATCCCGCGCCGATGGCCGCGGTGGTGCCGCCGGAACTTCGTCTTGCGCGGCATCAGCATCAGCTTTCGCCCTCCTCCGGCGTCGCCTCGGGAGCGGGCGTCTCCTGCACCTCGGGCGGCGCCACCTCGGGAGCGGGCGTCTCCTGCACCTCGGGCTCCACTGCAGGCGCCTCGGCCTCTGCGGCCGGTGCCTCCCGCTCGACCTCGCGACGAGGACGCTGGCCCGGTCGGCCACCGCCGCCAGGACGCTGGCCGCGCCGCTTGCGGGGGACGATGCCGAGGCCCTCGCGATCCTGTCCGCGCCCACGACCCTCACGAGAGGCGCCGAGACCTTCCGCTGACGCACCGCGTCGCCGACGGGCCTGATCCTGATCGCCGAGCCGCGTATCGCGCGCTGCTGGAGCGTCGTAGCCCTCGGGCATGATCTCGCCCTTGTTGACCCAGACCTTGACGCCGATGACACCGAACGTCGTCTTCGCCTCTGCCTGGCCGTAGTCGATGTCCGCGCGGATCGTGTGCAGGGGGACGCGTCCCTCCGAGTACATCTCCCGGCGGCTCATCTCCCCGCCGCCGAGGCGGCCGCCCGCGGTGATCTTGATGCCCTGAGCGCCGGACCGCATCGCCGACGCGAGCGAGCGCTTCATCGCGCGCCGGAAGCTCACCCGGTTCTCGAGCTGCTCGGCGATCGACTGCGCGACGAGCTTCGCGTCGAGCTCGGGACGCTTGATCTCGTTGATGTTGATGTGGACGTTCTTCTTGGTGATCGCGTGCAGCTCCTTACGGAGCGCGTCCACCTCGACGCCGGACTTGCCGATCACGATCCCCGGACGCGCCGTGTAGATGTCCACGGTGATCCGCTGCTTGTCCTTGCGGATGAGGATGTCGGACAGGCCCGCGTGCGACAGCTTCCCGAGGATGTGCTCGCGGATGCGAACGTCCTCGAGGATGTAGTCGGCGAACTCGGGCTTACCCGTCCACCAGTTCGACTTCCAGTCGTGGATGACGCCGACGCGGAAGCCGCCGGGATGCACTTTCTGGCCCATCAGGCAACCGCCTCCTTCTTGCGTCGTCGGGTCGTGGCCCCAGTCTTGGATGATTGAGCCCTGGACTCCTCGGCCGCGGGTGCCTCGGCCTGCTTGCGCGGGCGCCGCCGCGGCATCTGCGGCTCCGGCACCTCGGCGAGGACGAGGGTCACGTGGCACGTCCGCTTGCGGATGCGGTTGACGCGGCCGCGCGCCCGCGGCTTCCAGCGCTTCAGCGTCGGCCCCTCGTCCGCGTACGCGGCCTCCACGACGAGCTCGTCGCCGTCGAGGCCGTGATTCGCCTCGGCGTTCGCGACCGCGGAGCGGAGCACCTTCTCGATGTCCGTCGCGACGGCACGCGTCGTGAAAGCGAGGATCGTCCGCGCCTCGGGGACGCTGCGCCCACGGATGTTGTCGAGCACGAGACGCGCCTTGCGCGCCGACGTCCGCACCCACTTCGCCTGCGCGCGAACGCGCATCCGATCGTCCTCTACGGCAGCCATCAGCGCCTCTTCACCTGGGTCGCGCGGTCGCCCGCATGGCCACGGAAGGTCCTGGTCGGCGCGAACTCGCCGAGCTTGTGGCCGACCATCTGCTCACTGATGAACACGGGGACGTGCTTGCGCCCGTCGTGGACCGCGATGGTGTGGCCCACCATGTCGGGGAAGATCGTCGACGCGCGCGACCAGGTGCGGATCATGCGCTTCTCTCCGCTCGCGTTCATCGCCTCGATCCGGCTCAGCAGCCGGTCCTCGACGAAAGGCCCCTTCTTGGAGCTACGACTCATCTAGCGCCTCTTCTCCTTCCCGCGGCGACGGCCGCGGACGATCAACGAATCCGATTCCTTGTGCTTGCGGCGCGTCCGCTTGCCGAGCGTCGGGACGCCCCACGGGGTGACCGGATGCCGGCCGCCCTTCGTCTTGCCCTCGCCGCCGCCGTGCGGGTGGTCCACCGGGTTCATGGCCGAGCCGCGCACGGTCGGGCGCTTGCCGAGCCACCGGCTCCGACCCGCCTTGCCGCTCGACTGGTTGGAGTGGTCGGAGTTCCCAACCTGACCGACGGTCGCGCGGCACGTGAGCAGCACGCGCCGGAGCTCGCCGGACGGCAGCCGGAGCACCGCGTGCGGTCCGTCTTTCGCGACGAGCTGGATCGCGGAGCCCGCAGATCGAGCCATGCGCGCGCCCTGACCCGGCTTCAACTCGACGCAGTGGACGAGCGTGCCCGTCGGGATGTTCGTGAGCGGCAGCGCGTTGCCAGGCTTGATGTCCGCCTCCGGACCCGACTCGAGGGTCGAGCCCACACGCAGCCGCGCCGGCGCGAGAATGTACGACTTGACGCCGTCCGCGTAGTGGAGCAGCGCGATGCGCGCCGACCGGTTCGGGTCGTACTCGATCGCAGCGACCTTGGCCGGAACGCCGTCCTTCGTACGCTTGAAGTCGATCGTCCGGAAGCGACGCTTGTGCCCACCGCCCTGGTGGCGGGTGGTGATGCGACCGTTGTTGTTCCGCCCGCCCTTCTTCGTCAGCGGCTCGACCAGCGACTTCTCCGGCTCCGACTTCGTGATGTCCTCGAAGCCCGAGGTGGCCATGAAGCGGCGGCCCGGGCTCGTCGGCTTGTACTTCTTCAAGGCCATCAGACTCCGGCTCCTTCGAAGATCTCGATCTCGTATCCGTCCTTCAACTCCACGATCGCCTTCTTCCAGCCCGGTCGGCGGCCCTTCACGAGACCGCGCTTCTTCGGCTTGGACTGCACCTTGATGACGTTGACGCTGTCGACCTTCACGTCGAAGAGCTCCTCGACGGCCTGGCGAATCTGGGTCTTGTGGGCGTCCTCGTGCACCTTGAACGTGTACTTGCGGTCGGTGATGAGCGAGTAGCTCTTCTCCGACACGACCGGCGCGAGGAGGACCTGGTTCGGATGGAGGCTCATTCCGCCGCCTCCTTCTCCGCAGCGACGCCCGCGCGCGCGAGCACGAGCGGGAGCGCGGCCTCCGAGATCAGGACCGAGCGCACCCACACGAGCGACGCGACCTCGAGCTCGGCAGGAGCGACCACGAGCACCTTCTCGAGGTTCCGGAACGACTTCACGAGCAGCTCTTCCTCCTCGGTGACGACGACGAGTGTCGGGCGCTCGCCGAAGCCCGAGAGGAGCTCGGCCGCCTTCTTGGTGGAGGGTGAATCGAATCCGGATCCGTCGAGGATGGCGAGCGCCCCATTCGTCGCGTGATGCGACAGAACACCCCGCAGCGCCGAGCGCCGGGCCTTCCGGTTCACCTTCACCTCGAACGAGCGCATTCCCGGGGCGAACGCGACGCCTCCGCCGGTCCAGTGGGGCGCACGCGTCGTGCCAGCGCGGGCGCGACCGGTGCCCTTCTGGCGCCACGGCTTCGAGCGGCCGCCGGCAACGAGGCCGCGGCTCTTCGTTCCGCGCGTCCCCGCACGCGCGGCGTTCATCTCCGCGCGAACCGTCTCGTGCACGAGGTGCGGCTTCAGCTCGACGGCGAACACCGTCTCGTCGAGAGAGACCTCCTTCTTCGAGCTGCCGATGACGGGTGCCTTGGGTGCAGCCATCACGCGCTCCTGATCTCCACGAGACCGCCCCTCGCCCCCGGCACCGAGCCGCGGACGAGCAGGAGGTTCCGCTCGACGTCGACCTCGTGGACGACGAGGCCAGGCTGGGTGACGCGCGTGCCGCCCATGCGACCGGACATCTTCATCCCCTTGAAGACGCGGGACGGATACGCGGACGCGCCGATCGAGCCCGGCTTGCGAACGTTGTGCGAGCCGTGCGAAACAGGGCCGCGCGTGAAGCCGTGCCGCTTGATCGTGCCCTGGTAGCCCTTGCCTATCGAGACGCCCGAGACCTTGATCGCGTCGCCCGGCTCGAACGAATCGACCGTCACCGTCTCGCCGACCGCGACGTCGACGATGCCACGGAGCTCGACGAGGTGGCGGTGCGGTGCGGCGCCGGCCTTCGCCAGATGGCCGACCTCGGCCCTGGAGAGCTTGCGCTCCGCGACCTCGCCGAACGCGAGCTGGACGGCGTCGTAGCCGTCGACGTCCGACGACTTCACCTGGACCACAGGGCACGGCCCCGCCTCGATCACTGTGACGGAGGTCATCGCCCCTGTATCGGGGTCGAACACCTGGCTCATTCCGAGCTTCTTGCCGAGGATTCCCTTCATGTCAGAGTTTGATCTCGATGTCGACGCCGGCCGGAAGGTCGAGCCGCATGAGCGAGTCGACCGTCTTGGGCGTGGGGCTGTGGATGTCGATCAGGCGCTTGTGCGTGCGCACCTCGAAGTGCTCGCGCGAGTCCTTGTCCTTGAAGGGGCTGCGGATGACGCAGTAGACGTTCTTCTCCGTCGGCAGCGGAACCGGACCGGTGATGGTCGCGCCGGTGCGCTGCGCCGTCTCCACGATCTGGGACGCGGAGCGGTCCACCTGCTGGTGGTCGTAGCCCTTCAGTCGGATGCGGATCTTCTGTTGCGCCATGGGAGGAAAGTGAGGGGCGAGTTGCCTCGCCCCTACTGGATGATCTCCGTGACGACGCCTGCGCCGACCGTGCGTCCGCCCTCGCGGATCGCGAAGCGGAGGCCCTGGTCCATGGCGATCGGCTGGTGCATGTCGATCTCCATGTTCGTGTTGTCGCCGGGCATGACCATCTCCTGGCCCTCCGGCAGCTTGATCGAGCCGGTGACGTCCGTCGTGCGGAAGTAGAACTGCGGCCGGTAGCCGTTGAAGAACGGCGTGTGGCGCCCGCCCTCGTCCTTCGAGAGCACGTACACCTCGGCCTTGAACTGCGTGTGCGGCGTGATCGAGCCGGGCTTCGCGAGCACCTGGCCCCGCTCGACCTCCTCGCGCTTGATGCCACGCAGCAGCGCACCTGCGTTGTCGCCGGCCTGCGCGTAGTCGAGCGTCTTCAGGAACATCTCGAGGCCGGTGACGGTCGTCTTCTCGACCTGGGGATGGATGCCGACGATCTCCACTTCCTCGCCGACGGTGAGCTTGCCCTGCTCGATGCGGCCGGTGACGACCGTGCCGCGGCCCGTGATCGTGAAGACGTCCTCGATCGGCATGAGGAACGGCTTGTCGACGTCGCGAGTCGGCTCCGGGATGTACGTGTCGACGGCCTCCATGAGCTCGAGGATCTTCGGCGTCCACTCGGGATCGCCCTCGAGTGCCTTCAGCGCCGAGACCTGCACCACCGGGATGTCGTCGCCGGGGAACTCGTACCGGGACAGCAGCTCGCGGACCTCCATCTCGACGAGCTCGAGCAGCTCGGGATCGTCGACCATGTCGGTCTTGTTGAGCGCGACCACGATGTACGGCACCTCGACCTGCTTCGCGAGCAGGATGTGCTCGCGCGTCTGAGGCATCGGGCCGTCGGCCGCGGACACCACGAGGATCGCGCCGTCCATCTGGGCGGCGCCCGTGATCATGTTCTTGATGTAGTCCGCGTGACCCGGGCAATCGACGTGCGCGTAGTGGCGGTTCTCCGTCTCGTACTCGACGTGCGCCGTGTTGATGGTGATGCCGCGCTGGCGCTCCTCGGGCGCCTTGTCGATCGCGTCGAAGTCGGTCGCCTCGGTGTTGGTGCCAGACTCGGCGAGGACCTTCGTGATCGCTGCGGTGAGCGTCGTCTTGCCGTGGTCGATGTGGCCGATCGTGCCGACGTTGACGTGGGGCTTGGTGCGCTCGAACTTCTGCTTAGCCATCTGCTCCTCTTCCTCCGGGCTTCTTCCTACGGATTACGGTGTCTTGTCGCCTCCCACGATCGCCTCGGCGATCGTGGCCGGAACTTCCTCGTAGCGGTCGAACTGCATGCTGAACGTCGCGCGGCCCTGCGTCATCGAGCGCAGGTCGGTCGCGTAGCCGAACATCTCCGAGAGCGGGACGCTCGCGCGGATCGACTGCGACCCACCGACCGGCTCGAGCTGCTCGACCCGGCCACGACGACCGTTCAGGTTACCGATGACGTCGCCGAGGTACTCGTCGGGCGTCACGACCTCGACGGACATGACGGGCTCGAGCAGCTTCGGCTTCGCGCGCTTCATGCCCTCCTTGAAGGCCATGGAGCCCGCGATCTTGAACGAACGCTCGCTCGAGTCGACCTCGTGGTACGAGCCGTCGACGAGCTCGATCTTGACGTCGACCACGGGGTAGCCGGCGATGATGCCCGAGCTCATCGCCTCCTTGATGCCCTGGTCGACGGCGGGGATGTACTCCTTCGGGACTCGCCCTCCCACGACCTTGTCGACGAACTCGTAGCCCTCTCCCGGGTTCGGGTAGAGGTTGATCAGGACGTCGCCGTACTGGCCGGAGCCGCCCGTCTGGCGCACGAACCTGCCCTGGATCTTCTCGGCCGGGGTCGTGATCGTCTCGCGGTACGCGACCTGCGGCCTGCCGACGTTGCCGTCCACCGAGAACTCCCGCTGGAGGCGGTCGACGATGATCTCGAGGTGCAGCTCGCCCATCCCCGCGATGAGCGTCTGCCCCGTCTCTTCGTCCGAGGAGACACGGAAGGTCGGATCCTCCTCTGCGAGACGCTGGAGCGCGGTCGCGAGCTTGTCCTGGTCGGCCTTCGTGCGCGGCTCGATCGCCACGGAGATGACCGGATCGGGGAAGGACATGGACTCGAGCACGATCGGCGCCGAGTCGACCGCGAGCGTGTCGCCGGTCGTCGTGAACTTGAGGCCGACGGCGGCGGCGATCTCGCCCGCGCCGATCTCCTCCCGCTCCTCGCGGTGGTTCGCGTGCATCTGGAGGATGCGGCCGATCCGCTCGGTCTTGCCGTTCGTCGTGTTGAGGACGCGATCGCCGGCCTTGATCTGTCCCGAGTACACGCGGAAGTACGTGAGCTTGCCGACGTACGGGTCGCTCATGACCTTGAAAGCAAGTGCTGCGAACGGCGCGTCGTAGTCGGCGGGACGCGTCTCCTCCGCCTCGGACTTCGGGTCGAGGCCCTGGACGGGCGGCACGTCGAGGGGGCTCGGCAGGTAGTCGACGATCGCGTCGAGGAGCGCCTGCACACCTTTGTTCTTGAACGCGGAGCCTGCGAGCACCGGTGTGATCTCCCCGGCCAGCGTTCCCTTCCGGAGCGCGCGGCGGATCATGTCCGGCGTGACGGACTCCTCGTCCTCGAGGTACGTCTCCATCAGCTCGTCGTCGAACTCGGCGACGAGGTCGATGAGCTCGTGGTGTCCTGCGTGTGCGGCACCCGCGAGCTCGGCGGGCACGTCCCCGACGGACATCTCGGTGCCGAGCGTGTTTGCGTAGGTGATCGCCTTCAGGTCGACAAGGTCGACGATGCCCGTGAAGTTCTCCTCGCTCCCGACGGGGAGGTGAATCGGAACGGGCCGCGCACCGAGGCGGTCGCGCATGGACTGGACGGCGGCGTCGAAGTCCGCGCCGGTGCGGTCCATCTTGTTGATGAACGCGATCCGCGGCACGCTGTAGCGGTCGGCCTGGCGCCAGACGGTCTCGGACTGCGGCTGTACCCCGGCGACCGAGTCGAAGACCGCGACCGCGCCGTCGAGCACGCGAAGGCTCCGCTCGACCTCGACGGTAAAGTCCACGTGCCCGGGCGTATCGATGATGTTGATGCGATGATCGCGCCACTCCGCGGTCGTGGCAGCCGACGTGATGGTGATGCCGCGCTCCTGCTCCTGCGCCATCCAGTCCATCGTCGCGGCACCCTCGTGCACCTCGCCCATCTTGTGTGTGCGGCCGGTGTAGTAGAGGATCCGCTCGGTCGTCGTGGTCTTGCCCGCATCGATGTGGGCCATGATCCCGATGTTCCGGACACGGTCGAGCCCGACGGGTGTCGCTACGGCAGACATCAAGGATTTACCAGCGGTAGTGGGCGAAGGCTTTGTTGGCCTGCGCCATCCGGTAGATGTCGTCCTTCTTCTTGAACGCGCCGCCCTGCTGGTTCAGCGCGTCCATGAGCTCGCCCGCGAGCTTCGCGGACATGCCCTTCTCCCGCCGATCACGCGCGTTCTGGACGATCCAGCGCAGCGCGAGCGTCCGTGCGCGCCGCTGCGGCACCTCGATAGGCACCTGGTAGTTCGCGCCGCCGACACGGCGAGAGCGAACCTCGAGCACGGGCGTCACGCTCTTCACCGCCTGCTCGAGCACCTCGAGCTGCGGCTTGCCGGTCTTCTCCGACGCGAGCGCGAGCGCGTCGTACACCGTGCGCTCGGCGACCGACTTCTTGCCGTTCAGCATGAGCCGGTTGACGAGCTGCGCAACGAGTACCGAGCCGTGGACGGCGTCGGCCTCGATCGTGCGCGGCTGGATCTCTGCGCGGCGAGGCATAGTCGCTACGCCTTCTTCGCGCCGTACTTCGAGCGCGCCTGGCGCCGCTCGGAGACGCCGGCCGAGTCGAGACCGCCGCGAATGACCTTGTACCGGAAGCCCGGGAGATCCTTCACGCGGCCACCGCGGACGAGCACCACCGAGTGCTCCTGCAGGTTGTGGCCCTCGCCGGGAATGTAGGCGCCGACCTCCATGCCGTTCGTCAACCGGACGCGCGCGACCTTGCGCAGCGCGGAGTTCGGCTTCTTGGGGGTCGTCGTGTAGACGCGCGTGCACACGCCGCGCTTCTGCGGCGCTCCCCGGAGAGCCGGGGTCTTCGTCTTCACCTTCGGCGTCGTCCGACCCTTGCGGACGAGCTGGTTGACTGTGGGCACGCGAGCTCCTACTTGCGGTCGGTCGATTTCCTCACACAGAAGTGCCGGCGGGCAAAGACACAACCCCGCCAACCGGCCGCGGGATGGTAGCAGACCGCCGTGGAAATGGCGCCTACCCCCGAATACAGTGCGCCAAGCGAGGACGTGGAGGACGAGGGATGGTGACTGCGGTGGTCGGGGCGGGCGCAGTGCTGGTTGCCTGCGCTCTGACGCTGCTCGCAGTCAGGCGGGCGAACGAGCGCGCGGACCGGCGACTTCGTGAAGCATTGCACTACATCGACGCTCAGCTCGAGGCGATGTCCTCCGGGGTGGTGCAGGCGATCGACGCGGCTGTCGACTCGGAGAGACGCCTGCCTCTGTCGAATCTGAGCCTCGACTTCGACGAGGTGCTCGAGTCGCTCATGGCGGAAACCCGGGCGCGGACGGGTGCGGATGCGGTCGTGCTCAGGATCGAAGGCCCACAGGGACGACCGGTCGTCGCCTCGATGGGGGCGGGAGTCGAGCTGGAGGGCCTCGACCGCTCGTTCGGGCCCCCGGCGGCGCGCCCCTTTCGGTCCGCGGTCGTCGACTGGACCTATCCGGTCGGCGAGGAGACGGACGTCGCGGCGTTCGGGTCTGCTCTCGTGACGCCGCTCACCGGGACCGGCATCAACGGAACGCTCGTTGCGTACGCGCGTGCCAGCAACGGGTTCTCGCCGGCGGACGCGAGCTCCGCACGGGATCTGCTCGAGGACATGTCCGTCGGGCTCGCGAACGCGCGACGGTTCGCCGAGATCGAGGCACGGCTCAACCTCGACCCCGCGACCGGTGTCCCCAACCGGCGCGGCTACGAGCTCGAGCTCGGTCGCGAGGCCGCGCGGGCCCACCGGACGGGTCGGCCGCTCTCCATGGTGGTCGTCGACGTCGAAGGCCGAAGCCGCGCCGGCGCGCGCCGACAGCGGACGCGTCGGCGAGCTCGCGCGAGTCGTGGGCAGGGTCGTGCGGCGCGGCGACATCGCCTGCCTCCGAGCTGCCCGCGAACTCGCGATCCTGCTTCCGGCAACGGCCGGGGCCGGTGCGAGCGCCCTCTCGAAGCGGATCGAAGCCGAGGCGAGCCGAGTCCTCGTATCCGGCTCGCAGACCGTGACGGTCGGCGTCGTCGAGATGCTCCCCGACGAGACGGCGGAGGAGTTCGATGCGCGCGTGGAGGGAACGCTCGGTCGACCACGTGGCGGGACGATCGCCGTGCTCGAGGACACCCGGAACGCGTCGACGGCAACGGCGGCGACCGTTCGCACTGCCTTTCCGGAACGCGCTGGAACGACCCACCACGGGACCGGCGACGTCCTGCGCGGCGACGCCCTCGAGACGATCGCCGGCGAGCTCATCTCCGCGCACCAGTTCGGCCGCTCGCTGGCACTGGTCGTCCTCCGAGGTCGACGGGCTCGAGGACATCTCGGAGGACGAGGGCCGTGAGGCAGCGGACTCGCGGCTGAGCGACATCGCCGGTCGACTCCATCGCAGCCTCGGGAGCGGGAACGGTGCATCGACTCGGGGCCGGCGAGTTCGTGCTCGTGCTCCCCGGATCGGGCGTCGACGAGGCCGAGGCACTCGTCGACGCTGTGCAGTCCTCGCTCGAGCCGCCGTACGACGAGGTCGGGGTCGTGCTCAGCGCAGGTGTGACCGAGATCGCCGAAGGCGACGACGCGCAGGGCGTGCTCGGGCGGGCCGAGCACGCCCTGTGGCAGGCGACACAGGCTGGTCGGGGAACCGTCGTCGTCGCCGTCCCGAGCCGGCGCCCGGGTCCTCCGCAGCGCTAGGCGGCGCGCAGGGCTCAGTCATCCAGCCAGCCGAGTACATTTCGGCAACGGGGTTACCTCGATCGAGGTTGCATCCCCCTTGGAGTCAGTACAAGGAGAGTAGTCCTCGATGAGTTGGCTCACCGCGTGGCGACCGTTCGTGATCATCGCCGCGGCCCTCGTGGCCGCGGCGGTCGTCGTCGGCATCGTGGTAGCTCGGCGCTCCAGCAAAGACGAAGCCTCCGAACGAGGACCTCGTCCGCGCCGTCGACGAGATGCGGACGAAGATGGACCAGCTCGCAGGAGGTCTGTCCGAGGCGCTCGAACGTGCCGAGCAGGAGAGTCGCCGCAACCGCCTCTTCGGAGAGCTCGGGAACTCGATCGACCTCGAGGAGCTCATGGACCGCGTGCTCGACGCCGCGATGGAGATCGAGGGCATCGACGCGTCGATGATCGTGGTCGAGCGGGAGGACGGCGGCCCCGCCGTCGCGACCCGAGGCATGATCGCCCAGGAGTCGGACCGACCGCCGACGTCCGGCGTCGCCGGCGCGCTCCCCGGGACGATCACCGTGAGCTACCGCTATGGCCGCGATCGCGAGGGCAGCGGCGACGCCGACCTCATCCGCGGCGGCGCGTTCGTGCCGCTCGTGGGAAGAGAGCTGCGCCCCGTCGGGAACGCTGTCGCTGTTCTGGCGGAGCGATCGCGAGCCGGGCCAGCAGCAGATCGACGAGGCGGAGAAGCTCGCAGCGAGCTGCATCCCGGCGATCGAGAACGCGCGCCGCTACGGCGAGGCGCGCAAGCTCGCCGAGACGGACGGCCTGACCGGCCTCTACAACCAGCGCTACTTCCAGGAGACGCTCCGGCGGGAGGTGACTGCGCGCGCACCGGTACGAGCGGAAGCTGACGCTCATCGTCTTCGACCTCGACGACTTCAAGTCGATCAACGACCAGGTCGGGCATCTCGCGGGCGATCGCGTGCTCGCGCAGGCCTCCGACCGTCTTCGCGAGGCGGTCCGGTCGGTCGACGTCGCCTGCCGCATCGGCGGCGACGAGTTCGCCGTGATCATGCCCGAGTCGTCGGCCGAACGACGGCGACCAGCTGTTCCGACGCGTCCACAACTCGATGCGCGGCACGGCGCTCGGACCGGACGAGCAGCGGCTGCGTCTCTCGGGCGGCATCGCCGAGCTCCTCCACGGGGACACCCCGGCGAGTCTGTTCGAGCGCGCCGACGCGGCGCTCTACCGCGCGAAGGAGCTTGGGAAGGATCGCGCAGACATCGCAGCCGCCGGCGAGATGCACCCGAACGGCCCGCGCTCGAACGACATCTGAAGGGCTAGCGAAGCGCTACGAGCTGAGTCGCGGAGCTGAGCCCCGTCGGCCGGTTCCGGGAGACGACGACGCTCTCGTGCGGCCGCAACGGAACCGAGAGGAACACCGCCCGCTCCGTTCCGTCGAGGCTAGCCGCCCGGATCGGCCGCGACGACCCGACGACCCAAGCGCCGTACCGCGAGCCCGTTGGACGCTCGAGCCCACGGACGAGGATCGCCGCGCGGCCTCCGCTCCCGACGGCGAGGAGGAGCCGGCCGCGCGAGCCACGGAAGACGATGCGTTCGGTGCTCGGCTTCGCCAGGAGCGCGAGGGCCCGCTGCTCGGCGGTCGACTGCACGGCGGTCGTGGCCGTGACCGCGGGCGCCGTCGGCTCGTCCGACCCCGACAGGGCGAACACCCCGGCGAGCAGTCCCAGGAGCAACGCCCCCACACCGGTACACGACGCGAGGACGACGAGCATCGTCGGAGTCGGTCGGCGCGCGTGCGGAACCTCGACCGGCGACCAGGCAGTGAGGGTCGTTCCAGCCGCCTCCGCGTCGTCATCGAAGGCCGACAGCGGCGCGTGCGCGATCGAGATCTCGGAGGTCGAGCTCACTGACGTTACGAGGGTACCGCCGGGTCCTGACGAGGCCGTGTCGACCGATGCCCTCGCTAGTAATTACGACCGATGCCGGAGCCGAGCGCCACGCTTGCCCTCTTCGTCGGAGCGCTCGCGCTCGGCGTGGCGTGCCTGGTGCTCTTCATCGTCGCGATCCGGCGCATGCTCGGCCGGCACGAAGACGTCGTAGCGACCATGCTGCAGCGCTACGACCACCGGCTCGCGGAGTTCGCGCAGACGCTCAGCGACGCCCTGAACCAGACGCTCCCGGCCCGAATCACCGCCGCGATCTCCGGCGCGCCTCCCGAGAGCCCCGCGATCGAAGGCCCTGACCACTCGAACGTCGTGCGCGTCCTCGAGCTCGCACGCGAGCAGACCTCGGCGGACGCCGCCCTCGCCATCGTGGGGACGAAGAGCGAGCCGATCCTCGCAACGGTCGGGCTCTCCCAGGCCGAGGTGACGCAGGTCGGCGGCCTCAGCGTTCCCGACTATCGCGGGGCGCGCGCGATCCAGGTCTCGTTCAACGCGGACGACGCGCCGAACGGCGGCACACCGCCGATTCGGAGCGGTCTCGCGGTTCCGCTCCTCGACTCGTCGACCGAGCCGGGGATGCTCGCCGTGCTGACGCGAACGCCGGACCGCCGCTTCAGCGAGCTCGACATCACCTCGCTCGAGAACGTCCTCAGCATCAGCCGCCCGGCTCTCGAGAGCTCCCTCGAGGCACGGGAGCCGGATCCGGTTCCGGAGCGCGATCCGCTCACCGATCTGTACGACCGACCCGCCTTCCACGCCCTGCTCGACCTCGAGATCGACCCGGGCGCGAGGACGCCGCGAGCAGCTCGCGTTGCTCATGCTCGACGTCGACCGCTTGACGACGATCAACGCCCGCATCGGCCATCTCGCCGCCGACGACGTGCTTGCCGTGGTGGCACGCGTGGTGAACGAGGTCGCAAGCCCGCGCGACCGCCCGTGTCGGGTCGGCGGTGGGCGTTTCGGCGTCGATCGTCTCGCAGGGAGACAGCCGAGACGCCGAGGCGCTCTTCGAAAGGCTGCAGTCCGCGCTCCAGCGAGCGACCGCTACCGAACGTGGGCGTGGTCTCGTTCTCGGGCGGCGTCGCAGAGCTGCTCTCCAACGACGATGCGACGGCGCTGATCGTGCGAGCGGACGCGGCGCTCGGGCTCGCGAAGAGCTCGGGGCGAGACATGGTCGTCACGGCCGCGAAGCGGCCGAGCCGCGAAGTCGCCTAGCTAGCCGCGGGCCGAGCCTCGCCGCGCCGCGAGCCACTCCTCGGCCTCGGGCTCGTCGAGCGAGAGGAACGGCGCATACGACGAGATGTCGGCGACGCCGAGCTCGGGCAGCCGGTCCCGCTCGCACACGAGCTTGCTCTCGGCTGCCTTCTGCAGGCGGATAGACCAGGCCGCGTAGGCATCTGCCCGACGCTCGACGCGGAGCTCGCGGACGATTGCAGTGCGGGCCCGCGCCGTCCCGAGCGCCGCGAGAGCGGTCGTGTCGTCGAGCGCCTCGACAGTGAGGTCTCCCTCGACGGTGCGGATCGTCGTCTTGCGGCCGGTTGAGAGCTGGAACACGATCGCGGGCGCAGAGGTCGCGAGGGCGACGCCACGACCCCCCGGAAGCCATGTCGGCGCCGGCGAGACGGCAAGCTCCCGCGCGAGCACGGGCGCGAACGTCTCGCGATAGCGCAGCGACGTCCGCCCTCGAGATGCGACCCGCCGCAAGCCGTCCGGCGATCTCGCGGCCGCGCAGCTCGTCGCCGACGATCCCGCGCGCAACCGAAGCGCTCGCGCCGACCTCGGCGAGGGCCGAGCCATAGGCAGCGGCGCTCCCCCCGAATCGGGTGCGGACGATCCGCTGCTCGAGTGCGACTGCAGCGGATGGAGACACAGGCGCGCGCTCCCGTTCGATTGCGCGCACGACGAGCGCCGTGAGCGCGAGCTCGCGGTCCTTGGTGACCTTCGCCAGCGCGGCGACGGCCGAGGCGGTCAGTGGGGTCGAGCCGTAGAGACAGCGGACACCCGCGGGCAGGTTGAGCTGGCCGGTCCGAAGGTCGGTGTCGAGCTCGCGTCCGAGGATCCGCGGGGCGTCGCAGAGACGCGCATCGCGCGTCCAGAGCCAGACACACGCCGCGAGCGACTTGTCGGGATCGTTCGAGCGGGCGTCACGCTGCGCCCATCCCCACGACCACACGTGGGCGAGCTTGAGCTCGCGCGCGACCTGGCGCACCGCGAGCGCCTGCCATTTCGCCACGGAGAACCAGCGGGACCTCGGCTGCAGTCCCTCGCGGCCTCCGGTGCCGGCACCGGTCTGGAACCCGACCATGATCCCGATGCGCGACGGCGGGATCCCGAGCGCGAGCAGCCGTGCCGCCGACTGCCGGTACCGCACGCGCAGCCGACGTGACCCGTCGATCGGGCCGTCGCGCCAGATCAGATTCGCGTTCGCGTAGTTCTCGAGCACGAGATCGGAGACGGCACCTAGCGCCTTCCACCACGCCGCCGCATCTCCCCCGGTGAAGGGCTCGCTCGAGACGAGCAGCGCCGGTCGCCCGCCCCGCTCCGCGAGCCGGCTGACGAAGCGCAGCACGTTCGCCCGGTAGCGATCGGCGGTCGGGGTGAGCGGCGTTGGGAGCGAGGCTCCCCAGAGCTCGTTGAGCGCGATGAGCGGCGTTTGACAGCCCGTGACCGACACGGCGTAGTCGAAGAGCGCGTCCGCGCGCTTCTCGATGAGGGCCGGATCGGCGGGATCGGACGGCGTGCCGACGCGCTTGCGCAGGTACATGTCCCAGTCCACGGTGCCTGCGCCGGCAGCGCGCGCCTCGGTTGCGAGATCCGGACCGCCCGTGGCGACGACGACACCAGGGCGAGCGAACCGCTCACGCCAGAACGACACCGAGCTGTCGGCGAAGTCGATCCAGGTCGGTTGCGCGTCGGCGAGCCCGCACGAGAGCGCGGTCGACCCCGACGTCGGCCACGCCAGCATCGCGGCGAAAGCCGCTGCCACCGCCAAGAAAGCCCCGCGCACGGGTATCAGAGGTAGCAGAAAAGCCGTAAAGGACGGTTCGGGCTTGCCTGAGGAGATCGCCCGCAACATCCGCGAGACGCCTACACGCATGTAGGACTGTCACGCGATCCAACCTCGCGACGCGAGCGTCTTCGGCTGTTTCGCGCGACCGGGATCCGCGCTGGCGGATCCCGGTCTTGCGCACTATTCGTCCTCGCCGACCGGAGGCTCGACCTCGGCGGCGTCGCCGTCGACGTCGGGCGCTGCCTCACCCAACTGGATGTCGAGAGCGTCGAAGTCGAAGCCGTCTCCGTCGCCGATCTCCTCGAGCGCGGCGAGCAGCTCGGCCTCGGCCTCGGGCCGCGCAAACGTGACCGGAAGCGGCTCCGTCGGCTCGATCGCGATCTGCCGGTACTGCTTGAGACCGGTCGCGGCAGGGATCAGCTTGCCGATGATCACGTTCTCCTTGAGCCCGTTGAGCCGGTCGACCTTGCCCTCGATCGCCGCGTCGGTGAGCACCTTCGTCGTCTCCTGGAAGGAGGCCGCCGAGAGGAACGACTCGGTCGCCAGCGATGCCTTCGTGATGCCGAGAATGATCTGCTCGAAGGTCGCGAGCTCGCCCTTCTCCTTCTTCACGCGTGCGTTCTCGCGCTCGAGGACGACCTTGTCGGCGAGCTGACCCGGCAGGAGCACCGTGTCGCCGGCGCTTTCGACGCGGACCTTCTTCAGCATCTGACGAACGATCAGCTCGATGTGCTTGTCGTGGATCTCGACGCCCTGCGACTTGTAGACCTTCTGCACCTCGTCGACGAGGTACAGCTCGGTCGGCGTTGCGGCCTTGAGCATCAGCAGATCCGCCGGGTTGAGCGACCCTTCGTTGAGCGCGTCGCCCGCCTCGACCATCTGACCCTTCGTCACGAGCAGCCGAGTCCGCCGCGGGAAGGTGTACTCCTTCGGATCCGGCAGCTCGCCGCTCGCGTCGAGCGCGGTCGGCGAGACGGTGACCTTGATCGTCCGCTCGGACTCCTCGATGTCGACCTTGCCGGCGACCTCCGCGAGCGTCCCGGCGCCCTTCGGGTTCCGGGCCTCGAAGATCTCGACGACGCGCGGGAGGCCGTGGGTGATGTCCGCCCCGGCGATGCCGCCCGTATGGAAGGTGCGCATCGTGAGCTGCGTGCCGGGCTCGCCGATCGACTGCGCGGCGATGATGCCGACCGCGTCGCCGATCTCGGCCATTCCACCCGTCGCGAGGAACGTGCCGTAGCAGATGCGGCACAGACCCCACTCGCTGCGGCACTTGAGCACCGACCGCACCGGGATCGTCGCGGTGTCCGCGTACTCGCCGAACTCCTCGACGATGTGGCGCAGGTCGCTCATCGAGATCTCCGCGCCCTTCTCGACGATAACCGTCTTGCCGGGCTTCCCGTCCTTGATCGGCTTCGTGATGTCCGCGGCGGCGATGCGTCCGGCGACGCTCTTGTTGGGAGCGTCGTCGAGGATGAGGGGCGCCTCGATGTACTCCTCGGTCCCGCAGTCGTCCTCGCGGATGATGACGTCCTGCGACACGTCGACGAGGCGCCGCGTGAGGTAGCCCGAGTCCGCGGTGCGTAGTGCCGTGTCGGCGAGACCCTTGCGGGCGCCGTGCGTCGAGATGAAGTACTCGAGGACGGTGAGGCCCTCCATGAAGTTGGCCTTGATCGGGCGGGCGATGATCTCGCCCTTCGGATCGGCCATGAGGCCGCGCATGCCGGCGAGCTGGCGGATCTGGTTGAACGATCCGCGGGCGCCGGAGTTGGCCATCATGTAGATCGGGTTCGTCGGCTCGAGCGCGTCCATCATCCGGTCGGCGACCTCGTCGGTCGCGCGCGTCCAGATGGCGATGATGCGCTCGTCGCGCTCCTCCTCGGTCATCAGTCCGCGGTCGTACTCGCGACCGACCTTCGTGACCTCGTCCTCGTATCCGGCGAGGATCTCCTCCTTGTCGCCCGGCGGCACGATGTCGTTCTTCGAGATCGTGATGCCCGCGCGGGTCGCGAAGCGGAACGTCACCGACTTGATGACGTCGAGCGCTGCCGCGATCGTGTTCGGGCCGTAGTGCTCGACGAGGTCGCCGATGAATGCGTCCAGCTCACGCTTGCGGAGCGTCGTGTTGAGGAACGGATGACCCTCGAAGTCGCCGCCGGTCGCCTCGTCGAGCGCACGCTCGACCTCGGCGTTGAAGATGACCCGGCCCGGCGTCGTGACGATGAGCTCGCCGCTCCACGAGTACTCGATCGGATCCTGGTAGTCGACCGAGCTCCGCCTCGACTGCGAACTCGACGTCCTCCTCCGTCCGGAACCGCTTGAGGCCCTTCACGCCGACGGCCTTCGCGGCCTGCACGGCGGTCATCGACTGCAGGTCGTGCTCGCAGTACGTGAGGAAGTAGGCACCGAGCACCATGTCCTGGCTCGGCGTCGCGAGCGGCCGGCCGCTCGCCGGCGAGAGGATGTTGTTCGCGGAGAGCATCAGCACGCGCGCCTCCGCCTGCGCCTCGGCGCTGAGCGGAAGGTGCACGGCCATCTGGTCGCCGTCGAAGTCGGCGTTGAACGCCTGGCACACGAGCGGATGCACCTGGATGGCCTTGCCCTTCGACGAGCACCGGCTCGAACGCCTGGATCCCGAGACGGTGCAGCGTCGGCGCGCGGTTCAGGAGAACCGGGTGCTCGGCGATGACCTCCTCGAGGACGTCCCAGACCTCCGGGATCATCGACTCGACCATCTTCTTCGCGGCCTTGATGTTCTGCACGGCCTTGCGCTCGACGAGCCGGCTCATGATGAACGGCTTGAAGAGCTCGAGAGCCATGAGCTTGGGCAGCCCGCACTGGTGGAGCTTCAGGTTCGGCCCGGCGACGATCACCGAGCGACCCGAGTAGTCCACGCGCTTGCCGAGCAGGTTCTGGCGGAAGCGGCCCTGCTTGCCCTTGAGCATGTCGGAGAGCGACTTCAGCGGCCGGTTGCCCGGGCCGGTGACCGCGCGGCCCCGGCGGCCGTTGTCGAACAGCGCGTCGACCGCCTCCTGGAGCATGCGCTTCTCGTTGTTGACGATGATCTCGGGCGCGCCGAGGTCGAGCAGCCGCTTGAGCCGGTTGTTCCGGTTGATCACGCGGCGGTAGAGGTCGTTGAGGTCGCTCGTGGCGAAGCGGCCGCCGTCGAGCTGCACCATGGGCCGGAGCTCCGGCGGGATGACCGGCACCGCCTCGAGGATCATCCACTCGGGCTTGTTGCCCGACTTGATGAACGCCTCGACCACCTTCAGGCGCTTGATCGCGCGCTGCTGCTTCTGCCCCTTCGAGGTCTTGATGATGTCGCGGAGGGACAGCGACTCGGCATCGAGATCGAGGTCGCGAAGCAGGTCGCGCACCGCCTCGGCGCCCATACCGCCGCGGAAGTAGATCCCGAAGCCGTACGGCGACCCGAAGCGGTCCTTGAGCTCGCGGAAGATCTGCTCGTCGCCGACGATCATCTTCGTGCTCGAGCTCCTTGAAGAGGAGCCACGTCTGCTCGAGGCGGCGCACGGCCTCGACCGCGGCCTCGCGGGTGTCCTCCCGGCGCATCTCGATGTCCGCGACCATCTCGCGGACCTTCAGCGCCCACTGGCCGATGGCGTCGAGGTCCTCCTTCTTCGTCCCCTCGACGAGGCAGAGGTCGTACGCGAGCTCGCGCACGTCCGCCGCGTCCGCGTCGGGATCGACCGTGCCGAGCACGTCGCCGAGGAGCCCCGATGCCGACCTCGCGAGCCTTCTCGAGGTTCTTCTTCTCGACGCCCGCGACGAGCGCGGCGTCCTCCTCGGACATGCTCCGCGCCGGACGAGGAGCTCCTCCTGGATCTTCTTCAGGTGCTTCGTGATCGCGCCCTTCTTCGAGCCCGTCGCCTTGGCGAGCTCGCTGCGGAGCGGGGCGAGCGCCGACTCGATCTGGACGGCCGCCGCCGCGACCGACTCGACCTCGCGCGGAGCGAGCCGGCGGTCCTCGCGGGTCGCCGTCTGTCGCACGAGCTCGCGGACGCGCCGCGGATCCTCGGTCGTGATCGACTTCGCCAGCTGCACGAACACGCCGCTTCCGAGCCCGCGCACCTCTTCGAGCGTGGGCAGCGCCGACTCCTCGGCCCAGTTCGAGAGGCCACGGCCCCAGAAGTCGTCGTCCTCGTCGAAGTTCTTCTCCTTGCCGGCGGCGAAGTAGTCCCGCCTGCGGGCGAGGCGATCGTCGAGCGCGGCGAGCGCCTCGTCGCGATCGAGGTAGACGCGCTCGCTCTCGCCCGCGACCTTGTCCTCGAGGTCGGCGAGGTCCTCCTGGCGCTTCTCCCGATCGACCTGCGTGACGATCGAGGCCGCGAAGTAGAGGACCTTCTCGAGCTCGCGCGGAGCGATGTCGAGCAGGTAGCCGATGCGGCTCGGGACGCCCTTGAAGAACCAGATGTGCGAGACCGGGGCCGCGAGGTCGATGTGGCCCATCCGCTCGCGGCGAACCTTCTGGCGCGTCACCTCGACGCCGCAGCGCTCGCAGATGATGCCCTTGTAGCGGACGCGCTTGTACTTGCCGCAGTAGCACTCCCAGTCCTTCGTCGGACCGAAGATGCGCTCGCAGAAGAGACCGTCACGCTCCGGCTTGAGCGTGCGGTAGTTGATCGTCTCGGGCTTCGTCACCTCGCCCGACGACCAGTCGCGGATCTGCTTCGACGATGCGAGTCCGATCCGGATCGAGTCGAAGTCGTTGATGTCAGGACCGCGTCTTTGGGTTTCCATCTAGAGCCTCGTACCTCTCTCTCTTCTTCCGTCCGTGAACTGAGAAATCACTCGTCGCTCTCGACGTCGGCGAGGTCTGCTGCCTCGAGCGGCGCCTCCTCGACGCTGCTGAGCTCCTCGTCGGCCGCGAGCACCAGCTCGCCGCCCTCGTCGGCGTGCTCCCCGCCCTCCTCGACCTCCTCGGCCGTGGGCTGGCGAGCCGCCGCGCGAAGCGATCCGGGCGACAGGTCGATGCCGAGCTCCTCCGCTGCGCGGAGCAGCTCGTCGTCCTCCTCGCGCACCTCGACCTCGCGGCCCTCGTCGGAGAGCACCTGCACGTCGAGCGCGAGCGACTGCATCTCCTTCAGCAGCACCTTGAACGACTCGGGGATCGACGGCTCGGCGATGTTCTCGCCCTTGACGATCGCCTCGTAGGCCTTGACGCGTCCGATCGTGTCGTCGGACTTGATCGTGAGCATCTCCTGGAGCGTGTATGCCGCGCCGTAGGCCTCGAGGGCCCACACCTCCATCTCGCCGAAGCGCTGGCCTCCGAACTGGGCCTTGCCGCCCAGCGGCTGCTGCGTGACGAGCGAGTAGGGGCCGGTCGAGCGTGCGTGGATCTTGTCGTCGACGAGGTGGAGCAGCTTCAGGATGTACATGAAGCCGACCGTGACCTCCTGCGCGAAGGGCTCGCCGCTCTTGCCGTCGTAGAGCGTGACCTTGCCCGAGCAGCGGCTGCCGCGTGTCGCGGTCTCGTCGACCGCCATGCCGAGCGATCCGTTCGTGGCATTCGCGACCGCGACGAGCGCGTCGTCGACGTCGCCTTCGGTCGCACCGTCGAACACCGGGGTCGCGACGGAGCGCGGGTCGGGAGCGTTGATCGGTGCACGCGGGTTCACCGGGTCGCCCTCGGGGAACACGCCGTGCGCAGCCGCCCACCCCAGATGCGTCTCCAGGATCTGGCCGATGTTCATTCGGCTCGGCACGCCGAGCGGATTCAGGACGACGTCGACCGCACGCCCGTCCTCGAGGAACGGCATGTCCTCCTCGGGGACGATCTTGGAGATGACGCCCTTGTTTCCATGACGCCCGGCGAGCTTGTCGCCCTCGGCGATCTTGCGCTTCTTCGCGACGTAGACACGAACGAGCTCGTTGACGCCCGGCGGCAGGTCGTCGCCTGCGTCGCGCGAGAACGTCTTCACACCGATGACCTTCCCGCCCTCGCCGTTCGGCACCTTGAGCGAGGTGTCGCGGACTTCGCGCGCCTTCTCCTTGAAGATCGCGCGGATCAGCTTCTCCTCGGCCGTGAGCTCCGTCTCGCCCTTCGGCGTGACCTTGCCCACGAGCAGGTGTCCGGCGTCGACGTCCGCACCGATGCGGACGACGCCGCGCTCGTCGAGGTTCGCGAGCGACTCCTCCGAGCGGTTCGGGATGTCGCGCGTGATCTCCTCGTCGCCGAGCTTCGTCGAGCGGGCATCGATCTCGTACTCGTGGATGTGGATCGAGCTGAGCACGTCGTCCTTGACGAGGCGCTCGGAGATGACGATCGCGTCCTCGAAGTTGAAGCCCTCCCACGGCATGAAGGCCACGAGCAGGTTGGCGCCGAGCGCGAGCTCACCGCCGTCCGTGGAGGAGCCGTCCGCGATGACGTCGCCCTTCTTGACCCGGTCGCCCAGCGTGACGACGGGCTTTTGATGAATGAGCGTGCCCTGGTTCGAGCGCATGAACTTCGTGAGCGGATACTCGTCCCGAGTGCCGCGCCCCTCGACCACGATCCGCTCGGCGTCGACGTCGATGACCGAACCGTCGTTGGCGGCGAGGACGACGTCGCCCGTATCGACCGCAGCCCGGAACTCGAGGCCGGTGCCGACGATCGGCGCCTGCGGGATCATCAGCGGCACCGCCTGCTTCTGCATGTTCGCCCCCATGAGGGCACGGTTCGCGTCGTTGTGCTCGAGGAACGGGATGAGCGCCGTCGCGACCGAGACGATCTGCGCCGGCGAGACGTCCATGTACTCCACGTCCTTGCCCTGCACGACGACGGCCTCGCCCTCGCGTGAGCGGCACAGCACCTGCTCGTTGACGAACTTGCCAGTCTTCGGATCAACGGGCTCGGAGGCCTGCGCGATCGTGAACTGGCGCTCCTCGGCTGCGTCGAGGTAGATGATCTCGTCCGTGACGCGTCCGCCCTTCACGACTCGGTACGGCGTCTGGATGAAGCCGAACGCCGAGACCGTCGCGAACGAGGCCAGCGATCCCATGAGGCCGATGTTCGGCCCTTCCGGGGTCTCGATCGGGCACATGCGACCGTAGTGCGTCGGGTGCACGTCGCGCACCTCGATCGGCGCGCGCTCCCGCGTCAGGCCGCCCGCGCCGAGCGCGGAGAGCCGGCGGCGATGCGTCAGGCCGGAGAGCGTGTTCGTCTGGTCCATGAACTGCGACAGCTGCGAGGAGCCGAAGAACTCCTTCAGCGCCGCGACGACGGGCCGGATGTTGATGATCGTCTGCGGCGTGATCGTGTCGACGTCCTCCGTCGTCATCCGCTCGCGCACGACGCGCTCCATGCGGTAGAGACCGACGCGGAACGCCTCCTGGATGAGCTCGCCCGTCGTGCGGAGGCGCCGGTTGCCGAAGTCCTCGTACTCGTCGAGCTCGGCACGAATGGGGTCGCGTGACAGCAGCACGGCCTCGGCCGCGTAGTCCTTCGCGTCCTCGGGCACGCCGAGCCTGGTCGGAAGATCGACGAGGCGCTTGACGAGCGCCACGATGTCCTCCGTCGTCAGGACACGCACATCCTCCGGGACCTGCACGCCGAGCCGCTGGTTGAGCTTGTAGCGACCGACCTTCGTCAGGTCGTAGCGCTTGGGATCGAAGAACAGGGCGCGGAGAAGGTTGCGTGCGTTGTCGAGCGTCGGAGGCTCCCCGGGGCGCTGCTTCTTGAAGACCTCGATGAGGGCCTCCTCCTCACGCGTGGTCGGGTCCTTCTCGAGCGTGTTCGCGATGTAGACCGAGCCGCCGAAGAGCTCGAGGATCTTCTCGTTCGAGGTCGTGTCGAGCTGGAAGCCCGTCGACGGATCCTCGGCCGGCAGGGCACGGAGAAGCGTCGTGATCGGGAGCTTCCGCTTCCGGTCGATGCGGGCGAACACCAGCCCCTTCTTGTCGATCTCGACCTCGAGCCACGAGCCGCGGGACGGCATGAGATTCGCCATGAAGACCTGCTTCGTGGCGTCCTTCGGCTCCATGAGGTAGGCGCCGGGGCTGCGGACGAGCTGCGTAACGATGACGCGCTCGGTTCCGTTGATGATGAACGTGCCCCAGGGCGTCATCATCGGGAAGTCGCCCATGAAGACCCGCTGCTCGCGGATCTCGCCGGTGTCCTTGTTGACGAAGCGGACCGTGATCGAGAGCGGGACCTGGTAGGTCAGGTCCTTCTCGCGGCACTCCTGGATTGTGAACTGCGGCTCGCCGAACTCGTACTCGGCGAATTCGACGGCAAGTGTCCCCGTGTAGTCCTCGATCGGCGAGATGTCGTCGATGGTCTCGCGCAGACCGCCCTCCATGAACCAGTCGAAGGACGCCTTCTGGATGTCGATGAGGTCGGGGAGGTCAAGAACGTGCTTCAGGCGCGAAAAGCTCTTGCGCGCGCGCGGCGCGACAGCAACGCTGCTCAAGTCAGACAGCCTCCCTTAGAAGCGTGCAGGCAGTGAATTAGTAAAAGGTAAAACGGGCAGGGTTAGACGAACGGCCTCGGCGGAACCACGGAGGATAGCGCACGGGAACACCCCTCCGCAACAGCGTTTTAGTGCGGTGAGGTGCGTTCGTGAAGAATAGCTGATGGGTTGTAGGGGCCGGGCTTGCCCGACCCCTTAGAGCGCGCCCCGCCCGAGGGCGAGGCAAGGCCCGCCGCCCCTACTTCAACTCCACGGACGCACCGGCCTCTTCGAGCTGCGCCTTGATGGACTCCGCCTCGTCCTTGGCGGCGCCCTCCTTGACGTTGCCCGGGGCGGCGTCGACGAGATCCTTGGCCTCCTTGAGGCCGAGACCCGTCACCGCGCGCACGACCTTGATCACCTGGATCTTCTTGTCGCCGGCGCCGGTCAGGACGACGTCGAACGAGTCCTTCTCCTCAGCCACGGCGGCGCCGTCGCCTCCAGCCGCGGCCGGAGCCGCGGCGACCGCAACGGGAGCGGCGGCGGTGACGCCCCACTCCTCCTCGATCGCGTTCTTGAGCTCGACGAGCTCGAGCACGGTCATCTTGCCGAGCGAGTCGAGAACGCTCTTCACGTCACTTGCCATCTACTACTCCTCCTCTTCCTTCTCAGGCTCTTCGGTTGTTTCACTCTCTTCTGAGGCGTCGGATTCGGCTGCCGCCGAATCCGACGGTGTATCCACCTGGGCCGAGGGCTCCTCCGTTGCAGGGCCCTCATCCGCCACAGGCTCCGCCTCGGCTGCCGGCGCCGACTCCTCGTCACCAGCTGTCTCGTCCTCGGCGGCCGGTTCGGCGATCGTCGCCTCCGCCACGGGCTCGACGACCTCACCCTGCTCCTCGAGCTGCTTGATACGCGCCTCGATGAGACCGTGCAGGTCGCGGAGCGGCGCGGAGACGAGCCCGAGCAGCTGGGTGAGCGGTGCGACGACGGCGCCGACGAGCTGACCACGCAGCACGTCGAGCGGCGGCAGGGTCGCGAGCCGGTCGACCTCCTCGCCGGAGAGCGTCTTCCCCTCGAGGATCCCTCCGCGTAGCGTCAGGACGTTGGTGTCCTTCGCGGTCTTCGCCAGTGCCTTCGCGACGGCCGCGGGATCGCCCGCGGACTCGATGAACGCAATCGCGGTCGGACCTTCGAGCATGACGAGAAGCGCGTCCGCGCCGGCGCGCTCGGCAGCACGTCGCGTCAGCGTGTTCTTGACGATGCGGAACCGCCCGCCGTGCGGGATGAGCTCGTCGCGGAGCGCCTCGAGCTGTTTGTTCGTCAGGCCGCGGTAGTCCGCGACGATGAGCGTCTCGGCCGATCCGAGCTCGGCCGCGAGCTCATCGACGATCCGTTCCTTGTTCGTTCTCAGCACGTCTGTTTCTCCTTCTCAACACGAAACCCGCTCAAGGCGGGCTCGGTCGAACGCGATAGCGCTGAGACGAACCTGCCTCGGTCGGACCTATGCCCTCTGCCAGCGGCTGCCGACGGTCTTCGGCGGGAGTCGGTGGTTGCTAGGCCGGGACTGTAGCTGCCTCCAGCTCGTCGGCGATGTCGCGGGTGATGGACGAGTCGACGTGGACGCCCGGCCCCATCGTGGTCGTCACCGTGATCTGCTTGATGTAGCGGCCCTTCGCAGCGGAGGGCTTCGCGCGAATGATCTCATCCAGGAGCGCGGCGTAGTTCTCGAGCAGCGCGCGCTCGTCGAAGCTCCGCTTGCCGATCGGCACGTGGACGTTCGCACCACGGTCCGTGCGGTACTCGAGCTTTCCTGCTTTCGCATCCGAGACGGCCTTGCCGACGTCCATCGTGACGGTGCCGGTCTTCGGGTTCGGCATCAGGCCGCGCGGGCCGAGCACGCGCCCGAGCTTTCCGACGACGCTCATCTGGTCGGGCGTCGCGATCGCAACGTCGAAGTCGAGGAACCCTTCCTCGATCCTCGTCGCGAGGTCGGCGGAGCCGACGACGTCCGCGCCGGCGTCCTCGGCCTCGCGGGCCTTCTCGCCTTCGGCGAAGACGGCGACGCGCACGTCCTTGCCGATTCCGTGGGGGAGCATGATCGTGCCGCGCAACTGCTCGTCGGCATGGCGAACGTTGAGCCCGAGCCTGAAGTGCACCTCGACGGTCTCGTCGAACTTGGCCGCAGGAGACTCCTTGAGCAGGCGGAGCGCCGAGAGCGGCGTGTACGCCTGCTCGCGGTCTATCGCCTCGCGCGCCGTGCGATATCTCTTGCCGTGGCTGCTCACGTCTCCACCCCCATCCTTCCCGCAGAGTTCGGATCTGCAGGAGCACATCCGAACTCGCGACAATCCCTGAAGCGGCCGCTGGCGTGGCCGGTCGCAGCTTTGCTCGCGAGAGTCACGTTCACGTTTCCACGCCCATGCTGCGCGCCGTTCCGGCGATCACCTTCATCGCCTCCTCGACGTCGCGCGCGTTGAGGTCGGGCATCTTCGTCTCGGCGATTGAGCGCAGCTGCGCCTGGGTCAGCCGGCCGACCTTGTTGCGGTTCGGCTCGCCGGATCCCGACTCGAGGCCGAGCGCCTCCTTGATGAGCACGGCAGCCGGCGGCGTCTTCGTGATGAACGTGAACGACCGGTCCTCGAAGACGGTGATCTCGACCGGGATGATTCGGCCGTTCTCGTGCGCGGTCTGCGCGTTGTAGGCCTTGCAGAACTCCATGATGTTCACGCCGTGCTGGCCCAGCGCGGGACCGACCGGCGGCGCCGGGTTGGCCTGGCCACCGGGAATCTGCAGCTTGATGATGGTGAGGACTTTCTTCGCCATTCCTTCTCTCTCTTCGGGCCGCAGCGCGGCCTAGTCGATCTTCTTCACCTGGTCGAAGCTGAGCTCGACCGGAACCTGACGCTCGAAGATGTCGACGAGCACCTTCAGCTTCTGCTGGTCCGCGTTGACGTCCACGATCTCGCCGTCGAAGTCCGACAGCGGGCCGGAAGTCACCTTGACCGACTCACCGAGCGAGAACTCGACCTGCGACTTCGGCGCCGGTCCGCCACCGGCCGGAGCCCCGTGATGGAGGATCCGGTCGACCTCGGGCTGCGACAGCGGGACTGGCTTCGTGCCGGCACCGACGAAGCCGGTGACGCCGGGCGTGCCCTTCACGACCGTCCACGCCTCGTCCGACATGTTCATGTTCACGAGGACGTACCCGGGCAGGACGCGCTTCTCGCTCTGGACCTTCTGGCCGTCCTTCGTCTCGATCACCTGCTCGGTGGGGACGACGACGCGCCGGAAGGCCGGCTGCTGGTTCATGGAGACGATCCGGTGCTCGAGGTTCGTCTTCACCTTGTTCTCGTGCCCGGAGTAGGTGTTGATCACGTACCACTGGAACATCGGCAGACCCCTAGAGCAAGACCTTGTCGACGACCGGACGGATCACCTGGTCGAGACCCCAGAGATACGCACCGACGATGACGCAGGCGATGATCACGACGACCACGCCCTGAAACGTCTGGTTGCGCGTCGGCCAGTCGACCTTGCGGAGCTCGGCGTACGACTCGCGGATGAACTGCCCGCGCTGCGCCTCGGACTTCCGTCCGGTCTGCTGCTTGACCGGCTGCTGCGACGGCCGGACCTGCTGCGCGCGTGCGCGGCGCGAAGTGGCCGCGCCGTCTCCGGCGGCGGCGCGGGCTGCGCGGCGCTGCCTGCGGGTCTCGCGAGCCATCTACCGGGTCTCCCGATGCAACGTGTGGGAGCCGCACCACCGGCAGTACTTCTTGAACTCCACGCGGTCGGGGGAGTTTCGCTTGGACTTCTGCGATTGGTAGTTGCGCCGCTTGCACTCGGTGCAGGCGAGCGTGATCGCGACTCGTACTCCGGTGGCCATCGTTTTCTCTCGGTATGGGTAGGACGAAAAAGGGGTGTTCGAGTAGCGGCGGCAGGACTCGAACCTGCGACACGCGGATTATGATTCCGCTGCTCTAACCAACTGAGCTACGCCGCCGCGCGGGCGAGAGTGTAGCAGGGCTCCGGGGAACTTCTCGCGGCTTCGCTTGCCCATTTCGATGCCCGCCGATCGCCTTACTAGGATCGCCGCCGTGATCCGGATTCCACCTCAGCGAGGGGGCTGGCTCGAGGTCATCTGCGGCCCGATGTTCAGCGGCAAGAGCGAGGAGATGATCCGCCGGCTCCGCCGCGCCGAGATCGCCGGGCAACGCGTCGTCATCTTCAAGCCCCTGATCGACGACCGCTACGACGCCACCGACGTCGTGAGCCACGCAGGCGCGCGGATGCGCGCCGTGCCGATCTCGTCCGTCGCGGAGATAGGGACCTACGCGGAGGGATTCGACGTCGTGGGGATCGACGAAGCGCAGTTCCTCGGTGAAGGCGTCGTTGCGACAGCACTCGGGCTGGCCGACCGCGGCGTGCGCGTCGTCGTCGCGGGCCTCGACCAGGACTTCCGGCGGCTCCCGTTCGGCCCCATGCCGGAGCTGCTCACGCACGCCGAGTTCGTCGACAAGCTGCAGGCCGTGTGCCACCGCTGTGGCGGTCCGGCGACGACGACGCAGCGACTCGTCGACGGCCGGCCGGCGCCGTACTCGGGCGAGACCGTGGTCGTCGGAGCCGCAGAGCAGTACGAGGCACGGTGCCGCGGCTGTCACGAGGCGGGCGTCGGCGCCGCACTCGCGGCCGCATAAGTCAGCGCCCGCGAAGCATGCCGCCCGCGAGAGCGAGCACATAGACCCCCGCCGCGACGAGCACGATCGTCCCCCCAGGCGGTAGGTCGGCGTAGTAGGAAATCGTCAACCCGGCGAGCGACGACGCGAGGCCGACGAGGATCGAGAGCAAGAGGGTTGAGCGCATGCTCCAGGCGATCCGGCCGGCAGCGCTTACCGGCAGGACCATGAGCGCGGCGACGAGCAGGATCCCGACGACCCGCATGGAGAGAGCCACGGTCACGGCAGCCAGTGCGGCCAGCGCGACATTGAGGGAACCGATCGGGACGCCTGCGACCCTGGCTCCTTCCTCGTCGATCACGACGCCGACGAAAGCGCGGTACAGCAACGCGACGGTCGCGAGGCCGACCGCGCCGAGCGCCGCAATCAGCACGAGATCGCTACGCGTCACCGTCAGGATCGAGCCGAAGAGGTACTGGAAGAGGTTCACATTCAGCGCACCGGCGCGCGCGATGAGGACGACGCCCAGCGCAATCCCCGTGTAGAAGACGAGCGCAAGCGCCTGATCGCCCGCGGTGCGTCCCCGCGAGCGAAGGACCTCGACGGTCACGCCGCCGATCACCGCTGCCACGAGCGCCGTGAGCACGGGCGACACGCCGAGCAGGATCCCGGCGGCGACGCCCGCGAAGGCCACATGGCCGATGCCGTCGCCCATGAGCGACTGGCGCCGCTGGACGAGGAAGAAGCCCACGGCCGGCGCGAGCACCCCGACCACCGCGCCCGCCCCGAAGGCGAGGCGCATGAACTCACTCTGGAACATGGACGTGCCCGGGGTCGTGCCAGAGCCCGGGAAGCTCGTGAGGCGGGCCGTCGAAGACGATCGTCCGGCGTACGAGGACGAGGCGTTCGACGTGGTGCTCGACGGCTCCGAACTCGTGCGACACGTAGACGATGGTCACTCCGAGCTCGCCGTGCAGGTCGGCGAGGAGACCCGCGATCGACTCCTGCGATTCCGCGTCCACGCCGGTCGTCGGCTCGTCGAGAACGAGGAGCGACGGTTGCGCTGCCAGCGCCTTCGCAATGAATGCTCGCTGCTGCATGCCACCCGAGAGCGTGCGGAGCGGCCGGTCGGCGAACGGCTCCAGGCCGACACGCGCGATCGCTTCGTCGACGAGCACTCGGTCTCCCGCTCGCAGACGGCCCACAAGGTCGGCCGGACGCGAGTCTGCCCGCGGAGACGACCTCGCGCACGGTGGCCGGCGCGTCGCCTCCGACCTCGGACCGCTGGGCGAGGTACCCGAGGGCCTGCCGTCCGGAGAAGCGATGCGCCGGCTCGCCCCAAAGGAGCGCCTTGCCGACGCTCGGCCGCTCCAGACCGAGGACGATGCGAACGAGGGTCGTCTTCCCTCCACCGTTGGGTCCCGCAACGGCAACGAACTCGCCCTGACCGAGCGCAAGATTCACGTTCTCGAGGACCGGGCGGCCGAGGCCGTACGCGAACGAGACGTCCTTGAGCTCGACGGCTAGCGACATCCGAGCGCCTTCCGCAGCGTCGCGAGGTCCCAGCGCATGCGCGAGACGTAGTCCTCGCCCGCGTCCACCTCGTCGCTGGTCAGCCCCTCGATGGGATCGAGGACGGCCGTGGCCGCGCCGGCCTCGCGCGCAATCGTCTCCGCGAGCCGAGGCGAGACGAGCGTCTCCGTGAAGACCACGTTGGCCCCTGTGCGACGGACGTGGCTCACGAGCTTCTCCAGATCTCTGGGGCTCGGCTCGGCCTCGGGGGAGAGGCCCGTCAGGGCAATCTGCTCGAGCCCGTACCGATCCGCCAGATAGCCGAAGGCGGCGTGGCTCGTGACGATCTCGTGGCGATGGCAGTGCGCGAGCCCGTTCCGAAACTCACGGTCGAGCGCGCCCAGGTCGCCGCACGACCTCCTGTGCAGCTTGCCTGCGGTGGAGAGCACCGCCGACGGCGATCGCGATCCGCGCGAGCCGACTCGGGTCGAGCCAGACGTGCGGATCGGCGGTCGCACCCTCTTCGCCGCTCGGACGCAACTGCTGGGTCGCGAGCAGATCGAGCGATGGCCCCGAGCGGCTCTCGACTGCCTTCTCCGCCGCCGGCTGGAAGCCATGACCGAGGTAGAGGACCAAGTCTGCGTCCTGCAGCGTCTCGAGGTCGTGCGGCGTGAGCTCCAGATCGTGCGGCTCCGCGCCGGCGGGCGTGAGGTCGACGACGTGCGTTCCGGGAGCGGCGACGCGCTCGGCGACCCAGGCGAGCGGATAGAAGCTCGCGACGACCGTCGGCCGTCCTGCCGCGTCCCTCGACCCACCGCAGCCGCTGACCACGGAAGCCAGGGCACACGACACCGAGAGGAAGAGCGCGAGCCGCACGACAAGACCGTAGCACGTCTTTGAGAACGGCTATCATTATCAGGATGACGTGGACAGACACCACTCTCGACCGATTCCGCGAGGTCACCGGACGCAGCGGCGGCGCCCGGCGCCTCGTCGTCGAGCATCTCAGCGGTCAGGACTGCTGCCTCTCGGCGCAGGAGATCCACGACGCCTTGCGCTCGAGCGGTGCGCGGGTCGGGATCGCAAGCGTGTACCGGGCGCTCGAGGGCATGGACGAGCTCGGCTTGGTACAGCGCGTCGACCTCGGCGACGGGGTGGCGCGCTTCGAGCCAATACATGAGGAGGGCCACCATCATCACCTCGTCTGTGACGACTGCGGGAAGGTCGAGCCATTCGAGGACCCGGCGCTCGAGTCGGCGATCGCGCGCGTCGCCGGCGGCCGCGGCTACTCGGTCGCCGCGCACGAAGTCGTGCTGCGCGGAGCGTGCGAGGATTGCCGCCACGACCATGGCTGAGGAGACCCGGCGAAAGACGCTCGACGAATTGCTCGCAGCGGCTCGCGGCCGGCTGGAGCGCCTTGAACCGGAGGCCGCGCTTGCCGCTCAATCGCAGGGCGCCGTCCTGATCGACACGCGCTCGCACGACGAGCGTCGCCGCACCGGCGTCATTCCCGGGTCGCTGCACATCCCCCTCTCGGTGCTCGAGTGGCGCCTCGACCCTGACGCGGATCCTGCCTTCCACAACCCCCACGTCGTCGGCCTCGATCAGTGGCTCGTGCTGGTCTGCGCGCACGGCTGCTCGACGAGCTTCGCCGCCGCCACGCTGCAAGAGCTCGGGTTCTCGCGAGCGACCGACATGGCGGGCGGCTTCACGGCATGGGAGGCGGCCGGCCTGCCCGTTCATCCCACCCCGGAGGTCGACTCCGACGCCGTGCCGGGAATGGGCGACCCGGCGCCCGAGTAGCCCGGCTCAGTACCGCGGGACGGGGCCGCCCGTGTAGAAGTCGTATGCGCCCTCCCTCGCATAGCGCTCGACACATCGACGGAGCGCGACCTCATCGAGCTCGACACCGAGTCCCGGGCCGGTCGGGACGTCGACGACGCCCGCCTCCGGCGAGAACGGCCCGCCGACGATGACGTCGTCCGTCGTCCATCTCAGGAGCGACTGGCTGGGAGCATCCACGTAGGGCGTTGCCGCCGCGATCTGAAGATATGCGGCCGTCGCGATTCCGAGGTCGCCGCTGTAGAACCAGAAGCCGACCCCGGCCTTCTCGCACGCGGCGATGAGGCGCCGGGTGCCCCCGATCCCTCCGTAGGGGCCGAGGCCGATCACGATCGTGTCCGGGGCTCCGAACCTTGCTGCCGCGTCCACGTCGGGGGTATGCGCCGAGAACGGGATCGTCGTCCTGCTCCGCAGCTCGGCCATCTCCGCGAACGAAGCAACGGGCTCCTCGATATTCGCGATGGCGAAGGGTTCGAGGAGCTCGAGAGCTCGCCGCGCCGTCTCCTGGGCCCAGCCGACGTTGGCATCGAGCCGAAGGCCGCACTCCATGCCGATGGCGGCGCGTATCTCGGCCACCATGCGGACGTCCTGCTCGAGCGGCGAGACGGCGACTTTCCCCTCGAACACCGACGACTCGTGCTCCTCGACCATCCGCGCGCAGTAGGCCGCGATCTCTGCCGGCGTTTCCTCGCGCCCCGGCCTATACGCGAAGTACTCCGAGAACGCAACGGTGCTTCGACACTGGTCGCCCAGAAGCGCATGCAGGGGGACTCCCGCCTCCCGCGCGGCGATGTCCCAGAGGGCGATCTCGACTCCTGTCTCGGGCTTGTGAATCACGACCTGGCCGTCGTGTCGGTGCTCCGGCGTCGCGAGCGGGATTTCGGAGAGCTGGTTGCGCAGAGACTCCGTTTCCTGGCCGACGAAGCCGTCTCCGAGCTCGCCGAGGAGCTCCTCGGCGTCGGCGGGCGATGCACTCTCCCCGAGCCCGACGACGCCGTCGTCGGTGGTGACCCGGACGATCGTGCGGCTGATTCCCGGAACGGTCCCGGTTGCCATCAGGTACGTCGCCTCGAGCGGAGCGTTCGCCGGCCACGCCTCGATGCGGGCGATCCGACTCATCGTCCCGCGGTGCGGGATCGTTCGGAGCGGTGCAGAATGGCGCCGTGACCGAGGACGCCCGCTTTCACCGCTTGGCGCTGCGCGACCACGACCTCTCGCCCGACGAGTGCATGGAGCTCGCACGCTCGGCCGCCGGGGTGGTCGTGCTCGGCGCGCTCGAGCGCGTCGGAGAGGGATCGTTCGAGCTGCTGTGGCGTAACCACCACTCGGAAGCCTGGCTCAATCACTGGTGGGAGTCTCGGGACACCGGCTTTCACGACCACGGCGGCTCGTGCGTCGGCGTCCACGTCCTCGAGGGCCGACGTCACCAGTGAGGCTCTCGTCGTCGGCGGACCGCGTCACGCGCGCGACTACGAGGCAGGGGAGTCGTTCTCCGCGCCGGCGACGGGCATCCACCGCGTCGATCATGCTCCGGGGGCGGTCACGATCCACGTGTACTCGCCTCCTCTGCGGGAGATCGGCCACTACGAGGTCGTGGACGGCGAGCTGCGGCGACATGCCGGAGCGCCCGACGAGGTCTCGCCGCCGAGCCCCGAGCTCTCGGCGACTCTTGCTCATGATCCGTAGGCGATCGCGCCCGAGCGGACGAGATCGACCAGGGGCTCGAGGTCCGGCGTGATCGCCTCGCCTGCGTCGGTGAACGGAACTCGCTCGCGGACGAGCTCATAGGCGCGACCGGTGCCGCTACCCAGCTCCGGCCGCCCGCGCAGGTCGACAGCCTGAGCGGCAAGGACAAGCTCGATCGCCGCAACGCGCGAACCCAGATCGACCATCTCGGCAAGCCGGCGGGCGGCAAGCGGCGCCATCGTCGTCCGGTCCTCGATCCCCTCGTGCTGGGTCGTGCTCGCCAGCTCGAAGGACACTGGCTGGGCGAGCAGCCGGGCCTCCGCGACGATTCCCTGGATCGCTGCTCCATACTCGCTCAGGGCCGGCTCGGCGAGGCGCGCTCGCGCCGCAAGCCCCTCCGGGAGCCCGGTGAGTGATGACTGCAGCAGCTTCAGCGCGCGCTCCGCGGCGCTCGTCAGCGCCGGTGCCAGCGCGATGCGGCTGAAATCCAGGGCCGCGGCGAGCGGCACGGCATCGAAGTTCCCGGCGGGGAGGACCCGCCCGCTTTCGAGCGAGACGACGGGGTTTCCCTGATGTGCGTTCAGCTCGACCGACAAGACGCCCTTCGCGTAGTCGAGGCCGTCGCGGGCGGCCGCGAGGACCTGCGGCAGCGTGCGGAACGTGAGCGGATCCTGCAGGTTCCGAGGGGGCTCGCTCCACAGCCAGCTGCCGTCGAGCAGCGTCCGGAGTCGCGCGCTGGACGCCGCGAGGTTGGGGTAGGGACGCGCGTCGGGGATCGCCGGGTCGAGAACGCTGAGATTCGCGGCGAACGCCTCGAGGTCGAGAGCTCCCGCGACCTCGAGCGCGTCCAACAGCGTCGCGAAGTCCGAGACCGCGAGCGAGGCGAGGGCTGTCGAGAACGCGTTGTGGTCTACGAGAACGAGTGCCTCGCCTGCGGCCAGCTCGAATCCGTTCATGAGCCCGTACGCGAGGTCGGCGTTCGGGCCAAGGTCGGCCTGGCCGACAGAGCCCAGGGTACGCACCGGCGGCGTGGCACTTCCGTTCAACGCGTCGACGAGCCGCTCGGCGATCTCCGGCCGCGTGCCGCTCGACCCTCTGGCGAGCATGTTCGCGAGCTTCAGGATGGTCGCTCGAACCACGTCGTCGCTCGCCATTCGGCCCTGAGCCACGAGGTGGCCGCGGACGAGCAGATCGTTGAACCGCGCCTGGTCGTCCTCGATCCCGAAGAGCTTCCGCATGCCGACACCGGTCGAGAATCCGTATACCTGCTCGCCTCGTCCAAGGCGGCCTCGACCACGTCGCGCGAGGCACGCATACGCTCGAGCGCGCCTCCATCGAGCTCGACTCGCTCGCCTTCGCGCGCCACCCGGACGACGTCGTCCAGCACGAGCGTCGTCCCCGTCAGGACGACCGTCATCCCGAAACGAGGCTGCCGGCGACGTCGGTGCGCGCGTCGAGCATCGGCGGAACTCTATGCGCCCCCAATCGAGCAGCGTGGAGACTCCGGCGCCTGCGCCCCCGTAGGATCGACAGGCGAAGCGCGAGGGAGTGAGCCACGGACGAGATGACGACATACGACCTCCACCAACACCTCTGGCCTGCACCGTTCGTCACAACGCTGCGAAAGCGCACGAACCCGCCTCGGCTCGTGCGGAACGAGCTGACGACCGCGGAGGGGAGCTTCGTGATCGATCTGCGCGATCACGATCCCGAGACCCGCCTCGAGACGCTCGATCGCGACGGTCTCGATGTCGCGGTCATGTCGTTGCAGCCAAGCCTCGGGCTCGAACGGCTTCCGGACGACGACCGGGCCGAGCTCGAGGACGCGTGGGCCGAGGCGATTCGGGAGCTCATTGCGGCGAGCGGCGGGCGCTTCCTCGCGTTCTCCCCGACCGGCGTGCGGACGGACTTCGCGGGAGTCTCGCTTGGGTCGTCGATCTTCGCCGACTTCGAGCGGTCGGCTGCACTGCTCGACGCAGCCGCCGCAGCAGGGGCCACGGTCTTCGTTCACCCCGATATCGGTGGTCCGGCTGATCCGGCCCGGCCGGTCTGGTGGGAGTGGGTAACCGGCTATCCGGCGAGGATGCAGTCGGCATATCTGGCGTGGCTCTCCTTCGGCCGCGAGCGTTGGCCGACGCTGCGCGTTCTCTTTGCGATGCTCGGCGGCGGAGGGCCGTTCCAGCTCGAACGCCTCGCGCGACGCGGCATCCATGTCCGCTCCGTGCTCGATCCGAATACGTTCTTCGACGTCTCGACCCACGGGCGGCGAGCGATGGAGCTCTGCATCGAGACCTTCGGGGTCGCTCAGCTCGCTTATGGGAGCGATACCCCTGTCGTCGACTCGCGGCCGACACTGGATGCCGTCCGTGGTTTCGGCGATGCTGTGACTCACGTTCTCCAGTCGGACACACCCTCTCGACTCCTAGCGTGACCGCGCTCGCGACCTGGCTGCGTGAGCGTGTTCCTCCCGACACGGACCTCGACCGTCCGACGATGTCGAGCCTCTCGGCAGAGCTGGTCGCGACGGAGCACCTCTGGCGGCCCTACGTGCGCCACGATGCGCAAACGCGCTTCTACCAGCAGCTGTACAGAGACCCCAACCTGGATGTTTGGCTCATCTGCTGGGTCGATGGACAGAACACCGGCTACCACGACCACGACCGCTCGTCGGGAGCCGTCTGCGTGTGCGAAGGAACGTTGTTCGAGGACTGGTTCCGCGTCGAAGAGGACGGCTGGGTTCGCGAGCGCACGACCGAGCACGGGGCCGGCGGCCGGTTCGACTTCGACGCATCCGACATCCACGGCGTTCGCCATCCCGGGCCGGACGCACCGCCGGCGACGTCGATCCACCTCTACTCGCCCGCGCTCTGGCGCATGGGGCACTACGAGCCCGGCCCGCGCGGTATGCGCCGTGTCGGGATGACGTACGCCGAAGAGCTGCACGGCGCGGCCTGACGGCTCGCCGGGTGGAGGACGGTGACCGAGCCACGAGCAGAGCGCCCACGACGCCGCGGCCGTAAGGCCGCTCCGACCGGACACGAGCGACGGTCGCTCCGCTATCGCACGTTGACGAACCCGTTCGATCCGATCGAGCTCCTCAGCGTCGACGAGGTCGAGCACATCCACGGGTCGGCGCTCGAGCTTCTCCGGGATCACGGAATCCGCGTGCTCCTGCCTGAGGCACGCGAGACGCTGCGGAAGGCCGGGGCGAGCGTCGACGAGGAGACCCAGCTCGTGCGCTTCGAGTCGGAGCTGGTCGAGCAGGCGACGGCGACTGCGCCGAGCTCGTTCGAGCTCATCGGCCGCTCGCCCGAACGGACCGTCACCCTGGGTCGCCGTCAGCTCGTGACCGTGCCCGTCAGCAGCCCGCCCGCAGTCAGCGACCTCGACGGAGGGAAGCGTGTCGGCAGCCTCGCCGACTTCCAGGACCTGCTGCGACTGACTCAGCACTTCGACGTGCTGCACGTCAACGGACCCTGCGTCGAGCCCCAGGACGTGGATCTCCCCTTCCGCCACCTGCAGTCGGGCCTCGCGTACCTGACGCTGACCGACAAGGCGCCCTTCCTCTACTCCCGAGGGCGCGGCCAGGTCGCGGACGGGTTCGAGCTGGTCCGAATCGCGCACGGCGTCGACGCGGAGGCGTTCACCGCGGCCCCACGTTGCTACACGGTCATCAACAGCAACTCGCCACGCCAGCTGGACATCCCCATGTGCATGGGACTGATCGACTTCGCCGCCGCCGGCCAGCTCTCGGTCGTCACGCCGTTCACCCTGGCCGGGGCGATGGCGCCGGTCACGCTCGCAGGAGCGCTCACCCTCCAGCACGCCGAGGCCCTGGCCGGCATCACCCTGGCGCAGGCCGTGCAGCCGGGGGCGCCGGTCATGTACGGGGCGTTCACCTCCAACGTCGACATGAAGTCGGGCGCGCCGGCATTCGGGACGCCCGAGTACTTCAAGGCCGCGCTCGCGAGTGGACAGCTCGCGCGGCGCGTCGGACTGCCGTATCGGTCGTCCGCGCCCAACGCCTCGAATGCGGTCGACGGCCAGGCGATGTACGAGACGATGATCAGCCTCTACGGCGCCGTGCTCGGCGGCTGCGACATGCTGATCCACGCCGCGGGCTGGCTCGAGGGCGGTCTGACGGCCTCCAAGGAGAAGTTCATCCTCGACGTCGAGGTTCTCCAGATGCTCGCGGAGACGTTCGCACCCCTCGTCGTCGACGACGAGGAGATCGGGCTCGATGCGATCGCAGCGACTCCTCCGGGCGGCCACTTCTTCGGCGGTGAGCACACACTGCAGCGCTACCGGACCGCGTTCTACGAGCCGCTCGTCTCCGACTGGTCGAACTTCGGGCAGTGGACCGAGATGGGGGCGCGCGACGCCACGCAACGGGCCAACGAGGTCTGGAAGCGCGTGCTCGCGGAGTTCGAGCCGCCACCGCTCGACGACGCGATCGGGGCCGAGTTGGAGGAGTTCGTCGCGCTGCGCACCGGCGAGGGCGGAGCAGCACCGGAGTCGTAGCGCCCCGATGCCCGGGCACTAGAGTCCAGGCGTTGCCAACACGAACTCCGCCGAGCGCTCGTATCGCACGGACCCAAAGGAGCACCTCAATGACGACCATGACCGAGCTCGAGTCACCCGAGGCGCGCGACGTCGCGGCGCTCGTCGCGGAACTCGACATCCGAACGAAAGCGTGGATCGACGGCCAGCCAGTGGACGCCGCGAGCGGCGAGACGTTCCCGCGGATCAACCCCGCCACTGGTGCGGAGATCGCCCGGGTCGCCGCCTGCGACGCAGAGGACGTCGATCGCGCGGTCAGGGGCGCACGGGCTGCATTCGACTCTGGCGACTGGGCTCACGCCGCGCCCCGGCAGCGTAAGAAGGTGCTCACGCGCTTGGCCGAGCTCATCGAGGAGCACGGCGACGAGCTCGCGCTCCTCGAGACGCTGGACATGGGCAAGCCGATCCGCGACTCGCGGAAGGTCGACGTCCCGCTCGCGGCGCAGTGCGTCGCGTACTACGGCGAGGCGGTCGACAAGGTGTACGACGAGGTCGCCCCCACCGATCGCAGCTCGGTCGTGATGCTCGTGCGCGAGCCGCTCGGCGTGGTCGGAGCGGTCGTCCCGTGGAACTTTCCGCTCCTCATGGCGTCGTGGAAGATCGGCCCGGCGCTCGCGACGGGTAACTCGGTCGTCCTGAAGCCGGCGGAGCAATCACCGCTCACGGCGCTCCGTCTCGGCGAGCTGGCGGCCGAGGCCGGACTCCCCGACGGTGTGCTGCAGATCGTCCCGGGCTTCGGAGAGACGGCGGGCCAGGCCATCGGACGGCACGCCGACGTCGACATGGTCGCGTTCACCGGCTCGACCGAGGTCGGAAAGTACTTCCTCCGCTATAGCGGCGAGTCGAACATGAAGCGCGTCGCCCTCGAGTGCGGAGGGAAGTCGCCACACGTCGTGCTTCGGGATGCCGATCTCGACGCGGCCGCGACGGGCGTCGCGTGGGGTGTCTTCTACAACCAGGGCGAGGTCTGCAACGCCGGGTCGCGACTCCTGGTGCACGAGGACGTCAAGGATGCGCTGCTCGAGCGCGTTGTCGCCGTCGCGGAGCGGATTCGGCCGGGCGACCCTCTCGACCCGAAGACGCGCATGGGCGCGATCGTGGACGAGACGCAGCTCGACCGCGTTCTCGGCTACATCGACTCCGGCCAACGCGAGGGCGCCGAACTACGCTTGGGCGGAAGGCGCGTGCTCGAGGAGACCGGCGGCCTCTTCGTCGAGCCGACGATCTTCGATGCCGTCTCGAACGATATGCGGATCGCGCGGGAGGAGATCTTCGGGCCGGTGCTGTCGACGATCGGATTCACCGAGGACGAGGACGCGCTCCGGGTCGCCAACGACACGATCTACGGCCTCGCGGCGGCAGTCTGGACGAGCGACGTCGGCAAGGCGCACCGCTACGCCCGAGCGATCCGGGCCGGCGTCGTGTGGGTCAACACCTTCGATGCAGGCGACATCACATCGCCGTTCGGCGGCTTCAAGCAGTCGGGCTTCGGCCGCGACAAGTCGATCCACGCGCTGGACAAGTTCACCGACTGGAAGGCGATCTGGATCAACGTCGCCTGAGCGACCGAGCGTTGGCCTCAGACGAGCGCAGCGGGAAATCCGGGAGCGCGTAGCTCGACGCCGAGCTCGTCCTCGAGCAGCTTGACGACCGTCGGCGACCAGGCATACCGCCGTATCGCGCCCGCGCCTCGACGAAGCGCTCGCGAACGAGGCGGACGAGCTCGAGCGGGACGCCCGTCTCGTCGCCGAGCTCCAGCGCGAGCGACAAGTCCTTGAGCGCTAGGTCAAGGGTGAACCCGATGTCGTAGCTGCCGCTCAGGATCACCTGGCTCTCCGTCTCGTGGACGAAGCTGTTCCCGGAGCTGGCTCGGATCGCGTCGAACGCGAGCGCGAGATCGATGTCCGCCCGCTTCGCGAGCATCAGGGCCTCGCCGCAGGCGACGAGGTGTACGAAGGCGAGCATGTTCGTGATCACCTTCAAGTCGGTTGCCGAGCCGAGCGGGCCGACGTGGAAGATCCGTCCGCACATTGCCTCGAGGAGCGGCCGATGGACGTCGGCGACGCCCTCGTCGCCGCCGACGAACATGGTGATGTCCCGGTCGCGGCCAGGTGCACCCCGCCGGTGACAGGAGCCTCGAGGGTGTTCACGCCCCGCGCTGCCAGCGACCGCCGCTAGTCGCAGGAGCTCCCGCCGGTCGTTCGTGCTCGTGTCGATCCAGGTCGCGCCCGGCGCCAGCGAGGCCAGGATGCCGTCCTTCCCCTCGACGACCGCGGCGACGGCATCCGGCGACGGCAAGCACGTCACCGCCACGTCTGCCCGGTCAGCCGCCGCCGCAGGAGATTCGGCCCACTCCGCGCCTGCGTCCTCGAGTCGCCTGGCCACGGCACGGTCGAGGTCGTGTACGGAAACCGCGTAGCCGTTTCGGACCAGGCTCGCCGCAAGATGACCGCCGAGTCGTCCGACCCCGACGAAGCAGACTCGATTCACGTCACCGGGTCGTCCGAGGGCACGAGGTGCAGCTCGTCGCCGACGTACGGGTGGCGAGCCGCCACCTCCTCGTCGAGCTCGACTCCGAGCCCGGGTTCCGTCGGCGGGATCACGTAGCCGTCCTCCCACGTGATCGGCTGCCGCAGGATCTCCGCATGGAACCCGTCCCAGCGCCCGATCCCCTCGAGGACGAGGAAGTTGGGGCTGCACGTGGCGAGCTGGATGTTCGCGGCACCGACCACCGGACCGCAGTAGAGGTGTGGCGCGATCTGGGCGTAGTGCGCCTCTGCCATCCCGGCGATCTTCTTCGCCTCCAGGACGCCGCCCACACGACCGAGATTCGGCTGCAGGATCGCGGCCGCGCCGAGTACGCAAGACCCGTGCGAACTCGTACTTCGTCGTCAGCCGCTCGCCGGTCGCGACCGGTATGGACGTGGCGCGCGCGACGACGGCCATCTCCTCGGGGCTGTCGGGTGGAACCGGCTCCTCGAACCACAGCGGGTCGAAGCGCTCGAGTCGGCGTGCCAGCCGGACCGCGCCCGCCGGAGTGAGCTGCCCGTGCGTTCCCGAGAGCAGGTCGCAACGGTCACCGACCGCCTCGCGCACCCGTGCGACGTACGCCTCCGTGCGCGAGAGCGCTTCGAGGCTCGGCTGGCGCGGGTCGAACGCCGAGTACGGCCCGACGGGGTCGAACTTGAGCGCCGTGAATCCCTGGGCGACGTACGCGGCTGCACGCTCGCGCCGCGAGATCCGGGTCGGTATAGACGTCGGCCGGGTCTTCGGGCTCCGTATAGAGGTAGGTGTACGCGCTGAGCCGATCGTGCACGCGTCCGCCGAGCAGCTCGAAAACGGGTCTTCCCGTCGCCTTGCCGACGATGTCCCAGCACGCCATCTCGATCCCACTCAGGACGCCCATGAGCGTGAGATCGGGCCGTGCCGAGTAGCCGCGGGCCGAGACCGTCGCGCACGAGCGCCTCGATCGCGAACGGATCCGTGCCCTCGACGTGACGCTCGAAGACGTCCTTGATCAACGCGCTCGAGAGCGCTGCGGATGGAACGGTCGCCGCATACACCTCCCCCACGCCCTTGACGCCGTCTTCCGTCGTGAGCGTGAGGAAGACGAAGTAGCGGCCGCCGAACGACGGCGGCGGATTGCCGACGACGAAGGTGCGGAGCTCCGCGATCTTCACGGACCGGGTACCCGCCGGATCAGAGACGGACGCGACGAGAACGAGGGAAGCCAGTCGACGAGCTCCGAGAGCTCTGCACCGAGCGCCTGCAGATCCGCGACGATCAGCTCGCGCCGCGCGGGCGTGATCCGCGAGAACGGGCACGAGAGTCGTCAACGCCGCGAGCGTCACACCCTCGCCGTTCGTGCACCGGGACGGACGCCGCGTAGAGGCCGTCTGCCGTCTCCTCGACGTTCTCGGCGTAGCCGACGCTCGCGGACCTCGGCGAGGATCGTCTGGAGCTCGGCGACGCCGTTCAGCCGCCGGCCGGTGGGCGTGACGAGCAGCTTGCCTCCGAACATCGCCGCGACCGCCGCAGGAGGGTGGGACGCGAGCACGACCCGGCCGCTCGCCGAGGCGAACGCGGGCGTCTTCGACCCGACGTGGGTGACGAGCCGGACCGGCTGCGACGTCTCCTCCATCGCGACGAACAGGGACTCGACGCCGTCGAGGATCGCGAGCGCGATCGTCTCGTCCTGCCGGGTGAGGAACTCCGCGGCGACCGTCTTGAAGGCGATGACGATCGGAAGCTCGGACGACGACGAGCCGAGGCGGAGGGCACGGATGCCGAGCGAGAAACGTCCGTCGCCGTCGCGCACGGCCCAACCGCGGTCGACGAGGACCGCGCAGATGCGGTGAAGCGTGCTCTTGGCGATGCCGAGCTCGCGCGAGATCTCGGACAGAGACAACGGACTGCGAGCCGCGAGCAGGTCGAGTACTGCGAGCGTCGCCTGCACCCCGGCCGACGTGGACGGCCTGCGGTCGAGCGTGGGCTCAGCCGTTGCCTCCACTGGCTCCAAAGACGCCACGACTACCTGAGCGTACACCCCTTCAGAACCGCTATCCATATGCAGAACGGTTACTTGACGAGCCCACGCGGAACGTGCGATAAAGCCCTATCGGCGTGGAATGCGAATCCACGAGAAGAACGGGCAGGCACGTCCGTCTCTTGGCGCTGTTTCAGCGCGAAAGCCCGTCCGCCATCGCTGGCGTCTGCCTAGGAGGGTAAGGAATGGATCGAGAGACCCGTAGGGACGTCGAGGAGTACCGCCATACCGCGGCAGGACCCCTCGAGAACAACCTCATCGACGAGCTCGTCGCAGGCGAGCTCGACCGCCAGGAGTTCCTCCAGCGGGCGACGATGTTCGGACTGTCGCTGGGGGCGATCGGCGGGCTTCTGCGCTACGTCGGCGAAGCCGACATCGCGCAGGCAGCGCCTATCTTCGCGAAAGCCGGCGGGACCCTTCGCGCAGGTATCACCGCTCCCGCTGGACCGCTCGAGCCGTACCTCCTGAACGACGGCGGTGCGCTCGCCTTTTCCGGCATTCCGGGCGAGTTCCTGACCTTCACGAATCCCAAGGCCCAGGTCGTCCCGATGCTGGCGTCGAGCTGGAAGCCGAACAAGGACGCGACGGTCTGGACGTTCCAGCTACGTCGGGGCGTGCGCTTCCACAACGGCCAGGAGATGACGTCGGCAGACGTCGTCGCCTCGATGAAGCAGTACGCCGGCAAAGGCTCGAACGCCGGGTTCAGCCCGTTCTTCGACCCGTCCGGGGTCTCGGCCGTCGGCCGCTACGCCGTGCGTTTCCGGCTCAAGTCACCCGTCGGCACCTTCCCCTACCTCCTGAGCCAGACGACGTACCAGGCAATCATCCAGCCGGCGTCGATCGCAGCGAAGCCCGGGACCTGGGTAGCGAGCGGGATGATCGGCACAGGTGCCTTCAAGCTCAAGAGCTACACGCCGAAGCAGGGTGGGGAGTTCGTCCGGAACACGCGTTACTGGGCTGGCCGCCCGGCCCTCGACGGGGTGAAGGTGACGTTCTTCACGGGCTCGGCACCGCTCGTGCTCGCGCTGCGGGGCGGTCAGATCGACCTCGCGATGCAGCTCTCGCCGCAGGAGGCTCAGGTCTTCAAGAGCAACCCGAAGTACATCTACTACTCACAACCCGTTTCGGCGCATCGTCAGTTCTGCATGCGCACGGATCTCCCGCTGTTCAAGGACGCACGGGTTCGGCGAGCGCTTGCCTTGACGATCAACCGCCCGCAGGAGATCGCGAGGGTGATGCTCGGCCAAGCTCAGATCGGGAACGACGATCCCTTCTGGAAGCAGTTCCCGTCGACGGTTCCCACCAAGCAGAGGAAGCAGAACCTCCAGCTCGCGAAGGCATTGCTGGCGGCTGCCGGAGCCGAGAACCTCAAATTCACGCTGACCACATGGAACTTCCTCGACCACCCGGACCATGCCGCGTCCATCCAGGCGTATGCACGCGAGGCCGGAATCACCGTCGGCCTCGAAGTCATGGACGGAGGGCGGTACTACGGCGCCGAGCCGCCCGGAGCCGACTACGCCACCACCACGCCGTGGCTGTGGCGGCCGGCGACATTGACCGAGTACGGGTGGCGCGGCGTTCCCAACCTCTACATCACCCGGTGCTTCATGTCGACCGGCGACTGGAACGCCTCGCACTACAAGAACGCCGAGTTCGACTCGGTCGCGAGGACGTTCCTGGGGGCGGTGGACCTCTCGACGCAGCGCAAGGCGAACAAGCGGATGGCGGGGCTGCTCCTGCGGGACACGCCAGTCGTCATCGACTACTTCATCAACTACATGACCGCGAGCACCGCGAAGGTCAAGAGCTACGTCCCCGAGGGGATCTCGCAGATGGGAACGGGGCTGCGAAAGACGAGCCTCGCCTGAACGGTAGAACTCGCGGGCGGTGGAGCCTCTCCACCGCCCGCGTTGCCGACGGACGCCAGTGATCCGCTTCGTCCTCAAGCGCCTCGCGCTCGCGCTGATCACGTTGTTCTTGCTCAGCGTCGTCGTGTTCGCGGTGTCGAACATTCTGCCCGGCAACGTGGGCCGCTCCGTCCTCGGACCGTTCGCAACGCAGGAGTCGGTCGATGCCCTCAACGACCAGCTCGGCACGAACCGCCCCCTGCTGACCCAATACCTCGACTGGGCCGGTGGGCTGGTCCAGGGCGATCTCGGGATGTCGCTGCAAGGCAGGTGCCCGGCCTGGGACCTGCTCGGCCCAGCGATCGTCAACTCGGCGAAGCTCGCCCTGCTCGCCTTCATCATCTGCATCCCGCTCTCGATCCTCGGCGGCGATCATCGCCGCGCTCCGCTACGGCAAGGCGACCGACAAGTCGATCACAGTCGCCGGGATCTCGCTGGCGGCGATGCCGGACTACGTCTCTGGGATCGTCCTCATCCTCGATCTTCGGCATCTGGCTCGGCTGGCTGCCGGTCACCGCCCAGTGGCCGGACGGCGCCGGGCCACTCACGCAGATCAAGTACTTGCTGCTGCCCGCCATGACGCTGAGCGTCGTGCTCTTCGGGTACATCGCCCGGATAACGCGCGCCGGAGTGATCGATGCGCTCGACTCCGACTACACGCGCACGGCGTACCTGAAGGGGCTTCCGTCCTCCGTCGTCATCCGCAAGCACGTTCTGCGAAACGCACTGCCGCCGACCATCGCCGTCGTCGCAGTCCAGATCGGCTACCTGTTCGGCGGGCTGGTCGCCGTCGAGTTCCTCTTCAACTACCAGGGCGTCGGTCTCCTCATCCTCGACGCAGCGAGGTTCAACGATCTCCCACTCCTGACGGCCGGAATCCTTCTCATCGGGACCGTCTACCTCGTCGTGACGTTCCTCGCCGACCTGCTGTATGCGACTCTCAATCCACGCCTCCGCCTTGGTGATGTCGAATGAGCGCGCTCGTCTCCGAGCCGTCTCCACTCGCGCGAAGCGAGAAGCGAGCAGCGCGCTCGGAGCGGCTGCGGCTGCTCGCCCGTTCGCCGCTCGTGGTCGGCGGCGCCATCGTTATCGCGTTCTGGATCTTCTGCGCCCTCTTTCCCGGCGTCGTCTGCCCGTACAACCCGATCTTCGACAACAACTTCGTCCCGAGTCAGCCCCCCAGCTGGGCGCACCCGTTCGGCACGGACACGAACGGCCGCGACGTCTTCTCGCGGGTGCTCGCGGGGTCGCGCGCGATCCTGCAGATCTCGATCGCCGCCACTGTCATCGCAACCGTGTTCGGAACGTCGCTGGGTCTCCTGACCGGCTACCTGCGTGGAGTCGTCGACGATGTAGTCAGCCGGCTGATCGATGCAATCCTCTCGCTCCCCCTGATCATCACCGCGATCTTCGTCGTCACCGCGGTCGGAAACTCGGGCCGCTCGGTCGTAACGCTGATCATCGGGCTGATCTTCACGCCCGTCATCGCGCGCACCGTTCGGGCGGGCGTGCTCGCCGAGGCGGAGCTCGACTACGTGGAGGCGGCGCGGCTCCGGGGCGAACGGCGGCAGTACATCATGTTCTCGGAGATCCTCCCGAACGTCATGTCGCTCGTGGTCGTCGAGTTCACGGTGCGGCTCGGGTACGCGATCTTCGCGATCGCGACGCTCGGATTTCTCGGCTTCGGCGTCGCACCTCCCTCGCCGGACTGGGCAGCGCAGATCTACCAGTACTACACGCTCATCGATCCGTACTGGTGGATGACGCTCTTCCCCGCCCTTGCGATCGCGAGCCTCGTCGTCGCGGTGAACCTCGTCGCGGACGGCGTCCGCGAGGCGTACGAGCGGTGAACATCGTGGCCGCACCCACTCTTGAGGTCTCTGATCTCGAGCTCGCGTATCGCGTCCGCGGAGTGGACCGCCAGGTGCTCCGGGGCGTCTCCTTCTCGATCGGCCGGGGGCGGTCGTACGGGCTCGTGGGCGAGTCGGGCTGCGGCAAGTCGACGGCCGCACTCGGCATCGTCCGCTACCTCCCTCGCAACGGGCGGGTGACGGCAGGGCGCATCTCGGTGGCGGGCGTAGACGTGCTGGCACTCGGTGGCCGGGGCCTCCGCGACTACCACGCGCACAAGGTCTCGATGGTCTACCAGAGCCCCGGCGCCGCTTTGAACCCGAGCATGCGCATCGGCGCACAGGTTGCCGAGGCGTTCACGGTGCTGGGCGCCACCGGCAGCGAAGCGTCCGACCGCGCGCTCGAGGCACTCCGGAGGGTGCAGATCGCCGACCCCTCGAGCGTTATGGCGCGCTATCCGCATCAGCTCTCGGGCGGCATGCAGCAGCGGGTCGTGATCGCGATTGCGCTCGCGAAGGACCCGGAGCTCCTCATTCTCGACGAGCCCACCACAGGACTCGATGCGACGGTCGAGGCGGAGGTGCTCGACCTCGTCGCTCAGCTCCAGGCCGAGCTCGCGACCGCCGTGCTCTTCATCAGCCACAACCTCGGCGTCATTTCGAAGATGTGCGATCGCGTCGGCGTCCTCTACGCAGGCCGCCTCGTTGAGGAGGGGCCCGTCGAGACGGTGCTGCAGGACCCGAGACATCCGTACACGGTCGGGCTCCTCCGGTGCATTCCGCGCGGGGGTGTCCGTAAGGATCGCGCTCGCCTGGATACGATCCCGGGCTTCCTTCCGCCGCTCGGCGCCGAGCTCTCCGGATGCGTCTTCGCCGACCGCTGCGCTGCTCGCCGACGAGCGCTGCCATGCGGAGGAGCCGGTCCTCGAGCAGCTCGCGGCCGGACACACGAGCCGCTGCTGGTACCACGAGCGCGCGGCCAGCCTCCCCCGCGAGGAGCGCGCCGACATCGACCTCCCCACGGTCGACCGCACGAGTGCCCCGCTCGTCGAGCTCGAGGGGCTCACGAAGGTCTTCAAGCAACGTGGCCAGGAAGTTCAGGCACTCACCGACGTCAGCGCGGCCATCTGGCAGGGCGAGACGCTCGGGCTCGTCGGCGAGTCGGGCAGCGGCAAGACGACACTTGCCCGCACGCTGCTCGGCATCGTCCTGCCGACGACCGGCACGGCTCGCCTCGAGGGAACGCCACTTCCCCCCGCTACCAGAAGCGGTCGCGAGCGGAGTTGCGCGCTCTCCAGATCGTGTTCCAGAACCCGGACTCGGCGCTCAACCGGAGGCACTCCGTGCGCCGGATCCTTCTGCGCTCGCTCCGCAAACTGGCGGACCTGACGGGTGCGGCGGCGGAGCAGCGGATGCAAGACCTCGTCTCGCGTGTCCGCCTGACGGAGCGCACCCTGACGCAGAAGCCGGTGCAGCTCTCCGGCGGGCTCAAGCAACGGGTCGCGATCGCCCGCGCCTTCGCCGGCGACCCGAAGCTCGTCGTCTGCGACGAGCCGACTTCGGCGCTCGACGTCTCGGTGCAAGCCGCCATCCTCAACTTGCTCGTCGAGCTGCAAGCCGAGAAGCGCGTCGCCTACCTCTTCATCTCGCACGACCTGGGGGTCGTCCGCTACATCTCCGACCGCATCGCCGTCCTCTACCTGGGACGCCTCCAGGAGCTCGGCCCGGCCGACGTCGTCTTCGACGGTCCCCATCACCCGTACACCGAGGCGTTGCTCTCGGCGGTCCCGACCGTCGACGGTGGCGGGCGCGACCGCATCCGGCTCGAAGGCGACGTCCCGAGCGCAGCCTCGCCGCCGTCAGGATGCGTTTTCCACACCCGCTGCCCGCGCAAGCTCGGCGCGATCTGCGAGGAGCAGGAGCCGCCTCTCGTCGAGGTCGAGGGCGGCCACCTCATGCGCTGCCACATCCCGATCGACGAGTTGCGTGTCCTGCAGGGGAAGGAGCAACAGGAGCCCGTGACCGCGTGAGGATCCGTGCTGCCGTGCTGGAGCAGACGGGCGGGCCGCTCATGCTGACGGAGCTCGAGCTCTCGAATCCCGAGCCGCAGGAAGTCCTCGTCCGACTCCACGCGTCGGGCGTCTGCCACTCGGACTGGAACGCGGTCGACGGCACCGCCGAGACGCGCTGTCCGGCTGTTCTTGGACATGAGGGAGCGGGTGTCGTCGAAGCGGTCGGCGCCGGAGTGAGCCGCGTCACGGTCGGCGACCACGTTGCGCTCTCGTGGACGCCGTCGTGCGGAGCGTGCCAGGAGTGCCTCCGCGGCCTTCCGTGGCACTGCTCTACTGCGTGGCCGGCGATGTCCACGGGCGGGCTCATGGACGGGACGACGCGCCTGGCGCACGACGGCGAGCCCGTCTACCACTATTCGTTCCTGTCGACGTTCGCCGATGCGTGCGTCGTCCCCGAGCGTTCGTGCGTGCGCATCGACACCGACGTGCCGTTCGAGATCGCCGGTCTCGTCGGCTGCGGAGTGTCGACCGGCATCGGGGCCGTGTGGCGGACCGCGGGCGTACGACCGGGGGACCGCGTCGCGATCGTCGGCTGCGGAGGGGTCGGGCTCTCCGCCCTGCTCGCGGCGAAGGCGGTCGGGGCCGAGCCGATCGTCGCCGTCGACGCTGCCGCGAGCAAGCTCGAGTTCGCCCGCGAGCTCGGCGCCGATCGCGTTGTCCTCGCCAGCTCGACGCCCGAGGAGACGGCCGAAGCCGTGCGTGCGGAGTCCGGAGGTGGTGTCGACTATGCGATCGAGGCAACGGGACGGCCCGAAGCGATGCAGACGGCGTTCCTCTCCACACGGCAACGCGGAGCCGCGGTCCTCATCGGGATACCGCGGGCGGACGCCGTCCTCGAGTTGCCGGCACTCACGATCCCGCGCATGGAGCGGCGCGTTCTCGGCTCGATCTACGGCTCGACGTGGCCCGAGCGCGACTTCTCGAAGACGTTCGAGCTCTACCGCTCAGGAAGGCTCCCCCTCGACAAGCTCATCACGCACCGACTTCCACTGGACGACGTCGAGCACGCATTCGAGCTCATGCGAGCGGGTGATGCCGTTCGCGTCGTCCTCGACCTCGGAGGCCCTGCATGACCGACGATCTCGACGGACGCATCGGCGAAGGCTGGAGCGGCGAGGCTCCAAACGGTTCGCACGTGAACGTCGTACTCGCCCGCCGGGGAAGCCCGACTTTCGCCGCGGCGATCTCGATGCTCTCCCATCCCTCGCCCGGCCACACGCCCGTTCTGGTCTGCGTCGGACCGACCCAGCAGGAGTACGAACCCGTCTGGCCGCCGACGCTGATGATGAACAAAGCGACGGCGCTCGACGACCGCTCGCAGACTCTCACCTGGGGCGCTGCGCAGCTCGGGATCGCCCAGGGCGTGCTCGACGCGGTCGCCGACGGACTGCTCGACACCTCCGGGGACGTGATCGTCCTCGTCGCGGTGTGGGTCGATCCCGCCGCCGAGGACGAGACCGCGATCCGCGTGTCCAATCGCGCGGCGACGCGCAAGGCGATCGGCGTCTGCGTCGAAGGCCGTGATCAGGCTCCGCAGCGGCCATGGTCGAGCGCCGTGACCGGCTCCAGAGCCCCTTTTACAGCGGAGACTGATGCGAATCTCCGCCGTCGAGACGCGGGTCTACCGCTACCCGCTCGATCCGCCGTTCCGGGCAGCGTGGGATCCAGAGCCTAGGACGCACCAGGACGCGACGATCGTCATCGTCCGCTCGGCCGACGGCGCGGAAGGATACGCGAGCGGCGACGGCCTCCCCGACCGCGACCTGCTCGCCGCGCTCCTCGTGGGTCGCGAGCTCGGGGCCGCCGAGTTGCACGAGGTGATCGAGACCGTCGACTTCCACCACGGGCGGAACTGGACGCTCGAGCTCGCGGTGTGGGACCTCCTCGGCAGGACCGCAGGAGAGCCGGTCTGGCGGCTCCTCGGCGGAACGAGCGACCGGATCGGCGCCTACGCATCGAGTGGCGAGCTGGTCTCGGCCGACGAGCGCGTCGCGAGGTGCGTGGCACTGCGCGACGCAGGCATCCGTGCGGTCAAGTTGCGGCTCGACTCGACGGACTGGCGGGTCGACCTGCCGGTGATCGCGGCCGTGCGCGAGGCCGTCGGGTCGGGGCTCGAGATCATGATCGACGCGAACCAGGCGTGGCGCATGCCGGGCGATCTCACGAGCCGGTGGTCGCCCGCGAAGGTCCTCGAGCTCGCACGCGAGCTCGAGCGTCTCGATGTCTACTGGCTCGAGGAGCCGCTCCCGACCGAGGACGTCGAGTCGTACGCAGAGCTCGGCAGGAGCACGAGCCTGCGCATCGCGGCCGGTGAGATGGTACGCACGGAAGCGGAGGCGCGCGCCTTGATCCTCACCGGCGGCATCCACGTCGTGCAGGTCGACGTCGTCCTGAGCGGAGGGGTCGAGCGCGCACGCCGCCTGGCAGCGCTCGCGGACGAGGCGGGCTCGTCGTGGAGCCCACACACGTGGTCGAACGGGTACGGCTTGCTGGCGAACCTGCACGCCGCCCTCGCGTTCTCGAAGTCCCCGTTCCTCGAGGTTCCGTACGACCCGCCGACATGGTCGACGGAGCGCCGAGACTGGCTGCTTCCGACGACGATCGAGATCGGTGCCGACGGGACGATCGGACCGCCCCCCGGTCCGGGACTGGGCGTGGTTCCCGACTTCGATGCGCTGGAGCAGTACCGGATCGGCTGATGCAAATACGCGCTGCAGTTCTCCGTCACCCGGGCACGCCCGTCGAGGTCGAGAACGTTGAGCTCGATCCACCGAAGGCGAATGAAGTGCTTGTCCGGATCGCCGCCGCAGGCGTGTGCCATTCGGACGTCCGCCACGCGGACGGCGACCTCGGCCCCGGTAAGTGGCCCGCCGTGATGGGCCACGAGGGCGCGGGCGTGGTCGAGACCGTCGGCTCCGATGTCACGCACGTCTCGCCGGGAGACCACGTCGCGCTGTGCTTCGTTCCCGCATGCCGCGCTTGCCGGTATTGCCGCGCAGGTAAGCCCAACCTGTGCGAGGTGGTCGCGAAGCACGGCGCCGACGGAATGCTCATGGACGGCACGAGCCGCCTTCGCCTCCCGGACGGGACCACGCTCCAGCACGGTCTGCGCACCGCCTGTTTCGCGGAGTACACGGTCGTCGCCGCGGGTGGGGCCGTTCGCATACCCGAGGAGTTGCCGTTGTGGCAGGCGGCGCTCCTCGGTTGCGGCGTCGTCACGGGAGCCGGCGCGGTAGCGAACGTCGCCGAGGTTCGGGCTGGAGACGCGGTCGCCGTCATCGGCTGCGGCGGCGTCGGCCTCCAGGTGATCGCAGCTGCGCGCCGGGCCGGCGCTGGGCCGATCATCGCCGTCGACCGCGTGCCCGAGAAGCTCGAACTCGCGAGGGCGCACGGAGCAACCCACGTCATCGACGCGGCGTCACCCGACAGTGCCGTGGACACGATCCGCTCGCTCACCGTCGACGGCGTCGACTTCGCGTTCGAGGTCGTCGGCCGATCGGAGACGATCCGGCTTGCCTGGGACACGATCCGCAGTGGCGGAACGGCGGTGGTCGTCGGTCTGGCACCCGACGGCGTCGAGGCGAGCGTCCCTGCGATCGAGTTCCTGTCGGACAAGTCGTTGGTCGGCACCTACTACGGCTCGGGAGATCCGGCTGTGGAGCTGCCGGAACTCGCGGAGCTCGCGCTCTCGGGCAAACTCGACCTCGCAGCCGTCGTCAGCCACGTCGACGCCCTCGAGGGCGTCGAGGCGGCCCTCGACCGCCTCCGTCGCGGCGAGGGCGCGCGGACGGTCCTGATCGTCGACCCCGATCTCGCCGGCGCCGGATCTGAGCGTGGGTAGAAGGCTCGTCGTTCTGCGCGCCGATCGGACCTGTCCAGCGCGACTCCCCTTGGAAGCCGCAATGTTCGGATGCGGCATCTTCACACCACCACGTCAGAGAGGTGCTCGGGGCGCGTAGTCACCCACGAATCACCCAATTTGGGGTACGCGCTCCCCACGACCGCGCCGATGGTTCGTCCGCATCCGCCCCATCCCTCACCGACTGCGGACTGCGGAAGGAGTTGCGGCAATGTTTGAGCGGACTCGTACCCGACTCGGCGAGAGCACCGAGCACGGCTTCACCATCATCGAGCTCCTCGTCGTGATCATCATCATCGGCATCCTGCTCGCGATCGCAGTGCCCTCGTATCTCGGGTTCCGCGATCGTGCAGCCAACAACGCAGCGAAGGCCAACCTCCGCGCTGCGCTCCCTGCGGCAGAGACCTTCCACACCGATCACGGCACCTACGGCGGCATGGACACTGCCGCCCTCGTCGCCATCGACTCGCGCGTCTCGCCGAGCCTGACGGTCGTCGCTACCGGCACCAGCACGTACTGCCTCAAGGACACCGTGAGCGGCAAGACGTGGAGCGTCGCAGGCCCCAGCCCGTCGAGCACGGACTTTCGCGCAAGCGCGAACTGCTCGTAGTACGCTGTCGAGTCCAGCCGAACGGGGCGCGGGAGACCGCGCCCCGTCTCGTTGGAGCTCGAAAGCAGCCGCTTAGAGGAAGAGCAGGCCGACGTACGCGTCGAGGATCGCGTCGCCCAAGAACAGCGCCACGACGGCGCCCAACGAAAGAAGCGGCACGAGCGGCACGCCCGCCTTCCTGGCCGACGCGCCCCGCCGGGACACGAGGACAGCTGAGGGGATGATGGCCGCGATCAGCCCGAGGACGACCGCGACCACAACCATAGGCCCAAGCATCGCGCCGAGGAGGAGAGCGAGTTTCACGTCGCCCATTCCGAGTCCCGTCGGGTTGGCGAGGGCGGCGAGGAACAGCGCCCCGGCAGCGATGAGCGCCCAGGCAAGCCACTGCACGCTCGGGTCGAGCGCAGTATGGACGATGAGGACGAACCCGGCTGCGGGCACGACGAGCCGATTCGGGACGATCCGTTCCTCCACGTCGACCATCGACAGCACGACGAGCACCGAGCAGAAGCCGGCCGCGAGCACGGCTACGGCGGTCGCGCCCCAGACGGCGAAGCACGCCACAACGAGGAGCGCAGTGAGCGCCTCCACGACGGGATACGTGGGCGAGATCCGCACCTCGCAGTGCCTGCAACGGCCGCGCAGCAGCGCGTACGAGAGCAGTGGGATGTTGTCGCGCCAACGGATCTCCGTGCCGCAGCTCCCGCACGACGACGGCGGTCGCACGATCGACCCGCCCGCCGGAACCCGCGCGACGACGACGTTCAGGAAGCTCCCGAGCGCGAGCGCAGGCGCGACGACGAAGACGGCAGCTGCGGCGTTCACGGGGCAGCTCATGCATCGGCACGACCCTGAACGCTCTTTAGATCAGGCCGAGGGTGTTACATGGCGCGCGAGCCGAGAGAGCACCCGTAACGGCGGACGCGCGATCCGGGGCGCCTCGCTCGGGTGCGAGAGGTCTCCGCGAAGCAAGCCCGAGGTCGCACCGAAGACCCCCGGCGCGCGCAGCGCCCACAAACATGCCCGCGGATACCGATCGGCCGCGCGCTTCGCCCTCCACGACGCCGCAGCGTGGCGGTCGAGCGCGGCCGAGAGTGCGGGTTCGTACGTCTCGGGCGCGGCGGCAACGATGACTTCGGCGGCGAGACGGGCGGACACGAACGCCTCGTACATCCCATCTCCGGACAGCGGGTCGACGAGACCCGCGGCGTCCCCGACCAGCAGCACCCGACCGCGCGCCGCCGGCGCCCCCAGCTCGCGCATGGGCAACCGGTGGCCGCGGACGTTCTCGAGCGCCGACGGGTCGACACGGTGCGCCCGCGCGAGGCGGTCGAGGTGCGCTCGCAGGTTCGGCCCCTCCGTCAGCCACCCTCCCACTCCCAGGTTCGCGTGATCCCCTTTCGGGAAGACCCAGCCGTAGCCGCCGGGCACGATGCCGAGCTCGACCCAGGCGGTGCGCGCATACGGGGACCGCTCCAGCGCACCCCAGGGGGCATTGCCCTCGAGCGCGACGCCGCGGACGATTCCTGCTCCGAGGCCTGCGGCCTTCGCCACCACGCCGTTCGCGCCATCGGCGCCTACGAGGAAGCTCGCTCGGATCGGCGAGCCCGCGAGACGTGCGCTCATGCCGTCCGCTTCGGCCTCGATGTCGGTCACGGCGACGCCGTCGCGGAAGTCGGCGCCCGCCGCCACGGCCTGCTCGGCGAGGTGGAGATCGAGCCGCCGCCGTTGGGTCATGTCGATGAGCCGTTCGTCGCTCGTGCGCGAGACTTTCCCCGCGTAGCCGGCGCGGACCACGAGGCGGTCGACGACGTGCTCGACGACGGGATCGACTGCGCACGGCAGGTGCCTCAGCGCGCGGCCGGTGAGCCCTCCACCGCACGGCTTGTCGCGGGGGAAGCGAGCCTTGTCGACGAGCAGCACGCTCGCTCCCGCCCGTGCGAGGTGGATCGCAGTCGCCGAGCCTGCCGGGCCGGCCCCCACGACGAGGACGTCGAAGCGCTCCACGCCCGCGATCGTAGGGATTTGCCAGCATCCCGATCATGGCCGTGGTCGAGATCGACACTCCGCACGGGGCGGCGAGGGCGCATGTGTATTCAACGAAGAGGGCGAAGGCAGCCCTCGTGCTCGGCCACGGAGCAGGTGGTGGCGTCGACTCGCGAGACCTGGTGACGGCACGCGACGCCGCGCTCGCCGAGGGCCTCACCGTCGCCCTCGTCGAGCAGCCGTATCGCGTGGCAGGGCGCCGTTCTCCGGCTCCCGCGAAACAACTCGACGCGGCATGGACCGCCGTGGTCGAGGACCTGCGCGAAAGCCAGCTCCACGGATTGCCGATGATCGTCGGCGGTCGCTCGCTCGGAGCACGGGTTGCCTGCCGAACCGCCGAAGCGACCGAGGCGATCGGCGTTCTCTGCCTCGCGTTCCCGCTCGTGCCGCCGCGTCGTACGAAGCCCGCGCCGAGCCGCCTGCCCGAGCTCGACGCGGTGCGCGTGCCGACGCTCGTGGTGCAGGGCGAGTCGGACCCGTTCGGCATGCCTCCGCCCGGTCGAAACCGGAGAGTTGCCCGCGTGCGGGGCAACCACAGCCTGCGCACGGACCTCGACGCGGTCGCCGCCGCAGTGCGGTCCTGGCTCGCAGAAGTGGCGGAAGTGCGCGGCTACAATGGCCCGCCCCGCAGGGATTCCCGAGTGGCCAAAGGGGGCGGGCTGTAAACCCGCTGGCTCAGCCTTCGGAGGTTCGAATCCTCCTCCCTGCACTTCGTCGTGGGGGAACCCATGGTTCCCCCACGTACCCCCTCCTTCCGCGCACCAACTGATCGAGCTGTCCGGACCTCCCGCCGGGCGGAGCCCGGCTCCGGTCGCGAAAGCGCCGTTACACTCGTGCTGCTTGCCCTCTTAGCTCAGTCGGTAGAGCACCTCCATGGTAAGGAGGGGGTCGACGGTTCGAGTCCGTCAGAGGGCTTGAGAAAAGGCCCGCAAGCGGGCCTTTTCTCTTGGCATCTGCCTGAGGCGAGTCCGTTCAGGAGGCATCGATCAACCTCCGGTCAACATGCCGCCTTGCTGGAGGATCAGCGTATCGCAGCGATCACGAGTCGTACGATCGCCGATGTTGTTCGCGCCGTCCGTTCGGGTGGGCAGTGACGCCAGCGACCGCTCGGCGCTGTTCGGGGTCTCGCCAGGCTCGGAGAAGACTCAGTCTGAAAGGAAGGTGACTCGACGATGAAAAGCTTCCCGACGACGATCGACGGTCTCGCGGAGGCGACCCGCCCGACCGTTGTAGATCTCCAGGACGGTGAGGCCTTCGACTTGGAGATCGCGCCCGTACGCAAGACGATCGGTGACGCGACGGTGCGGATGCTCGCGTACGGCGGATCGGTACCTGGTCCCACGCTCAGAGTGCCGGAAGGCTCGACCGTGACGGTGCGTGCAACGAACCACGGCGATCTCGATGCCACCGTCCACTGGCACGGGCTACGCCTAGAGAACCAGTACGACGGCACACACGAGACGCAAGCGCCGATCCCGTTCGGAGACTCGTTCACGTACGAGGTGCACTTCCCCGATCCAGGCGTCTACTGGTACCACCCGCACATCCGCGAGGACTACGGCCAGGAGTTGGGCCTGTACGGGAACATCCTGGTCGTTCCAACCGATCCCGACTACTGGCCTCCTGCCGATCGCGAACTCCTCCTCACCCTCGACGACGTTCTCATCGAGGACGGCAAGATCGCGGCGTTCAGTCCCTCTGAGACGACCTACGTGGCGATGGGTCGCTTCGGCAACGTCATGCTCGTCTCCGGGGAGGCTGACCTTTCGCTGACGGCGCGCCGGACGAGGTCGTCCGCATCTTCCTCACCAACACGGCGAACACTCGGGTGTTCAACGTGACGCTACCCGGCGCTCGCATGAAGCTGGTCGGTGCCGACAGCGGGCACTACGAGCGCGAGGAGTACGTGGACGAGGTCTCATCGCCCCGTCCGAGCGCGTCGTAGTCGATGTGCTGTTCGATCAGCCGGGCGAGTTGGCGCTCGTCCATCGCACTCCCCAACGCGAGTACCGACTGGCTGGGATCACGGTCGGCGAGGAAGCCACGCAGTCAGCCTCCGCGAAGCACGTTCCAGACGCTCCGAACGAACGCAGACATGGCCGCCGAGCGTGAACGGGTTGAGTCGTCGCTTGGCAGACCCGCCGACAAGACGCTCGCCTTCGTCGCAGAGATGGACATGGGCGTACCTGACGGGCCAGTCGTCTACGCATGCCCGATGCACCCCGAGGTCGTGAGTGACGAGCCTGGCTCATGCCCGAAGTGCGGCATGAAGCTCCTTGCGATCGCGTCTCCATCGGAGACCTACGTCTGCCCGATGCACCCCGAGGTGACGAGCGACGCACCGGATCGTTGCCCGAAGTGCGGCATGAAGCTCGTGCCGGCTGCTCTTGTGCCAGAAGACGCACATGAACACGGACACGAGCACCACGCGGGCGGGCATGAACATCAACGCGAACACGACCACCAACACCACACTGGGGAGCACGAGCACGACTCCGCGCAGGGGATCGAGTGGGAAGACGACATGGTCGAGGTGAACCGCATCACCACTCCCGCCAACATGCGCTGGAAGCTCGTCGATCGCACGACAGGTGCGGAGAACGCCGCGATCGACTGGCGCTTCCGCGTCGGTGATCAGGTGAAGATCCGCCTCGTCAACGAGATGGACTCAGACCATCCGATGCCCCATCCCTTCCACATCCACGGGGCAGGTCGGTTCCTCATCCTCGCCCGCGACGACATGCCCGAGCAGAACCTGGTCTGGAAGGACACCGTGCTAGTCCGAACAGGCGAGACGGTGGACATCCTTCTCGATGTCACGAACCCAGGACACTGGATGGCGCACTGTCACATCGCCGAGCACCACGAGAGCGGGATGATGTTCAGCTTCCGGGTGGACGAGCTACCGGCCTAGTCCACTCGCGGCCGTACCGACCTACCCCTCCCCCTCGCGAGACGCTCAGGCGGCGGGGCCTGCTCGCGGGGTGGCGTCGTGGCGAGCCGAGCGACTGGAAGAACGAGCGTCTAGCCTGGACACGTGCACGAGCACACGACGAGGGTCTGCATCGTCGGCGCGTCTGGGAAGCTCGGGCACTACCTGGTACAGCACTCTCTCGACCGAGGGTACGAGGTAGTCGGCGTGTGCCGGGAGCAGAGCGTCTTAAAACTCGCTGTGTTCGAGGGCCGCATGACGATCATTCCTGGAGCGACCGACGACCCCGAAGTCATCAAGCGGGCGGTGGCAGGTTGCGACGGAGTCCTCGTCGTGCTGGTTCCACGAGGAGTGCACGGGTACTCGACGGGCACCGCGCAGGCGGTGCTCGATCACGCGCCTCCAGGCGCGCGGCTCGTGTTCTCCTGCGGCTGGCACATCACCCGCGACGGCAAGGACGTGTACTCGTGGAAGCTCAAGGCCATCCTGAAGTACGGCGGCTGGCTCGGGCGCGTCACCCGCTTCGCCGACCTCGACGACCAGGTGGAGGCGTGCCGGCGGATCTTCGCCAGCGGCACACGGTGGACTGTCGTGCGCGGCAGCGACCTTGAAGAAGGCGAGAGCCAGGGCCTACCTGTCTGGAGCCGCCACGTAGGCGACCCCATCCTTGAGAGCAACCTCACGCGCCGCGTGGACTTCGCTCTGTTGATGGTGGAGGCGCTCAAGAACGATGAACTCATCCACGAGGCTCCGGCTATCGTCAGCCGACTCGCGCCCTCGGTGCTCGCTCACGCGAACTCGCCAGCTGGCTGACGCGGTCACCCCTTCCCCTCGCGAGTCGCTGGAGCGGTGGGGACTGGTACGGGGTGGTCAAGCGGTGGTCAACCTCGATGGTGGCGCGGGCTGGTCTCCGCTCGCGCACCATCACGGTTTCAAGCCGTTTCCCGGTGTCATTTGCCGCCCGTTGGCGCTCTCAGCCTCCATGGTAAGGAGGGGGTCGACGGTTCGAGTCCGTCAGAGGGCTTGAGGAAAGGCCCGCAAGCGGCCCCTTCCCGCTGAGACTCACCCTGCATGTGCGTCGTTTGGGACGGATCGGTCACCTCTGGTCGGCGTCCGGCCTAGGCGACTCCGAGCGCCTGTGTGATCTTGGCGATCGCAGCCGTCTCCTCGTCCTTCACCCCACCCTTGGCCTCCGCTACGGCCGTTGCAACGTCGAGCACCAGGCCACGGTAGGCGTCAAGTTCGTCTGGAGCCTTCGCACCAAGCACTGCCACCGCCGCGCCTAGAGCGTTCATCGTCCCCTCCACGACCTCTTTCGGTGACGCGACCAGTCCGAAGCCAGTGCCATGTGTCCCCGAAAGCTCGCGAACGAGCTGGCTTTCGCTGTCACGATGGGCCGCGAGTTGTTTCGCAACCGCGCTCGCCTCACCGAAGCTGTCGGTGAAATCGCGATGAGCTGTGGAGACGAGCAAGCCCGCGCCCGTGACGCCTTGCTGGAGGGTCTTCCACTCGTCCTCGGTGAAGTCCGTCTTGCCTGCCATCTGTCCTCCTTCGATCGGTTGAGTGCTGTTGCGTCAAGTCTGATACCCAAACCGCGGCGCGGGCCGCCACAACGCGGTCCAAGCCGATCCCCTCCCCCTCGCGAAGGCCTCGGACATCGGGGTCGCGGGTGCTTGCGTCGTAGGTCAGCCGGGAGCTACCGTCTTCGGCATGAGTGCTGACGCCATCCGCACTGCTTACGACGCACTCATGACCGGCGAAGTCGAGCCGCTCGTTTCGCTCACTCATCCAGACATGGAGTGGCGCGGACGGCGGAGGCTTTCGCGGTTCTGGAAACGCCCACCGTCCTGACACGGGCCGACCGAGGCCCGTGAGGTTCTCTCGTCAGGGATGGACTGGCGCAGGAAGGCGGGAGACCATGACGGTCGCGTTGATTCGGTGGAGCAACGGGGCAACTGCGTGGTCGTCGCCTTCTCTTGGTTGGATCGCAGTGACAAGCGCCATGAGTGGGCGCAGGTTCTCGAACTCAGGGACGACAAGATCGTCTCCATGCAGGACTACGCGAAGCCTTCCAGTGCTGCCCTCATGACACGGCTTCGCGCCGTCCTGACGTAGGTACCGGCACTCCTCCCTCGCGAACACGGACGGTCTCGGGGCGATGTCGCGTTGCGTTGACACGAGCTCCAATGCCGAGCGTGCTCGTCACTGCTGCATCCTCGGATCGTGCGTCGGATCGGCGTACATGGGAGGGCAACCGTGATCGATGGCTTCGGGGCGCAGTTCGTAGTGCCAGGGTTCGTTGCTGTAGATCTCGCACAACCCGTACACGGCGCCGTGCTCGGACAGCCACGCCGTGGCATCGCGGTGCCCGATGTCGACCGCATCCCCCGACACGTGAGCAGACGTGCTGGGGGTGGCCACCCATCGGGCAGCTTCCTCTTCTGAGCCGTACTTCGAGACCGCCTCGTGGAGCAGCTGTTCCTGGTACTCCGGGGAACGCCAGCCACTGTCGACGAAGAACTCGACCCCGTCGTCCGCGGCATCGGTGGCAGCTCGGCGCAGGGCACCGAGGAGAGCCGGGTCAAGGTTGGCTACACCCGGAACTCGTCATCGAACACCGTCGTGCCGTCGGGGACGGCGCCATCAGCCTCGCCAAACGCACCACGGTGCTCACCGACCGGCAGGACGTGCGAATGACGTCGTGGTGCGGCCGTCGAGGACGCGGACGCCGTCGAGGACGAGGCCCCCAGTGACTGGTAGCCGAGGGCTGCGGCGATCGCCGCAATGGCGACTAGCAGGCCGGCGACACGGATCCTGCGAATACGAATCCGGCGGGTCGTTCGTTCGTGCTGGTTGGCGATAGGTCACGCCTCCATTCAAGGAAGCGTCGTGTTGCCAGCACGTATGTGGTTTTCGATATGCCGACGATATGCGCCGGCTCTAGCATCGGAGCATGCGTGTGTTGATCGTCGAGGACGAGCCCTATATGGCGGACGCCATCCGCGATGGCCTACGCCTGGAAGCGATCGCGGCAGACATCGCAGGTGACGGCGACACAGCGCTGGAGCTGCTGAGCGTCAACGCCTACGACATCGCCGTCCTCGACCGAGACATTCCCGGGCCCTACCGGTGACGAGATCGCCAAACGCATCGTCGCCTCCGGCAGCGGCATGCCGATCCTCATGCTCACCGCTGCCGACCGTCTCGACGACAAGGCCACCGGGTTCGAGCTCGGCGCCGACGACTACCTCACGAAGCCGTTCGAACTCCTGGAACTCGTGCTCCGTCTCAGAGCGCTCGACCGCAGGCGTGCACACAACAGACCGCCCGTGCGAGAGATCGCCGGCCTGCGGCTGGATCCGTTCCGCCGAGAGGTCTACCGCGACGGCCGCTACGTCGCGCTTACCCGGAAGCAGTTCGCAGTGCTCGACGTCCTCGTCGCTGCCGAAGGCGGTGTCGTCAGCGCCGAAGAACTCTTGGCGCGAGCATGGGATGAGAACGCCGACCCGTTCACCAACGCCGTGCGCATCACGGTCTCGGGGCTGCGCAAACGGCTCGGCGAGCCCTGGATCATCGCCACCGTGGCCGGCGCCGGGTACCGCATCGAAACTCAACCGGACACCGGGCGTGAGGGAGGAGACCGTGGATAGAACCCCTGGCTTGAGCGTTCGCCTCAAGCTCACCCTCAGCTACGCCGGCTTCCTCATGCTCGCGGGTGCCGTGGTGCTCGTCGTCGGGTACTTCTCCCTTTCGCGTGGGGTGCACCCAGGTGTGATCTTCATGGTGCGCAGCCACGCCGACCTCCTGCGCTATTTCGCTCCGAGCGCAGCCGCGTGTTGGCGTTCCTGCTGGTGTTCGGTCTCCTCGGAGGGTGGATTCTCGCCGGCCGCATGCTCGCCCCCTTGACCCGCATCACGGACGCCACACGCCTGGCCGCGACCGGGTCGCTCTCGCACCGGATCGAGTTGGAAGGCCGTCAGGACGAGTTCCGCGAGCTCGCCGACAGCCTTCGACACCATGCTCGCGCGGCTCGAAGCGCACGTCGCCGAGCAGCAGCGATTCGCAGCCAACGCCTCCCACGAGCTACGCACCCCGCTGGCGATCACGCAGACACTTCTCGACGTGGCCCGCAACGATCCCAACCGCGACGCCGGCGAACTCGTCGACCGCCTCCACGCCGTCAACACCCGAGCGATCGACCTCACCGAAGCATTGCTCCTGCTCAGCCGCGCCGACCAGCGGTCCTTCACCCGAGAACACGTCGACCTGTCCCTCATCGCGGAAGAAGCCACCGAAACGCTCCTCCCCCTCGCAGAAAAGCGCGGCCTCACCATCGAGACCTCCGGCGACCTGACCCCCACCATCGGCTCACACGCGCTCCTGCTGCAGCTGACGACGAACCTCGTACAGAACGCGATCTTCCACAATCTGCCCGAACACGGCACCGTGTGGATCACGACCAGCGCTCGCCCGAAGAGTGCGGTGCTCAACATCGAGAACACCGGCGAGAAGCTCACTCCACAGGTAGTCGCCACGCTTGCCGAGCCGTTTCTTCGCGGCACCGAACGCATACGCACCGGCCACGCGGGTGTCGGCCTCGGCCTGGCAATCGTCAAGAGCATCACCCAAGCACACGACGGAATCCTCACCCTCACCCCCCGGGTCGCCGGCGGGCTCCGCGTCACGGTGCAACTCCCCGCCGCGTACCGCGCACTGGCTCAGAACTGAGAAGCCACCCGGTGCGACCGGTTGGCGTTCGGAGTGCACGGCAAGGAGAGGGTCGACGGTTCGAGTCCGTCAGAGGGCTTCGGAGCCGCGCGGATGGGGCCGCATCTCCCCGTTTCGGGGGAGTCTGTGTCCTACCTCGCGTCAGCACACTCGATGGTGTGGTGTGGCGTTGGCTGACGAAGGCGCGCGGCAACGAGCCGGGCGCACGGCTCGATATCGCCGACGACGACTGGAGGCGAGAGGCCGCCATCCAGGAGCTCGAGAGCGTGATGTGGCGTGTGGGAGTCCTCACGGCGACGGCGCACGAGCTCGTCGAGGACATGGAGGCACCCGGAAGTGAGCCGTCACCTCCGCCCGCGGTGCTCTCGGACGCACGCGAGCTGGTCAAGGTCATCGACGTGCACGAGCGCGAGCGCGACCTGTGGCCTTCTCACGCCTGGCTTGCCGCAGTGCAGCTCTTCGGCGTTGTGCTTGGCGTGTACGCGATCTTCTTCGACAAGCTGACGAACGTCGGGCTTCTCGTCGCAGCGCTAGGTCTTCTTTTGATCCGACGCGTCCTGAGCACACCGCTCCCGTGATACGGCTCGTTGCCTACCTCGTCGGTGTCGCTTCGATGGGGACGATCGCACAGGGCACCGTAGGCAGCGCACTCCATGACGCGCTGTGGAGCACCCGGGAGCGCACGCTCGCAGGTGAGACGCGGATCGTCACGGAGACGACGACCACCCCGGGAGAGACGACGACGCGCACCCGAGCTCCGGGCGAGGCCGCGCCCGTGCCCACCACGACGATCTTCGTCACCGTGCCGGGCCACACGACGACGACCACCGTGGCCGGGCCGGCCGTCACTGCGGTGTCTGCTGCGACAGAGACCGTGTCCGCGCCTAGCCCCACGATCACGACAACCGTGCCGGGGGCGACAACAACGACGACGGTGCCGGGGCCGACGACAACGACCACGGTGCCCGGGCCGACCAGAACGACGACTGTGCCAGGCCCGGCGGTGACGACCACTGTGCCAGGCGCAACGGAGACGGTGACCGAGACCGTTACCGTGACGGAGGCCTGCGACCCGCCGCCGAAGCGGCCTTCAAATCCTCCATGCCCTCCGCATAAGTAGCGCCGTCTTGCGGCGCAATCCGAGGCCTGAGATCCATCGTCCGCTTCTAGGTTAGTTATTACCCTATTGTGCTAGGGTAATAGTATGAGTGAGCCGCTGATCGAGTTCCACCTCGACGCCGGATCCGGCGTCTCGCCGTATCAGCAGCTCGTGCGGCAGGTACGGCACGCGCTGCGGCTCGGCCTCTTGCAAGAGGGAGACCAGCTCCCCACCGTCAAAGACGTCGTGGCGAGGCTGGCGATCAACCCGAACACCGTCCTCAAGGCCTACCGCGAGCTCGAGCACGACGGGCTCGTCGCGGCGCGACCCGGGCTCGGGACGTTCGTGACCCGGACCCTGTCCGATTCCACGTTGGCAGCGCACGGCCCGCTGCGCCTGGACCTCCAGCGCTGGCTGGGCAAGGCGCGGCGTGCGGGCCTCGACGACGAGAGCATCGAGGCGCTGTTCCTGACCACCTTTCGGGCCGCCACGCAGGAGGACGTAGCGTGACCGTCGTCCTCAGGGCAGAAGGGCTCGGCAAGCGCTACGGGCGGAAGTGGGCGCTGTCCGATTGCACCCTGGACGTGCCCGCGGGCCGGGTCGTCGGGCTGGTCGGCCCCAACGGAGCCGGAAAGACGACCTTGTTGCACCTGGCCGTCGGGATGCTCCGACCGACTGCGGGAACGATCGCGGTGCTCGGCGGTCGGCCCGGAGCCGGACCTGAGCAGTTGGCCAAGGTCGGCTTCGTGGCCCAGGACACGCCGACGTACGCCGACTTGAGCGTCGACGACCACCTCCGTCTCGGCGCCTCTCTGAATCCAGAGTGGGACGACTCCCTGGCACGTGACCGGATCGACAGGCTCGGCCTGGATCGCTCTCGCCGCGCGAAGGAGCTTTCCGGCGGGCAGCGCGCCCAGCTCGCCCTCACGTTGGGCATCGCCAAGCGCCCCGAGTTCCTCGTCCTCGACGAGCCGGTCGCGAGCCTGGATCCGCTCGCACGCCGCGAGTTCCTGCAAGACCTGATGGAGGGTGTCGCCGAGCACGATCTCAGCGTCGTGCTCTCCTCGCACCTCGTCTCGGACTTGGAGCGTGTCTGTGACTACGTGATCGTGCTGGTGGAATCGCGCGTTCGGCTCGCAGGTGACATCGAGACCCTCCTCACGACGCACTACCGGCTGAGCGGGCCCCGGCGCGATCTGCGATCTCTCCCCGCAGACCAGCAGCTGATCGCCGCCAGCCACACCGATCGGCAAACGACCGTGCTCGTCCGTACCGAGAGCGCGATCCACGACCCGTCGTGGACCGTCGCCCAGATCGACTTCGAGGACCTTGTCCTTGCCTACATGGGTCGGGAGCCGGCCAACGCGAACGGCCGACGCGCGCTCGAGGCAGTTGGATGATCTGGCTGACCTGGCGCCAGTTCCGTGCCTCGGCCGCGATGATCGCCGCGGCGCTCGTCGTGCTCGCAGTGTTCCTCGCCGTGACCGGTCCTGGCCTGGCGGACGACTACGCCACCGGCATCGCAGCTTGTAGCGGCCAGAGCGGCGGCTGCTCCGACTTCGTCCAGCAGTTCTTCCGCGACAACCGGGGCGTGTTCCTGGCGACGACCGCCGTCGCGCTCGTGTTGCCCGCATTGATCGGACTCTTCTGCGGAGCGCCGCTGATCGCGCGCGAGCTCGAGGCGGGCACGCACCGCCTCGTGTGGAACCAGAGCGTCACTCGCGGTCACTGGCTCGCGGTGAAGCTCGGTCTTGTCGGCGTCGCCTCGGTGACCGTAGCGGGTGCGGCGAGCCTCGCCCTCATGTGGTGGGCCAGTCCGGTCGACGATGCCGCCGTCGACGACTTCGCGCGGATGGAGCCTCTGCTCTTCGCCGCCCGCGGCGTCGCGCCGATCGGCTACGCCGCCTTCGCCTTCGCTCTCGGCGTGGCCGTCGGGATGCTCGTCCGTCGCACGCTCCCATCGATGGCCATCACGCTGGCTGTCTTCGTTGCATTGCAGATCGCGATGCCAGCTCGTGCGGCAGCACCTCGTTCCGCCCATTCGGTCGACCCTCCAGATCACGAACGCAAGCCTCGACGGAATCCAGATCAGACGAACCGAAGGTCCCATTCGGCTTTCGTTTAGAGCACCCGAATCCGGCGTCTTCACCGGCGCCTGGATCCTGTCGAGCCACGCAGTCGACGCAGCCGGGAAGCCCATCGACGTCATCTCCATGTCCATCTCGGGCCCGTGCGCACTCCCGGAGAACTTGCCACCGGAGCCGGGCCTGTCCGCGGCGTGCGTCGCGGCGATCAGGAGCCTCGGCTACCGCCTGCAGGTGAGCTACCAACCGGCCGACCGCTTCTGGACCTTCCAGGCCCTGGAGACCGCGATCTTCCTCGGTCTCGCTCTCGTCCTGAGCGGGTTCTGCTTCTGGTGGCTTCGCCACCGCCTTTCATAGAGAAGGGCCGGTCCGCCTCGGTTCCCTTGCAGGTGCCACGGGTGGGTGCACGGAGCACATTCGCTACGGTGACCGCAGGTGGAGGTCACCCGCAACACACGCACGTGGACGCTCGTCGCGGTCTGTCTGACGACGTTCATGCTCCTCCTCGACATCACGGTCGTCGTCGTCGCGCTTCCGAACATGCAGCAGCGCTTCGACGCGAGCTTGACCGGGTTGCAGTGGGTGGTCGACGCGTACGCCCTCACGCTCGCGGCGCTGATCCTCACCGCAGGTGCGCTCGCCGACCGCTACGGGCGCCGGCTGGTGTTCATGACGGGCGTCGTGCTGTTCACGCTCGCCTCGCTGCTCTGCGGCCTCGCCTGGAGCATCACGGCGCTCGACGTCGCCCGCGCGTTCCAGGGAATCGGCGGCGCGGCGCTCTTCGCGACGGCGTTGGCGCTCATCGGCCACGAATACCGCGGGGCCGACCGCTTCGGGGCGCTCGCGGTTTGGGGAGCGACCATCGGCGCCGCGGTCGCGTGCGGCCCGTTGGTCGGCGGCCTCCTCACCGACGGCCTCGGCTGGAGGTGGATCTTCTTCGTGAACATCCCCGTCGGAGTCTTCGCGTTCGTCGTCGCGCTCACGCGAATCACGGAGTCCCGGGACGAACGTGCCCAGCGCACTGACGTTGCGGGCCTCGTGACGTTCTCGGCGGCGCTCTTCCTCATCGTCTTCGGCATCCTCCGCGGCAACGCCAGCGGCTGGTCGAGCGCGCTCATCCTCGGGTCGCTCGTCTGCGGCGTCGTACTGCTACTCGTGTTCGTCCTCGTGGAGCTCCGCCAACGGCGACCGATGTTCGACGTGACGCTCTTCCGTCAGCCTGCGTTCGTCGGCGTGTCGGTTGCGACGTTCTGCATCGCGGCCGGGATGTTCTCGATGTTCCCGTACCTCTCGATCTACCTGCAGGACATACTCGGCTACTCCCCACTCGCGACAGGCGTGCGCTTTCTTCCGCTGACGGTGTTCGTCTTCTTCGTGCCGCTCGCGACGCGACGGATCGCCGCACGGGTCCCGCTGCGGGTGATGATCGGACTCGGCCTCGCGCTCGTGTCCGGAGGGCTCGCGTTGATGTACGGCCTGGACGCCAACTCGGCCTGGACGGCACTCCTGGCCGGCTTCATCGTCGGCGGCATCGGAATCGGGATCGCGAATCCCGCCCTCGCAGCCGGAGCCTTGCGCGTCGTCGACCCGGCCCGAACCGGAATGGCGTCCGGGATCAACAACACGTTTCGGCTAGGAGGCGTCGCGGTCGGGGTCGCTGCACTGGGAGCGCTCCTCGAGAGCCGGGTCGAGAGCTCGCTCACTGCGGCTATCGGCGAGAACGGACACGACCTCGGCGCGGCGGTGAGCTCGTCAGGCCTGCGCGCGGTGTCCGGGCAGCCGAACCTCGTGGAGCCGGTGACCACGGCTTTCGTGGATGGCCTCAACGACCTGTTGCTCGTCGGCTCGGTCGTGCTCGTGATCGGCGCTCTGGCGGGAGCCCTCCTGCTCCGGGTGCCGGCACCCACGCCCACACCCGCTCCTGCACCCTCCCCGTCACCCGAGCAAGCCTGAGCTGCGCCGCACTGTCGCCGTCCTGATCGTCGGCGCCCTCGCGGTCGCCATCGCCGTGGCCGCGTACGAGCTCACGCGCGACGACGAGGAGGCGCCCCCGCCGCTTGTCCTTCCGAGCGAGATCGTCGGTCCAGATCCGCTCACCTTCGACGCGGATCGCACGTCGGCCTACGAGCGTGCCGCGGCGTTCGGGCTCAGCCACGTGCTCTTCGAGAAGAGCCCCGGGGGCGTCGTCGCGACCGCACGCAGGACGGCGGCATTCCGCAACCTCGTGGAGCAGGCGGCAGACGGCAGCGGCTTCGATCCCGACCTGCTCGAGGCGATGGTCTTCCTCGAGAGCGCGGGACGGCCGGACGTCGTTGCCGGCGACGACGTCGAGAACGCGGCCGGTCTCACGCAGATCCTCGCCGAGACGGCGACGAGCTTCCTCGGGATGCACGTCGATCTCGACGCCAGCCGCGACGCCACGCGGCGGATCGAGAACGCGCGACGACGCGGTGACGTGCAGGAGGTCCAGCGCTTGCAGGCGGAGCGACGACGCGTCGACGCACGCTTCGACCCGGCAGAGGCCTTGGCGGGAAGTGTCCGCTACCTGACCCAGGCGCGCGAACACTTCGGACGCGACGACCTCGCCGTCGTCTCGTACCACATGGGGATCGGCAACCTCGAGAACGTGCTCCGCGCCCACACGGGCGACCACGACACGCCCATCGCCGACGTGGTCGACGACGAGGGGCTCGACTACGCGCGCATCTACTTCGATGCCTCACCGGCTCGGCACCGCGACGCCTGGGAGCTGCTCGCGTCCTTCGGAGACGACTCCCAGACCTACTACTGGCGGGTGCTCGCGGCGGCCGCGATCATGCGGACCTTCCGGGAAGATCCTGCGCGCCTCGAGCGCCTCGCGGAGCTCCACGGCAGCGGGCCGAGCGCCGAGCTCGTCCTCCATCCACCGGACGTGACGCGCCGCTTCGCCGACCCGAGCGAGCTCGAGGACGCACGAACCGCCGGTGTCCTGCGACCTCTGCGGGCCGATCCAGGCCTGCCCTACGAGGTCGGCCCTCAGATCGGTCGGCTCGCTGCACAGCTCGATGCCGATCCTGCGCTCTACCGCCTGCTTCGCCCGCGCGCCCTTGCGCTCCTCGAGTACCTCACGGCGCATGTCCGCGAGCTCAGCGGCGCAGTGCGACCGCTCCGGGTGACGGCGGCGGTGTACGACGAGGCGTATGGAGCCCTCCTGGAGGGTCGGGACGTCGAAGACGCGCACGCGTCGCTGCACGCGACGGGCTTCAGCTTCGACATTCGCCGCCGCTACGAGTCGGGCGCGCAGGCCGAGGCGTTTCAGTACACGCTCGAGCGTCTGGAGACCCTCGGTCTCATAGCCTGGATGCGCGACGAGCGCGTGATCCACGTCACCGTCTCACCACGCGTCGCCGTGCGCGCGGGACCGTAGCCGCGAGAACCAGCGATGGCATGCGGCGAGGACCGCGCGGGTAAGGGAGCGTGGGCCCACGAACAACGAGAGAGGGGTAAGCCAAGATGAAGACACCACCGATCGTGTCTCCACAAGAGTGGACGGCAGCCCGCGGGGCGCTGCTCGTCAAAGAGAAGGAGCTGACGCGAGCACGCGACGCGCTTGCCGCGGAGCGGCGGCGCATGCCCTGGATGGCGGTGGAGAAGGACTATCGCTTCGAGGGGCCGACGGGCTCGGCAAGCCTGCCCGACCTCTTCGAGGGCCGCCGCCAGCTGATCGTCTATCGCTTCTTCTACGGGACGGACATCACCACATACGCGGAGGGCGGCTCCTATCCGGAGCGGGCGTGCGTTGGGTGCTCGTTCGTCGCGGACCAGGTCGCGAACCTCGCGCACCTGAATGCGAGGGATACGACGCTCGTGTTCGTCTCACGCGCGCCCCAGACCGACATCCACGGCCTGAAGAAGCGAATGGGCTGGGACATCCCCTGGTACACGGTCACCGACGACTTCGACGCCGACTTCGGGGTCGACGAGTGGCACGGCCACAACGCCTTCATCCGCGACGGTGATCAGATCTACCGCACGTACTTCATCGACAGCCGCGGCGACGAGGCGCTGGGGAGCACGTGGAGCTACCTCGACATGACCGCGCTCGGGCGCCAGGAGGAATGGGAGGACTCCCCCGAGGGGTACCCGCAGACGCCGCCGTATCGCTGGTGGAACTACCACGACGCGTACAGCTAGGCAGCGTTGCGTGGGGCCTGTGGATCCGCACCGGGATGGCCGAGTAGGCCGTCGCGACGACTAGCCAACTTCCTGGGCTGGGACATCGACCGATTCGTCGCGGAGGCGAACGGCGACATCGGGCTGGCCGCGAGCTCCGATCGCGACCTCGAGTGGATGCGACTCGGCTGGTCGGCCGGTGGGCAGCCACGGCCGGCCGGTCGGGACGAGGATCAGCGTGTGCGCCTTGCGTCCGACGAAGCCCAGGCCTTCGTGCCGATCGACCTCGCCGTACCAGAGCTCGAGGCCGCCCGCTCGCAGGCGCTGCGAGCGCGGCCAGGAGATCATTGGTTACGAGTCCCGACCTCCGAGATGCCGCGGAGCTCGGCGGCGCGGAAGTCGCCCGCCTCGGTCGAGTCCTCGAGCCTGCTGTGGGCGATCAGCTCGACGATGTTCCCGGCCGGATCGTGCGCATAGCAGGCGGTGGCGTCCCAGAAGTCGAAGTCGAACGTCGGTCGTTCCGGTCTCGGGGTGTGCGAGTAGGGCCGTGCCGCCCGCGAGCCACTCCCGGGCCGCCTCGAAGCGGTTGCCGGGAACGAGCAGCGCGAAGTGGTAGAACGGCTCGTCCTCGCTCGCAGCGGCGAACGTCAGGACTGCCGCGCCAACCTCCAGCCGTAGCTCCTCGGCATCGCGGTTCCCGGAGATCCCGAGCTCGTCGCAGTAGAAGCGCTCGACCGCATCGAGCTGTCCCGAGGCGAGCGCGAGTGTGGTGCTCGTGATCCGCCACTGCGGCTCGTCCTCGAGCCGACGTCATCCGGACGCACTACCCGATCACCGCGCGTCTCGAACCACGCAGGGCCGATGAGTTTGCGCCCGCGCGATCGTCCTAGTGACCGACCCGTCGAACAGGAGGCTCACATGTCCAAGGTGGCGAACAGGCTCAATCTCACTCAGGTCGGGCGCGTCTGCATCACCGTCGCCGACACCGATCGCGCGATCGACTTCTACGTCGACTCGCTCGGCTTCGAGAAGGTGGTCGATGTTCCGATGGGCGAGGCGATACGGTGGGTGGAGGTCGCACTCCCGGGAACCGCGACGACCATCGCGCTCGCTCCGCCCCCGGACGGCCAGGAGGCCGGCGGCGGCCAGACCGGGATCTGCCTGGACACGTCCGACGTGGACGCGGATCACGCCTCGCTGAAGGCGGCGGGCGCCGACGTCGACGACGAGGTCACACGCTGGGGCGACCCCGTGCCGCCGATGTTCTGGCTGCGCGACCCGGACGGAAACTCGCTGATCGTCGTCCAGCCGACGGCCTGACGCACCACGAACCGCGACCGGCGACGCCTGTTGCCGGTCGCTGGCTGCGGAGTCCCGCGAACCGGGCCGGCGACAATGCCCGCGTGGCGACTCGTACCGTCGTACTCGTGGAGGGGATCAGCGACCGGCTCGCCGTCGAGACGCTGGCCGAGCGCCGCGGGCGCGACCTCGACGCCGAGGGCATCGCCGTGATCGCAATCGGAGGAGCCCATGCGCTGGCGAACGCACTCCGCGAAGTCGATTCCGGCGTCCAGGTCGCCGGCCTCTGCGACGCAGGGGAAGAGGACGCATTCAGGCGTGCACTCGAGGCTTGTGGGGTCGGAACCGCCGTCGACCGCGATGAGTTGGAGGCGCTCGGGTTCTACGTATGCGAGGCCGACCTCGAGGACGAGCTCGTGCGTGCACTCGGATGCGCCCGCATCGCGGACATCATCGACGCACAGGGCGAAACGGGACGGTTCCGCACGTTTCAGAAGCAGCCCGAGAAGCGCGCACTGTCCCTCGGAGCTCAGCTCCACGGGTTCATGTGGAACCGGAAGATCCGGTACGCGCCTCTGCTCGTCCAGGCACTCGATCTCGACCACGTCCCGCGGCCACTCGACGGCGTGCTCGCGCACGTCTCGCGCCAGGGGTCACCGACACGTCGCTAGCGTCTCTCCGGTGAAGGTTTCCGCCGAAGCCGCACGGCGCTTCCTCGTCGCGCGTCAGCTCCTCTCGCCCGCACGATCGCTGCCCGCAGGCCACGCCGGAGTCCTGGAGGTCTTCCGTCGCCTGGGATCGATTCAGTTCGACCCGTTGGCGATCGCAGGGCGCACCCACGATCTCGTGCTGCACGCCCGTGTCGCCGGCTACGAGCCGGCGTGGTGCGACGAGCTGTACGAGCGTCGGGAGATCTTCGAGGCGTACAACAAGGGTCTCTCGCTCGTTCCAATGGACGAGTACCCGTGGTTCCGCGGGATGCTCGGCCTGAGCTCACGGCGCGTCCTTGCCGAGAACGCCGACGTCGCGGAGAAGGTGCTCGAGCAGGTACGCGAGGAGGGTCCGCTCTCCGCCCTCGACTTCGAGCGGGAGCGCGGGGCGACGACCGACTGGTTCGGAGCGCCGACCAACGTCGTGCGAGCGGTGCTCGAGGCCTATGCCGTCACTGGGGTGCTCGGCCTCGCGCGGCGTGATGGAAATCGGCGCTACTACGACCTCCTCGAGCGGTTGGTGCCGAGAGACGTGCTCGCCCGGACCATCCCGCTCCACGACCAGCTCCGCCACAAGCTCCTCTCCCGGTATCGCGCGCACGGCCTCCTGGTGCGTCGGCGGCGGTGGCGACATCTACGGCGGCATCGGGCCGGCGAAGCCCGACCCGCGCTGGCCAGGCGCTCCGGGGAGAACCGCTCTGCGCGAGGAGCTCCTCGCTGACGGCGAGCTGGTTCCCGTCGACGTCGAGGGCGTGCGCGGCAAGCGCTTCGTTCTGCGCGACGAGGTCGAGCTGGTCGCTGATCCTCCGGAGCCGTCGACGTCCGTTGCGCTTCTCCCTCCCTTCGACCCGCTGATCTGGGACCGCGCCCTCCTCGGATCCCTCTTCGCGTTCGACTACGTCTGGGAGCTGTTCTTCCCGCCGGAGAAGCGACGCTGGGGCTGGTACGTGTTGCCGGTCCTCTTCCGCGACCGCTTCGTCGGCCGCATCGAGCCGCGGATCGACCGCGACCGGGGACGCGTGGAGGTGCTGGGCCTCTGGTGGGAGGACGGCTTCGCGCCGGCCCGCGTGGAGGGCTTCGTCGACGCGATGCGCGAGGCGCTTCGTGCGTATCTCGGGTTCGCTCGCGCGAGCAGCCTCGAATGGATGCCTCATCTGCGGACAGAGAAGCGGCTCCTCGGCTCACGTCCCTGAGTCGCTCGACCGCGCTTCTGGCGACTGTCGGACGGGCTCGACGCTGCGCTCAAACCGCAGCTACGGAAAGCTCCGCTCCGCGCGGTCGAGATCGAGCTGCCCTCCATCGCGGCACTCGGGCGTGAGCCGGTATTCGAGCGTGTCCAGTCCACGAAGGGCGTTCTCGACCCACTGCTGACGCATGAGCTGACGGGCGCGCCCCTCCGAGAGTCCGAGGCGCTGCCCGAGCTCCACCCCGCTCTGAAGGGCGTAACACTCGACCGTCGACTCGTCCGCCTCACCGCGAAGGTGCCAGGCCTCGTGCGCGAGAACGGCCAGCGCGCGACCCGTGCGGACGCCTTCAGTCTCGTGCTCGAACGCGAGCCGGTAGAGGTCGTTGCACACCTCCGGGGTCAGGATTGCGAGCTCGCCGCCGACGACTGCGACTCCATCCGCGTGCTGCACGGCGCCGACGTAGTCGCGTCCCTCATCGCATCGGATGGCCACGCGCTTCTCGGCGATCTGCGAGGCCTCCTCGGAGAACCGTGCAACCGCCTCGGATCGGCGCTCGCCGGGAACCGCAGCCCAGCCGGTGTTCCTGTCGATGACCACGGACGCGACGACGAGCGCAGAGATGATCGCGAGCCCAACCGCCAAACTCCGAAATGGCCGCATGTGCGGCGGCGCGACCCAGTCCTCCTCCCTTTCCTCCTCGTCGGCGTCGTCGAAGCCGTACCACTCGCGGTCGACCTGCTGCGGCCCTCGGTCGGGCGCCCGCGACGGCCCGCCCCGGAGGGCGCTGACGAGGAAGTACGCCTCAAGACCGAGCGCGAGGAGGAACACGACGAGGATGGGCACGGAGTCGCGGAGACCACGCGGTCCGAGGATCCACGCGAGCACGAACCCGACGAGTCCGACGCGGAGCCACAGCCAGCGAGATCCCCGTCTCTCCTCCATCACGGCGACGGTAGCGGCCGCGCGAGACCGTGCCATCGGCACCAGGCCGACCGAAATCGGGTCAGACGCGGCCCTTGAACGTGTCGCAGGTGTTCGGCCCCGAGCCCTCGATGCCCCGCACGAACCAGCTCTGGCGCTGCTCCGCGGAGCCGTGCGTGAAGTTCTCGGGCGTCACCCGGCCTTGCGTTCGCTGCTGGATGCGGTCGTCACCGACCGCCGCGGCGGCGTCGAGTGCGTCCGCCACGTCCTGGCGCGTGATGTCCTCGACGAAGCCGGTGTCGAGCGCATGCCCGACCCAGAGCCCTGCGTAGCAGTCGGCCTGGAGCTCGACGCGAACCTGTCCCCCCTGCGGCCCGGTTTCGCGATCCGCCGTCCGGAGCACGCCCGTCAGGTCCTGAACGTGGTGCCCGTACTCGTGAGCCAGGACGTACGCCTCTGCAAGTGGCCCGCCGCGGGCTCCGAGCTGCGACTGCAGCTGGTCGAAGAAACCGAGGTCGATGTAGACGTACTGGTCGTTCGGGCAGTAGAACGGACCGGTCGCCGACGACGCGGGGCCGCAGCCGGTCTGGATGCTTCCGTCGAAGAAGCGCGTCTTCGTCGGCTCGTAGCCGCGGAGCGCACGACTCCAGTACGCCTGGACGCTGTTGATCACGGCGAGGATGCGACAGTCCTCGCGCTCGTTGGCGTCGGCTCCCGTGCGGCACTCCTGCGCGAGATCGGCGGATGTGGCGCTCGGGCCGACGGTCTGCCCCGCGAGCGAGCCGAGGTCGCCGAGTCCACCGCCGCCGCTCAAGAGGAGGAAAGCGAGAACCACGACGATCGCGACCAGGCCGCCGCCGCCTCCGAGCGTCACCGGAATACCGCCCGGGATGCCCCCGCCGCGACCGCGGTAGTCCTCTACCTGGGACGGGTCGAGGCGCGCGTCCTTGCGAAAGCGCATAGCCGGAACGTACCCCGAACTGGATCAAGCCGGAACCCGCCTGCTGGGCGGGTTCCGGCTTGATGGTCGGCGGCTAGCCCGCGGGCTCGAGCGCCGGCTCGGTCGCGTGCGCCTCCTGGTGCTGGAGGTCACGCCCGCGGACGACGAAGATCGAGACGAGCAGACCGACGAACGCGATCGCCGCTCCCGCCCAGAACGCGGCCGCGAAGCCGTCGGTCAAAGCGACCGGCTGCGAAGCGCCCGTCGCGAACGCGTCGTCCGTCCTCGCGACCGCGATCGAGGTGAGGACCGCGATCCCGACCGCGCCGCCGATCTGCTGCGACGTGTTGATGAGGCCCGACGCGAGACCTGCCTCCTCCGGCTTCGTTCCCGCGACTGCTGCGATAAAGATCGGGACGTAAGCGAACGGCATCCCGAGCCCGATGATGAGGAAACCCGGGAAGAGGTCGGTCCAGTACGAGCCGTCGGGCGACACCTGCGTGAAGTAGAGGAGCCCGACGGTGAACAGCGTCATCCCGAAGATGAGCGCCGGCTTCACCCCGACTCGGGTGACGGCAGCCGCCGCGACGTTCGCCCAGATGATCGCGGTGCCCGCGACGGCCAGGTAGCCGACGCCGGTCTCGAGCGGCGAGAGATCGAGCACCTGCTGCATGTAGAGCGAGAGCATCAGGAACATCGCGAAGAGCGCGGTCCCGAGGATGAAGCCGACGATGTTCGCCGCCGTGAGCGTCTGGAGGCGGAAGATCGAGAACGGCACGAGCGGGTGCTGCACACGGCTCTCCCAGGCGATGAAGCCGAGGAGCAGCACCGCGGACAGGACAAACACACCGATCGTCTTCCCCGAGTCCCAGCCCCAGCCGTGGCCCTGCGTCACGCCGAGCACGAGGAGCGAGAGGCCGGACGTCACGAGAACTGCACCAGGGATGTCGAACCCCTGGCCGTGCTTGTCGAGGCTCTCGGAGAGAAGGAACGGGCTCAAGATGAGAGCCGCGACGCCGACCGGGATGTTGACGAAGAAGATCCACGGCCACGAGAGGAAGTCGACGAGAATACCTCCGAAGAGTACGCCGAATGCGGCGCCCACTCCGCCGACCGCGCCCCAGCCACCGAGTGCGATGTTGCGCTCACGGCCTTCCTTGAAGGTCGCCACGAGGATGGACAGCGCCGCGGGCGTGATGGTTGCCGCGCCGAGCCCCTGGAACGCCCGGAAGGCGACGAGAGACGCCTCGCTCCAAGCGAGCCCGCAGAGGAGCGAGCCGAGCGTGAAAACGAAGGTTCCGAAGATGAAGACGCGCCGGCGTCCGAGCAGGTCGGCCGAGCGCCCGCCCAGCAACAGGAACCCACCGAAGACGAGCGCGTATGCGCTGATGACCCACTGCAGATTCTCCTGCGAGAACCCGAGGTCGCTCTGGATGGACGACAGCGCGACGTTGACGATCGCGATGTCGAGGATGGTCATGAACTGCACTGCGAGGATGAGCCCGAGCGCAAACCACTTCTTGTTCTTCCCTGAGACCACTGGGGTACCCCCGTTTCGAGTTTTCGTCCTGTAGACGAACGGGACACTACAGAAATCGACTTGCGTTTCGCAAGTAAAACCTTCCATTTTGAAAGTTAAGCCGCTACACTCCCCTCGTGGCCAAGAGCTACGACCAGTACTGCCCGATCGCCCACGCCCTCGACCTCGTCGGGGAGCGCTGGTCGCTGCTCGATCGTCCGCGAGCTCCTCCACGAAGGTCCGCTTCGCTACTCGGACCTCCACGCCCGGCTCGAGGGCTGCGGCACGAACATCCTCGCAGCCCGCCTCAAGGCGCTGGAGCAGGGTGGCGTCGTCCGCCGCCGGCGGCTCGACGCCTCCGGCCGCGTCGTGGGTGTACGAGCTCACCGAGTACGGTCGCGGGTTGCGCGACGTACTGCATGTGCTCGCGCACTGGGGTGCGCGCTCGCTCAGGCCTCCTGCCAGCACCGGCGACCTCGAAGAGGGCTGGCTGCCGGGTGCGCTCTGCATCGCACTTCCGTCCACGGAGGCGCGGATCGAGTTCCACATCGGTGACGAGGTCGCGAGCGTCGAGCGCGGCGAGGTCGTCGCGGGTCCTGCTGGACAGTCCCGACGCCGTGATCTCGGGAGACCCGCCGGCGTTTTACCGACTACTGGTCGATCGTGACTTCGAGGCGGTGTCGATCGAGGGGGACGTCGAGGTCGTGCGCGCGATGCTCGCGGCGCTGCCGCCTATGGCGGCAAGCGACGCCGCGCTACCCGCAGCCTAGAGCAAGCCGCCCGGGTAGGCCCAGGGGCCTGGCTCGAGCTTGATGCCACGCTTCCGGCAGAACTCGCGCACCGAGTCGAGGACGACTCCGCCAGTGCCGTGGAGCCTGCGACCCAGCAGGTCGATCACGGCAACACCGTCGGGAACGTCGCCCTCGACCTCCAGAGCGAGCACCACCGCCGGCGCTGCGATGTCGCCGCGATAGCTCTGCGTGAACGCGACGCGGGTGCCCTCGATCTCGAAGCCGTCGTCCTCGATCGCCGAGACCGCATGCCCGCGAAGCGCCAGCAGCTCGTGCAGGTCGTCGACGAACCGACGGGCAAGCTCGTGTCGCCGCGCATCCGAGAGCTTGTGCTTCGAGCTGCCGGTCGCCTTCGCCGGCACGCCGATGGCGAACGCGCCGGCCGGAATCTCGCCGACGACGTACGAGTTGGAGGCGACGATCGCCTCGGCGCCGACACGCGCGCCCGCGTAGAGCACGACCCCGAGTCCGACCTGCGAGCGGTCCTCGAGGACGACCGGGGCGAACCGGTTCTCGAAGCCCTCGAGCACCGAGTGTCCGATGTTGTGCGTCACGATCAGCGACCGCATCGTCAGGAACACCTCGCGGCCGATGAGCACCGGCCGGCACACGTTCACGAACGCCTCGTCGCCGACGAACGCGAGATCTCCGATCGTGAGCGTCGCCCACGGATCACGATGCCCTCCGCCGCCGATCCGGACCGAGCGGCCGCCCCAGATCCCGGCGCCGAGGAAGGCACGCCGGCAGCGCAACTCGAGATCGGGGCCGAACTGCGTCAGCTCGCCCGCAGCGAACGCCTCCTCGCAGAGAATCGTCGCCCGCGACCCGAGCCGCACGCCATCCTCGATGACGACGCGAGGCGCGAGGACGAGCGACCCCTCGCCGAGATCGACGCCCTCGCCGATGCGGGCGCCTGCTTCTCGCAACGCCGCGACCTTGTCGGCCGGAGAAAGCATTCGGAACTCGTCGTGGTCGAGCGCGGAGACGAAGCCGGCATCGAGGGTGCCGTCGGCCTCGTCGAGCTCGAGGCTGGCGGGCAGCGAGACCCCCTCGGTCGAGACTCCGGCCAGCATCGGGCCGGCAGCAGGCTTCGCCGCCGCCTTCCGCGCCGCGAGCAGCTGCTCGACGTCCTTCTCCGTGATGAACCCGCGCTTGTCGATCTCCGAGAGGTCCACGCCGTGGAGCTCCGCGAGCTCCACGGCCTTGCGCGTCGCCTTGCCCTCCCCCGCGGCCGGCTTCGGTGCCGGCACGGCCTCGGCCTTCGCGTCGATCGCCGCGAGCTCGTCGACCGACTCGGCAACGTACGCGATCGTCTTGCCAAGCTCGACCTCGACCTCCTCGCCGTAGAGCTGGACGATGGTTCCCGCTCCGGGCGCCTCGACCTCGACCGTCGCCTTCGTCGTCTCGATCACACAGACGGGCTGACCTGCAGCGACCTCGGAGCGATCAGGGACGAGCCACTCCGCGACAAGGGCGTATTCGGTGTTCGCGTCCTCGCGGGTGAGGACGATCTCGAGCACTACCCGACGCCCTCGAGCGACATGACCGCCTCGACCACGTCCTCGACGCTCGGGAGCATGTCGTCCTCGAGCGGGCGCGCCGACGGGATGATCCCGTCGCGTGCCGCGATCCGCTGGACCGGCGCGCGGAGGTCGCTCCAGGCTGCCTCCTGCACGCGGGCAACGATCTCGGCGCCGAAGCCGCCGGTAAGCGTTCCCTCCTCGGCCGTGACGAGCGCACCCGTGCGCGACACCGACCCGAGCACTGCGTCGAGCTCCATCGGGACGAGCTGCGAGAGGGCGACGACCTCGCAGAAGATCTCGTGCTCGAGGACGAGCTCCGTCACCGCGTCGAGCACGATCGGGAGCATCCCGCCGTAGGTCACGATCGTCGCCGTTCCCTCCGTGAAGTCGGTCGCCGAGAACGTGAGCGCCGGATACGGGTCGCCGGACTCGCGCACGGCGAGCTCGCCGATGTGCCCGTCCTCGGGTCGCCTGATCGTCCGTCCGTACAGGAGCTTGTTCTCGATGAAGAACACCGGGCGCTCGTCCTCGATCGCGGCCGTAAGCAGCGCGCCGACGTCGTGGCACTCGCTCGCCGCGACGACGCAGATGTTCGGGATGCCGAGAAGAAGCTTCTCGAGGGACTGCGAGTGCGTCGGGCCGTAGCCGCGCCGAGCTCCCATCGGAGCGCGGACGACGAGCGGCACGGTCACCTGGTCGTCGTACATCTCGCGGAACTTCGAGATCCCGTTCACGACCTGGTCGAGCCCCAGGGCGACGAAGTCGCCGAACATGATCTCGAGGATCGGCCGCTGCCCCCGAAGCGCCATGCCTGCGGCGACGCCGAAGAGCGACGCCTCGCTGATCGGCGTCGTGAGGACGCGATCCGGATACGCGTCACTGAGGCCGGAGGTCACCTTGAACGCGCCGCCGTACGGATCGAGCACGTCCTCGCCGAAGAGCACGACGTCGTCGCGCTCGGCAAAGATCGCGTGCAGCGTCTCGTTCAGGACCTGCGCGCCGCGCTTTCCCTGGGCGGTGACGCTCACGCGTCGGCCCCCGACGCGTGAGCGTGGAGGGGTGTGGGGAACCGGGAGGTTCCCCACGCTCTCAGAAAGAAGGGGGCACGCGGGGGAAACATGGTTTCCCCCGCGAACGCGAGCTGGAGGCGAGCGTTGCTCACGCGGCGACTCCGGGCGTCGCGGCCGGCGCCGCGTCAGCCGCCTCGACAGTCTCTGCGAGACGGTCCTCGCAGCGCGCCTCGATCGCGGCGCGCTCCTCGTCCGACAGGCGCGCCGCGGCGACGAGCAGCGGGTCGCGCGTGCGCCGCTCCTCGATCTCGGCCGGGTCGCGCTGGTCGTCGGACTTCGAGTGCGGGCTGAAGCGATACGTGTTGAGCACGAGGAAGAAGGGCGCGCCAGTTTCGCGGATCCGCGCGACAGCACGCCCGGCCGCGTCGGTGATCACCTCGACGTCGGTCGTGTCCAGCTCGTTCACCTCGACCCCGAACGCGGCCCCGCGCGCCGCGATAGAGCCTGCGAGCTCGAGCTCGACCGGCGTCGACTGCGCGTAGTGGTTGTTCTCGACCACGAAGAGCACCGGCAGCCGCCAGAGGGACGCGATGTTCAAGGACTCGTATGTCACACCCTCGCCGAGCGTGCCGTCCCCGAGAAAGACGGTCGAGACCGCGCCCGTGCGCTTCCGCTTCTCCGCAAGAGCGATCCCCGTCGCGACCGGGACGATGCTCCCGAGGACGCCGTTCGAGTAGAAGTTGCCCTTGCACAGGTGCTGGCTGCCGCCCTTCCCGCCGCACACACCCGGTGCCTTGCCCATGACCTCGCAGAGCAGGCCGAACGCGTCGTCGGTGAACGCGAGGTAGTGGCCGTGGCAGCGGTGGTTCGAGAAGATCGTGTCCACCTCCGGGTCGAGGTGCTCGATGAGCCCGACGGCATTCGCCTCCTGCCCGATGTAGGTGTGCGTCGTGCCGACGAGCTTGCCCAGCGAGAAGAGGTCGAGGAGCGTCTCCTCGAAGCGGCGGATGAAGAACATCCGCTCGTAGAAGTTCGCGAGCTGAGTCACTAGAGGTATCCGAGGTCGGAGAGCCGCTTCGCGACGGTGGCCTCTTCCTCCTCCGTCAGCTCGTGGCGCTCGGCGCTCTCGAGCTCCTGGAAGACGAGCCCTCGCAGCTCCGCCGGCACGTCCTGTCGAGACGAGAGCTCACGCGGATCGACGTCGAGCCGGTACGCCTCCTCCTCCCCGCTCTCGACGTCGAGGATCAGCTTCCACGGAGGCTGCCGGATCGCGAGCTTCGTGAGCGCCCCCATATCGGTGCCGGCGATCACGGCCGGCCGGTCGCCGTCGACCTCCAGAAGCGACGCGCCGTCGGTCTCCCGTGCCGGTAGCCCAGCGAGGTCGAGAAGCGTCGGCACGAGGTCGACCGTGCGCACCTGCGACTCCACGACCGCGGGCTCGAGATGTCCGGGCGCGGAGAGGACGAGCGGCACGTGGACGATCTCGTCGAAGAGCGTCGCGCCGTGCATGTGGTAGACGCCCTTCACGTCGTCCTTCGACTCGACGCGCTCGCCCCAAGACTCGCCGTGGTCGGAGAGAAACGCGAACACCGTGTTCTCCCGGAGCCCGAGCGACTCGAGCTCCTCGAGGAACGAGGCGACGAGAACCTCGGATTGCCGCTCGACCGCCTTCCGGTAGCCCTCCTTCATGGCCTCGAGCGCCGAGGCGGAGTCCGACTGAATGCCTTCGATGACCTCCTGCTTGGCCGCGAGCCAGTTCTTGCGGTCCGCGTGGACGATGTCGTATGGCATGTGCGTCGCCCAGTTGTGGACGTACAGCAGGAACGGCTGCTCGCGATTCGCGCGGAGCCACTCGACGGGGCCGTCCAGGGTCTCCGACGTGCCGAGGACGTTCGCCTCCGGGAGGTCCTTGAAGAGGTAATTCGTGTCGAAGACGAAGCTCGCCACCTCGAAGCCGTGGGCCGAGAACGCGCGGAACATCGTCTCCACCGAGGGGTCGAGCGTCGCATCCCAGTGCAGGTAGCCGTGGTGGTGCGGGTAGATGCCCGTCACGATCGAGGTCGTCGACGGCGCGGTCCACGGAGCCGCGCTGATCGCCTGGGCGAACCGCACGCCACCGGCTGCGAGCTCGTCGATCGTGCGCGTGTTGACGTAACGGGCGCCGTAGCAGCCGAGGTGGTCCGTGCGCAGCGCATCGGACACGTAGACGACGACGTTCACAGCGCGGCGGATTGTAGTGGCGGCCCTCGAGCCTCCTACGATCAGACGACGTGCGGACGCCACCTCATGTCGACTCGGCGATCGATCGCCTCGACGATGCGCTGCGGTCGGTCGGGGTCGCAGGTCTCGAGCCGCCCGGCAACGTCGGCCCGGTCGCGGAGATCGCCGAGGCCGTCGCCCCGTACGTCCTGCCGGACGAGCTCCGACGCTTCTGGAGGCGCGTCGACGCCGAGCGCATCAACGTCCACACGTTCCCCAAGATCGGCGGACCGGCGAGCGCTCTTTCCCAGCTACGCATCGTGCGTGAGCTCGCAACGCCCGTGCCGATCGGTCTGCCGCCGATCTTGCTTCCCGTCGACTACGCGAGCCACTGCTTCGGGGTGGTCGAGCTCGGTTCGGAGTGGGACGAGGGCGGGAGCGTCCTCGAGTTCGCCTTCGAGGACATGCCTTTCGTCTCCCGCAGCGTCGCCGACTGGCTCGACATGCTCGTCGAGCTCCTCGTCGAGGGCTCGTTCGAGCTCCACGACGGGTGGGCGGAGCTCGACCATCCGGCGGTGCTTGCGAACCGACTCGCGCGCCTGGAGTCTTCCGGTCCTCATCCGGCGTACGGCGACCTGCGCGCGATCCCGGACGAGCTCCATCTCTGGCCAGCCCACTGGCTGGCTGCGAGCGGGATCGACCTCCGCGATCGTGAGCCGCTCGGCGCGACGCACACGATCGCCGAGCTCGTCGCGGCAGCGGAGGAGGCCGCTGTGACGGGTCGTGTCCACGCCGAGGTGGTCCGTCTGGTCGGCAGCGCAGCCGGAGCGCTCGTGGTCGTCGACGACGGTACGGCGACCCTCGACGCATGGTGTCCGGCGGGCACGAGTCCGTGGGGTCCCATCCATCGCCTGCGATTCGAGCTCGAGGTGACGGTCGAACACCCGGTGGGCGCGGTGTCCCGACGTGGACTCGCCGCACGAACAGATCGTGCGGAACGTGCTCGCAGGTGACCTCGGGTCCGCCCAGGAAGCCGCACTCGCGTTCTCCGAGCAGCTTCAGGCTCATCGCGCCGCAGCGGTCGCCACCGACGTCCGCCCGCTCGACTGAGTCACCGGCGGCACCTCGACACGTAGCGTGGCCCCCCGGTGTCGAGGCGGACCCCTCTGCACGCGCTGTACGTCGCGGACACGATCTCTCTCGCCGGCAACGCCGTCGCGCAGATCGCCATCCCGTGGTTCGTGCTCACGACGACCGGGAGCGCGACGCTCACCGCGCTCGCCGTCTTCTTCAACTTCCTGCCGATCGTGCTCGCTGCCTTCTTCGGCGGCGTCGTCGTCGATCGACTCGGCTTCCGCGCCACGAGCATCGTCGCCGACCTCGCGAGCTCGGCTGCCGTCGCGGCCATTCCGCTGCTTGCGGCAACGGTGGGGATCGAGATCTGGCAGCTCATGTTGCTCGTGTTCGTCGGAGCGCTGCTCGACGCGCCCGGTGCGACCGCCCGGGCAGCGCTCTTCCCGGACGTCGTCGAGCTCGCCGACGTCCGAATGGAGCGAGCGTCCGGCATCCGCTCCGCGATCCAGCAAGGGGCGCAGCTCGTCGGAGCGCCGCTCGGCGGCGTGCTCGTCGCGGCGTTCGGCGGTACGGGTGCGCTCTGGCTCGACGCCGTGAGCTTCCTCGTCTCGGCCGGTCTCGTCGCCGCACTCGTGCCGCGCCCGCATCGCGGCCCGGAGCACGAGGCGCGGGGTCGCTTCTTCACGGAGCTCGCCGAGGGGCTGTCGTTCATCTGGCGCCGGCCGCTCGTACGCGCCGTGGTCGCGATGGTCCTCCTGACGAACCTCATCGAGGCACCCGGATCCGTCGTCCTCGCCGTCTTCGCGCGCGACGAGTCCGGCAGCGCCGCGGACTTCGGTGTCCTCGTCGGCGTCCTCGGCGGCGCGGCGCTCGTCGGTGCTCTCGGCTACGGCGTCGTCGGGCATCGAGTCGCGCGGCGCCGTACCTTCCTCATCTGCTTCGCGGTCGTGCCGGTCGGCTACCTCGCCCTTGCGGCGCAGCCGTCACTCCCGCTCGCCGTCACTGCGCTCGCGGTGGCGGGCGTCGCCGCCGGGCCGATCAATCCGTTGCTCTTCACCGTCATGACCGAGATCGTCCCTTCGCACCTGCGGGGCCGCGCCTTCGGCGCCGTCCGAGCCGGAGCCTGGGCGGCTATTCCTCTCGGGATCCTGATCGGCGGTGCGGTGGTCGCCGCCATCGGGGCTCCAGCGACGTTCCTCGCCATGGGGCTCCTGCTCGCGGCGGTCGTTTGCTACGGCTTCCTCGACCCGACGTTTCGCGAGATGGATCTACGAGACGACGTCGCGTCAGCTCAGTCGGTCTCGGACGGCACGTCGTAGACGAGCCAGAGCCGCTCGCCGGTTTGCGAACCGGTGCGCGCCTGCGCCGTGATCTGGCCGAGATCCGGATACTCGGCCACCTCCGGGCTCGGGTGGTCGGAGACCATGACGTAGCGAACCGGCTCGTCCGTCTCGTTCCGGATCCCGTGCGCCCCGGACGGTCCAGGCGGAAAGTGCACGACCGCGCCTTCCTCGAGCACCCGGTCGCCCTCGGCAGTGCGCAGCGTGGGTGAGCCGCGAAGCACGATGATGAGCTCCTCCGCCCCGTGATGGAAGTGGTAGACGGCGAAGTTGCCGGCGCCGAGCTCGTACACGGTCGCGCCGAGCACGTCGCCCCGTGGTAGGCGCTTGCTCAGGGCGCCACCGCCGGACCAGTCCTCGCCAGGGTCCCACGTGTCCGACCAGACGTTCGGGTCGCTCATGCGCGTGTTCCCTCGAGGACGGGCAAGACACGTCCGCGCATGTCGGGAGGCTCGTCGATCCCGAGGATCTCGAGGACGGTCGGGGCGATGTCGAGGAGATGCGCGTCGTGACGGCCCGTCGCCTCGATCCCCGCACCGGCCACGACGTACATGCCGTCCTGAGCGTGGTTCGCGTCGTCCGGGCCGGTGTCGTTCTCGAGTGTCTGGATGCCCTCGTCGCCGCCGATCGTCCCGACCGAGCGCCAGTACAGGTCGCCGAAGACGACGATGAGATCCGGCGCAACCCCCTTTGGCTCGACGTACAGCTCCTCGGGCTTGTAGACGGCTGTCGGAATCGGGTTGCCCGCGTCGTCCGGGATCGCAGCGATCCTCCGCGCGAGGTCGTCGCGAACGGCCTCGTAGTCCTCCGGAGCGATCGTGCCCTCGGGCTCGCGTCCCGCGACGTTGAGGAAGACCCGCGCGTAGTAGCCGCCCTCGCCCCACGCCGTCGTCTGCGACCAGTCCACGCCGACGTCGCGCAGTGAGGACACGCCGTTCGGCTCGGCCAGGGTGGTCAGGAGGCCCTCGCGCCGCAGCCACTCGTTGATCCGGATTCCACCGTCGAGCCGCTTCGCCCCGTGGTCGGAGAGGACGAAGACGACCGTGTCCTCGTCGGCGTGCTCGAGCAGCCGCGCCAGGAGACCGTCCACGTGCCGGTGATAGTCGAGGATCGCGGTCTCGTACGGATTGCCGGGCTCGTGCTTGCGGTGCTCGGCGTCCATGTACTTCCAGAATCCGTGGTGCATGCGGTCGGGCCCCATCTCGACCATCGCGAAGAAGGTCCACGGCTTCGTCGCGAGCAGATGCTCGGCGAGCTTGAAGCGGCGGTCGGTCATCTCGTAGACCTGGCGGAGGAGGTACTCCTTGTCGTCGGTGCGGAAGTCCTTGGTGTCGAAGAGGTACTCGCCGACGACGTTCTCGATCTCGTCCTTCAAGGAGGCGGGGTACGTGTACTTGCTCTCGATCGAGGGCGTCAGGAAGCAGCCCACCATGACGCCGTTGAGCGGCTTCGGCGGGTAGCAGCCCGGCACCGAAAGGACGATCGACGAGCCGCCGGCGCGGGTCACGAGATCCCAGAGCCGCGGCTCCTTGATCGCCGTCGACATGGCGATGAAGCCACCGTCGTACGTGTGGTCGGAGCGGTTCCGGAAGCCGTAGACGCCGAGGTCGCCCGGCGTCTTCGACGACATCATGCAGGACCACGCCGGAACCGTGATCGGCGGGATGACCGACGTCAGCCGTCCGTACGACCCCCGCTCCATGAGCCCCGAGATCGTCGGCAGCTCGTCCCGCCAGCGCTCGAGGACGAGCGAAGGCTCGGCGCAGTCGAGCCCGACGAGCATCACCTTCCGCGGCACGCAGGGAGCGTAGCCACCGGTTCCGGCGCGCGAGCGCTCGGACCGCGACAATCGTCCCGGTGAGCGCCGCGCCCGAGACCGCCCGGCAGACCGTCGTCATGAAGTTCGGCGGCTCGTCCGTCGCCGATCCCGAGAAGATCAAGAACGTCGCACAGCGCCTCGTCGACGCGCGCGAGCGTGGCGTCCGCGTCGTCGCAACGGTGTCCGCGATGGGCGACACGACCGACGGACTGCTCGCACTCGCCCACGAGGTGTCGCCCGACCCGTACCCACGCGAGCTGGACATGCTCCTCTCGACCGGCGAGCGCATCGCGTGCGCGCTCATGGCGATGGCGGTCCACGACCTCGGCTACGAGGCCGTGTCGTTCACGGGATCGCAGGCGGGGATCATCACCGACCCCGTACATACGAAGGCGAAGATCCGTGAGATCACGCCGGTCCGTGTGCTCGAGGCGCTCGACCAGGGTCGCATCGTGCTCGTGGCCGGGTACCAGGGCTTCTCGCGCGACACCATGGACGTGACGACGCTCGGACGCGGTGGGACGGACGCGACCGCGGTGGCGCTGGCGGCCGCGCTCGGCGCCTCCTGCGAGATCTACTCGGACGTGCTCGGTGTCTTCACGGCTGACCCGCGCATCGTCCCCGAGGCGCGCAAGCTCGACCGGGTCTCGTACGAGGAGATGCTGGAGATGGCCTCCTCGGGTGCGAAGGTGCTGATGCTCAGGGCGGTCGAGCTCGCACGCGGACAGGGGGTTCGAATCCATGCGCGCTCGACGTTCTCGAACGAGCCGGGAACGTGGATCGAGGACGGCGCGGGGCTCGAGCAGCCAGTCGTGTCGGCCGTGACGCATTCGGAGGACGAGGTCGTGTTCGACCTGGGCGGGCTGCCGGACCGGCCCGGAACTGCCGCTGCGATCTTCGACGCCGTCGCGGCCGAGCACGTGAACGTGGACACGATTCTCCAGAACGTCGTGCACGGGCTGGCCGCACTCTCGTTCTCCGTGCCGCTCGACGACGTGCCGGCGACCCGCCGGGCGCTCGTGCGGGCAGAGGGGGCGATCGGCCGGCTCGAGGTGAACCAGATTGGCGATCTCGGCAAGGTCTCGCTCGTCGGAGCGGGGATGCGCTCGCACCCGGGTGTCGCCGCGCTGATGTTCCGGACGCTCGCGGACGAGGGCATCAACCTGCGGCTCATCTCGACGTCGCCGATCAAGGTCTCGTGCCTCATTCCACGTTCGGACGTCGCACGGGCCGTCCGTGCGCTACACGTGACCTTCGAACCGCCGGCGATTAGGCTCCGCGCGGAGTGACCATCAGCCCCGAGACGTCGCCCGCAACGCCGGCACGGAAGCAGAGCCGCGGGCGTGGCGCCGCCGTCTGGGTCGTGCTCGTCGTCGCTGGGTTGCTGCTGCTGCTGTCCTCCTTCGCGGTCTGGATCAACCGCGTCGCGCTCAACACGAACCAGTTCGCCGACACGAGCAGCTCGCTCCTCGACGACCCCGCGATCCGTGCCGCCGTCGCGAACCGGGCCGTGGACGAGCTCTACGCGAACGTCGACGTGCAGGCGGAGGTACAAGAACTACTCCCGCAGGGATACAAGGGACTCTCCGGGCCTCTATCCGCCGCAGGGCGCCAGGGGGCGTACCAGGTAGTCGACCGCGCGCTCGAGCAGCCGCGCTTCCAGGCGCTCTTCAAGACAACCGTCGAGGAGACCCACCGAACGCTCGTGCAGGTACTCGAGGGCGGCGGCGAGCGCGTGACGACGACCAACGGCGAGGTGACCCTCGATCTCCGGCCGATCATCCTCGAGGCCGCCGACCGCCTCGGCGTCGGCGCGCAGGTCGCCGACCACCTTCCGGACAACGCGGGCCAGATCGTGATCCTCCGCTCGGACGAGCTCGGGACCGTCCAGAACCTCTTCGAGCTCCTGAAGACGCTCGCGTGGCTGCTCCCGCTGCTGACCCTCGCGGCCTTCGGCCTGGCCGTGTGGCTGGCGCGCGATCGCCGGCGTGCCGTCCGCGGCGTCGGGGTGGCGCTCGCAGTCGTCGGCCTCGTGGGCCTCGTCGCGGCCAAGCTCACGCGGAACTACGTGGTCAACGCGCTCGTCGCCAGCCACGACGACCGCAAAGCAGCCGACAACGCGTGGAACATCCTCACCGACTTGATGCGCGGATCGTTCCGGCTAATGGTCGTCGTCGGGCTCCTCTTCCTGATTGCCGCGTGGCTCGCCGGCCCGGGCCGCAGGGCGCTCAGCGTTCGGCGCGGACTCGCGCCCGCCCTCGAGAACCGCGTATGGGCCTACGTCGTCCTCGCGCTCGTCGTGCTGCTGCTGCTGTTCACGAGCGAGGTCTCGGACTTCGTTCGATTCCTGGTCGTCGTGCTGCTGGCGGCGCTCGGCGCCACCTGGATCGAGCTCACGCGCAGGCAGACGCTCACGGAGTTCCCGGACGCGGGCGACGGGACGCTGATCGCCGATACGCGCGCCCGCATGACGGGCTGGTGGGAGTCACGCCGATCGCCCGGGGCGGCCGCGGGGGCCCCACCGACCGACGTCGCGGGCCGACTCGCGTCGCTCGCCGACCTGCACGCGAATGGCCATCTGACCGACGAGGAGTATGCGTCGGCCAAGGCCAGAGTGCTGGCCGGGGAGTAGCCACCCCATGCAGGCAGGCACGTCGCCGTCCGCGCCGAACCATCCGGCGTGGACTCGGACTTCGTCGAAGCCCTGATCGCAGCAGTCGTCTGGGTTGTCATCCTCGTCGTCGTACGGTGGTCGCTGCGCCGCGCGTTCGACCAGTACGAGACACGGCTCGCAGAGCGCGACGCAGCGGTCGCGGCGCGCAGGCGCACGACGTTCAGCTTCCTCCTTCGGATCGCCATCGCCCTCGTCGGGCTGGTCGGCGTATGGAGCGTGCTCTCGAAGTTCCCGGCGACCCAGCAGGTCGCGAGCGCCTTCCTCGCGTCCAGCGCAGTCCTCGCAGTCATAGCCGGCCTCGCGTTGACGACGCCGCTCGGCAACCTCGGGTCGGGGCTGCTCCTCGCCTTTACGCAACCCGTCCGTCTCGGCGACCGGGTCACGATCGACGAGCACACGGGCATCGTCGACGACATCACGCTCAGCTACACGGCGCTGACGACCGACGAGGGGAGGCGCGTCTTCGTGCCCAACACGCGCATGGTCTCGACGACGCTGGTCAACCGCTCCGTCGACGACCCGAGGAGGCTCGTCACCGTGCGGCTGCCGGTCAGGCTCGGCGCTTCGCTCGCCGACGCCCGTCGCGTCGCGATCGAGTCCGCCGGGAAGGTTCCGCAGGGCGACTCGCTCTCCGTCTACGTCCAGGTCGGTGACGTCACAGAGAAGACGGCGTGGCTGCACGTCGTCGCCTACGCCCCTTTCGGCGCCGACGTCTCGCAGATCGCGAGCGAGATACGCGAGCGTGCGCTCTCAGCGCTGGGCGAGGCCGAGCTGCTCCCGGTCTAGAGCTCGACGCTCTCGCCGACCGCCAGGATCTGGACGTCGATCTCTGGCGCTCGCTCCTGCATCGCGGCGACGAACTCGACGGGCGGAAGGTCGAGGAACGCAGGCTTGCGGGTGAGCCCGAGGTGGATCGGGAAGTACGTTCCCCAGTGGATCGGGATCACGAGTCCGGGCCTGATCCGCGCAGCCGCCTCGGCAGCGCTCGACGGATCGAGGTGCCCTCCACCGCCCAGGCCCGGCCCCCAGCCCCAGATCGGGATCAGGCCGACGTCCACCGGGCCGAGCTTGCCCATATCGTCGAAGAGGTCGGTGTCCCCGGCGAAGTAGACGGACTTCGAGCCGGTGACGACGTAGCCGACCGGGTCGGCCGCTGCCCCCAACGGCCCACGCTTGCGGTCGTGCATTGCAGGGACGGCACGTATCTCGAGCTCGCCGATCGCGAGCTTCTCGCCCACCTCGATCTCCACGACGGACTCGAACCGCCGCTTCCTCAGAAGCCCGCCCAGACCCCTCGGCACGACGACCGGCAGCTTCTTGCCGAGCTTCTCCAGCGAGGGCAGGTCGAGATGGTCGTAGTGCGCATGCGAGATGAGGACCGCGTCGACGCCACGGACGGCGCTGTGCGAGACGCGCGCCGCGCGGCGGAGGTGCGCGACGCGGTTTCGCAGCAGCGGATCGGTCAGGAGCCGCACCCCGTCGAGGTCGACGAGGACCGTCGCATGGCCTACGTATTCGATTCGCGCCAAGCGCGAAGCGTTACACGGCTCTGCGCAAGCCCGGAATCCGCTGGCGCGCGGATTCCGGGCGCGCACGATCGCTAAAGGCGCTCGCTTCGCGTGCGCATGTCACACACAGTCCCGAAGGCCTTGCGCCTCCGGCAGCCACTCGAGCTTCTTGAGCGTGTTGTTCTCGATCTGGCGGATGCGCTCGCGCGTGACGCCGAACGCCTGGCCGACCTCCTCGAGCGTGCACGGCTGCGAACCGTCGAGGCCGTAGCGAAGCTCGATGACCCGCCGCTCGCGCTCGGGCAGAGCCGACAGCGCGACCTCGACGTCCTCGCGCCGAAGCGAGAGGGAGGCAGTGTCGAAGGGCGACTCCGCGGCCTCGTCCGGCACGAAGTCGCCGAGTGAGGAGTCCTCCTCCTCGCCGATGGGCTTCTCGAGGGAGATGGGGAGCTGCGACATCCGCAGGATCTCTCGCACCTCCTCGACGTCGATCTCGAGCTCCTCCGCGATCTCCTCCGGCAGCGGCTCCCGGCCGAGCCGCTGGACGAGCTGGCGCTCGATGTGGACGACCTTGTTCAGCTTCTCGACCATGTGGACCGGGATCCGGATCGTCCGCGCCTTGTCCGCGATCGCCCGCGTGACCGCCTGGCGGATCCACCAGGTCGCATACGTCGAGAACTTGAACCCGCGCCGGTAGTCGAATTTCTCGACGGCGCGAATGAGCCCGAGCGAGCCCTCCTGGATCAGGTCGAGGAAGGAGAGGCCGCGCCCGAGGTAGCCCTTCGCGATGGAGACGACGAGACGCAGGTTCGCCTCGATCATGTGCTGCTTGGCGTTCATGTCGCCGCGTTCGATGAGCTTCGCGAGCGACACCTCCTGATCGGCCGTCAGGAGCGGGACCTTCCCGATCTCGCGCAGGTAGAGGCGCAGCGAATCGAGCGAGGGCTCCACCGAGAGATCGAGCTTCGGCTCGACCTTCTCCTCCTCGACGGGCACCGGCTCTGCGTGCGGGAAGTCCTTGTGCTCGACGCCCTCGTGGAGCTCGATCGCGTGATCGATCAGGTAGGCGTAGAAGTCTTCGATCTGCTCCTTCGTGAGCTCGACGTCGTCGAGCCCCGACACGATCTCGTCGTACGTGAGGAACCCCTTCTCGAGCCCTTGCTCGACCAGGCGCTGGAGCTCCTCGACCTCGGGGAGGGCGATATCGACGGACAGCATGGGCTGGGCTTTCTCCTCTCGCGCTCGAACGGGTACTGACCTTGCGACATGCACTGAGCCGGCCCGCCTGCCGCCCCGGCTCCACCACCAAAGCGCGCGGATACTAGTCCGGAAAGGACGATGTGTGAAGAGGACCACTTTGTTAACGCGAGGTGGCCGGGACGTGACTAGTCGGTGACGCGCAGCTCGCCGACGACCTCGCCGCGCGAGTTCACGACCGGGGCGTTCGCGAGGTCGTCTGCCTCGAGCCCGAGCTCTGCGAGAAATGAGGCGACCGCCGGGCCGAGCGGCCGCTGGGCCCCGTCCTCGACCTTGAGCGCGATACCGAGGTCGCCACGAGCCGCACACAGCAGTCCTTCGGCGCCGCCCTTCGCGATCCAACCCTCGCCGAGCCGCATGAGCTCGGTGTCCGGCGCTCCGTCACCACGGACGAGCTCCGGCCGCGCGCGCATCGCGTCGGCGACCTGCCGGCCTCCGTCGAGCGCCTGGATCCGAGAGAACGCGGACGCCATGCGCTCGAGCGTCAGCCCGAACGTCACGACGCCGCAGCCGTCGATCGCCGTCGACAACGACGCAGGCGTCACCTGCGCTGCTGCCGCCACCTCCGCGAGCATCGTCTGCTGGCACGGGTGCGCGGCGAGTCGATATCCGTCCGCGGGCCAGCCGTTCAGCCGGCACAGCAACAGCATCCCCGCGTGCTTGCCCGAGCAGTTGTGCTCGAGCCTCGTCGGCTCGGGGCCGCACTCGAGGTCGTCCTCCGCCGCGCCGGCCGCCGCGAGCAGGCTCCGCACAGGCTCGAGCTGATCCGGCCGGTGCAGGTGAGAGGCACACGTAATCGCGATCTCGGCGTCGCCGAGGTCGGGACTCATCCGAACCAGCGGGAGCGCCTGGATCGGCTTCGCCGAGCTACGGAAGAGCGTCGCGAGCTCGGGGTCGCCCGCGCTCGCGACGATCTTCCCGTCCGACACGGCCACCGCATGGACGCGGTGCCGCGCCTCGACGACTCCGCCGCGCACGACCTCGACGAGGACCGGCTCCACGGCGGAGCAGCCTAATCTCGCTTGCCAATGGTCGGCCGATCCCGTATGGTCGGCATATGCCGACCATACCGTCGACTGCAGAGACTGCCGCAACGGATGCGCTGGACGACTCGAAACCGGACTACGAGGCGCCCGACGTTCTCGTCGTGTCGGAGCGAAGCCAGCTGCAGGCGCTCGCGAACGACGTCCGGACCACGATCATCGCGCTCCTCCGCGAGCGCGCCCGTTCGACGCAGCAGCTCGCTCACGAGCTGGACATGCCCAAGGGCACCGTCGGACACCACCTCAAGGTGCTCGAGCGGGCCGCTCTGATCCACGTCGTACGCACCCGTCAGGTCCGCGCGGTGACCGAGAAGTTCTACGGCCGCACCGCACGGCTCTTCCTCTTCGAGGTCGAAGATCCCGCCGACGCGCGTGCGCTCGGCGCCGCGGCGATCCGCCGCGCAGCCGCGGAGCTCGAGGTCTCGCCGGACACGGTTCGCTTCGGCTTCCCGAAAGCCCGTCTTCGCCATGAGGACGCGCTCCGCCTCGAGAAGCGCCTCAAGCGGCTCACCGACGACTTCGTTGCCGCCGAGCAGCCCGGCGGCAGGCCGTACGCGCTCGCAGTCGCCCTGTACGAGCAGCGCGATGCGTAAGTTCTGGCCGAAGGGCAGCCTGTGGCGCCACCCCGACTTCCTGAAGCTGTGGTCGGCGGAGACGATCAGCCAGTTCGGGTCGCAGGTCTCCCTCCTGGCGATCCCGTTCGTCGCGGTGGTCGTGCTCGACGCGAGCACGTTCCAGGTGGCGGCGCTCGGTGTCGTCGACTTCCTCCCGTTCATGATCTTCACGCTCCCCGCTGGGGTCTGGGTCGACCGTCTGCGACGTCGACCGATCCTGATCGTCGGCGACTTCGGCCGAGCGGTGCTCCTGCTGAGCATCCCGATCGCCTATGTGCTGGACGTGCTCACGCTCGGCCAGCTCTACGTCGTCGGGTTCCTCGTCGGAACGTGCACCGTCTTCTTCGACGTCGCGTACCAGTCGTACCTGCCCTCGCTCGTCGAGCGTGCAGCAGATCATCGAGGGCAACTCGAAGCTCGAGATCAGCCGCTCCGCGGCACAGATCGCCGGGCCGGGCTTTGCGGGACTCCTCATCCAGGCATTCACCGCGCCCTACGCGGTCCTCCTCGACGCGCTCAGCTTCCTCGGGTCGGGCCTCTTCTTCTTCGGGATCCGAAGGCACGAGGACTCCCCGGTCGTGCAGACGGCCGACGGGGTGAAGACCAGTCTGTGGACCGAGCTGAAGGAGGGCCTCCGGTTCGTGCTGGGCAACCCGAATCTGCGCGCTCAGGCGGGCTGCACCGCGACCTCGAACTTCTTCTCGAACGTCTCGTTCGCGATCATCATCGTCTTCCTCGTGCGTGAGCTCGGGCTCTCCGCCGGGGTGATCGGGCTCGCCTTCTCGCTCGGGAGCTTCGGCTCGCTCATTGCGGCGTTCACCGCAATGCGCATCTCGCGACGGTTCGGAATCGGGCCGACGACGATCGTGACGGCCGCGCTCTTCGGACCGGCCACTCTCCTCATCGCCTTCGCGCCCACCGGGAACCAGGCGATCCCGTTCCTCGTCCTGGCACAGCTCGTGTTCGGGTTCACGGTGGTCGTCTACAACATCGTCCAGGTGAGCTACCGGCAGGCGATCTGCCCGCCCCGCCTGCAGGGGAGGATGAACTCCGTCATGCGCTTCATGGTCTGGGGGACCATCCCGCTGGGCGGGCTCGTCGGAGGTGTGCTCGGCACGACGATCGGGCTGCGGGAGACGATCGTCGTCGGCGCGATCGGCGGCGGGCTGTCCTTCCTCTGGATCCTGCTCTCGCCGCAGCGTCACCTGCGTGAGATGCCGGAGCCGGTCGACGACGACGCAGCGACGGAGGAAGCGCTCCAGGAAGCGGTACCGTCACTGAGTGCCTGAGTTACCGGAGGTCGAGGCGTGGGTCCGCGAGCTCGACCCGCTCGTGTCCCGGTCGCCGATCGAGAAGGCCGGACCCGCTCACATCGCGACGCTGAAGACGTTCGCGCCGCCGCTCGGCGAGCTCGACGGCCGGCGCTTCGAGGGCGCGCGCCGGCGCGGCAAGAACCTCCTCTTCCCGGTCGAGGGCGCCGATCTCGTGCTCCGCGTTCATCTGATGAGCGCGGGACGGCTGCGCTACGTCCCGCCGGGGGGCAAGATGCCGAAGACGTCGATGTTCCGACTGCGGTTCTCGGACGGGGGCGAGCTCATCCTCACGGAGGGAGGCAAGAAGAAGCGAGCCGGTGTCTGGCTCGTCAGCGCGGAGCAACTCGACGAAGACCTCGTGCACCTCGGTCCCGACGCACTCGAGCTCGATACCGCGGCGCTCGGCGAGATCCTCGCGCGCGAGCGCCGGCAGCTCCATCCCCTCCTGCGTGACCAGCGTGCAGTCGCCGGAATCGGCCGGGCGCACGCGAACGAGATCCTCCTCCGGGCGCGGCTCTCGCCCTTCAAGGCCTCGACGGAGCTCTCGGACGACGAAGTCGAGCGCCTCTCGGACGCAATCCGCGAGGACCTCACCCGCGCGCTCGAGCTGCGCGAGCAGGGGAAGGGTGACCCCATCGTCTACCTCGTCCACAACCGGCTGGGCGAGCCGTGCCCTCAGTGCGGCACCCCGATCGCACGGGTCGACTTCGAGGAGCACACGATCTACTACTGCCCGAGCTGCCAGACCGGCGGCCGGCTCCTCAAGGACCGGCGACTCTCCCGGCTGTTGCGCTGAGGGGCGGGTGCTACGGTGGCGCGAATGACCGAAGTCGTCAGGCTGGACGAAGATCTCCAGGCGTCGCCGCCCGAGATCGCGCTCGCCCTGTCGCGGGCCGGCGTCACGGGCGTGCAGAAGGCGGTCCGCATCCGCCGTGGTGATGCGGAAACGGTCATGGCCGCGACGATCGACTGCACCGTCGACCTCGCCGCAGATCAGAAAGGCGTGCACATGTCGCGCTTTCCCGAGCTCTTCGAGGATGCGATCGAGCTCGTCGTCGAGCGGGAGGCCATGCTCGTCGAAGTCCTCGCCGAGCTCATCGCCAAGAGCGTGGTCGAGCGGCAGGGGGCGATGAAGGCCGAGGTCTGGATTCGCGCGCAGTGGCCGATCCACCGCCGGACGCCGGTCACCGGCCTCGCGACGCAGGAGATGGTGACGCTGTGCGGGATCGCCGCCGCGTCCGAGACGGAAACACGGCGTGCGGTGGGCGTCGAGGCGACCGGGATCAACGCCTGCCCGTGCGCTCAGGGGCTTGTCCGCAACCGGGCATCCGAGCGACTGCTCGACGCCGGCTTCGACACGACGGACGTCGACCGGATCCTCGACCTCGTCCCGATCGCGACCCATAACCAGCGCGGCCGCCAGACCCTCTTCGTCGGAACCGAGCAGGACCTGGACGCAGAGCTCCTCGTCGACATCGCGGAGCGTTCGATGAGCGCGCCGATCTACGACCTGTTGAAGCGTCCCGACGAGCTGTTCGTCGTCGAGCACGCGCACCTGCAGCCACGCTTCGTCGAGGACTCCGTTCGCCACGCGTTGCGCGACGCGATCGAGACCCTCCCCCAGCTCGAGGACGACGACTTCCTGCTCTCGAAGCAGGTCAACTTCGAGACGATCCACGTGCACGACGTCGTCGCGGAGCGCTTCGGCACCGTCGGCGAGCTGCGAGGCGAGCTCACGACGGGCGAGCCGAGCTCGCAGCAGACGACGCTCGCGGCCTGGCTCAGCGGCTGAGCCGAGCCCGTCGCAGCTCGAACCGGTGCTCGGTGCCGGCGAGGAGCCGGCGGATGTTCTGGTGGTGCATCGCGATCACGGCGACCGCGCCTGCGACCCCGAAGACGACGATCGGCCAGGGGTAGCCGAGAACGACGACAAGCGCGGCGAGCGCCAGCGCGGTCACGATCGTCGCGACGGAGGCGTATCGCGTGAGCGCGAAGACGACGAGCCAGATTCCGACGCCGCAGCCGGCGACCAGCGGGGCAAGCGCAAAGGTCGCTCCACCCGCCGTGGCCGCCATCTTCCCGCCCTTCTGGAATCGCAAGAAGATCGGCCGCGCGTGCCCGGCCATCGCCGCGGCGGCCGCGAGGACCCCGATGAGCGCGCCGCCCGCCCAGAGCCCGAGCGAGGCCGCCGCAAAGCCCTTGGCGACGTCGAGCAAGGCGACCGGGATGCCGAGCGAACGGCCGTAGACGCGGAAGACGTTCGACGCGCCGACGTTGCCGCTGCCCATCGTGCGGATGTCCTCGCCGCGGACGAGCCGCGGCACCCAGTAGCCGAACGGCAGCGACCCCAAGAGGTACCCGCCCAGAACCGCGAGCAGGTCGGTCATGTCGCTCAGGCCGCGGGGACCCTGTAGGCCTCGACCCAGTGGTTCACGACGGCCCAGTCGAGGTTGCGGAGGAAGGCCTCGATGTACGCGGCACGGTCGGTCTGGTAGTCGAGGAAGTACGCGTGCTCGTAGACGTCGAGTGCGACGAGCGGCGTCGCATTCCAGACGGGGAACGTGTTCTGGGCGTCGCCGACGTAGTTGAACAGCCGGCCCTCGTCCCAGTCGTACGCGGTCCATGCCCAGCCCCTTCCGGCCATACCGGTCGCCCGGAGGTCGGCGCGCCAAGCGTCGGCGGAGCCGAAGTCGCGGTCGATGAGGGCTGCGATCGGCCCGTCGGGATCGCCGCCGTCGCCGCCGAGGTGCTCGAAGTAGATCTCGTGGTTCTTGATCCCGCCGACCGCGAACGTGAGATCGACCTTCAGCGACCGAATCTCCGAGAAGACCTGGTTCGCCGCGCCGGCGTCGACGGTCGCGAGCCGTCCCAGGATCTCGTTCCGCTTCGCCACGTAGCCCTGATAGAGGCGGTAGTGCGCCTCCATCGTCGTCCGAGAGATCCCGTCGAGCTCGAGGAGCGCCGGCTTCAGCTCACGCGGTCTGATCTCGACGAAGTTCGACATCGTTTCCTCCGTAGGCGGGACGGGAACGCGCGGAGCATATCCTTGCCCGAAACGAACCCGTACCGAGAGGAGCAGGCAATGGCGTTCAGCGTTCCCGATCTTGCATACCCCTTCGACGCGCTCGAGCCCCACATCGACGCGCGGACCATGGAGATCCACCACGACAAGCATCACGCGGCCTACGTGACGAACCTCAACGCCGCGATCGACGGCACCGAGTGGGCGGAGCAATCGATCGAAACGGTGCTCACGAGCATCGACTCGATTCCCGAGGACAAGCGAGCGGCAGTGCGCAACAACGGCGGCGGCCACGCCAACCACACGCTCTTCTGGGAGATCATGGGACCGAACGGCGGCGGCGATCCCTCCGGCGAGCTCGCCGACGCAATCTCGGACGCGTTCGGCGGCGTCGGCGATCTGAAGGCGGCGGTGAACGACGCCGGCGTCAAGCGCTTCGGCTCCGGCTGGACGTGGCTCGTCTGGGACGGCACGGGCCTCGCCGTCAAGTCGACGCCGAACCAGGACTCGCCGGTGATGGAGGGACAGGCGCCGATTCTCGGCATCGACGTGTGGGAGCACGCCTACTACCTCAACTACCAGAACCGGCGACCCGACTACCTCGAGGCGTGGTGGAACGTCGTGGACTGGGACGCGGTCGCGTCGAAGTTCGCTGCCGCACGCGGATAGCGGCATCGCAATCCGACCGGGTCGCGAGCGCGTAGCACCCGGCACATGGCTACGGCGCTCGCGATCCGCACGCAGACAACCTGGACGGGATCGAGGATCATGCAGCGCGTGGAGCTTCCGGAGCCGACCGACGGCCAGCTGATCGTGCGCGTCGCAGCAGGGGATCACGGTGCGTTCGACGAGCTGCACGGCCGCTACTCGCGCGCCGTGCTCGGGCTCGCGCTCCGTCGCCTCGGCGATCGCGGGCGAGCCGAGGACGCGACGCAGGAGGCGTTCGTCGCCATCTGGCGCTCTGCGCGGACCTACAACCCGGAACGCGGAAAGGGTGCGCCCTGGCTGTATGCAGTCGCGCGCAACGCGATCACCGACGGCCTCCGCCGCACGCCCGAGCCGGTTGCCGAGCCGCAGGACGGGCCTGGGCGGGAGCCGGACCCCGCCGACGAGGCCGAGGCCTCCTGGACGGCGTGGGTCGTGCATCGCGCCCTCGAGGCACTCCCCGAGCACGAGCGCCCGCTGATCGAGCTTGCGTACTGGAGCGGCCTCTCGCAGAGCGAGATCGCCTCGCGTCTCTCGATCCCGCTCGGCACCGTCAAGACGCGGACACGGACCGCCCTTGCACGCCTTGCCGATGCGCTGGAAGGTGAGCTCGTATGAGCCCCGACTTCGAAGAGCTCGTCGGCACCGACCTCGACGCGGCCGAGCGGGCACGTCTCGAACGCGTGCACGATCTCCTCGTGGCAGCCGGCCCGCCGCCGGACTACGCGCCAGTCGCCACGCCGGCGGCCGAGGTCGTCGAGCTTCGCCCTCGACGGCGTGCGGCAGTCGTCGCAATCGCAGCCGCACTCGCAGTCGCGCTGTTCGCTTTCGGCGCAGCACTCAGCGGCAACTCGACCCCGTCGGCAGCTCCGTTCCCGGGGACCATCCCGATGGAGGGCACGGCGGCCGCACAGTCCGCGTCGGCTTCTCTCGAGGTCCTCGATCGGGATGCCGCCGGCAACTGGCCGATGACGTTCGCGGTCCAGGCCCTCGCACCGGCTCCGAGCGGGCGCCCGTTCGAGCTCTGGCTCACGCGCGACGGGAAGCTCGGTGCCCTCTGCGGAAGCTTCCGTACAGACGAGAGCGGCGCGGCCGTCGTCCCGATGAACGCCCCGTACGACTTCTCGGAGTACGACGGATGGGTCGTCGTCGAGGAGGGATCGGAGACTCCGCTCCTGACGACGGAGGCTTGATGCGAAATTGGCGCGCCGCCAGGGGCGGTCACGACCAAGCCGGGCGGTGCCGGCGTGACTCGTGCAGGCTTGAAGCCTGTGCGAGGCGCGACGGTGCCGATCCGGCGCCGTGTTGTGGCCGTCATCCGGCCCGCGGGAATTTCGCATCAAGCCTCTAGAGCCCGCCGGGTGAGCGGCTATCGTCGGGTGATGGCGCAGTACGAGGACTTCGTCCGTCACGTCCTCGAGCACGGGGTCCCGAAAGAGGATCGGACCGGCACGGGGACGGTCAGCGTCTTCGGCCACCAGATGCGATTCGACCTCGGCGCCGGCTTCCCGCTGGTGACCACGAAGAAGGTGCACTTCAAGTCTGTCGCAGTCGAGCTCCTCTGGTTCCTCCGCGGCGACTCGAACGTCCGCTGGCTGCAGGAGCAGGGCGTCACGATCTGGGACGAGTGGGCCGACGCCGACGGCGAGCTCGGCCCCGTGTACGGCGTGCAGTGGCGGAGCTGGCCGACGCCCGACGGCGGTCACGTCGACCAGATCGCAGAGGTCGTCCGGCTGCTCCGCGAGGACCCGGACTCGCGCCGGATCGTCGTGAGCGCCTGGAACGTGGCGGACATCCCGCGCATGGCGCTCGCGCCTTGCCATGCGTTCTTCCAGTTCCACGTGGCCGGCGGCACGCGGCTTTCCTGCCAGATCTACCAGCGCTCGGCCGACGTCTTCCTCGGCGTCCCTTTCAACATCGCCAGCTACGCGTTGCTGACGCACATGCTCGCGCAGCAGTGCAACCTCGAGGTCGGCGACCTCGTGTGGACCGGAGGCGACTGCCACATCTACGACAACCACCGGGAGCAAGTCGAGACGCTGCTCGGCCGCGAGCCGTTCCCCTCCCCCTCGCTCCGCCTCCTCCGCCGCCCGCCGTCGATCTTCGACTACGCCTACGAGGACTTCGAGGTCGTCGGCTACGAGCACCACCCGGCGATCCGCGCGCCGGTCGCCGTGTGACGGTCTCGCTGGTCGCCGCCGTTGCGCGCGGCGGCGTGATCGGGCGGGACGGAGGGATCCCCTGGCGGATTCCCGAGGACATGGCGAGGTTCCGAGAGCTCACGACGGGACACGCGGTCGTGATGGGGAGACGCACGTGGGAGTCGCTGCCCGACCAGTTTCGTCCGCTCCCGGGTCGCGACAACGTCGTCGTCACACGGAATCCCGACTGGAGCGCCCAGGGCGCCGACCGGGCCGGATCGGTCGAGGCCGCCTTCGAGCTGCTCGAGTCCGAGCCGCGCGTATTCGTCATCGGCGGCGGCGAGATCTACGCCGCCGCTCTGCCCCTCGCCGACGAGCTGCTGCTGACCGAGATCGACGCCGAGATCGAGGGCGACACGACCTTCCCCCGTTGGGACCGGGACGAGTTCGAGGAGGTCGAGCGACGGGAGCGCATCAACGAGGGGGGGACGCGGTTCGCGTTCGTCAGATACGTCCGACGAGCTCCGTAGCGGGCGCGGCCGCTACGCGCGACGGATCGCGAGCACGCGCGCCTTCCAGGAGCCGCTCGGCGCCTGCACGTCGACGACGTCGCCGACCGTCGCGCCCATGAGCGCCGATCCGAGCGGCGAGTCCGGCGAGACGCCCCCAACGGCGGAGATCTCGACCTCCAGCTCGCTGCCGTCCTCTTCGGCGATCCCGACGATCGAGCCGACGCCGACGTGCTCGTCGGTGTCGTGCTCGACCGTGACCGCATGATTCAGGCGCTCGCGCAGGGTGCGGATCCGTGCCTCGAGGAATCCCTGCTCGTTCTTCGCGGCGTGGTACTCGAAGTTCTCGGAGAGGTCGCCGAACTCGCGCGCGGTCTTGATCGCCTGGATCGCCTCCTTGCGCCGCGGGCCTTCCAGCTCGGCCAGCTCGGCCTCGAGAGCGGCGCGCTGCTCGACGGTGAGGTGCTCGGTTCTCGGCTCGCTCACGCTCGAGAGCCTAGACGGTCGCCGCCGCGTGAATGCCGCTGACAAGCGGTCAGATCGCACCGCTGACCGAGCCACCGCGAACCGATTACGCTCCCCGCACGACAACGCCGGAGCAAAGGAGGAGAGCGGTGGCGACGGATCTGGAGCAGTTCGTCGAGGCGGACGGCCGTGCGGAGCTCGTCAAGGACGTGCGCAAGAAGATCGACGCCGAGGGTGTGACGTACGTCTACTACCAGTTCATCTCCGTCACCGGCCGGATCATGGGGAAGGGCGTGCCGGCCCCGCACTGGGAGACCATCGCCCAGAAGGGCTTCCAGCTCGTCTACGGCTCGACCGCGAACCTCTTCACCGATCGCCACGGCAACTACATCGGGTACGGGCCCGAAGCCTGGGAGCTCGTCGGTGTGCCCGAGCCCGAGACCTTCGAGGTACTGCCCTGGGACAACCGCGTCGCCCGCGTCTGGTGCACCTGCTTCCGCAATCGCGAGGACCGCGACGGCCCGGGCGCATTCCTCACCTCGGACTGCCGCGGGAACCTGCGCCGAATCCAAGAGGACTTCGAGGCGCGCACGGGACTCCACCTCCGCGCGGGGATGGAGCCCGAGATGATGTGGCTCCGCCTGAACCCGGACGGCACGCCCTCGGTCGAGGGCAAGACGAAGCCCTACTGCTACCACATCGACCAGTTCTCCGAGCTCCAGCCGATCATCCACAAGATGGTCGAGTACGGGCAGAAGCTCGGCCTCGACATGATCCAGGGCGACCACGAGGACGCACCGGGGCAGATCGAGCTGAACTTCGGGTTCGACCGGGCGGAGAACACGGCCGACAACCTCTCGACGTTCCGCCAGATCGCGAAGCAGGTCGGGCGCGAGGAAGGCGCCTTCCCGTGCTTCATGCCCAAGCCGTTCATGGGCGTCTCGGCCAACGGCTGCCACACGAACATCTCGCTCTGGAAAGGCGACGAGAACGTGTTCCTGCCCGACACGGACGACGTGCACATGCCGAGCCAGACCGGCCTCCACGCGGTCGGTGGCATCCTCGAGCACCTGCGCGCGCTCACGTGTGTCACGGCGTCCACGGTCAACTCGTACAGACGCTTCTGGGAGACCGGGTTCTGGGCGCCCGTGTTTGCCGACTGGGGCTTCCAGAACCGGACGACCGCACTTCGGATCTCGTCGCCCGACCGCTTCGAGTACCGGTCGGTCGATTCCGCGGTGAACCCGTACCTCGCTCTCGCCGGCCTGATCAAGGTCATGGACGACGGCATCCAGCGGAAGCTCGATCCCGGGCCGCCCGAGGAGTCGAACATCTACGAGGCGATCGAGGCGGGCAAGACCGTGAAGCGCGTGCCGATGACGCTCGGCGAGGCCCTCGACGAGCTCGAGCAGGACGAGGTCGTCAAGGGAGCGCTGCCGGACGAGATGTACCGTGTGTTCATGCACTACAAGCGCGACGAGTGGGAGCGCTACTGCGCCACCGTGTCGGACTGGGACGTCTCCGAGTACCTCGACGTGCTCCCATGATCGCTTCGTCTCCGCAGCCGGATCGGCCGCGAAGCGGCCGCTTTAGGGGTCTTGCCGCCGAAGGCGGCACTCGCGTCCGCATCCGCCCCTGCGGATGCGGAGGTAGCGGGAGGTAATTCCGTGTGCGGAATTGCGGGGATCATCTACCGGGACGGCACGGAGCACGCCATCGGCGACGAGATGACGCGGATGCTCCAGTCGATGAAGCACCGCGGACCTGACTCGACGGGCTACGCGCTATACGGCAACCCGCAGAACGGCAACCTCGTGATGCGCTACAAGCTCGCGGACGCGAACACGCCGCGTGACTTCGACTTCGAAGATCGGCTCCGCCGGCATCGTGTGGAGGTCGAGGCGCGGCTGGCGACGCTCGGCGCGAGGATCGACGAGTCCGAAGAGGAGACGCCGTACGCATTCCGCGTCTCGTTCGAGTTCGACGGGGATCTCAAGCGCCTTGCCGACTTCGTCGAGGACATCCCCGAGGCCGAGGTCCTCTCGCTCGGCCGGGCACTCGAGATCGTGAAGGACCTCGGCGACGCGGAGTCCGTCCACGAGCAGTACGGGCTCGACAGGTTCAAGGGCACGCACGCGATCGGGCACGTGCGGATGGCGACCGAGTCGGAAGTCGACATCGCGGGCGCGCATCCGTACTGGGCGTACCCGTACTCGGACGTCGCGGTCGTCCACAACGGACAGCTGACGAACTACTTCTACTGGCGCCGCCGTCTCGAGCGCGCAGGCCGCCGCTTCATGTCGGAGTGCGACTCGGAGATCATCGCGGTCTACCTGGCGGAGGAGATGTCGAAGGGCGCCTCCCTCGAGGAGGCGATGCACAAGTCGCTCGACGAGCTCGACGGCGTCTTCACGTACATCGCCGTCACGAAGGACGAGCTGGGCGTGGCGAAGGACGAGCTCGCCGCGAAGCCGCTCGTGCTCTACGAGTCGGAGGACCTCGTTGCGCTCGCCTCCGAGGAGATCGCGATCCGGCAGATCGTCGACCACGAGATCGACACGTACGACCCCTACGAGCGCGAGGTCCTCGTGTGGCAGCGGTAGGCGAGCGGCAGATCAGCTACGACGCGCGCGGGCTCGCCGAGCCCGTCGCGGAGGCGCCACGGACCGCAGTCGTCGAGGGCGGCGTCGCGACCTTCGACGCCCGCGACCTGACGACACGGACGATCAACCTCGAGCTTCGCCGCCTCCTCTACGAGGAGGGCGTCGACGAGGTCATCGTCCAGAACCCACAGGGTCGCCACTCGCTCGGTGTCGGGATCCTGCGCCGCTGCAAGATCCGCTTCGAGGGCTCGCTCGGCTACTTCGCCTGCGGCCTGATCGACGGCCCCGAGATCCACATCACGGGACGAGTCGGCTGGTCCGCCTGCGAGAACATGATGTCCGGCGTCGTCGTCGTCGACGGGAACGGCGGCTCGCTCACGGGTGCGGCGATGCGCGGCGGCGACCTCGTCGTGAAGGGCCGCGTCGGAGCCCGGACGGGCGTCGACCAGAAGGGCGGAACGATCATCATCGAAGGCTCGGTCGGCTCGATGACCGGCTTCATGATGCAGCGCGGCCGGCAGATCATCTGCGGCGACGTCGGGCCGGGTCTCGGAGACTCGATGTACGACGGCACGATCTACGTCGCCGGCAAGGTGAAGTCGCTCGGCATCGACTGTGTCCCGGGCGAGTGGACCGACGCCGATACGGAGCTCATCGAGCGCAAGTTCAGGATCTACGGTCTCGGCTCGCCCCCCGAGTTCCAGAAGTTCGTCTGCGGGAAGGTCCTCTACAACTACGACTCGCTCGAGCCCTCCGAGAAGAAGCTGGTGATCTAGTGGCGACCGACAACGGAGCACCCGGAACCACGGACGTCCTCGGGCGGAGCCGCATCTTCACGCCCGAGGTCATCAACGACATCCATGTGAAGGCCGAGCTCGGTCGCTATCGCATGCGCGGGTTTTCGATCTTCAAGCCGATCCCGCACTGGGACGAGCTCGTGTTCCTCCCCGGAACGTTGACGCGCTTCGTCATCGAGGGCTACCGCGAGAAGTGCGACACGACGACGGTGCTCGGCGCACGCTTCGCGAAGAACCCGCTCGAGCTCGACATCCCGATCTACATCACCGGCATGTCCTTCGGTGCGCTCTCCCTGGAGGCGAAGATGGCGCTCGCGAAGGGCGCGTCGATGGCCGGGACGGCGACGTGCTCGGGCGAGGGCGGGATGATCCCGCCCGAACGCGACCACTCGACGAAGTGGTACTACCAGTGCATCCAGTCGCGGTACGGGTTCAACCCGCACCACCTGATGCTCGCCGACGCGTGCGAGTTCTTCATCGGGCAGGGCTGCAAGGTCGGCCTCGGCGGCCACCTCATGGGTCAGAAGGTCACCGAGCAGGTCGCGGAGATGCGCTCGCTGCCGGCCGGGATCGACCAGCGCTCGCCGGCGCGACACCCCGATTGGCTCGGCCCCGACGACCTCTCGCTCAAGGTGCAGGAGATCCGCGAGGCGACCGACTACCGCATCCCGATCCAGCTGAAGCTCGGAGCAGCGCGCGTCTACGACGACGTGCGCATGGCGGCGAAGTGCGGCCCCGACATCATCTACCTCGACGGGGCCGAAGGCTCGACGGGCGCTGGCCCGCACATCGCGACCGAGGAGACGGGCATTCCCCTGATGGCCGCGATCCCCGAGGCGCGACGCGCACTCGAGGACGTCGGCCTGGCGGACGAGATCGACCTCGTCGTCGCAGGCGGCATCCGCAACGGCGCGGACGTCGCCAAGTGCCTCGCGCTCGGCGCGAAGGCCGTCGCGATCGGCCACTCCGCGCTCATGGCGCTCAACTGCAACAAGGAGATCCCCGGCGTCACCGACTACGAGGGCACGGTGGGGGTCCCCGCCGGACAGTGCTACCACTGCCACACGGGCCGGTGCCCGGTCGGGATCACGACGCAGGATCCGGAGCTGCGCAAGCGGCTCGTCGTCGAGGAGGCCTCGGAGCGCGTCTACAACTTCCTCACCGCGATGACCATGGAGCTGCAGATGCTCGCTCGGGCATGCGGAAAGACCAACGTCCACTCGCTCGAACCGGAGGACCTCGCCGCGCTCACGGTCGAGGCGTCAGCCATGGCGCGCGTGCCGCTCGCTGGCACCACCTACACGGTCGGGCAGACCGAGCGGGAGATCCTCGCCGAGGTGCAGCGCCTGCTCGCAATCAAGGCGGAGGAGGAGCTCGTCGCCAACCCGACCGCGCAGGTCACGGATCTGCACTCGGTGGAATCGTGACCTCGCACGACCTCGCCTATACCGAGCCGGAGAAGATCAAGTCGATCGACGCGGAGTTCCTCTCGGGCCACCGTTTCGCATACCAGGAGGACATCTCCCTCATCGAGGACGTCGACCTGCTGGCGGCAACGCCGGGTGAGGACATCAACTGGCTCGAGGACATCGCCCTGCTCGAGGAGGACGGCATGCCGGCCGTCTTCGACCGCTACTCGAACGCCTTCCTGAAGATCTACTTCCCGATCCCCGAGGGGCGGGAGGACGAGATCGCGCGGAAGGTGCTGGTGACGCACCTGACGAGCGGCAACTCGTACGGGATCCAGCTCAAGGAGCAGCACACGAAGTTCCCCCAGCCCGAGCTCGGCCCGTGGGTCGAAGATTCGAAAACGGTCGGCACCGACTACACGCCGCCCGTTCTCGAGGGCTGGGAGAAGCCCGCCGGGCACTGAGCGCGCAGATTTCCGGACTCGATCAGGGGCAGACGCGGCGGTAGCCGCGCTCCGGGACGAAGTCGTGCCACTCTGCCGGCGTCAGCTCACGGTTTGCGACGGCGCACGCCGCCCGCTCCCAGTCCGCTGGATCGACGTCCCAGACGACGCCGACACCGGAGCCGAAGACAGAAATCACGTGGCGGCCGTCGGGGAAGTACGTGCCCCACCCGCTTGTGTTCGACCCCGGGAGCGGACCGCCGACGAGTTTGTGCGAAGCGAGGTCCCAGAGGCGTAGCGTCCCGTCGCCGCCGGTCGTCATGACCTCCGACCCGTCGGGCGAGAACGTCACGCTCCAGACGGAGCCGACCTCCGTGCGGAGCGGCGGCGCCTGCCGCCCGGTGGCCGCGTCCCAAAACGCGACGCTCCCCGTGCTGTCGCCAGTCGCGATCTGCTTTCCGTCCGGCGAGAAGCGGATCGCGAAGAGCAGGGGCTCGTGCCCCACCTTGCGCTCGAGCCTGCGGTGGACGACGTCCCAGATCTCGACGAACCCGTCGAGCCCGGCTGCGGCGAGCTGGCTTCCGTCGTGTGAGAAATCGACGTCGTTCAACGAGTTCACTGCCGGGGACGTCGGCGATCCTGAGATCGCGGCGGACGTCCCACACCCGGATGTCGCCGTCGCTCCCGGCCGTGGCGAGGAGACGGTCGTCGGGCGAGAAGTTGACACCGTCGCCTCCATCGCCGCCGGATGGGCCGAACAGGCGGACAATCCGATGCGTGCGCACCGACCAGACGACGGTATGGCGACCGTCGCCGGTACACGCGACAAGCCTGCCGTCGTGGCTCCACGCGAGGGAGACCGCCGGGCCGCACGGGCCGCGAAGCTCGCCGACGCGCCGCAGGTCGCGCACGCGCCAAATCGTCACGCGGTTCGGCGCCGCCGACGTCACGAAGAAGGCGCTGTCCGGGCTGGTCGCAACCGCCGTGGCCGCATTCGAAGAATGGGAAAACCGGAAGGGACGGCCCAGACGCCGGAGCCCGCCGACGTCCCACGCGATCTCCGTGCCGTCGGCGGCTCCGGAGTAGAGCGTCGACCCGTCACGACCGAAGACGACGCCGAGAGCGGCCGCCGAATGGCCCCTGTACGTCTCCCGCAGGGTCCGCGTCGCGAGGTTCCAGATACCGATCGTCCCGTCGTCGGATGCGGAGGCGAGCACCTGGCGGTCAGGGCTGAAGGCAACAGCGCTGTACCCGACCGGGCACCCGTCCGCCGAGGGTGACGATCCGCCCGCTGCGTAGCGAGAGGATCGACACGCTGCCGTCGTCATGGCCGAAGGCAGCCGTGACGCCATCCGCCGCGATTGCCGGCGATCCACCCACGCCGAACGAGCGCACCCGGCGGAACGTTCGCGCATCGAGGAGCAGTGCGCGGTTGTCGCCGCTTGTGACGAGGAGGTTCCGACCTTCGAGCGCGAAGCCGACGAGCCGGCCCGCTTCGATCGGCGCCGACCGGCGGAGTTCCGCACCGTCCGCCGCCCGCCGCCGGACCAGCGTCTCGGGGTATCGGCCCACGACCGAGGGTGATCTCGCCCGCCACAATCGTGCGGCCGTCGGGGGCGTAGGCCACGTCAGCGGTCGCAGCGTTGCGCTTCGTCCGTACGACACGAGCATGGCGCGACGCCAGATCCAGGAGCGCGAGCGTGGGCCCGCCCAGGCCCTCGTGCACGTCAGTGTCTCCGACGGCGAGTTCGCGGCCGTCGGGACTGAATGCGAGATCCCTGACAGGCAGGACGATCGCGCCGGCGTCGCGGACGTTCGCAGTGCCGTGCCAGGTCCGAGCGGCCGCGGCGCCCGTGCCCACGTCGAAGAACGAGACGCTGCCGTCGTCGCCGCGGACTGCGAGCACGCGCCCGTCCGGGCTAAGCGCGTCGTCGAGGACGCGACTGCCACCCGGGTGCAGGACCCTGAGCGCAGTCGGGCTCCGCAGCAGGGTCGCGAGCAGGTCGCTCCGCGTCGCTTCCGTGTCGTCGAGCGCGATCCCCGCGCGGGCGAGCAGGAGCGCACGGTCGAGTCGCTGCTCCGACAGCGCCTGCGCGCCCAGTCGTTGCGCGATCGCCGCCGTCGCCTGCCGCTTCGCGCTACCGCGTGCCGCGAGCGCGACGCCACCGGCGACCAGCGCCGCCAGCAGGAGGACGACGGCAGCCGCGAGCAGCGCGCGCAGCCGCCGGTTCGCTCGCGCGAACGCCGTGCGGCTCTCCTCGAGGAACTCGCGCTCGAGGCGGTTCAGCCCGGCCTGCGCGCCGGCCGCGTCGGCCCAGTCGAGCGCCGCCGCTAACCGCGCTCCGCGGTAGAGCTCTGCCGGCTCCCGCCCCGACGCCTCCCACTCCGACGCCGCCTGTGTCAGATGGAGGTGGAGCCGGCGACCCTGCGCGTCCTCCTCCAGCCACAGCTTCAGCCGCGGCCACTGCTCGAGGAGCGCCTCGTGCACGAGCTCGACGCTGCCGTCGTCGGCCACGAGGAGCCGCCGTTCGACCAGAATCGCCAGCACGCGCGCGACCTGCTCGTCACTATCGGCGTCGAGCTCGGCGCGACTGACACGCCGGCGCGTCAGCGCCTCGCCCCCACCGCCGGTCACCAGCCGAAGCAGGATTCGGCGCGCAACTTGCCGCTCGTCCTCGCGAAGCGACCGGAACGCAGCGTCGGCGTGCCGGCCGACTGCGCCGCGGACACCGCCGCTCCGCTCGTACGCAGCGAGCGTGAGAGTCGAGCCTTCTCGTTCGCGCCAGACATCGACGAGGGCCGTCGAGAGAAGCGGCAGCCCGCCCGGCTCGCCGGCGACGTCGTCGACGAGTGCATCGACGAGCGCCGGCTCCACCTCGAGGCCGGTCCGCTCGGCCGGACCCTCGATCGCGCGGCGGAGCTCGGCGGTGGTCAGCGGCCCGAGCAGGACCTGGTGCGCCCCGACGAGGTCGGCCAGCTCGACGTATGGAGCGAGATGGCCGAAGAAGTCCGCGCGCAACGCGATCAGCACGACCGTGCGGCGCTCCGGATCCCACGCAGTTTCGACGAGCGCCTCGACGAACGCATGCCGCTCCTCCTCGCCGATCACCGGCGCGAACAGCTCCTCGAACTGGTCGACCGCCAGAACCGATACCTCTCCGATGGACGGCAGCGGGTCGCCGGGCCGAACGAGCGCGTACTCGCGTCCGAGCGCCGGTAGCAAGCCTGCACGGAGGAGCGACGACTTGCCGCTCCCGGACGCGCCCACGATCGCGAGCAGCGGCGCGTCCTGAAGCCGGCCGACGAGCTCGTCGACGAGACGCTCGCGGCCGAAGAAGAACTCCTCGTCCGCCGCCTCGAACGGGGCGAGCCCCTTGAACGGGCAGACGTTGCGGAGCGGGTGGGTCAGAGCGCCGGCGCCGTCGAGAGTCGGCATGAGCGACGGGTCCTGAACGAGGATCGCCCGCTGGAGCTCCTGTAGCTCGGTTCCCGGCTCGAGCCCGAGCTCGTCGGTCAGGAGGGCGCGCGTCTGCCGATAGACGTCGAGACCCTCCGCCTGACGACCCGATCGATAGAGGGCGAGCATGAGCTGGGCGCGAAAGCGCTCGCGGTACGGGTTCTCGGCGACCAGGGTCTCGAGCTCGGAGACGAGCGCAAGCTGGCGGCCGAGCGCGAGCTCCGCATCGATCCGCTCCTCGACCGCCGCGAGTCGCAGCTCCTCGAGGCGCTCGACCTCGACACGTGCGAACGGCTCGAACTCGAGGTCGGCGAGTGGACGTCCTTGCCACAACGATTCCGCGACCCGGAAGGACTCGGCCGCACCTGCGGCGTCGCCTCCGGCCAGAGCCTCGCGGCCGGCGCCGACGAGACGCTCGAAGTGCTCGAGATCGAGCTCCCCGGGCTCGACGCGCAGGAGGTAGCCGGGTGTGCGGGCGACGAGCCGGGGCTCGTCGGCGCCCGCGGCGCCGAGCACCTTCCGGAGCCGCGAGACGTGGTTGCGCAGCGCGTGGTCGGCCGAGTTCACGCTCTGCTCCGCGAAGAGCTCGCCGATCAGTCGTTCCCGCGCGACGACACGGTTCGCGCTGAGGAGCAGCAGCGCCAGCAGCGCGCGCTGCTTCGGCCCCCCAGCCGCGACCGCGCGTCCGCCGATCCGGACCGCCAGCGGGCCGAGAACCCGGAACTCGATCTGCTGATTCGTTGCCATCCGCCTCCGGGGAGTCTCCGTCGCCACAACGCTTCTGCCAAGTCCGGAAGACGTCTTTGGGACAAGCTTGGGACACCGCCGCGCGATCCTCGCTGGGTGCTCTACACGGCGAAATGCTTCTGGCCCGGCGTCACCGAAAGCGAAGTTCGCGATGCCCTCGGTCGGGCCGCCGGGCACCGGACGCCGACGTGCCGCGGCGCCTTGCTCTTCACGGACGACCAACTGGTGCTCTGCCTCTTCGAGTCCGGGACGCGGGAAGCCGTGAGGGCGGCGAGCGTCCACCTCGGCATCCCGTGTGAGCGCGTCATCGACTCCGTCTGGATAGAGCCGGGCGGACTGAGAAGGAGGTCGTTATGGGAAGGCTCATGAGGATCGCCGGGAGTCTCGCCATCGTCATCGCGATCGCCGCGCCCGCCTCGGGCGCAGCGCTGCGCGATCGCGGTGGGGCAGCGTCCCTGTGTGTCGGGACGCAACCCGGCTGTTACGGCTCGATCCAGGCAGCGATCGACGCCGCCCCAGACGGTGCGACGATCACGGTCGGGCCCGGAACGTTCGCAGGGGGCATCACGATCGCGAAATCACTGACCCTGCGGGGCGCTGCCGCAGCCGCGACCGTGATCAGCGGCGGCGGTCCTGTTGTGACGATCGGCGTCGCCGATGCCGCCACCGAGCCGATGGTGACGCTGCAGCGGCGTCACGATCACGGGCGGCGTCGCAAT